>DASXZL010000038.1:0-5559 GCA_036501935.1 Polyangiaceae bacterium | reverse complement strand
GCGACCGTCGACCGCGACCCCCGAGCGAGGGGAGCGGCGCTTCGACCTACGGGCAGCCTCGCGCCACGCAGGAGCGTGGCACTGCGGCTGCAACACACTTCGGGCTGCTCGACGGGTCTGGAAGCTGGAGATGTTCATGGTTTGGAGCCCCCGACGGGGCGAGGGCTCCAAACCATGAACAACTCGCTTCTACCGTTTCAGAAACTCGATGCGTACGTCGTCGCCAAGGACCTGGCGAAGCTCACGCATCAAGCCGGGATCCGCGATGCGGAGCTCCGGGACCAGGCGACACGCGCGGCGAAGAGCGCGTTTCTCGGCCTCTGCGAGGGGCTTCCGAGCGACGCCTCGGGCATCCGCCGACGTCACTTCGACATCGCCAACAACTCGCTGCACGAGCTCATCGGCGCAGTCGACCTCGCGGACGCCATCCAGGCGGTCGACACCGAGGTCGCGGCGAAGCTGCTGTCTCTCGCGGTTCGCCTGAAGCGGATGCTCCGGGCGCTGCCTCGCTAGCCGGCTCGCCGGGCTGCGCGTCGCGGTGACGCGCAGCCCGGGGCGGCCGCTAGCGAATCAGCCCCGTCGTCAGCGCGACGAAGCGGTCGGCGTGCGCCATCACGGCCTCCAGCGCGCCAGCGTCCGCATCGCCGGCCTGGACGGCGATCTCGACGCACGCCGCCGCTTCGCACGCTTCGCCCCGCGCGATGGTGAACGCCCGCGCCTTGTCGGCCCTCGAAACGCGCCCCGCACCCTCGGCGGCATTGAGGCAGGCGCCCTTCGCCGCCCGCATCGCGTGGTCGCGGAGGTAGCTGTCGCGGATCTTCGCGTCCCGCACGGACTGGAGAAGCTCCAGTGCGACTCCGTAAGCAACGAGCTTGTGATGGGGAAGTTGACGGTGCATGGCTGCGCGCTCCTTTTGCCCCGTCGGAAGGAGCGCGCAGCCATGCTCGCGAGCCCACCCAAGAGCCGAGGCCCGAACCTCGATTGCAAGCGACGTGACGCGCGAAGCGCGGCGCGGCGCTTGTCACCCCCCTCTCCCTCTTTCCCTCCTTCCTCTCTCCCCGATCCCGACCCCTCCAGGTGGACGCTCACCACTCGCTCACGCTCGCGGTGCTGGCCGGCTTCGCCGGCACAGGGTCCCTCCGACTCCGACGACCCCGACCCCGACCCCGACCCCGACCCCGACCTCGACCCCGACCTCGACCTCGACCTCGACCCCGACCTCGACCTCGACCCCGACCCCCACAGACGTGGCACTCCGACCCGACCGCTGAGCAGCGTCGCGGGCATTTTCCGGCTCGCGCGCTGCGACGCGCTCTGAATCGCGCGTCGTCGTCCCCCTTCGGGCGACACCGCGGTCGCAGAGACGCGCCTATGACTGCCTCTCGCTCCGACGGCCGGATCGCCTCCCGGCCGCGGAGCACACCCCTGCCCATCGTCCGATTCATCGCCCGAGAGGACCACCATGAACAGACTTCTCTTGAACGCCGCCTGGCTCTTGCCGCTCGTCGCCGCCTGCGCCTCCGCCGACCCGAGCGACCCCGCGAGCTCGACCGCTTCGTCCGTCACGGCCGCGTCGAAGGTCGCCCAGATCGCCAGCCCCGCGCCGCGTAGCCCGGAGACCGCGCCCGGCACCGTGAGCCCCGACGAGCACCTGCCCTACAACGGCGGCGCCATCATGACGGGCACCGTGCACCTCTATTACATCTGGTACGGCCAGTGGAACGACGACACGCCCGCGTCGATCATCCTGCCGGCGCTCGGGGGGCTCATCGGCGGCTCGCCGTTCCTGAACGTCCTGTCGACCTACAAGACCCCGGCCGGCGTCCAGGCGGCCACGCAGGCCTCGATCGTCGGCGCGAGCGAGGACAGCGGCTCGCAAGGGCTGCAGCTCCAGAACGCGACCGTCGCGGGCGTCGTCTCGCACGCGATCACGACGGGCGCGCTCCCGAGCGACTCGAACGGCATTTACGTCGTCCTCGGCGGCTCGAACGTCAACTTCGTCGACTTCTCCGTCGGTCAGCTCTGCACGACGATGTGCGGCTACCACGAGTCGACGACGGTGAACGGCACGGCCATCCGCTATGCCTTCGTCGGCAGCCCGAACTTCTGCTTCGACACCGGGCAGGCCGGGACCTCCGGCGCGCCCGGGTGCGCGTGGAGCAGCACGCTCGCCGCCGCCAAGGCCGTCGCCCCGCACGGCGACGCGCCGGCGGACGCGATGGCCACGGCCCTCGCGCACGAGATCGCCGAGGCCATCACGGATCCCTCGCCGGGCAGCGGCTTCTACGATCCGACCACGGGCGAGGCGGCCGACCTCTGCGAGGGCGAGTGGGGCCCCACCTACTCGGTCAACAGCAGCCCGACCGAGCTGGCGACGGTCTCGTTCCCCACGACGAGCGGCCTCCTCCCGCCGCAGAACTTCCTGCTCATGCCCCTCAACGCGAACCTCGGGAACGGGTTCTGCGCGATGCAGCTGCCGAAGGCGCCGACGTGCACCTTCGCCGAGAGCTGCGTCGACGAGAAGGCCAAGATGACCGTCACGTGCAACGGGGTCACGGGCGACATCAACTCCGACATGGTGATCCAGCGCGACGGGGTGGCCATCTTCTCGCAAGAGGTGGACAAGATGGACCCGACGCAGCCCTTCTCGGCCACGGACTCTCCCGCGGCGGGGCACTCCTACCGCGGTTGCACGTCCAACGCCGACGGCAACGGCGGGCTGCTCTGCAGCGCCGCGACGACCGCGACCGCGTGCCCCGCGTGCACTCCCCGCGCGTGCAAGGAGCTCAATTGCGGGACGATGTCCGACGGCTGCGGCGGCGAGGTGACCTGCGGCGGGTGCCCCGCGAAGTTCACGTGCGTCGAGAACGAGTGCCAGCTCCAGCTGCCGTGCCCGAAGGGGATCTGCCAGTAGCTCCCGCGAGGGTTCCGGGCTCAGTCCTCGTCGACCGACGGGCCGCCGAGGTCCTCCCGGTAGTCGCCGAGGTCCGCGTCGAGCTCGGCGCGCTGCACGGCGGCTTGCTCCTCCGGCGTGAGGTTCTTGCGCTGCTCGGCGACGCGGTCGTCGGCGACGAAGCGCGTGCTGTAGCCGAGGCCCCGCGAGTAGGGGAAGAACGGCGACTCGTCGATGCCGAAGAGCGTGCGAAGCTCGAGGGCGAGGCGGCTGAGGGTCTTCTTCGTCGCCTGCGCGTTGCCGAAGCGGCGGCCACGGAAGGTGCCGTGGCCGTCGCAGATGGCCTGGAGCGCGGCCCAGAGCACGGTGGGCTTGCGCGTGACGGCGTGCGCCATCCGGAGATCGACGGCGGTGGCGCGGCTGACGTGCGGCCCGTGCTCGATGCGGACCGTGTGCCAGTCCTGCGCCTCGATGCGAACCTGCGCCCACGTGGCGGCGCCCGGGAACCTCGGCGGGGAGCCGCCGCGGGTCCGGGCGGGGGCCTGCGCGGGCGCCGGGGCTTCGCCGGGATCGGCCTCGGGGACGGTCGCGGCGACCGCGGCCGGTCGAGCGCCGCGCAGGGCCAGGCGGTTGCGGCGCACGACGAGCGACTCCTCGAGCACCTCGATCGCGACGGTCGCCGAGGCCGGGTGCTGCGCGCGGCGCCGGCTCGTGAGGTCGTCGGCGATGAACGTGAGCACGAGCGTGCGCCGCGGCCGCATGGCGACGATCTCGAAGCCGTGACGGGCTCCCGAGACGAGCACCACGTCGCGCGGTCCCGCGGCGTCCGTCGCCACGCCGACGGCCATCGGCGTCGGCTGCAGCGTGGACCACGCGACGATGCCGCGGCCCTCGGCGCCGTAGAGGTCGCGCAGCGCCCGCACCAGGTCCGCCAAAGACAGCTCGACGACGTCGGCGCTGCCGGTGTCGCGCACGATGCCGGCCGCGCGCAGCGCTTCCATCTCGCCCGGCGCGAGCGCCGCCTGCAGCTCGCTCTGCAAGGCGATCGTCTGTCCGGCGTCGAAGCGTTCGAGCACGGCGCGCATGGCGCCGGAGAGACTATCCCGCGCGCCCCCCGGCCGCCCTCCCCCGTACGAGCAGTGGGAGGGGGCGCGGGGGGCTCCGCAGGTCCGGTCAGCGGCTCACGGACGACGCGCGCTCGCGCGTCAGCTCGCGGGCTTGGCGGCCGGCGCGGCGGCCGGCGGCGGCACGGGGGCCGCCGTCGGGGTCGCCGCGGTCGGGGCGGTCGCGTCTGCAGCGGGCGCGGGGGCTCCCGCGTCCACGGCGTCGACGGCCGCCTTCTTCGCCTTGCGCTTCGCGGTGGCCTTGGCCGCGCCGGCCGCCTTGGTCGCCGCACTCGGCGTCCGCGGCTTGGGTGCGGCGAGGCCGAAGGTCGCGAGGACGGTCGGCGACTGCAGGAAGAGAAGGATGACGAGGCTCCGGTACGTGTCGACGACCAGCTTGGACTGCGCCCGCGTCTCGTCCGCCGTCTTGGAAGCCGCGGTCCGCTCCGCGGCGGCCGTGACGGCAGCCTTCGACGTGGTGATGCGGTTCTCGAGCAGGGCGACGACGTCGTCCGGCTTGTAGGTCTGCGTGCCCACCGTGAAGCTGGCGGGCAGGCTGGCCTTGTTCTGGGCCGTGCCGTCGATGAGCGCCTGATCGGCGGCCATGACGGCGGTCCTATTCTTGGTCGGGGTCTTCTTGGTCGTGGTCATCGTGGTGTTTCCTTTCGGGGCTGGGGTCCGGAGCCGCGTGGCAGCCCGGCCGAAGTGCCGGGACCGCCGCACGGCCCACATAGAGACATGGTGAAATGTCACGGCCACGAAGCCGGACGGCACGGACGGCGCGATCGACGAGCCGCCTCAAGCCCCCGAGACCACGAGAGAAGCGCCTGCGGTGGGAGGCGGGGAGAAATCGACCGGCGCCGGTCGATTGTCGGTCGGAGCTGGCGACGTTTTTCCCGGCGTCGGCCTTCGACTCGTCGTCGCAGCCTGCGCAGCGAGCATCGCCCGGGGCTCAGCGAGCGTCGACGGGCTCCCAGTCGTCGTCGCTGGCGTCCCGGCGACGACGGACGGGCTCCCAGTCGTCGTCGCTGGCGTCCCGGACACGACGGACGGGCTCCCAGTCGTCGTCGCTGGCGTCCCGGACACGACGGACGGGTTCCCAGTCGTCGTCGCTGGCGTCCCGGCCACGACGGAAATCGTCTTTGTCACGCTCGACGGCGTCCCAGTCGTCGTGGAAATGCTCCCAGCGACGCTCGACGGCGTCCCAGCGACGACGGGACTCGTCTTTGCCACGCTCGAAGGGGTCGCGGTCATCCTTGGAATCCTCCAGGTCACGCCCGGCGGCGTCCCGTCGATGCTCCGCATCCCATCGACGCTCGCGGTCGCGGTCCCCGTCGCGGTCGCGGTCGCGGTCGGGGTCGGGGTCGGGGTCGGAGTCGGGGTCGGGGTCGGGGTCGGGGTCGCGGTCCCCGTCGCAGTCGCGGTCGCGGTCGCGGTCCCCGTCGCAGTCGCGGTCGCGGTCGCGGTCCCCGTCGCGGTCGCGGTCGCGGTCGCGGCGGGTTCTCTCCCTTCCCCTCTCCCTTTCCCTTTCCCTCTCCCGCCCGTCTTGGATGCCACGACCCC
>DASXZL010000037.1:0-28795 GCA_036501935.1 Polyangiaceae bacterium | reverse complement strand
GCTAAAGGGCCCGTCCCGGCGAAAGGAACCCAACACCAAGGAGTAGACCAGGCCAGCGTCGCTTCGCTCCGATCACGACGCCCGGAACGGGCGATCACGATGGCGCGAAACGACTGATCACGATGCGCGGAATGCGCAGCTCCGACGCCCCTCCGTGGAGAACAGAAGCCGGAAGCTCCGCGTCCGCGCGTCCGCCCGCACCTCGTAGACATCGCCTCGCAGGTGCCTGGCGGCGACAAGCCCCAGTCCCGCGACCTCGCTCATGCCCGCGACGATGGCCGCAACCTCCTCGTCGGCGAGGCCATCGAGGAAGGCCTTAACCGGTCGGGCACCCGCGGCGGTCCGGTAGTCCCGCCATCGGCGCACAGCGCGCTTCCGTAGGTCAGCCACGGGGACAATCTACGCGGTCCCGAACGTGGCAGGCGAGATCCAGGACCCTCGGGCGAAGGGGACCAAGCCCACCCCCAGCTGTTACCCCACCCGTTACCCCGCCGGACCTCACCGCGGCTCACCGCCCTTCACCCCGACTCACGCGATCCCCTGGAAATCCCGCCTCTACGACGGATCCCCCTTCCCTCTCCGACCCCTGGTCCCGGGTTCGACTCCCGCTGGGGACGCTCAATTCCTCGGGGAATTAGGCCGTCGCCCCTTCCCTCTCCACAATGTCTCCAAAACCGGGCGTCCCGACCACGCCTGTCCAGCAGCCGGATGGCATCCTCCCGGGCCGCCGGCGACAGATGCATGTACCGCATCGTCGTCGTCAGCTCGGTGTGACCGGCAAGCTCCTGGATGGCCTTGACCGCTGCCCCCCTCATCGCGAGGTGCGAGCAGAAGGTGTGACGCAGGATGTGGAGCGCCCCGGTCTGCTGACGCAGACCGCCGCGCCTCTGCACCGCCTTGTGGTAGTCGCGCAGGCTCATCGGCGAATCACGCGTGCCGGTCGCGGCACGGCCCGGCAACTCGTCCTCGCACGGCACGCCGGAGGTGAAAGCGTGGCTCGGGGCGCATCCCCGCGTCCACTTCCACTACACCCCGACGAGCGCATCGTGGCTCAATCAGGTCGAGGGCTTCTTCGGCATCCTCGGCAAGCAATCGCTCAGCGCGACCGACTTCTATTCCAAGACCGCTCTGCGCGAACACCTTCACGCGTACATGCGGGCATGGAAACGGAATCCCACGCCCTTCGCCTGGACCAAGCCTGCCGCCGCCATCATCAAGTCACACCGACGAATGCTGAAGCGCACCTCGCTGACGGTGCACTAGGTACGCCCTCGGCGTGACCATCTCGTCCATCAAGGCGAGACAACACCTCTTAGGCGCAGGGGCGATCGCAGGATCCCCATGGTGCTAACGGCCGTCCCTACCGCGATCCGCAACGAGCACGTCGACCACCGGCAGCGTACTCCCTGACGGCGGCATGCGTGGAAGCCGCGCCTCAAACCTGGTTGCTCACGGAGCCCACGCGACCGAAAACGTCGTAGGTCGTGTCCACGACGGAGTACTGACCTCTCAGGGCCAGAGGCCGTTCGGGGTCAACCCAAATTGTACCGCCCAATTCACCATCGCATCCGACCCGGAATACGCGCCGACGAGGTCCCACGACCCGAACCCGGTCTGAGAGAGTGCCTCTCCAAAAGAGGAGTACATTTGTCCGTAGTTCATGAACCACATCTGCCCGCCTTGCGAAGCATAGGGAATCACGTGCGCAACCGGTGCCAGTGGTATCCGTTGGACGCCCTGGACAAAGACAACCCCGCTTTCGAAGCCGGCCGCTTGGGCCTCTTCGACGAAGGTATAGGCCGCTCCATTGCACGTCGGGAGCCAGGTGTTATTCCAAATCTCTTCGGCGGTCTGCGCAGCCTTGACGAGGACTGGAGACACGGCGGCGACGACTGCCTGGACCTGTGGCGCGACCGCGCCTGAGCCAGCTCCGAGAACGGCCGGAGCCGCGGCCATGCCGCCCAGAACCGCCCCGCTAACCCCCGCCTGAATCGTGGATGCCGTCTGTATCGTCTGCAAGTCGTTCACGAATGCGGCGGCTGCCGCACGCCCGTCGGGCGTGCACACCCCCCCGCAGTACATCGTCTGCCACGCGTTCTGGAAGAGGGTCCAGCCGGTGAGATCTAGCCCTTGCCCATAGGCGCCGTATGGCGCCCACTGGGCAGCCCAGTACTCGATCCCACCTCCGTCCGTCGTCCTCGGATAGATCGGCTGCCCGTTGATCCACACCGTGTCTAGCCACTGGCCGCCTCCCCCTTGCATGTCCCCTGCAGCCGCTGCAAACGTGGACTGCTCCGATGCCACCCCGGTCACCGACCCGCCGGCGTTGGAGCCGGCAAACTGTTGCCAGAGCGTGGCAGCAAATGGATTCGCGGATCCGGGGCTGGGAGGCGGACCAGCGAAGTAGTTGTCATCCATCGTCCCCCCGCCATTTCCACCATGCCCCGTGCAGGTCTTCCCAGGGCAGACCTCGGCGTACTGCAATCCCGTCGGGTCGTTGGTGTTGACCGGATCGTTGGCGACGTAGCTGTATCGGTTGTAGGTCTGCCCGTCGAGCGGGTTGGCCACGAACGGGTCCGGGGTCAAGAAGCGGCGCAGGTTCGGGTCGTAAATGCGGCCCTTCATGTTGATGTAGCCGAGGTCATCGTCGTACTCGTGGCCCCCGAAGTACCCGCGCACGTCGCCTGAGTAGCTGGCGAGCTGCGCGCCGTTGACGTCGGTGCGCTTGCCGAACGGTTCCTGGAAAGACGGCGTGGCGTTTTCCTGGTCGTCGGTGACCATCCCGAGCGTGCCGAGGGCATCCATGTGGAGGTACTCGGTCTTTTCCCCCCCGGCGCCATCGTCGTAAACGACCTGGGCGATGCCGGGGATGGTGAAGACGTGGAGGTCGCCGCCGCTGGGAGCAAGGCCCACGCGGCGCTCGTAGAGGCCGTGCCCGGCGGAGATCGTGAGGCCCGCGGGTCCGCTCTTCTCGACGCGTTCGCCGTCGGCCGCGTACATGAAGTAGGTGGTGACGCCGCTTTCAGTGATGGACGCCGGCAGGTTGTTTTCACGGTAGGCGATCGACGAGTTGTTGGACCAGTACTGACGGCCCGCGGCGTCGTACCAGTAGGAATTCACGTTCCCGTTGTCCACCGTCATGGCCAGCTGATGCGGACGACTCGTCGTGTATTCCCCGTACGTGTTCTGGACGATCGTCGTGTCGTTGACCTGGACCTGCGTGAGGTTGCCGAGCACGTCGTAGCCGTACTGGGTCGTGTTGGTCGACACACCGGGTGGCGTCAGCGCCCAGGTGCTGAGGCGACGGAGCGAGTCGTAGGTGTAGACCTCGTTGCGACCGGAGAGGAGATCGGTCCGCTGCTGGGCGCGTCCGTCCCTGTAGTAGGCATAGTTCACGGCCGTCAGGGTCGTTCCCGAGGGCTCCTGGGTCAGCTGCGCGTTCCACAGCCGCATCGTGTACGGGTCGTAGGAGCGCGCCTCGACGATGCCATTTCCGTAGGTGGCCGCCGTCAGGTCCCCAGCGGGGTCGGTGGCCGTGATCTGCTTGACGGACACGAAGGCGCCGGTCGGCAAGTTGCGGTCGACCTCGGCGAGGTAGCCGTTCGTGTACTTGTTCAAGGTCTGGAACGGCGTACGTCCGGGGACAGCCGGATACGTGACCGTGGTCAGCCGGCCGTAGGGGTCATTGTACGACTCGGAGAACGTCGATTGGTAGGAGAAGGCCGTGCTCGAGTAGGTCTGCTGCGACGGCCTGGAGAGGGCGTCGTAGTAGTAGTCGACGCGCACGCTGCCGGGGGCGATGGCCGCGGACAGCTTGCCCTTGTCGGGTCCGTAGGAGTTGCCCGACGGATCGGTCGCGAGGTCGTAGAGGTACTGCGTCTTGCCGTCGACGGTGTTGCTCGCGAGGGTAACGCGGCCCGCAGCGTCCATGGTGAAGGTGGTGCTGCTGGTGGGCATGTCCGTCTCGCGGACTTCGCCGTAACCGTCGTAGAAGGTCGAGGTGGGGCCGCTGTCAGGGTCGACCATCTGCGTGCGCCGACCGAGCAGGTCGTATTGCATCGAGGTGACGTTGTTGTTTGGATCGGTCACCGTGTTGATGTGGCCGAAGGGCCCGTAGGTGTAGCTGGTGGATCGCCACGCGCTCGCGCTCGTATCGTACTGCTGCGAGATCTGGGGCCGGTGGTCGTAGTCGTAGAAGACAGCGTTCAACCGGCCGACCGGATCGGTCTCGAAGGTGTAGAAGTAGCCCTGGCTGAACGTGGTCTGCGAACCATCCGGCCCGGTAATCGCTACCGGGCGATTGAGGCTGTCGTACTCCTTTACCGTGGCACTGGTGGACGCCGTGCCCCAACCCGGATTGGTCACGGAGGCGACGCGACCGAAGACGTCGTAGCTCGTGTCCACGACGGAGTACTGGCCTGCAAGGCCTAGCGTGCCAGTCTCGACGGTGCGCCCGAGCTCGTCCGAGAGCGAGTAGCCGAGCGAGCCCGAGCTCGTCTGGGTCGAGACCAGCAGGTTGCCAGTGGCAGTGGTCGAGTAGCCCGTGAGGACCTGGTCGAGGCCGCTCGGATTGCCGCTGGTGACCAGGGAGTTGCTCCGGACCATGCGCCCTAGGTCGTCATGCACGAAGGTGCTGGTGACGCCGTTGGCGTCCATGGTGGCTACGGGCACGCCGTAGGCCGGATGGGTCCAGCTAAAGGAGCCGACGCCCGCTTCGTTCCAGGTCTCGCTCGGATAGACGACCGTCTCTCCCGAGCCCAGGACGTCGGCGTAATCGAGATAGAGGCTGCGGGGAGGCAGCGTCGTGTCGCCCGCCTTCGCGACCTGTTGCCTCAGTCGCCCGTTCCCGTCGAAGGTGTACGTGATGGTTTCGTTCAGGTCCGCGGTCGCGCCCGGCGCGGCGGGGACGTCGGGAGCCGCCGGCGCGAGCGGCTCCACCACCTGGGTCGCCAGATACCCGCGGGCGTCGTACGTGTACTGGGTCGTCGTATAGTTGGCCGGGGCCGCGGTCCCGTCGCCGGACGCGTCCGTCCAGTTCATCACTTGCTTCTGTTCCAGCTGCGAGACCTGCCAGTTGCTGATGCTTGGACTGTAATACTTCGCATTGACCACGCTGTGGATGCCACCCGTCTTGTACTCGTTGGAGGACGTCAGGTTGGCGTACCCGTCGTATGTGTAGAAGCCGCTCCAGGTCGTGAAATAGGACGACGGAGTCGTATACGGCAGGTGAACTGGGTCAGAAGCATTCCAGTCCACCGTCACGGATCCCTCCCATTCGTTCGTGCTGACGCTGAGCGGCGCGACCAGGTATGCGGCGCTGCCCGGGGTGATCATGGTCACGTAACCCATCGACGAGCTGGTGATTCGCGCCTCGAGGCCATCCGGTTGGCTCCCCGGCTGGCTCCAGGGCGGGGACTGGCGCGCCCCGCCCCCGGCGGGGTTCATCCAAGTCGAGTCATGGGTGACGACACCCGTCACGGTGGTGACGGTCGCAGCCAGCCCCGCGTACGGATAGATCTGGTGCGGCGCCCCGCCCAAGGTTTCGGTCGCCGTGAACGTATTGTTGTACGTCGTCGTGCGCTCCCAGGGCCGGAAGGGCTGCCATTCGCGCATCGTGTCATAGCCGATGAATCCCCGACCGTGCGCGTCCATCCGGGGGTTTTCGAAGCGGTAATACACCGCTGCGCCCACGTCGGCGCCGAACATCCAGGCCACGACGGGCATGCCCCGCCGGATACAGACCTGGGGAAACGCGTTGCAGTCGGTGAAGGGTGCGTCGGCGGGGTTCGTGCGCCCATACTGCACGCCGAAGCGTAGTACCCCTTCGTCCCACGCCCCGATGAGCAGGTCGACGTCCGAGCTCATGTTGCCGAGGACCGGCTGCAGCTGCTGGATGTACCCGGCCGTATTGTACTGTGGCAAGAGCAAGTCGGGCTTGCCGTCGCCGTCGAAATCGCCTGCGCCCACGGGGATGGTGGTCGCCGCGCTGGTACCCGGCATCTCTGCGGGGGCGGCGCCCATGTTGAGCGTGGACGGCTGGGAGAAACTACCGTCTCCGTTGGACACGAGCGCCGCAAAAGTGGACGCCGAGCCACCCGAGGCCGCCGTCGAGGAGCTGACCAGCACATCGTCGCGCCCGTCGCGGTTCAGGTCGAGCACGATGAAGGGCGGCCCGCCCGTCGTGCTCACCGGATAGGCACCATCTGTGGTCAGGGGCGCAACCCCCGTCAGGGGCGTCGGGGCCCCCATGCCGTTGCCCGTGTTCCACTGGACGTACCACGCGCCGCCCGACAAGGTGACGAGATCCTGCAAGTTGTCGCCGTTGAGGTCCGCCAGAAACAGGTTCTGGGGATATGAGCTGCCGGTAGCCGTCGCGAGCGAGATCGAGCCGCCCGTCGTTTGGCCGGGGGCCAGCATGAGAGCGACACTGGAATTTAGGCAGGCCATCCCCCCCGAAATCGAATACGTTTCGTATGCCTTACACTGGCCATAGGGATACATGTCTCCCCAAGACACGCACCTCTTGACCTGAATAGGTGGCGCTTCCACTTGCGGTCCAGCCACCATGACCTGACCGCGACCATCCCCGGTGAGGTTGGCCGGCGTCGCTCCGATGTTGCACTTCGTATCCACGCTGGGAAAAAGCACAGGCGCGGCGAAGCTCCCGCCGCCGAGATTGAGTTGGGCGGCCCACTCGGACCCTGTCGTCCCGCCGTCGATCGTGCTGACGACGTCTAGCAGACCATCGCCGTCCATGTCCGCGACTGCGAGGCGACTGCTGTCGTTCGGCACGTTCCCGAGCGCGGAGCCGCGGGTGAAGCTCGAGCCGGTCCACGTCAACGGCACGTAGTCGTAGCAGTCGTCGGTCTGGTAGAAGGGCGGCGACAGGCTCGGGGGCGCCAGAACGGAAGCGCAGGATGCCCCGGTCGTCCGCGATGTGCTCCGGTACACCTTGGCCAGCAAACCCTTTTGGCCATTTCCCGAAAAGTCGATCACCCGGCTCTCGCCGAGCGAGAAGGTCGCTCCGGCGGGGAGGCCCAGCGACTGCTTGGTGAAACCCGCGCCGGTGGACAGGTAGACCTCGTACGAAGACCCAAGGTTGGCCGCGGCACCCGTCGTCTGGGCGACGAGGTCGTCCTTGCCGTCGCCATTGAGGTCGAGCACTTGCCACGTCCAGACGTCACCCGCCGCGGTCGAGTGGGTGCCTAGGTCGACCGCCACCGTCTCCGGAATGCCTTTGAGCGGATCGCCACTCTGCCAGGTGAAGGTGCGCACCACGCTGCTCGTTCCCAGGCCGCCGGTCTTCTGGACGGAGGTGAGCAGCGCTCGGCCGAGGAAGCCTTGGTCCTGGTAGCCTAGCTGGTAGGACCACACGACTTGCTTGGTCGAGGGGTCGGGCGCCAGCATCTGAATCTGATAGAGGCGCTGGGACAGGTCCGCTTCGAGCCCTGCTTGGTACGCGGTCGCGTTGGCGTCCGTTCCGCGCTTCGGCTGGTAGGTGAACTGGACCGTGCGCGACGCCGTCGAGCTCGAGATCGTGCCGTAGTCGATGTGATCGACGAGGATCTCCTCGGCCGCGCCGGCAGGCACGATGTTGTAGACGTACTGGATCGTATTTCCGGCGCGGTCCTGTTCCTGCGTGAGCAACCAGCGCGGCACGACCGTGCCGGCGGTGCTTCTGCCGGCCAGCCTCGTCTGCGTAACGGCCGCGTACGTGCGGGTACGGCCGTTCTCGAGGTACACATTGAACGCGAGGGGCTGTTCGTACCCGTTGAACGCGGCGTCCTGAGACCCGGCTACGATGCGAGTGATCGAGTCCTGCTCGGTGCGATATTCCACCGGGCTGCCGTCAGGCACACGCACCTGAACGAGCTTTGCGCCGTCGAGGCATAGCGAGGCCGTGCCGTCGAACGCCAGACCCGCCGTCACCCCGTCGGACGCGATCGTCTTCTGGCAAAGCGTGATCGCCGACGTCCAGCCCTGCACCGACCACCCGCGCCCAAGCGGCCCGTTGCCGTCTCCGCTCCGGTAGTGCAGCGTCAGCCTGGGGGTCATCCCGGCCACGCCCGCAGGAACGTCCAGCGGCAGGTCGTAGTTGAACTGACCCACCGCATCGACCGACTCGCCCGCGGGTAGGAAACCAGACGCCGTCCCCGCCATGATGGGCTGCGTCGGAAGCATCGCGCTCGATGGGGCCATCGGCTCCGTGACCGCTGCCGATGTCCTCGCCATCGTCTCGTGGAGCCCGGGGTTGGCTCCTCCGCCGCACGCCATGAGGCCAACGACTCCACCCATCGTCAGGACGCGCCATGTGCGCGAACGCCATTGCGCACCCCTGCGAACCGCTCCACCTGCCTGCTTCACGATCATGTCCCGTCCTCCAGCACTGTCGCCGTCCGAAAGGCCCCTCGCGTTCTATGGACAGGCCGAACCCCCGAAGTGTGCGCTTCGACCTCTCGGAAGAGCGTCCGCCCGGCCGATGAATGGCACCCCGATCTGGCGCGGCGGGCCTCTCCAGAGGTCCCATGGACCTGCCCGCGGCGTCCCTCGACGCCTGGATCGGCGAGGCAGGCGACGGGCTGGGCGGGGAGTGCGCCTTCTGGGGCCAGCGGCGTCGCCCTCATGACGATCGGAGGGGCCCCGTTACCGGTCGGTTGAGGCCCATGCTCACGGACGGGACGGCGGATTTCGCTACGGTGTCGGGCTCCGTCTACTCCGACAGGCATGGAGGACGGCCTTACAGCCGCGGGGCGATTGATTCGTCACGCCAACCATACGTGGCGGGCCTATGTTTCGGCCCCATGGACCTGAGCGCGGCCTTCCTCGACGCCTGGACCGGCGAGGCAGGCGACGGGCTGGGGGCGGAGCTCGAAGCAGCCTGCGCCAGCGCGGTGGCAACGCTGGGCGATTTGCACGTCGAGCCCACGCAGTACTGTCGCCATCTCGGGGCGCGTGCGCCGGAAGATGGCACGGCCGTCGCCGCATTGCGCCGCCTCCACACGACGGACCTCTACCTGGCCTGCGCCTGCCAGGCCGGAACGCCCGCGGCCCTGCGCCTCTTCGAGGAGCGATTGCTCGTCCACGTCGACCGCTACCTGGCGCGGGTAGGTGCGGAGGCGGCGCTGATCGACGAGACACGTCAAGACCTGCGCGTACGCCTTCTGACCTGCGGAGACGGCGCGCCGCCACGCATAGCGCAGTACAGCGGCCGGGGCTCGCTCGAGAGCTGGGTGCGCGTCGCCGCCGTGCGTGCCGCGCTCAACCTGATCGCAGCCCGCGAGCGCGGCGGCCCCGACGTCGCGATCGACGAGGATCGGATCGCCGCCGACTGCGACGTCGAGCTGAGTCATCTGCGCGAGCACTATCGCCCTTCGTTCGCGACAGCGCTCCGGCGCGCGGTCGCCGCCCTTCCGGCGCAGGAGCGCGCGCTCCTGCGGTTTCGCTTCGTCGAGGGCCTGACGCCGGGGCACATCGCAACCATCTACGGCGTCCACCGAACGACCATCCTCCGCCGCATCGAGGCTGCCCAGGCGCAAGTCCTCGAGCGCACGCGAGCCGACGTGATGAACGAGCTGCAGATCTCGCCGTCGGACTTCGAAAGCCTTCTCAACCTGGTCCAGAGCCGGCTGCACGTGACGTTGACATCGCTCCTCGTGGAGACTTCGCCGACGTGACCTGCCTCGACGAGGAGCTCGTGGTCGCGTTGCTCGACGGGCGCGCGAGCGCCGAGGCGCGCGCTGCCATCGACTCGCACGTGGCCGATTGCCACTCGTGTCGGGCTTTGCTCGCGGCCGTTGTTTCATCCGGTCACGACACGGGCGCCCCGGGCGACGGGTCCGCTCGCATCCGGAGTCCCAGGGCGGCGCGCACGGAAAGCGTCGATTCCCGCACCTGGCAGCCGGGGATGATGGTCAACGGGCGTTACGTCGTCGTCGAGACCGTCGGCTCGGGCGGCATGGGAGTCGTCTACCGCGTGCGCGACGTTCTCCGACCGGGGCTGGACCTGGCCCTCAAGACGCTCTCCACGTCGAGTCTCACTCCCGCGCGCGCGGAGCTGCTCAAGGCCGAGTTCCGGATCATGGCGCAGCTAGCGCACCCGAACATCGCGCGCGTCTACGACTTCGAGACCATCGCGGGCAGCTCCGAGCACGCGTTCACGATGGAGTACGTCAACGGGGTCGACCTCTTCACGGCGACGCAAGGCGCCTCGGTCGACCGCGTCGTCGACCTCGCCGTCGAGACGTGCCGCGCGCTCGCGTACCTGCACAGCCGCGGCGTCGTCCACGCGGATTTCAAGCCGCAGAACGTGCTCGTGAGCCCGTCCGGCGAGGTGAAGGTCCTCGACTTCGGGCTCAGTGACGTCGCGAGCACCGGGCGGGCGGGCACGCCCGCGTACATGGCGCCCGAGCTCGCATACGGCAGCGCCGACGCGCACACGGATCTCTATGCGTTCGGCGTCACGCTCTTTCAGCTCGTCTGCCGCCGGCTGCCGTTCACGGGAGTCGGCGTAGTCGACGTGCTCGCAGCACACGCCCGGTCTCCCCTCGCCTTCCCGGCCGACATGCCATCCGGCGACCGGCTGCGGCCGGTCATCGAGCGGCTGTGCGCCAAGGAGCCAGCGCGGCGCTTCGCGACGGCGGCCGGTGTCATTGCGGCGCTGGCGGAGGCGATGGGCCGCGCCTACTCGCTCGAGACCGACCAGACGCGCCGCAGTTACGCGACCAGCGGTCACCTGATCGGACGGGCGGAGGCGATGCAGGAGCTCGTCGCGTTCTCCGTGCAGGGCATCGAAGGCCGACGCGTCGACGAGGCAGTCTTGGCGACCGTGTCGGGGGCCAGCGGCGTCGGCAAGTCGCGGCTGCTGCGTGATCTACGCCGGCAGCTCCAGCTGGTCGGCGTGCCCGTGCTCGAGGCCGTCTGCTACGAGGGCGGCGCCGGTGACCTCGAACCCGTACGGGCCGTCTGCGACGCGCTCACAACACTGCTCCGCGCGCATGCGCCGGGTGCCGAGTCTTCGCACACGAGCGCGCTGGAGTGGCTGCGACGCGCGGACAGGGTCGACGAGGCTACGCACGCGCGCCGGTTGCGAATTCTGGCCAACCACGTGCTCGACGCGACGCAGACGGTCGGCTTCGTGCTCGCCATCGACGACCTCCAGTGGGCGGGGACGTCGACCGTCGATTTCCTCCGGCTCCTTTGCGATCGGCAGACCGCGCGCCGCGACGCGGGCGCGCCGGTACGACTCGCGCTGGTCACCTGCTTCCGCGACGACGAGGCCACCGGGCGACCGGTGGCCGAGCTCCTCGAGGCCGTGCACGGCGCGCGCAGGTGCTCGATCGTGCTTCGCGCGCTCGGCGAGCGGGAGACATCCGAGCTCATCGGCGCGATGCTCGGGGCGGGCGATCTCCCCGAGCCCTTCTGCGCGCGCGTGTCCGCCGAGACCGGCGGCAACCCGTTCTTCGTCGAGGAGACCGTGCGCGCGCTCATGGACCGGGGCGACGTGTACCTGCACGCCGGACGATGGGCGGCGCGAGCGAGTTTCGACGCTCTGCAGCTACCGACTACCGTTGCCGCGGCGCTGGAGCGCCGGCTGTCCTCGCTCGAGCCGCAGCCGCGCACCCTCGTCGGGTGGCTGGCGGCGTACGCGCGGCCGATGCCGTTGGCCGTCCTTGCGGACGCATCCGGCCTGAGCCTGGACGCCATCTTCGATGCCGTCCGACAGCTCGCCGCTCGGCAGATGGTCGTCACCGTCGGGCCTGAGCGGATTCGCCTCGCGCACGACCGTCTTCGCGAGGTCGCCTACGCGCGCGACGAAGCTGACTCTCGGCGCGCGCGCCATCGCGCGATCGCCGAGGCCCTCGACCGGGTCGCCGCCGAGGACGCCGACACCGTCTTCGAGCGAGCGCACCACCGCTGGCATGCCGGCGAGGCCGAGCCTGCGGTGGCATCGTGCGAGCGGGCCGCGGCGCTCGCGGAGAGCACCTTCGTCGTCGACGTCGCGATCGAGAACCAAGATCGGCTTCGCCAGCTCGCCGCCGCTCGCGCCGACGAGCCCGCGCGGCGCGCGGCGACCGACCGGCTGCTCGAGCTGCTCGTCGTCGCGGGGCAGTACCGACGTCTCTTTGACCTTGCCGGGTACGAGCTCGTGCACCGCAGCGAACGGCTCGAGCAAGCGCGACTCGAACTGCTCCGTGGCGAGGCGCTTGGGGGCCAGGGGCGCGTCCGCGCAGGGCTCGAGCACTTGCGACGAGCCACCGCGACGCTGGGCGGGCGAGTGCCCGCATCGCCGCGCGCCCGGCGCCTGTTTGTCGCACTGCACTACGTCCGGCACGTGGCCCGCCTCCGGCTTCGGCCCGCCGCTCTGATCCGTGAAGAGCGCCTCGACGTCTGCGAGCGCGCGCGGCGCGAGATCCTCGCACGCAGCTACCTGCTCATGTCGAACCTCTTCCAGCTCGCCGGCGACGACGAGGGCTTCGGCGTGAGCTTCGCGGGGATGAACGCCGCGGCGGGTCTCGGCTCGACGGAGGTTTCGCGCAAGCTCGTCCAGAACATGGCGCTCGGGCACCACATCATGGGGCGGAGAGGCGATGCGGAGCGCGCTTTTCGGGAAGCGCAGCGGGTCGCGACGTCGGACGTCGACCGTGCCAACGTCCTCGTGATCGCGGTCCTCAGCCGGCAGATCACGCAGCAGCCGATCGACCTGGGGCAGCTCCCCGTCGGCGCTCACGAGGACAGCATCCTCGAGGCGGTCGAGGTGCTCTCGCTGCGCTCGAAGGCCTTGTGGGCCAACTTCGCACGCACCGTGGCCACGATCCTCTTCTGCGACTATGCGCGCGCGTTCCGGTTCCGGCCTGAGGTGGCTCGCTGGGCCGACGCCATGCGCGGCACCATCCACGGCGCGTACATCCAGGGCGAGCTCGCGGTGATGGCGCGCATCGATGGCCAGGCGGAACGGGCGGAGCGCGCGTATGCGGACTTCAACGGCAGCGACGTGACTCCGTTCTACCGCGCGTCTGTCGACGCTCACGTAGCCCTGGTGTGGGCCCTGACGGGCGATGTGGCCACGGCGCTCCGATGCATTCGTTCCGTCAGAGAACGGCTCGCGACCATGAGCACGCGCGCTGTGAGCTCGCTGTGGATCCCCGCGCGCACGGTCGCTGCCTGCATCGTTCTCGCCGAGCGCGAGGCGACCGCGCCTTGGCTCCCCTCGTGCCTGGCGGACGCCGCCGATCGCTTAGCGCGCGTCGGACGGCGCCTGCCAGGAAATGCCCGGTTCTTTCTCGAGACGGCTCGGATCGCTCTCGGCGGCGCCGACGTTGCCGCGCTGCTTCGCGCGCGCGAGCTATCGCACGGGGCCTGGGTGCGCGAACAATCGCTGTCTGGTCACCCGGACGCCTGCATCGTCGCGGCGCTCGCGCTCCGGAAGTCGCAACACGCCGAAGCCCGAGCCGTGGCGCCCGCGCTCGCCGAGGAGGCCCTTCGCCTGGTCGCGACGCGGTTCCCCGCCGGCTACGTCGGCGAGATCGAAGCGCTGCTCTCGAGATCGGTCGGGCGAGAGGCCTGACTGGGATTGCGGGCGTCATGCGTTCTAAGCCTCTGCAATCACATGTTAAAAGACGTGGCAAAGAGGCGGCTCGTGCGGCGCTCACGGCCGGGCTGCCGCGACGAGCCGCACCTGCGTCAACGGCACACCTCCGATGGTGAGGTTCGATGCGTACGGGTGACCGTAGAGGCGAGGGGCATCGCCGGGCCTCCCCCGCTACGCCTGGAGTCGCCCGGGCGCGATCACCCCCCGGGCGTCGTCGAGGGCTGCGGGTTGCATACCTCGGCGGTCGCGAGGGGCTTGCCCGTCGTGTCGTAGCCGCCGGCGACGAGGACGTTGCCGTCCGGCAGCTCGGCGATCGAGCACACCGAGCGGGCCGTGCTCAGGCTGCCGGTGGCGACCCACGTCGCGCTGGTGGCCTGGAAGACCTCGGTCAGCGCCGTCGGCTGTCCGGCCGACCAGCCGGTGGCGAGGAACACGTCACCGCTCTTCAGCTGGATGCCGCACCCCCCGCCGCCGGAGATCGGGTCGGCGGGCGCCGTCGAGAAGGTGTCCGTCGACGGATCGAAGTACGACGTCGTCCCCCCGGCGTACGCGCTGTTCACGAGCGCCTTGCCGTCGGGGAGCACGAATGCGTACCCGTAGCCGGCCGTCCCCGGCAGCGCGCCCGACCACACGAAGCCGGTCCCGCCGTCGGCCCCGGTCCCGAAGACCTCCGCGGTCGCGTTGAACGGGCTGTTGCCGTACTGCTCGCCGGCGACGATGAGGGCGTCACCGCCGGGCAGGAGCGCCGCGGCGGCGGCGGCGCGCGGAGTCGCCGCGTCCCCCGCCGGCGCGAAGGTGCCGGCCGCGGGATCGTAGAGCTCCGCGCTCGTCAGCGCGTTCGAGGTGACGGTGCCGCACGTGCCCGAGAGCGTGCCGTAGCCGCCGCGGACGAGGACGCGCCCGTCGCCGAGGGCGACCGTGACGGGGTTGAACCGGGCGACGCCGAGAGCGCCGGTCGTCGCCCACGTGCCCGTGGTCGGGTCGAAGGTCTCGGCGCTCGACACCGGGGTGGAGCAGGAGAGGTCGGTGCCCCCGGCGACGAGGAGGTGGCCATTCGGCAGCGCGACGAGCGGGTTGGGGTAGCCCCAGCGGCCGGTGGACAGGGATCCGGTCGGCGCGAACGTGCCCGTCGTCGGGTCGTAGACCTCCGCCGTGGTCGACGCGGCGGCGGTGTCGCCTCCGGCGACGAGGACCTTGCCACCCGGCAGGCTCGCGTAGAGCGAGAACGTCCTCCCGGTGCTCATGCTGCCGGTGGGGACGCACGTGCCCGGCGCGGGCGCGGCCGGCCCGCCGCCACCCTCGCTGGCCCCCATTCCTCCGTCCGACGCGTCGCCGGGGGATGCGTCGGCGGGGGCCGAATCCCCGGCGCCGCCGTCGAGGGTCCCGCCCTCGAAGCCGCCGCTCCCCGCGTCGTGTCCTCCGTTCGTGCTGCTGCTCGATCCGAAGCAACCCGTCAGCCCGAGCCCCAGGACCGAAGCGGCGCCCACGAGGGCGAGCCCGGCCACCTGCACGCGACGAAAGATCCTCGACATCGTTCGTTTTCCTCCCGGGAGAGCTTCGCAACCTAGGAACGAGCGACCTCCGGGCAAGCCACCCGACCGGGTGACACGACGGCCGCGTCCGCTGCGTTGCCTTCGCGTAGACTCGCGCGCCGTCGAAAGCCGGGGCCGACATGAGCCGATCCAAGACCAAGAAGCACGCCCGTCCCGCGGCGCAGTCGTCCGCGCAGCCGGCCGAGCCGGCGCAAGAGGCCCGCGAGCCCAGGCCCCCCGTCGAGGCAGCCTCCGAGCCCGACGCGACGATGCAGTGGCTCGCCGACGCGCCCGCGGTGGTCGCGGCGCTGTACCTGATCGTCCTTCTCTACGTCTTCGCGCGGCGGGTCCACTATCCGTTCGCGCTCGAGTGGATCGAGAGCGGGCTCCTCGACGAGGTGCGCTGGCTCGCCGGCGGCCACAACCTGTACGTGCGGCCGAGCGTCGACTTCGTGCCGTTCGTCTACAACCCGCTCTACTTCTGGGTGTGCGGGGCGGCGTCGAAGGTGCTGGGCGTCTCTTTCCTGACGCTGCGGCTCGTCTCGGCGCTGTCGTCGCTGGGGACCCTCTTTCTTCTTTACGCGCTCGTGGTCAAGGAGACGGGAAGCCGCGCCGCGGGGATCCTCGGCGCGGGGACGTACGCGGCGACGTACAAGCAGACCATCGAGTTCATGGACATCGCGCGCGTGGACGCGCTCTTCCTCCTCCTCGGGGTCGCGGCGCTCTGGGTGCTCCGCACCCGCCCCGGAGCGTGGCGCGCCAAGGCCGCGGCGCTGCTCGTCCTCTGCTTTCTCGCCAAGCAGACGGGCGTCATCTTCGCGGCGCCGCTCGTGCTATTCGTCCTGCGCGACGAAGCCCGCGGAGCCGGCGGAGGTCTGGCGCGCTGGCGCGGCGTACCGTTCGCCCTCGCGGTCGCGGTGGGCGTCGGCGCGAGCGCGTGGCTCCTCGACGTGACGAGCGGCGGCTGGTACCGCTTCTACGCCTTCGGGCTGACGACCCACCACCCGCTCGTGTCGTCGATGTGGGCCGACTTCTGGACCGCGGACGTCCTGGCCCATCTCGGCGGCGTGGCGCTGGGCGCCCTGTTCGTGGTCCTCGGTCCCAGCGGCCTGCCGAAGCGCGAGCGCGAGCTCTGGGGAGCGGCGCTCGTCGCCGCGCTGCTCACGTCGTGGTCGGGCCGGCTGCACGACGGGGGCTGGGCGAACGTCCTCATGCCGGCGTACGCCATCCTGTCCGCCCTCTTCGCGATCGCGGTCCACGCGGGGACGACGTACGCGTGGCGGGCGGCGCCCGACGTGGGGCGGCGCCTCGCGGTGTTCGTGTCGGTGGCGGCGGTCGGGCAGCTCGCGATGCTCGCCTACGACCCGCGCACGGTCGTCCCCTCCGACCACGACGAGGCGGCGGGCTGGCGCGTCGTCGCGGCGCTCCGTGCGGCGCCTGGCGACACGTTCGTGCCGACGGACAGCTACCTCTCCGTCATGGCCGGCAAGCGACCGCACCTCCACGAGATGGCCGCCGACGACATCCTGAGCGGCCCGCCGGGCGAAGTGCGCAATCGGCTCGTAGAGGACGTGGGACGCGCTCTCCGCGAGCGCCGCTGGGCGATGGTCATCACGGACAACGACTGGTTTGCCGACGACGTGATGGCCGGCTACCAGCGCGGCGCGGACTCCGTGGGGGATCCCACGGCCTTCTACCCGCTCAGTGGGGTGCACTATCGGCCGGGGTGGATCTACACGCCCAGGTAGCGGGGCGCGTGGCAGAGCGAAAGCTCACGCCCGGAGGCTGGCGAACGCCTCTGCGATGCGTGGGGCGGCCTTCGGGCGCGCGTACATCCGCTCCATGTAGCCCCGCAGATGCGGCAACGCGTGGAGCAGGTGCACCTCGTTCGCCCAGTCGAGCGTGTAGGCCGCGACGAAGTCGGCGACTGTGATCCCGTCTCCGACGAGGAACTGCCGTCCCCCCATGTGCCGTTCCATCACGGCCGCCATGTCGAGGAAGTCCTGCCGGGCGAGGGCCACCTCGTCGGGCAAGCGCTTTTCCTTCGGATAGATCGCCGTATGCCGAGCGATCCGCCACAGAGGTTGCTCGAGCTCCGTCGCCGTGAAGAGAAGCCATTGGTGGACCTCGGCTCTGGCTTCGAGCGCGGCGGGAAGCAAGCCCGCGCCGGCGTACTTCTCGGCCAGGTAGAGGACGATCGCCACCGACTCGGTGAGCACGAGGTCGCCGTCGACGAGCACGGGGAGCTTTCCCGCGGGGTTGAGGGCGAGAAACTCGGGACGGCGGTTTTCGCCCGTCATGAGGTTCACGTTGACGAAGTCGAACTCGACGCCCAGCTCGCGCAGCATCCAGAGGACGCGGATGGAGCGCGTGGGAGGGAACCCGTAGAGCCTCAATCGAGCGGGCATGTCGATCCACGTACCACGGTCCAGAACCCGTCGTCCGGGCTCGGAGAGCAGGACTTTCGTCGGGCTGCACGTGCGTCGAGCGGCGCCCGAATCGCCGTTTCCGCAGGATCCGGCCTGGCTGCCACCGGACGATCAGTAGTTCGATCGCCCCATCAGCGACGACGTCGTGGTGTCCGCTCTGTAGAGCCCTCCCCATCCGCCCTTGCCGTCGATCCCAACGGTCCAGGAGGCCGACGCGATGGGGCTGAAGACGGTCCAGTTGGCGTCGGATGTGGCGAAGTCACGCTGGACGCCGATGGGACCCGCCGCGAGCCCCGCCGACGTGCCGGTGCCCAGGAACGTCCCCCCATTTTCCGGGAACGTGAAGCCCCCGGAGACGCCGACCCCAATCCCTGGAATGCCTAAGGTCCAAGTCGTGCTCCTCGACCAATAGATGTCCCAGATTTCTCCCGCGCCGGTCTCCTGGCAGGAGACACCGATCTCGACGCTCTTTCCGTAGAGCAGGCTGAAAGAGGCGTTGATGCCGTAGTTCGCCGTGCTGTTGTCTGTGCTCGGGTTGTAGTCGGGGACGCCATAGTTGAGGTCGGGACCGACGATCCAGCCGCCGGGGTCGACCTGCCCTGGCGTCGAATGACCGCTGGGCTCCTCCGGCGCATCGGCGTCACGATCACTCCCGAACGAGAGCGGGCCCACCGTGACGGTCGCCAGCGGATCGCCGTACCAGTGATCGCCGACGAGGTACTTGGGCGACGTCAGGCTCCACCAGTTGTCCGTGAACGCGACGGCGCGCTCGAACGCCTGGACTTGCTCGGCCGACGTGACCGCGCCGCTCGGCATGGTGACCCCGTCCGGATCCGGCATGCTCGCGAAGTCGGAGGCCGGCATCGCCTCGAGCACCCACACGGGGGCGTAGCCGCCCATCCCTCCGTCGGGCGTCGCCGTCGGACCGACCTGCGCCGGTTCGTACGAGCTGGCCGACGCGGAGGGGTCGGAGCTCGGGGCGTCGTCCGAGTACGTTCCGGGCGATCCGTTGAGCCAGTCCGTGAAGTTGTAACCGCTCGGGTCGAAGCCCGTGGGGTCCGTGCGGTTCACGGGATCGTTCATGGCGTAGCTGTACGGGTCGTAGCTCTGCGGGTTGAGTGGGTAAGTGACGTGCGGATCGATCGACAGGAAGTGGCGAGCGCGCGGGTCGTAGATGCGCCCCTTCATGTTGACGAGCGTCAGGTCGTCGTCCATCTCCTGCGCCGTGAAGCCGATCTGGTTGTCCTGCAGGCTGTCGCCGAGCGTCCATCCCAAAGCGTTCACGCGATAGCCGAATGGGTCGTAGTAATACCGCGCAAGCGTCCCGCCGGTGCCGCTCGTCGTCACGGTGGTCGTGCCGAGGGCGTCGGGATGCAGGTAGGTGACGCTTTTCGCGCTGCCCGTGAGCTCCACCTGCGTGACCATTCCGTCCGTTCCCGGCACGTACATGACATAGGTGGTCTGGTTGCCGAGCTGACGACGCTCGAACAGGCTGCCCAGCGTGAGCGTCGTCGCGCCGAGGCCGGGGTTGACCTTCTTGATGCGCGCATGGGACGCGTCGTAGAGGAACGTCGTCGTGTTCTGCTGGGCGTCGGTGACGGACCGCGGCAGATCGAAGTCAGTGTAGGTGACGCTCGCGCGCTGACCGGATGCCGACGTCTGACGGCCGGCGCCGTCGTAGGCGAACGTCACCGCGGAGGATCCGTAGCTCTGCGACGCCAGCTGGTGCGGGTGCACGGTGGCGAACTCATAGATGCCCGAGGGCGACGTACCCTCGTACGCAAGCTGCCCGTACGAGTCGGTCTCCACGACCGATCCGTTCAGCGAGACGGTCTTCAGGTTGCCGAGAGTGTCGTACGAGTAGTGGTTCTGCAGGTTGGTCGAGCCGTAGACGAGCGTCCAGCCCATGACCCGGTGCATCAGATCGTACGCGTACGTCTCGTCCCGGTTCGCGACGGTGTCGTCGCGCGTGTGAACCGTCCCGTCCGCGTTGTACGCGTACGCGAGATCGACGAGCGCCATCCCGCTACTCGTCTCGTCGAGGATGGTCAGCACGCGACCGTTCACGTCGTAGGACCGAGTCGCCACTTCGCCGTTGCCGTTCGTCCCCCAGTACAGGCTTCCATCCGGCCAGCGCTCACCGACCTGCCAGAGCTTCGTCGTGCCGTTGTCGGTCTCTGCGACGCTGCGCGGCCAGCCGCTGGTCGCATCGTAGTTCCACTGGGTCGTGAAGCGATTCGCTGCGCCCGTCGACGGATAGGTCGTGGTCGAGAGGCGTCCGTCCGTGTCGTAGGTCATGAACTGATTGAAGTACTCCGTGGACCCCGTCCCGGTGGGGACCGTCCAGCCGGTGTAAGCCGGGCGGCCCAGGTCGTCGTAGGCGAGGTCCACCTCGACGCCGTCCTGGCTGGTGGAGGACGCGAGCTTCCCTATGCCCATGGTCGCGGTGTCCCAGGAATTCGTCGCGATGCTCCCGTCGCCGTACGTCGTCACCGTCACACGTCCCAGCGCGTCGTGCTGGTAGCTCGTCGTGCCGGGCGCGCGTGTCTGGCTGAGGAGGTCTCCGAAGCCGTTGTAGGTCCACGTAGTGGTCCCCGCATCCGGGTCCACCTGCTGACGCTTGCGGCCGCGCAGATCGTACGTGGTGCTCGTGACGTTCCCTCCGGCGTCGGTGAGTTGCGTCACCGTGTCGAAGTCCCCGTACTGGAAGATGGTCGTTGCGTTGGCGCTCGTTCCGTACTGGACGGTCTGCACGACGCGACCATCGACATCGCGCGTGGTCTCGCTCCGGTTGCCGACCGGGTCGGTGGTAGTGGTCGTGAGGAACGTCTGCACGCGCGAGATCGTGTTCAGGTCCGGTAGCGTCGTGAGCGTGAGGCGATCCAGCGGGTCGTAGACGTTCGTCGTCGCGGCGCCGGGAGTAGCCGGCGGAGAGGTGAGCGGCGTCTCGGATCCCTGGGCCCGGGAGAGCACGCTGGCGCGGCCCACGACGTCGTACCCCGTCACGGTGTAGTCCCACGCTCCGTTGATGCCCATGGTCTCGTCGAGGATGGTCCTGCCGCGGATGTCGAGGACCTTGCGCGTCGGCGTCACGCCGGGGCCACCCACGGCGATCACCGTTCCGATGACGTCCTGGCTCGAGTCGAGCCGCTGCGAATAGGTCGTGTTGACGGTGGTTCCTGCCTCGCTCCGGACGCTCGTCGTACGCCCGAACTCGTCGATCGTGGTCTGCGTCTCGATCCCGTTCGCGTCGAACGCGTCCTGCACGACGCCGTAGAGGGGGTTGTACAGCGTGAGGGTCACGTGACCCAGGGCGTCGGTCGTCTGCCGGGGGAACATTCCCTCGTCGGGGTCGAGCACGACGCTCGTCGTGCGGGGGGGCTCCTGGTATGGCCCGCTCGCATTCACTCCCTCGGCGGTCACGGTGGACATGGTGACGACACCGTCGAGGCTGCGCCCATAGGTCGTCGTCCGCGTCAGCGTCACGTCCGAGCTACCGAGGTCCACGGTCTCCGTGTGAACGCGGCCCGGGTGCGCCGGATCGTCGTAGGTGTAGTCGGTGCGACGGGGCGTACCCGTGTAGCTGCCGGACGGGGTGTACGCGTAGACTTGGACCGTCTGCGGCAGCGAGCGGAGAAAGTGCGTCGTGTCCGGCGGGTAATACGTCGTCTTCGTGGCCGAAAGGACCCCGCCCTCGGTGATCTGAGTCGAGTAGGTGACGTTGTTGTACGCGTCGTAGTCGGTGCTTCCGTAACGCGTACGCAACGTCGTCGCGGAGCTCGGCGGCGCGCTGAAGTGGGGCGACGCGCTTCCATACAGATTGACCGTGCCTGGGTACTCCTGATCGGTGGTCGCCCAGTAGTACTTCTGCGCGGTGTAGCTCTTTCCGGTCGTGGTCAGGCCCGTCCAGTCGTTGGTGGTCGTCGTCGCGCGGACCGTCGCCGACGAGCTCGTGAGCGGCGCGGTGGGCGCGTAGTGCACGATCTTGGTTGGCCTCGCGCCGAGGTAGGCGCCGTCGATGAGCGGGCTAGTGTTGGAGTAGTAGGTGACCGTCTCCTCGGGACGCGCGAGGGCCACCTCGTCGATCCAGTCGAAGCCGAGGAAGCCGCGTCCGTGGACGTCCGTACGCGCGGTCCCGTACGAGTAGCTGCGCGCATCCCACGCGCCGACGTCTGGTCCCTGCCAGACGTCGTGGGTGCTGACGACCGTGAGCCCTCCCGGAATGCATTCGGTCGGATACGAGCCGCACGCCCCCGTCGACGCGGACGACGATGGCTGGTGCACGTACGTGACGGTCTCCGACGGAGTCCCCGCACCCTGGTCCCGCGTCGCGGCGACGCGATCGTGCGCCATGGTGCCGCCCTTGTAGAAGCTGGGGCCCCCTGCGTTCAGCATCGCGAGCGTCCCGCCGATCATGTCGGTGATCCCGTCGCCGTCGTAGTCCGCCATCGCGAGCGGAATCGTCGTCAACGCAGTGACCGGCTGCAGCGAGCCGTCGGCGCCCCAGTGGAAGAGGTACGCCGCGTCGACCCCGGCGAGCGTCGCCGAGGCGATGTGGTACGCGACGAGATCGCTGCGACCGTCCTGATCCACGTCCATCTGCCGGAGGCGCCAATTCAGGAAATTCGTGTCCGTCCCCGCCGGTAGGTGACCCCAGACGTCGTACACCTCGCTGATCGCTCTGCCGTCGAAGTTGCCGACCGCCGACAAGGCATCGACGTCGAGCTCGAGCCACAGATGGGTGCCGGTCGGATCCGACGCGTCCCTCGACACCGCGTAGCCCCCGGCGGGTACTCGTTTCCCCGACGAGTTGTCCCACATGGGGAGGTTGCGATCGCTCCATGCCGTCCACGGAATCGTCGGCAAAGTGGTCGGGCTGGACGAGCCGACCGGGACGTTGGTGATGGCGTCCTGCCCGTCCAAGCCGGCGAAGAGGATCGCGACTCCGGACCCGTCGGTCAGCGTCAAGGCCTGGTAGTTCGACGGCCCCGGCGTGGGTGCATTGGAGCTGCCCGGAAGAGGCATGAAGCCACCCCCCAGTCCTCCGACGACCACGACCGAGGTGTTCTCCGGCGGCGGCGCCGTGGAAGCCCCGTCGTCGATGGGGCTCGCGGAACCGAGTGAGGGACCGGCCGAGGACGTCGTGAGTGGTGCCGTGGCCCAGGCGTAGTTGGTGCATCCCTCGTACCAATTCGTCGTCGTCGAGGAGATCGGGAAGCAACCGAACACCGTGCAGGCACCAAGCAGGTTGGGGGGCATTTGGCAGTCGAGGTCCGGCGTCCCCGGGGACGGAGCCTCGCCTTGGCCGTCGTTCGGCTGGTGGTGCGCCCAGAACCCGGTGGGCAGACCCGACCCGGTGAAGTCGGCGAGAAAGAGCGGGCTCACGGCGGCAGTCGGCGCAGGTGGCGCGCTCGGACACCCGGAGGCCGAGGAATTGCGGGCGGTCTGACAGCAGAAGGTCACACCCGCGGCGTTCTGATCGCACGTGTTGTATCCGTAGTACGTCTGGCCGTCGAACGGCTCGCGCGGATCGAAGTACCAGATGGACGTTGGCGTCTCCGCGTAAGTTTTCGTCGCGAGGTTCAACCTGTAGACGCTGTACGCAAAGCCTCCGGGCGAGCCCGGGTAGGCGAGGCCGGGCTGAAGTCGCTTGGCCGTGTCCGGGGCGACGATCTCTGGTACGCCGTCGCCGTCGAGATCCGCGACGTGCGCGTTGACGAGGGAGGCCGTGTCCAGACCGGCCAGATTCAGCGTCTGCAAGCCGCCGGAGCCGAGGGCCATGACGGTGATGTGGCCCGGAGCATTGCCGCCGATGTCCCGCAGAACGAGGGTCCGGCCGTCGTGCAGGAGGTCCCCGTAGACGTAGGCGGGATATCCGCCCGGTGAGGCCGATGCGTCGACGTTGAAGGAGCCGCCGACGATGTTGATGGCCTGGTACAGCGGCGTACCTGACGGCGCGATGCTCACGGGCGATTGCCACCGGGACGCGTCCAAACCCGCGGCCGAGTCGTAGGCGAACGTCCGCGTCAGCGCCGCGCCTTGCGTGGCCCGCTTGGTCACCGTCGTCAGCAGCGATCGCCCCGTGGCGGTGCTGGTCGTGTACCCCAACGTGTACGCCCAAACGGGCTCGCACGTGCTGGTCTGGTAAGGCACGCAGTTGCCGGTGGATACAGACGTCCCGCTCGTCGGCGTCGGCCCGAAGATGCTGATGCCACTGAGAAGCGTCGAGGTCCGCACGTCCACGGGCGTCCCCTGGACGGTCGAGCCGGACCGCGGGTCGGGGTTGGACGCGCCGTAGCGCATCGAGATCGGATCGGGGCGCGCTGCCGTGTAATAGAAGGCGACCTGCCGCATCCCTGGGGACGTGACGTTCCCGTTCGCGTCGGAGCGGTTGGTGTACGTGATCGTGTTGATCGAGTACTCCCAGACGCTCACGGGGCCCTGCGTGTCGGACAGGTTGTTGTAGGTGTAGTTGACCGAGTTGCCCTCGAGGTCGCGCACGGTGTCGAGCAGCCAGAAGAGGCCGCGACCCGTGGCGGGATTGGTTCCGTACCGCCTGTAGATGCGCGTGACGCCGGCCTGCGACTGGGCTCGGAATGCACGTGCACCGCTCCCATCGACGAAGGTGGTTATCTCCCCGAAGCTGTCGAGCTCCGTGTCGAACGCCGTGCCCGCACCGCCGCTCGTATCGAGCAAGCGCTGGCCGTCGAGGCAGAGCGGGTCCCGGCCGTCCATGTTGACCGGATACGATTTTCCGTCGATGGCCTGAATCTGGGGGCAGGGGCCGATCGACGACAACCCGCCGAGTGACCACCCGAGACCGAGCATCCCATTTGCCGCGCCACTCGAGTAGGTCAGGGAAAGCGTCGGGGCCAATCCCATCCGGCCTGCCGGCAGATCCAGCGGCAGCTCGTAGTGGTATTGCCCGTCCGGTCCCACGCTGCCGGTTCCGGGCAACCGCGTGTTGTTGCCGCCGGAGACGACCGGCGTGACAGGCCACGACAGCCCAGGGGGTTTGGGGGGCGTCACGTTGATGCTGCATTTGGTGCCCGGAGGCGTGTTGTACGAGCACGTGAGATCCTCGTGCGTCGTCGTCGTGGCCTCGCCCGTAGCTCGGTCCCCACCCGCGCAGGCCACGGTCAGGAGCAGCGCGCCGCCGGCCGCGGAGCGGGCCATGCGCGACCCGCGCCACCTGCGGCCCGCCGGTCCACGTTGCGACGCCGCGCGTTTGGTCGTCACCGTCGCCATATTGTCGTTCCTCCTCGAAGACGTGACTGGGAAGGCGGCGGCCGCAGCGGCGCGACCGGTCGCATCAGGGCCGGACCGTCCCACGGACCCGGCCTTCGGGCCTCTGATGGCTCCCTGATGGTTCCCTCACCCTGCAGTCCGCCCGCGGCCGGCGGGGCACCCTCGAGCGCCGATGCATCGTTTCGACGACAACGTCCATTCTTGGAGCCTGCGGCGACAGGAGAAATTCCTGAAGCTTCACTCTTTGGACCAGAAGCGACACTCTCCGGACGTGAAATGGAGCCGATCTCGCTGCCAACCCCTGCCCCTGCGGGGAAGGGCGCCCACTCGCCCGTCCTGCCGCGCGTGGCGCTCGCCCTCTGCGGTCTCTCGTACGCCATCGAGGCCGCCGGCGCGTGGGTGCTCGAGACGCAGAGTCACCCGGGAGCTCCGGCGCTCGCGATGGCGGCCTGCGGCGCGCTGCTCGGTGCTGCAGCGCTGGTGACCGGCACCGTCGCCATCGTCCAGGCCGCGCGTAGGCCCGCGAGGCCCGGGATCGCGCCGGCCATCGCGGGCACGGTCCTCGCGACGCTCTCCCTCCTGGCGGCGCTGGCCCTCGGGCTGGCCGCAACGCTCGTTCTCTCGCTGGAGGTCGTGCCGATCCACTGAAGCGCCCAGAGGCGAGCCCGCTTGGCCCTTCGACGCCCTGGGGACACCACACGCGAGAACCGGTACGCTGCCCCTGTGCGTGAGGTGTCGTGCAAAGCCTCGAGCATCCTGCTCGAGACCCTCTCGCGGTCGGGCATCGACCTCGATCCGCTGGTGCGGGGGCTTCCCGTGGGGCTCGACCACCTGCGCGATCCATCGCAGCGCATCGACTGGGACACCTTCGCGACGGTGTTCGATCGCGCCGAGCAAGCCTGCGAGGGGGTGATCTCACTCGAAGAGCTCGGCGAGCGGATGCTGGTGGTCCCGTCGTACGTGTTCCTTCGCCAGGCGGCGCAGCTCGTGGTCACCCCCCGTCAGCTCTACGCCGTGGCCAGTCGCCTGGTGGGCCCGGCCATGTTCCCCAACATCACGTTCCAGCATGCGTGGCTACCGGGCGGCCGGTTCACCATCACGGGCGAGCTCTCCCCGGGGGACCGCGAATCCACGGCGTTCTTCCGCATCTGCCACGGCAATGTGCTGGCCCTTCCGAAGCTGCTCGATCTGCCGGCGTCGCGGCTCGAAGAGCAGAGCGTCACGGGACGCAGGGGCCGCATCATCGTCGTTCCCCCGCGCCCGCTCACCGCCATCGCCCGAATGAGGCGTGCCGCTCGCACGCTCTGGAGCTTCGGAGATGCCGTCCGTGGCGTCCGCCGGCAGCAGGCCGAGCTCGAGGCGAGCCTCGACGCCCTGCGCTCGTCGCGACACGAGCTGCGCCAGCTGATCGGGCGCCTTCCCGAGGGTGTGCTCATCCACCGGGACGGTCACCTGATCTGGGCCAACGCGGCGCTCGTCGCGCTGCTGGGGTACCGGACGCTCGAGGAGCTCAGCGGCAAGCACATCCTGAGCTTCCTCGTGCCGGAGGAGCGGGTGCCCGCCCAGGTCGCGCTGGCGAAGGTGGGGCCCCACACCGTGGCCGACAACCTGTCCGAATACCGGATCGTCCGCCCGGACGGCACCGTGAGACGCCTCCAGGCCGGCACGACCCAGCACGTCGAGTTCGAGGGAGCGCCGGCGCGACTGGTCGTGGTCCGCGACGTCACGGAGCGCCACCGCCTCGACGAGCAGCTGGCGCTGGCCGACCGCATGGCCTCGATCGGGACCGTTGCCGCCGGCGTCGCCCACGAGATCAACAACCCGCTGGCCTACGTCAAAATGAACCTCGAGATCGCGTCGAAGAAGCTCGCCGAAGCAGGCGACCCCGCCGGGGTGGCCGAGTGCATCCGCGTCGCCACCGAGGGCGCCGAGCGCGTGCGCGGGATCGTCAGCAACCTGAGGACGCTCTCGCGCGCGGAGGAGCACGTGCTCGAGGCGGTCGATCTGAGGGCTCTCCTCGACTCGACGCTCACGCTCGCCACCAGCGCGCTGACGCACAAGGCGCGCGTCGTGCGCCGTGATGGTGCCGTCCCGCTGGCCCTCGGCACCGCCGGGCGGCTCGGGCAGGTCTTCCTCAACCTGATCCTCAACGCGGCCGACGCGATCCCGGAAGGAGCGCAGGCCGACCACGAGGTTCGCGTGACCACGGCGACCGGCGCGAACGGCAGCGCGATCGTCGAGATCGCCGACACGGGCTCCGGCATTCCTCGCGAGATCGCCGGGCGCGTCTTCGATCCGTTCTTCACGACCAAGCCAGTCGGCGCGGGCACCGGTCTCGGCCTGGCCATCTGCCATCGCATCGTCACGGAGCTCGGAGGCGAGATCAGCTTCACTTCCGAGGTGGGCAAGGGAACGACCTTCCGGGTCAGCCTGCTGCCGGCGTCGACGGTGGAACCCACCTCGCCGTCGCCCGATGCTGCGCCGTCGTCGCCGCGTGGACGCGTGCTGGTCGTCGACGATGAGCCCGCACTACTGCGCTCCCTCTGCACGATGCTCGCCGACGATCACGAGGTCGTCGCTGCGTCCAGCGGGCGCGAGGCGCTCGAGGTGCTGCGCGACGATGGAAGGTTCGACGTCGTGCTCACCGACCTGATGATGGCGCAACTCACGGGAATGGATCTCTACGACGGCATCCGGCGGACCCACCCGGGGATGGAGCGGCGGGTCGTCTTCATGACCGGCGGCGCGTTCACCGCACGGGGGCGCGAGTTCCTGGCGAGCGTACCGAATCGCTGCGTGGAGAAGCCGTTCGGCCGATCGCAGCTGCTCGCCGCGCTGGGCGAGATCATCGCGGCCTGATCGGATCGGGTGGTCCTCGCGCCGAACGTCAACCGTACGTGAAGTCCGGCTTGCTCTGTCCGACCTCGATGACATAGCCGTCGGGATCGCGGATGTAGCAACGTGTCTCGCCGTACTTGTCTTTCGGCTCCGTGATGAACTCGGCCCCACGACTCTTCCATAGCTCGTAGCAAGCTCGAATGTCCGCAACCCGGATATTCATGAAGCTGCTGATCTTGTCCGGGTCGGCGAGGACGCTGAGCGTCACCGATGGTTTGTCGGGAGTCGGCCCGCCACCGACGTTGACGATGAGCCACGTATTGGCGATCTGAATGTACCCGGGCGCGCCTTTGGCATCGCCTCTGCTCAGAACGCGACCGCCGAAGACCTTTTCGTAGAAGCGAGCGGATCGGTCGATGTCGGCGACCGTGAGAAAATGGGTGACGGTGAATCCGTCCCGCGGGGGCATCTCATAGCTCTTCTGTTCGACTTGTACTCTGTTCATGGTCGACTCCCATTCCTACGCAGTGGTCCTCGTACGTCGGCGGGCTCACCGGCCAGCTCGGGCTTGCTCGGTGCTCCGAAGCCTCCCGGTAGCAACATCGTCGCCTACCCGGCAGCCACGTCCTTCTTCGCCGGTGGCGGTTTCGTCGAGCGCGCATCGGTGTACGGCTGTGCCGGGGAGGTCATTCCACAGCCCGGCTCCGTCTGGGTGAGACCGGAGCCAAGGGCCGTCATGGTTGGCAAGCGAAGCCCGTGGGAGCGCACGACCACACGGCGCTCGCGTCGCCGATGGAGTAGGGCGTGCAGTAACAGTCGTAGCCCGCGTCGTCCGTCGAGCAGCCCGCGCATCCACCGTCGTCGGCGCCCAGATCGCAGGGTGCTTCGTCCTGTTGGCTCGTGCACGCGGGCAGCAGTGGGGTGCCGCCGCCGTCGCCGGCCGCAGCAGCTCCTTGCGAGGTCGAGCAACCCGTAACGGCCAAGAAGATCAGCGCCTGGAATCGTTGCATCGGCAGCAGGCTAGCACTACTGCGTCAGACCCGACGTTCAGCGGCGGTGCCGACGAGAGCGCGCGATCTGCGTGAAGCCGTAGACGCCATCGATCTCCGCGTGGAAGAAGCCGCCCTTCGAGCCCGCATCGAGGAGCGCGCGAAAGACGT
>DASXZL010000036.1:0-7111 GCA_036501935.1 Polyangiaceae bacterium | reverse complement strand
TCGTGCGTGATGGATCGGGCCCAAACGGCTTCCTGCCTGGGGAGCTCGAGGGGAGCGGCTGCGCTCCCCTCGAACGAGAACCGTCACGACGGAGGCCGCCTGAACGACTTGCCCGAAGGGCAATCCACTACGGCCTCCTAGCGCTCTCATGCGACCTTGCCGTGGCACGGCGTCCGCCCGAGTTCTATGCTCGTCGCATGACGCTCAACGAGTCTCTCGCCCATGCGCAGTTCGCGGGTCACTTCCATGCATGTGCGTTCGTGATGGGAGCGGACGAAGAGCGCGACCTCATCGAGCCGTTCTTCATCGAGGGAATGGCTCGCGGACAGAAGGCCGTGTACATCGTCGACCCCAAGAAGCGCGACGAGGCCGATGCCCGGCTGCGCAAGTCGGCGCCGTCGGACGACGCGCTCGAGGTGACGACGTGGAACGATGCGCACCTCAAGGGCGGCCTGTTCGATCCGCGCCGGATGATGGAGGGGCTGGACGAGATGCTCCGCGATCACGCCGCCACCGGCCGTCCTCCGATGCGGCTCGTGGGCCAGATGGGCTGGATCGAGTCCAACCCGCCGGGCATCGAGCAGCTCGTCGAGTACGAGGCGACCGTCAACGACCTGCTGAACCGCGGCAAGACGCCGACCGTCTGCGTCTACGACGCGCGCCGGTTGAGCGGAGCGATGATGATGGACCTATTGCGTGCGCACCCGCTCACCGTGATGAACGGCAAGCTGCACGAGAACCCCTTCTACACGCCCGCCGACGAAATGCTGCGCGAGCTGCGCCGGCGTCACACGAGCAGCTGAACGAGGCCCGATGTCATCCGGCTCCCCTGGACCCCCGAGCCTCGGAGGCGGGGAAGGGCGACTGCAACGATGCATTCGCGATCTCGCCGCGCTGAACGCGCTGATGTCGTCGTGCGTGGGCCGTACGCTGGACGACGTCTTTGCGCTCGTCCTCGACGCGCTCCCCACGGCCCTCGACAGCGATCTGGTCCTCCTCGAGGTTCCCGATCCGCACCGGAGGCGCGCCGCCGTCTGGTACGGCGCACGCGTCAGCGAGAGCCGACTCGGGGAGATTGAAGCGGCCATCTCGGCAGCCACCGCGTCGAACGAGCTCATGAAGCTCGGGGCGGGCCCTCTCCACTGGATGGAGGTGGAGGTGCCCGTCGGGCAGGAGCAGGGGCGATTGTTCGTCGCGCGCCGCGCGCCTTTCGAGGACGACACCGATCGCGTCCTCGTTCGCAGCGCCGCAAATCTGGTCGGCGCAGCGCTCGACAACGCGCACGAGCTCGAGGTGGCGCGACGCAAGGACGAGTTCATCGCCACGCTGTCCCACGAGATCCGCAACCCGCTCGCGCCGATGCGGACGGCCGTAGCGTTGCTGCGCATCGCCGGGTTCAACGAGGCGGCCCGCGCGTGCGACATCCTGGAACGGCAGCTGAACCACCTCGTCCGCCTCGTCGACGATCTGCTCGACGCGAGCCGGATCAGCCGAGGGACGCTCGTGCTGCGTCAGGAAAAGGTCAACCTCGCGGACGTGATGTCGACGGCGGTGGAGGCCAGCACTCCCGGGATCCGCGATGGGGGTCAAGAGCTGCTCACGACGACGCCGGCCTCGGCGGTCTGGCTGGACGGCGATCCCGTCCGACTCACGCAGATCTTCACGAACCTGCTCAACAACGCCGGGCGCTTCACGCCGCGCGGGGGTCGCATCACGTTCGAAGCCCGAGCTCGGGACGGCGAGGTCTTCGTGTCGGTGCGCGACACGGGCAGCGGGTTTGCTCCGGAGGTCGCAGGGCGTCTCTTCGAGATGTTCGCCAAGAGCAACCGCTCACCGGGTCTCGGCATCGGTCTGGCCCTCTCGCGGAGGCTGACCGAGATGCACGGGGGCACGATCGAAGCCCGCAGCGACGGTCCCGGGTGCGGTGCCGAGTTCCTGGTGCGTCTGCCGCTGACGACCGCGCCGAGCGCGCAAGGGCCGGCTCCGAAGCCGGTGGAACTTGCGCGGGCCGCCGGCGCTCCGCTCCGCGTCCTCGTCGCCGACGACAACTTCGACTCGGCGGAGCTCCTCGCCATGCTCGTCACCACGCTCGGCTGCGAGGCAGTCATCGCCCACGACGGCGAAGAAGCCGTGGAGAAGGCACGCACCTTCCGGCCCGACCTCGCCGTCATGGACATCGGAATGCCGCGGCTGGACGGCTACGAGGCCGCTCGAAGGATTCGCGACGAAGCCGGGGGCCGCCGGATCACGCTCGTCGCCATGACGGGCTGGGGACAGGAAGAAGACCGGCGGCAGGCGCGCGAGGCGGGGTTCGACGCGCACCTGCTGAAACCGGCGGACCTCGAGAAGCTCGAGCGGATCCTCGACGCGGCCGGCAGGGACGAGACGGACGCCGCGCGGCTGGAACGCGAGACAGATGGACCATGAGTCGCTCGAGCGAGGATCGCCGTCGTCAGCCGCCCTTCGCACGCCGGTTGTTCTCGTTCGCCTCTTTCGCGACCCGCGCCCTGCGGGGAAGAGCCGGCACCGAGATAGTGGGGGAGGCTCGTCGGCGTGCGCCTCGTCCCACCGCGGCGACTCGTGCCCGAGAGCGACTACGCGGCGGAGCTCCGGTACCGCGCCCCTCGGGCCACCCTCGACGAGTGGGACGCCATTCACGACGAGCTCCTTCGCCCGGCGAGCATCGCCACCTTCGAACGTCTTCGCGACCGGTTCGCGCGGTCCACCGAGCGCCACGAAGTCCAGCATCGCATCGACTACACGCGCGGCCTCGTTCCCGTTCCGGCGCGCATCGCCGAGCGGCTCGGTCTCGAAGACACGCTGGCCGCGCCGCCCGGCAGCTACGCCGCGCGGTGCCGGGACGAGACCAGCGCGTTTCTCGCGCAGGTCGCGGAAGAGGAGGGTTCGCCGGCGCTGACCTTGCTCCTCCTGTCGCGGTTCCTCTTCGACCGCCACGAATGGGGCACGGCGTACTCGTGCGCGTCGGTCGCGGTCTTCGACATGCTGTCGTCGGCCCTCGCCCTGCCGGGCGCGGAAGGGCCGCTCGTCGGCGGAGGAGGCGTGCTGCGCGAGGAGCTGGCGAGGCGCGTCATCGACATCACCGGGAGGCGAGCGGAGGACATCCGCGGGGCGGCGCGCAAGACGTGGGAGGAGGCCTACGGGGCGACGCTGGCGAGAGTGACGGTCCGCGACGTGAAGCGGCACACGCCGTGGCGGCACTGAGACGCGCGAGGCGTGCCTCCGTTCGTCAGGGCTCCGCGGGCGCGCGCCCGGGGTGGCTCTCGAACACGTGCTCGAGCCACTCGACCGGCGGTCGCGGCGCCGGCTCGTCGTGGGCGTGCTTCTCGGCCCACTCGAGCGCCAGGACGAGCGGGACCCGCGACGCCGCCGGACCCCTGTACTCGAGCAGGACGACGTCGGTCGACACGTGGGCTGCGATCGGGATGCGCCGCACGGTCTCCGGCGACGCGTCGACGCAGTGCTCGGGCGAGGACGTCACCAGATACTCGCGGCAGATGACGGGCCGATCCGGATGGATGGAGCACGACTCGTCCTCGAGGAACGGGCACGCGATGCGGAGGGGCAGGTAGCGCGCGTTCAGGCCGGCGTGCCATTCGGCGGGCATCTCGTCGAGCTTGCGCAGCTCGCCGAGCAGACCGGCGGCTTCGAGGCGCGTCAGCGCGTCGGCGAAGCGCGCCCGAACGTCGGAGCGCCTCGGCTCCGGCATCGCGTCGACCAGCCCGGCGAGGTGACGGGCCTCGGTGAGGGAGATGGGGACGCTCTGCCGGCAGCACGCCCCGCAGCCGGCCTTGCAGCTCACGCTCTCGCCGCGTGCGGTCGCCTCGGCCACTCCGGCGTCGATGAGCTTGTGGGCCACGGACTGAAAGACCGGCAGCATCCGCCGCGGCGAGGTCCGCGTCGTCGGCAGCTTGAGCGACACGTGGAGGGTCTCGTCGCCGACCTTCAGCTCGAACTTGACGGTGGTCCGATCCGTGTGGCCCGGCTTCGGCCGCGAGGCTCCCTTCGACCTCTTCATCGAGCACGACGATAGCAGCTCGGGAGGTCAGCTCACTGCGAGGTCCCGCACTTGCCCGCGCCGCCGAGGCCGCAGATCTGCCCCGCGGCGCAGTTGCCGCAGTCGATCGTGTTGCCGCACCCGTCGCCGGCCTGACCGCACTGGATGCCCTGCGACATGCACGTCTCCGGGGTGCAGGTCGCCGTCGTGCCGCACTTGCCGGCGCCGCCGCCGCCGCACGTCTGCCCGGTCGGGCACGAGCCGCACTGCAAGAGGTTGCCGCAACCGTCGCTCGCCGGGCCGCACTGGATGCCCTGGGTCATGCAGCTCGTCGGCGTGCACACGGGCGTGTACGGCTGCACGCACGCGCTGAGGTCGAACAGCATGAACTCGAGGATCGCCTCCTGGGGCGTCATCGGGTTGCTATCGCACTCGGACGGGAAGGTGAGGCCGTGGCTGAGGTAGGGCGCGGTCTTCGAGTAGGTGTACGGGCAGCTCGGGTAGCTCCCCGAGAAGCCGAGGGCGTCGGCGTGCCAGTCGCTGTAGACGACGCGCCCGCACTGGTTGGCCGAGGCCGCGCCGACGGGCGTGTTGAACGTGAAGTGGATCGGCGTCATCGAGCCCCAGTAGAGCCACTGCTGCGTCGGCGCCGTGATGCTGTCGCTGTTGTGGAACACCGGATTGAGCGCCACCGTGCCGGAGCCGGGGGTCGACACTCCGACGTTCTGCAGCCACTGCTCGAAGGCCATCCCCTTCGGGTTGCTCACGAGGTCGATCGTGCCCGTCTCGGGGGAGCCCCCCGGGTTCTGGCCCGTATGCCACGTGGCGACGCTCGGGTAGGCCGGGTTCTGGGTGACGTTGTTCGGGTTCGCGCATTGGCCGTTGGTGCACTTGCCGCCCGCTCCGCACTGCGCCGCGCTCGTGCACGACGTGGTCTGCGCCATCCAGTCGTACGAGTAGTCCGTCATGAAGACCCGGCCGCCCGCCGAGGTGTACGCCCCGAGGTTCGGCCAGTCGGCCTGCATGTTCTCCTCGTAGCCCTCGCAGGCGAGGATCACCATGTCGTACTGGTTGATGGTCGGCGTCCCGGCCGACGTGCCGAAGAGCGTCGCCTGGCTCGGCGTCGCGGTGTCGATCTTCGCGCCGGAGCCGTACGGGTTCGGCGGGCAGGAGCCGGGGTCGACCGTGAACGGGTCGGGCGGCTGGTTGTTCTGGTTCGCGAGGTAGAACTGGATGTGCCCGGGCCCGCCCGGATCGTTGAACTCGGTATCCTGCACGCCCATCTTGCGGAGGACGCACTCGATGGGATCGAAGCCGCCCGTGAGGACGCCGATGCGCGGGATGTCGCCCTCGGTGTGGTTCTTGGGCATCGTGAGCGTCCCGGCGGGGACGGCGTTGGCCCCGCACGACGTCGCGATGTTCACGTTGAACTGCCGGCGCCAGCGCCCGAGCTGGACGACCATCAGGACGCTCGAGCCCACGGGAACGCCGCTCAGCGTGAAGGTGCCGTCGGGCGCGGTGAACGTCGACACGAGCGGATCGCCCGCCGCCGTCGAGCCGCACACGTCGCACGTGATGCCGGGGGCGAACGGCTGGAGCCCCGGATCGCTCGGGTTGTTCGGGATGTAGACGAGCGCGTTGTAGAGCGGGTGAATGCCTGCCGGATCGAGGACCGTCCCGGTGAGCGTCGTCGTCATCCCCGACGCGCAGGTCGGGACCGACTGGCAGACGCCGGTGCACCCGCACTGTCCCGGGGTCGCCGGATTTCCGCCGCACGACTGGGGCAAGTTGCAGGTGCCGCACTGCAACGTGTTGCCGCAGCCGTCGTCGGTCTGTCCGCACGTGACGTTCTGGGAGATGCACGTCGTCGGCGAGCATCCGTCGGGCATCGGGCTCCCGCCGCCGCAGACGTTCGGCGTGCCGCTCCCTCCGCAGATGCCCGCTTCGCAGGTGCCGCACTGCACGACCCCGCCGCACTTCGTGTCGGTCGCGGCCCCGCAGTTGGCGCCGAGCTGCGTGCAGGTCGACGGGCAGGCGAGGCCGCCCTCGCCGAAGCTCATGACGCCCTGGTCGGAGGTCGCGTCCGAGGTCGGGAACGAGGAGTCGCTGCCCGAGCTGCTGCTGCTCGCACCGTCGGTGGTCGCGTCGGTCCCGCCGTCGCCGCCCGTGAAATCGGCGCTGCCTCCCGGGTTGCTCCCGCACCCCGAGAAGAGGACGTTTCCACAAACGATCCCGAGACCCGCCACGAGCCACGCTGCGCGCTTCATGAAACCTCCCGGGGGCCGGCAGTCTCGCCGTCTCCCACAAACATACCACTCGAATCGCCCGGAGGGTGGACGGCGCGCCCCTCCTCTACCTCACGAGGAACGCCACGGGCTCGCTCCAGTCCCCCATGCCGGTGCGCGTCGTCGCCCGGTGGCGGAACAAGCAAGTCGTTTCCGCCGGCAACCCGGAGACCACGGTCTTCGCCGTCAGCGTCTTCTCCGCCGTATTCCAGGTCTTGCCGCCGTCCCGGCTCCACTGCCACTCGTAGGAGGCCCGCTTCGCGACGGCGAGGAGCACGAGCCGGACCGAGCCCGACACGTCCCCCGGCTGGACTGCGAAGGGCGCCTTCGCCACCGAGGTTGGCTTCTTCACGCTCATCCCGGCGCTCTCGATGATCGTCACTGCGCTCTCCGGGTTGTCGTCCGCCACGCCCTGGACGTACGCCTGGAGGCGTCCGAGCACCTTCGTCAGCAAGGTGCGCTTCGCGTCACGCACCGCGGCGGCGCCGCGTGCCCGCGAGAGCGTGGCCACCTCGGCCTCGTGGAACGCGTCGATCGCCGCGGTGACGCTCGCGAGAGACGGCGTCGGGCTCGGGAACCATGGGTTGTCCGTCATCCGTGCGACGATGACCCTCGCGGCCGCGATGCGCGCCGGATTGCGGGAGGGGAGCTTCAAGACGGCTTGCGGCCGCTGCATGCTGGCGGTCATGAGGGGCTCGATTCCTAGCAAAAGACGCAGCGGAAGACGAAGGCTCGCCGCGGGGAACGGCCGAAGGCGCGTCGAGATCTCGGAATGCGTCGAGATCTCTTCAGAAAGCGGCTCCCCGGGTGC
>DASXZL010000035.1:0-56084 GCA_036501935.1 Polyangiaceae bacterium | reverse complement strand
GTCGTTCGATCGAACGAAAGGCTCTCCCCACACGTGGGGAGCGTGGTTCGAGAGACCAGAAGGCGCTCCCCGCACTCGGGGAGCGTCGTTCGCTTCGGCAAACGACGCGCTCGAGAGAGCAAAAGGCGCTCCCCGCACTCGGGGAGCGTCGTTCGCTTCGGCAAACGACGCGCTCGAGAGAGCAAAAGGCGCTCCCCGCACTCGGGGAGCCTGCCCGCGTCGAGCTAGAGGCGCTCCGAGGCGTCAGGGAGCGCCGTTTCTCCGTCGAATCGCCGCGCTCGTCGGCGGAGAAGCAGAAGCGCGAGCATTGCGCCGCCCACCGCCCCCATCCCACCCGACACCGGCTCGGGCGAAAGGCTGCATCGGCCGCCGGCGGGGTGCGCGGGAGGCGCAGTGGGATCGGCCTGAGCGGGCGAGGCGGACGGCGCGACCGGCGGGACCGACGGCGCGGGCGGCGGCGGGGACCACGAGCCGCGCGCGTCGGCACGGCAGTACACCGCCGTCGCGAAGTAGTTCCCACCGCGGTGGCATCGGTACTCGAGCCCTTTGGCCTTCTGCGCGTCGGCGCACGCCTGGACGACGCCGGCGTCCTGCCGGATGCCGGCGGGGCACTCGACGCCGTCCACGCACTGCTCGGCGAGCGTGCAGTGCGCGTCCGCGGACGATGGATCGGGCAAGATGTCGGCGCGGGCGGAGCCCGCCAGAAGCAGGAGCGTGAAGAGGACCGGGAACGCGCGCATGGGCCGAGTATCGGCGGAAGCCGACCCCGGCCCAAGCGTTCCCTCGAGAGCGGCTCAGTGCGTCGGCGGACGCAGGGCAGGGGCCCCTGTCTTCACACGCCACAGCATGTACGGTTTCTGTCTCAGATCGTTGCCGGCCTGGAGCATCGGCTGCCGATCGAGCTGGTTCGACGTGACGTAGAGGTAGCCGTCGGTCCCGAGCGCCATCGAGTCCGGCCAGAGCAGGCGCGGATCGGCGACGACGGGCTCGAAGGTTCCGTCGAGGTTGCGGCGCAGGATGGCGTTGCTCTCGTACTCGGTGACGTAGAGGCGGCCGTCGTCGGCCATGAGGAAGCCGTCGGAGGCGCCCTTGTCGCCCAGATCCTTCACGGTCGCGGCGATCTGGTTGTCGCGCGCGTTGGGGTCGGCGAGCGTGTCGGCGCGGACGCTGTAGAGGTGGCGGCTGGCGAGCGGCGAGTAGTAGACGGTCTTGCCGTCGGGGCTCACCTCGATGCCGTCGACGCCGGCCATGAACGGCGCGCGCGCCTGCCCGGGCTGCTGCTTGTAGAGGGGAGCGCCCTCGACGATGGCGAGGAAGCCGGGCGCCGGCTTGACCGAGGGGTGATCGACGAGCCTTCGCATGGCCTTCTTCGAGTCGAGGTCGACGGTGATGATCGCGTTCGACCCCCCGAACGACGAGTCGCTGATGTACGCGAACCCGGCCTTTCCGCGGTTGAGATCGAACCGCACGTCGTTCAGGTACGACGTGGGGAGCGCGACGGTGGGATCGAACGAGATGGTGACGAAGGGCTTGTTCGTGGCGAGGTCGAAGCCGACGAGCTTGGCGCCGCCCGCGATCACGTGGCCCATTTTCACGGTGCCCGTGTCGAGCACCCAGAGGCGGTTCTTCGCGTCGATGAACACGCTCTGCACGCCGACGAAGGTCGTCGGCGGATCGCCGGGCTGGGCCGGGTTCCACTGCGGGTCGGGGTACGGCGTCGGCTCGCCGTTCTTGATCTCGGCGACGCTCATGTCGATCGGGTCCGACCATCGCGGGAAATTCACGAAGATGCGCCCCTCGTGCGAGACGGCGACGCCGGTCGGCATGGCCCCGTTGAAGGTGGCGACGGGCTCGAGGTGGCCGATGGCCCGCTCCTCGGGCTGCGTGGTGCGCTCGCCGTTCGGCGCGCCCTGCTGTGCGCCGGTGGGATTTCCCGGCGTGCCCTGCATGACCGGCGCTCCGGGGGAGACCGTCGCTTGCGTCGCCGGCGAGCCCGGCCTCGGCTCCTGTTGCGATCCTTGGTAGCCGCGGTCACACGCCACGACAGACGTCGAGAGAGCGACCCCGGCCAGAAACGGAATGGCTTTGCGCATGGGGCGCATCGCGATGCATCCCGCGTTCCGCCTGCGCCGCCGTGAGCGCTACCCGTTTCCCGAGCCCGTCACTCGCCGGTGTCGACCGGGGCGCCCGTGTCGAGGACGTCGAAGTCCGCGCCGGTCACGCCGTCGAAGTCGGTGAGCAGCTCGCCGATGTACGTGTCGGTCACGTCCATGTCGTTCCAGGCGTCGTCGCTGTCGCCCTGGAAATACCAATCGGACCCGATGTCCGCGATGATGAGCCCGTAGGTCATCATCGCCTTGGCGACGATCTGCCCCGGCATGCTGAACTTCGACGTGTCGACGCTCGACTTCATCCGCAGATGGAGGCCCATGGGCGGGTCCGAGCTTCCGAGCTTGCTCGAGCCGGCGTAGTGGGTGGCGGGATACACGTACCCGGCCTGCGTCTTGTTGAACGTGACGCGGATGGCGTGCGTCACGACGCCGGCCTTCACCTCCGCGATGCGGAGGAGCCCCGCGAACACCGAGAGGCCGGCGGCGTCGGCCGACGTCCATCCGAGGGGGCGCAGGGCATTCGAGCCGAGGTCCCACATCGCGCCGTTGGCCGCCGTCCAGGGCGCGGAGCTGCCGCCGACCGTGGCCCACGTCTCCCAGAGCGTGCAGGGCGCGCCGCACGTGGCGCCTTGCTGGAGCACGAGGAGGTGGTCGTCGCCGGGCGTCTGCCCCGTGCCCGGATCGCCCTCGATCTTCGCGCCGTCGGGGATGGGGTAGGCCGTGGCGCCGGTCGAGCCGTCGGAGCCGGGGCTCATCGTCCAGCCGGCCGGGCCGGGATCGCTCTCGCTGGCGTACTGGTTGAAGGTGACGGCGACGTTGGCCTGGCTCGCCGGCACGACGTTGTACGGGATGCCGTAGGGCCCGTTGGGCGCCGTCCAGCCGCCGAGGTCCGGGTGGAGATGGGTGCCCGTCGGGATGCCCGTGTACATCGAGGTCGTCGCGATGCTGGACGAGCTGACGTCGACGTTCCAGGCGTTGTCCGCGGGGAAGATCTGGCAGCCGGCGACGAAGGTGCCCGGGCCGGGCTTCATCCCGGCGACGGTGCCCATCGCGGCCCCTGCGTCCACGGTCGTCACGGCCGACGTGTCGGAGCACGAGCCGATGGCGCCGCCGTCCCCGACGTAGCCCCCGCCGTCGCCTCCACCGCCTCCACCGCCTCCACCGCCGCCGTCGCCTCCACCGCCTCCACCGCCTCCACCGCCGCCGTCCCCGGCGTGATCGGCGGACGACTTCGAAGAACACCCCAGGGCCGCCACGCAGGCGAGCGCAACCATCCACCGGTCGATTGTCATGACGCTCCGACCGGAAAGGTTCCCGCGAACGCCGCCCGTTGTCACTGTCTTCCAAGCAAGGTCATGCCGGTCCGGGGGCGCCGTTGATCCCCGCCTCGCGCGCCGAAATCGGCGAGGATGCGCCTCATGCCGACCGACGCCCCCACGTCCGGGATCCCCGCCGCTCCGCTCTCACCCGGCGAGAAGGCCGAGCGCGACCTCGGCACGACCGAATCGCTGACCGAGGAAGCGCGGAGCGAGCGCCGGGCCCTCGGTTGGGCGGCCATCGCGGCGGTCGCGGCCATCGTGTGGATCGTCATGCCCGTGGGCGTCGGGATCCTTCTCGGGACGCTCCTCGCGTTCGCGCTGCAGCCCGCGTTCGAGCAGCTGAAGCCGCGCCTCGGGGCGCGCTGGGCGGCGCTCACCGTCGTCCTCGCGACCATCGTCACGCTGGCGGGATCGATCAGCGGGCTGGCGTGGCTGCTCGTGTCGAAGGGCACGGCGCTCACGCAGGAGTGGCTCGCGTCGCTCGGGCCGGGAGGGCCGGGGGGAGTGGTCGTGAGCACCATCGGCGGGCTGACGAGCCGTCTCGGCGTTCCGCCGGCCGAGCTCAGCGCGCGCGCCCGCGCCGTGGCGGAGTCGACGGCGGCCGGCGCCGCTTCCGTGGCCGAGGTGATCGTCGCGGCCACGGCGAGCTCCGCGCTCGCGCTCCTCTTCGCGATGCTCTCGATGCACTTCATCCTGCGAAACTGGCAAGCCGTCGCCCTCGGCGCGCAGGAGAGCTTCCCGCTCCGTCCCGACTACACGGCGGGGCTGCTCGCCGAGTTCCGGAGCGTCGGGCGCTCGACGCTTCTCGGCACCATCGGCTCGGGCCTCGCGCAGGGGGTGCTGGCGACCTTCGGGTTCTGGATCAGCGGGGTCCCCGAGCCGCTCTTCTTCGGGGCGGCGACCGCGGTCGCGTCGCTCGTCCCGGGGATCGGCGCGACGCTCGTGTGGGCGCCCGTCGGCATCGTCCTCATCCTCGTCGGACAGCCCGGTCACGGGATCGTCGAGCTCGTCTGGGGCGCGCTCATCGTCGGGGTCCTCTCGGACTACGTCATCCGCCCGCGGCTCGTCGGCGGGGCGGGGCACACCCCCTCGCTCGTGACCTTCGCGGCGCTGCTCGGAGGGGTGCAGGTCTTCGGCCTGAAGGGCCTCATCGCCGGCCCCGTCCTCATGTCGATCGCCATCGCCGTCCTGCGTCTCTACTCGCTCGAGGCCCGCAAGCGGCGCGCGAGCCTGCTCGGCCGGACACGCTGAAGCCGCGCCCTCAGCGGCTCGCGCGGACCAGCTGGAGGCGGCCGTCGACGAGCTTCCAGGGCGAGCGCTCGGCGACGTAGGCGGCGACTTCGGAGGGCGTCCGCCGGTCGAGGGCCGTGTTCCACACGACCTCGTAGCCCCGGTCGCCCGTCGTCAGCAGCTCGTCGGTGCCCGGGCGGAACGTCGCCGTGGTGCTCGGGCCGCGGATGATCCGCAGGAGCTCGCCCGTGTGCGCGTCCCAGAGGCGCGCCGTGCCGTCGCTGCTCACCGAGGCGAGTCGCCGCCCGTCGTCGTCGAGCGACACGCGGACCACGGCGCCCGTGTGCCCCGAGAGCACGAGGGGAGCGTCGAACGGCGCGCGCCACACCTTCACCGTGTGGTCCTGCCGCCCGACCGTGACGAGGGTCTCCCCGTTCTCGGCGAAGAGGAGCGACTGGATCCAGCACGCGTGCGCCTGGATCGTGCGCAGCGTCTTGCCCGAGGCGCGGTCGACGAAGAACACGGTTCCGTGCTCGCTGGCGACCGCCACGGTGCGACCGTCCGGATGGGCCGCGATGCTGGCGATGCGCGCCGCGGTCACCACGTGCTCGCCGCGGAGCGCGCCGGTCGTCGAGTCCCACTCGCGGAGCGCGCCGACGTAGTCCCCGGTCAGAAATCCCGTTCCGTCGCTCGTCGCGGCGAGCGCGTACGTCAGCGGTGGCGCCTGCGGCTGGAGGAAGGAGACCAGAGCGCCGGTCGAGAAGTCCCACAAGCGCGGGGGGAAGGCGGCCGTGAGCTCGCCCGTCGTGGCGAGGCGGGTCCCGCCTGCGCCGAAGGCGATGGTGTCGGCCTCGAGGCCGATGGGGAAGGAGCGCTCGGGCGCGCCGCTGGCGGCGTCGACGATCCGGATCTGCCCGTCGGCGCCGGGCATGACGAGCGCGCGCCCGCCGTCGACGTAGCTCGAGGTGAGGACCGCCGTGTCGTCGATCGGCTCCCGGCCGAGGACGCGGTAATCGAGGTCCGTGTCGAGCGACCATAGGTGCACGGCTCCGTCCCCACCCATGGTCGCCACCTCGTTGCCGTCGGGGCGGAGCGCCATCCGGTAGAGCTGTCCGGCGGGCTGAGCGTCGATGAGGCGGAGGAGCGCCCCGCTGCTCGCGTGCCAGACGCGGATGCGCCCGTCCTTGGTGCCCGCCACGACGAGCCGGGCGTCGGGCGAGAAGAACGCGTCCGGATCGATCGCGGAGTCCGGGAGAAGGAGGGTGCGCAGGCGCGTGCGCCGGGCCGCGTCGTAGACGTGGAGGTGGTGCTCGCTCTCGGCCAGGAGCAGGAAGCGCCCGTCGTCGCTGTAGTGCGCGGACGACACCTTGCGGTCGAACGGCTCGAAGCTCGAGACGAGCTTCTGCGTACGCCAGTCCCAGATCGACGCCGTCCGGTCGTTGCTCGAGACGACCATCTCCGAGGTGCCGGGGCGGAAGGCGATCGCGGTGATGCGGTCGCGGAACGGGCGGGCCTCGAGGCGCATGGCGCCGGTCGCGAGGTCGAACATCCGCAGGTAGCCGTCGAAATCGCCCACGACGAGGCCCGCGTCGTCGGGGGTGAACTCGGCGCGGGACATGGCGCGAGGCAGATCGAAGCCGGCGAGGGGGGCCCCACCCGGGACCGACCACGTCGACACGCGAGGATGCTGACCCGCCGACGCCGCCACGAGGGACCGGCCGTCGTGGCTGAAGGCGACCCACTCGAGCGCCCCCTGGAAGCCGTCGATCGTGTGGAGCGTGGCCCCCGAGCGCGCGTCCCAGAAGCGCACGGTGCGGTCGTCGCTGCCGGTCGCCACGAGCAGGCCGTCCGGGCTGTATGCGCCGGCGGGCACGTCGCGCGCGTGGCCCACGAGCGCGAGGCGATGCGCGGCGAGAGGCCGGAGGGCCTCCGTGAGGAGCGAGCGGACGGCGAGGCTGTCGGGATCGCGGCCGTAGGCGTCGCTCAGGTAGACCGCGGCCCGAAATGGCCTGCCCCCTTCGAGCTCGTCGCGCCCCTGCTGCTCCAGGAGAACGAGCGACTGGCGGTCGGCGCGTGCCTGCTCGGCGGCGGCGTGGTCGCGTGCCTGCTCGGCGGCGCGGCGGAGGGCTTGCTCGCGCAGGCCGAAGCCGGCGACGGCAATGACCCCGAGAAAGAGGAACGAGCCGGTGGCCAGCGCCACGCCGAGGTGGCGGCGGAGCGCGCGCGCGAGCCTGTCGCGCGCGTTGTAACGGTAGGCGCCGACGAGCCCGCCGTTCTGGAAGGCGCGGAGATCGTCGGCCAGCTCGCGGGCCGTCGGGTAGCGGTCGGCGCTGCGGCTCGCCATGGCCTTCTCGACGATGGCGGCGAGGTCCGGGGCCACGCCGGGCGCCCTTTCGCGGATGGGCGTCGGGTTCCCCGCTCGCACCTCGGAGAGGAGCCGCCGCAGCTCGATGTCCGCGTACGGAGCCTTGCCGCCGAGGACGAAGTAGAGCAGCCCGCCGAGGGCGAACACGTCGGTGCGCACGTCGACGCGCTCGCCGCGCGCCTGCTCGGGGGCCATGAAGAGCGGCGTGCCGAGGATGGCGCCTTCCGCGGTGAGCCCCAGGTCGCCCCGGCTCTCGCGGGGCGTGACGCCGCGGTCGTCGTCGGTGTCGTCGATGCGCTTGGCGAGGCCCCAGTCGATGACGATGGTCTCCCCGAAGTCGCCGACGATGACGTTCGAGCCCTTGACGTCGCGGTGGATGACCCCCTGGCTGTGCGCGTACCCGATGGCGTCGGCCACGGCGATGACGTTCGGGAGGAGCGGCAGGCGCTCGGGAAGCGTCGCGCGCTGGGCGACGAGCTCGTCGAGCGTCCGTCCGTTGACGAGCTTCATCACGTAGAACGGCGCGCCGTCGGCGCTGGTCGCCGCGTCGTACATCGGCACGATGGACGGGTGCTCCAGCCGCGCCGTGATGAAGGCCTCGCGCACGAAGCGCGCCTCGCCGGCGCTGTCGCGGTGCAGGAGCTCCTTGACCGCGACGACGCGGTGGAGGAGGCGGTCCCGGGCTTCGACGACGCGTCCGAGACCACCCCGGGCGCGCTCGCGGAGCGTCTCGTACCGCGCGTCCCGATCGAGCCCGGGCGCCTCGGGCGAAGGGGCTCCGGCGGCGCCCGGAGCATCGGCCAGACCGATCCTCGCGGCCGGCCAGGTCTCGTCCGCTTCGTCCTCGGTCCGTGGCATCCCGGTTTCCAAGGCTACGCCGGCCGTGCCATGCTCGGCTCCTCTTCCGGGCGGGTAGCTCAGCGGTAGAGCGCTGGCCTTACAAGCCGGTGGCCGCAGGTTCGAACCCTGTCCCGCCCACCGAGAAGGCAAGCGTCGACGGGCGGGGGGCCGCGTCTCAAACCGTTTCATTGGTCGAGGTTCGGCGTTAAGCTGTGGGCGGAGTATGTCCGAGGAGCCTTCGAAGCCGGGCGCGACCGACGCGTCCTTGGACTCCCGCGAGGGGGCGTCCGAGCCCAAGGTGCAGCAGGTCGTGGAGGTCGACGCCGAGACCGCGGAGGGCAAGACCTCGTCCCCCGCGCTGCCGGATCCGCCGTCGGTGCCCTCCCGGAGCAGCATCCCGCGGGCCAGCTCGACGCCCCCGCCCGTGCCGGCGGCGATGCGCGACGACGACGATCCGCTCCTCGGCACCGTCCTCATGGAGCGCGTGCGCATCGAGCGCCCCATCGCGCGCGGCGGGATGGGCAAGGTCTACTACGGCGAGCAGGTGCGCATGAAGCGCCCGTGCGCCATCAAGATCCTCGACCCACGCCTCGCCGGCGGCGGGGACGCCGCGGAGTTCGGCCGTCGCTTTCTCCTCGAGGCGAGCACGGCGGCGAAGCTCACCCACCCGAACGTGGTCACCATCTTCGACTACGGCGAGACCGAGGACGGGCGCTGCTTCATCGCCATGGAATACCTGGAGGGGCGCTCGCTCTCCGACGAGCTGAAGAGGCACGGCCCGATCTCCGCCGAGCGCGCCATCCACATCACGAAGCAGGCCAGCCGCGCGCTCCGCGAGGCGCACACGCTCGGCGTCGTGCACCGCGACATGAAGCCCGGCAACGTCTTCCTCGTGAAGCAGGACGACGACGAGGACTTCGTGAAGGTGCTCGACTTCGGGCTCGTGAAGGAGACGTCGCAGTCCGAGGCGGCGCAGGAGCACACGCAGATCGGGCAGATCATGGGGTCGCCGAGGTACATGGCGCCCGAGCAGGTGCAGGGCAAGGCCGTCGACGGGCGGACGGACATCTACTCGCTCGGCGTCATGCTCTACGCGATGCTGGCCGGCAAGCCCCCCTTCGACCGGGCGACGGAGCTGTCGACGATGATGGCCCAGGTGTCGGATCCGCCGCCGCCCATCGCGTCGGTGGCGCCCGACGTGCTGCTCCCGCCGGGGCTCGAGGCCGTCGTGATGAAGTGCCTGGCCAAGCGGCCGGAAGATCGCTTCGCGTCGATGGAGGAGCTCATCACGGCGCTCAAGCTCCGGCCCGGCATGATGACCACCGCCTCCGATTCCGGCAGGCACACGTCGCCCTTGCTGCTTGCCCCGCTCGGCGGGCCCACGAGCACGCCCGCGCCGCAGCGCCGGGGGACGATGCTGTTCATCCTGGGCGTCGCGGCGGTCGTCGGGATCGCGTTGACGGCGGCGCTGATGACGCGAGAGGAGCCGGCGCCGCCGACGGTTGCCCTCCCTTCGGCGACGCCGTTGCCGCCGCCGAAGCCGACGGCGCCCGCGCCGCCCCCCGCGCCCAAGGTGACCGCGACGCTGCACGTGGAGACCGAGCCCCCCGGCGCCAAGGTGAAGGAAGAGGGCGACCTCGTCTGCGAGACGACGCCCTGCGACATCGCTTACACCGGTGACCAGGCCGATCCGACCTACGAGCACCTGCTGACGTTCCTCAAGGCCGACTACCGGCTGGAGCGCAAGCTCGTGAAGGTGAGCGCCTCGCCCATCACCGTGAAGATGATCCGCGCCCGGTAGCTACCAGCGGCCTTCGTCGACGGAGCGTACGGTCTCCTCGAGCGTCCTCCCCGGGGCAAAGCCGAGCACCTGGCGCGCGCGCCGGTCGTCGACCATGCAGACGTAGCGGATGTGATCGAGCTCGGGCGGCGGGAACGTGGTGAGCCGCAGCGACCAGAGCCGCCGGAGGACGACGCGCGCGAGCGAGTAGGGGACGCTGAGGCGCTGCCGCTCGAGGATCTTCACCATGCGCGAGAGGGGGACCGGCTCGGGTCCGGCGACGTTGAAGATGCCCCGGATGCCCGGGCGGAGCGCGAGCTCGATCGCGCGGACCACGTCCTCCTGCTGGATGACCTGCGCCATCGGATCGAACCCCATCACGGTCATGATGGGGTTCAGCCGGAGGAAGTTCGACGGCGCGTTGTGGACGGCGCCGAGGATGTGCACGGGCCGGAGGATGACGGTCTCGGTCTCGGGGAGCTTCCAGAAGAAGCTCTGCGCGAGCATGTCGACCTCGACGAGATCGCGGATGTCGCTGAAGTTCTGGCCTCCGAGGAGCGGCGACTCCTCGCTGAGAAACTGCGGGTTCTGCGGCTGCGGGCCGTAGACGTTCGCGCTGGAGAGGACGACCAGCTTGGGGATCTGGAACTGCCCGACGTACTCGAGGAGCTTCGTGAACCCGGCGACGTTCCAGGAGTGGTGATCGGCGGCGGAGGCCCGCGGATCGTGCATGACGCCGAGGTGGACCACGGCCTCGATGTCCCCGGCGCGGAAGACGTCCTTCAGCTTCGTTCGCCGCACGTCGACCTGCGCGTGCTCGACGTCCTTCGGCTTGTCGAGAAAGGGGCGGCGGTCGACGCCGACGACCCGCCGCTCGCGGTGGAGCACGCGCGCCAGGTGCTTGCCGAGGCGGCCGCAGATGCCCGTGATGAGGACCGCCCCGCCGGTGTCATTCATGAGCGGGGCTCACCAGAAGATGTGCTTCCGCTCTTTGAGGCCGCGGTTGAGCATCGACTGGATGGTCTGCTTCACGAGCCACACCTTCTCGTCGATGACCGAGTCGTCGTCGTCCGGATCGCCCGAGAAGCGCATCGGCTCGCCGAACCAGAGGCGGTACTTCGTGGGCAGCGGGAGCTGCCCGCCCGGCAGGAGCAGCTGCGGGATGATGGGGAAGGCCGGCATGCGAAAGAGCTTCGCCAGCGCGTCGACGTTCGCGAAGGAAACGTACTGCTCCTCGGCGCCGACGACCGCGATGGGCACGATGGGCGTGTCGGTCTCGATGGCCAGCCGCATGAAGCCGAGGCCGAACTCGGTCAGCTTGTAGCGCTGGTCGAAGGTCTTCGAGATGCCGCGGGCCCCCTCGGGAAAGACGAGGATGGCCTCGCCCTGGGCGAGCAGGCGCTTCGCGTTCTCCGGGACGCCGACGACCTGTCCGATCCGCGTGAAGAGGAGCGACACGAAGGGCAGGCTCACGGCCCACTTCTCGACCATGGCGCGGACGATGCGCGGCGGCTCGGCGTCCATGAACATCGCGGCGCCGATGAGCGCCCCGTCGATGGGCACCTGGCCCGAGTGGTTCGCGACGAGGAGGAGGCGCCCCGGGGGAACGTTCTCGATGCCGTGCACTTCGCTGCGGAAGTACTTGCGATGAAGCATGGCGACGGTGGAGAGGGCATACTTCGCCCACTGCGGATCGAGGCCGAAGGGGTCGACGCCGGAAGAGCCCAGCGCGAGGGGCACGCGGGCCATGCGCTCGTCGAAGTGCTCGCCGAGGAGCCGCTCGAGGACGTCGTCGATGGTCTGCTCGGCCGAGCCGACGAGCCGGCGGAGGAGACCCGGCGCGCCGCGAGCGGCGGCGGGCAATCGTGCGAGGGCGCGGGAAGCTGTGGTCGCCAAAGGAGGGAGGGCCATTATGGTCGCCGCGCGGCTGCGTTCAACGAGTTATGCTCGCCCTGCGATGCTGGCCTTGCCGCCGCCGCTCGGGCCGGGCGATCGGGTCGCCGTCGTGGCCCCGTCCAGTCCGTTTCCGCGCGAGGAGCTGCTGCGGGGGCTCGCGTGGCTGCGCCATCGCTACCAGCTCCGGATCGACGCCGGGATCTTTTCGCGCGACGCCTTCCTGGCCGGAAGCGACGAGCGCCGGGCTGACGAGCTGGTCCGGGCGATGACCGATCCCGAGGTGAAGGCCATCGTGGCGGCGCGCGGCGGCTACGGGGCCCTCCGGGTCGTCGACGCGCTGCCGTGGGACGAGCTCGCGCGTCGGCCCAAGTGGATCGTCGGCTTCAGCGACGTGACCGTCCTCCACGCGATGGCCTGGCGGGCCGGCGTGGCCTCCGTCCACGGGCCCAACGTGACCGGGCTCGGGCGGGACATCTCGCCCGCGGCCCGTGCGCGATGGCTGGCGTCCATCGAGCGCCCTCGGGCGCCGCACGCGTGGCGGGGGCTGCGGGTCGTGCGGCCCGGGGCGGCGCGCGGCGTCGTCGTCGGGGGCAATCTGTCGCTCGTTCACGCGATGGCGGCCGCGGGGCGCCTTTTCGTCCCCGCGGGGGCCGTGCTCGCCCTCGAGGACGTCACCGAGGCGCCCTACCGGATCGACCGGATGCTGACCTCGCTGCGCCTCGGCGGACACCTCGGGCACGTCTCGGCGCTCGTCTTCGGCGGCTTCGACCGGTGCGCCCCGGGCGCGGACGGCCGCACGGCCGACGAGGTGATCGAGGAGCGAACCGGGGACCTCGGCGTGCCCGTGCTGGCGGGCGCGCCTTTCGGTCACGGGCAGCGCAACGACGCCTTCGTCCTCGGCTCCATGGCGAGCCTCGAGCACGGCTCGGTGCTCTTCTCGTGCGACTGACTCGCGTCCCAGCGACCGACTACTGGCGCGGGATCGGCGGGGGCAAGGAGCGCTTGGACTTCTTCTCGTCCGGCGTCTCCTCGGTCGGAGGGATGGCGTCGTCCTCGGCCTCGATCATCTCGGCGAGGTCGTCGGCGATGATGACCTCTTCTTCGAAGTCTTCGCCGTTGGTCGCGCCTTCGTTCTCGCCTCCGCCCTCGTCGCCGGACATGTCGGCCATCGCGTGCTCGCCCGTGTCGAGCATGCCCGGAGGCTCGGAGAGCTTCGGCGGCCGCGCGAGGGTCGAGTCGAGGAAGTCGAGCGCGGCGCCCTCGCTCGTTCGAAGCAGCTCGTCCGTGGCCAGCCCGGGCGCGAACGTCTGGTCGCGGATAGCGAGGTCCTCCTCGTCGGCCGGGCGCGTCGCGCGTTTCATCTCCGGCTGCGTGCCGGGGGCGCTCACGGTGACCTCTTCCGGAGAGCTGCGGAAGAAGAGCCCCTCGGGGCGGGGCGGGCGATGCGAGTCGGGGTCGACGTCGTTCGTCCCCTCGTGCTCCTCCGGCTCGGCCTGGAGCGCCGCCCGGAGGCTGGCCGCGAGCGGATCGATCTTCGCCTGCGGCGGGGCCGACGAGGTGGGCGGCGGCGCCGGCTCGGTCGCCTTGGGCCCCTCGGCCTTGGGCTCGACCTTCGTCTCGACCTTCGCCTCGGGCTTCGGTTTCGGCTCGGGCGGCGGGGGAGGGGGCGGCGGCGGCGTCTGCTGGAGCTTCGGGGGAGCGTAGGCTTCTCGCTCCGCGCCCGGCTCGGGCTTCTTCAGCATGTTGGACTTGGCCCGCTCGAGGCCCGCCGTCGCCTCCGCGTCGGCCTGCTTCATCCGAAGAACGCGCCGCCAGGCGTCGGCCGCCTCGCGCGGGTCGGTCAGCTGCTCCTCCCACATCCGGGCGACCTTGCGCGCGAGCTCGGCGCGCGCCGTCATGTCCTTGCCGCGAAGGATCTGGTCCTCGTAGAGCTGCACCATCCCGCGGAAGTCGCCGAGCTCGGTCAGCAGCGCCGAGAGCTCGTCCATCACGGCCTGGTCGTTCGGCGAGAGGTCGTGCAGCTTCTTCAGGTCGGCGCCGGCGCCCGTCTTGTCGTCGAGCTGCTCGCGCCGGAGCTTGGCGCGACGAGCGAGGAGCTGGCGGACGAGCGGCCCGTCGAACACCTCGCCGAGCGCGCGCGAGAGGGTGGACTCGGCGCGGCGGGGATCGCCGACCTCGCGCGAGAGCCCCTCGAGGGCATCGAGGGTGAGCGGATCGACGTGCGCGATGAGCGCGTCGCCGAGCCACGTGAACGCTTGCTCGAGATCGTTGAGGTCGCGATGCGCCATCGAGGCCGCGCGCCGCATCAAGGAACCGCGCGTCTTGCCTCCGTCGCGTGCTCCCTGTCCGCCGTTCGCCATCGACGCGCAGAGCGCGCGGCGCAGCCTCTCGCCGCTGGTCTGGCTGTCGCTCTCGCGCGCGGCCTGCTCGAGGACCGCCAGCGTCTCGTCGCTCGGCGTGCCGCTGAGGGCCAGCTCGAGGAAGCCTCGCGCCCGATCGATCTGTCCCTTCGAGGCGGCCACCTGCGCCGCGCGCGCCAGCGCCCGCACCCGGTCGGCCGGCGCCTTGCAGCGCGAGATCTGCCGCTCGTAGAGATCGACCACGTCGCTCGGCTTCTCCGCGATGGCCGCGAGCCGCACCAGCAGCTCCTCGGCCTCGCCGGGGGGGACGCTCGTCAGCCCGGCCTCGCCGTGCTGCAGCGCCTCGAGCCGGGGCGCGCCGGCCTTCACGCGCGACTCGGCCTGGCGCACGAGCTCCTTCGCCCGGTCGTGCCCCGTGAGGTCGCGGGCCAGGAGATCCTGCGCGATGGCGAGGGCGTCGAGGTCGCTCGTCTTCACCGAGAGCTGCTCGAGCCGCTCGGCCAGCTCGCGGTCGGCGCCCTTGCTGCGGACGATCTCGCAGGCGACCCGCACGGCGTCCTGCTCTCGGCCCACCTCGGCGAAGCGCTCGAAGGCGCCCCGCAGGTGGGTGAGGCGCTCGGCGCTCTGCTTGGCCTCGAACCACCACTCGACCAGCTTGGTCGCGACGATCCCACGCCACCCGAGGCGATCGCCGAGGTCGACGTAGGCCTCCCGGATGCTCGGGTCGCCGAGGTCGGCCAGCTCGGTGAGCGCGGCCAGGGCCTCGTCGCCCCGATCGAGGTTGTCGGCGAGGATGCCGGCGAGCTTCTTGGTGAGCACGCTCACCTCGGCCTCGTCGGCCTCGATCTCGATGCGCTGCGCGAGCAGCTCGGCGACCTTGTCCCAGAGCTCGGCCTTCTCGCAGAGGTCGCAGAGCCGCGTCAGGGCGTCGAAGTCCTCGAGGTCGGCCTTGCGCACGATCTCCAGCGACCGGATGGCGTTCTTCGCGTCCCCGAGCTGCTCGTAGAGGCGCGCGAGGCGGCCCGCGATCTGACCCCGCTCGGTCCCGTCGGCGACGAGCTTCAGCTCTCGCTCGAGCGCGTCGGCGGCGGCGGCCGGGTTGTCGCGCGCCTCCTGGAGGTCCGCGATGGCCTGGAGGGCGGGCCTGCAGGTGGCGTCGAGATCGGCGAGGATCCGCTCGTAGCAGGCGATCGCCGTATCGACGTCCCCCACGCCCTCGGCGAGGAGCTCCGCCTCGCGGAGCGCGATGCGGGCGCGCTCGGCGCGGTCGACGGCGGTGTTGCCGAGGCGGCGGAGCAAGGTCGTCGCCTCGGTGTGATCCTCGCGCTCGACCGCGTCGTCGATGAGGCGCTCGAGGGCCTCCTTGTCGTCGCCGTCCTCGAGGACCTTCAGCCAGGTCTCCCGGGCGGTCTCCTTGTCGGCGAGCTGTCCGGCGTAGAGGTTCGCGGCCTGGCGGCGCATCGCCACCCTCGCGGCCCGGTCGGTCAGCCGATCGCCGCGCCGGACGAGAAGCTGAACGAGCTCCGTCCACTTCTGCGCGCTCGTGTAGCGGTCCGTCAGCAGATGGGCGAACTCGTCGCTCGTCGGATCGAGGTCGGTCGCGCGCTCGAGGTTCGTGACGACGCTGGCGTCGTCGTTCGCGCGCCCGAAGTAGTCGGCGGCGCGGGCGAAGCTCTGGGCTTGCTGCTTCGAGTCGCCCGCCATGTGGGCCCGCTGCACGGCGGCCTGCCCCGCGCGGTCCCAGCGCTCCGCGGTGACGAAGCACCGCTCGGCGGCCTCCCACAGCTTGGCGTTCTTCTGCGCCTCGGCGGCGTCCGCGTACGCCTCGCCGGACCCGCCGGGATCGTTCAGCTGCTCGCGGAGCTCGCCGAGACGCTCGAGCAGCGAGCCGCGCGCCAGCACGTCGTTGATCGCCGCCGCGTTCTCCGCGATGACCTGGGCCGCGCGGTCGATGGCGCCCGCCTTCTCGAACATCTTCGACGCCGTCGCCACCGCGCGGTCGTCCTCCGGCGTCAGGTTCGCGATGCGCCCCCAGGCCTCGGCCGCCGCGCCGAAGTCCCGCCGCTTCAGCTCCTGCATCGTGGCGAGCTTCTTCTCGAGCGCGATCTTCTTCTCGATGTCGCCCTCGGCGGTCGCCTCTTGCTCGAGCAGGTTCGCGAGGTCGTCCCACCGCTGGGTCTTCTCGAGCATCCGCGTCAGCGACTGGCGCGCGCCGTCGTCCCCGCGGTCGATCGTCAGCAGCTGCTTCCACGCGTTGATGGCGCCGTCGGTGTCGCGGAGGTTGCCCTCGCAGAGGCCCGCGACCTCGCGGAGGCGCTCCTTGCGCGCCTCCATCGACTCGCCCGGCGCCCGCACGGCCGCGAGCAGCACGTCGCGCAGCGAGCCGTAGTCGCGCTTCGTGCGCAGGTAGTCCTCGACCCACGAGAGCGCCTCGGGGTGCGCCGGATCGGACTCGAGCACCTCGCGGTACTTCTGGTAGGCCTCGGGCCGCTTGCCCTTGTTGGCCATCATCTGCGCGGCGTCGAGCACGCCCTGGAGCTTCTCGGCGGCGATGGGCGCCCTCTCCCGATGGGCCGGCGCTCCCGACCCAGCGGCCGGCGGGACCGCAGCCCCTTGCGGCGGCTGCTGCATCCGCGCCCTGCCGTGGGACGCCTGCTGGGGCGGCGGAGGCGGAGGGGGCACCGAGGGCATCTGCTGGCCGCTCTGCGCGTAGAGCTCGCGCAGCTTCGCCGTCGCCTGCTCGTCGCCGAGGCCTCGCAGCGGCTCGAGGATCTGGATGGCGTGATCGAGCTGCGCCGCGCCCTCGTAGCTCGAGGCGAGGAGCCAGCGGGCGTCGGCGGCCATCGCGCCGTTGGGGTTCGCGTCGACGTAGGCCAGGTAGCGGGCGGCGAGGTCGTCCTGCTTCTCGAGGGACTGCGCGTAGTGCGCGTAGAGCTGAAGGGCGCGGTCGTGCCCGGGCTGGATGTCGAGCGCGCCGCCGGAGTACGCGAAGCCGTGCTCGCCGTCGTACACCTCGGCGAGGCCGACGAGCAGCTCGGCCCCGACGGTGCGCTCCTGGGCGGGCACGTCCTCGCCCGCCGTCAGCCGCTCCACGATGAGCGACGCGAACTCCTGCTGCAGACCCGCGTCCTGATCGTCGACCTGGCGCGCGCGCGACAGCGCCCTCGACGCCCCCGCGAGATCGTTGGCCGCCCGGCGCGTCGCCGCCTCGTCCCGCAAGAGGGCCAGCTGCCTCTGCGGGTCTCGTTCGACCGAGAGCTCCGCCTCGTACATCTGGATGGCGTCGTCCCACTGCCCGAGCGACTTGTAGATCTCGCGCGCGCCGTAGATGGCGTACGCGCTCGCCGGCTCGAGGTCGATCGACCGGCGAAAGTTCTCGAGCGCCTTCTTCGGCTGCTGGAGGCTGTCGCTCCACAGGCGACCGAGCTCCTCGTGCATCGCCGCGAGCTCGCCGCGGATCTCGGCGCTCTGCGGGGCCAGCGGGGCGAGGGCCTTGGCGCGCCTCTCGAGCAGCGCGACGAGCGCCTTCACGTCGCCCTTGTCCCGATAGAGCTGCGCGAGCCGGTCGGACGCCGTGCGCTGGGTCGGATCGCGGTCGATGGCCTGCATGAGGACGCGCGCGGCCCGGTGCGCGTCGCCGAGCGTCGTCGACCAGACGTTCGCCGCCTCGCTCAACCAGTGCGAGGCGTAGGCGGGGTCCCGCGTCTCGGCGCCGACTCGTTCGAGGAGGAGCGCATACGACTTCGGATCCGCCGCGCCTGCTTGATGCGCGTAGGAAAGTGCCTCTTCGTCGTGCGGGTTCGCGACGAGCCGCTGGACGAGGGCATCGATCTGGCTCGGATCCATCCGCGGCGGAGGCTACCACTTTCTCGTTTTTACGAGCAATTGTGGCTCATGCCTCGACCGTCTCCAAAGGGTCCGGAGGGGCCTTTCGGAGCAGCGCTACTCCAAATAGCCGTAGCCGACGGACGCCGTCCCCGCGGGCTTGGCCCCCGGTCGGGGGTGTCCGCCCCGCTCCGGGCGCGCGGGCGCCGGATCGGGGTGGGGGAGGGGGAGGGCGCTCGCGGCCATCGTCGGAATGTTCGGCTCGGGGGGCGAAGGGGCCGGGGCGACCTTCGCCACCGGGGCGGTCGACGCCGTCGGGGGGGGCGTCACCGCGACGGTGACCGCGGGGCGGGCCGCCGGCACGCTCGGGGCAGGGACCGCGGCCGGCGCCTGCGACGACGAGGACGACGCATAGAAGAGGATGGCCGCCCCGAGAACCCCGAGCAGGACCAGCCCGAGCGCCGGCACCCACCAGCGCCGCGATCGCGTGGGCAGCCCCGCCGCGACGCTCAGCGTGTCGTTCGGCAGCGCGCTCGGCAGCGTCGGGGCCGCCGGGGGAGGCACCGAGCGCGGGACTCCCTCGAGCACCATCTCGAGCCCGCTCGCCAGCGAGGCCCGCACGCCGCTCGTCACGACGGCGATCTCCTTCACCCGCGTGAGCTCCGCGATCATCGCGTCGGCGTTGTCGGGGCGCTTCTCGGGCTCCTTCGAGAGGACGCGCATGACCAGCGCTTCGACCTCGGGGGGGACACGCGCCTCGGGCGCGACCTCGCTGATGAGGCGCGCCGGCGTCTTGATGTGGCGCGCCATGACGACGATGGCGTCGTCGTCCGTGTAGGGAGGGCGGCCCGCGAGCATGTGATAGAGGATGACGCCCAGCGAGTAGAGATCGCTGCGCGCGTCGAGGGGCTTTCCCTGCGCCTGCTCGGGCGACATGTAGCGCGGCGTGCCGAACACCGTGCCGGCCTGCGTCTCGACGACGTTCATCGTCTCGTTGTCGGTCTGCAGCATCTTGGCGATGCCGAAGTCGAGGACCTTGACGATCTCGTCGTACCTGTCGTTCGTGCGGACGCGCGCGAAGAAGAGGTTATCGGGCTTGAGATCGCGGTGGATGATGCCCTTGGCGTGCGCCTCGGACAGCGATCGGAGCGCCTGCTTCGCGGTGTCGATGGCCTCCTCGACGCCGATGCGCCCGACGCGCTTGATGCGCTGGCCGAGCGACTCGCCCTCGAGGAGCTCCATGGCCAGGTAGAAGTCGCCGTTCTCGCTCTGGCCGAAGTCGAAGACCGTCACCGTGTTGGGGGAGGTGAGCAGGCTGTTCGCCCGCGCCTCGCGCAGGAACCGGGCTCGGCTCACCTCGTCGATGGCGCGGTCGCTCCGCAGGATCTTGATGGCCACCTCGCGACCGATGGGCGCCTGCTTGGCGCGGTACACCGTTCCCATCGAGCCGGCGCCGAGGCGCGCGAGGATGGAGAACCGCCCGGCGAGGACGCGCCCCAGCATCGGGTCGCCGTCGGCCGCGGCGAGATCGGCGATGCGAACCAGGGGTGCGCCGTCGTCCGGGCAGATGGGGCGAGGTATCCCCTCTTCGAAGCGCCGCTGGCACTGCGAGCACACGAACCCCTTGGCCGCGCGCTGGGGCGGTCCTGTATCGTCCGGGGGACGGGCGGCGGCGGGGTGGGACAAGTACCTGTCCGTAATGTTCGCGCGCGCGCGCAAGCGGCGCAAGGTAAGCGTGCGCGGGGCGCGTCCCCCGGGCAAGAAAGCCGTGCGGGCTCAGCGTACGGGTCAGCGCAGGGGAAGGACGTTCCGCGGGTCGCACACGACGGTGTTCTCGTTGGCGAGCATCGCCGCGCCGCCCCCCCAGCCCGCGCTCGCCAGTTTCCCTACGTCGACCCCCGTCCGCACCCTCCGGGCCTCGAGGTGCAGGTGAACGAGCTCCGGCGACCCGGTGTCCCCGACGAAACCGACGAGATCGCCCTCTTTGAGATGGGCTCCCACCTGGAGCCCCGGCGCCGGGGCGTCGAGGTGGCCGAAGAGAAGGAGGTAGTCGCGGAGCTGTCCGGCCTCGCGAAGGGCCTGCCGCGTGATGACCGTGGTTCCGAAGAGCGAGCCGACGAAGACGACCTCCGCGTCGCCCTCCTGGTGCTCGAGCGGCAGCATGGCGATGGGCGTCCCCTTCTTCTCGGGGAGGTCGACGGCGCCGTGGCCCACGTGACTGAGGCGCCGTCCGCGCCGCTGGCTCTCGTCGGGGCGGTCGAGGTCGTAGCCGCTGACGACGCACCCGTGCGTGCACGGGACGGGGTAGCGGTAGGCGTCGTAATCGGCGGGGCGCTCGGGGCGGCGCGGGATCTGGTCGTAGACGACCCAGCGGCCCCGCTTGTCGTGGTGGGCGTTGGCCTCGGGCTCGGCCTCCGGGCCGTCGTCGTCGCCGGGGAGACGCACGCACGCCTCGCCGTCGGGCAGCGTGTCGACCGGGCAGAGCGCGGGCGAGAGCAGGGCTTCCGAGGCGGCGACGGAAGAGGAGTCGGCGGCAGCCGCCACGTGGACCGCCGCGCCGTGCGCCGCGCCGGCCCCGAGCGACAGCAGCGCGACGAGCGCGAGGGCAGCCGCTTGCGAGCTCACGCTCCTGATAGTGCCAGTGCGACCGGTCCATTCCCAGACTATGCTCGGCCGACCATGCCGGAACTCGCTGCCACGCTCGTGGCGCTCTTCGACGCCGAGCGCGCCGCCCGCGCTGCCCACGACGAGCTGGTCGACGCGGAGCCCGAGGAGGTCCTGCCGCTGCTCGAGAAGTCGACGCGCGACGCGCTGACGCTCGACGAGCTCGATGAGGACGAGTCGTCGCTCCGCCTCGTGCGGGTGGCGGCGGTCCTCGGCGAGATGCAGGGGCCGCGCGTGGTCGATCTCCTCGTGGACATCCTGGCCTGCGACGAGCCCGAGGCGCGCCACGCGGCCGGCGAGGCGCTCGAGGGGCTCGCGTTCGACCGGTTCAAGGAGGTCGCGCAGGGGGTGGAGCGCGCGCTCGAGCGGCTGCCCGAGGGCAGCCCGGCGCTGTCGGAGCTTCCGTACCTGCTGGCGCAGGTGCCCGAGCCGGGGGTGATGAAGCTCCTCGGGCGCTTCCTCACGCACCGCAGTCCGGACGCCGTGGCGTCGGCGATCGAGGCCCTCGTCGAGATCGGCGATCCCTCGGCGCTTCCCTTGCTCGAGCCGCTCGCCGCCGACAAGCGCAAGGTGCAGCTCGAGGACGAGGGCGGGACGGAGGGCGAGGCGACGCTCGCGGAGCTGGTGGCGGAGGCGAGGACGCTCCTCTCGAAGGAGGACGCTTGAGCGCGGAGCCTTCGGGCCCCGCTCGTCCGCCGACGCCGCCGTCGGGTGTGGCGCGGGGTCGTGTGCGCCTCGGTCCGGCCGAGGCGGCGATCTTCGAGACGTTCGTCGTGCCGCGCTACCTGTCGCTCTTCGGGGATCTCGCCCTCGAGATGATGGCCGAGAGCGAGGAGGCGCAGGTGGCGCACCTCTATTGCCGGACGGGCTATCCGGATCGCGGCATCGCGCTGAAGCTGCCGGGGGCGCACGTGGTGGGGGTCGATTCGTCGAAGGCGGCGCTCGAGCTGGCGCGCGCGAAGGCGTCGACGATGCCCGGGATGGTGAGCGACTACCGGACGCTCGAGGAGCTGCCGACGTCGCTGCCGGCATCGGCCTTCTCGCACGCGCTGACGCTTCATCCGCTGGCCAACCCCGACGAGCGGGCGAAGGTGCTGGCGGAGTTCGCGCGGGTGCTCGCGCCCCACGGTCAGGCCATCGTGGCGATGCCGCTCCGCGGGAGCTTCCAGGAGCTCGGGGATCTGCTGCGCGAGTACGCGCTGAAGTTCGACGACCACGAGGTGGGCCGCGCGGCGGAGGAGGCCTCGATGGTGCGGCCGACGGTGGAGATGTTCGGCGCCGAGCTGGAAGAGGCCGGGTTCGACTTCGTGGACGTGAGCCTGCGTCCGACGACGCTGGGGTTCCAGAGCGGGCGCGACTTCTTCGAGGACCCGGTCGCCAGGCTGCTGATTCTGCCCGAGGCGCAGCTCAACCTGAACCTCGTCGATCCGGACAAGGCCTTCGACTACGTCCGCGACGCCATCGACAAGTACTGGAGCGACGGCACCTTCGAGCTCACCGTCAACGTGGGCTGCGCGACGGGGCGACGGCTGCCCTGATCCGAGAGGGGGAGACGAGAGGAGAGCCGGGGGGGCAAACGCCCGGTGCCGAGGAGAGACGGCTTTTCCTTGGGGCGCTTCTCCAGGGGGTGGGCGTCGTCACCGAAGGGGTCGGCATTCGACGCCTGGGCCTCGGGGTGCTTCCCGGAAAGGTCGGCGTTGGACGCGGGAGTGTCGGAGCGCCTCTGCGAGGTGTCGGCGCTCGATGCCAGGGCCTGGGGACTCGAGGCCGAATGGTCGGAGTGTCTCGCCGGGGGCACGGCATGCGATGCCGACACCTCGGCGTGTCTCGCCGGCGGCTCGGTAGTCGATGCCGGGCGGGGGGCGTGCTTCTCCAGGGCCTCGGCATTCGATGCCGGCACGTCGGAGAGCTTCTCCAGGGCCTCGGCACCCAGCGCTGGCCCCGCGGAGTCGAAAAGCCCGCCGTCGACGGCACAATGCGTTCACTGCGTGGGCGCCCCCGCTTCGATCCAGTCGTGAAAGAGCTGCGCGATCTGCGGACTGGGCGCGCCGAGGGGCATGCAGGCCTCGCCGTCGGGGATGCCGCCGTCGCACCAGAGCTTGATGAACACGTAGCTCTGCAGCGGATCGCCCGGGAGGACCCGCTTCATCGGCGGGTTCTCGAAGGACTCGACGTCGACCATCGCGTCGAACTCCTGCCCGGGAACGAGGAGCATGTGGCCTTCCCCGACGCCGTGGCAGCCGTCGGTGCTCGCGCAGATCTGGTCGATCTTCCCCTTCACCTGCACCGCGAGCGGCGCCTCGTCGACCGCGTCCGAGCAGAAGAGGCAGCCGACCCCCTCGGCGCCGGCGTCCCTCGGTGCCCCGGCGTCGGTCGACGCTTCGACCGACGGGCTCGCCGTCGAGCAGGCCCACATCCCGAGGCCGGCCATCGCCACCCCGAGGCTGGCCAGCGCGACGACGATGCGCACCCCGCGGAGTGTACCCCGCGCCCGACTACTGGCAGCTTCCGTTGATGCAGACGCCCGACGCGCACGCCTTGCCTTGCGCGGGATCGCAGTCGCTGCCGAGAGTCCCCCCGGCCGCGCAGACGGCGTAGATGCCCGTCTCGATCGCCACGTCCTTGCAGCTCATCCCCGAGGCGCAGCCGGGGCTGGCGGCGTCGAGCGGGCAGGCCGGGTAGCAGTCGTGGTGCAGGCAGATGGCCGTGCTCGGGCAGGTGTTCGAGAGCCCACCCTGGTCACCGTCGTTCACGCAAGTGAACGTCGCCGCCTGGTCGGGGATGCAACCCCCGTTGACGCAGACCTGGCCGGCCACGCAGCTCACGCCGCCCTCCGCGGCGGGATCGCACGGCGGGACGCAGTGGCTCTCGACGCACGTCGCGCCTCCCTGACAGCTCGATGCTCCCGAGCCGGTGCAGGCGCCCGGGTTCAGGTTGCAGACGCCGCGCGTGAAGTCGCACCCGTAACCCGAGGGACAGGGCTCCGTCGCGCTGCAGCGCGCCTCGCACAGCCCGTCGACGCACGCCGAGCCCGCGGCCACGCACTGCGTACCGTCGGAACAGAGCCCCACCTGCAGGGCGCACTGGCCGTCGACGCAGCGCGAGCCGGCGGTGGTCGTGCAGTCCGTGTCCGCGTTGCAGGCCGGGCCGGTTCCGTAGATGGAACCGTCGGGCGCGCTCGCGCCGTCGCCGCCGGTCGCCGCGTCCCCCGGGCTCACGACGCCCGTATCGGCCGCGCTCGCGCTGTCGCCGCCCGTACCGGCATCGCCGCCGGAGCCGCCTTGCGACACGCACTGGGCGACGCCGTTCGCGAGCTTGCAGACGTAGCCGTTCGGGCAGCCCGTGCTGCTGCAATCGGACGCGTCGTTGCCCGCGTCGGGCGTGTAGCCGGAGGAGGGGTAACAGCTCCCGCTCGTCTGGTCGCACTGGTATCCGCTCTCGCAGTCGCTGTCCTGCGAGCACGTCCAGTTGATGCAGGCGCCGGAGTACGTCGAGTCCGGGCAGCTGTAGCAGCCGCCTCCCTGACAGACCCGATTCTCGTTTCCGTAGATGGGACAGCCCCAGAGGACGGCCGCGGCGCCAACCATTGCGATGCCGAGAAGGACTTGCTTCATGACCTCACCACTCTGGGTACACGACACACCAAACCCACTCCCTCGAACGCGAACGAACTTTAGCAACGCACGTGCCCTCGTGCGAGCAGCCTGGTCCCGCGAGAAATCCACGGGCACGAGGAGCGCCGTGTAGACGCCCGTTCACGAAGGACGCAGGCGCCGTGGTCACGCCCATGGTTGTCTCATGTTCACGCCAGCCTGCCTGCGGGGCGAGGGACCCTTTGTCCCGCGAGGGGCATTCGCGATGGGGCACGATGCGCGACCGCCGCCTGGGCTCGGTCGACGCGCGCGCGGACGAATCGACAGCGTCAGAAGGCGCGTGTTAACGTTCATCTCCGTACGATGGCCGCCGCTTCCATGGTCCGCCGCGTCGTGCATCGACCGCCGTCCCGCGGGGCTTCGAGCGACCGGTCAGGCGCGGGTGTGTGATGGACGTCCAGTGCGAGCGTTGCAAGACCGAGTACGAGTTCGACGACGCCCTCGTCAGCGGGCGCGGTACGACCGTCCGCTGCACCAACTGCGGCCACCAGTTCAAGGTGCGCGGCCCCGAGGCCCGCGAGGGCGCGGGCGACAAGTGGGCGGTGCAGACGACCGGCGGCCAACGGCTGACCTTCCTCTCGCTCCGCGAGCTTCAACGCGCCATTCTGGCAAAGCAGGTCTCGCGGGGTGACGTGCTGACACGCGGGGTCGGGCCTGCCCGCGCGCTCGGTTCCATTGCCGAGCTCGAGCCGTTCTTCGACGGCCGCACCTCGAGCCGACCTCCGCCGCCGGGGATGACGACGGCGCCGCTGCGCGTGCCCCTCGCGTCGTCGGTTCCCGACGGGGGCGAGGCGGCGGCGTTCCCGAAGCGGACGGCGTCCTGGGGGCCCGTGCCTTCCACCGCGCCGCCCTTGCCGCCTCCGCGCCGCAAGATCGACACGCTTCGGCCGGTCAACGCGGGCGCGCCGCCGCCGCCGACCCCGCCGCCCTCGCCGCGTGCGCCCGACGTGGAGACGCTGCCGCTCGTCAGCGCGACCCCGTACGCCTTCGGGCAAGCCGCGATGGCGCCGCCGGGGACGGAAGACCCGGTGACCATCCGGCGCCCTCCGCCGACGCCGCCGCCGCCTCCGGTGCAGCTCGACGTGTCGTCGCCGCTGCCGCCGCCGACCAACCCGATCCGCGCGCCGCTGCCGACGGGCGACGACGAGCTGCCGGCGATGCGCGCCTGGCAGCCCTCGTCGATGGAGGAGTCGTACTCGCTGCCGCGCCGGCGCCGCGTGGGGGGCTGGGTGGTGGCGTTCGTGCTCCTCCTCGCCGTCGGCGTGGGGGGCTGGGTGGTGGCGCGTCCCTACCTGGCCGCCCGCACCGCCGCCGTGGCGGTCCAGCTCGATCCGCGCGCGCAGGCCTTCGTCGCCGACGGCGAGAAGGCGATGGGCGACGGCAACCTCGAGCTCGCGCAGGAGTCCTTCGACAAGGCGAGCGCGCTCGCCGAGCACGATCCGCGCGTGCTCCTCGACGAGGCGCGCGTCGCGGCGGCGAAGACCGACGTGCCGTGGCTCGCGCTCCGCCTCTTGCCCCCCACCGCCAACGACGAGCTGCGGACGACGAAGGCGCAGCTCGCCGACCGCCTCCCGCGCGTGAGAAAGGCGGCCGACGACGCCGTGGCGGCCGCCCCGGAGGATCTCTCGGCGCTCCGGGCGAAGGTCGACGCGCTGCGCCTGGTCGGCGAGCGCGACGCCGCGCGCAGCTACGTCCCGAAGATCAGCGCGCAGGCCTCGCAGCCGGAGACCGCGTACGTCCTGGCGGCGCTCGACCTCGCCGAGACCGATCCGCTATGGACGACGGTGATCGACCGGCTGCGCCTCGCTGCGGCGGGCGAGGGGAACGCCGGGCGCGCGCGGGCGGCGCTCGTCTACGCCCTGGCCAAGTCGGGGGATACGCCCGGCGCGAAGTCCGAGCTCGCGAAGCTCGATGCGCTGACGCGCCCGTACCCGCTGCTGCCGCAGCTCCACGCGTTCGTCGACCGGGCCCCGGCGAAGCCGTCCATCGATGGAGGCGTCGCGGCGAACGTGCCGCACATCGACGTGAGCTCGCTTCCGACGCAGGCGCCGCCGCCCGCGGCCGGCGGGGGAGGCGGCGGGGCAGCGAGCGAGGAGCCCTCGGGCGACTCGGCGACCGGCGGCATGAAGGCGGCCGCGCAGGCCATCAAGAAGGGCGACTGGAACCACGCCCGGCAGATCTACGAGGCCCTCGTCTCGCGCAACCCGAGCGACTCGGAGGCCCTCGCGGGCCTGGGTGACGTGGATCGCGCGCAGGGGAACTCGGCGGGGGCCATCAGCGCGTACCGGCGCGCGCTCGCGGTCAATCCGTCGTACCTGCCCGCGCTCCTCGGGGTCGCGGACACGGAGTGGGCGACGGGCGACCGCGGGAGCGCGCAGCGCGCGTACAAGGACATCGAGGAGCGGTTCCCCGAGGGCACTTACCCCGCGTACGTGAAGCAGCGCGCGGAGCCAGCCGCGCCGCCGGCGGCGACGACCGCGGCGACCGCGAGCCCGACCCCTGCGCCGACCGGGGAGGGCGCGCCGGCCCCGACCCCGACGGCGACGGCGACGGCCGCGCCGAAGGCGACCCCCTCCGCCAGCCCGGAAGGCCTCTGAATGCGCCGCGCGCGCGTGGCGCCGTGGGTCCTCCTCGCAGCGCTCGCGGCGGTCGCCGCGTCGGCCGGATGTGACGGGCGCCGTCGCGCCGCGTCGGCTTCGGGGGCCTCGCACGACGAGCCGCGCGCCGGGCCCGCCGTCGCGGTGATCGACCTCTCCGACGGCGTGCCCGAGCAGCCGCCGACCGGGTTGCTCGGCCTCTCCTCGAAGGGCCCTTCGTTCGACGAGCTGGTGAGCGAGGTGGAGCGCCTCGATCGTGACAAGGACATCCGGGGCATCCTCGTGCGGCTCGGGACGGCGCGCGTCGGCCTGGCGCGCGCGCAGGAGATCGGGACGATGCTCGGCACGCTCGGGGCCAAGCACCCCGTGTGGTGCCACGCCGACGACCTTTCGAACGGCACGCTCTACCTCGCCGCCCGCGCCTGCAAGCGCATCTGGCTCGCGCCGGCGACCGGAGTCGACGCCGTCGGGCTCGCGGCGCAGACGATGTACTTCCACAAGCTCCTCGCCGACGAGCTGGGCCTCGACGTCGACTTCCTTCAGGTCGGCAAGTACAAGGGCGCGGAGGAGCCCTTCACGCGGGACGGCCCGAGCCCCGAGGCGCGCGCGTCCCTCCAGTCGACGCTGTCGGACATGCGCGCCGCATGGCTCGACGGGCTGCGCGCGGCGCGTCCCGCCGTGGCCGAGGCCACGCCCGAGGACGGACCCTACTCGCCGCAGCGGGCGAAGGAGCTCGGGCTCATCGACGACGTGGGCTACTTCGACGAAGCGCGCGAAGCGCTCGAGAAGGAGGCCGCGGCGGTCCGGGCCGAGGTGCGGTTCGGCGGCGGGGCGGCCTCGGGCGGCGGCGACGATCTCTCCGACGTGCTCCGGGCGATCGCCGGGGAGTCGCTCGGGACGGCGCCGGTGGCCCTCGTCCGCGCTGACGGGGCCATCTCGATGGAGGGCGGGGGAGGGCTCCTCTCCGAAGGGGGCGGCATCGTCGAGCGACGCACGGTCCGGACGCTGGCCCGCCTCGAGCACGACGACGACGTGAAGGCCGTGGTCTTGCGCATCGACTCGCCCGGCGGCAGCGCCCTCGCGAGCGATCTGCTGTGGCACGAGCTCATGCGCATCCGCGCGAAGAAGCCGCTCGTCGTCAGCGTCGGGGGCATGGCGGCGAGCGGCGGGTACTACCTGGCGTCGGCGGGGTCGGCCATCTTCGCCGACGACACGAGCATCGTCGGCTCCATCGGCGTCGTCGGAGGGAAGATCGCGGCGGACAGGGCCCTCGCCAAGCTCGGCGTCCACGCCGAGACCATCGCCGCGAAGCCGGACGACCCCGCGGCGGCGACGCGCGCGGCCTACGAGTCGCTGCTGATGCCGTGGGACGACGCGACGCGTGAGCGCATGCTGGCGACGATGACGAGCATCTACACGCTCTTCCTGTCGCGCGTCGCCGAAGGGAGGGGCATCCCGGTCGAGCGCGTGGCGGCGTCGGCCGAGGGGCGCATCTTCAGCGGGCGAGAGGGCAAGGCCCGCGGCCTCGTGGACGAGCTGGGAGGCCTCACGGAGGCCATCGCGCGCGCGCGCGCCCTGGCCGGGCTGGCGCCCGACGCGCGGGTGAACGCGGTGGGCGAGAGCTCGGGGCTCCTCGACGCGCTGGGCGAGGACCAGCCTGCGAGCAGCGCCGGGGTGGTCCCGCCGCGCCCGCTCGCGGGGACGTGGACGGTGGCGGCCGAGCTCCTCGCGCGCGTGGCGCCGGAGGTCGCGCCGTTCGCCGAGAGCCTGGCGCCGCTGGGCGAGCACGAACGGGTCGTCTGCGCGCTGCCCTTCGCGCTGACCGTGCGCTGAAGAGGAAGAGCCGTCCCGCTTCCCGGACGGCTCTCGAGGGATCTCGCGCTGCACGCGGGACGACACCTGGCGTACGATCCCCCGGAGGATGATCCCGTCCGACCGCCGCCCGGAAGGCGAGGCGCAGACCGCGGCGCTCGAGGGCGAGCCGCGTCCGGCGCGCGGGACGCTGCCGCCCCCGGAGTGGACGACGCCGCAGGGGCGCTTCGCGCGGACGACGCTGGCGCCCCCGCCGCTGGAGCGCCGCGCGGGCGTGCGCGCGGAGGAAGCGTGGATGCGTGCGCGCGTCGAGGAGGCGCGGGCGGCCGGAGAGACGGCGGCGACGAGGCAGGCGTGCGCGGCGCTGGCGCGCTGGCTGGCTTCGCGCGACCGCGACCTCGACGAGGCGGTCGACCTCGCGATGGAGGCTCTGCGGGGAGGCGACGACATCGAGCTGAGGCGGGAGCTGGCGGCGTGGCTGGAGAGCCTCGGCGAGTCGGCGCGCGCCGCGGGGGCGCTCCGGCCCATCGCGGCGATGCCGGACGTCGAGTCGGCGGAGGCGGCCTACGTCCTCGTGCGGACGGGGGTGCTGAAGGCGCGCGCGGGGGCGGCGGCGGGGGCGGCGGCGGCGTTCGAGGCAGCCTTGCCCATCGCGCCGGACGATCCGCTGCCGGGCGAGCTGCTGGGCGCCCTCGCGGAGTGGGAGCCCGACGCGGTGCCGAAATCGGCGGCCGCGGAGGCGTACGTGGAGGCCGCGCGGCGGCGCGCGGCGCAGGGGAACGACGAGGCCGAGCTCGAGGATCTGTGGCGCGCCTTCGCCGTCGACGGGTCGAGCGGGCGGGCGGTGCAGGCCCTCGTCGACGCCCTCGAGCGCCGCGGCAAGCCGGACGCCGCCGACGAGGCCTGGCGCGAGCACGCACGCCAGGTCGTCGGGCGCGACGCGGAGCGGGCGGCGGTGGTGCACGCGCGGCGGAGAGAAGGAGCCGCCGCGGCCCACGCGAACACGCGGGCCCTCGCGGCCGCCCTCGACGCGCGGCTCGACACCCACGTCGACGGGGAGGGCGCCGGCGCGCTCGACGGCATCTTGCTCGGCCTCGGGATGCACGAGGCGGTCGCCGCGCGCGCCGTCGTCCGCAGCGCCCACGGCGCCCCGCCGGACCGCGCCGCCCACCTCGTCGAGCTCGCGCGCCTCTTCTCCGGGCCGCTCGCCGACTCCGCCCGCGCGACGGCGGCGTACGTCGCGGCGCTCGCGGCCGACCCGTCCTGCGAGGACGCCGCCGCGGCGCTCCCGGCGCTCCACGGCGACGTCCCCGGGGCCGCCGCCGTCCCGTACGCGCACGACGACGACGGCACCGATTCGCGGGCGTCCACCGCGACCGCGTGGGTGCGGGCGGCCGTCTCCGGCGACGTTCACGCCCAGGTCTCGGCGCTCGAGCGCGTCGCCTCGACCGCGACGGGCGCGGTGCGGGCGGTCCTCCTCTCGACCGCGGCGGAGCGCGCCCGGGCGAGCGGCGACGCGAGGGCCGCGCGTCGTCTGGCGGAGCTCGGCCTGCACGCGGAGCTGACGAGCCCGCGCGCGATCGCGACGCTGGCCGACGTGATGCTCGAAGGAACGCTGGATCGCTCGGCCGCCGCGGCGCTCGAGCGCGCCATCGCCATCGTGGGCCCGCGCGCCGGCTGGTGCGCGGCGCTCGCCGACGTGCTCGATGCCCTCGGCGAGACGGAGCTCTCGGTCGGCTGGAGCCAGCGCACGGTGGCGCTCCGGCCCGGGCACCGCGAGGCCATCGAGAAGCTCGTCGACCGCCTCGTGCGCTCGGGCGACGGCGGCCGTCTCGGCGACACGCTGGCGTGGCTGCTGTCCCAGCCGCAGTCCTCGTCCTGGCTCGGCGTCCCCTTCGCCCGCGCGCTCGGCGATCTCGTTCGCCTCGACGCGGACCGGGGGGCGGTCGTCGCGCGGCGCGCGCTCGACGTCTTCGGGCCGAAGATCGAGCCGCTGCGGAACGCGATGCTCGACGTGGCCGAGCGCGCCTCCGACGCAGGGTTCGCCGCGGCGGTCCTCGAGCGGTGGACGGCCTGCAGCACGGAGGGCACCGAGCGCTCGCCGCTGCTCGTCCGCCTGGCCGACCTGCGCGAGCGGCTGGGTGACGACGAGGGCGAGGCGCGGGTCGTGGCGCGCGCCGCGCAGGAGGGCGTCGCGTCGCCGGAGATCGACCGGCACCTCGCGCGCCTCGGCGAGCGGCCCCTCGGGCCGGACGGCCAGCTCTGGAGGCTGCGTGCGCGCGCCGAGCGTCTGGCGGCGGCCGGCGACACGGACGCGGCGTCGCTCGCGTGGCGCGACCTCGGCGCTGCGCTGTGGGACCTCGCCGACGACCGCGTGGGCGCCATCTCGGCGTGGCAGCGGGCGGCGCGGCTCTCGCGGTCGCGCGGACACGTGACGCTCGCGCTCGATCTGGTCGCCTTCGCCGGCAGCGCCTTCGCCTTCGAGTACCTCGCCCGCCTCATCGAGACCGAGCCGGACGCCCTCGGCGCCGCGGCCATCGCGGCCGACGTCGCGCGCGCGGCCCTCTCGAGCGGCGAGCCGCACCTCGCCTTCGACCTCGCCGCCCGGGGCATCGCGCGCAGCCCGACCTATGCCGACGCGCTGGCCGTCGCGGAGCGCGCCGCCGACGCGACGAGGGAGCACGCCGCGCTGTCGGCGCTCTACGAGCTGGTCGCCTCGCGCGCGCTCGGTCGGTTCGGCCGGCGGGCCGCGCACTACCGCGGCGCGCGCTTCTTCGAGAGGCACGGCGTCCAGGCGCTGGCCCTCAAGCACGCCGCGCAGGCCTTCTACGCCGTGCCGTCCGAGGGGTCCTCGTTTCAGCTGCTGGCCCGCGCGGCGGAGCGAGCGGGCGACGCCACGCAGGCCATCCGCACCATCGAGCTGGTCGCCGAGGCCTCGGAGCGATCCACCGCCCGCGCGGGCTGGCTGCTCCGCGCCGCGAGCATCGCCGGGGAAGGGGAAGAGGGGGTGAGGCGCAAGGTCGACGTCCTCTTGCGCGCCTCGGTCGCCGCGCCGAACGTCGCGACCATCGGCCTCCTGCGAGACGCGGGCCGGGAGCTGCTCCGCTTCGGGCCCGAGGAGCGGGACGCGCTCGACCTCCGCCTCGGGCGCGCGGCGCGCACCATCACCGACCGGCTCGACGGCCCCGAGGGTGCCCGCGTCGCCATCGCCTTCGCCGGCGCCTCGCTCGAGCTGTTCGGCGACGCGGAAGGAGCCTTCGCGTCCGTCGAGCGCGCGGTCGCGTGCGACGCCGACGTCGAGGAATTCGCCGATCTCGCCGGGTGGGCGTCGACCCTGGCCGCGGCGCACGACGCGCGCGAGCGCATGACCAAGCTCCTCGATGCCGCCGAGAGCCCCCACGCCAACGTCGGCGTCGCGGTCCTGCGTCTGCTCGCCGCGGTCGCCGCGGCGATGGGCGACGACGGGCTGCGCGCGCGCGCCTCCGTGGCGGCGGCGCTCCGCGAGCCGGAGGACGACCGCCTCGTCCTCGAGGCCGACGCCGCCGTCCGCCGGGTCCCCGCGCTCGCCGAGCGGCTGGGCAAGCGGGTCCCCCCTCGCCGACGCGCCGACGCCCTGGTCGCCGCCGCCCGCACGCAGATGACCGACGGCGCCCACGGGGACGCCGCGCCGCTCTTCGAGCGGGCCGTCGACCTCGTCGAGGGCGAGGAGCGCGCCGAGGTGGAGCGGGAGCTCCGCGCGGCATGGGACGCGGCAGGACGGGGGAGCGAGATCGACGCCCGCGTCCAGCGCGAGGCGGCCAGCCACGGCGCCTCGCCCACGATGCGGGCGGACCGCTGGATGGAGATCGCCGAGCGCCGAGAGACCCGGGGCGACCGGACGGGCGCCGTGCGCGCGCTCGTCGAGGCCTGCAAGCTCGACCCGGCCCCGATGGACCGATGGAGCGCGCTCGAGCGCGTCGCCGAGGCGGCCGGAGACGACGAGGCCCGCGTGGCGGCCCTGGGCGAGATCGCGACGCGCGTGGGCGACGACGGGCGGGGCCCCGTCTTCAAGCGGCTCGCGAGGGCGCACGAGCGTCGTGGAGATCTCGACGCGGCGGTCACGGCCTGGACGCGCGTGCTGTCGCTCGATCCCGACGACGAGGAGGCGGACCACTCCATCGAGTCGCTCATCGTGGCGCGCGGGCGCTTCGACGAGCTGGCCGATCACCTGGCGCGCCGCGCCGAGCGGCTCAGCCTCCACTCGGGGATGCGCGAGGTGCTTCGCGCGGTGCGCCTCCGCCGCGCCGCGATCCTCGAGCAGAGGCTCGGCCGCATCCGCGACGCCTGCGACGAGCTGGCGCTGCTCCTCGGCGAGTGGCCCGACAACGCCGGCGCCCTCCGCTACCTCGCCGACCTCCTCGACCGTCAGGGCGCCTCGGGCCGCTCGGCCCCGCTCTGGCGTCGCGCTGCGGCCCTGGAAGCGGACCCCTCGGAGCGGGATCAGCTCGAGCTGAGGGCGGGCCGCGCGGCGATGGGCGCGGGCGACCTCGAGGCGGCGATGGATCACGCTACGCGCGTCCTCCAGCACGATCCGTCGAGCCCCACGGCGCTCGCGCTGCGCGTCGAGGTCTCGCGGGCCCTCGGGGCGGACCGGGAGCTTGGGGACGCGCTCGACGCGATCGGCTCGGGCACCAGCGTCGACGGGCGGGCGCGCAGCGAGCTCCTTCTCGAGGCGGCGCAGGCGGCCGCGCGCTCGGGCGATCCCGGTCTCGCGCTCGACCGGGCCCGTCGTGCCGCCGGCGCGGCGCCCGACCGCGCCACACCGCAGCTCCTCGCGCGCGGCCTCGAGTACCGGATGCGCGGCGCCGGGGCGCCGGACGAAGCCCGCCACACCATCGAGGAGCTCACGCGCATCCGGGAGCCGCTCGGTGTCGACGACGACGCGCTCCGGGCCTTCCTCCTCGCCGAGGCGCTCGACGTCGTGCAAGGCGGGGGCGCGGGCTTGCACGAGCTCGAGGCCACGCGCGCCGTCGTGGGCGACCATCCGCTCGTCGCGCTCGGCCTGGCGGAGCGCCTCCTCTCGACCGGGCAGCACACGACGGCCGTCGACGCCTTCCGCGTCGCTCTCGGCGGGTCCCTCCTCGAGCTCCGCAGGCCCGGCATCGTGGCGATCGTCGCCGCCGACGCGGCGGTGCGTTGCTCTCGCCTCGAAGAGGCGGCGTGGTTTCTCGACCTCGCCGATCGTCACGAGGAGACGCGCGGCGCCGTGGCCCAGCGGAGGGCCCTCCTCGTCGACCTCTACCGCGTGGCCCGGCAGGTCGCCCCCGTCGCGCAGGGCATCGCGCCCCCCTCCGTCGACACGCTTCGACCACGCTCCTCGATCCCCGGCGCCGACGTCCGCGTGGACGACCTCGAGTCGGCCGTGCGCGCGGCGACGAGCCCCGGCGAGCGCGCGCGGGCCCGACTCGCCCTCGGTCGGGCCCGTCTCGGCCAGGGCGACGCCCGCGGCGCCGAGCCGCTCCTCTGGGAGGCGCTCGCCGACGGCCTCGGCGAAGCGGGGGACGTGCTCTCCCCCGTCCTCGCCTCGTCGCCCGACCGCGCGCGCGACGTCGTGCGCGTCCGCCGCCAGCAGGTCGCCCTCGAGCCGGGCGACATCGGCCGCCTCGAGTCGCTCCGCGCCGCCGCGCTGGCCGACGACGACCGCGTCTTCGCGCGCGCCGTCGAGCACGTCCTCCGCGCCTTCGACGCGGGCGCGGGACCCTTGCCGCCTCCGCCGCTCGCCTCTCAACCGGAGCAGCCGGGGATGTTCCCCTTGCTGGCGCGGCCGTCGATGGATGCGGCGGGGGAGGCCATGTCGCTCCTCTGGGAGGGCGCGATGCAGCTCTTCGTCCGCGACGCCGCGAGCTACGGCATCACCGGCGTCGAGCGCGTCGTACCGGGACAGACGTCGGCGATCTCCCGCCTCTACGAGTCGGCGATGCGCGCCCTCGACGTCCCGCGCATCCCCCTCTTCGTGCCGCGCGCCACCGCGGGGACGCCCATGGCCCAGGTCGCGCTGCTGGCGCCGCCGTCGGTGATCCTCTCCGGCGACGTGCGGGAGGACACGCCCGAGCTCCGGTTCGCGCTCGGCCGCGGCATGTGCGCGGCGTTGCCGCACAACGTGCTGCGCCTCGGGCTTCCGCCCGTCGAGGGGCGCGCGCTGGTCGAGGCGATGCGCGCCGCCTTCGGCCCGCCCGAGCTCGGGCGGCACGTCGATGCTCGCGCGGCGCGCCTGGCCGAGTCGTTCTGGCAGATCGTCCCCGCGCGGACGCAGCGCCGCCTGCAGGAGCTGCTCGGCGCCTCGAGCGTGGCGGAGTACGAGGACCTCGTGGCGCGCGCCCACCAGAGCGGGCGGCGCGTCGGCCTCTTTCTGTCGGGGGACTTCGCCAGCGCCGCGCGCGCGCTCCTGGCCGAGCTCGGGGTCGCCGAGGCTCCCTCGCTCGCGTCTCTCCGGGGGCTGTGCGAAAACGTCCCTGCGCTCGCGGACCTTCTCCGTCTCGCGGTCAGCCCCGAGTACGCGAGCGCGCGCTGGCACGTCGTTGCGCCCAGCGCCCCCCGTGGCACATCTTCTTCTGGCCGCTTCAGCCTCTTCTGAAACGATGGTCCGGTCCTTAACCCTCGGCTTCGTCGCTGCTGCCTGCGCCCTGCTCGCCGCCGGGATGCTCGTCTCGGCCGCCTGCATCACGGCGCCGCCGCCTCAGCTCCCCGAAGAGACCGAGCATCGGCCGACCATCTTGCACGAGTCGGTGGTGCCGTCGGGGGTGATCCTCGCCGAGCTCCCGCTCGAGTTCGAGGTGCCCGTCGACCTCGAGGACCCGAACGAGTCGTTCCAGTGGGACGTCTTCATCGACTACGAGGCGTGCATCGACCCTCCGAATTGCACGAGCGCCACGCCGCCGAGGACACCACCCGGCGTCGTGACCGTGACGCCGACACCCGGCACGCTCGACGGCGGCATCGCGTGGGTCTCCTTCTCGGCGCCGACGGATCTCGATCCCTCGCAGTGCCACAGCATCCAGGTCTTCGTCGCCCATCAGTTCGAGCCTGGGTCGCCCCACCAGCCCGATTCCATCGGGGGCGACAGCGTTCAGTGGATCTACGACCCGCCGGGGGCCGTCTCTTGTGACCTCATCGTCTACGACGCCGGGGCGTTTCAGGACGGTGCCTTTCCCCCGGCCGACGCGCCCTCCGAGGCGCTGCCCGCCGTGCCCGAGTCGGGGACGGACTAGCCCGTGTGGTCTCGCGCGCCATGGGTTCTGCTGCTCGTCACCGGGTGCGTCTCCGTGGCGGTGGCGCCCGCGCCCGGCGTCCGCTCCCCGTCGAACGCTTGCCCGGCGCACCCGTGCACCGCTTACACGCAGTCGCCCGCGCCCACCTGCAATGGCGGCGTGTGCCTCGTCGTCTCGCTCTACAGCGGACTCGTGATCGTCGTCGCCCTCTCGCAGGACTCGGCGTTCGCTCCGGGGCAGAGCTTCGTCATCCCCTACGGCAACTTCATCCCGCCCCCCGCGACCGCAGCTTGCACCTCGGCCACGTGCGCGCAGCTGCCCGCCTACGCCTTCGTGCAGGGTGCCTACACGGTGCTGCCGCAGTACCAGCAGCCGCCTCCGGCCGGAGTCGACTGGAACCTCGGCAACCCGGGGCAGTCGACGCCGACGGCGCTCCCCGTCCACGTGACGTACCGTCCCCTCTGGCAGACAGCCTCCGGCGCGGTCGACGCCGTCAGCCTCGGCTTGCCGCTGGATCCCATCGAGGCCTTCGTCGTCGACGAGACTGCGCCGAGCAGCCCGCCCGGCCCGGGATCGGGCCCCAGCATCGGGTTCCAGGCGAGCCTCCAGGGAGGGCTCTACGAGGCCACCCTCCAGCCCGATCCGCCCTTCGACGCCGCGTTCCCACCCGAGGTCGAGAACGTGACCCTCGTGACCGCCATGACCCAGAACGACGAGGACTCGTTCGTCCCCGACGTCACGAGCTCGCTGAGCGATGCGCCCATCACGGGCTCTCAGATCCCGAGCTTCAGCGTGTACCGCCTTCCCGACGGCCTCGCGGGCTGGCAGGCCTACCTCCGCGACACGACGACGCTCCGCCGCGTCTCCTCGGTCGCCACCCTCGGTACGCGGACGAATGACTGCGCCGCCACGCCGTGCGTCGTCCTCCTTCCCACCAACCATCACCCGGTCGGCGGCGACGCCCTCACCGGCACCGAGATCGTGATCGCGCCGCCCCCGGGCGTGCACCTGCCGACGTATGTGTCCGGGTTCTTGGGCGGGACCTTCTCTTACAAGCAGTTCTACCCGACCCTGCCGACGCCGGTGACCGTGACGGGCAAGGTGAGCGGCGTCGTTCCTTCCGATGCCGGCAGCGCACAGACGACGCCCCTCGAAGCCGAGCTGTATTTCGAGGTCACCGCGGGGGACACGACCGAGGGCATCGACTACGTCGATCCCAAGCTGGGGGTGGTGCTGAGCAACGCGAACTTCGAGTACTCCGCGGAGACGACGGCCACGCTCGACCCCACCAGCGGCGAGGCGACCTATTCGATCACGCTGGCGCCCGGGATATACCGCGTGACGGCGCGACCGCTCGACGCCGCGCATCAGATCACCGTCGTGTCCCCGTTCGAGGTCGACCCGACGGCAGGGGCGACGTCGCCCGACGTCCTCGTCGACAGGATGCGAAGCGTGCAGGGCTCCGCCATCGTGGCCGATGGACGCTTCATGGCCGGAGCGACCGTCGACGCCATTCCGACCGGGTGCGTCACGGGGTCTGCGGCGAGCTGCATGCCGCGGGAAGGGCTCACCACGACGGCGGCGGACGGCACCTTCACGCTGGCGCTCGATCCGGGCGACTACACGCTGCGCGTCGAGCCACAGAGCGGCACCTCCTTCCCGTGGGTGACGCAGCCGCTGCTCGTGGGACCGACCGACGTGATGGTGCCCGTCATTCCGGTGCCCGCGCCGGTCAGCGCGGGCGTGCAGCTGTTCGATCCGGGCGGCAACGCGGTCGCCGCCGCAGTGGTGCGTGTCTTCCAGGTGCCAGCGACCGGGCACGCCGTCGAGGTCGGCCGCGCCCTGACCGACGCGACAGGTACCTACCAGCTTCTCCTCGCGCCCAGCTCACCGTAGCCGGCGCGCGGCTTCTGGTATGCTCGCCGCCGACGCCTCATGGAGAAAGACCACCGCATCAACCTGCTCGCGCGCGTGGCGCGGTCGGTCTCGGATCCGGGCAAGGCCGTCGACCCGGCCAAGCCCGTGTCGATCCTCTCGCTGACCGCGGCGTCGTACGGCGCGCGCCCCTCGGAGGACGCGACGGTGCCGACGGGCTTCGACCCGCTGGCGGTGGCCCTCTTCGAGGCCATCGTCGAGGGCGCGTACCTCGTCGCGAACGCCGACGGCGTGTTCGACGCCGACGAGAAGACGACGTTCGAGCGCGTCGTGCTGGCGGCGTGCGGGGGCGCGGTGGCGCCGAGGCAGCTCGAGGGGCTGGTGAGCGATCTCGGCGATCAGCTGAGCGAGGACGGCCTCGACGCGCGCGTCACGGCGCTCGCGAGGACCGCGACGAAGAAGGAGCACGCGCAGGAGGTGCTGCGCATCGCGGCCCTGCTCGCGCAGACGAGCGACGACGTGAGCCCGGTCGAGCGCGAGGTGCTGGCGAAGATCGCCAAGGCATGCGGCCTCGAAGTGGGCGAGGTGGATGCGGCGCTGGACGACGTGAAGAAGGCGCTGGCGACGACGGCCTGAGGCCTACCGCGTGAGGAGGGCGTCGATCGCGCCTCGATAGAGCGCTGCTTCCTCGTGGCGGCCCGCCGACGTCGCTTCGGTCGCGAGCCTCTCGAGGGCGCTCTTCGCCATGGGGGCGAGGACGACGCGCCGCTCGGGGGTGGCGTCCTCGAGCCGCGCGCTGAGGAGCGCGAGGAGCTCGTGCCCGCGGCCCGCCTGCTCGAGCAGAGCGGCCAGCTCGTCGGCGACGGCGTCGTCGGCCGGGTTTCCCTGCAAGCGGCGCGTGAGGTCGTCGATCCGCGCCGCGAGCTCGGCGTCCACCTCCGCGGGGAGCGACAGATCGAGCCCGGGGCGCTCGGACACCGTGCGGTGAGTCGCCGACTTCTCCTCCGCGTCGTCGAACGGGAGCGGCGCTTCGTCGGCCTCCGGCGCCGACTCGGGGCCCGCCGCGTCGCGGGCGACGAGCGCGCCCACGTCGCGGTACGCGCGGAGAAGCTCGGCGTCGCGCGGGCGGAGGCGGAGGGCGGCGGCGAGGTGGCGCTGGGCCGCGAGCGGATCGTGGAGGCGCGTCCGCTCGACGTCGGCGGCCTCGCGCAAGAGGGCGGCGACGGCTTGCGTCCTCGCGTCGTCCTTGCCCGGCGCGAGGGACGACGCGAGCTCCCGCAGCCGCGCGAACGCCAGCGCCGCTCCCGCGAGGTCCCCGAGCCGCGCGCGCCAGCGTCCCTCGAGGCCGCGCGCGATCATGGCCTCGGGGGCTTCGGCCGGGATGGCCGAGACGCGCGCCACCGCCGTCGGCAGGTCGTCGAGCTTCTCGGCGAGCGCGCGCCCGAGGTCGAGCAGGATGGCGGTCGTCGCTTCGCCCCGCGCCGCGGCCACTTCGAGCGCCCGCTCCAGCACGGCGACGCCCCGCGCCTCGCGGCCGTCGCCCACCAGCGCGACGCCGAGGCCCGCCAGCGCCCGGGGCTCGTCCGGCACGAAGCGGAGGGCCCGCTCGAAGAGCACTCCCGCGCGCGACGAGAGCCCCGCCGCGTGCCACGCCCGTCCGGCGCGCAGCCACACCGCGTGCTTCGCCGCGCCGCCGCGGGCCTGGGCCTCGAGCTGCTCGGCGTCGGCGAGCGCGTCCTCCAGGCGCCCGAGCTCCAGCCGCCGGGTGACGCGCATCCAGCGCGCCGTCGTGGAGCGCGGTGCGCGGGCGAGGGCGCGATCGAGCCAGCGGGCGGCGTCCTCCGGGTCCCGGGCGACGCGCGCCGCGAGCTCGTAGGCCCGCGCGGCGAGGGCGGGGGAGGGCTCGGTGTCGCCGGCGCGCTCGAGGCTCGCGAGGGCGGCCTCCGCGTCGCCGGTCTCGACGAGGAGCTCCCCGGGGAGCGTCCCGAAGCGGGCCTCGCCCGGGGTCCCGCCCGGGAAGCGCGCCTCCACGAGCATCGCGAGGGCCGCCTCGGCCCGGCCGCCGGCGCGCGCGTCGAGGTCGACGATGCGCCGCGCGACCTCGGGGTGCCTGGGGGCCCGTTCGAGCGCGTCCACGTAGAGGGCGCGCGCGTCCGCCTCGTCGCCGGCGACGAGCGCGTCGTCGGCCTCGCGGAGCAGCATGGCCACCTCGCGCGCCCGCAGCGCTTCGTCGCTCGGCGCCGCGGCGAGGGCGCCTTTGACGGCGTGGAGCACCCACGCGTCGCGGTCCGCGGCGACCGACGTCCAGCGCACGTCCTCCGCACCCGGCACGCGCGCGCCCGCCTCGGGCAAGAGCGCCCGCACGATGGCCCCGGCGCCGCTCTTCACGACGAAGGCCGCGCCTTGCCGCTCGGCGGCGGCGCGCAGCAGGCTCCCGAGGCACGCGACGGCGAGCGCGGTCGCGGCGAGCGGCAGATCGGTCCCGCGCGCCTGCGCCACGACGAGCACCAGATCGTCCCCCTCGGCGAGCGCATGCACGTCGAACGCGAGCACCGGGGTCGCGCGGGGCGTCTCGGCCTCCGCGTCGGCGGTCGCCGCGACGCAGACCGTCGCCGATCCCCGCGCGACCGCGATCCACACCTCCGGCGCGCGCGTCCCCACGAGGCCGCGGAGCCTCGGCGCCGCCCATCGCTCGAGCGACCGCGCTCCGACCTCGACCTCGAGCCGCTGCAGCTCGCCGCGCCGATGCCGGAAGCGCGGCACCCCGCCCGAGACGTCCACCGGGAAGCGTACGCCGGGCAGCGTCGCCGAGAGGTCCGTCACCGTGAGACACCCCAGGCGCGCGGGCCGCGCCAGCTCGAGCCCGATGCCCTCGCGGCCGATGGCGAGCCGCAGGGCGACGTCGACCTCCGGGGGCGGGGGCGGCGGCGTGGGCCCCGCCCGGCGGATGGCCGGGACGCGTCGGAGGGTCGATGGAACGGAGCGCGGCGGCATGGCGGGTCGTTGCAAGCGAGATCGTACCAACCAGGGCATGGACCGGGCGACTTTGCTCGACAGAAGCCCCACCGCGCGCCATACCGCGCCCCCGCCGATGCAGTCGTCGCCCCCTCCCGGCATGGGCCCTGCGGCGCGGGGGAGCGTCATCCACGGGTTTCGCGAGGCGGCGCTCGAGCTGTGGGGCGCGGGGGCGCTGGGGCTGGTCGGCGAGCGGCTGCCGCTGGCGACCCGGGTGGCGACGCTCGACCACATCGTGCTGCCCTTCGAGTGGGTCGCCGTGGCCCACGCCATCGCCTGGCACGACGCGGTCTGGGCCGGCCCGGCGCGCGCCGACGAGGCCGAGCTCACGCGCTTCATCTCCCGGTCCATCGACCTCGGGTTCGGGCGGTTCAAGAGTGCCTTCTTCGCGAGCGTCACGCCCGAGCGACTGGTCGACCGTGCGCAGGAGCTATGGCGCTACCAGCACACGCACGGCGAGCTCACCCTGTCCATCGACGGCACGTCCGGCGTCGTGACGCTGCGCGACCACCCCTACGTCGCCCATGCCAGCTCGCGTCGCGTGACCGCGGAGACGTACCGCCACATCGTGACACTGGCGGGCGGGCGGGACGTGAAAACGGCGTGGGGCGTCTCGGGGGCGTCGCTCGTCGTGCAGCTCTCGTGGCGAGCTTGACCGAGGCGTCCCCCCATGTGACATACGGCAGGCCATGATGGGGTGGCGCGTCGCGGTGCCAGAAACGACCGGAACGACCGATGCGCATGGGCAAGCCTGAGCGATGATCCCGAAGGACACGATCACGCTCATTCGGGACCGCACCGACATCGTCGCGGTCATCTCCGAGAGCGTGCCGTCGCTGAAGAAGCGCGGTCGGCGCTTTCTCGGCCTTTGCCCGTTCCACAAAGAGAAGACGCCGAGCTTCAACGTCAACCAGGACACGGGCGTCTACCACTGCTTCGGCTGCAAGGAGAGCGGGGACGTCTTCACGTTCCTCCAGAAGGCCGACGGCTACACCTTCCACGAAGCCGTTCGGGCCCTGGCCGAGCGCGCGGGCATCGCCATCGAGGAGGAGCGGGGCGCGCCGCCGAGCGAGGCCGACCGGCACAAGAAGGAGCGCGAGGCTCTCTACGCCGCGATGACCATGGCGGCGGCCTTCTACGAGGAGCAGCTCCGCACGCACCCGCACAAGCAGCTCGCCCTCGACGAGCTCGCGCGCCGCGACCTCGCGGTGGATCACGAAGCGATGCAGGCCTTCCGCATCGGGTACGCGCCGCCGGGGTGGGACGGGCTGGCGCTCCACCTGAAGAAGCATGGCGTCTCGCCCGCCGTGGGCGAGAGCGTCGGCCTGCTCGTCCCGCGCTCGAGCGCGGCGGGGTACTACGACCGGTTCCGTCACCGGCTGATGTTCGCGGTCATGGACGCGCAGGGACGCGTCGTGGCGTTCAGCGGCCGCGCGCTGAAGGACATCCCGGGCGAGGACGGCGAGGAGAACCGCGACCCGCCGCCGAAGTACATCAACTCGCCCGAGAGCCCCATCTACGTGAAGGGCGCGAACCTCTTCGGCCTGTGGCAGGCCCGGCACGCGATCCGTCAGCAGGAGCACGCGGTGCTCGTCGAGGGGAACTTCGACGTCGTCAGCCTTCACGCTCGCGGCGTGCAGAACGTCGTCGCGCCGCTCGGCACGGCCTTCACGGCGGACCAGGCGAAGCTCCTACGCCGTTACGCGACGGATCTCACGCTCCTCTTCGACGGGGACGCGGCGGGACGCAAGGCGGCCCTCGCCGCCGAGCAGCCGTGCGACGAGGTGGGGCTCGACGTGAAGGTCTCCATCCTGCCGGAGAAGACCGATCCGGACGACTTGGTGAGGAAGAAGGGCGTCGACGCGCTCCGCCACGTGCTCGACCAATCGCGGGGGCTCTTCGAGTACCTCATCGACATCCTGCTCGACGAGAGCTTCAACGCCGCCGACCTTCGCGAGAAGGCGACCCGCGTCGAGCGGGTGGGGGCGCTCATCGCCCGGCAGAAGGACGCCGCCGTCCGGGGCATCATGGCCGAGGGGTACGCCGACGCGGCCGCCGGCCGGCTCGATTTGGTACGCTCCCCCGGTGCCTTCGGCGCCCTCAAGCGGCAGATCCTCTCGCAGGCCCGGGCGGCGCGCATCGACTTCGGGCCGAGGCCCTCGGAGGCCCGGTTGAAGCCGCGCGCCGCGGGCTCCGAGGACAGGAAAGCCATCGCGGAGGCCATCCTGGATTTCCCAGAGCTTCTCGACGATTCCGAGGTGCAGACGGTCCTCCCCCACCTGGAGGCCACCTCGGCACGGATCGTGGCGGCCATGGCCGGCTCGATGCGCGTGAACGCCCGGGGGGAAAAAGTGCTGGACACAACCGAATTCCTTGCGCAAATGCAGGGCGACGCTAAAGCGTTCGCGTCTGCGCGTCTTGCTGCCCCGATGCACGAGACGATCGACGAGGCGCGGGAGACGGTGACGAAGGCGGCCAAGAGGCTTCGAGGGACGAGCGTTGCGCGGGAGACGAACGAGATTGTCCGTGAGCAGCATCGGGTCGTCGGCGACTGGGACACCGAAGTCGAGTTGGCCAAACACGCCAACGAGCTTGTGCGTCAGCGCCTGATGGGCAAATAGCAGTACGGGGTCGCGCGGGCGCCGTTCGAGCGCGCACGTGTGAGCGGGGTAGGTGGGCTCAGAAGCACCGAGGTAGCGATGGCGACGAAGAACCGTGATCGGAAAGAAGTTCAGCAGCTCATCGAGATGGGCAAGAGCAAGGGCTTCCTCACCTACGAAGAGGTGAACGACGCCCTGCCGGCCGACATGGCCGCGCCCGACCAGATGGAGGACGTGCTGGGGGCCCTGGGCGACGAGGACATCGAGATCGTCGATGCCGCCACCCAGGTGAAGATCGCCCCCAAGCGCATCGTCGAGGAGCAGCACGAGCAGAAGACCTCCCGGGACCGCGAGCAGCCGTCCACGGCCTCGAAGACCGAGGAGGAGATCGACGGTTACCACTCCAAGAGCAACGACCCGGTCCGCATGTACCTGCGGAAGATGGGCAGCGTGTCGCTCCTCACCCGCGAGGGCGAGGTGGAGATCGCGAAGCGCATCGAGCAGGGCGAGCACATGGTGCTCTCGGCGATCCTGAACTCGCCGGTCGCCGTCCGCGAGATCATCGACCTCGGCGACAAGCTCCGCAAGCACAAGATCCGCGTGAAGGACATCATCCGCGACGCGGAGGACGACAACGCGGAGTTCGACGAGGAGGAGGCCGACCGCCGCATCCTTCGCCTCATCGACAAGGTGAAGCACCTCGAGAAGGTGGCGACGGATCTCAAGGAGAGCCTCGAGACGTGCGCCGCCTCGAGGAAGAAGGGCATCGAGGCCGAGGTCGACGCGAACCGCCAGAAGATGGTGGAGACGCTCGAGGAGATGCGCCTCAACAAGAAGACGATCGACAAGGTGGTCGCGAAGCTCCGCGGCTTGATCCAGAAGATCGAGCGCGCCGAGAGCGGCGTCTTCGACCTCGCCAAGCGCGCGATGATCGACGTCGACGTGCTCCGCAAGGAGGCCCGCCAGTCGCGCGGCGACGCGGCGCTCGAGCGCAAGTACAAGAAGAAGTACGCCGTCACGCCCGACGAGGTGCTCGGCGCGCATTCGGCCGCGCAGAAGAACCTGAAGAAGGTCGAAGAAGAGCTGCAGCTCGACGTGAAGGAGCTGCGCAATAGCTACGAGTCGATCCGCGAGGGCGAGCGCATCGCGGACAAGGCGAAGGCGGAGCTCGTCGAGGCGAACCTGCGCCTCGTCGTCAGCATCGCGAAGAAGTACACGAACCGCGGCCTCCAGTTCCTCGACCTCATTCAGGAGGGGAACATCGGCCTGATGAAGGCGGTCGACAAGTTCGAGTACAAGCGCGGCTACAAGTTCAGCACGTACGCGACGTGGTGGATCCGTCAGGCCATCACGCGCGCCATCGCCGACCAGGCACGGACCATCCGCATCCCCGTGCACATGATCGAGACGATCAACAAGCTGATTCGCACGAGCCGCTACCTCGTCCAGGAGTACGGCCGCGAGCCGACCCCCGAGGAGATCGCGGAGAAGATGGAGCTCCCGCTCGACAAGGTCCGCAAGGTCCTCAAGATCGCGAAGGAGCCCATCAGCCTCGAGACCCCCATCGGCGAGGAGGAAGACTCGCACTTGGGCGATTTCATCGAGGACAAGAGCGTCGTCAGTCCCGCCGAGGCGGTCATCAACATGAACCTCGCCGAGCAGACGCGAAAGGTGCTGAAGACCCTGACGCCGCGCGAGGAGAAGGTCCTCCGCATGCGCTTCGGCATCGGCGAGAAGAGCGACCACACCCTCGAAGAGGTGGGGCAGGACTTCGAGGTGACGCGCGAGCGCATCCGCCAGATCGAGGCCAAGGCGCTGAGAAAGCTGCGCCACCCGTCGCGGAGCAAGCAGCTCAAGTCCTTCATCGAGAGCTGACGGCAAGCGTCGCCCGCGAGGGCGACGTTTCAGCACCGCGACCGTCAGGAGCGGTGAGAGGGCCGACGGTCCCATGCGACGCGCTCACCGCTCGCTCACGCTCGCGGTGCTGAAGACGGCGGCTCGCGCGGTCGTCTTCGTGCTCGCCTTCTTCCTCTTCGGGTGCGAGCGGGGGTGCGCGCGGAGCTGGTTCGAGGAGCACGGGGTGGCGAGGGACGGGCGCCGGGAGGCGCCGGGGTCGCCGGCGCTGAACGCGGTCGACTGCCCGGACGGGCTGGCGCGGTGCAACGACGGCGTGGTGGAGGTCTCGCGGCTGGCGATGATCGCCCAGCCTTGTCACGGCAGCCCCGAGCAGTGCCGGTGCCCGTGGGAGCGGGTGCAGGAGTGCGACCGGGGGTGCGCGGCAGAGGGGCTGACGATCGTCGCGGAGCGGGAAAAGGGGAGGGCGCAGCTCTGTGCGCCCGAGGCGGACGCGGGGGTGAGCGCGCGGGCGCTGGCGGTGACGTCGCCCGGCCAATGCGAGGAGGACGAGCTCTACCGATGCTCCGCGGGCGCCGTGGTGTCGTGCGCGGAGAGCGCCGTCGTGGGGATGTGCGTCCGGGGATGCTTCACCGAAGGCGCGTCGATCGACCGGGAGATCGCCGTGAGCCGCGAAGCTGCCTTCGCCATCTTGTGTTCGCGGTGACGCGCACGCGCCTTCACTGATCGACACGGGGCGACGGGCACCGCCTCCGGGGGGCCGCCGCACCGGGCGCGGGCTCGTCACAAACGTGACTGCCTACATTGGCGCCAGTTACGCTTGGATACACGACGTTTCCCGCGGCCCCACGGAGATCCACTGGGTCTCCGCGGGCTCAGCGAGACGCGTCGTCGACGGCGAATTCTCCCGTCCGGATGCACTCCGGGCGGTCGGATCGTTGTTTGCTTGAGCCAGAGTCCAGGTCGACGGTCCGACCGAGTCGCCCACGCGGGTGACGGACCGTGGAAGACGCGTGTTCGTCCAACACGCGGCAATGGGGTCGTACATGCATCGCAACAGGGCGTTGGTCGGGTTCGGCGGGATGTTGACGGTGCTGGCCGTCGCGACGGTCAGTCCGAGGTCGCAGGCTGCCGGAAAGGACCACGACGCCGCCCCGCGGCCCGCCGCCGCCGCCCGGTCGACGGGCCTGCTGCCCCTCCTCGCCCGTCGCGAGGTCCCCGTCTTCGGCAGCTTCATCAAGCCGGGCAGCGCGCTGGACGCGCTTCCCAGCGAGGCCGCGTGCCCGCCCGACATGACCGAGGTGGAGGGCGAATATTGCCCCTTCGTCGAGGAACGCTGCCTCCGGTGGCTGGACCCGGCGACCAAGCTGCAGTGCGCCGAGTTCGACAAGACGACGCAGGCCGGCATGGGCGGCAAGTGCCTGATGAAGACGGAGCACAAGAAGTTCTGCATCGACCGCTACGAGTGGCCGAACAAGGTCGGCGTCGTCCCCCGGTACATGGCGAGCTGGGTCGAGGCGAAGGCCACCTGCGAGGGCATCGGCAAGCGGCTGTGCTCGGATACCGAGTGGACGCTGGCGTGCGAAGGCCCCGAGCACCAGCCGTACCCCTACGGCGAGGGCTACTCGCGCGACGACTCGGCCTGCAACATCGACAAGCCCTACATCTGGCCCCACCCCGAGAAGGTCTACGACCCGAAGACCAGCGCCGACGAGCTGGCCCGTCTCGACCAGCGCGAGCCGTCCGGATCGCGCCCGGCGTGCGTGAGCCCCTACGGCGTCCACGACATGACGGGCAACGTCGACGAGTGGGTCGTCAACGTGTCGCAGTCGGGACAGCCGCACATGAGCGGCCTGAAGGGCGGCTACTGGGGGCCCGTCCGCACGCGGTGCCGGCCGATGACGACCGGGCACGAGGAGACGTTCCGCTACTACCAGATCGGGTTCCGCTGCTGCGGCGGCGCCCGCGCCGTCGACGTGGGGGAGGCGCCCCTGGCCACACTGTAGCGGTCCGCCTCAGGACCCGGCAGGCCCCCTCAGTCGGCTGGAGCATCGCCGCCCGCGTCGGGCGGCACCACGGGCTCGGGCTTCCGGTGTATGGGCGGGTCGCCGTACTCGCGGCGCATCTTCGTGGCCAGCCCGTCGAGGATCACCTGCTCGTGGTACTGCGGCTCCGCCGACAGCTGCACGAGCACGCTCACCGCTGCCTCGGCGTCTTGCCCCCGGACCAGCTCCATCGTCCCCGCGGTCGGCTTGCCGCCGCTCGGCGACTTGTAGTCGAAGAGCATGTACCCGTTCTTCTCGTCGTTCTCGGTGACCTTCCACCCGTTGTCGACACGCACGAGCCGGAGCGCCGCGTTCCACGTCCGTTCGTAGCCGTACGGCGACTCGTAGGTCGACTTCGCGCTCGCTCCGGGCGCCGTCAGCGCCACGGTCGCGCTGACCACCAGCCCCGAGAGCACGCCCACCAGGCCCGCCTTCGCACCGCCCCAGGTCATACCTTCGCGCTTATCGAAGTTGCCGGGGTTGGGCCAAGTTTGTCTATTGCGCGTCGGCCGGGGCGGCGTCGAGCTCCGTCGCCTGCTCGAGGTCCTTCAGACCGGCGCGGCCGCGCTCCATCCACATGCCGGCGCCACCCAGCACGAGCTGCAGGACGACCTGCGAGACGTACATCAGAAACACGTAGGAGGCGCCCGACCCCACGACGACGTCCGTCGGGTAGTACATGGTCATTCCCGCGTAGATGCCCGCCTGGAAGACGCCGAGCAACCCGGGAGGGCCGGGAATGAGGATGGCGCACCCGAGCATCCCCATGAGGGCGCACGCCTCCCCGAACGACGGCCCGCTGCCGTCGGCGTGCACGACGCCGCACCCCCACGCGAGGAGCCACATCCCGAGGGCGTTGAAGCCCCAGTAGAGCGTCGTCTCGAAGAGAAAGCCGGCAGCGTCGCGCGGGCGTCCGAAGATGTGCAGGCCATCGGCGAACTTCTCGGCCGTCGTCGCGAGCTTCTCGGCGAGGCGCATCGACACCTTGCCGATGATCGCGAGGGTCATCCGGTGGGCCCACGACCGGGCAAAGTAGAAGACGGCGATGGTGGTGAAGGCGACGCAGAAGAGCCCCAGCATGGCGAAGCCGCTCATGCGTACGTGCTCGACGGAGACCGGGATGCCGACCACCGTGTCGGGGAGCGGGTGGACGGTGGGCACGAAGACGAGGGCGACGGCGAGTACGATGCTGAGGTAGAGCCCGTCGATGATGCGCTCGGCGACGACGGAGCTCGTGGCCGCCGTCATCGTGATGACCTTCTCCCCCGGGCGCCGCAGCTCGGGCCGCGTGCGGATCATGTACGGGCGCACGAACTCCCCGATGCGGAAGGGCATGAGCAGGATGGCGGCGAAGCCGATCCACGACGTGGCCAGGAGGCGCTTCTTCGGCACGTCGGCCACGCCGCGGAGGAGGAAGCGCCAGCGCACGCTGCGGAGGTAGTTGAAGGCGAGGAGCGTCAGCAGATAGACGGGGACCGTCCACCACTTGACGTGCGCGAAGTCCTTCCCCTCGGGGACGATCTTCAGCCCGCCCTTGTGGAGCGCGGCCCAGATGCCCACCGTGATGAGGAGGGACGCAACGAGCTTGCCTTTGTGGCGCCTCAAGAACTCCAAGCGACTGACCCTGCCCGCGTCGTATAGCACGCGCGGGGCCAGTTCGGCCTCCGCCCCGCCGCGGGCCGCCGATCACAGGCTCCAGTAGCGGATCCCCCGTTCCATGCGGTCCGGCGCCAGGGCGCTCTTCACGTCCACCATGACACCGCCGTCGCGGATCATGCCGAGGAGGCGCGGCTGGCCCAGGTCGAGGTACCACCTGTGGCTGACCGCCAACACCATGGCGTCGAGGCGCGACATCTCCTCGGCCGGGGAGAGCTTCAGCCCGTACTCGTGCATCGCGTCGGGGGCGTTCGCCAGCGGATCGTGCACCATCGGCTCGATCCCGAACTGGCGCAGCTCCTTCACGATGTCCGGGACCTTGCTGTTCCGGATGTCGTTGCAGTCCTCCTTGAAGGTGAGGCCCAGCACGCCGACGCGCGCGCCCTTCACGGTGACGTCCGCGTCGATGAGGAGCTTCACGAGCTTCTGCGCCACGTGCGACCCCATGCTGTTGTTGATGCGTCGCCCGGCAAGGATGACCTGCGGCTGGTAGCCGAGCTGCTGGGCCTTCATCGTCAGGTAGTAGGGGTCGACCCCGATGCAGTGCCCGCCGACGAGCCCCGGCTTGAACTTGAGGAAGTTCCACTTGGTGCCCGCCGCGGCGAGGACGTCCTCCGTCCGGATGCCCATCTTGTCGAAGATGATGGCGAGCTCGTTCATCAGCGCGATGTTGAGATCGCGCTGCGTGTTCTCGATGACCTTCGCGGCCTCGGCGACCTTGATGCTCTCGGCCCGGTGCACGCCCGCGTCGACGATGGCGCCGTAGGCGGCGGCCACGCGCTCGAGGGTCGGCCCGTCCTCGCCGCTCACGACCTTCGTGATGCGCTCGAGCGTGTGCTCCTTGTCGCCCGGGTTGATGCGCTCGGGCGAATAGCCGAGCTTGAAGTCGATCCCGCGGCGAAGGCCGCTCACCCGCTCGAGGATCGGCCCGCATACGTCCTCCGTGACGCCCGGGTAGACCGTCGACTCGAAGACGACGACCCCTCCCTTGCCGAGCGCGCGTCCCACGGTCTCGCTCGCGCGCTCGACCGGCGTCAGGTCCGGCACGTTGTTGTCGTCCACCGGCGTCGGCACGGCGACCACGAAGAAGGTGCAGCCCTTCAGGTCGGCGAGGTCGCTCGTCATCTTCAGCGGCGTCGACGTCAGCGTCGCCTCCGTCTGCTCGCCGTTCCGATCGAAGCCGCGGCGCAGCTCCTCGATCTTCTCCTGGTGGATGTCGAAGCCCACGGTGCCGGGGAACTTGCGCGCGAAGGCCAGCGCAACCGGGAGACCGACGTAACCGAGACCGATGACCGCGATTCGTTCACTCATGGTTGTCCTCGGGGATGAGGGGCCGGCGCGACGGGCGGCGGCCCTGCGAGAATGCCGCGCGGTCCGTCCGAGAGGAGACGCTTCGCCTCCCCGGCGCCCACGAGGGCCTCGAGCCGCTCGATGGCCTTCACGACGATCTCGACGTCACGGGGTTTGTGCGCGTCCGAGCACGCGGCCTCGTACGCGTCGTCCTCGAGCAGCTTCTCGGCTGCCCGCTGCGGAGCGCGCCCGTACTTGCCGACGAGCGAGCAGACGTCGAGCAAGAGGTGAGCGCCCGCGTCGAGCAGCGGGTCGAGGCAGGTGTCGTCCTTCCACACCGGATCGTATCGCTCGGGGTGCGCCAGCACGGGGACGAGCCCCGCGCGTCTCACGTCGTAGAAACGGTGTGCGATGCGGACGGGAAACGCTCCCTGTCCGAACTCGACGAGGATACCGCGGCCGCCGGGGTAGGGGAGGGCCTCGCCCCGGACGAGCCGGCCGAAGACCACGTCGTCGAAGAAGTGCTCGCTTGCGAGGTGCACGGTCGGGAGAGAGACCTCGGCCACCGAGAGACTGGGTTGCATGGCGTGGAACGCGCGTTCGAGGCCAGGCCGGTCGTTGTCGAACATTCCCGGGCGCATGTGGGGCGTCGCCACGACGACGTCGAACCCCGCCTCGTGGAGGCCGTGCAGCATGGCGAGGCCCTCGCCCGGCGTCTTCGCGCCGTCGTCGATGGCGGCCACCCAGTGGCAGTGGAGGTCGACGAAGCCGCGCACGCCCCAGTGGCGTAGCACGACCGAGGGCTCTAGAAAGAGCCGATGCCTCGCTCTTACGACGTCGTCCTGTGGGGAGCGACCGGGTTCACCGGGCAGCTCGTGGCGGAGTACCTGGCGCGCCATTACGGCGTCGGGCGGGAGCTCCGCTGGGCGCTCGGCGGACGCAGCAAGGAGAAGCTCGAGAAGGTGCGGGCGGCGCTCGAGGCCGTGGAGCCGCGCGCGCGCGAGCTCCCCTTGATCCTCGGGGACGGGACGGACCGGGCCTCGCTCGACCGGCTCGCCGTCGACGCCGCCGTCGTCTGCTCCACGGTCGGGCCGTACGCGCTTCACGGCCGTGAGCTCGTCGCGGCGTGCGTCGAGGCGGGCACCGACTATTGCGACCTCACGGGCGAGCCGCAGTTCGTCCGCGCGATGATCGACGCCCACCACGAGCGCGCGGGGGAGACCGGCGCGCGCATCGTGCACTGCTGCGGGTACGACTCGATCCCGTCGGACCTGGGGACGCTGATGCTCCAGGACCGCGCGAAGAACCGGCACGGGGCGCCCTGCGCCGAGGTGAAGCACTTCGCGGGCGAGGCCAAGGGCGGGATGAGCGGCGGGACGGCGGCGAGCATGGTGGCGCTGATGGACGAGGCCTCGCGCGACGCCCGCGTCCGGCGCTTGCTCAACGACCCCTACGCGCTCGATCCGGACCGCGGCGAGCCGGGGCCCGACGGCCACGACCAGCGCGGCGTCCGCTGGGACGCCGACCTCGCGCAGTGGACGGGCCCGTTCCTCATGGCCGCCATCAACACGCGCGTCGTCCGTCGCACGAACGCGCTCCTCGGCTACGCGTGGGGCCGCGACTTCCGCTACCGCGAGGCGATGAGCTTCGGGGCCGGCCCGAAGGGCTGGCTGACCGCGGCGGGCGTCTCCGCGGGGACGGCCCTCGGCGTCGCGGCGGTCGCCGTCGCCCCGGTGCGCCGCTTCGTGGGCAAGCGGGTCCTGCCGGCGTCGGGCGAGGGCCCCTCGAAGGCGGTGCGGGACAGCGGGTACTTCGTGTCGCGCCTCGTCGGCGCCGTGTCGGGCAGCGAGAAGAAGCTGCGGGGCACCGTGCGCGGCACCAGCGATCCCGGCTACGGCGAGACGGCCAAGATGCTCTCCGAGTCGGCCGTGTGCCTCGCGAAGGACGGCGACGCCATCCCGAAGCGCGGCGGAGTCCTCACTCCCGGCTCCTGCATGGGCATGCGCCTCGTCGAGCGCCTCCGCGACGCGGGCATGACCTTCGACGTCGAGGAGAGAGGGTGAACAGGGTCCGCTCTCAGAAGAGCTCGCCGATGCGTTTCGCGAGGCTGCCGCCGCCGAAGAGGAGGCGCATGCCGCGCTGGAGCCAGTGGAAGCTCTTCGCCGTGTAGGGGAACCAGAAGGGGTCGCGCGGCGGGGGCGCGACGCGGTCGAAGCTCACGTGCTTGCGCGTGCACATCTCGCGGATCGCGTCGACGCCGTGGACGCGCCCGAAGCCGGACTGTTTGACGCCCCCGAAGGGCGTCTCGATCGCCGCGTAGTTCGACAGCACGTCGTTCACGACGACGCTGCCCGCCTCGATGCGATCGGCCAGCCGCCGGGCCCGCGCCTTGCTCCGCGTGAACACGTAGGCGTTGAGGCCGAGGTGCGAGTCGTTCGCCAGGGCGATCGCTTCGTCGTCGGACCCGACGCACATGATGGGCACGACCGGGCCGAAGATCTCTTCCCGCATGACGCTCATCGTGTGGTCGCAGTCGGCCAGCACCGTCGCCTCGAAGAACTGCCCCGGCCCCGGCACCGAGCGCCCCCCGCAGACGACGCGCGCCCCCTTCTTCAGCGCGTCGTCCACGTGCCTGCGCGCGACGTCGATCTGCTTCGGGAAGATGATCGCGCCGAGGTCGACGTAGTCCTTCGCCGGGTCGCCCTGCGTCAGCTCCCCCACGAGCGCGCGCACCCGCTCGAGGAGCAGCGGGTAGACCCGCTCGTGGGCGTACACCCGCTCGACCGAGATGCACGCCTGCCCGCAGTTGGCGAACCCGCCGAAGACCACCGCGCGCGCCGTCCTCTCCAGGTCGCAGTCCTCGCACGCGACGAGCGGCGCCTTGCCCCCGAGCTCCATCGTGCAGGGGATGAGGCGCTGCCCGCACGCCGCCGCCACGCGCCGCCCCGTCTCCACCGCGCCCGTGAAGACGCAGTAGTCGATCCCCGCGTCGACGAGCGCCGCCCCCGTGGCCCCGCCGCCGACGACGACGGCGAAGAGGTCCTCCGGGAGACCCGTCGAGTCGTAGATCTTCTTCGCCTCGAGCATGACGAGCGGCGTCACCTCGCTCGGCTTCACGACGCACGCGTTGCCCGCCGCCAGCGCCGAGACGACGCTCCCCATCGGGATGATGAGCGGGAAGTTCCACGGCGACACGACGCCCACGACGCCCCGCGGCACGAAGTGGACTTCGCTCGCCCGGTGCTTCATGAGGTGGAGCGGCACCCGCTCGGTCGCCAGCGCCCCCGGGGCGTGCTTGCAGACCCACCCGACGAGGTCGAGCAGCGTCGTCACCTCGTGCACCAGCGCCTCGTGCCGCGGCTTGCCGCACTCGCGCGACACCACCTCGACCAGGTCCTCCGCACGGTCGGCGAGGGCGTCGCGCAGTCGCAGCAGGCGCGTCGTCCGCTCCTCGACCGGAAGGACCGCCCACGCCTGCTGCGCCTTGCGCGCGCGGGCCACGACGCGCCGCACCTCGTCGTCGCTCGTCACCGGCAGCTCCGCCAGGAGCTCCCCGCTCGCCGGCGCGTACGTGCGCACCGTGTGGGCCGGCCTCTGCGAGTCGTTGCCCTCGAACGCGAGCTGTCCCATGCCCGCTAGGGTACCTTGATTGCCGTGAAGCTCCTCCCGCGTCTCTCTGTCGGCCTCGTCCTCGTGTCCGCCGCGTGCGCCCAGGGGGACGGCATGCGGTTCCAGGTCATGAACATGGAGCGCCCGACGGACGACGGGAGCATGCCCCCGCCGCCCGACTACCAGCCCTGCTACGCCGGCGAGGCGCGCGGGTACGACACCAACGGCGACGGCAAGGTCGACAAGATCCGCGTCTCGGTCAACGGCAAGGACCGGTGCTACGGCGAGGACAGCAACCACGACGGGAAGATCGACACGTGGGACGTCATGGACGAAAACGGAAACCTCGCCCGGCGCGCCCACGACTCGAACGGCGACGGCCACGCCGACCAGGCCTGGACCTTCGACCCCGCCCGCCGCGGGTGCGCTACCGTCGCCCCCGACCTCGACGGGGACGGAAAGCCCGATCCCGGCAGCCCCCTCGACATCTGCCGGAGCCTCGCCGTGCCGGTCGCCTCGCAGGCTCCCGCAGCCCGGTAGGACGTGGACCACATGCGATCACACGCGCTCGTGTTCGTGAGACGTGCTGGTGCACCGCGTAATCGTGGAGAACACCCAACCTCGGTGTAGAATTACGACGGGATGGAGCCTCTTGCGCCCGAGGACCTCGTCGACGACTGGTCCGATCTGTCGACCAGCTCGCTGGGCCCCGGCGCGCGCCTCGGTCGGTACGAGCTGCTCTTGCCCATCGCGTACGGCGGGATGGCGCGGGTCTGGGCGGCGCGCCTCCACGGACAGCGCGGCTTCTCCAAGCTCGTCGCGATCAAGACGATCCTCCCGCACCTGGCTCACTCGGCCGAGTTCGAGCGCATGTTCCTCGACGAGGCGCGCATCGCGGCCGGCGTGCACCACCCCAACGTCACCGAGATCTACGAGCTCGGCGAGGAGGGGCACGTCCTCTACCTCGCCATGGAGTGGGTGAACGGCGAGTCGCTCGTCCACGTCGTGCGCGGCCTCAACGGACAGGGCGTCCAGCCCATCGATCCGCGCGTGGCGGCCCGCATCGCCGCCGAGTCGTGCGCCGGGCTGCACGCGGCGCACGAGCTCCGGGACGACCGGGGCGCGCCGCTCAACGTCGTGCACCGCGACGTCAGCCCCCACAACATCCTCGTGTCGATCGACGGGACCGTGAAGGTCACCGACTTCGGCGTGGCCAAGGCGCTCGGTCAGTCGCACCAGGCCACGGTCGCCGGGCAGATCAAGGGCAAGGTCGCGTACATGGCCCCGGAGATCATCGGCTCGGCGGCCTTCGACCGGCGCAGCGACGTCTTCGCCGTGGGCTGCGTCCTCTACGAGGCGGCGACGGGCACGATGCCCTTCCGCGGCGGCAACGATCCGCAGGTCATGCAGGCCATCCTCAAGGGCACCTACCCGCCCGCGCCGAGCGTCGTCCGGGGTTTCCCGCTCGAGCTCGCGGCCATCATCGACTGCGCCATGGCCACCGATCCGCGCCGCCGCTTCGGGACGGCCGAGCAGATGCGCGTCGCGCTCGAAGAGTGGCTCGTCAAGAGCGGCCCCCTGGTGTCTCCGACGAACGTCGGGGCCCTCGTGCGCGAGCGCCTCGGCCCGCACCTCGACAAGCGGCGCGACCACGTGCGCTCGGCGATGGCGTCGGCGCAGGAGCAGGAGACCCGGGGCGCGGGAGGCGTACGTCCGGCCGCGGGCGCGCTGCCGCCGCCGCACACGCCGGCGCTGCTCGCCAGCCCCGCGGGGCAGTCGCACAGCGGCGTCGTGGCCACGTCGCCCGACGCGTACCGTGCGCGCGCCCCGATTCCTCCGATGACGTCGCCGACCCCCGCTCCGGTCGCCGTGACCGCGCCGCCCCCGCTCGTGAATGCGCTCCCGAGCGTGCACCCGCCCCCGCGGCGGCAGACGTCGAACGCGCGGTACGCGCTCGCGGCCGTGGCGGGCGTCACCTTCGCCATGGTGGTCGGCGCCCTGGGCGTCGCGGTGTGGGCCTCGATGCGGACGCCGGCGGCGCGGACGACGCCGTCGACGCTCGTCGCCACCGCGTCGGCGAGACCCGCCCCCCCGCCGCCGGCCGCATCGACCGCGAAGGCCGGCGCGCCGTCCGCGACCCCGATCGCGGCGGTCGCCGTCCCGTCGGCCTCGCCGACGACGGTCAACGTGAACGATCTGCCCGAGGCCAAGCCGGCCTGGGCGGAGCCCCTGCCGCAAGGGGGCCGGTGGGCTGCGCCGCCGGCTTCCGCGAAGAACCCTGCGATCCCTGCGAATCCTTACTAGGAGGCCGTAGTGGATTGCCCTTCGGGCAAGTCGTTCAGGCGGCCTCCGTCGTGACGGTTCTCGTTCGAGGGGAGCGCAGCCGCTCCCCTCGAGCTCCCCAGGCAGGAAGCCGTTTGGGCCCGATCCATCACGCACGA
>DASXZL010000034.1:0-96957 GCA_036501935.1 Polyangiaceae bacterium | reverse complement strand
CCGCGCCCGCGCCCGCGCCCGCGCCCGCGCCCGCGCCCGCGCCCGCGCCCGCGCCCGCGCCCGCGCCCGCGCCCGCGCCCGCGCCCGCGCCCGCGCCCGCGCCCGCGCCCGCGCCCCTTACACCCACGCGTTGTTCAGAATCTCCCCGACGCCCCCCGCCCCCGGCACGATGTACTGCCTGTCATCGAGCCCCCTCTCCTCGTCCCACCGCGTCCCCGGCACGGTTCCCAGCACGTCCTCCGGGCTCAGTCCTCGGTCCAGCCGGAGCGCGTACACCACCGTGTCGGGGTGCGCCTTCAGCACGTTGCGCAGGTACTCGGGGGTCACGATGAGGTGCATCGTGATGCATCGACCGGGCCTGCCCTCGAGCCGCGTCTTGTAATGCTCCATCGCGCTCACGAGCGACGAGCCCGTGGCGCCCATGGGATCCGGAAACAGCAGCACGCGGCCCTCGACGTCGCGTCCGATCTTCGCGTCGTGCCAGGTCGCCCCGATCACGCGGCCCTGCGCGTCGGTCGCGCGCGACATGAAGAGGTGGTCCTGCCGCACGCCCGACGGATCCAGCAGCTCGTTCAGCAGGTCGTACACCACCTGCGACGGCATCGTGCCCGCCCGTGCGATGCCCACGGTCACGACGCGCGTCTGCGGCGCGATCCCCGCCCCCCGCACCACTGCCTGCGGCGACGAGGTCACCATGCGGGTCGGCACGTCGAGGCGCGCGCGCGGCAGCTCGGCCGCGATGACCACGTGCGCCAGCTTCTCGTAGAGGAAGCGCACGAGGCGCCCCACCGCCGGCTGCTGCGTGTCGAGCGCGCACAGATGGGCGAGCTGCGTCCAGGCCAGCGGATCGTCGAGCAGGTGGACGTTCGGCCCGTAGCGGTGCTCGATCTCCGGCGGGCGGTAGTGGCTCTTCGCGTACGCGGTCTCGCTCATCTACGTCCAGTGGCCGGCGCGGAGGGCGTGGGCGTCGATGATCTTCACCTTCGGGCCCAGCGCCTCGCGGAACGCGTCCTCGTCCTCGTCGTCCATGATGGCGTCGCCGAAGCCGGCGGCGATCTCCATGGCGGTCGACAGGATGCGGAGGAACTGCGCGAAGCTCGACGCCGCGAGGGTCGGCGCCCACCGGTCTTGCCCGCTCATCGCCGTGTAGACGGGGCAGTCGCCCTCGGGATCGGGCTTGCTCACGTCGAGGAAGTACGGGTCGCCGAGCAGCGAGCTCTCCCCGATGACCACCCAGGAGGGCTTCCAGTCGGTCGGGGCGGCGCCGCTGTCGCCCGGCATCTTCACGAGATCCTGCGCTTTCACCAGCTCTTCCGCGGGGATGAGGCGGATGCGCTCGACGGGGGTCACCGTCTCCAGCTTCTCGGGGTTCGCACCCAGCAAGAAGCTCCGGTAGCGCGAGACGATGCGCAGCTGCTTCTTCAGGTCTTCGACGAGGGCCGGCGGGGCCTTGCCGAAGGAGCAAGGCAGCTTGCGCTTGGCGAATATTGCTTTGAGAGCCTCCACCGCATCCGCGAGATCACTGTCCACGTGGTCGCCTCGTGCGCATGGGAAGGCTCGCTCACCGCGAACGGTGAGCCTGCAATAAAGCCTGCCCAAGGTACCACCCTTCGCGCCAGATTCGCACGCTGTTTCGCACGTTCATCTCATCCGCGGCGCGGCGGGGGCGACAACTGGAGCGACAGGCGGGACGACAGCCGGGGCGACGCTGGCGACTCCGGCCGCGCAGCGCACTTCGACGTCCACGCGCGTCGCCGTCGTTTCCCCGCCGAGACCCCGCAGCGGCTCGAGCAGGGTGGCCACGGCGGTTTCGGCCAGGGCGGACGCGGCGGGGGGGAGGGGGTGGGCGGCGCCCGGGGTGCTCGCCTGCACCTCGGCGCTGATCCGCGTCACGTCGTTGCCCGGAGCCGAGAGCGCGATCCGCAGGCGCAAGGGGAGCTCTTCCGCAGGGCCGAGCTCGAGCGCGACGGGGTGCGACTGGAAGGGGCGGCACAGGTCGGCCGAGCCCCGGCCGCCGTCGACGCCCAGCGCGAGGAGAGCCCAGGCTCCCAGGTCGACGAGCCGCGAGCTGCCCCCGCCGCCGCGGAGGACGATGGGACGGCACGAGCCGCCGGGGACGGGCAGGGTGCCGGGCGGGCACGTCGGCGGGTACGCGCACGCGGCGCCGTCGGCGTGGGCCCCGCGCGGGCACGCGGCGTCGGCGGGGACGCAGACGGAGCGGGAGTCCTCCACGGCGAGCGACGCGCCCGCCGCGCACGACCGGGGACCGCCGTGGAGAAGCGAGCCGCTCGGGATGCACCCGGCGTCGATGTCGACGACGTCGGTGCTCGCGCACACACGGAAGACGCACGCGCCGCTCGGGGTCGCGCGCGCGGCCGGGCCGCAGTACGCATCCGCCACGGGCGGGGGGACGCAGGCGCCGAGGACCGGCACGTCCCCCGGATCGCAGGCGCAGCGGTCCGAGGGGTCGCGGTGGGCATCGCGAGGGCACGCAGCGAGAGAAGAGGTGGCGAGAAGAGACGTGGTGCCGGGCGGCCGCGCGGGCGCGTGGCAGGCGGCGGCCGTGAAGAGGAGCGCGGAGAGGGCGCCCACGGGGAGACGGACGGCGGCGCGCCGCATCGGCGGGGGACGTTACGCGTGCTACACCGTGCGCGCCATGCTCGTCGTGCTCGAGGGCACTCCGGACTTCGACGCCACGCTGGCCCGGCTCGAGTCGCGCGGCGAGTCCGACTTCGCGCGCGTCGAGCCCGTCGTTCGCGAGATCCTCGGCGCCGTCCGCGCCGGCGGCGACGCAGCGGTGCAGCTCTACAACGAGCGCTTCGGCCGCCGCGGCCCCGTCCTCGTCGTGCGCGAGTACGACGGCGCCGGCGCGCTCGCGCGTCTCCCCGTCGAGGCGCGCTCGGCGCTCGAGCTCGCGGCCGCGCGCATCCGCTCCTTCCACGAGCACCAGCGCGACGCGGGCTTTCGCTACCACGAGGACGGGGTGACGCTCGGCACGCGCGTGCTCCCGGTCGCGCGGGCGGGCGTGTACGCGCCCGGAGGCAAGGCCCGGTACCCGTCCAGCGTGCTGATGGCGGCCATCCCGGCGCGCGTCGCCGGCGTGGGCGAGGTGCTCGTCGCGAGCCCTCTCGCGGGCGACGCGAGCGACGACGCGATCTTCGCCGCCGCGCACCTCGGCGGGGCGTCGGCCATCGTCGACGCGGGAGGGGCGCAGGCCATCGCCGCGATGGCGTACGGCACGGAGAGCGTGCCGCGCGTCGACAAGATCGTGGGACCCGGCAACCTTTACGTCGCCTGCGCCAAGCGCCTGGTCTTCGGCGCGGTGGACATCGACGGCATCGCCGGGCCGAGCGAGATCCTCGTCGTGGCGGACGACGAGGCCGATCCCCGGTTCGTCGCGTCCGACCTGCTCTCGCAGGCCGAGCACGACGAGGCGGCGTATCCCCTGCTCCTGTGCGGGTCGGAGCTCATGGCCCGCGCCGTCACGCGCGAGCTCGAGGCGCAGCTCGCCACGCTGCCCCGCGCCGCCATCGCGCGCGCCGCCCTCGCGAACGGCGCCGCCCTCGTCGTGTCCTCTCGTGAGCGCATGGCCGCCGTGGCCGACACCCTCGCCGCCGAGCACCTGGCGCTCCACGTGGCCGATCCGGAGGCGATGCTGGGCGGCATTCGCCGGGCGGGGGCGGCGTTCCTGGGTCCCTTGACGCCGGAGGCGCTGGGCGATTATGTCGCCGGCCCTTCGCACGTCCTGCCCACGGGCGGCGCCGTGCGATTCGGCTCTCCCCTCGGCGTTTACGACTTCGTGACCCGCACTTCCATCGTCCAGTACTCGGCAGACGCCCTCGCACGGCACGAACGTGCAGTATGCGCCTTCGCGCGCCTCGAAGGGCTCGAGGGGCATGCCCGCGCGGTCGAGGCGAGGGTCCGCGCGGGGGAGTGAGGGGCCGGGGGGACGTCGGTACTGACGGGGCTGCCCGTTGCCCTTCTAACGGCGGCGCTTTGGGTGTAGGTCAACTGCCTGTCTTTTCGTAACTTTCGCACCGGATAAGAACTTGCAGGCGCGCGCCCGGGACGTGCGTGCGCGGTAACGGCTGGGTCGAGGAGGATCGGATGCACTCGAGGGTTTTGCGCTGGTGTGGGCTCCTGGCGATCGCCGCCTACTTGTTTTCCGCGATGACCGGGTGCGCCGAGTCGCGCGCGCCCATCAACCGGGTGCAGCCCGAGGCGCTCGACAAGTCCTTCTTCGTCGGGCCCAACATCCAGGACCCGACGGACAATCCCGAATTCTACTTCGGGACGCGCATCGTCGATGAGCCCTACGGTATCGGGCAGGACTTCGAGATGTTCCAGGCGATCGGGACGCTCGCCCGCATCAAGTGGGAGATCCAGGAGGACATCCTCATCGCCCGCCTGACCTACGACCGCATCCAGGACAGCGACTACTACGGCGCCGCGTCGACCGACACCGGGCAAGTCGTGGCCGAGTTCAACATCCAGAGCCACTTCGACATCATCCGCGACTACAACCCGCAGACCGGCGAGCAGCTCAACGTCATCGTCGAGAACACGACGGACCGCCCCTGGTACCAGCGGCAGTACTTCCGCGTCGACTGGTCGCAGAACCTGGTCACCGACTCCTACGACTTCGATCAGTTCGCGGTGGCCGCGGCGATCGACAGCGTGAAGATCGACCCCCTCTCCTATTACGTGCAGAATCCGTCGGACCCGAACGCGCCGGTCTTCGACACCGCGCACGGGTACTTCGACGTGACGACGAAGGTCTTTGCGACGCCGATGACGGTCGCGACGCCCTACGGCACGTTCCCGCTCTGCTTCCTCTACGGCCACAACGTGGTGACCGACTGCAACCCGTCGGAGGTGACCGTCCGGCTGTCGTTCAAGCAGGTGGTGAACGACGACTTCGAGCCCGAGGACTGGGACGGCAACCACATGAACGCCTTCGGGTGGTTCACGTCCGACCGGTACGGCTACGACCGGAACTACGGCATCCTCGATCAGGACTGGCACCGCTTCGCGGCGAAGTACCAGATCTGGCAGGCGACCCACGTCCCCAACACGCAGTGCGCGGTCGACGAGTGGCGCGACGCCAACGGCCAGGTGCAGACCTACCAGGTCGACGCCAACGGCAACTACGTCACCGACCCGAGCACGGGCTTGCCGATCCCCGCCGCCGGCGGGCAGCCCTTCACGCTCAGCGCCGTCGGTCTGAACGTCCACCGCGACACCGACAACGACGGCACGGAGGACGAGTGCCAGTTCTACGACTCGACCGGCGCCGAGGTGAACCCCGGCTCGCGCTGCGACGAGTTCTCGAACAAGTGCGACATCCCGCTCTACGCCCGGCAGACGAAGACGACCCCGCTTTATTACGGCCCCACGGCCCCGCCGGACGTCTTTGCCGCCACCGCGCACGCGCTCAACAACTGGAACATCGCGGTGAAGCGCTCGGTGCAGCTCGGCAAGGCCACCGAAGCGAACCGCGTGGGCGTCGACGTCGGGCAGGCGAACTTCATCACGAGCGAGACCGATCTCCTCGCCGACCAGGCGAACGGGTCGGGCATGACCGTGCCGGACATCTTCGTGCTCTGCCACAACCCGGTGCTCGCGGGCGATTCGCCCGCGTGCGGCGCCCCGGGCCTCGCCACCCGGCTGGGCGACCTCCGTTACCACTCGGTGAACGTCATCACGAACCCCCAGTCGCCGTCGGCGTGGGGCATCATGACCGACTTCAACGACCCGCTGACCGGCGAGAAGGTCAACGCCAGCATCAACGTGTGGGACGCCGTGACCGACATCGCGTCGCAGAGCGTGGAGGACCTGCTCCGCTGGCTCGACGGCGAGATCTCCAACACCGAGATCGCCAACGGGACGTACATGTCCCAGTGGGTCAGCGGCAGCCAGCTGAGCACCGCGCAGTACAAGCCGGCGGTTCTTTCGACGAAGCAGATCCAGACGCGGCTCAACTCGATCGACCGTTCGATCGCCAAGCTGAACGGGCTGCCCTCGGGCGCCCTGCCGCCGGCGGTCGCGGCGACCCTGGCGGCCTCGAACCTCGCCCAGTCGCTCGGGCCCTCGCTCGACGCGACGCTCGAGGGTACGCGGACGTCGCTGATGGGGACGACGTGGGAGGCGCAGCTCCTCACGCCCGAGGTGCTCCAGTGGGGCGGCTTCGATCCCTCGCAGCCGTTCGCGGGGGATCCCACCACGCTGACGAACGCCTCGCCGCTCCGCGGGCTGAACAAGCAGCTCTCGAGCTGGACGCGGAAGCAGCTCAACACCGCCTACACCATCAAGGCGATGTGCATCTTCGACGACGAGCAGCCGGAGCCGGACTCGCTCATCGGCATGGCGCGCCAGGCGGAGACGCTCTTCCCCGCGCCGAACCCGAAGGACGCGAGCTACCCGGCCGAGCTCTACCAGCGCGATCAGGCGATGCATCAGTGGATCCGCGAGCAGTTCCACACGTCCGTCATCGCCCACGAGATGGGGCACTCGATGGGCCTGCGGCACAACTTCACGGGGAGCTACGACGCGCTCAACTACCACACCGAGTACTGGCAGCTGCGGACGCGCAACGGCGCGGAGCACTACTGCGGCTACCCCGGCTCGCTCGACGCGCTGACGCCGCACACCAACGGCACCGATTGCGTCGGCCCGCGGTGGGTCGACCCGGTCACCGACACGGAGACCAACGATCTCATCTGGAAATGGGGCTCCACGACGGTCATGGACTACCCGGGTGACCAGACCCAGGACATGAACGACATCGGCATGTACGACAAGGCCGCGATGCGCTTCGGCTACGCGGACCTGTCGGACGTCGAGGCGAAGATCAAGTACCAGACCGAGGGCGGCTCCACCCTGGCGGGCGCCGGCGGCGACTTCCTCGGCGCGGTCGACGGGTTCGGCGGCATCTTCGGATCGCCCATCGGGCAGAATCACTACAGCACGTTCAACGACAAGTACGCGCTCCTCGGGACGTGCAGCGCCCGCCCGGGGTGGAACGGCGCGCCGACCGATCCGCTGTCGCAGCAGTGCACGGGGCCGAACCTCGACTTCGTGGCCACGCGCGACATGAAGACCGTGCCCAAGTACGACCAGGCGATCCTGTCGGTGCGGCCGGACCTCGTCGCCAACTTCGCGGTCGCTCCGGGCAACAAGAACGGCTCGAGCTCGCCGCCCTCCGCATCGGGCCAGTCCGTGGCCAACTCCGTGCGTCACCCGTACATGTTCGGATCCGACGAGTTCGCGGACTTCGGCAACGTGCCGGTCTTCCGGTTCGACGCGGGCGCCGACACGTACGAGCAGATGCAGTTTCTCATCTCGACGTACGAGAACCGGTACATCTTCAACAACTTCCGCCGGAACCGGGTGACGTTCCTGACGGACAACGTCGTCGGTGCGCTGCAGAGCCGGTACTGGGACAAGATCTCGTACATCACGAAGGCGCTTGCGCTCGGCGTCGAGCTCCTCTCGCAGCCCGGCCAGCCCGATCCGACGACCCAGGCGGGCTCGCTCATGCCGATGGCGCTCGGGTCGTCCGACGGCCTGGCCATGTTCATCCGCGCGATGACGCGACCGGCGCCCGGCGCGTACACGATCAACGCGGCCCAGCCCGGGGTGACGCCCAACCAGTGGGGCGGCGCATGGCAGCTCGGTGACCAGGGCCTCGAGACGCCGCCGCCGAGCCCCGTGAACGTCGCGCTGGGCAGCGGCGAGGGGCGCTTCCTCCACAACGACTACGACTACACGCAGGGCTACTGGTGGTCGGAGTACCAGACGCAGGTCGGGGCTTACTACGAGAAGATCCTCGCGCCCGTGTACCTGACCGAGGCGTACAACGACTTCGTCTCCAACTCGGAGGACGACTACGTCGACGGCCGGTACAAGAACCTCAGCTACATGTCGCTGTATCCGAACCAGGTGCGGCGCTTCTTCGCCAACATGATGGCGACCAACAGCGCCACCCAGGTAAACCAGTCGGGCACCGTGGCGCAGATCTTCACGACCGCGCCGTTCGCCATGCAGGCGAGCACCTCGGGCGCCGCGAACCCGCTGACCCAGGCGCAGTACCTCCAGTGGGAGCTCTACGATCCGACGGACTCGTCGACGACGAGCCTGCAGTATCCGAACGGGGCCGTCCTCCTCGACCCGCTCATCGGCTGGGAGGAGCAGTACCCGGCGCTCATCAACCTGTTCTGGTACGGGCCGACGGCGCTCAACATGAACGTGGTCGACATGACGCGCATCTTCTCGCCGGGGGACGCGGCGAGCCTCTCGATCCCGGAGAGCCAGCAGGTCCGGTACCGCGATCCACTCACGCAGATCGAGTACGTGGCGAAGAGCTACGGCTACGAGAACGTGAACCCGGCGATCGGCTTCGAGACCGCGCAGGGCATCGCGGCGCGCATGATCCAGCACGCGAACTTCCTCGCGAACCTCGCCTACCAGGTGACGCAGCCGCCGGACCCGGTGACGGGCGAGCTGACCTACGACACCGACGGGGACGGGAACCCCATCCCGCTGGCGACGCCGCAGGGGACCAACGCGGCGGCCTTCCTCAAGGGCTACGCGTCGAACATCGACATCGTGCGGCAGCTCACGCTCGCGTTCGGCTACGGGCCGCTGGGACACGGCGGGCAGTAGCCGGGCGACCGGAGGGGATCAGCGCTCGCCGCCGCGCGCGGCCATGAGGGCGCTGATCCACCTCATCGCGCCGGGGGCGTGGCGCGCGGCTGCTGAAGCGATGCGCACGAAGCGCGTCGTCTCCACGACCGCGCGTCCCGAGCCCACGGCGGCGATGACCTGATCCGCGACGTCGTCCGGCGTCTGGACCCCGGCGGAGCTGAGACGGACGCCGGCGCGCCCGTCGGTGGTGACGGCGTGCTCTCGGAACGGCGTGTCGACCGGCCCGGGGCGCACGACCAGCACGCGGACGCCCGTGCCCACGAGCTCCGCGCGAAGGGCGATCGACAGCGCCTCGAGCGCGAACTTGCTCGCGGCGTAGGCGCCCATCCGCGGCGACGACACCACGCCCGCCACCGACGACATCATGACGATCGTGCCCCCGCAGCGCGTCAGCGGGTCGAGCGCGAGCTGGGCGAGGCGCAGCGGGGCCACCACGTTGACCGCGAAGAGGGCCTCCAGCTCGGCGACGTCGATGTTGGCGACGCTGCCGTAGAACCCGCGTCCGGCGTTGTTCACGAGCACGTCGAGCCGCCCGGTCTCGGCGCGGGCGCGCTCCACCAGGGCCACGCGATCCTCCTCGCGCGTCACGTCCGCCCGCTGGACGAAGGCCCGGCCGCCGGCCGCCTCCACCTCGCGCGCCGACCGGGCGAGCCCCTCCTCGTCCCGCGCGCTGAGGACGACCGTCGCCCCCCGCCTTCCCCAGGCGCGAGCCATCGCCTCGCCGATGCCGCCGGAGGCGCCGGTGACCACGATGGTCGGCGCCATCCTACTCCGTGCGCAGGTACGAGGCCTTGATGAGCTTCAGCACGATCTCGGCGGTCTCGAGGTCCGTCGCCAGGCTCTTGTTGAGCACCGTCTCGAAGACCCCGCAGTTGTGTGCGAGCTGGAGCACGTCGAGCTCCTCCGGCTTGAGGTCGCGCAGCGGAGGGATGAGCGGCGAGTTGATGGAGACCCTGGACGCGAGATCGGGCAGCTCTTCGCGGATGCGGTTGAACTCGTCGAGCTGGCGCATCCCGTCCATGAGCACTTCCTGGACGGAGGCGTTCATCTCGTTCGGGAACTCGCGCTCTTCGGGCGGGTCGAGGTCGAAGAGCCCCTTCTGCCAGGTGAGCATCCGGTAGAGGCTCTTCAGGGGCTGGACGTCGTCGAGATCGTTGATGATGGCGAAGGCGATCTGCCCCTTCTTCAGGTAGATGCGGCCGACGTCGTCCTCCGTGCGGATGACGAGGACGCCGCTCTTCTTCGAGGTGCCGAAGAGCTGCAGGAGATCCGGCAGGGGGACCTCGTCGATGCTGCCGCTCATGGTGCGCTGCTGGCTGGTGCGCCGGGCCTGCGCGACGTTCTCGAGCTCGCGCTTGGCGTCCATCCCGTCGCGCGGCGCGTCGCCCGCGATGAGCTTGAGGATGCTCGTCCCGATGAGGACGCGGTCACCCTCCTTCAGGCGCGCGCGCTTGATCTTCTCGCCGTTGACGAACGTCCCGTTGGTCGAGCCGAGGTCCTCGATCCAGATCTGGTCGGTCTGCATCGCGATGCGCGCGTGCTTGCGCGACACCATGTCCTCGACGAGCACCATGTCGAGATCGCTCGAGCGGCCGATGAGGATCTGCTTGTCGACGGCGACGGGAAACTCGCCGCCCTGGTACTTGCCGCTGATGAAGCGCAAGACGTAGGACCGCGCCGCCGGTCGCAAGCCGGGCGACGTCGGGGGCTTGGGTGACGGGTCTACCATGTCTCGTCCGGCGGGGGCGTCTCGGTCCATGCGGAAAACGCTGGCAAAAAAAGGTTAATGGGAGCGATAGAGAGCGGTCAAGTCGAGGTCATGGTCATGAGCGACGACATCCGCCCAGAAACGCACGAAAAGGCCGCCTTCGCCGGCGAATCGACGGGGGACGCGTACGGGACGCACCGGGCGGTCGAACCCCGCGGAGCCCTTCCCCAGCCTGCCTGGCGCCTCGACAACGATTTCACGCGCATCTTCCCGGGGGAGGTCCTGCTCGCAGTGGAGACGCTGAACATCGACGCGGCGAGCTTCACGCAGATGGAGAAGGAGGGCGACCCGACGACCATCGTACTACGGACGGTGGCCGAGCGTGGAAAGCAGCACAACCCGGTCACCGGCTCGGGTGGGATGCTGCTCGGCCGGGTGGTCCAGGTGGCCCCTCGGGGCCGGCCGCCCGGCGAGGCGCTGGCCGTGGGGGAGCGCGTGGCGACCCTCGTTTCGCTGTCGCTCACCCCGCTCCGCGTCGACCGCGTCCGGGCAGTCCGGCCGGCGAGCGCACAGATGGATGTCGACGGCCAGGCGGTCCTCTTCGCGAGCGGCGCCTACGCGCGCCTCCCGGGGGACCTGCCGGAGCGGCTGGCTCTCGCCGCACTCGACGTGGCGGGAGCGGCGCCGCAGGTGGCGCGGCTGGTGAAGCCGGGGGCGGTGGTGGTCGTGCTCGGGGCGGGCGGCAAGAGCGGCATCCTCTGCGTCGCCGAGGCGCGTCGCCGGGGCGGCCCGGCCGCGTGCATCGTGGGGCTCGAGGCGAGCCCGCGTGCGGCCGAGGAGCTCCGCGCGCTCGGACTGTGCGACGCCGTGGTCGCCGCGGACGCTCGCGATCCGCTCGCCGTGCGAGGCGCCGTGCTGGGCGCCACCGGCGGGCGGGAGGCCGACGTGACCTTCTCGTGCGTCAACGTGCCCGACGCCGAGCTGGGCGCCATCCTCGCCACGCGCGACCGCGGCATCGTCTACTTCTTCGCCATGTCGACGAGCTTCACCAAGGCCGCCCTCGGCGCCGAGGGGGTCGGCAAGGACGTCGACCTCTTCGTCGGCAACGGCTTCGCGCACGGCCACGCCGACCACACGCTCGCCATGCTGCGGGAGATGCCCGCGATCCGCGCCCTGTTCGAGAAACGTTACGGCTGACGGCTAGGGCCGAGGGGGCGGCGGCTCGCTCTTGCGCCGCACCGTGGCCTCGCTGGGGCTCGGCGTCACCAGCACGTCGTCGGCCGCGGGGAGCACGATGGTGAAGCGCGTCCCGGCGCCGGGCTGCGAGTGCACCTCGATCGTGCCGCCGGCGTTCTGCACGATGCTCTGGCTGATGGCGAGCCCGAGCCCCGTGCCCTCCGTTTTGGTCGTGAAGAACGGGACGAAGAGGTTCCGCAGCACCTTGGGCGAGATTCCGGGTCCGGTGTCGCGCACGCTGACCTCGACGAGCTCGTTCTCGTCGGAGAGCGATCGGCGAGACGACGGGATCGTCCCGTCGTGGGGCACGCGCCCGCGCGTGGAGCGGCGCATCTGGGTCGTCACGGTGACCTTGCCGCGTCCGTCCATGGCCTGGATGGCGTTCTGCATCAGGTTGAGGAGCACCTGGCGGAACTTCTCCGGGTCGATCTTCGCCCGCTGGAGCGGCTCGCCGAGGTCGAGCTGCACGTCGATCCCGCCGTCGCTGATCTGGCTGGACAGGATCTGCACGGTGCGGCGGACGGCGGCGTTGAGATCGAGCGGGATCGGGTTGCCCGCGTGCGGCCGCGCGTAGTCGAGGAAGCTTCCCACGACGCGGTCGAGGCGGTTCACCTCTTCCAGGATGATGCCGACGAACTCGCTGGCCGTCGGATCCTCTTGTGTCCCCGCGCCGACCTCTTCGAGCAGCTGGGCCGCGCCCTTGATGGCGCCGAGGGGGTTTTTCACTTCGTGCGCCAGACCGGCGGCCATCGAACCGAGGGCCGCCAGACGGTCGCGCTCCTTCATGCGCGAATAGACGCGGCTGTTGGCGACGACGACGCTGGCCTGCGCGGCTACCGTCTCCAGCAGCGCGATCTCCTCCGGGGTGAAGGCGTCACGCACGCGGTCGTCGGCGACGAAGAGCAACCCCACGCAGGCGTCGTCGTCCCCGCGCAGGGCGAGCGCCACCGCGCTCTGGAGCGTGCCCAGGGTGGCCGCGGCCGCGAGCACCGCCGCGTCGGCCTTGTTGCCCTCACGCGCCAGCTCCTCGAGCGACAGGGCCGGCTGCTTCTCGAGTCGATCGAGCACGGGTCGCGCGCCGAGCGCCTCGATGCGCTTGGCGACGGCCGCGCCGACGGAGCCGACGAGGTCGAACCCGTCGCCGTCCTGGTCGCGAAGGAAGAGCGCCGCCGTGGTGACGCGGCGCGAGCGCTCGAGCCCCTGCATGAGCGTCGTGACCATCTCGTCCAGCTCGAGCACGTGCGCCAGCCGCTTCCGCAGGTCGGCCACGCTCGTCTCCAGGTCGTAGCGCTCGCGGAAGAAGAACTGATGGATCCGCGTCTCGACCTCGGTCTGAAGGGGCTCGAAGAGCACGAGGAACACGATCGCGGCGAGGACCGCGTTCAGGTACATCGTGTCGAATCCGCCGATGACCATGACGAAGAGGTAGAAGATGCCCGCCAGGCAGAAGGCGAGGGCGGTCGACACCAGCAGGCGCCCCGCCATCTCGTAGATGTCCGCCAGGCGGGGCCGCGTGAGCGACTCGGCCAGGACGAAGAGAAAGACGATGGAGAGCACGGCGCCGATGGGAGGCAGGTGCACTCCGAGGTACGAGAGGAAGTCGCCCATCGAGAACGCCGTCGCCGCGGCGCCGACGACGACGAGAAAGCGCACGCGGTCGCGTACGGCGCGGGAGGGGTTGCGTTGCCCGCGGCGCGCCAGGCCGATGAGCGCCGCGGCGAGCAGGCCGAAGACGTACGTGTAGACGGCCCCCAGGGCGAACGCGCGGTCGTGGTACGGCGAGACGGCCACGGCGAGGACCGGGACGGCGACGATGGCCGCGAACCGCGAGAGGCGCGTCTTCGTGCTGTCCACCTCGAGCGGGACGACGCTCTGGAACAGGTGGATCGCGATCTGCGGAAGGAGCACCGTGAGGAGGCCGGTGACGCGCTCCCAGACGTCGGCCTGGAAGAAGCCCGCGAGCGACTGGCTCGCGTACCAGAGGGCGACGTCGGCCGCGAAGGCGGCGAAGAGCCAGTGCACCGAGCGCCGGCCGCGCAGGAGGACGCTCAGCGCGATGGCGAGCGCCAGGACGGCGCAGAACAGGATGGTCTTCGGGCGGAGATCCTCCACGACCGGCAGTGTGGCACGTCTCCAGCGACGGTCGGAACAGCAGAGCTCAGCGCGCGACGAGGGGCCGATTCGGGGTGGAACCGCTGGTGGACCCGGAGGTCGCCCCGGTGCTGCCGCCGCCGTTCATGGGAGCGCCCGTCGTCCCTGCGCCCTCGGTCGGGTCCTCGCCCTTCCATGGCGACGGCTCGGGACTCGTGTTGTCGTTCGACTCGTCGGGTGTCGGGGCCACGCCGTTCGGGCTGGTGCCAAACCAAGGCTGGGGCTCGGGGTTCTGCGAGTCGACGGGCTCGGCGGACGTGGCCGGGGCGGCGGAGGTAGCGTTGTGGACCTTCGGCGTCGTCGTCTGCGTCGTGGTGACCTCGGTCCCGGGTGCCGGGTCCCCGGTCGGGTCGCCCGCCTGGATCGCGCAGCCCGCGCCGACCATCGCCGCCAGAATTCCGAATGTGACGAGCTTCATCTCAGGAGCCCTCCGATGATACCGCCGCCAGCCCGTACTGCTTGACGAGCTGCGACAGACGCGGGCGCTTCATGCCGAGAAGCGCAGCCGCGCGAGTGATGTTCCCCTTGGTCTCGGCCAGCGCCCGCGCGATGCAATCGCGCTCGATCTGGCGCTTGATGTCCGGAAGCGAAGTCGTCCCACCGCGAACCTGCGAGTACGCGACGGCGGTCGCGTTCGCCTCGACCGCCGGCAACGGGCCCTCCCCCAGATCGACGTCCTCGTCGACGACCAGCGGCTCGCTCGACGGCTCCCCCGGGATCGACGCGGGCGGCGGCGGCATGCTGGGTCGCGTGCGACCGGCCTGGGCGGCCCCGCGCAGGTCGTCCACGTTGTCGGCGAGGGTCGCGGCGCTGATGGTGCCACCGTCGGCGAAGAGCGTGGCGGCGCGCAGGGCGTTCTCGAGCTCGCGCACGTTGCCCGGCCAGCGGTGGCGCCCCAGAAGCTCGATGGCGTCGGCCGTCAGCGTCTTCTTCGGCTCGGTACGCTCGGTCGCGATGCGCGCGAGGAGATGCTCGCTGATGCGGGGCAGGTCGCCCATGCGCGCCCGGAGGGGGGGCACTTCGAGCGTGATGCCGCGCAGGCGATAGTAGAGATCCTCGCGGAACTCGCCCCGCTCGACCATGGCCTTCAGGTCCCTGTGCGTCGCGCAGATGACGCGCACGTTGGCGCGGATCGGAGCCGTGCCCCCGACGCGCTCGAAGGTGCGCTCCTGGAGGACGCGAAGCAGCGCGACCTGGGTGCGCGCCGAGATGTCGCCGATCTCGTCGAGGAACAGCGTGCCGCCTTCGGCCATCTCGAAGCGGCCGCGCCGTCGCGCGATGGCCCCCGTGAAGGCGCCCTTCTCGTGCCCGAAAAGCTCGCTGAGCAGCAGCGTCTCGACGAGCGCCGCGCAGTTGACGGTGACGAGCGGGCCCGAGGCTCGATCGCTGGCGCGGTGGATGGCCTCGGCGACGAGCTCCTTGCCCGTGCCGCTCTCGCCCCGCACGAGGACCGTGCTGTTCGAGCGAGCCACCTTCTTCACGGCGGCGAGCAGTCCGCGCACGGCCGGATCGTCACCCACCATCTCGCGCGGGGCCATCGTGGCAACCCGGATGCTCGGCCGCGAGAGCGCCTGCGACGACGGCGGCAGGTCGGCCTGCGAAGATGCCTCGACGAGCAGAGCACCGAGCTTGGCGAGGGCCGCCAGGTCGGGTCGGGACAGATACGCGGCCCGGACGTCACCGGGGAGGGACGTCGCCACCTGGTCCCGAAGCGACGTCGCGCTCTCCACGTGCGCGCGGGCCGTCTCCACGCGGCCGGCGGCCCGATAGATCTCCGCGAGGAGGGCGTGTGCCTCGATGACGAGGTCCTCCTTGCCGCTGATCCGGGCCGCGCCCAGCGCCTCGAGGGCCTGCGCGTCGCCGTCGTCGCCGTAGGCTCGGGTGTGACGGGCCGCGAGGATCGACGCCTCGGCGCGGAGCTCGTCGGTCGTGGCGAGGGCCCGGGCGTGCTCGAGTAGCTCGCCTGCGCGCGCCAGGTCCCCGTCTTCCAGCGCGACGCGCATCGCGACGCAGTAGGCCTCGCACACCGAATCGCGCAGCCCTGCCGCTTCGCTCTCGTTGAGAGCACGTGCGGCCTCGCGACGGGCCTCGACGGTGTTGTCGCGCATCAGGGCGTTCCGCGCCGCGCGAAGCGAGAACTGGGCGGAGCGGGCGGGCGGCATGCCGGGCCCGAGCATGCGTCGGCCGAAGGTCACCGCGTGCTCGGCGTGGTCGATGAGGCCGAGGCGGCGGCGCAGCTCGGCGAGGTTGCCGAGGACGAGCGCGAGCCGCACCCGGTCGCCGATGCGCTGGCGAAGCTTGAGCGTGCGCTCCGCCAGGGCGAGGGCCTCGGCGTAGTCGTGGCGGCGGATGGCGACGACCGAGAGATTGTCGAGCGCGAAGGCGCACGCGCGCGCGTCCCCGCCGTGCTCGCCCTCGGCCAGCACGGACTCGAAGATGGCCCGCGCCTCGTCCACGAGCCCCTTCGACAGCAAGGCGATGCCGCGGTTGAGGCGTGCGCGAAGCTCCTCGGTGCGCAGCCCGGCGTTCGAAGCCGCCCACGCGTCCTGCGCGAAATGCACGTCGGCGTCGTCCCACGACGAGGACGCCAGGAGCAGCTTGCCCGCGGCGTTGCGCGCCTTGAGGCGCGTCGCCTCGGTCGGCCCGAGGGCCAGGGCCTTCGCCGCCTCTCGCGCCGCCCCGGCGAGGTCGCCCGCGAGGTAGGCCAGCTCGGCCAGCTCGGCCGCGATGATCGCCCGCGTGCCGTCGTCCTGCGCGTCTCCTGCGCTGCGCTCGAGGGCGACCCTGGCCGCCACGAGATCGCCCAGCGCGACGGCCGCCCGGCCGAACAGCAGGCCCACGTCGGCGTCGTGCGGCGCCAGCGCGGTCGCCGACTGGGCCCAGCGGAACGCCTCTTCGGCCTCGCCGATGGCGAGCGCCCGCTCGGTCGCCCGCACCCGCAGCGGGAGCTGAGGCTCGCGCGGCAAGCGCTCCACCGCGACCATCCACCGCGACACGAGCTCCCGGCGAACGATGGAGTCTTCGGCTTGAGCCAGGGCCTTGGCGTGCGCCTCGTCGGCGGCGTTCCACTCGCCGGCCCGGACGAGGAGCTCGGCGGCGCGCTCCTGGGCCCAAGGGTCTCGCTCGAAACGGGCGGTCAGCGCATGCGCGACGAGCTCGAGAACGTCGCCCGGGGCGGCCTCGGCGAGCATCTCGGCCCGGGCCTGCCACGCCGAGTCCAGCACCACCCAGCCGCCGTCCGTCCTCGCGGCCCCCGCGCGCGCCAGCGCCTCGACCGCCGCGCAGTCGGCGCCGAGCGAGGCGATCTCCGCCGTCGGCCACGCGCGGGACGCGAGGGCCAGCCTCGTCGTCAGCTTCTCCGCGGCATCGTCGAGTGCAGCGCCCGTCCCTGCCCGCGCGAGCGGGGCCTGCCGGGCGTTCTGCCACCACGAATCCAGCGACGCGATGGCGTCCGCCGCGACGTCGAGGTGCGCCGCCTCGGCGACCGCCGTCCACCAGCGCAGGCGCTCGAGCGGGTCGAGCGTCGCGTTGATCTCGTAGACGTCCGCGCGAAGGTCGTCGGCCGTCTCGCTGCTGGCGGCCACGAGGATCACGGGCGGCGCCGCCGCGAGCGACGACAGCACGTAGGCGACCTGGCGATCCCAGGTGCCCGCCGCCGGCAGCGCGGCGACCACGATGGCGCGCCGGAGCGTCGCGGCTCGTGCGATCGCCTCCGCCGCGTCGGCCGGGTCGCCCGGAAGCGCGCCCACGCCGAGGCGTGACGCGACCTCGCGCCAGAGCGGAGCGCCGAGGCCGGACCTCGCCTCGATCGTGCAGAGCCCACCCGCACGCGCGCGGCGGGCCACATGAGCTCCCATCGCGCCCGCGGCCTCGCGCGACGGCGCGCGCACCACGACCACACCGCACGCCGCGCTCGCGACCCGATCGTCGAGCTCGACGAAGCCACGCGGCGCGATCGAAGACGTCGCCGCGGGGAAGACGCGCGGCGCGGGGAGGGGGTGGGCCACGAGGGTCATCAACGCTACCTTCGAAAGGTCCTCCGTCAAGCGACCAAACGCGGGTTTTTGCGGGGGAAACGAGTGTCCGGACAGGGCGGAACATTGCGCCGGAAGCATGGCGGCGTGCTCCGATCGAGCCCGAGCACAAGCACCTGCCGTGCCCCGGATGAGCCGAGGGCAAGTCCATGGAAGGACGCGCCTTTGGTCGCGCCGGCCCGAGGCCGTCAGGGAACGCACGGGCGCGGGCGTCAGCCGGTGGTGCGACGCGGCGAGGATTGACGCGTCTCAGCCCTTCGCCGCGTCGAGGACGCGGGCCACGGCGTCCAGGCTCTCGTCGCTCGCGTCGCCGATCGCCCTCGCGAGGGGGAGCTGCGCTCGCGCCGCGGCGAGGTAGAGGTCCACGGCGTAGGGCAGCTTCTCGTGCAGCGTCTTCAAGTGCTTCTCGACGCCGGCGGCGTCCCCTCGCCGGACCGGCCCGGTCAGCGCTTCCGGGAAACCGAGCGCCTCGACGTTGTCGGCGACGCTTCGTACGAGGGGCCCGAGCATCTTCGCGGCCTCGCGGCGCGGAACCCCCGCCTTCACGAGGAGCTCCGCCCCGACGGCCGCCAGCGCGGCCGCGCCGTTCGCGACCAGCCCCGCCGCCGCGTGATACGCCACCGTGTCGAGCCCGGACACGGTTCGCGGCGTCATCCCGAGGAGCCGCGCCAGCCGGCGCGCGCGCGCCACCGCGGGCGGGTCGCCCTGGATGTGCACGTTGCCGTGAAGCAGCGATGGAGCGAAGCGCGTGGACGCGAAGGAGATCATCGGGTGCATCTGCGCCACCCCCGCGCACGCCCCGCGCAGCGGCGACAGCGCCTCGGGCCCGAGCGCACCCGCCACGTGCACCGCGACCGACCGGCGCGACACGACGCCCACCAGCTTCGCCGCGAGCGGCGTGAGCTCACGGTCGCGCACGGCCAGCACCACCACGTCCGCGTCGATCGCGCGGGGCGGTCCCTTCCTCGCCGCCCGCAGCGTCACGCGCACGCCCTCGGCCCGCAGGGCGCGCGCCAGCGACGTCCCGACCTTGCCCGCGCCGAGGACGAAGACCGCGAGCGACGCGTCACGCCGGCGCGCCATAGAGCCCCTTCGCCCGCACCCGGGCCAGCACCTTGCGAGGCAGAAGCTTCGCGACCTCGTCCCACGAGCCGCGCGCGATCGCCTCCCGCACCCTCGTGCTCGACACTTCGGGCAGCAGCGGGGGCCCGGCGCCCGGCGCATCCACGCCCGCGCGCGCGAGCACGAGGGGAGGCGCCAGCCGGGCGATGGTCTCGAAGCCGAACCACTTGGGCGTCTCGGCCAAAATGTCCGCGCCGATGACGAGGCGCAGCCGCCAGTCCGGGTGCGCCGCCGCGAGATGCTCCAGCGTGCGGAGCGTCCGGCTCTCCCCGCCGAGCTCCTCCTCGACGCGGGAGACCTCCACGCCGGCCTGCGAGCCCATGGCCAGCTCGCACATCGCCACGCGGTCGTCGTAGGGCGCGAGCGCCTTCGCGAACGGGTGCTGGTACGTCGGCACGACGAGCACGCGATCGACGTCCTCCACCGCGAGGACGAGGGCGCACGCCAGCACGTGCGCGACGTGCGGCGGGTTGAAGCTGCCTCCGAAGACGGCGACCTTCACGGCTGCGAGACTACCCCTGCACGCTCATCTTCGTCGCGTGCGTGCTCGCGAGCGTCTCGGTGCGCGAAGACCGCCCGTCGGCGTCGTAGACCGTGGCGACGAGCTCGTCGTTGGCGTCGTCGAGCACGATGGCCCCGCACCCCGCGCCGCCGACGGGACCGGGGGTCATGAACCACCGCGGCCCGATGGCCTTCACCAGGGCGCTGTCGCTCTTTCCGTAGATGAGCAGCTTCGCCGAGAAGATGTCCTCCTCGTCGAGGAGCGCCTTGTCGTGGATGAGCACCGCCACGCGATCGCCGAACATCTCGACCGTCCGCAGCTCCTCCGGCGGCAACCGCTCGAGCGACTTGAGGCGCAGCCGCGCGCGCTCGGCGCGGAGGAACGTGTCGAGCTGCTCGGTCGTTCCGCTCGTGACCACGCCGAACGCGCGCCCCCAGACCCCCTCGTCGCTCGCGTCGGGCCCGACCAGCGACTCGGCCCAGAGGCTGACCGTGTCCTCGATCGCCTCGTCGGCCCCGAGGTAGATCGCGCGCGTGACCTTCGCCCCGTTCAGGAGAAACTCGGCCGTACGCGCGAGCGCGGCGAGGTTCTCGTCTGCCGGTCCGATGAGGCCGAGTCGCACAAGGTTACTTTAGACATCTTTCTCGCCGGCGCGACAACGGCTCGCGGCGACGACGTGTGGAGAGTTCGGCGCCCGTGGTTATGTTGCCCCGGGTGGAGTCCGCACCGACGTTTCTCGATCCGGCGAAGGCCGGTGAGGCGATCCGCGCGAAAGTCGACGCGAAAACACCCCTCACGGTGGCGGACGCTTCGGCCCGGACCGGGCTCGCCCTCCGCGACGCGGAGAGTGGGCTCAAGTGGCTCTCGAGCGAGTACCGCGGGCAGCTCCGGGTGACCAACGACGGGGAGCTCGTTCACGTGTTCCCCACCGGGTTCGCCAAGCCCTGGGAGGGGCGCGACGCGCGGCGTCAGGCCGTGAGGGCGGTCGGACACGCGCTCGCCGGCGCGATGCGGTTCATCGTGCGGGCGTGGGTGGCCGTCGTGCTCGTCTCGTACGCCGCCATCTTCCTCGCCCTCGTCATCGGGATGACCTTCGCCCGGCAAGGCAACGACTCGAGCTCTCGCCGCGACGGGCTGCCCGGTGGAGCCCTCGCCTACGGCTTTCTGCGCGTGGTCGGTGACGCCCTCTTCTGGACGTTCCACCCGTGGTCGCCGTTCGCCGTGGGCTACGGAAACGTGGGCTGGGGCGGGGGCCTCGCGCCGCGGAGGGCGCGCAGCGAGGGACCCAAGGTGCCTCTCTACGAGCGCGTGAACCGCTTCTTCTTCGGCCCTACGGCGCCCCCCGACGATCCGCGCGAGAACGAGCGCCTCATCCTGTCGGCCATCCGCGCCGGCAAGGGGCGCATCGGTCTCGCGGACGTGATGCGCGTGACGGGCCTGCCGCGCGAGAAGGCCGACCCGCTGATGGCCCGCCTGATGCTCGACTACGAAGGCGAGGTCGACGTGAGCGAGGACGGCGGCATCGTCTACCGCTTCGCGGCCATCCGGAAGACCGCGGCGGAGACGACCGAGCGCGAGCCGCCGCCCGCCTGGAGCCGCTCCAAGCCGCTCCCGCCGCTGACGGGCAACCCGCCGGGCGCGAACTTCGCCATCGCCGCCATCAACGCGTTCAACCTGTTCATGGGGCTCTGGGCCATCGAGAACGACATGACCCTCGAGCGAGCCATCCACCTCTTCGACAAGGTGCCGTACCACGTGGTGGGCACGGGGGTGCCGATCGCGCTCGGCATCGTGCCGCTGGTGTTCTCGGCGCTTCTCTTTCTCTTGCCGGTCGGACGCGCGCTCCTGCGTCCGGTCCGCGCGAAGGCGGCCACCGAAGAGAAAGGCCGGCTGGCCGTCCTCCACGAGGTGCTCGACCGCGTGCGTCTCAAGCAGCCGGTGACCGACGCGGGCGTCGCGGCGGCCTGGAAGAGCGCCACCGGCGAGGCGCCTCCGGGCAAGCGCCTCGACCGGGACCTCGTGGCCCTCGGCGGCGACGTGGCCATCGAGGAGAGCGGGGCGACGAAGTGGCGCTTCCCCGAGCTGGAGACGGAGGCGGCCGCGGTCGAAGCCGAGCGGCAGGCCGCGGCCGAGGACGAGGCGCGTCTCGGGCCCATCGTCTACGCGACAGACGAGGGGTAGCGGGAATCGGGCGGCGGCCCAATGGTTGTTAAGGAAGCCATGCAACATCGCCACCTCATCCCCCTCGCGATCCTCGCGCTGTCGCTCGGCGCAGGCTGCCACCACGCCGCGTCCGCGTCCTCCTCGCCCACCGATTCGACGCCGCAGACGCCGGCCCCCTTCGTGACGCCGCCGGTGCTGACCGGAACGCCCGACGTGGCGACGCTCGTCGCCAAGGTGAGGCCGTCGGTCGTGAACATCACGACCGTGCAGGAGCGGAGAGCGCCGGTCGGCGAGATGCCGGATCTCGGACAGCTCTTTCCGTTCCTCGACCCGGGCCAGCTCCCGGAGCAGCACCGGCACCGCGGCGGAATCGAGGGGATGCAGAAGCAGCAAGCGCTCGGCTCCGGCTTCCTGGTCGACGCCCAGGGCCACGTGGTGACCAACGCGCACGTCGTGGACGGCGCGGACACCGTGAAGGTACGGCTCGCGGACGACCGCGAGTTCAAGGCCCGGGTGGTCGGCAAGGACCAGCGGCTCGACGTCGCCGTTCTCCAGCTCGAGAACGCCCCGACCGATCTCCCGGTGGCCTCCCTCGGCGCGAGCGACGCCACGCGCGTCGGCGAGTACGTCGTGGCCATCGGCAATCCTTTCGGCCTCGGCAACACGGTGACGATGGGGATCGTGAGCGCCAAGGGCCGCAGCATCGGCGCGGGCCCGTACGACGATTTCATCCAGACCGACGCCAGCATCAATCCCGGCAACAGCGGGGGTCCCCTCTTCAATCTCCACGGGCAGGTCGTCGGCATCAACACGGCCATCAGCGCTCAGGGCAAGGGGATCGGCTTCGCGATCCCCATCGACGAGGTCAAGCAGGTCTATTCGGAGCTCGTCAGCACCGGGCACGTCACGCGAGGGCGCCTCGGCGTCGTCATCCAGGGAATGGACGAGGATCTCGCGAAGGCGGTCGGCCTCGACCGCGCCCACGGCGCGCTCGTCGAGGAGGTGGAGCCGGGGGGTCCCGCCGACAGGGCCGGCATCAAGTCGGGTGACGTACTGCTGGCGATCGACGGGCAGCCCGTGAGCCACTCCGAGGATCTGCCGCGGCTCGTCGCGGTGCACCACCCGGGCACGCAGGTGAAGCTCTCGGTCTTCCACGACAAGCAGGAGCGCGACGTGGGCGTCACGCTGGCCGCCCTCGAAGAGAAGAGCGACCACGGCGCCCGGTCGGAGTCGGGGCCCGCCGTCGAGCCGGGCTCGCACTCGTCGAGCATGGGGATCTCGGTCGCCGAGGAAGGCGGAAAGGTCGTCGTCGAATCGGTCTCGCCGGACGGACCCGCCGACGGCAAGCTGCGGCCCGGCGACGTCATCGAGGAGCTCAACCACCAGCCCGTGACCAGCGCCGACCAGCTCTCGACGAGGCTCCGCGCCGCCCCCGCCGACAAGCCGCTGCTCCTTCGCGTGCAGCACGGCGAGGGGTCGCGGTACGTCGCCATCGAGCGACCCTCCCGCTAGGTCCATCGTCGCCATCCCTCGAGCGCCCTCCTCGGCTATCGTCGCCGTCGAGGGATGGCCGCCGCCGCGTCGAGCCGCTCGAACGATCCGCTCGCCGGCGCGCGCGCGCGGACGCTGTTCGTTCTCTGGACGACGTACGGCTCCTTCTACCTGTGCCGGGCGAACTTCGGCCCCGCGCGCTCGACGATGCAGGGCGCGCTCGGGATCACCGCGGTCGAGATGGGCTTCGTCCTCGGGGCCGTGAAGCTCGGCTACGCGCTGGGACAGCTCGTCAACGGACAGCTCACCGAGCGCTTCGGCGCGCGCCGCATCCTCGGCATCGGCATGGTCGGCTCGGCGGTCGCCACGATGCTCATGGCCGCCGCCCCCGAGCTGGCCGGCGTCCCCCTGCTCGGCGCCTTGGCCTCGACGCTCGCGTCCGCCGTGACCACCGTCGGAGGGCCCACGCTGGGGGTGCTCCTCCTGCTCGCGCTGGCCAACGGGTGGTTCCAGTCCGGTGGCTGGCCGCCGTGCGTGAAGATCGCGGGCCGCTGGTTCAGCGTCGAAAAACGCGGTTTCACCATGGGCGTCCTCGGCACGAGCCTCACGCTCGGCTCGGCCATCGCCATCGGCGTCAGCGGCTTCCTGCTCTGGGCGGTCGGCGGATGGCGCGCGGCCTTCGTCGTGCCGGCGCTGATGCTCCTCGCGTCGTTCGCGCACACGGCGCTGAGACTGAAGGAGCGGCCGCCCGAAGCGCCGCGGACCGAGGCCGCCCGCGCCCCCGACCGATTGCCCGTGCGAGAGGCCCTCGCCGCGACGCTGGGCAACCCGCGCATCTGGGTCCTCGCGCTGGGCCTCTTCGGTCTCGACGCCGTGCGCTACGGCTTCCTCGACTGGGCGCCCGGGCACCTCTCCGAGGCGCAGCACTCGGGCGTCTGGGCATCGGCGATGAAGACGGCGGTGTTCCCCCTGGCCGGCGCCATGGGGGCGCTGTCGTCGGGGTGGATCACGGACCGCTTCTTCCAGTCGCGGCGGGCGCCGGTGTGCGCGATGCTCCTCGGTTGCGTCGGGGTCCTCACGCTGGCCTACCGTGTCGTCGTAGGCCTCGGTGTGGTGCCCACGGTGGTGTGCCTCGCGCTCACCGGCTTCTGCCTCTATGGCGCGCAGATCCTGCTCGTCGGGACCGCCGCGCAAGACTTCGCCCGCCGCGGCGCGACGGCAGCGGCCGCCGGGTTCGTCGACTTCTCGGGACACGTGGGCGCGTTCGGCGGCGACGTCGTCACGGGCTGGACGCTGAAGCACTACGGATGGGCTGCGGCCATCGGCTGCTGGGCCGGCGCGGCGTTCGTGGCTGCGCTCCTCGTCGCGACCCTGTGGCGCGCGCTGCCCGCCGGGGCAGAACGCATCGCGACCCGCGTCCGCTAGACGTCCCGCGTCGTGGCGGGGTGCTCCCCGGCGGTGCACACTGATTGCAGGTGGATGCCATTCATGGTCCGCCACGCATCACGCTGGCTCTCTCTGATCTTCGTCGTGCTCGCCGGCTGCGCCTCGCGCAAGACACCGGACGCGACGTCCGCGCACGCACCGGGGCCGTCCGAGCTGGCGACCGAGGAGCAGCGCCTCACGGCATGCCTCGATCTGCGTGATCACATCGTGACGCTCTACGCCGACGAGTACGTCGAACAGCAGGGGCTCGAGCTGAGCGCCAACGAACGCGCCGCGTTCCGCAACGGCTGGGCGGAGGAGGTCGCGAAGAGGGGCACGTTCGAGAGGTTCGAGCGGTCGTGCTTCTTCAGCCTGACGCCGCGCAAATACCGCTGCGGGATGGCCTCGCAGACGGCGGACGACCTCGTCGCCTGCATGAGGCTCTCGGCGCGCTGAGGGTCGCGCCGAGAGAGGCGCTATGGCCCGAAGCACTCGACGGCGCTGCCGTTCATCGCGTCCGGTGCGTCGAGCGCCGCGAACGCGACGAGGCGGGCGACGTCCTCCGGGGACATCTGCGGCGGGAAGCCGCCGACCTTCACCATCGGCGTGTCGACCGATCCGGGCAGGACCGCGAGGGCCTGAAGCCCGGAGCCGCGGAGCTCCTCGGCGAGCGACTTGGTGAACCCGACGGCGCCCCACTTGGAGGCGCAGTACGCCGCGAGCCCCGCCGTCCCGAGCGTCGACGAGATGCTGCCGAGGATCACGAAGCGGCCCGCGGCGGTCGCGCGCATCGACGGAAGGAAGGCGCGCGTCACGAGAAAAGGGCCCCGGAGGTTCACGGCCATGACCGCGTCCCACTCGGCGGCGCTCGTCTCCTCGACGCGCCCCCGCCGGCCCGCGATCCCGGCGTTGTGGACCACGATCCGCGGCGTCCCCAGGTTCGCGAGGACCGCGTCGACGGCGCCCCGCACGTCGGCTTCCACGCCCACGTCCGCCCGCGCAACCAGCGCTCGCACTCCGGCGCGCTCGGCCTCCGCGGCGGTCGCACGCAGCGTCTCCTCGGTGCGCCCGAGGAGCGCGACGTCCAGCCCGCGGCGGGCGAGCTCGAGCGCCGTCGCGCGTCCGATCCCGCTCCCCGCTCCGGTCACGACGGCGAGCGCCATGCGCGCTATAGGAGCATCCGGAGTCGCCGTGCGTCCACCGAAGCGGGTGCATCTGCCGAGCGGCCTGACCCTCACCGTCGCGGTGAATGGGACGCCCGAGCCGCGGCCGCGCGCGCCCGGTGCGCCCCTCTTCTCGGAGCTGGCGGAGCTCGCGGCGAGCGGCGACGTGACGCTGCTTCGCGGCGCGGAGCCCGTCGACGTGCCGTCGCTGGAGCTTCGCGACTTCCACGCCCTCCGCGCGATCGCCACGCGCCTCGGCTGGCTCTCCGAGGACACCGTCGAGATCGGCTGTCGCAATTGCGGAGAGACCCTCTCGCATCGGCCCTGCGCGGCGCTCCACCTCGGCCCCTTCGCCGACGGTGAGCTCGACGACCCGGAGCTGGACCACACGCTCGACCTCACCGCCGCGCATTCCATCCCGCCCGTGCCGCTGTCCGGGGGCGCGACCGCCCGCGAGGTGAAGCTCCGCACGCTCACCGCGGCCGACGCCGCGCCCCTCCATCGCGCGCTTCGCAGGCGGCGGCTCGTCGTGTCGGACCGCGTGGTCGGGGCGATGGGCGTCGAGTCGCTCGGCCCCCTCCGCGACGCCCGCCGGATCGCCGCTGCCCTGACGCGTTGCTCGGACGAGGCCTGGGAGGCAATCGGCGATCTCTTCCTCTTGGCGCACTATCCGCCGCGGCTGTCCTCGACGGCGCTTTGCCCGAAGTGCGGCGCGCGCAACGACGTGGACGCCCCCTACGACCGCGAGTTCGAGCCCTCGAGACCCACGGAGCAATCAAACGCAGAAGTCTTCCCCGATGTCGACGCGTTCGAGGCGCACGCCCGCGCCTCGTTCGAGCGGATCGCCGGCGCGCTCGCCGGCCAGGTGACGCTCGCGGTCGACGACGAGGTGCCGGCCTGCGACGACGGCGGCGAGCCCCTGATGGGCGCGTACGTCCCTCCCGGCGGCGACCCGACGGCGCCGGTCGGCGCGGGCCAGATCACGCTGTATTACAGGACGTTTCGCGCGATGTGGGAGGAGGACGGCGCCTACGACTGGGCGGGCGAGGTCGACGAGACGGTGGACCACGAGCTCGAGCACCACGAGGGCTGGCGCGTGGGTCACGATCCGATGGACGACGAGGAGCGCGCCGAGATCGCCCACGAGCACGCTCGCGTCGTCGGAAGGAAGGCCGCCGTGCGCGCCGGCGTGGGCGCCTTCGGGGCCGACCTTGGCGGTTTCCTCGCGAGGACCTGGCCCATTTGGCTGATTGTCGCGGCCGTGACAATCGCCATCACCGTGTGCGGTCACTAGCCAAGTGGCCCTTTGACAGGGCCGGGGCGGGCGGATATCGTCGGACCCGTTGTCGCACTGAACCGGGAGGCGCGAATGGCAAAGACGGGCAAGACGGCGCCCAAGGCGCAGAACCGGCGCGGCAGTCCGGAGGCGATCGAGAAGCGGCGCGTGGCCCGGATGTTCAACGACATCCTGGGCGGCCGCGGGAACGGCGCTCACAAGCGCGACGGCCGGACCGAGAAGCGCCGGCAGAGGCTCATGCGCGAGCTCGAGTCCGGCAAGGTCCGCGGGTCGCGCGAGCTCAAGCCGCTCGACGTGCTCCAGCGCGTGAACGAGCTCATGGAGCTCGGCGAGCCGCTCAGCTCCATCCGCAAGATCGCCAAGGTGCGCAAGGCGACCGTCCCCGCCGACTCGATGGTCGAGGTCGTGACGCGCCTTCACAAGGCCTACGGCTTCCGCGTCGAGTGCTACCGCTTCGTCGGCGTGGGCGACGAGGTCCTCCGCAGCGCCGGGGTGCTCGGCGCCGAGATGCCGCGGCGCGGGCGCGTCCGCAAGCGCGCCGCCTAGGCGAGTCGCGAGCGAGCCCTCGATGCGCCGCGCGTTCTTCGCTGCCGTTCTCGCTGCCGGGGTGCTCCTCGTGCACGGCGACTCGCGCGCCGACGGGGCGGGGGACAGCGCGCGGCGCGCCCAGGTCGTCGTGACGGTGGGCCCCACGCGGACCATCACCGTCGGCGAGCTCGAGGACCGCATCGCGGCTCTTCCGCCGTTCCAGCGCGCCACGTTCGGCGCCGACGCGGCCGCCGTGCGCCGCGCGTTCCTCGACCAGGTGCTCCTCCCGGAGGTCCTCGAGTCGCTCGGGGCCGAGGGCGAGAAGCTCGGGGAGCGCCCGCCGACCGCGTACGCCCTCGAGCGGGTCCGCTCGCAGTCCGTGGTCCGCGCCATCCGCGCGCGCCTCGGCCCCGAGTCGGCCATCCCGATCGAGGACGTGCAAAAGTACTACGACGACAACCGCGACCGGTACGACACGCCGGAGCGTCTGCAGATCTGGCGAATCCTCTGCAAGACGAAGGACGAGGCGCAGCAAGTGCTCGACGCCGCGAAGAAGGACCCCACGCCCAAGCAGTTCGGCGAGCTGGCGCGCGAGCACAGCATCGACAGGGGGAGTAACCTCCGCGCGGGCAACCTCGGGTTCATCTCGCCCGACGGCACGTCGAACGATCCGGGGCTCAAGGTGGAGCTCTCCCTCGTGCACGCCGCGCAGGGCGTCCACGACGGGCAGCTCGTCGCCGCGCCCGTCCCCGAGGGGGACAACTTCGCGGTCGTCTGGCGCAAGGGGACGCTCGTCGCCACCAAGCGCACGGTCGACCAGGTCGCCGCGCAGATCCGCGACACGCTCTGGAAGACGCGCGTGAAGGACGAGTCGGACAAGCTCACGGCGTCGCTTCGCGCGGCCCGGGTGCACGATCTCGACGAGTCGCTGCTGGCGACGCTCGGCCCGACGCCCTCGGGCGACGCGGGCGCGGTCGCATCCGGCGCGAGCGCCGCGTCCCCCACTCCCACGAAGAAGTAAGCCCAGGCGCGTCACATCACCGTCGGACACCCCTGCTCGACGTGCACCGACAGCGCGGTGCCCGCCTCGACGCCGCCGCACGTCGACCCCTCGAGGGTGACCTTCGTCCCCGCGAGGGACCAGCCGTTGGCGCCCGATTGCGGCACGACGCTGCCGTCGACGTAGACGTTCACCAGGCCCGGGTCGCCCGGCGTCTGGGTCAGCGTGAACGTGCAGCTCGCGACGGCCTGCGCGGCGATCTCGCCGAGCGCGTCGCCCAGCGCGCCGGTGTCCGAGCTGTCGACCTGGTAGTAGTAGGGCTCGTTCGCCCGCGCGCCGCCGCCCGCGAGCGCGAGCTCGTCGAGCACCGCCGCGTACGGCGCGCTGCCCGGAATGCCCATCACGAACGTCTCCACCCCTGCGGCGCGGAGAGCGCTCACCGCTTGCACCGTCGCGGTCCCGTCGAGGCACGCGAGGCCGCCCGCGCCGGTGACGGGATCGCAGCAGTTGGGCGGCCCGCCGACCGGGCACCCCGGCGCGCCGTCCATGTTCGACGTGCACGCCGCCACCCCGCACGACAGCGTCGGGTCGCAGTTGGGCCCTCCGTCGGTGGCGAGGATGGCAAACGTCAGCTGCGGGAACGACGAAAGCTCGGGCACGAGCGCCCGCAGCGTGGCCGCCGTCGGCGTCCCTCCGGTGGGATTGACCGAGGTCGCCGCCAGGAACGCCGCCGCCGCCGTCCCCTGCGAGTCGCCCGGCTGCACGGGCATCACCTCGCTCCCCGTCGTGCACGCGTCGCCTCCCTGCGTCGGGAACACCGCGGCTCCGAACGACGCGCGCGGGCCGAGCGCCGTGATGAGCGCCGCCACCGACGAGCGGACGTTGGTCCACTTCGAGTCCTCCTGCATGCTCGTGGAGCCGTCGATGACGAAGTAGAGGTTCGGCGCGTTCGTATCGAGCGGGATCTCGGTGCCCATGCAGGCGGGGCCCGTGAGCCCGCCGTCCTCCGTGTCGAGCGGCACGAGCAGCCCCGTGCGCGCGCCGCACGCCACCGCCGTGAGGGCCGTGAGAGCGAGCGTCCACGCGACCTGCGACACGCCCGTCATGCTCCGCGGTCCTCCTGCCCTCGATTGCAATCCATGGCCGCGCGCGGAAGCAACCGGCGCGCCGCGCCGCGCTCGCCGCTTACGCCTCCGTCTCTCGCTCGAGCTCGACCGCCTGGAGCGCGCGGCTCGCCGCGGCCCGCTCCGCCTGCCGCTTGCTCCGCCCCTCGCCTCGCGCCAGCGCCCGGTCGCCGACCATCACCTCGATCTCGAAGACCTGATCGTGCGGCGTCCCGTGCACTTCGACCACGCGGTACGTCGGCGACGGCATCCCCTGGGCCTGCACCCGCTCCTGCAACGCGCTCTTCGGGTCCGCCGCGCTGAGCGTCTCGGCGTGCTCGTAGCGTTCCCTCACCACCTCGACGACCAGCGCCCGCGCCCCATCGAGGCCCCGCGACTCGTACACCGCCGCCACCAGCGCCTCGGCGGCGTCGGCGAGCACGTTCGTCTGCTCTCGCTCGGTCCCGAGCTTCGCGCCGCGCCCGAACGCGACGCACCCTCCGAGGTCCACGCTCCGCGCCCACGACGCCAGCGCCTCGCCGTTCACGAGCGCGCTCCGCATTCGCGTGAGCTTCCCCTCGTCGGCGTCGACGTGCGTCTGCACCAGCATCTCGCTGACGCAGAGGCCCAGCACCGCGTCGCCCAGGAACTCGAGGCGCTGGTTGTCCTTGCCGCCGGTCTCGTTGGCGAAGCTCGGGTGCGTGAGGGCCTCTTCGAAGCGCGGGATGGGCCCCTCGCCGACCAGCGCCTCCAGGCGAAGACGCATCGCCTCGCGCGCGAGAAGGAGATCTTCGTCGCTCATCACGCCAGCTTGTCGCTCGCTTCGGCCGCGTCGAGGTCGAGCTGCGAGATCCCACCGGCGTCATGCGTGGACCAGAGCACCCTCGCGCGCCCCCAGCCGAGCTCGACGTCGGGGTGGTGGTCGCGCTTCTCGGCGAGACAACCCAGGCGCACCACGAATCCGAGCGCGGTCGCGAAATCCGGGAACGTGAACTTCCTCGCGATGGCGCCGGGCCCCGAGCGCTCCCACCCGCCGTGCTTGGCCAGCCAGGCGTCCACCGCCGTGTCGTCCAGTTTCGTCGGTCGTGCCATGGGGCGCAGCTTAGCCGTTCGGAGCGAGACCGCTCATGCTCCGGAACACGCGGGCGCGGCCGTTGTCTCCCCGTGCATGATGCGAGGAGCCGCCCCGTCCGTGCGCTATGCTCGCCCGGTGGCGCTCCTCGCGTGCCCCTTCTGCCGCGAGATGTTCGAGCGTGGCGAGAGCCCCAACTGCCCCGTGTGCGGGGTCTCGCTCGTGGCCTTCGAGAAGCTCCCCATCTCGGATGAGGCCCTCAGCGAGGACGGCGTCGTCCGCCAGCCCGAGTGGGAGCCTCTTCCGTTCACGTACCTGGGCCGTAGCCGCGGGGCCCTCGCCCTGCTCGCGCTCGCCGGGCTCGTCGCCTTCTTCCAGCCGTGGGTCCATCTGACCATGCCCGACGTCGTCTCCTACTCGGGCTTCGAGATGGCCCGCAGGCTCGGCTGGGCGTGGGGGGCGGGGGTCGCCTGGTTCGTGCTCTTCCCCATGGTCGTCACGCGGCGCAGCATCATGAAGATGCGCGGCGCTCGCGTGGCCGCCTCCTTCCTCGCCGCCGTTCCGGGGCTCACGGCCGCCCTCCTGCTCGCCCGCACCCAGCACGGCGCCCACGGCGTGCCCCTCCACTACACGTGGGGATGGGGCCTCTACGCGACCCTCGCCCTCTCCGTCGTGGCCATCGCGTTCGCTCTCTTCTTCGGCGGCCGTGTGGACGACATCGCCCTCGGGCGCGGCACCTCGGCGGGCCAGGTGGTGCACTGATCCTTCGCCCGTGTCAGACTTCGCCCGCGAACGCGGAAAGGAGCCCTGGTGCGGGTCGCGAACCGAGCGGCGAAGGCGCGCGAGAGCGAGGAGCTCGTCGAAGCCGACGTGCCCGCGACCGTCGTGTGCGCGCACTGCGGCGACGCCGACTGCCCCGGGTGCCTCAACGAGCAGACCCGCTCGGGGGTCGTCGCCGTCGTCCCGTGGGAACGCCCCGGCACCTCGGCGTGGACACGCCTCTGGGCCACCGCGCGCGCGACGACCTTCGACGCCGACCGCTTCTTCGAGACGCTGCCCGACGGGCCGCTCGCCCCGGCGTTCCGCTTCGCCGTCGCCAGCGAGATGATCGCCTCCACCGCGATGGGGCTGCTGCTCTTTCTGCCGCTGGCCATCCTGGCGCCGGGCTGGGTGAAGCACTTGTTCCTCGAAGAGGGGGGCCTCTTCCTGCGGCTGGCCGTCGCCGGCATCCCCGCGCTGGCGGCGCTCCTCGTCGCCGCGCACGTCGCCCACGGCTGGTCGCTCGACTACGGCGCCCGCCGCTCCGGCTCCCGCGGCGCCACGACGCGCGCCCTGCGCTTCGGCCTCTACGCGGCGGGGTGGGACCTCGTCATCGGCCCGCTCGGCGCCGTCGTCGTCGCGCTGAAAGAGGGGCTCCGCGCGTCGCTCTCCATCGCCGGCGTCGGCATGGGGCTGCCCGGACGGAGCGCCCGCGCGTTCCTGCGAGGCTGCTACCGCCTCGAAGGCGCCCCGGCCCAGCCCGCGCTCCGCGCTTCGTACGCCGCCGCGGTCGTCGCCACCGCCGTCGGGACCGTCGCCGTCCTCGGCGCGCTCGTCGCGGCGATCCTCATCTGAGCCTCGCCGGGCGCCGCGTCACTTGCTCGGGGCCGGCGCGGGCGCGGCGGCGCTCTGCAGGCGAAACACGAAGTCCCGCGGCGCGTCTTCGTGGCACGCGATGCACGCTTCCTCGCGCGACCAGGTGACGACGTGCCCGCCCGCGTCGACGACGACGAACCGCCACGCGCCCGCGCGCTTCTCCATGACGAGCAGGCCCGCCGGGCGGTCGCCCTTCACCGTGCGCTCGATGGCCTCTTCGACCAGCATCGCGCCGTCGGGCATCGCACCCGGACCGTCCCACGCTGCGTGCGCCGCGTCGTTGGTCCAGACGATGCCGTCGAACCGGTCCGCGTGCCCGTGCGAGACGCCCCGCTCGGTCACGCGCGCCATGTGCTCGCGGAAGTCCGCCGCGACGGGCGACGGCACCGCCGCCGCCGCGTCGACCACGGTCGGGGCGGGGCTCTCGGGCACCGCGCGCGGCGGCGAGATGCCGACCGGGGGCCCCGCCTCGACACGGCACGCCCCCACGGCCACGAGCGCTAAAAGAAGACGCCCGCCTCGAACGACATTGTCCACTGCTTGCTCCCCGAGACCCCGAGGTTCGCGTTCTCGGAGCTCGGATCCTCCAGGTCCATGGCGAACTGGCCGCCCAGGTAGAGGATCTCGTACTTGTACGCGAGGCCCGCGATGCCGCGCCACCGGTGGATGGTGTCCTTCTCGAGGGTGGTCAGGTTGTCGAAGGCCCCCGCGGTGTTCCCGCCGTTCTTGCACACCGGCTGGCCCGTGTACGCGCCGCCCACGCCGCCGCTCGGCACGTTGGGATTGCCCGGGACGTTCGTGCCCTCGTAGCCGCACACCTTCAGCGGGTCGATCGTCGGCGCCAGGTTCACCACCGTCGAGTCGGCGAAGATGATGAGCCGCTGAACGCCGATGTACGGCGTGAGCACCGCGCTGTCGGCCAGCGTGATGGGCTTGGAGATCTGCCCGTCGATGCCGACCGTCGTCAGGTAGAACGTCGACGCGCCGCCGACCGTGCGCACGCCGCCGCCGATCGCGATGTCGGGCAGATACCCGAGGATGCCCGTACGGAAGCCCTCGAGGACCGCCCAGTGGAGGTCGGCCCCACCGACCCAGAGCGACGTGTTCGCGATGTACCCGAGGACGCCGGCGATCTCGAGGCCGAAGGGCAGGCCCTTGCGCGCCTTGAGCGAGTAAATCTGGAGGATCGAGTCGGGGTACTTGTTGACGCTCGAGAACGCGTTCGTGTTCGGGTTCACGTCGCCCTGCGTGCCCTGGTGCCAGTACTGCGTGCCCGTGCTGTCCGTCGCGTCGGCGTTGATGTGCGCGTAGCTCGCCTCGAGGCTCAGCGCGAAGCCGCCGAGGCCCGTCGTGCGCGCGGGGTGGAACGCGCTCGGCGCGATGGCGTACCCCAGCTCGCTCATCATGTTCGACCAGGACACGTTGTTCGGCATGCACGCCTGGTAGCCCGCGCCCGAGTAGCTCTGGCAGTTCCCGCCGCCCGGCGGGTTCAGGTAGAAGCGGTCGGGCGTCGGGTCCATCGGCGCCGCTCGGGCGGAGCGCGTCGCGACGCACATGGCGAGTGACGCGAACGCGAAGACGACCTTCCAGTGTCGGCGCAAGAGGGTTTCAGGCTACGGTTTGCGCGGCGCGAGCGTCAAGGTGGTGCTACGGCGCGCGTGCGAACGACGCATGCCTCGCACTTCTTCCTCCACCCCGCGGCTCCGCGCCCGCCCGCTCGGGACGCCGCTCCACGTCGTCCTCGTCGAGCCGGAGATCCCGCCCAATACGGGCAACGTCGCCCGCCTGACGGCCGCGACGGCCTCCCCCCTGCACCTCGTCGGGGCGCTCGGCTTCCGCATCGACGACCACAGTGTGCGGCGCGCGGGCGTCGACTACTGGCACCTCGTCGACCTTCGCCAGCACGTCGACTTCGAGCACTTTCTCCACGCGTTCTCGCGCGAGTCGCCCGGCGGCAAGCTGCACCTCTTCAGCGCCATCGCCACGAAGAGCTACCTCGACGCCGCGTTCGCCCCGGGCGACGCCCTCGTCTTCGGCAAGGAGAGCGTCGGCCTCTCCGAGGAGCTCCTCGGGCGCTTCCCCGACCGCGTCGTCGGCATCCCGACGCTCGGCGCGGTCCGCTCGCTGAACCTCGCCAACGCCGTCGGCATCGCCCTCTACGAAGCCCTGCGCCAGGTGGACGCCCTCGCGACGACGTACACGGGCTGAATCGACCGCGGCTACTCGTAGGCGGGGATGCCCGTCACGTGCTGGCCGAGGATCAGCGTGTGGATGTCGTGCGTGCCCTCGTAGGTGAACACCGTCTCCAGGTTGCACATGTGACGCATCACCGGGTACTCGAGGGTGATCCCGTTGCCGCCGAGGATGTCGCGGCACACGCGCGCGATCTCCAGCGCCGCCCGCGCGTTGTGCCGCTTGATCATGCTCACGTGGGCCGGCTGGAGCTGCTTCGCTGCCTTCAGCCGCGCCGCCTCGAGCACCTGGAGCTGCATGTTCGACAGCGTCGTCAGCATCTCGGCGAGCTTGGCCTGCACGAGCTGGTGCGCGGCGATGGGTTTCCCCGCGAACTGCACGCGGTGCTTCGCGTAGTCCACCGCGCAGTCGAAGCACGCGCTCGCCGACCCGATGACGCCCCACGCGATGCCGAACCGCGCCGCCGTCAAGCACGAGAGCGGCCCCTTCATCCCGCGCACCCCGCCGAGGATCGCGTCCTTCGGGACGCGTACGTCCTCGAGAATCAGCTCGCTCGTCACGCTCGCCCGCAGGCTCACCTTCTTGTGGATCGGCCGCGCCTCGAAGCCCTTCGTGTCCGTCGGCACGAGGAACCCGCGCACCTCGCCGTCGACCCCGCCGAGCTTGGCCCACACGAGCGCGACGTGCGCGAGGTTGCCGTTCGTGATCCAGCGCTTCGTGCCGTTCAGCACGTAGGCGTCGCCGTCGTCCCTCGCCGTCGCGCGCATCCCGCTCGGGTTCGAGCCGAAGTCCGGCTCCGTCAGGCCGAAGCAGCCGATGATCTTGCCCTTGGCCATCTCGGGCAGGTACCGCTTCTTCTGCTCCTCCGACCCGAAGGCGTGGATGGGGTACATGACGAGCGACCCCTGCACGCTCGCGAACGACCGCACCCCCGAGTCGCCGCGCTCGAGCTCCTGCATCGCCAGGCCGTAGCCGATCTCGCTGAGGCCCGCGCAGCCGTAGCCGTGCAGGTTGCACCCCAGCAGACCCATCGCCGCGATCTCGGGGACGAGCTCCGCCGGGTAGGTGCCCTTCTCCCAGTGGTCGGCGATGCCTGGCAGCACGCGCGCGTCGACGAACGCGCGGACGCTCTGCTGGATGGCGCGCTCTTCGGCGGTGAAGTGGCGGGCGAGGTCGAAGAAGTCGGGCATGGGCGCTGCCCGACCGCGTACCACACCTCGCGTCCGGTGGCCGCCGCGATGGGGACCCGGCGCGCGCCTCGGTCAGCGGGGGGCCGCCGCCACGGCGAGCTTGGCGAGCTTCGCCAGCTCCTTGTCGGTCCGCGCCATCTCCTTCTCGGCGTCCGCCAGGCGCGCCGCGGCGATGGGCATGGCGGAGGTCGCCCCGCGGTCGGCCATGTAGCCGACGACGAACGCGGGCAGCTTGCCGTACGCGGCCAGCTCCGCGGGGGCCCACGGCGACTTCTGCTCGGAGAGCGACGTCGTGTGGCCCGGGCCCGACGCGCAGTTGGGGGACGCCGACATGACGAACGCGTAGACGCCGCGCAAGACCCCGTCGTCGCCGTAGGCCGCCCTCGCCCGGTAGAGCGCCGGCACCTCCGCGCGGTCCTGCATGCATCCCTGCGCGATGATCTCCACTTGCGCCCGCGTCGCGAGGGCGTCCTTCGGCGGATCGGGGAGCGTCGGCTCGACGGGCTGCTCCGCGTCGAGGTCGAACGCGAGCGCCGCGTCCACGACGGTCGGGTCGCCGTCGCTGCAGTACGTGAACGTCTTGTCGACGTCGCCGAAGACGACCGGCCCCACCGCGCCGGTCAGCGTGACGGAGGCGTCTTGCGCAGCCACGCTGTCGGAGCACCCCGCCCCGAACGCGAACGACTTGCTCCACGGCTCGAGCACGCGCGCCGTGCCGAGGCTCTGGAAGAACGGCTCGTCGACGCTGTCGATCGTCTCCTTCTTGCACTTCTTCGGGTCCCGGGTGCAGAGCTCGCAGTCGGCGCAGTTTTTCACGCGCGTCTTCTTCGTGCGCAAGGACCACAGCTCCTTCGACGAGGCCACGACCACCTCCGGCCGCTCCGCGACGAGCTTCGCCCCGCCGGTCGCCGGCTCCACGAGCTGCGTGCGGAAGCCCCCTCGAGCCGCCGAGTCTTCGATCCACACGAGGAACGCGCCGGCCGACACGAGCTGCGGCGCCGGCGGTTCGGGCGGCTTCGGCTTCGGCGGCGGCGGCGCGGGTGGGGGGTCGGCGGAGGCCACCGGGGGCGGCGCGGACGCGGAGGCGGCGGGTGCCACGGGCTGGGCGGGCGGCGGCGGGGGCGGCGTGTTGCACTGCGTGAGCGCAAGGAAGGCCAGCGCCAAGAGGAACGGGCTTCGCATCGCGGGCATCCGGCGATTCTACGACGACGCGCCGGTCGCCCGCCCCCCATCCCGACGGCCGGGATGGGGGAGCGCGACGTCGGGCTACGACTTGGGCGTCGTGGCCGGCGAAGCAGGCGGCGTGACCCCCGCCGCGGGAGTCGCCGCCGCCGGCGCGGGCGCCGTGATGGCCGCGCGCTTCCGCTTGCCGACGACCCCGCGGGCCGCGAGGGTCGCCTTCCGCTTCTCGACCGCGGCGGCCACCGTCGCCGCCGAGGGCACGCGCTTGACGGTCACCGAGAGACCGTAGTCCGCCAGCGAGTCCGTCGACCCCGCGTACTGCGGGACCAGGGTCGCCTTCAGCCCCTTGTACGTCGCGTCGGCCGCGGCCTCCGTGGCGTCCTCGTCGGCGACCGCCTTGTGAAAGGCGGCCTCGCTGGCGGCCGTGGTGTCGCTGGCGGTGATCGGCGCCTGCAGCTTGGCGACGATGTCCGTCTGCTTCATGAGGACACCATTCACCGAGATGGTGTCGTTCGCGCCGTAGTGCTTCTGCACCCCGACGATCATCTGACGATTCCGAGTGGCCTTGTCTGCCTTATTCATGGACCTTCTCCTCGTGTGGAAAAGGAGGCCCCGAATCGAGGCCTCCTATTGTGAAGGCCGTACGAGGGTCGTTTTTGTTACAGGAAATCGTACGAGGGTCCGGTCGATTTCCGTAAGTCGTTGAATCCTCGTTGCGCTGCGGGGGTCATGGAGGTCGATCGGGCCATCGCACGAGACCCACGGGCGGCCGTGGATGACGTGGAGGCGGCCGTGGGTGACGTGGAGGCGGCCGTGCGAGACCGACGGACGCGCGGCGCCGTGCCGCCCTTACCGCTGCACCCGGATCGTCGGCGTCGCGCCCGTGAAGTCCGCGCGCAGCGTGGCCTTGTCGCCGCCCTTCAGCGTCAGCGACGTTCCCTTCGACTCGCCGGTCGCCGGGAACGTGAAGACCACCGTGTGCGACCCGGCCTCCACGGCGACCTTCACCGGCGACGGGCCGCGCGTCACGCCGTCGACCGCGACGGACGTCCCGTCGCCCAGCAGCGTGAGCGACGCGCGCTCCACCGCGGCCGACGCCGTGGGCACGGACGCGGCGGTCGGGGAGGCGGTCGAGGTCGCAGTCGAGGTCGTGGTCGCGGTCGGGGTCGGGGTCGCTGCTGTCGCGGTCGCGGTCGGCTTCGTGGTCGCGGTCGCGGTCACGGTCGGCTTCGTGGTCGCGGTCGCCATCGTCGCGGTCGCCGTCGTCGTCAGCGGCACATCCGGCGCGCCCGCCCCCTTGCCCAGGAAGAACGCCCCCACCGCCACCGCCGCCGCACCGAGCAAGCTCCCCACGAGCAGCCCGCGCCTCGCCGGGGCCGCCGCCGGGACCTCTTCGCGCCGCGGGTCCGTCTCGATGGGCCGCGTCGCGACCGTCTCCGGCTCCGCGTTTCGACCCCGCGCGGGCGCAGCCGCGGACGCGCCGTCCTCGCTCGGCGGCGGCTTGCTCGACAGGATCCTCCGCGTCCCCTGCTCCTGCGTCTCCTTCCAGCCGCCCACCTCGCTGCGCGCGGCGAACGTCTTCGTCCCCACCTGCGTCGCCGTGGGGCGCGACGGGGGGCGCTGCAGGATGGCCTTCTTCTCGGTCGACGCGGGCGGCGGGTTGTCGCGCACGGCCTTCACGCGGTCGCCGAGCTGGCGCGCCACGTCGTGCAGGTCGACGCCCGTCAGGAACTTGCGGAGCGCGCGCGAGAGGTCGTCGGCCTGCTGCGGGCGGTCCTTCGGATCGAGCGCCATCGCCGTGGCCATCACGTCGTCGAGCGGCAGGAGGCGGATGTCCGCCTCGCTCGGCTTCGGGTGCGGGCCGCGCATCGCCGCCTCGATCTCCTCGCGCGTCCGCTTGCGGAAGGGGGCCTTGCCGCTCCACAGCTCCATCAGCAAGACCGCCACCGCGAAGACGTCGGCCGCGGGCGTCAGCTCTTTCCCCTCCATCTGCTCGGGCGGCATGTGCCCCGGCGATCCGAAGACGCCCTCGCCCGTCGGCGCCGTGGCCACCGGGGAGCTGATCCCGAAGTCGATGACTTTGACCTGCCCCTCGAAGTCCACCATCACGTTGCGCGGCGTCACGTCGCGGTGCACCACGTTCATGCGCCGGTGCGCGTAGTCGAGCGCGCGGCACACCTCGATGCCCACGTACGCGCCCTCCTCCGGCGAGAGGGCCCTCTTCTCGGCGTGCCCCGCGCGCAAAATCTCCGCGAGGCTCGCCCCCTCGACGAACTCCATCGCCAGGAAGTACGTCCCCAGCTCCACGCCGAGCTCGTAGACGGGCACGATGTTCGGGTGCGCGAGGGCGACCGTCGTCTTCGCCTCCTCGACGAACCGCTTCACGAACTCGTCGTCGCACGCGAGCTCGTCGCGGATCTGCTTCACGACGAGCTTCTTCTCGAAGCCCCCCGCGCCGCGCAGCGTGGCCAGCACGACGCGCGCCATGCCGCCGCGGGCCAGCTCGCGCTCGAGCACGTACTTGCCGAAGACTTGGGGGTACATTCGGGTCTCGGTGGGACCGCGCCTCCGCCTTCATCGTAGCAAGAACGGGCTCGCCCTCGCGGTCGGCGTGCTGGTGGCCTCCGCGTGTCACAAGGCCCCCGTCGTCACGACGCGCACCGTGACGGCGTACGTCCCCGACGCGTGCGCCGCCGACGGGGGCGCCTACGCCGAGTATTTCGCCTACGGCGACTTCGAGCCCGCGGGGCCGCCCGCGACGGGGCACTTTCTCAGCGCGACGGGCACCACGCTGCCCGAGATCGACGAAGAGGCGCGGGCCCTCGTGATGACGGCCTCCGAGAGCCAGCGGGCGTGGGAAGGCGTGGGCCCGGTGCCGGCGACGGGCGACGTCGACGTGCTGCTCCTGCCGACGCTGAATTCCTGCCCGCTGACGCAGCTGGTCGGCTCGCGCACCGGATCGACGATGGCGCCCATCGGGGGCGAAGAGGTCATGATCGCGGGCGGCGCGGGCTCGCCGGTGCCGTCGACGTACGTGGCGAGGCTCGACACGGGCGCGGTGACGTCGCTCGGCGCGAACGACCTGCAGACCCCGCGCACCGCCGCGACGGTCACCGCGTTCGGCGACGGCGCCCTCGTCGCCGGGGGGCTCTCCGAGGCCAACCAGGTGCTCTCCGACGCGGAGGTGTACACGAACACGAGCGGGGGCTTCGTCGCGCCGAGCATCGCCCTCAGCGGGCCGCGCATGCAGCACGGCGCCGTGGTCCTCGTGACGGGGCAGACGCTGCTCGTCGGAGGCCTCGGGAGCACCGACCCGACCAGCGTGCTCGGGTCGATGGAGATCGTGGACCCGGTGCTGGGCAAGTCCATCGCCGAGGGCGTGGGGCAGCTTCAGGAGCCGAGGCGCAACCCCACCGTGCTGCGGCTCGCGTCGGGGGAGATCCTCGTCGCGGGGGGCTTCGACGAGAACGGCAACCCGTCCCAGACGCTCGAGTGGTTCGACGCCGACGGGACGACGTCGACGTCGAAGAAGCCGCAGACGCTCATCCAGGGCACGGCGAGCGCGTTCGTGGCGCTCGAGGGCGGGGGGGCGCTCGCGGTGGTGCCGCCGGCGACGCCGACGCCGGGGTTCCGGAACGTGTGGGTCATCGGCGCGTCGGGGGCGCCGGTCGCGGGCGTGCCCATCGAGAGCACGCTGACGAAGCCGGTGCTCTTCGGTGGCGCGGGCGGCGCGCCGCTGCTCTGGACGGGGGACCACTGGCTCCAGTGGCAGCCGTACGCGGGGAGCTTCGGGGAGGCCTCGGTGCTCGACGACGTGCCGGCGGACGTGGGCGACGCGACGTGCAGCCCGGACCCGGGCCTCGCGATGTGGCTCGACCCGACGCAGCTCCAGCTCACGCTCTTGCGCTTCGACACGCGCAACGCCTACTCCGCGCTGCCGAACCCGCTGCTCGTCGGTCCGACGGGCCCGGACGAGACGTCGCCGGACCAGCTCGACGCCGTGAGCTGGGACATCGACACGGGGCTCACGCTGGGGACGCCCGGCGCCGCGGCGTTCGTGACGGACCGGACGTACGCCGACGTGGACATCGCCGTCACCGTGACCGAGGGGGCGGTGTCCGTGGCGCTGCGCGACGTGCTGGGCAACGAAGTCGACGTCCCCGGGTTGAGCTGCCCCGGCCAGACCGCGACCCCCGCGGGCGGGGCCACGCTCCTCGTGCACCGCCGCGGCGCCGCGGTCACCTGGAGCATCGACGGCGGCGCGACGAACAGCTGCGACGCGCTGCCGGACGGCGACGCCCGCGTGTCGGTCGGGGTGCGCGCGGGCGGCACGACGCCGGGGGTGGTCATGAATTTGATCGTGTCGAGGGTCGGTACGCCTTGACGGATTGGCGAGTTGACCAAAAGATCAACTCCCATGGCGCAGCCCCTCCCGCAGACCTCCCTCCCCATCGCCAACCAGACCGTCTACGCCGCCGCCGCCAGCGCGGCCGCGAAGCGCCCGAAGGAAGGGCCGTCGGGCACCGAGACGCTCCAGGTGACCGGGCCCATGACGTACACGTGGGACTACGCGTGCCAGCGGCCGGATCTGCGCATCCTCTACGAGAAGAGCAAGGATCTCCTCTGGAACGCGCGTACGGACCTCGATTGGAGCATCCAGGTCGACGCCGGGGCCGAGAACGTGCCGGACAGCATGAACCCGCTGAGCGAGACGAGCATCTGGGCGAAGCTCGATCCGAAGAAGGACATCCCCGAGGTGCGGCGGCACCAGTCGGCGTACATGTTCTCGAACTTTCTCCACGGCGAGCAGGGCGCGCTCCTGGCGACGTCGCAGATCGTGGAGCTGGCGCCGACGGCGGACGCGAAGTTCTACGCGGCGGCGCAGGTGTTCGACGAGGCGAGGCACGTCGAGGCGTACGACCGCTACCTTCGCGAGAAGGTCGAGCTCGTGTACCCGATCTCGAAGCCGCTGAAGGAGCTGCTCGACATGATCCTCACCGACGCCCGGTGGGACTTCAAGTTCCTCGGTATGCAGATCATGGTCGAGGGCCTCGCGCTCGGCGCGTTCGGGATGATCCACCAGACGACGAGCGAGCCGCTCATCAAGCAGATCACGCAGCTCATCATGCAGGACGAGTCGCGGCACGTGGCGTTCGGCGTGCTGGCGCTGAAGGACACCTACAAGGACATGAGCCCGTCGGAGCTGCGCGACCGCGAGGACTTCGTCATCCTGTCGTCGAAGCTGATGTACGAGCGGCTGCTCGGGCAAGAGGTGTGGGAGCGCCTCGGCTTTCCGTACGACGAGTGCGAGGCGGCGGTGAAGCGCTCGGTGGCGATGGGCATCTTCCGCAAGCTGTGCTTCTCGAAGATCGTGCCGAACGTGAAGCGCCTGGGTCTCTTGACGCCGTACGTGCGCAAGGGCTTCGAGGAGCTCGACGTCATCGAGTACGAGAACTGGGAGGCGACTGCGTGACGGCGCTCGGCAGTCTGCTCCCGGCGCGCCGCGAGCGAAGCGGCGAGGCGACGAGCAAGCGCATCCTCGAGGCGGCGGAGGTCGAGTTCGCGGCCAAGGGGTTCGACGGCGTGAGGCTCGCGGCCATCGCGCGCGCGGCCGATGTGCCGCAGGCGCTGATTCACCATTACTTCGAGGGCAAGGAGGGGCTCTACCGGGCGGTGCTCGAGCACGCGCTGAAGGCCATCGCCGACGTGGGATGGCAGATCCTCGACACGATGGCCCCGCCGCGACGGCGGACGAAGGCGAAGCGCTTCGAGAAGGTGGAGCTCGAGGGGCTCATCGAGGCGCTCGTGGGCATGCTCGTGGGCTTTTACGCGACGCACGCGCGCGTGCTGCGCATCCTTCGGCACGAGGCGATGCGCGGCGGCCCGCTGGCGGGGGACCTCGTGCGCACGCACGTGAAGCCGCAGCTCGACGACGTGGTGGCCCGGTTCGAGACGATGCGGGCGAGCGGCGAGGTGCGCGCCGACGTGGACGCGCGGCAGCTGTGCATCTCGACGGTGGCGATGGCGTGCTTCCCGTACACGGAGGAAGCGTTCCTCGACGCGGTGTGGTCGCTCGACCCGCAGTCGCCGGAGTTCATCGAAGAGCGCAGGCGCGAGATCGTGCGGACCGTGATGGCGCGCATCGCGCCCTAGAGCCTAGCCGCGTAGCTCGTGGAGGGCCTTCGCGCCTTCGCGCGTGACCATGGCCCCCAGCTCGCGGGCGATGCGCGAGGGGGCGCCCGGTCCCTCGTAGATGAAGCCCGTGTACATCTGCACGAGGTCCGCCCCCGCCTTCACGAGGGCCATCGCGTGCTCGGCGCGCTCCACGCCGCCGACCCCCACGACCACCGGCTTGGGCCCGAGGCGCGCCCGCACGCGCTTCACCACCTCGAGCGCCCTCGCGCGCAGCGGCGCGCCGCTCAACCCTCCCGCGCCGACGGCCTCGACGCGCGCCGCGTCCGTCGCGAGGCCCGCGCGCGCGATCGTCGTGTTCGTCGCCACCACCCCCGCGAGGCCCACCTCCTCCACGACCGCGAGCAGCGCCTCGATCGCGGCGTCGTCGAGGTCCGGCGCGATCTTCAGCAGGAGCGGCACGGCGGGGCCGGCGCGGCCGAGCGCGAGGTCCACGTTGGCCTTCACGAGCGCCTCGAGCAGCGCGCGCGCGAGCGGCGCGGCCTGCATGGCGCGAAGGTCCTTCGTGTTCGGCGACGACACGTTGACGACGACGAAGTCCGCCCCCGCCGTGCGCGGCGGCGTGAAGGCCGCGACGTAGTCGGCGATGACGCGCTCGAGGTCGTCGATGGGCACCGCCCGCGACTTGCCGATCGACACGCCCACCGGCACGCCTGCGCCGCCGTGCACCACGCGCCGCGCCGCCATGCGCTCCGCGAGGCGCGCCGACCCCTCGTTCGGGAACCCCAGCCGGTTCACGAGCGCCCGGTCGCGCGGCAGGCGGAACAGGTTGGGCCGCGGGTTCGCGTCCTGCGCGAGCGCCGTCACGGTCCCGAGCTCGAGGTGCCCGAACCCGAGCGCCGCCAGCGCCCGCGCGCGGAGCCCGTTCTTGTCGAAGCCGCCCGCGAGGCCCAGCGGCGAAGGGAAGGTGAGCCCCATCGCGTGCACCGCGACGCGCGGGTCACGCGGCGCGAGGAGGGCGCGCGTCAGGGCGCGAAGCGGGGGCAGGTGCTCGAGCGGGGCCATGCCCGCGAAGGCCGCGGCGTGGGCCGTGTCCGCGGGCAGCAGAAAGAGGAGCGGCCGCAGTGCCCACGCGTACACAAGGCTCTGCTAGCGGCCCCGGCGCGGGGGCACAAGGTTCACCGCGCACCGCGTCACGCGGAGCCTCATTGCAAGCCATATCGTTCTGCTATGGTCCGCGCGGCTCGGCCGTCGGATGGCCTCGTAGCCGAAGGAGCATGTCGCCGTGATCATCGGAGTGCCGAAGGAGATCAAGACCCGGGAGTATCGCGTGGGGATGACGCCGGCCGGCGTCCGCAGCCTGACGTCGCGCGGGCACAAGGTGCTCGTCGAGCGCGGCGCGGGCGAAGGCAGCGGCCTGAAGGACGCGGAGTACACGGCGCAGGGCGCGACCATCGTGCCGTCCGCCGCCGAGGCGTGGGCCGCCGAGATGGTGGTCAAGGTGAAGGAGCCGCTGACGAGCGAGTACGGCTTCTTCCGGAAGGACCTCGTCCTTTACACGTACCTGCACCTCGCCGCCGAGCCGGAGCTCACGAAGGCGCTCGCGAAGAGCGGCGTCGCCGGCATCGCGTACGAGACCATCCAGATCGAGGACGGCAGCCTGCCGCTCCTCAAGCCGATGAGCGAGGTCGCGGGGCGCATGGCGGTCCAGGTCGGGGCGACGTGCCTCGAGAAGGAGCGCGGCGGCAAGGGCGTCCTCCTCGGCGGCGTGCCGGGGACGCGGCGCGGGCGCGTGGTCATCCTCGGCGGCGGCTTCGTGGGTCGCAACGCGGCCACCATCGCGGTGGGCATGGGCGCGCAGGTCACGGTGCTCGACGTGCGCGGCGACACGATGGCCTACCTCGAGGACGTGTTCGGCGGCGCCATCGAGACGCTGTACTCGAACCCCATCAACATCGAGGAGGCGTGCATGCGCGCCGACCTCGTCATCGGCGCCGTGCTCGTCACGGGCGCCGCGGCGCCGAAGCTCGTCAGCAAGGAGCTCGTCAGCAAGATGAGCAAGGGCAGCGTCATCGTCGACGTGGCGGTCGACCAGGGCGGCTGCATCGAGACGTGCCGTCCGACGACGCACGACCACCCGACCTACGAGGTCGACGGCGTCGTGCACTACTGCGTCGCCAACATGCCGGGCGCGGTGCCGCACACGAGCACCTGGGCGCTGACGAACACGACCATCGCCTACGCGGTGAAGATCGCCGAGCAGGGCCTCGTCGCCGCCGCGAAGGCCGACAAGTCGCTCTACCTCGGCTTCAACACGTACGCGGGCCACGTGACGTGCGAGCCGGTCGCGCAGGCGCACAACCTGGAATACGTCCCGGCGCAGAAGCTCCTCGGCTGAACGGCCTGACACGCCGGTGGTCCAGTGGATCGCCCCGCGTCCGCGCTTCATCCCCTGGATGACGCGGCGGCGGGGCCCGATCCGTCCGGCATGAGCCGTGCTGAGGGCCGGGGGATGCGCCTCGCCTTCTTGATGGTCTTCCTGGTCGGATGCGGCGGCTCCAGCGCCGCGGTCCATGCGTCGAACGACGGCGGGAGCGGGGACGGCACCCCCACGGGCGACGACGGCGCCGCTCCCGGCGAGGACGCGGGCACGGCCGGCGAGGGCGGCGGGTGCAGCTCCGGCGTGACGCCGTCCGCGGGCGTCGTGGTGACCGACCGCGGCGCGGTGCAGGGCAAGCAGGAGGGCGGCACGTGGGCCTACCTCGGCGTGCCCTACGCGGCGCCCCCGGTCGGCGCGCTTCGCTGGGCCGCGACCGAGGACCACGCTTGCTGGTCGACGAGGCTCGCTGCGACGAGCTTCGGCTCGATCTGCCTCCAGGTCGCCTCGACCGATACGAGCATGGTCCTCGGCGCCGAGGACTGCCTCACCGCCAACGTGTGGTCCCCGTCGGCGGCGACGCCCGCGAGCAAGCTCCCCGTGCTCGTCTTCATCCACGGCGGCGGCAACGTGCAGGGCTCCAGCGCCGACACGGACTCGACGGGCCAGCTCCTCTACGACGGCGCGGCGCTCGCGGCGAAGGAGAACGCCGTCGTCGTCACGTTCAACTACCGCCTCGGCGCGCTGGGGTTCCTCGCGCATTCGGCCTTCGGCGCGCACCCCGGCAACTACGGCACGCTCGACCAGCTCCATGCGCTCGGCTGGGTGCAGCGCAACGTCGCGGCGTTCGGCGGCGACGCGACCCACGTGCTCGTCTTCGGGCAGTCGGCCGGGGCCGAGGACGTGTGCAACATGGTCGCCTCGCCGCTCGCGAAGGGACTCTTCTCGGCGGCGCTCATGGAGAGCGGCGGGTGCACGGGCAAGGCCCTGGGCGACGCCGAGTCGTTCGCGCAGACGTGGGCGACCAAGGCCAACTGCGGCGCCGCGGCCGATCCCGCGTCGTGCCTGCGCGCCCTCGACGGGAACGCGGTCACACTGGTGATGCCCGAGCCGGCCAGCATCGCGGGCAAGCAGGGCGACTACCAGCCCGACGTCGACGGCGTCGCGATGACGGCTCCTTCGGACACGGTGATCGCGAGCGGCGCGGGCAACCACGTGCCGTTCGTCATCGGGTCGAACTCCGACGAGACCTCGGAGGAGCTCGCGAAGGACTACCCGTCGGGCATGACCGCGGCGCAGTACCAGACCGCGGTCCTCGCCTACGCGTCGGGGAGCCAGACGGTGGCCGACGAGATCCTCGCGCAGTACCCCGTGGCCAATTACGCGTCGCCGCTCGAGGCGTACGTGCAGGTGACGACCGACGCCAAGTTCACGGACGGCGCGCGCTACGCGGCGCGCATGGCCGCGATGGGCCAGCCCGAGACGCCCGTGTGGCGCTACTTCTACACGCACCACCTCGACGGCGGCACGGCGGCGACGAAGGCGCTCGGGGCGTGGCACGGGCAGGAGCTGGCCTTCGTCTTCCAGCTGGCGGTGACCGGGTACGCCGAGAGCGCCGGCGAAGAGGGCCTCGCGACGACCCTCGGCGGAGCGTGGGCGGCGATGTCGGCGAGCGGCGCGCCCACGGGCGGCGGCGTCGTGTGGCCGCCGTACGTCGCGGCGGGCGATCCGTACACGCAGCTCGACGACACGGTGACGACCGGGACCGGCGTGCGGACCTCGCTGTGCGACTTCTGGGACATGGTGCTGGGGCGGTAAGCTCCCTGCCCCGATGGCCACGCTCGTCGAAGACTCGGTCGATCTCCAGACGCCCACGGGCCCGATGCGCGTGCACCTCTATCGCCCCGCGGGCGAGCCGGGCGACGCGCGCTTCCCGGGGCTCGTCCTCTACTCGGAGATCTACCAGGAGACGCCGCCCATCCGGCGCTCGGCGCTGCGCTTCGCGAGCGAAGGGTTCCTCGTCGCCGTCCCCGAGGTCTTCCACGAGCACGAGCCGCCCGGCGCCGTGCTCCCCTACGACAAGGACGGCACCGACAAGGGCAACCGCTACAAGTACGACACGTCGGTCGCGAGCTTCGACGCCGACGCCGAGGCCGTCCTCGCGCACCTCGCGGGCCACGCCTCGTGCACCGGGCGCCTCGGCGCAGTGGGGTTCTGCCTCGGAGGGCACCTCGCGTTCCGCGCGGCGATGAACCCGCGCGTCCTCGCCGCGGCCTGCTTCTACGCGACGGACATCCACACGGACACGCTCGGTCGCGGCAAGACGAGCGACTCACTCGCGCGCGCGAAGGACCTTCGCGGCGAGGTGATGATGGTCTGGGGCCGCCAGGACCCGCACGTCCCGGCCGAGGGGCGGGCGGCGATCCACGCGCGCCTGTCGGAGGCCGGCGTCCGCTTCACGTGGCACGAGGTGAACGCGGTGCACGCCTTCATGCGCGACGAGGGACCGAGGTACGACGCGGCCCTGGCCGCGCTCGGGTACGCGCTCGCGCTGGAGACGTTCCGGCGGACGCTCTAGGGGCAGAGGCTCTGCCCGCCGCCCGAGTAGTACGCCTTCGCCTTCACGACGAAGTTGCCGTCGTCGGTCTCGGGCGTCGTGCAACCGCCGGCGCCGGCTCCGAAGGCCGCGCCGATGGCGTGCGCCCCGGCGAGCTCGCTCATGTGCGTGAGAAAGTAGTCGACGCGGTTGTCCTGGTACGCGCCGTTCGTGTTGGCGAGGCTCATGTTGCCGAACGGTGTCTGCCAGTAGAGGGCGGGCTCGTTCAGCGCCTCGGTGAGGGCCTTCACGTAGGCGAAGTCCTGGTGAAAGTCGGGCAGCGTCGCGTTGGTGGGGTCCCACCAGGTGTTCTTGCTCTCGAGCACCTGGTAATAGCCCGAGTCGCGATCGCTCGTCTCGACGACGACGAAGTCCGCGCTGCTCTCGCCGCACGCCGCGAGAAACGCCGCCGTCTTCTGCGCCACGCTGCCGACGTCGAGGGCCGCGCTCCCGTTGAGCGACACGTCGACCTTCGTTCCCCACGCCGACGCGTGCAGCCCCACGAGCGCGTGGGGCGCGTACTTGCGCACCATGGCGATCATGCACTGCCCCATCCCGGCGATGGTGTTCGGCATCGCGCCGCAGTCGGTCGCGTTCGCGCTCGCGACGGCGGCCTTCAGCGACGTGGGGTCCTCGCTCTCTTGCTCGGCGTACCCCCAGAAGTCCGGCTCGATGTGCAGGAGCGCGACGCCCTGCCCGATGTGCTGCAGGAGGAAGCGCCAGTCGGCGAAGTAGCGCGTCATGAAGGACGCGTCGGCGGCGGCCTGCGTCACCTCGGGGGCGCCCTCGGTCACGCCGCTCGACTGGAGCAGCTGGTAGTACGTGAACATCGGGATCTGAGGCGGCGAGGCGCCCGTGCAGCTGCTCGCGAAGCCGCCGGGGAACTCGCCGGGGGCCTGGGAGGTGTCTTGCCAGCAGCCCCACCAGCAGCTGCTCGACGGCGACGACGTGCACGTGGAGACCGTGCAGCCGCTGGTGCACGACGCGCAGGGGCCCGCGCTGTCGGGGATGCCGCCGGAGATGTACTGGTACTGCAGGTCGAAGGGGGCCATCGCGCCGGCGGTGGCGTCGTTGGCCAGGCCCACGATCATGTGGCTCTTGCCGAGCGCGCCGAGGAGCGACGCGCCGATGCAGCTCCCGCCGCCGTCGCCCGCGCCGCCGGAGCTGCTCCCGCTCCCGCCGCCGCTGCCTCCGCCGCCGCTGCTCCCGCCGCTGCTTCCGTTGCCGGAGCTGCCCCCGCTCCCGCCCCCGCCGCTGCCACTTCCGCCCGCGTCCGGGTCCCCCGCGCCGCTCTTCGCGCCGCCGCTGCTGCAACTCGGCGCGGCGACCACCGCCGCCAGCGCCGCCACCAGGACGCCCCATCCCCGCATGCCCCCAAGCCTAGCGCTCGCGCGGACGCCGGCAGGCCTCTTCGGCGCGGTATGCGCGGGCTGCAACTATCCCGGGTTGACGAACGACGAGGCGTCCCCTAAACGCACCGCCCACACAGGCACCGACATGGTGTCCCCATAACCTCAGTAACTAGGAAACGACATGAAGATCCAGCTCATTTCCCTCATCGCGGCCGCCATGGCCACGGCAGCGTGCAGCGCCGCCTCCGGCACCGAAGACACGACGGGCAGCTCGGCGGAGGCGGTCTCTTCGCTCCCGGCCGTCACGGGCGAGTACGCGGGCAACTCGAATGCCCAGTTCGCGGACATCGTCCTCGACCCGTCGACCAACTCGGACGGCCAGTACACGTACTTCCTCGAGGAGCAGGGCGGTCTCGTCAGCTGCAAGGTCGGCGCGGGCTGCACCGTCACGCACTCGCGCGAGACCGGCTACTACTCCGCCACGGCGACGCACCTCACGCTGCACCCGTCGAACGGGGCCGAGCGCGTGTACTCGTACACCCACTCGGGAACGACGCTCACGCTGACGCGCGACGGCGAGACCGGTACGTACTCGAAGCTCACGAGCTACTGCGATACGGCGGCGGATTGCCCTGCCGAAGGGCTCATTCGCCCGGAGTGCGACTCGCCGACGGCGGGCTGGGAGTGCAACGCGACGGCACACACGTGCTCGTTCGCCTGCAGCGGCGCCAAGTAGCCGCCCGCTTGGCGTAGGATTCGCGCCATGCCGCGCGCCGAGGTGTCCACCGGGATCGAGCTCGAGTTCGACGTCTTCGGCGCGCCGGAGGCCCCCACGGTGGTGCTGGTGATGGGCTTCGCGATGCAGATGACCGCGTGGGACCCGCGCTTTTGCGAGTCCCTCGCGGGGCGGGGGTTTCGCGTCGTGCGGTTCGACAACCGCGACATCGGCAAGTCGACCAAGCTCGCGCACGCCGGCTTCCCGGACTTTCTGCGCGCCACGAAGGGCGACCGCACCGCGGCACCGTACTCCATCGAGGACATGGCCGACGACCTCGGCGCCTTGGTCGTCGCGCTCGGCGTGCCCGCGGCGCACGTCGTCGGGCTGTCGATGGGCGGCTTCATCGTGCAGGAGACGGCCATCCGCCATCCGGGGCGCGTGCTGAGCCTCGCCTCCATCATGTCGAGCACGGGCGACCGTCGCGTCGGGCAGGCGCGGCCCGAGGCCCTCGCCGTCCTCTTCGCTCCGCCGCCGGCCGATCGCGAAGGAGCCATCGACCACGCCGTCACCACGTGGCGCGTCATCGCCTCTCCCGGGTTCCCCTTCGACGAGGCGAGGATCCGCCAGCGTTCGGGCGAGGCCTGGGACCGCGACCACGATCCCGCGGGGATCGCCCGGCAGGCCGCCGCCATCGTGACGCAGCGCGACCGCACGGCCGATCTCGCGCGCCTGCGTGTCCCGGCGCTCGTCCTCCACGGCGCCGACGACCCGCTCATCGAGGTCTCCGGCGGCGAGGCCACCGCGCAGGCCATCCCGGGGGCGCGGCTCGTCGTCGTGCCGGGCATGGGGCACGACCTGCCCGAGCCGGTGTGGTCGGTCGTCATCGACGCGATCGCCGACAACGCGCGGCGGGCGCAGGCCTGAGGTGACAGCACCGCGAGCATGAGCGAGCGGTGAGCGAAGGAGAGGGACCCAATCCGCATGCCGCACGACAAGAAGCTCATCGCCGTCATCCCGGGGGACGGCATCGGTCCGGAGGTCATCGCGCAGGCGACGCGCGTGCTGGAGCTTTACCGCGACCAGCGCGGGTTGCCGCTGGAGCTTTGGCCGCTCGACCTCGGCGCCGACCGCTTTCTCCGCGACGGGACCACCTACCCCGAGGCCGTCCGCGCGCGCATCACGAGCGAGGCCAGCGCCGTGCTGCTCGGCGCGCTGGGCGATCCGCGGGTGCCCGGCCTCGAGCACGCGCGGGACATCCTCTTCGGCCTTCGCTTCGGGCTCGACCTCTACGCCAACGTGCGCCCGGTGCGGGCGCTCGCCGACCGCCTCGTCCCGCTGAAGGGCCGTGGCGCGAAGGACGTCGACATGGTCGTCTTCCGCGAGAACACCGAGGGCATCTACGTGGGGATGGGCGGCCAGTTCAAGCGCGGCACGCGCGACGAGGTGGCCATCAACGAGGACGTGAACACGCGCAAGGGCGTCGAGCGGCTCATTCGCGCCGGGTTCGAGTACGCGCGCGCGCACGGCAAGAAGCGCGTGCACATGGCCGACAAGTCGAACGCCATGAAGCACGCGCACGAGCTCTGGTACCGCGTGTTCTTCGAGGTGGCGAAAGAGTACCCGGGCATCGAGGCCCGCCACGTCTACGTCGACGCGATGTGCCTCTTCATGGTGCAGGACCCGTCGCAGTTTCAGGTCGTCGTCACGTGCAACCTGTTCGGCGACATCGTGACGGACCTCGGCGCGGCGCTTCAGGGCGGGCTCGGGATGGCGTCGAGCGCGAACGTGCATCCGCTCGTGTCGCGGTGCTGCGACGACGGCCACGGCGACGGGCGGGTGGCCATGTTCGAGCCGGTCCACGGCTCGGCGCCGCCGCTGGCGGGGAAGGACCTGGCGAACCCGCTGGCCAGCATGCTGACCGTGGGGATGCTTCTCGCGCACCTCGGCTGGCCGGACGAAGAGGCGCGCCTCGAGGGCATCGTGGCGCGCGCCGTCGCGGAGGGGAAGTGCACGCGCGACGTCGGCGGGGAGCTCGGGACGCGAGCCGTCGGTGACTGGGTCGTCGGCGAGCTGGCCCGCGCGCTCCAGGCGTCCTAGAGAGCGCGCAGCATGAGGTCTCGCATATTCGCCGTCACCGTCGCCGCGGCGGCGGCCGTGGCGGTCGCCGCGTGTCACCACGAGCCGCCGGAGCTCGTGCAGCTCGACGCCGCGGCGCCGTCGTCCTCATCGGCCTCCACGGCGCCTCCGGCCTCGTCGTCGTCCGACGACGCCGCGGCTCCCACCGACGCGGGCGAGGCCGACGGGGGACAGCGAGCCACGTTCCGGGCGTTCTGCGGCGCGGCCTTCTCGGCCGACGAATCGCGCATGAAGGACAAGTGCGCCCCGGCCGACTTCACGCTGACGCAGTCGATGGCCAAGGCCGCGGCAGGGGTCTGCGCAAACGATCTCGTGATCGCGGTCGGGCGCCAGCGGGCCGAGTTCGACGCCGAGATGGGACGCAAGTGCGTCCAGATGCTCGGGCTCAAGCAGCTCGCCCAGAGCAGCGAGAGCGACACGTTCTACCAGCACTCCCCATGCGACCGCATGCTGAAGGGGTTGCAGCCCGAGGGGCAGCCGTGCCGCTTCTCCATCGAGTGTCAGGATGGGCTCGCGTGCGTCGGCTACAAGATCGGCGTCGACGGAACCTGCAAGAAGCCGCCTGCCCTGAAGGAGGCCTGCACGCTGCAGCCCTACGGCACCCTCGTGAACGTCGCGGCATCGGCGATTCACCACCCGGCCTGCGCGCCGGGCGCCTACTGCGACGGGTCCACGTGTCAGGCGCGAATCCAGCCGGGCAAGTCCTGCAGCAAGTCGGACGCGTGTGCGCCGGGTCTGTCGTGCGTGATGGGCAAGTGCGGGCTGCGCCCCGGGGTGGGGACCGCCTGCGCGGGCCCGGGCGACTGCGCCTACGGCCTGTGGTGCGAGCGCGGCGGCGACGCGGGGGCGGGAAAGTGCGCGGCGAAGCGCGCCGAGGGGCAGGACTGCACCGTGCGCGAAGCGTGCAGGGGGCGGTGCGATTTTCCGCCGAAGCCCGACGGGCACACGCCGGGCAAGTGCGCGGCGGTCTGCGGCTCGGGCTGAATCGGTCCGGAGGCGCCCAAGGCGTGCTCCCGTCCGGGTGTAGTTCATCGGGAACTCCGGAGCGCGACCGTTGTCGCTCCTTGGGTACGAGAGCTTGCGGCGTGTTTCCGCATCGCCGGTCCGTGTGAGCTGCCGGCATACATCACCGTGTCACAAGCACGGGTGACACCCCCGTGCCATGCTCCCTTGGATCGAATCGCGTCGGCGCTCGTCAGACTGCATCGGAGGACGACACATGGGGCTTCGGGCGTACGGCGTGGCGGTTCTGGTGGCGGCGGCGAGTCTCTGGGCCATGAGCGGGACCCAGCGCGAAAAGCCGGTGCTCGCGGCCACGACGCCCGACGCCGTGCGGGTCCTCGAGCTCGACGCCGCCATGCAGCCGGACAGCGTCGACGCGACGCGCGCCCTCGCGCAGGCCTACCTCGACGCACGTCAGCCCGGGCTGGCCATCGTGCTCGTCGAGGGCTCGAAGCCCGCGGTCCACGACGACGTGCGCGTCCAGCACGTGTACGCCCGAGCCCTGGTCGACGGCGGCCGCAACGAGGAGGCGCTGGCGATCGAGGCCGGCGTGGTCGCCGCATGCCACCCCGTCGCCGAGGCCGCACCGGCCCGCCCCGGCTGTGATGCCGTCCTCCTCGCAACCGCCATGCGCCGCACCGACATCCTGCGCGAGCTCGTTTCGCTCGGCGTGGAGGACGCGCAGGCCCACCCGGAGATGAGCCTCGTCGCGTATCAGAACGCCACGCGCGAGGCTCGCGTGATGGTCCAGTAGAGTAAGATTAGCTTCTCCCTCGCATCGCTCCCGAGCCATCCCCTCGCCAGGCGCGTCGCCGGCACGAGTCACGAAGACAGCAGGCCCATGGACGACGGCGCACGACGACGGAAGACGAAGCTCGATGCGTGTGTTCTCCCCTCGATGGTGACGGCCGCCGTGGCGGTCGCGGGCTGCGCGAGCCTGCCGTTCGGCCAGACGTCGCGCGAGCCGCCCGTCCGACCGGCGAGCATGCAGGCGCAGGCGGACATCGACCTCTTCCTCGCGCCCAGCGTGGGGCTGGCGTCGCCCGCCGACGCCGTCGTGCGTGTCGTCGGCCCGCAGATGACCTGCACGGGCACCCTCATCGCCGAGGACCTCGTCTTGACGGCGCATCACTGCGTCGTCCAGCGCTCCGCCCACGGTGAGCTCAGCGCGAAGACCCTCCCCCCGGCGGCGCTCGAGGTCGAGCTCGGCGGTGACTACCTGCCCTGGGGAAGCGTCGGCATCACGGCGGTCCTCGCGCCCACGTGCGGTGAAGCCGGGGGACGCGGCGACATCGCCGTGCTGGTCCTCGAGCGCAAGCTAGTGGGGATGGCGACGCTGGCTCTGCGCGAAGCGCCGCCCCGCGTCGGAGACCGTGTCTACGCCGCCGGATTCGGCCGCTGCGCCCTCTCGCCGGAAGGGATCCGCCGGCGCGAGCGCGAAGGGGGAGCGATCGCGTCCGTCACGCGCGGCGCTTTCGAGGTGCAGGCGAGCGTGTGCCCCGGCGACTCGGGCGGCCCGGTGCTCGACCTGCTGACCCACGAGGTCGTCGGCGTCGTCAGCCTCAGCGCGATGGACTACGACGAAGGCACGCGCGGCCGCTCGGTCTTCACCCGGATCGACGAGATGCCGAAGCTCGTCGCCTACGCCCGCCTCGTGGCGGACGGGGGCGACCCGAGCGATCTGCCGCCCCTCGGCTGCGAATAGCCCGCATGTGCGCTAGCTTGGCGCACGATGAGCCCCGCCGAGGCGCCCCCCGTCACCGAGCGCGACGAGCCTCCGGACGACGAGCTGCCGACCTGCAAGTGCGGCACCGACAGCGAGAGCCGGTTCTGCGTGAAGGACCGGGAGTACAGCTTCCTCCGCACGCTGTACCTCCTCTGGGGGGGCACGTCCGTGCCGACCAAGGTGTCCTTTCGCTGCGTCAAATGCGGTGAAACGTTCGAGACTACGACGAGCCCGGCGGTGTGCCGCAGGTACATCAAGTAACGTCCCGATACGGACGAGGTCGGACTTCCGTTCGCCTCCCGCTACAATGGAGAGCGACTCATGTGCGGCATCGTCGGCTACGTCGGCTCGAAGCAGTGCGCCCCCATCCTCGTCGAGGGGCTGAGGCGCCTGGAATACCGCGGCTACGACTCGGCCGGGCTGGCCCTCCACAACGGAGGGGCCGGCGGCATCGAGATCGTGCGCGCCGTCGGAAAGCTCGCGAACCTCGAGGCCGCCCTGAAGAAAAGCCCCCTGGCGGGGACGACCGGCGTCGGCCACACGCGCTGGGCGACCCATGGCCGCCCGAGCGAGGTGAACGCGCATCCTCACGTCGCCGGCAACGTCGCGGTGGTCCACAACGGGATCATCGAGAACCACGTCGCGCTGAGGCGCGCGCTCGAGGCCCGCGGGGTGCGCTTCGCCAGCGACACCGACACCGAGATCGTCGCGCACCTCGTCGACGAGGCGCTCCGCGCCGGTGCTCCCCGCCTGGTCGAAGCCGTCCGGGCCGCGCTCCTCCAGGTTCGCGGCGCGTACGCCATCGCCGTCATGAGCGCGGGCGCTCCGGACGAGATGGTCGTCGCCAAGGCCGACAGCCCCCTGGTTCTCGGCCTCGGCGACGGCGAGATGCTCTGCGCCAGCGACATCCCCGCCCTCCTCGCGCACACGCGCAACGTGGTGTTCCTCCACGACGGCGAGATCGCGACGCTCACGCGCTCGGGCGCGGAGATCACGACGCTCGGCGGCGAGCCCGTCACGCGCGCCGCGAAGACCATCGACTGGTCGCCCACCCAGGCCGAGAAGGGCGGCTACAAGCACTTCATGCTCAAGGAGATCCACGAGCAGCCGCGGGCCGTGGAGGACACGCTGCGCGGTCGGGTCGATCTCGCCGAGGGCGACGTCATCGGCGAAGAGATCGGCATCCCGGCCGAGCTGGCGAAGTCGATCCGGCGCGTCTACTTCGTCGCGTGCGGGACGAGCGCGCACGCCGCGATGGCGGGCCGCTACTGGGTGGAGCAGCTCGCGCGCGTCCCCGCCGTCGTCGAGATCGGCAGCGAGGTGCGCTACCGCGAGCCCGTCTTCGGCCCCGACGACCTCGTCGTCGCCGTGAGCCAGAGCGGCGAGACGCTCGACACGCTCGCGGCGGTGAAGACCGCCAAGGCGCAGGGCGCCCACATCCTGTCCGTCGCCAACGTGATGGACAGCGCGATCCCGCGCATCAGCGACGCGGCGCTCTACACGCACGCGGGACCGGAGATCGGCGTCGCGTCGACCAAGTGCTTCACGACGCAGCTCGTGGCGATGCTCCTCCTGGCCGTGTACCTCGGGCGACGCCGGGGGACGCTCGCCGCGGACGAAGCGCGCCGCATCCTCGACGCGCTCACCAAGGCGCCGCACCAGATGCGTGACGTGCTCGCGAAGGCCGACGAGCTCAAGTACCTCGCGAAGAAGTACATGCGCTCGGCGCACATGCTCTTTCTCGGGCGCGGCACGGGCTTCCCCGTGGCCCTCGAAGGCGCGCTCAAGCTGAAGGAGATCTCGTACATCCACGCCGAGGGGTACGCGGCGGGCGAGATGAAGCACGGCCCCATCGCGCTCATCGACGAAGAGATGCCCGTCGTCGTCGTGTGTCCCAGGGACGCGCACTACGAGAAGACCTTCTCCAACATGCAGGAGGTGCAGGCTCGCGCGGGCCAGATCATCGCGGTGTGCACCGAGGGGGACGCGGACGTGCGCGGCCTGCTCACGGTCGCGCCCGCATCGGGTGCGGCGCGGCGCCCGGCCATGCCGGCGCCCCCGGACCCGGACATCTTCGAGATCCCGGCCGCGGCGCCGGAGGTCCTCCCGCTGCTCGAGGTGATCCCTCTCCAGCTTCTCGCGTACCACGTGGCCGACTTCAAGGGGACCGACGTCGACCAGCCGCGCAACCTCGCCAAGACGGTGACCGTGGAGTGACCACGCGGGATGGCGCTGCGGGACCGGTATCCGCGGCAGCCTCGCGAAAGTCGACTAGGCTCGCCCGCGATGGCCTCCGTCATCCTCGGCGAGTGGACGCACAGGCGCGGCGACGCCGGCGGTGCGCGCGCGATCGCCGCCGAGATCGACAAGCCCCGCCCGGCCATCGCGTGGTCGTGGCGACCCGAGCACGGCGGCCCGGTCGACCAGGTCCGAGTGGTGGGCGAGACCGTCGTCGTCGCCACCATGATGCCGCGCGACCCGGCGGCGCCCGGCTGGGAGCACGCCGCCGTGTACGCCATCGACGCCCGCACGGGCGTCGAGGTGGCGCGTCGCGTGCTGCCCGATCCGGTGCCCGTCGCGGCGATGGTCATCGCTTCGGGGGTGCTCCACGTCGTCGCCACGCGCCAGGGAGAGCCCGTCTTCTGGTACGCCCTGTCGCCGGCCGACCTCGTCCCGGTGCACCGGCGCATCGTGGGGCTGACGTCGGGGCACGACGACGTACTGGAAGCCTGGGCCGCGACGGACGGCGGGCTCTGGCTCGAGCTGGAGGGAACGACCGGCTCCGAGGAGCACCACGCCCTCGCCTACGCGTTCGCCGAGGCGTCCGGCGCGCACCCCGCGGCTTACCGGCACGAGGACGAGGTGACCGAGGGCGCCGCGCTCGCCCGCGACGCCTGCGCGGGAGGGCACGAGCTCTACACGCCGGTCGACGGCCGTTGGGCCGCCGACGCGCCGGTGCCCCCCGCCCTCTCGCGGTTGAGCCCCTCGGCGGACGAGGAACAAGCCTGGGTCAGCGCCACCGTCGTGGGGCCGCGCTCGCGGATCCACGCCCTGGGGGGGGACGGCGTCGTGTGCGCCGTGGCGACGGCGGAGGACCCGGAGCGCCCGGACAGGGCCAGGGTCGAGGCCTTCGCGGTCGACCGCGCGAGCGGTGTCGTGCTCTGGCGCGCGCTCGGGGATCGCGTGGAGCTCAAGAAGCTCGGCGACTCGGCGCGCGTCGCGCGAAGACCCAACGGCGAGATCCTCTTCCAGAGCCTGGGACCGGACGGGACGCCCTGCACGCCGCTCCTCTGCGCGCGCCCCGACGGCAAGATGGACGCCATCACGCTGGGGACACGCGGCCGGTACGTCCTCGACGCGGCGCTGGGCGACATGGTGCTCGCGCACCGCCAGAACAAGGACGGGCGGGTGGAGGTCGGCGGCTTCTCCATCGACCAGGAGGGCCGCCTCCTCGGACGCAGGGGGGCGCTGCGGTGGACCATCGACGTCGGCGACCTCGGCGCCGCGACGACGGTCTACGCCGGCGCCGGTGCCGTCGTCGTGCGCGGCGCGCGCGCGGTGAGCGCCGTGAGGCTCTGATGCGCGGGGCACGCGGGGCTTGCCCTTTCACTGGCCCTGCTACCCTCCTCACCCACGATGCCCGAACCGATCGCCCTCCTCGCCTTCTGGAAGAACTACGACCGCACGATGTACGTGCGCGCCGCGCAGCTCGCCGACGAGCTCGGGTACCACTCCTTCTGGCTCCCCGAGGCGTGGGGGTACGAGGTCTTCTCGCTGCTCACCGAGATGGCCGTCCGCACGAAGCGCATCCAGCTCGGCACCGGCATCATCAACGCCTACAGCCGCACGCCGGGCCTCATCGCGATGTCCGCGGCGACCCTCGACGAGATCAGCGAGGGCCGGTTCATTCTCGGGGTCGGGACGAGCGGCAAGAACGTCATCGAGGGCTTCCACGGACGGCCCTTCGACAAGCCGCTCTCGCAGGTGAGGGACGTCGTCAAGGTCACGCGCGCGCTCCTCGCGGGGCAGAAGCAGAGCGACGCGGGGGCGACGCTCGCGCAGTACCGTCCCTTCAAGCTGGAGATGAAGCCGCTCCGTCCGAGCATCCCCATCTACGTGGCCGCCCTGAAGCAGAAGGCCATCGAGCAGATCGGCGAGTGCGCCGACGGATGGATCCCCACGTTCTGGCCGTACGACAAGCTCGCCGAGGGGCGAGCCTGGATCGCCGCGGGCGCCGCGCGCGCCGGCCGGGATCCGTCGAAGATCGTCACGGCGCCCTTCACCACCGCGCTTCCGCTCGGCGGAACGGGCGGAACGACGATGGCGAAGCAGATCATCAGCTTCTACATCGGCGGCATGGGGGACTATTACATCGAGCTGCTCACCCGGTTCGGGTTCGGCGAGGACTGCAAGAAGATCGCCGGCCTCTATCAGGACAAGACGACGCGCTCGCAGGCGGCCGACGCGGTGACCGACGCCATGATCGAGGCGCTCACCATCACGGGCGACCCGGCGCACTGCATGGACGAGCTCCGGAGACGCCGCAGCTTCGGCGTCGAGCTGCCCATCCTCAACCTGCCCTCGAACATGCCGTGGGAGATGGTCGAGCAGTTCATTCGCGGGATGGCGCCGCGCGGCTGAGCCCCGCCGCGTCAGGCGCCCTCGGCCTCCGCGGCGCGCGGCGTCGAGTCTCTCTCCTCGTCGGCGGGCGAAGCGTCGAGCACTTCGCGCACGCGGCGGGCGAGCTGTCTCGGCGAGAAGGCCTTGCGCAGGACCGGCTCGCCCGCCACGCCGCGGTCGGCGATCGCCCGGTCCGTGTCCCCGGACATCCAGAGGAGCTTCGGCAACGCCCCGGAGGCGCCCAGCCGGGAGGCCACCTCGGGCCCCGGAAGGCCGGGCGCGCGCAGGTCGGCCAGGACGAGCGCGACGGGAACGCCCTCCACCTCGGCCCGATCGAGCGCGAGGTCCCCGGTCGGCGCGTCCACCACGCGGTAGCCGAGCTCCTCGAGCACCGCGCGGACGGCGCTGCGCACGGGGTCGTCCGGGTCGATGACGAGCAGGGTCTCGGTGCCGGTGGGGACGTCCCGCTCCAGACGAGGCGCGACCAGGGGCCGCGGCGGCGCAGGCAGGCGCGGCAGAAATACGGTCACGGTGGTCCCTTGCCCGGGCGCGCTCCGGACCGCGATGCAGCCCCCGCTCCGCTTCACGAAGCGATAGGCCGACGCCAGGCCGAGGCCCGAGCCGTTTCCGCCGGGCTTCGTCGTGCAGAAGCGCTCGAAGATCCGATCGCGGACCTCCGAGGGCATTCCCTCTCCGCTGTCGGTGACGGCGAGCGACACGTAGGAGAGCGCGTGGGTGCAGCTCGCCGCGGCGGCCCCGTCGTCGCCGAAGGGCACGTTGGCGGTCGCGACCGTCACCTTGCCGCCGTGGGGCATGGCATCCCGTGCGTTCGCGGCGAGGTTGAGGAGCACGTATTCGAGCTGCTCGCGCTCGACCATCGTGTCGCCGAGCAGCGGATCGAGCTCCATCGAGAGCGCCACGCCGGACCCGAGGACCAGCTCCATCAGGGCCTGCGTCTCCTCCACGACGTCGCTCAGGCTGACTCTCACCGGCGCGGCAGGCTGGCGGCGGACGAGCGCGACCAGCTTCCGGATGAGCCCTGTGGCGCGCTCGGTGGCGCCGCGGATCTCGAGGGCCAGCGCGGATGGGCGCTCCTGTCCGGCCACGTCGCCGACGAGGACGGCCGTGGCGCACGCGATGGCGGTCAGCACGTTGTTGAACTCGTGCACCACGCTCGCGGCCAGCTGTCCGAGCTGCTCGAGCCGCCGGAGATGACGCAGCTCCTCCTCGAGGCGGCGCCGCTCGGTGACGTCGCGCATCACGATCACGTACGACGGCCCGTGAGCCCTTCCCTCCAGGGCGAACACGCGCCCCGCGCCGCCGTCGCCACCCGGCAGGCGCAGCTCGGCCACGCCGCGCGCCCCGACCCGGAGCTGCGCGCGCAGCGACGTGAGCTCGGCGTCGCGGTTCGGCGACCAGAGAAAGAGCTTGGCGACGTCGACCCCGGGCAGCTCACGCGCAGCGCGGTTGGCGGAGAGCATGCGGCCGTCGTCGTCGATGACGACGATGGGGTCCGACGAGTGCTCGTAGATGAGCCGATGGAGCCGAGGCTCGGACCAGCTCGAAGAAGGTTCGTCACGCATTGATGCATATCTACGTCCCGGGCGTCCTCGTCCCCATCGGGCGACTGCCTGTTCGTGCGTAGGACTTCGGCGCCGGGCGGGTAGGACGAAGCCGCTAGTCGCGTCGGACCGCGCAGACGGCGACCAGCTCGACGACGCGCGCGAAGTCGCGCGACTTGTCGAAGAAGAAGTCCGCGCCGTAGGCGAGCGAGAGGCGCCGGTGATGCTCGGACGGGTCGCTCGTCAGGATGATCACCACGGGCGGCGACGGCAGAGCTTTGATGGTCGGCAGGACGTCGAGGCCGCTCTTGCCGGGCATGTGCACGTCGAGCACGACGAGGTCAGGCACGCGCTCGCCTATCGCCGCCAGCGCCTCGTCCGCGCCGCCGGCTTCGTAGGGCTCGACGTCCGGGATCTCGCGCAGCATCGCGACCAGACGCGCCCGTATCGCCGGGGAATCGTCGACGACGAGGATCCTCACCCGATCGATGCTACGGGAGGGCAAGGGACCGCAGCATGGGAGGGGCGCCCGATCGAGCGTAGGACTCGTGGCGCTGCGGCGTCGGTGTTCGTCCTACGGCGTGTAGGAGCTCGCTCGCTCGCGACTTCGATCAGTCGACCAGGCGCGTCCGCACGGCGTAGTGCGTGAGCTCGGCGTTGGTCTTCATGCCCATCTTCTTCAGGATTCGCGTGCGGTGGGTGCTCACGGTCTTCACGCTCAGCGTCAGCTCGCGGGCGACCTCCGAGACCGTCCTGCCCGAGCCGAGCATCTTCATGATCTCGAACTCCCGGTCGGACAGCCGCTCGTGCGGCGCGCCCGCCGTCTCGCCCGCCAGGAAGGACGCCAGGTTCTCGGCCAGCTCGGCGCTCACGTAGCGCCCGCCGCTCGCTACCTTGCGGACCGCGTCGATGAGCCTCTCGGGCGCGCTCTCCTTGGTCAGGAAACCCGCCGCGCCCGCCTTGATCGCGCGTACGGCGTACTGCTCCTCCGAGTGGACCGTGAGGACCAGCACCGGCAGCTCCGGGCGCTCCTTGTGGATCTCCGCGAGCAGACCGAGGCCGCTCGCGCCGGGCAGGCTGATGTCGAGGATGACCGCGTTCCAGCGCTCGCTCCGCACGAGCGCGAGCGCCTCCTGCGCCGTCCCCGCCTCGCCTCCCACCATGATGTCCTCGGTGTCCGCGAGGATCTGGCGGAGGCCGCGCCGCACGATGGCGTGGTCGTCGGCGACGAGCACCTTGATCACGGCGCGCCTCGACCGGCGCTCGGGACGCGCACCGAGACGATGGTCCCGCCCGCGGGCCCCACCGCGACCTTCCCTCCGCCACCCAGCCGACGCGCGCGCTCGCGGATGCCGAGCAGGCCGAGCGACCGTGGGTTACTGACCTCGGCTCGCGTGATGCCCTTGCCGTCGTCGCGGATCTCGAGGCAGAGGTCGTCGCCCTCGAGCCACAGCCGAACGCCGACCTCCGCGGCGCCCGCGTGGCGCGCGACGTTCGTGAGGGCCTCCTGGAAGATGCGAAAGAGCGCGGTCGACACGTCGCGCGGCAAGAGCACGTCACCGACGTTCGATTCCACTTTGCACAGCGTGCCCGTGCGCTCCTCGAACTCCTGCGCCTGCCACTCGATGGCGGCGAGCAGGCCCAGGTCGTCGAGCACGCCGGGGCGAAGCTCGGTCGAGATGCGGCGCACTTGCTGGATGATCTCGTCGGTCGTCTGCGACATCACCTGGAGCTTCTCGATCAAGATCTCCGGCCCCGTCACCCGGCGAGCCAACCAGGCGACGTCCATCTTGAGCGCCGTGAGCGCCTGGCCGAGCACGTCGTGGATCTCGCGCGCGATGCCGGTTCGCTCGTCCTCCCGCACGGACTCGACGTGCGCCGAGAGCGCGCGGAGCTGGTCCTCGAGCTCGACGTGCTCGATGGCGATGCCCGCCAGGTGCGTCGCCCGCGCGATGAGGGCCAGGTCCTCCGCGGTCGGGGCGCGCGGCTCGCGGTAGTAGAGGGCGAAGGTGCCGAGGACGGCCCCCTCGTTGGAGAGGATGGGCGTCGACCAGCAGGCACGCAGGCCGTGCGCGCGCGCGAGGCTCCGGTAGTCGTCCCAGAGCGGATCGGTCTCGATGTCCCGGACGTACACGGGACGCCGCTCGAACGCGGCCGTGCCGCAGGAGCCCGCGCGTGGCCCGATGGGCTCCCCGTCGATCGCCCGCGTGTAGCCTGCCGGCAGGTGAGGCGCCGCGCCGTGGCGGACGTGAAGGCCGTCGGCGTCGAGCAGCAGGATGGAGGCGATCGTGGGCGGAGAGTACTCCTCGATGGCGAGCGCCAGGGTCTCGAGGATGCTGCCCAGCGCGGCGCCCGACGCGATGCTCTCCAGCACGCGGTGCTCGGCGTCCTTCAGGCGGCGGGCCCGCGCGACCTCGGTGACGTCCTCCACGGCCAGGCCGACGCGACCGCCGGGGAGCGGGAAGGCCTTCGCCGACAGGGCGCGCATCGGGTGAGCGGGGTTCTGCGAGTGGTCGACGGCGGCCTCGCGCACCTGGCCGTCGCGCGCCACGTCGAGCAAGAGCTTCTCGATGGGCGAGCCCGCGCCGAACGGGAAGATCCCGCGGAAAGGCATGCCGATGCAGCCGGCGAGAGAGCGGCGCGCGACCACCTCCGAGGCGGGGTTGTGCGTGATGAGGCGCACCGTCGCGATGTCGTCGGGGTCCGCCACTTCCCAGACCGAGAGGCCGATCTGCATGTGGTGAACGATGTCGCCATAGATGCGGATGGTCTCGACCTGGCGCCGCTCGGCCGTGACGTCGCGGCAGGTGCCGACGAGGCCGACGACGTGCCCCTCGGAGTCGCGCGCGGCTTCGCCGACCGTGTCGAGCTCGCGGACGCTCCCGTCGGGTCGCACGATTCGCTCCGGGTAGGCGAAGCGGCCGCCCCGCTCGAGGGCGAGGCGGACCTCGCGCTGGACGCGGGCGAGGTCGTCCGGGTGAACCCGCGAGAGGAAGAACTCGAAGGTGATCGCGCGCGACCGGGGCTCGAAGCCGTAGATGCGATAGAGCTCGTCGGACCAAGCGACGACGCCGGACGCCGCGTCCCACTCCCAGCTGCCGACGTGGGTGATCTGCTGCGCGAGCGCGAGCTGACGCTCGATGCGCGTGAGCTGATCGTGCTCGTCGCTGGTCGGTTGGCTGGCCGTCACCGCTCCCCCCGGGGCAATCGCGAAGGCGAGTCTCTAGTCTACAACGTAACGCGCCGGTCAGATCGCTGCGCGCTTCAGCCGTTCGATCGCCGTCATCAGCTGCTTCAGGCTGGCTTGCTGCGCGGCAGAGGCTTCTTCGATCTTCGCCGCCGAGACGAGCAGCTGGGTGCTCCCGCTCGACTGCGACTTGTGGCTCGAGTTGAGCTGATTGACCATGTTCGAGATGTTCTCGATGGCGCTCGAGATCTGACGCCCGCCGCGGGCCTGCTCCTGCGAGCTTCGCTCCACGTGCTGCGTGATGATGCGCATCTTCTCGGCGCTCTTCATGATGAGCTCCGACCCGCGCGCCTGCTCGGCGGTCGCCGCGGCGATCTGCTGCACCGTCTCGGCGATGCGCCCGATGGCGTCGGTGACCTGCTTGCTCCCCTTGGCCTGCTCGACGGTGGCGCGGGCGATGGCGCGCACCATGTTCGTGCTCTTCTGCGAGCTCTCGAGGATCTTCTTCAGCGCACGCTCGGCCTCGTTGGACACCTCGACCCCGCGGTCGACGTTGTGCGCGCCGCGCTCGACCGCCGCGATGGCGTTCTTGCTCTCGGCCTGCACCGTCTTGATGAGGTCCGTGATCTCGCGCGTGCTCGCGCCGGCGCGCTCGGCCAGATCCTTGATCTCGTCGGCCACGACCGCGAAGCCCTTGCCCTGCTCGCCCGCCTGCGCGGCGATGATGGCGGCGTTCAGCGCGAGCAGGTTCGTCTGCTCGGCCACGTCGTCGATCACGTTGACGATCTGCCCGATGGCCTCGATGCGCGACCCCAGGCTCGAGATGACCGCCACGGCCTCCTGCGAGCTCTCCTTGATGCGGTAGATCTCGCTGATGGTCTTGAGGATGGCCTCGGCGCCCTTCTCGGCGTCGAGCGCCACCTCCTCCGAGAGGCGCGCCGTCTCGTTGGCGTTGCTCTGGACCTGGTCGATCGACACGTCCATCTCGTTCATCGAGCTGGACGTCTCCTCGGCGGTGAGCGAGAGCGCGTCGACGTTCTTCGCGACCTCCTTGATCGAGTAGGCCATCTCCTCGATCGAGCTGACCGTCTCGCGCACGCTGCCGGCGAGCTCGCCGACGTTCTCGGCCACCTCGTCGTTCGTCGCCGTCATCTCGAGGATCGAGCTCGACGACTCCTCGGCGCTCTGCGTGAGCGTCTCCAGGTGCGCGGCGATCTCGTTGACCGCGGCCGACAGCTCGCGGATGAGGCGCGACGTCTCGTTGGCGGCGTTGACCTGCGTCTGGACGTTCGACTCGAGCCGCTGCGCGACCTCCTCGAGCATCCGCTCGTACTCGGTCGTCTGATCGCGCCGGGACGCGAGCTCGCCCTGGTCCTTGCGTCGCTGCTCGGCGATGGCGGCGAAGGCCTCGTAGGCGCGGAGGAGCTCGCCCGTCGTCCCCGGCGGGATGCTCGGCTTCTCGCCCGCCCCGGCGCGTCTCGCCGCGTCGACCAGCCCCTGGAGCGACGGTCCGCCCGACCCGACGCCGGCGAAGACCACCGCGATCGCGCCCACCAGGGCCACGGCCATCAGGTAGGGACCCGCGTCGCGGGCGAGGTACCACCCCCCGACCCCCACAGCGAGGACGGCAAGCACACCCGTGATCTGCTTGCTCGACAGGGTCATACGCCCGGAGGCCTGGTCCGCGAAGGTACCGGGGCGGGCGCGCCCGAGGCAAGGAAACCGCACCGCCCTCGCCGCCGCCGCCGCCCGACACTACCTTCTCGTCGTGCCCCCCGTCGTGCCCCCCGTCGTGCCCCCCGTCGTGCGTCCCCCGGTGCCCCCCGTCCACACGGCGATCCCCCCCGCCCCGAACGACACCCCGCGCAACACGGCGCGGGTGCACCTCCGCTTCGAGGACGTGACCCAGGACGGGCGCCTCGTGCTGGAAGCGCTGCCGAACGCGCTCGGCCCGACGATATGGCGAGGCATCCTGGCGCACGATCCCGGCTCGTCGGCGACCTTCGCGGCGGGCATCGTGCCGATCCTGTCGCGGTTCGTGCTGGAGGGGGCGCCCGGGCCGTTCTCGGCGAACGTGCCCGTCGAGGCCGAGGGCACGTGCCAGCTGGCGCGCGCCGAGGACGGGCGGTTCATGCTCGACATGTGGGCGGACCTCTATGGTCCCATCGGGCGGACGTACGGCGCGACGGAGAGGGCAGGGGAGCGGGCGCTGGCGGGCCGGGTGCTGGCCGAGCACGTGCTGACCCGCCCCTTCGCGCCGCCGGGCGAACGGCGAGTGACCTCCCTCGACTTCCCGGGAGCTCCGAAGGTGACCGCGACGCGCCCGGCGCCGCCGGCGTACGACGTCGTCGCGAGCGTCCCGGACGGGGCGACGCCGCTGGAGCCGTCGAAGCGCGTCGACGCGGTGCCGGTGACGTTCGGCCTGATGCACACCGACAGCAACCACCACGTGAACTCGCTCGTCTACCTGCGGGTCTTCGAGGAGGCGGCCCTCCGCCGGTTCGCCGCGCTGGGGAAGGGCGCGACGCTCCTCGGGCGCACGCTGGACATCGCGTACAGGAAGCCCTGCTTCGCGGGACAGACCATGCGCGTCGTGCAGCAGGCCTTCTCGTGGGAAGGGCGGCTGGGGATCGCCGCGGTGCTCGTCGAGGAGAAGGAAGCGGAGACCCCCGACTCGCTGGCGACGGCCAAGCCGCACGCGTACGTGAGGATGACCTTCGAAGAGTAGGGGCTCTTCTTCGTGGCGGACCCGCCCGAATTCGGGGGATCGCGTGTGCCCCCGGATCCGGCCGGGTTGGAATTCCGGGGATCGGGCGATCCCCCGAATGGGGCCGGGTTGAGATTGCGGGGATCGGGCGATCCCCCGAATGGGGCCGGGTCGGGATTGCGGGGATCGGGCGATCCCCGGAATGGGGCCGGGTCGGGATTGCGGGGATCGGGCGATCCCCGGAATGGGGCCGGGTCGGGATTGCGGGGATCGGGCGATCCCCCGAATCCCGACGCGGCTCCTCGGAGGGAGGCCCGGGTAGGATTGCGGGGATCGCGAGATCCCCGGAACTCGCCTGCAGCGCTCGCCCCTGCGGACGTGCGACACTCGGTGGTGGGCCGGGTCGGGTTCGCAAGGAGGCTCCGCATGTCCGGGACACTTCGCGTCAGGTCCACGGTCGTCGCGTTCGCGACGCTCTGCGCATCGGTGGGGCTCGTCACGTCGGGCGCCTCGTGCGGCGGTGGCGCCAAGGCGGGAGCCCAGGCGGACGGAGGGCCGGCCGACGGCTCCGGTGTCGACGGCGTGGTGCCCGCCGACGGCGCCAAAGCCGATGGCCCCGCCTCCGCCGACGGTGCCCTCGGCGACGCCGCCGACCCCTGCGCGGCCGACACGAGCGGGACCTCGGGCACGACGGCGATCACCGCGGTGTGGGCGAACGAGGGCGGCGACAAGGTGACGCAGGACGAGCTTCGCGCGACGACGAGCGCGAGCGCGGTGACGAACAGCGTGTGGGACGGCCACTGCATCCGCACGTTCGGCGCGAAGAACGAGGTCGTCTCCTTCAACGTGATCCTCGAGGCCGCGACCTCGAAGGCCGCGATGGTCAGCGTCAGCCTCGGCGACCTCACGGGGCCCGGCGGCACGGTCCTCCGCTCGGCGCCTCGCACGACCGACAAGCTGTTCGACTGGACGACGACCGAGGCCGAGCTCTTCTACGTGCGCTACCTCCAGATCAAAGGCCTCAGCCAGCAGGCGTACGGCACGATGGCCACCTGGCAGGAGGCGACCTTCCCGAAGCGCGCGCAGTGCCCCGGCATGACCCAGGCGACGCCGGACTCGAAGCCCACGGGGTCCGGGTGCCCCTGGGCGCAGCGGCCCGTCGCGAACAAGTACTACCCGGACATCGCCGTCCCCCTCGAGCTCGTGCCGACCTTCGACATCGCGCCGTCGAGCAACCAATCGATCTGGGCGGACGTGTACGTCCCGAAGACGTCGCCGTCCGGCGTTTACGGCGGCATCGTGACCATCCGCGAGAACGGCGCCGTCACCCACGAGGTCCCGGTCAGCCTCCGCGTCCGCAACTTCGCGTTGCCCGACGCGCCGAGCGCCAAGACGATGCTCTTCACGTCGCTCGGCGACATCTCGCCGCGCTACGGCGCCGCGGCCCAGACCGCGCTCACGAACCAGCGCCTCCTCGCCCACCGGCACCGCATCTCGCTCATCGGCGACGACGCGAACCAGACGGGCACCCAGCCCGGCGCGGACTACGTCGGCGTCCTCGACGGCTCCTTCTTCACCGCCGCCAACGGCTACGCCGGCCCGGGCGCCGCGACGGGGCAGGACGTCTACTCGATCGGCACGTACGGGGGGCTCACCGAGGGCTCCACGCAGTCGCAGTTCGGGAGCATCTTCACGGGCTGGGAGACATGGTTCGAGGCCAACTCGCCGACGACCGAGCGCTTCGTCTACCTGTGCGACGAGATCGACTGCACGCAGACCACCCCGACGCTCGCGACGCAGCTTCAGTGGTGGGCGGCCATCGGGGGCGTGGGGTCGAAGCTCCACACGCTGGCGACGCAGCCGCTCCTCGACGCGCCGAGCGCGCTGAGCGATCCCACGTCGGGCTGGGCGTTCAGCCAGGGCGTCTCCGGAGGGGGGACCTCCATGGGCGGAACGACCGCCGCCGATCAGACCGCCGCCGACGCCGTCACCGCCGCCGAGCCGACGCGAAGGCTCTACTCGTACAACGGCCAGCGTCCAGGCGCCGGCTCGTGCGCGACCGAGGACGACGGCGTGTCGCTGCGCGAGCAGCCATGGGGCCAGTACAAGAAGGGCATCGACCGCTGGTTCTGGTGGGAGGCGACTTACTACGACGACAACCAGCAGGGGCTCGGCGCGGTGGACCTCTTCAACAGCGCCGACACCTTCGGCGTGGCCACGAGCGACCCGTCCTACGGCGCCGTGGGCGGGGCCAACGGCAACGGCGTCCTCCTCTACCCGGGCACCGACACGCTGTTCCCCTCGAGCTCCTACGGCATCGCCGGCCCCATCGCGAGCTTGCGCCTGAAGCACTGGCGGCGTGGGCTGGAGGATGTCGACTACCTGACGCTCGCCGCCGCGATCGACGCGAGCGCCGTGAGCGCCATCGTCGACGAGCTCGTGCCGAGCGTGCTCTGGGAGCAGCAGTGCCACGATCCGACGAACGACTGCTCGTACACCTACGCGCCCGTCAGCTGGAGCATCGACCCCGACGACTGGGAGGCCGCCCGCGCCCAGCTCGCGCACATCATCGACGGACAGTGAGGGGCGACCTCGCCCAACTGCGACTTTCTCACCTGCTGCCGGCCTCAGGACGCGCGCGCGGTCGCGCCCGACACGAACGCGCACTCCTCGAGGGCGCTGCCGCTCGCTTCGAGCCGCTCCCGCGTCGTCCGGAGGGCCAGCGGGCTGGCGTCGATGCCGAGAAACGAGCGACCCATCCGATGCGCCACCGCCAGCGTCGTCCCGCTCCCGGCGTACGGGTCGAGCACCGTGTCACCCGCGTTCGACAGGGCCCCGACGATGCGCTCGAGCAGCGCCTCGGGCTTCTGCGACGGGTAGCCGGTGCGCTCGCGGGCGATGGGAGCGATGACGCCGATCTCCCAGACGTCGCCCATGGGAACACCCGCCGTCTTCTCCGCGGTCGACGAGGAGCGGGCGCGCCTTCCGTCCTTCGCGAAGACGGCGCGCTGCTTGTTCGTGCCCCACGTGGCGAGGGTCGAGGCCGCGAGCGGCTCGTAGGGCTGGTTCCAGCGAGGGGTGGCGGCGGTGTCCTTGCGCCAGCGAAGGAGCACGTCGTGGACGCGCTGGAAGTTGGGCGTCTTGCTCGGCCAGCGGCGGTAGCGCCACACGATCTCGCTGGCGAAGGCGTCGGCGCCGAAGATCTCGTCGCCGAGGACGCGCACGTAGTGGCTGGTCTTGGGGTCGACGTGCACGACGATGGAGCCGTGCGGGGCGAGCAGCTCCCGCGTCGCGGCGAGGCGCGCGCCGAGCGCGTCGAGGTACGCGGGGAGGTCGGCCCAGCGGTCGTCGAATGCGTGGACGCGCGTCCGCGGCCCGCGCGACGTGCGCGGCGCGCCGGCCTTTCGGAGCCACGCCGCGTGCTCGCGGTTCGTGAAGAACGGCGGATCCATGTACGCGAGGGTCACCGCGCCCGCGTGCGTCGACGCGAGCCCCCGGAGCACGCGGAGGTTGTCTCCCTCCAGCAGCCATCCCGTCGCGTCTTCCGTCGCCCAGGCCCTGCGGGGCGGCGCGGCCTCGGCCGCCTCGAACCCCGCGTCTTTGCCCTCCCACGACAGCGTCGGCGCACGAGACGGAGCCATGGAACGGATCGTAGTGAGCCGGCGGGCAGGGGCGCCAGTTCTCTGTATCCTCGGGCTCGTGACCTCCGAGCACGGCTACCTCCACGGCTATCGACCCGAGGAGCGGGAGCGCCTCCACCGCCAGGCGCGTTTCCTCGAGCCGATGGTGCACGACCGGCTCCCCTTCCGGCGCCGCCGCCGCCTGCTCGAGGTGGGCTGCGGGGTGGGCGCGCAGACCGAGATCCTCCTCCGTCATTTCCCGGAGCTCCACGTCACGGGCATCGACATCAACGATGAGCAGCTCGCCGAGGCCCGGCGCTTCCTCACGACCGTGCCGTGGGCGGCCGGGCGGTTCGACATCCGCAAGATGGACGCCCAGAAGCTCGAATTCGAGCCCGAGAGCTTCGACGGCGCGTTCCTCTGCTGGGTGCTCGAGCACGTACCCAGCCCGCAGCGGGTCCTCGGCGAGGTGCGGCGCGTGCTCGCTCCCGGGGCGCCCATCGTGTGCAGCGAGGTCCTCAACGCCACCTTCTTCATCGACCCGTACAGCCCCGACACGCTCCGCTACTGGATGGCGTACAACGACCGGCAGATCGAGATGGGCGGCGATCCGTTCGTCGGCGCGAAGCTCGGGAACCTGCTCTCGTCCGTGGGCTTCCGCGACGTCACGACCGAGGTGAAGACCTTCCACCTCGACAACCGCGCCCCCGGCGAGCGCGCCGAGTTCCTCGAGTACTGGAGCGAGCTGCTCCTGTCGGGCGCGCCCGCGCTGCTCGAGGCGGGCAAGGTCTCGCAGGACGTCGTGGACGGGATGACCCGCGAGCTCGACCGTGTGGCGCGCGATCCGAACAGTGTCTTCTTCTACTCGTTCATCCAGGCCCGCGCCCGAGCATGGTAGGAAGCATTCATGCATCCGATGCCGCTCCGCCGCGCCGCCGCGTTCCCCTTGCTCGCCGTCCTCGCCGGCTTTGCCCTGCAGGGCATGGCGTGCGGGGGAGGGACGCCGAAGCCGAAGGACGAGGACGACACCGCGACCGCCGGCGCCAAGAAGGGCGATGACTCCACGGCGAGCGCCCCGGCGGACTCCGCCTCGGCCGCCCCTGCCGACTCGGCTCCGCCGGCGACGCCGCCTGCTGCGGCCAGCGCGGCCCCCGCGATGGGGGACATCAAGGCGCCCGCCGGCGACGACCCGTGGATGGCTGCGCACGAGATGACCCCGAAGGACGTGATGCGGACGATGGGCCCGGTGAAGGGCAAGGTGCAGGCCTGCTTCAAGGCGGGGCTCAAGCGCGACGGCTCGACGAACGGCGAGGTGAAGATCCGCTTCGTCATCACCAACGCCGGCGCCGTCCGCGTCTGGCGCGACGACGGCTCGTCGATGACCGACGGCGACGTCACTACGTGCGTCGGCGACCTGGTCAGCAAGCTCAAGTTCCCCAAGCAGAAGTCGCCCGGCGACGCGTGGGGGAGCTACTCCATCAACTTCACGCCCTGAGGCACGCCCGCCCCCCGAGAGAGACGCCATCCGCCATGCCTGCCGATCCCCAAGCCCCCGCGCGAGCGCGCGTCCTCTCCGGCGTTCAACCGAGCGGCGAGCTTCACATCGGCAACTGGCTCGGCGCCGTGCGCACCTGGGCGGCCCAGGTCGCCGAGCAGAAGGAGGACCTCTTCTTCTGCATCGTGGACGCGCACGCCATCACCGTCGAGTACGATCCGGCGGAGCTTCGCGCCCGCATCGACGGCATGGCGAGGGACCTCGTCGCGTGCGGCCTCGACCCGGAGCGCTGCACGCTGTTCGTCCAGAGCGACGTCCGCGAGCACACCGAGCTCGCCTGGTACCTGTCGGGCGTGACGCCGATGGGCGATCTCGAGCGAATGACGCAATACAAGGAGAAGAGCGCCGGCAACCCGCACGTGCTCGTGGGGATCTTCACGTACCCCGTGCTCATGGCGGCGGACATCCTCGCGTACAAGGCCACGATCGTCCCGGTGGGGGAGGATCAGCTGCAGCACCTCGAGCTCGCCCGCGAGACGGTCCGCCGCTTCAACCACCGCTTCGGAAAGGTCTTCCCCGAACCGCAGCCGCGCCTGTCGAGCGCGCCGCGCATCATGGGCCTCGACGGGCAGAGCAAGATGAGCAAGTCGAAGGGCAACAGCATCGGCCTCTTCGAGGAGAAGGACGCCTTCTGGAACAAGCTCCGCGGCGCCTTCACCGATCCGGCGCGCCTCCGGCGGAGCGATCCGGGGCACCCGGAGATCTGCAACATCTACACGATGCACAAGGCGCTCTCGACGCCCGAGCAGGTCGAGCTCACGCGCGTCGAGTGCACGACGGCGCAGCGCGGGTGCGTCGACTGCAAGAAGATCCTGATGGAGAGCTTCGAGCGCGAGCTCGTGCCCCTCCGCGTTCGGCGCGACGACGCGAAGCCCGAGCGCGTGCGGGAGGCCCTCGCCGACGGTGCGGCCAAGGCCCGGCGCATCGCCCGAGAGACGCTGCGCGAGGTCCGGCAGGTGATGGGTCTCGGAAGCGGTGCCCCGGACCTGGACCGGGGCGAGTGACGACGACGCGCCTCGCCCCCGGGATCTCGCGGCTCGCCACGGCGCTGGCGATGGCTCTCGCCCTTCCGCTGTCGACCGCGTGCAGCCGCGCGCCGCTCGACGCGACCCCCGAGGGCGCGGTTCGCCTCTTTCTCGACGACATGGAGGCCGCGAGCGACGACCCGCGCGTGATGAAGCGCGCCTACGACCTGCTGGGTCCTGCGGCCCGGGCCAACCTCGAGGAGCGCGCGCACCGAACGAGCCAGCTGCAGGGCCGGCAGGTGGCGCCGTGGGAGATGCTCGCGGCGGGTCAGTTCGGGCTGACGTTTCGCCCGAAGACGATGAAGCCGATGAGGGTGGGCGACCGCGCGACGGTGGAGGTGCTGGGTGCGGACGCGGTGAACGAGCACGCGAGCGTCGTCTGCGTCCACGAGGCGGGGGGATGGCGTGTGGAGCCGGGGTTCCCGGAGCCGTGAGGCTTGCCAACAACATGGATCGGAAGTTCCACCGGGGGGACTCTCCACAGGCTGTGGAGAAGGGCGCAACCGACCGCGGGCAGGCCAAGGTTCCACGGTCGCTGCGCTATTTCCGCTGAGGACGCATCGTTCTCCACTGGCCTCGGCCTTGCTCGAGGCCTGCCCGTGCGCGGCCTCCAGTGGTGGAATTCGAGTGTCTCGCCGATCGGTGACCCCGACGGGATGGTGTGGACGGATCTCCGCACGCTCCGTCGCCTCCGCGCCGTCCGGCGGGTGAAGCTGGCCCTCGCGGTCGTCCTCGCCGCGACCCTGGGGGCCGTCATCGTCCTCGCGTTCGCGCAGCTCCACACGGCCCCTCCCGCGGTCTCCCAGCTGACGCGCGGCTGACGATCCGCCACGCCGAGGATTTGCCCCGCGCCCGGAAGCAGGCATAGAGGTGGGCGCATGCTGTCCCGGTCCCTTGTTCGCCCCGTCCTCGCGGGCGCGGTCCTCGCTCTCGTCGTCACGTCGGCGGTGTGCGCCGCCGCGAGCCCGCTGCCCCCGGTCCCGCCGGTCGCGGAGATCCCGGTCGCGCCGATTCCCGCGCCGAAGAAGCGCCTGCCGCCGCTGCCGGAGATGACGCCGCGCACCACCGTGACCACGACGACCACGACGACGACCGTGCCCTCGCTGGCCGCGATGACCGTCGAGCCGTCGGTCCAGGGCGCGACGGAGCTCATGCCCGCGGCTCCTGCGCCGCTGTCGTCGCCGCCGCACGTCGTGCTGGTCGACGAGCTGCCGTTCCGCGCCAGCCACACGCACGCGCGCGAGCTGCCGGAGCATTCCGAGCACGCGCATCACGGCAAGAAGAAGGGGCGGCACGGACGGCCGTTCCATCCGGCTCCGGGCATCGTCGTGGACATCAACGACGCGAGCGGCGGCGCGAGCGCGGCGGACCTGCAGCGCGCGGGGCGCAACGTCGGGTACTGGCCGTTCCGGCACTGCTATGAGGAGGGCCTGCGCCGCGACCAGCACATGGGCGGCAAGGTCGATCTCGACCTCGCGGTCGCCCCAGGGGGCAGCGTGGACCGCGCGAACATCACCGGCGCGACGCTGCACGACGAGAGCGTCGTCCTGTGCGTGGCGCGCGAGGCGGCGCACTTGGCGCTCAGCCCGGGCGAGGCGGCGACGAGCGCGAAGATGCAGCTCACGCTCTCGACGGGCGACGAGCCCGTGCCCGAGCCGCATCCCGTCCCGCACGCGGACGAGCTTCGCGAGGCCCTGCGCGCGTCGTGGCCCGCCGTGAAGCAGTGCTACGCGGGGGCGCTCGCGAAACACGCCGACGACGGCGGGCGGCTCGAGCTTCGCTTCCACGTGAAGCCGGGCGGCGAGATCGCCGAGGTCGCCGAGGGCGATACGCGCTTCGGGGACGTCGACGTCACGCGCTGCGTGCTGGGCGTCTACCGCGGGGCGAAGCTGCCCGGCGTGGCGCACGGATCCCACGACGCGAGCTTCGTCTACGCCCTGCACCTCGAAGCGCGGCCCGAGCAGGGCGCGAAGTAGGGACGCGGCGCCGTCGAGGCTTTCAGGTTCCGGTTCCGATTCCAGCGGGAACGGGAACGGGCGCGGGCGCGGGCGCCGAAGGCTCGTTGGCCGGGGTGCTGGGGACGTCCTCGCAGCAGCGGAAGCCGATCTGGTACCCCGTGTGCCACTGGTTGTGGTCCGTCGTCATCGGGCGGCACCGGTCGCGCACCGGCCCCCAGTAGCCGCCCTTCAGGCCGCTGACGTAGGGCTTCTCCTTCTCCTTGCCCTTCTCGTTCATGACCCACTCGTCGACGTTTCCGGTCATGTCGTGCACGCCGTACGGGCTGACGCACGACTCGCGCGCGCCGCTCGGATCGCGCTGGTCGAGCCGGGCGATCTCCTCGGGGCGGGTGCGCGGGTTCGCCCACTTGTTGTCGTCGGGCACGATGTACGGCTTGTCGATGTTGCACGCCTCGGGGTTGCGGACGTAGCCGTACGGGTAGGGCAGGCGCTCTTGCCCCTCGCAGGCGAGCGTCCACTCGCTGTCGCCGCAGAGGCGCTTCTTCACGCCCTCGCACTCGCTCTTCGCCTCGTTCCAGTCCATCGCGACGACGGGCTTGGTCCCGGGCTGGTTGGGCCACTCGTAGCGGTCGACGCAGAAGCGCTTGTGCACGGGCGTGCCGAGGCAGCGTCCGGTGGGGGCGAACTCGGCGCAGCGGTCGCGCTCCGGGTGCTTCGGGTCGACCTGGCGCGTGCAGAACTGCTCGACGACCGGGCAGTACTCCCCTTCCACTTCGACCATGCCGTCCGGGCAGGCGGCGGTCACGTCCTCCGGGGGCGTCGAGGAGAGCTTGGCGCCGGCGCTGGACGGGAGGTCAGCGGCGTCCGTGGGCCTCGCCTCGGAGGGCGTGCTTCCGAAGGAGACGGCGGTCGCCCCGGCGAGGAGGACGGCGAGGAAGAAGCGTTGCATGCGCGAAGGGCCCCCGGAGTCGATCGTAAGAAGCGCGGCCGTGGCAGGTCACCTTTCCTGCACGTCGCGACACCCTCCTACGTCTCGCCCCGCTCAGAGCTTCCTCACTCGCGGGCCTCCGGGCATGTCGCCTGGACGGGTGACGGACGAACCGAAAGCGCCTACGGCCGGTAGCTCGTGGCGGGCACGTCGTCGTCGATGCCGGGCGCGAGCAGGTACCACAGGCCCATCGCGACCAGGGCGACGCCGACCGCGCCGAGGCCGAGGGCCTCCAGGCCGTGCGGCGCGTCGCGCGGGGACAGCGCGAAGTCGAGCGCACCGGCGAGGATGACCGGAGCGCCTCCCGCGATGGCGACGCCCCCGACCCAGCGCACGGGCTCGGTGTGCTCGCGCGCGACGAGCGCGTCGTTCCAGGGAATGCGCAGCACGGCCTCGGCGCCGGCGGTGCATCGCTTGTTGCCCCGGAGAAAACAGGGCCGTTCGTGGAGCACCAGCGCGTCGGGTCCGGCGCGGACGTCCTCCGGCGCGACGGGGGCCGTCCAGCGGTCCGCGCCGAGGAGGGGGACGCGCTCGGTCCCCGGCGGTTGGAAGGCCCGCGCGCAGGCGGGGCACGTGACGTGAATCGCGCCGTCCGGCGTCCGTTCGGCAAAGACGTCGTAGGCGGTGTCCGAGAAGAGCGCGTGGTGCTCGCCGTGCGCGAGCAGCTCGAGCGTCGCCGGAGGGCCCTCAGTGCGCGCGAGGGAGCGCCCGTCCGGGGCTTCGAGCGCGACGGCGACCGGGTCGCGCACCGAGAACGAGGTGGTCGTCCGGGTCGCGCAGCCGAGCGCGAGGGTCGACGCGCCGGCGAGCGCTGGAAGGAGGCCCCTCATCGGAAGCTCGCCCCCTTCTATCGCGCCCGCAGGCGGGCGGCGACCTCGGGGCTCCGCTGCGACTGGAGGGCGTCGAGGACCCCGGCGGCCGACGGGACGTTGTTGCGCGGCGTGGCGTATTCGAGGCGCAGGTTGTCGTCCGTCGAGATGAGCGACTCGCGCGTGAAGCCGCCCGCGCGGCACGTCTCGTCGATGAAGGCGTCCATCGTCTCGTCCGCGAGCACCAGATCGCTCAGATCGGCGCCGTCGCGCGCGCGGAGCGGCTCGGTCCCGAGCACCAGGACGCCTTGACCACGGACGAAGAACGCGGCGTGTGGAAAGACGGCCCGCGCGGTGGCCATCTGGCTCGCGATCTCCCGCACAGTCGTGTGATGGAGCTGGATCCACTGCGACAGGACGCCCCCCTCGGTGAGCTTCGTGGCGGCGACCTCGTAGAACTCCTTGTTGTAGAGGTTCGCGGCGCCAGAGAACCAGATGCTCGTCAGCTCGACGGTCACGAGGTCGTAGCGGTCCTTCTCGACCACGAGCAGGTTCCGCCCGTCCTCGAGGCGTACGTGGACGCGCGGCTCGTCGAGGACGCCTCCGTTGATTCCCGCGAAGAAGGTGCGCGCCGCCTTCACGATGCCCGGCGAAAGCTCCGCCACGTCGACGCGCTCGAACGGGTAGCGGGCCGTCTGCTGCACCGTGACGCCGGTCCCCACGCCGACGACGAGGGCCCGCCCGAAGCGCGGGACGAACATCGCCGGCACGTCGGCGAAGCTCCGCTGGGGCGTCATCTGCCAGCCGGTGTCGCCCTGGTACTTGCCGTTCGTCCACAGCGTCGTGATGTCCGCGCGGCGCGTGACCGTGACGACGCCGCCGTGCAGGTCCTCGTCGATCCAGACGACCTTGCCCTGCTCGGGCTGCCGCTCGAAGTACACGTTGGCGCCGCTCGACAGGCGCGCGAGGTCCCACCGCGGGACCGCGACGACGAGCAGCCCAACGGCCGCCGCGAGCCCGCCGATCCAGTGCTTGCCCGGGCCCGGGACGAGGAGCGCCGTCGCGGCGTAGGCGAGGGCGATCGCACCGCACGCGCGCTGCGAGCCGAGCGCAGGCAAGAGCACGAACCCCGCGAGCAGCGAGCCGGCCATCGACGCCACCGTGTTGACGGCCGTCGCGACGCCGATGCGCGCGCCGCGGTCCGCCCGCGAGGAGAGGGCCGCGAGGACCAGCGGGAAGGTCATCCCCATGCACGCCGCCGGCAGCCCGATCGCCAGCGCCGCCACGAGCCCGCGCACGACCTCGCGCTCCCACCACGCCGGCACGAGCGGACCCGCCGCGACGAAGAGATCCGGCAGTCGATCCCACACGGGGAGGCTCGCCGCCAGCACGAGCCCCGAGAGCGCCAGGCTCGCCGCGAGCGCGCTCGCGCCCGCTCTCCGCGCGAGCACCCGCGACGCCGCGGCCCCTGCGGAGAGGGCCACGAGGAAGACCGCCAGGACCAGGCCGAAGACGTAGACGCTCGTGCCGTCGACTAGCGCCAGCAGGTGGATGAAGACGACCTCGCCCGCGAAGACGAGGAGCCCCGAGGCCGCCGCGGCTACGAAGATCCCTCGCGGGACGGCCTCCCGCGTGGCCAGCGGAGGCGCGGACCGGGGAGCCCCGTCGCTCGCGGGCGCTGCGGTCGCCCGCGCCTTCACCGGGACCCGGCGCGAGAGAAGCATCGCCGTCACGCCGATGCCCACGCTGACCAACGCCCCCGCGCGGAGGCTCGTCGCCAGCCCGAGCGCCGGAATGACCGCGTACGCCCCGAGCAGCGCGCCGACCGCGCCGCCCGCCGTGTTCGCGCCGTACAGCGTCGCCACCCTTCGCGCGCCCCCGGCGGCTCCGCCTTCACCCGCCGTCGCCGCCGCCACGCGCGCCACGAGCGGCAGCGTGGCCCCCATCGCCACCGTGGGCAGCAGCACCACGGCGGCCGCGAGACCCGTGCGCACGATCTCCAGCGTCGCGAGCGACGTCGCCCCTGTCGCCATCGCGACGTAGAGGTGCGCGACCCCGCCGAAGAGCCAGGGCGACGCCGCGCACAGCAGGCCGACTCCGATCTCCAACGCTCCGTACACGAGCAGCGGCCGCGACACGCGCGCATCGAAGCGCGCCGCCGCCATGGCCCCGAGCGCCAGCCCGCCCATGAACGCGACCAGCACCGCGCTCGACGCGTGCGCCGTCGCCCCGAAGGCGAGCGACAGGTACTTGAAGAAGATCACCTCGTCGACGAGCCCGACCGCGCCGGACGCGAAGTAAAGGACCACGAGCGCGGTGAACGGCGTGACAGGTGTGCGTGCGGTGCGTGCCACGGGCCCTCGGGGAGGCGCATCCTATGATACGGTCGACGGAGTGAGCGAGCCGCTCGTCGGGGAGGTCGTCGACACCCGGTACGAGCTTCGCCGCCTCATCGCCCGCGGGGGCATGAGCCTCGTCTTCGAGGCGCACCACAAGTTCACCCGGCGCGCCGTGGCGCTGAAGCTCCTGCCCGCCGAGCTCCGCGGAAAACGCGAGATCCGCGGGCGCCTCCTCCGCGAGGCTTACGCGCTCGCCGCCGTGCGCCACCCGGGCTTCGTCGAGGTGCTCGACGCCGGCGTCTGCGGCGACCACGGGCCCTACGTCGTGCTCGAGATGCTCGAGGGGCGCACCCTCGACGGCATCCTCGCCGCCCGGAGCCGCCTCTCCATCGCCGACGCCGTGCAGGTCGCCCGGCAGGTGTGCGACGCCGTCGCCCACGCGAACGCGCGCGGCGTCGTGCACCGCGACGTGAAGCCGAGCAACGTCTTCATCGCGCGGAGCGAGATCGGCGAGGAGACCGTGAAGCTCATCGACCTCGGCGTCGCCGCCGTCGCCGAGGAGAAGCTCGAGGAGAACGATCGCAAGCTGACGCAGGCCCACGAGGTGGTCGGCACCCCGGAGTACATGGCGCCCGAGCAGCTCTGGGGGCGGGCGATCGACGCGCGCACCGACGTCTACGCCATCGGGATGTCGCTCTTCGAATGCCTCACGGGCGAGGTGCCTTACGTGGGCTCGTACCCCGACGTCCTCGTGAAGGTGTCGAACGCCACCGAGCCGCCGAGCGTCCGCGAAGGGCGGCCCGAGGTCTCGCCGGCGCTGGCCGTCGTCATCGAGACGGCGCTGGAGAAGGACCCCTCGTCGCGCTTCCAGAACGCCGCGGAGCTGGGGCGCGCGCTCGTCGCCGCCAGCGGGCTCGCGCCGGTCCGGTCGACGCTCCTCTCGGCCGCCGCCGACGAGATGTCCGAGGACGAGCCGGAGCGGGCCATCCGCCTCGTGCGGCGCAAGCCCCCCCGCGCCCCGGACGAGCCGCCCGCGAGCACCCCGGAGCCGCCGCCCTCGCACCGCCGACAGTTCGTCCGCGCGCCGTACGTCACGCCGGTGCTCCTCATCTCCGCCACGGGGGAGACCGAGGGGCGGAGCGAGGAGATCAGCGAGGAGGGCATGCTCGTCATCACGCCTCTCTCGTTTCCGCTGGGGTCGCCCATCCAGATGCGCTTCGCGAGCCCGATGACCGGCGAGATGATCGAGCTCGACGGAAGCGTGCGCTGGACGCGCGAGGGGCGCGGGCGGAGCGCCATCGGGCTCGAGTTCGCCTACGTGCCGCCGCTCTTGCGAGGGGCGGTGGCGCAGTACATCGCCATGGTGCCCGCCGCGCTGGAATGAGGCGTGTGGCGATCCGGCGTGGCATCCGGGCTCGCTCTGGCGGATCGCGCCGCCGCCGTGCGACTCTCCCGGCTGAATGGCCGTCGCAAAACGCGCCAGCAAGGTCGCTCTACGCCTCTTCATGGCGCACGGCCTCGCCTACCCCGTCGCGACCGCCTGGGCCTTCGCGTCGGTGCCCGTATTCGTCGTGGCCGTCGCCTCCCAGGTCGGCACGACGCTCGACGACGAGACCGTCGCCCACCGCGTGCTCCTCCGCGTCGCGTGGCCCGCCATCGCCTCGTTCGTCCTCGTCCACCTCGCCGGCGTCCTCTGGGCCGTCGACCGCAACGAAGCCCGGGGCCGCCGCGCCTTCGTCCTCTCGCTCGCCGGCCTCACCAGCGTCGCCGTCCTCGGCGGCGGCTTCTCCTGGGTCTGGCTGATGACGCGATGAGAGCCCGTGCCGACACCCCGTTACTTTGGACGCGGAGGCGCGGAGCCGGAGAGGAGTCCGCGGACTTTGTTGGTTGGTTCCACCAACCAAACCCCCATCTCCTCTTCCTCCGCACCTCCGCGTCCAAAGTAAAGGGGGCCGGAACGGCCGTCGTTACATGGCGTCGGCGCAGCAGCGGACGCCTGTCTGGAGCTCGTGGAAGTGTTCGTCGTGGGCCGTCGTCGCGGGGCGGCAGCGGTCGCGCGCCGCCATCCACCAGCCGCCCTTGAGGGCCGAGCGCCACTCCCCCCACGTCCGGTCGCGGTAGACCCACTCGTCGACGTTGCCGCTCATGTTGCGGACGCCGAAGGGGCTCACGCACCGGTCGAGCTTGTCGGCGGGCTCGCGCTGGTCGCGGAGCTTGCCGGTGTTCGTGTCGGTGAGGTCGCCCTTGTCGAAGTTGCAGAGGCTGGGATCGCGATCGAGGCCCGTCGGGTACGGCACCATCGTCTCGCCCTCGCAGGCGAACTCCCACTCGGTCTCCATGCACAGGCGCTTGCTCTGGCGGCCGCAGAGATCCTTCGCCTGTGACCACGAGACGTCGCTCGTCGGCAGCGAGTCGTCCGAGGTCGCCATCTCGTCGCGATCGACGCAGAACCGCTTGTGCACCCGTTCGCCGACGCACTGGCTGGGCGCGAACTTGGCGCACCGCGCCAGCTTGTTCGACGGCGGATCCTCCCACTCGACGCAGTCTTCCTTGACCTCCGTGCAGTACTCGCCCTCGATGAGGACCATCTTCTCCGGACAGGACGGGTGCGCCGAGGCCGCCGGGTCCGACGGCGACGCCGGGTCCTTCGCCAGGCTGGCCAGCGCGAGGTGCGGCGCGGGCTCGGGGTCGGCGGACGGCGCCGAAATCGGCGCGGCGACGGCGGACGGATCGGGCGCGGCGGCCAGCCGCGGGAGAGGTGGGCCTTCGGCGCCGGGGCCCGCCTCGGTATGCGTGGCGCACGCGGCGAGAGAGACGGCGACGACGACGACGGAGAGAAGAACGGAAACTACGCGACTGCTCATGACGGCTTCGACTCTAGGAGAATGCTCGTTCCATGCCCAAGTAACGGGCCTACATCTGCCCGGGAATCCTCGCGGCCGTTTGACGAAAGACCAGGGCGTCGTAGTCATGGCTCCGCGAAGCGTGCGCGATCCGCGTAACGGTCTTCGCGTAGAGTCTTTGCCCTTCGTCTCCGCCACCATGCTCCGCGATCCCCCGCAAACGCTCCTGGCCGCCGTGGCCATCCTCGCCTGCGCCTGCGAGACGAGCGCGCCGGCGTCGACCGGGCCCATGGATCGACCGCACCCCGCGGCGAGCGACTGGGCCGGTTCGCACGACACCCCCCCTCCGGCCATTGCCGAGGCCCCCCAGGTGCCGAAGGGGACGTGGGTGCTCCACGTCGGCGACTCGTTCGTGCACGCGTTCCTCCAGCAAAACTTGCGTCCGCGCTTCGACGCGACGGGCACCGGTTACGTCGTCGACGCGACGACGGCGACGTACACGACGACCTGGGCCAACGATCCGGACCTGGAAAAGTGGCTCGCCCGTCGGCCCTCGCTCGTCATCGTGACGCTCGGGGCCAACGAGGTGGACATGCCGGCGCCGGCAGAGCACGCGCGGCCCATCGAGCAGCTCGTCCGCAAGATCGCAGCGGCTTCGGTGTCGTGTGTCTGGATGACGCCACCCATGTGGAAGAAGGACAGCGGGATCCTGCAGGTCATCCACGATCACGCCGCGCCCTGCCTCTTCTTCGACAGCGACGCCGTGATGGGCGGCCTTCACGACGACGAGCGCCAGCGCGACCACATCCACCCGAACGAGCGAGGCGGCGCGCGGTGGGCGAGCGCCTTCTGGGGGTGGCTCGACGACCACCGCGACCGGAGCCGGCCGGGGTGGGCCCTGGTGCCATTCGAGCCGCGGGGGTCCTAAAGAGACGGCGATGGTGGGTTGCGGGGGAGATGTTTCGCACGCTAAATGTCCCTCCCGGAGCCGCGCATGATTTCCTTCGAGCCCACCGACGACCAGAAAATGGTGCGCGATTCGGTCGCGCAGTTCGCCGAGCGAACCCTTCGCCCGCGCATCCGCGAGTTCGAGCGCGCCCGCGCGCTGCCGGACGACGTGCAGCAGGCAGCTCATGCGATGGGGCTTCCGCTGGCAGCGTTTCCCGAGGCCGTCGGCGGCGCGGGGCTCGGCGTCGTGACGCAGGTGCTCATCGAGGAGGAGCTGGCCCACGGCGATCCCGCCGCCGCCTTCGCGCTCTCGGGACCCGGCGCGTACGGCTGGGCTGCGCTCCTTTTCGGCGGACCCGAGGCCGGCAAGAAGCTCCTCGCGCCGTTCGCGGGCGACGCCGCGCACACCCGCTTCGGGGCCGTTGCGTGGGGCGAGCGCGAGGTGTCGCGCGATCGCCCAGGGCTCGTGACGACCGCCGAGCGCGCGGGCGCCGGCTGGAAGCTCCGCGGCGAGAAGTCCTTCGTCCTCCACGCCGACCGGGCGGCGAGCTTCATCGTCTTCGCGCAGGTCGACGCCGCCAAGGGCTGGGAAGGGCTCGGCGCCTTCGTCGTGCCGCGCGACACGAAGGGGCTGCGCGTCCTCCCGCGCCTCGACACGCTCGGCCTCGACGCCGCGAGCTTCGGCGGCATCGCCCTCGACGACGTCGAGCTCCCCGCCGACGCGCTCCTCCCCCACGGCGGCGACACGCGCCGGCTCGTCGCCTTCTTTGCCACGCAGGCCCTCCTCGTCGCCGCGCGCGCCGTTGGACTCTCACGCGCCGCCTTCCATACGACGCGCGACTACTGCGAGCAGCGCAAGGCCTTCGGAAAGCCCATCGGGCACTTCCAGGCGATCGCCTTCACGCTCGCCGACCGCAGCATGGACCTCGAGGCCGCGCGCGCGATGGTCTGGCGCGCCGCGTACCACTGGGACGCCGTCGGTCAGGGCGCCGCCACGCCGTCGAACGAGCCCGAAGAGCGCGCGGCCCTCCAGAAGATCGCCTGGGCCGTTTCCTTCGCCCTCGAGGCCGCGATGCGTGCGGGCGACGACGCCGTGCAGCTCCACGGCGGCTCGGGCTTCATGCGCGACTACCCCGTCGAGAAGTGGATGCGCGACGCGAAGCAGCTCCAGCTCTGCGCGATGACCGCCGAGCACGCCGACCAGCTCGCGGCCCTCATCGCGCTCGACCGCCCCCTCGATCCCGCGCTCGTGCTGCCCAGCGCCGAATCGCAGAACGTCTTTCTTTGATCCGAGAGTGAGGACAAGAGCCCCATGACCATCGAGTTCTCCCTCAGTACGCGCCAGCGCGAGATGCAGGCGATGATTCATCAGTTCGCCGCGACCATCATCCGGCCGCAGGCGCTCGCGTGGGACCGCGCGCACGCCGTGCCGCACGACTTCCTCCGGCAGATCGTCATGATGTCGCAGACGTTCGGCAGCTCGGTCGCGATGGGCCCGGGCGCGGGGGACCCGAAGGTCACCGACATGGACGCGGAGCAGCGGAAGAAGCGGCAAGTCGCGCTGACGACGATCATCAGCGCGGAGGAGCTCTCGTGGGGCGACGCGGGGCTTCTCCTGTGCGTGCCCGGCCCGGGGCTCGGCGGACCGCCGGTGCGCGCGAGCGGCACCCCGGAGCAGAAGAAGCGCTTCTTCTCGATCTTCGACGACATGTCGACCGACCTCAAATGGGGCGCGTACGCGCTCACCGAGCCGGGCGCAGGGAGCGACGTCGCCGGGATCCGCACGAGCTGCCGCAAGGACGGCAAGCATTGGGTCATCAACGGGCGGAAGTGCTTCATCACGAACGGCGCGCGGGCGTCGTGGAACGTCGTCTTCGCGACGATCGATCCCGCGCTCGGCCGCGGCGGGCACCGGGCCTTCGTCGTCGAGAAGGGGACGCCGGGGGCGAGCGTCGGCAAGATCGAGGACAAGATGGGCCTCCGCGCGAGCGAGACGGCGGAGCTCGTGTACGAGGACTGCCGCGTGCCGGAGGAGAACCTGCTCGGCGGCGAGGCGAGCTACACGACGAAGCAGGGCTTCATGACGGCGATGAAGACCTTCGACAACACGCGTCCGCTCGTGGCGGCGATGGCCATCGGCATCGGCCGCGCCGCGTACGACTACGCGGTCGACTTCGTGAAGGAGCACTACGTGCTCTCGCGCCCCATCCCGCGCTACGCCGCCATCGCCGAGCGCCTCGCGCGGGTCGGCCGGGGCCTCGCGGCGGCGCGCATGGCCACGTGGCACGCGGCGTGGCTCGCGGATCAGGGCGAGTCGAACGCGAAGGAGGCGAGCAGCTGCAAGGCGATGGCGGGCCAGGCGGCCATCCGCGCGTGCATCGAGGCCATCGAGATCTGCGGCGCCGAGGGTTCGATCGCCACCGAGCACCAGCTCCTCGAGAAGTGGTTCCGCGACATCAAGGTCTACGACATCTTCGAGGGCACCGGACAGATCCAGCGCATCGTCGTCTCGAAGCGCCTCCTCCCCGACCTCAAGTCCTTCTGATGCGGGCAAGCGCCGTCGCCGTCCTCCTGGCGCTGCTTCTCTTGGCGTGTCATCGGGGGGCGTCTTCGGCGGGGGAGGGGGAGCCGGCGCCTTCGGCGAGCGTGGTGACGATCGGGAACACGATCGGGACGTGTCCGGACGTGGCGGTGTGCGCGAGGGAGTGCGACGCGGGGTCGGCCGATCGGTGCCGCCGGCTCGCGGCGACGTACGCGTTCGGCAACGGCGTCGACAAGGACGAGGCGCGCGCGACGGCGCTCTACGAGCACGCGTGCGACATGCACGACGCGCCCGCGTGCCTCTTCTCGGGGCAAATGCACGAGTTCGCGCACGGCGTCCCCAAGGACGACGCGGCGGCGGCGCGCTTCTACGAGCGCGCGTGCGACCTGCAGTACGCCGCGGGCTGCTACAATCTGGCCATCCTGTTCGAGCGGGGGAGCGGCGTGCCGAAGGATCGCACGAAGGCGGGGGACCTCTACCAGGTCGCGTGCACGGCGGGGGCGAAGCAGGCCTGCGACCGCGCGCGCGACATGCACGCCCCCGAGGCGCCGCCTTTCTTCGACGCCGGCGCCCTTCCGTGAGAGCGTCGTCGCGCACGGCGCGGGCGGGGCTCTTCGCGTACGCAGGGTGCCTCGGCGTCGAGGTCCTCCTCGGCCTGTGGACGCGTCACCTCATCGCGCGGATGAACGACACCGACGGCAGCGTCTCGGGCCTCGAAAAGCAGCTCGACATCATCGGCTACGGGTACACGGCGCTCGCCGTCTCCGCGGTGGTCGCGCTCCTCGCGGTATCGCGCGCTCCGCGGGCGGCGCTCGTGTCGGGGATCGCGACGCAGGCGGCGATCGCGGGGGGCCTCGGCGTGGCGCTCGAGCTCGCGCAGCGAATGTTCCTCGAGGTGCTCATGTCGGGATCCCTCGCGCGGATGGAGGTCTCTTTGAAGGTGTTCGGCGCGGGCATCGTGCTCGCGGACACCGTGGCCAAGACGCTCGTCGTCGTCCTCGCCGTCCGCCTCGGCCGCGTCGCGCCCTCGCGAGCCACGGCGCCGCTCGCCATCGCGTCGTTCGTCGGGATCGGCCTGGGCCTCGTCCTCTACGTCGCGACCCTGGCGGTCCGGCGCCACGCGGTCCCCGCGTCCGTCTCGACCCTCCACACCGCCTTCTACTACGCGTCGACCGTCCTCGTGGCGACCGCCGCGGTCCTGGCGGGTCGTAGCCTGTCGCGCGCCGACGACGTCGCGGCCCCCGAGGCTGGACGCGCTCCCCTACCTCGCCGGCGGCGCCGCCCTGCTCGGCGTCGGCGCGGGCGCGGCCCTCCTTCGGTCCTTCGCGAACATGGCGCACGCGCTCGACGCGGACGAGCTGACGGCGCATCTGTGTCCTATCGAGGCCGCCTCTTTTCAGGCAACATCGTGCGTCATGGTCGGCCCCGACCGCCCGCGAGCGTTCGCCCCTGCCTGCGCCGTCATCGCCGTCGCCGCTGCGTGCGGCGGCGGGAGCACGCCCAGCGTGCCGCCCCATACGGCCATCCTGCCGCCCTCCGCCTCCTCTCCGACGCCCGTCGCCGTCCTGCCGCCGTCGTTGGGAAGCTGCCAGATCTCGCTGAGCTCCGACCTCTGGAACCCCGACGAGCCGAACGGCAACCGCACACCGGCGTACTGCGCGTGCGCCCCGAAGCTGTCGGGCGACCTGTTCCCCCATCCGAAGAGCCGCATGGCCCGCTGGGCTCTCGACGACGGATGCACGCGTCATCACGGCAAGAACCTCCTCTGCTCGAACCCGAGCCCCGTGAATCCCGTGAGCGCGCCGGCAAAGGCGTGCGTCGATCTCGAATTCATCGCCGGGAACCCTCCGAAGGTCATCAACGATCCGGACAAGGACGGGGACGCCTTTCTCGCCTGCGTCGAGTGCCCCGACGACCTCCCGGGCCTACAGCCGAACATCGGACGAGCGTGCACGCAGGACGACTACGACCTCGCGCGGCGGGGAACGCCGGCCTTCAACATCCGCGGCGATCTCGTCGACCTGATGGAAGGGATGTTCACGAAGGCGCAGGGCCTCCTCGCGACGAAGAAGCCCGCCGATACCAAGGCCGCGCACCTCGAATTCCTCAACATCGTACGGCTCTTCGCGGCCTCGTTCGGATACTGCGACGCCCAGCCCTACGGCACCAGCAATGGCCAATCGTACCCCGACCATCGCATCGATCTGAACAAGAACCTCTACTGGGTGGACGGCGCGACGATGGGAATCGCGGGCCAGGCGAATCTCACGGTGGGCCTCAACGCGTTCATCAAGGGCGACAAAGATCCATCGTTCGACCTCGACGGGCTCGGGCTCGAGCTCGCCCACGAGATGCGCCACATGGGCACGAAGAACTTCGGCGGCGGCGACGACACGACGTTCCCCACGACGTCGAAGGTGAACGGCATGGGGGACCCCGACCTCGTCAACTCGCGCGTCGCCAACGCGGAGCACATGCTCAACGAGCTCGAGGACTACAAGGTCATGTTCCAGCACCCGTGGGTGAAGTTCATGGATCCCGCCGGCCTCGCCCGGGTGCACGGTAGCTTTCGCTATGGCGAGGACCAGGAGCGTTCCTGCTTCGCCTGGCAATGGATGGCCAAGTACGGGGCGGCAGCCGGCGACACTGGGTACCCTCCGGACAAGGGCAATCAGCGGATGATCGGTCCGCTCTCGACGATCCCCGGCTACACGAACGACGAGAAGACCTGCCAGGGCCAGCCGCTCACCGGCCAGCTCGTGGAGCGCTGCGCCGTCGCTCTGTGGGCGAACGGCAACGCGTGGATGCAGGCCAACATGCTGCGCTCGATGGTCCCGCAGTCGTTCCGCGACTGGAACGGCACGCCGCACCCGAGTGACGCCCAGCCGTGGAACGTCCTCGCGCACTGGGCGATGGTGTTCCCGTTCCGGATCTCGCCGTACTGCTCGAAGGACGCGGGAGGCCAGGTTCACGTCAACAACGGGGGCTGAACAGGGCGGTGCTTCGCCGTGGCACAATCGAACGATGGTCCGGGGGAGCGTGCGCGGGCTGGTCATCGCGGCCCTGGCGCCGGTCGTGCTCCTGCCAATCGCCTTCGCCGGTGGAGGATCGCGCGCCCTGACGCGCCCTCCGCCGCTCGCCATCCTCGTGCCGCCGACGACATCGACGAATGAGGGCGCCGGGCGCCAGGGCGGCCTGAAGAACCCGGAGCTCGCGGAGCTCTTCGCGGCGGACCAGGCAACGTGCCGCCCCTCGCGGTCGCGGCTCAGCGCACGGAAGGTCCGCGATGATGCGGGCGCGTCGATGGCGCGGGCTTTCCGCCGAGCGAGAGAATGTAGGGGGACGCATGCGTTCGTGTGGGGCGTGCATTGACACGAGAAGAGCGAGGAGAGACCCTGGGAGGGAGGCCTAATTCGCAGCATGAGCGCTTCCACCTTCGGCTCTTCGGGTTGCACGTTCGTCTCGTCGGCGCTCGCCTCGGACCTCGTCCAGGTGATGAGCGTCCACGGCACCGAGCGGATGGGAGAGCTCTACGAGTTTCACGTCGACATCGTGCACACCAAGGGGCCGCTGACGGAGGCGGAGATCAGCAAGCTGCTCCTTGCGCCTTGCTCGCTGACGCTCGGTCCAGGCGCCGATCCCATCAACGGGCTGGCGCGCGAGGTACTGATCCAGGAGAACGGAGCAGATCGGGCGGGCCGCTACGAGATCATCATGGTCCCGACGGTCTGGCTCCTGACCATCTCGAAGCTCAGTCGCCTGTACCAGGCCATGAGCGTCAAGGACATGGCGGCCGACGTGCTCGGCCGGTACGGGCTTTCGGGCCACAGTGACCTTCGCATCACGTCCTCCGACGCACGCGAGTTCTGCGTCCAGTACCAGGAGAGCGACTGGGACTACCTTCAGAGGTGGTTCGAGCACGACGGGCTCTTCTACTGGTTCGAGCACTCAGCCAGCGGCGAGAAGCTCTGCGTGTCCGATCTCAACGCGAGTACCACGCCGATCTCCGGCGCCACGTCGCTCCCCTACCGCGATGCCGCGGGAATGAAGCGCACCGAGGACACCGTCTGGGACTGGCGTGGTGTGCAGAGGCGGATCCCGGCCCACGTCGTGCTCAAGGACTACAACGAGCAGAAACCCCTTCTTCCCCTGGTTGGGCAAGCCGACGTGGACCGGAAGAACGGTTTCGGCGTCTTCTTCGAGTATGGGGACAACTTCGACACGCCCGCGGCGGGCCAGGCGCTCGCGAAGAAGCGGGCGGAGCGCTTTCTCACCGACCAGCTCACCCTCTACGGCGTCACTGACAGCACGCGGTTCCACGTAGGACACACGTTCGAGCTCGTCGAGCACTTCGACGATGCGCAAAACCGGAAGTACCTGATCACCGCCATCGACCACCGCGTTGCCCCGGCCTTCTCCGGCGAGGGCGATAAAGAGGACACGCGCTATCAGGCCAGCTTCGAGGCCATTCCGTTCAGCGTGCAGTTCCGGCCCGAGCGAAAGACGCCATGGCCCAGCGTTCACGGTCTCATGCACGGACACATCGAGTCGGACTCGGCCGGTAAGTTCTCGACGCTCGACGAGCAGGGTCGCTATAGAGTGCGGTTCCCTTTCGACACGACGGGCAACGTGGGGGAGAAGGCCTCCATCTGGGTCCGTCTCGCGCAGAGCTACGCGGGGTCGGGGTATGGCTCGCATTTCACCCTGCACAAGGGCACCGAAGTCGTCATGGCGTTCTACGACGGCGATCCAGATCGGCCGATCATCGTGGGCACGGTGCCAAACGCCGTGACCGCGGGCCCTTCGGCTTCGGCCAACGCGACCCAGTCCGGACACAAGACGGCGTCGGGCATCCAGTTCGTCATGGATGACCAGATCAAGGGATGACGGGTCCGGCGGACATCGACGAGTTCAAGCGACTCGCGGCGGCGCGCGGCACCATCAGGAAGCTCGACCTGGGCGGTCACGATCTCTCGGGGATCGACCTGTCGAGAGTCGTGCTCGACGAAGTACGCCTCGCCGGCGCGAACCTGTCGCGCTGCACGCTCCGCAACGCCGTCCTGACCAGCTGCGACCTGGAGGGCGCAGCGCTCGAAGGAGCGATCTGCGACAGGGCGCTCCTGCAGAAGTGCTCGCTGGCGAACGCTCGGCTTGGCGGCGCCTCCTTCGAGAAGGCCTCGTTCGTCGACTGCCGAATCGCGGGCGCAAGCTTTACGGGCGCGAAGCTCGTGGCCGCCACGTTCTTGCGATCCGACCTCGCCGGGACCGTCTTCACCCAGGCGATCCTCGAGCGGGCCGATTTTCTGTCGTGCGAGGGCGACGCGATCGACTTCACGGGCGTGTTCCTCGATCGAGTCACCTTCTTGAAGACCGATCTGGCGTCGACGATCCTCGAAGGCGCCTCGTTCGACCGAACGATCCTGATCAATAGCAACCTCGCCGGTAAGGTGTTTCGAGGCAGGGATCTGGGGCGGAGCCAGTTCACGGGAGCCAACCTTTCCCGCTGCGATCTGCGCGACGCGAACCTCGCGGGGTGCGGCTTCAAGGATGCAAACCTCACCGAGGCCTGGCTGGACGGCTCGCAGGCGCGCAACGCGCTGTTCATCGAGTCCACGCTGGACTCCGCGTCGTTCGTCGGTGCGCGCCTCGAGAACGCGCTCTTCGTCGATGCGAAGGCCACGGGCGCGGACTTCTCGAAGGCGAAGCTCCGCGAGTCGCTGTTCCTGCGGGCGAAGTGCGATGCGGCGAGGTTCGTCGGTGCCGATCTGACGTACGCCGACATGTCCCACGCCGATCTGCGCGGCGCCGACTTTCATCACGCCACCATGTTCCGCACCAGGCTCCACCGGGCGCGCCTGCAGGGCGCGGCCGCAATCTCCTCCGCAGCGCTGGGCGACGACCAGGATCTAGCCGAGGCGGAGCAGTGGGGGCTCGCGCCGGTGAGCGCCCCTGGCCTGGAGGCCTTGCGCTTGAGCGGTCGGCTTCCGTCGAGCGGTGCGCTGCCGTCGAGCGCTCGCCTTCCCTCGAGCGCTCGCGTGGTCGCATCGGCACCCACCCCCGAGCCTCCGCCACCCTCGATGAGGGCGCCGCCGTCGGCTCCGGTCCCACCGCCTGCTCCGTCGGCTCCTCCGCCCTCGCAACAGGGTGCCAAGCTCGGCCTCATGACCTACGCCTCCGTTTGCGCCTGGGTCACCGTCCACCCCGATCGCATCGCGGAGGGTTGGGGGAAGTACGGGCTTGCAGGTGCGGCGGTCCGAGCGGAGCACGAGGCCTGGCAGAGACAATTCGCGAAATATCCGGAGGAGCGAGAGGAGTTCGAGTTGCAGCTGGAGAGCTTCACGAGACACTGGAGGGCCCAGCGCCCGTGATAGAAAAGCAGAATGCGGGGTCGCCGTCCGGGCCCGGGGAGCCACCATGACCAACGTCGTACGAAAGCTGAGCCAAGCCGCATCGACCTACGAAGTGGCGACGGTCGTGCTCGTGGCGGAGACGAACGTCACCGTGCGCACGACTCACGGAGAGCGTCGCGCCCGACGAGCTGCGTCGTGCCTGGTTGCGCCCGAAGCGGGTGACGAAGTCGCGATCATCGTGACCGGGGACGGCCGGGTGTTCGTGACCGCGGTCCTCGTCCGAGCGGAGGACAGGCCCATCGAGATCGCCGTCGACGGTGATCTCCGCATCTCCGCGCGCGGGGGCTCCTGCCACATCGACGCGACCGATGGTGTGGAGATCCGCGCCGAGGGGGCCTTGTCGCTCGTCTCGAAGGCCCTGAACCTGCGCGCCGTCGAGGGGAGCATGGTCCTCTCCAAGCTCACGGTCCTGGCGTCCTCGATCCTCGGCCACTCGGATGCCGTGCGCATCGCCGCCCAGGCATTCGAGAGCTTCTGCGATCGCGTGTCGCAGACGGCAAAGGTCTGTCAGCGCACCGTGGAGGAGATCGACCTGCTGCGCGCCGGCGCCGTCGATTATCGGACGGAAAACGAGATGTGCCTGCGCTCGGAGAACTTCCTCGTTGGCGCGCGCAATCTCGCCAAAGTCGACGCTGAGCAGATTCACATCGGGTGAGCGAGGGTCGGCCACCGAGAGAGGGAGATGCCATGTTCGCAAACACTCAAGCAGGCGGGACGGACAACGGATTTCCGGACACGTGTCTGACGCCTGCCCCGCCCGCGCCTCCGGTCCCGATCCCCTATCCCAACATCGCGCAGGGAGCCTCGGCCGTATCGGCCGTGTACAAGGTCCTCATCTGCGGCGCCCCCGCGCACAACTCGGGGACGACGATTCCGATGACGAGCGGTGACAACGCGGGCGTCGGGACGGGCGTCGCGTCGGGCATGGTCATGGGCAAGGCGAGTCCCTCGACGTCGGCGTCGAAGGTGCACATCGGCGGCAAGCCGGCGACGCGCTTGACCATGACGTCCTCCGGGAACGGCACGAACTGTCCCACGAACACGCGCCTCGCACCGAGTCAGACGAAGGTGCTCATCCTGGGAAGCTGAGCCGTGGGCGGAGAGCTGCCGACGAGGAGGTCTTCGAAAGCGATGAACAACGCAGTCGGCATGGCTCTGGTCACGGCCATCGGGCTCGCAGTCGCCGCATTGATGATGCTGACCGGGCGGTGGTTCAGCAAGCGGAGCGAAGCCCAGGCGGCTGCCCGGCTCGAGGATGCCAAGGCCGCCATCGAAAAAATGACGAACCTGCCCGGCGAAGAAGATCGTGTCCGGGTCGAGAACGAGCGCGGGTATCAGGAGACGCCGGAGCAGCAGTCGATCGCGAGATCGGGCATCGCCGCCACCGCCCGTATCGTCGCTGCGGAGCAGACATTCAGGAGAACTCCGGGAGGTCAGATGGTGGACCTCACGGTGGAGGTCCAGGGTCCGGAGGGCCCCTACCAAGTGACGATGCGCATCGCCGTGGCTATGCTCGACATGGCCTTGTGCCAGCGGGGAACCGCGATCAAAGCCCGGATCGATCCGAATGACCGGAACAACGTGATCGTCCTGTTCAACGAACGGCTCGAGCCGGCGAGCCCGTAGCGCCTCACGCCTCCTTGCGCGCTCTGGGCAGCATGAGCGCTCGCTTGAGGTTTGCCCCGCTGACGTTCGTGCTCGTGCTCAGCCGGGCGCGGCTCAGATTTGCGAGGAAGAGGTTCGCCTTCGACAGGTCCGTCCCGTGGAGCGTCGTCTTCTGCAGCATCGCCTCCATCAGGTTCGCGCCCGCCAGCGTCGCGTCGGTGAGGTTGGATCGCGCCATGTTCAGCTCCTTGGCCTGCGCGCCCGTCAGCTTCGCGCCGGTGAGGTCGCAACCGCCGAGGTTGGCCCCCTCGAGGCATGTGCCCTCCAGGTTCGCCCCACGCAGGTTGGCCCCCAGGATGACGGCTCCTGTGAGGTCGGCGCCCTCGAAGCTCGCGCCCTCGAAGGAGCACCCCGCGACTGCGCAGAACGACTTCATCGAAGCCTTTCGAAAGTCGGCGCCGTTGGCAGAGACCGTGATGAACGTCAGGGTAGGAACGTCCGCCTGCGTGAAATCGACGCCGTCGAGCTTGGTCGAGAGGAATGTCGACCTGGCGGCCTTGGCCCGCGCAAATCGACAGCGTGTGAAGTCCTGGCCCGGAAGAAAGGTGACCTCGCCGATCGTCGCTCCTTCGAAGTCGACGGCTCCGAGCTCGGCCTCGAGCCACACGACCCCGGTGAGGTCTGCCTCCCGGAGAGAGACGGACCGAAGCTTGGCGCGCGCGAAGATCGCCTTGCGCATGCTGGCGGTCGCGAAGCTGGCGCCCTCGATGAGGGTCTCGCCCAGGTTCGTCCCCTCGAGCGTCGCGCCATCGAAGCGCGTGTCTCGGAGCGTCGCGTGGGCCAGAACGGCGCCGGACATGTCCGCGCCCGTCACGTTGGTGCCCGTCAGGTCCGCGCCCTCGAGCAGCGTCCCACGGAAATTCCCATTTTGCAGGTTGTACGCGGAGAGATCGTACCGGGTCCAGTCGAGCCCGGCGAAGCTCGCACCGCTGGAGCGCAGCTCTCTCATCACCTCCCGCGCTCGCGCACGCTCGGCCGGGTCGAGCTCTCGGGCGGGATGACGCAGATGGGCGCTCGCGCGGTACGACTGTAGAGCCTCCGCGTCCGTGCGCCGGAACGTCTCCAGCTTCTTGAGGATGTCGGCGTCCGGTTCGATGGATGCGACACGAAGGGTCTCCTCGAGCTGCGCCGCTTTGGGCTTCGGAGGTCCGACGCCCACTTTCGGCGGCTTCGGCGGGGGACTCGGTTCCGGGATCGGAAGCGGCCCGGGTGTCGCATCGAGGGCCTTCTCCACCTCGGGGGCCGCGACCGCCGCTTTGGCGACCTGCTTTCGCGTCTCCATCAGCACGCGCTCGCGCTCTGCCGTCGTGGCTCCGACGATGTTCTGCGGCACGCGGAGCGCGGCGAGGTTCGCGCCGATGGCGAACGGCGGCACGAGGTCGTCCTCGAACAGCGCGAGCTTGGGGCTCTGGTCCTTGTCGAGCCGCCGGTCGAGCGCCCTGGCGTAGTGTTCGACCGAGCGCGGCTCGCCCAGCTCCTCGCAGGCGGCGAGCGCGTACTCGATGTCGGCCGCCTCGTCGTCAATGACGATGGTCGTCCCGCGAAAGACGACGACTCCGATCTCCTTTCCGGGAAGAAAGACGAGCGTGTCGAGCTTCAAGCTCACGTCCTCGACGTCCAGACTGCCCTTTCGGCGCAGCAGGACGCGCACCGCGACGCCGGGCAGCTTTCCCCGGATCGTCGGCCGCGACGGGTGCATGTTCTCCAGCGCGTACTCCTCATCGCCCCGGAAGAGCCCGGCGATCCGCTGATCCGCCGGCGCCGTGTTGAAGAATGCGGGGTCGGTGTCGCGCGCGTAGCCGGGAAAGTCCTCCTCCAGCCACCGGGCGTCGTAGGTTCCGGCAATGGACTGCCTCTGGGACCAGCCCATCTCCAGCGGACCGAAGCCGGCCGGCTCGGGACGCTGCGAAGCGGAGCTGATGAGACTCGTCATGGCCTCGACGTTCGGCAGGGGAATCTGGTCGGTCCCCTCGGCAGGGTCGATACCTCTTCCAATCGGGTTCTTCGGGTATTTGGCCCCCCCAAAGGCCCGAGCCCACGTGACGGGCATCTCCGTGAAAGGAACCGGGTCGGTGACGGATCGGCTGAGAAGGCCCGGTCGCCAGACGCGGTCGCCGAAGACGGCGAGCTTCTTGTCCACCGTCCGTCGAGCATCGGGCTCGGCGGGCGCCACACGCAGGCGCACCTGCGACACCGGCACGGGGCGTCCCCCAGGAGCGTGGCATTTGGCGTGCACGAGGACCTCGCCGCAGGGCTTGGGTAGCCCTTCGTCCACGATGCTTTCGGTCGACTCGCCGATCGCGCCCCACAGGTGCGTATCGGCGATGAGCCGTCGCGGCCCCTCGGCGAGCGAGAAGCCCACCATGCCCGTCACGCAGAGGCGCTGCTCGCCCAGCATGAGAAAGGGCCGGAAGGTGAAGGAAACCACCATGGCCTTGACGATCTTCATGTCTTGCTCGACTCACTTGCGCCTAGAACGCGATCGCCGCGCTGTTTCCAACCACTAGGCGTGGAGCCCGTCTCCGCTCGCCTGGACCACGGCACCCGAGCCCTCGAACTTCGCCCCGGCCTCTCCTTCAACCGTGAGCTGACCGGCAGCCTTCACGTGCACCGTCGGGGCCTCCGTCGTGTGCGAGCTCGTGGCATGAGTCTTCACATCCTTGCCCTCGGTCGTGTGCGTACCGCTCGCCTTGTGCTCCATGTCCACGGCATGAATTTGCGCATTGGACTCGAGCCCCATCTCGAACACCGTCCCCTCGCACTCCCACTTGCCCTTCAATTTCTCCTGCTTCGTGCCCGTGATCATCTCCTGCGAGTTCCCGTAGACATTCGAAAATTCGTTCCCGTGAAGGGTGTCCTCCGCGGTTCCCCACATCTGCTTCGTCTCGTTTCCGTAGATACTCTCCGTGGAGTTTCCAGTGAGCGTCGTGCTCTCGTTCCCGTTGACCGTCTCCGTCACCGTTCCGTTGTTCGTCGTCGTCTCCGGGCCGTTGATCGTCTCATTGACCCATCCGGTCGTGAACTCGTTCTTGTACGCGTAGACGTGGGAGACCTGGCCTCCGACGATGAGCTCGTGCTTGGCTCCGATGAACGTCTCCTGCGTCGCACCGACCACGAGCTCGACCTGGATGGCGTGCTTGACGTCGAGCCAAGGGAGCTCGGTCTCGACCTCCTGGGTGCCACTGAAGTGAAACGCCGTGTTCGCCCCGACGTGTCCCTTCCAGTTGCCGGTGACCTCG
>DASXZL010000033.1:0-42322 GCA_036501935.1 Polyangiaceae bacterium | reverse complement strand
CACCCGCTACGAACGGCGCGCCGACATCCATCGAGCGTTCCTCGTCCTTGGCGTTGCTCTCATCTGCTTCAACTTCGTTCAGCGGTTTTGTTAGGCGCTCTTAGTCTGGATGACGATCTTGCGCAGCCGTCTCCTCGCCGGCGCGAGCTTCGGCGCTGCGATGACCCTTTGCAGCGTCGCTGTCGCCGCCCAGACGGACATCGCGATATCGATGACCGGACCTGGGGCCACGCCGCAAATCTTCGGTCCCACGGTCCTCGGGTCGACGCCGAACACGCCGTTCCTCTATACGGTCCCGGCGACGGGCCAAGCCCCGCTGACCTTCTCGGCGACCGGCCTCCCCGCCGGGCTGTCCCTGGCGTCGGGCTCCGGGACGATCTCGGGGACGACGCCGGGCGCCGGGTCCTACCCGGTGACCGTCACGGTCCGCAACGGGACGGGGAGCGCGACGGCGACGCTGACGCTCGACTCGGGCGCGACGCTCGCGCTCACGCCGCCGCTCGGATGGAACAGCTACGACTCCTTCGGTTCGAGCGTCACCGAGAGTGACGTCCTCGCCGCGGCGCAGGCGATGAAGACGCAGCTCCAGCCGTTCGGCTGGAACACCATCGTGGTCGACTTCCTGTGGTTCGACCCCGAAGACGTCCTCGACGCGAACGGTCGCTACCTCCCGTCGCCGAGCAAGTTCCCGTCGGCGACCGGCGCGCTCGGATTCAAGCCGCTGGCGGACGAGATCCACGCCATGGGCCTCTCGTTCGGAATCCATATCATGCGCGGAATTCCGCGCACCGCGGTCACCGCGAACTCGCCTATCGCGGGCTCGACCTTCACGGCGAGCAACGCGGCGAACACGAGTGACGCCAGCCCGTGGGACTCCCATATGTGGGGCGTCTTCGGCAGCACGGGGGCCGGACAGGCTTGGTACGATTCCATCTTTGCCCAGTACGCCCAATGGGGAATCGACTTCGTCAAGGTCGACGACATGATCAACAATCAGGTCACGCCTCTCGTCTACCACCAGGCGGAGGCCGACGCGATTCGCGCCTCGATCGGCAAGACGGGGCGCTCCATCGTGTTCAGCCTGTCGCCCGGCCCCATGCAGACGACCGACCTGGCCGACCTGAACGCCGACGCCAACATGTGGCGGATGGTGAACGACTTCTGGGACGTCGACGGCCTCAGCACCCTTGCCGACGTCTTCACGGCCGCCGGAAACTGGCAAGGGACGAGCGGTCTTCTCACGGGCCATTGGCCGGACGCCGACATGCTTCCCCTCGGCTTTCTCGGTCCCCGGTGCCCGGTCCACGCGTCCGGGCCGACGGCGCTCAACCACAACCAGCAAGTGAGCGTGATGTCGCTTTGGGGCATCTTGCCGTCGCCGCTGGTCTTCGGCGGCAACGTCCCCGACCTCGCTACCGACGCGACCGGACCGTGGACCGTCGCGCTCCTCACCAACGGCGAGGTGCTCGCGGTGAACCAAGACGCGGCGGGCACGCACGCGACGCGGATCTCTCAAGCGGGGACGACCGAGGTCTGGGCGCGCGACCTCTCCGGCGGCCGGAAAGCCGTCGCGCTCTTCAACAACGGAACTCAGGACGCCGTCGTGTCCGTGACGTTCGCGCAGTTGGGGGTCTCCGGGGTGCCGGCGGTGCGCGATCTCTGGCATCGAGCCGACGTCACCGGAATGACCTCCGGCCTGTCGGTGACGGTCCCCTTCGACGGCGCGCTCATGTACGTCCTGTCACCGACTGCCGGCGACGGCGGAACGGACGGGGGCCCAGTGATGGACGCCGGCAGCGTCGCAAACGAAGCCGGAGCCGCGAGAGATGGCGGCGCGGACGGCGGCGCCTCCGACGCGACGGTGTCCGTGTCGCAGGAGGGTGGCGTCGGTCCGGATGCCACGGTCGCCGTGGATGGTTCCGTCACTGCCGGTTCGGAAGCGGGCAGCGGATCGACGGAAGCCGGAATGAACGCAGGGGAAGGCGGCGGCGCAGCCGTCAGCGACGCGGCCGCACCGTCCAACGACGGGGACATCCCGGGCAAGAGCGCGGGAAGCGCGTCGGGATGCGGCTGCACCCTGGTGGGCGACTCTCGTGCACCGCGCGAATCGTTCGCGCTCGCGGGCTTTCTCGGTCTCGCCTTCGTCGCGCGCCGTCGCCGTCGCCGATCGGGGCGTGGACGCTGAGCTTCCACTTCGCGCGCTCGCGCGCGCGGCGCTCGTCGAACGGGGCCGGCCGCTTGCGTCAGCCGCTCCGCCGTTTCACCATCGAAGACGATGGCGTCACCCCGCGGCTGGCCGCTCTGCGTCGCGGGCGTGCTGGCTGCGGCGGTCATCGGCTCGGGTGTCGCCGCGCGAGACCTCCACGCGGCGACGCCGGACGAGGCGCCGCGCGCGTCGCGCACACAAGTGGCAGCCGCCCTCCAGGCCCTCGCCGGCGCATTCCAGGGACACGCGCGGCGCCTGACGAGCGGCGCCGCCGGCACGATCGAGCGGGCGATCGCCGCCTACGCGCCCGGGGTGTTCCGTCCCGTTCAGGAGGGCGCCTTCGCACCCGCAAAGCCGGGCGCACGGTGTCCGCCGGACATGGGCCTCGTCTTCGGTGCCGTGTGTGTCGATCGCTACGAAGCCTCCGTCGTCGAACGGATGCCGGATGGCACGCTCGTCCCCCACGCGCCCAATCGGCCGCTCGCGGTCGATCACGTGTATGTCGCGCGGAGCGTTCCCGACGTCGTCCCGCAGGCCTACGTGAGCGGTGCCCAGGCCCTCGCGGCCTGCCGCAACGGCGGCAAGCGCCTGTGCGCGCCGGTGGAGTGGCGCGCCGCGTGTGGCGGGAGCGAGGGCTACGCCTTTCCCTACGGTCCGGACCGCGAGCCCGGCCGTTGCCACGACAGCGGCGCGAACCCGATGCTCCGGTTTCACTCCGACACGCGGGCCCACGGCTGGGGCCCGGTCGAGCTCAACGACCCGCGCAACACGGAGCTCGAGGGGACAGTCGCGAAGAGCGGCGGATTCCCCGGGTGCGTCAACGACTTCGGCCTCTACGATATGGTGGGCAACCTCCACGAGTGGACGGCCGACCCGAACGGCACGTTTCAGGGCGGCTACTGGCTCGACACGTCGCTCCACGGCGAAGGCTGCGCGTACCGGACGATCGCGCACCCGTTCGACTACCACGATTACTCGACCGGCTTTCGGTGTTGCGCCGACCCGGGAGGGTGACGCGCCGAGAGCGCGAGGGGGTGCGGCGGACGGGGACCCTGAGCCACGCACGCCCCGTCACCGCTCGCTGTCGAGCATCGCCATCTGCGCTTCGACATAACGGCTCCCTTTGAAGGCCCCCTTCGGAATCTCTCTTTCGAGCTCGGCCACCTCGTCCGCCGAGAGCGGTCGCTCCGCCGCGTCGAGCACGTCGAGCTGGGACGGCGTCCGCGCCCCGACGATCGGTACGAGCTTCGGCTCCCTCGCCAGCACCCACGCCACGCACACCTGCGCGGGCGTGCGCCCGGCCTTCGCCGCGAACGCGCGCAGCTTCTCGACGAGCGCTTCGTTGTCCACGCCCGCCTCCCCCGCGAAGCGCGGCAGGTGCGCACGGAAGTCCCGCGGGCCCCGGGGCTTGCTCCCGGAGAGGAGACCGCGCGAGAGCACGCCGTACAGCGTCGCGCTGATCCCGAGCTCGTGGAGCGCGGGGAAGATCTTGTCCTCGGGTGAGCGGCTCGCCAGCGCGTACTCGAGCTGCACGTCGGCGATCGGATGCACCGCGTGCGCGCGCCGGATCGTGGGCGCGCCGACCTCCGAGAGACCGACGTACTTGACGTAACCCGCCTTGATGAGGTCCGCGATGGCGCCGACCGTCTCCTCGATGGGCACCTTCGGATCGAGGCGCGCCGGTCGGTAGACGTCGATGAAGTCGAGCCCGAGCCGCTTCAGGCTGTAGGCGGCGAAGCTCTTCACGGCCGCGGGGCGCGTATCGAGCCCGATGAATTGCCCGCCCGGGTCGCGCATCGCTCCGAACTTCACCGAGACGACGACCTTGTCGCGCCGGCCGCCCGCGAGGGCGCGGCCCACGAGCATCTCGTTGTCGCCCATCCCGTAGAAATCACCGGTGTCGAGCAAGGACACGCCGCGGTCGATCGCCTCGTGGATCGTGCGGATGCTCTCGTCGTCGCCGGACGCGCCGTATGCGCCCGACTTGCCCAGGCCCATGCAGCCGAGGCCGATCGCCGACACGAGGGGCCCGTGGTCTCCGAGCTTCGTCGTCTTCATCGCAGCTCTCCGTTCGTCTTCATGAGGATTCGTGCGAATTCTACCCTACGGCGTGACCGCGCCGCGCCGGAGCGCCTCGACCAGCCGATGAACGAGGTCGGCGTTTCCCTTCCACTCTTCCGCGAGCGCCCTGTGGATCTCCTCCTCCGATTCGCTCGCCACGCGCGCGCGCAGGTTCGAGAGAAACGTCGCGATCCGCGAAGCGCCCTTGTCGCGCAGGTCCCCTTCCGAGTCTCCGGCGAGCAGGTCCGCGGCGCGGTCGGCGTTCCATTCGGCGATCTCCAGGGCCCTGCAGATCAGCTGTCGCAGGTGGAGGTCGGCCGTCTGCCGATTGCCCGGGTAGAACGCATCGCGGCCGCACGCGGTCGGACTGAAGCGGTTCTGCCGCAGCCGCTCCAGGCGAGATCGCTCGTCTGCCGTCCACGACGGGACGTCGGGCTCCGGGTGCGCTGGGGACACCCCCGGGGCATCGCCGCGGGCCTCGCGCCGAAAGCTCACGTAGCCGCCGCGGCTCTCGAATATCGCCCGGATGAGCAGCGCGTCGAGCTCTCGGACGTGGGTCGCGTACGGGTGCGAGACCAGCGTCTCCACGAGGATCGGCGAGAGCCGTGGCATGGCGGCGGCGTCTCCGTCGGGGAAAAAGCGCGCCAGCGCCGCCGGGTCGGTCGCCGCGTATTTTCGAATCAGGTGGACGGCGAGCAGTGGAATGTCGTCTCGGCGGGCTTCGAGGCCCGGCAACGCGATGCGGACCTTCAAGCGCGCCAATACGTCGCTTCGGAGGTCGGACTCCGGGCGGTTGGTCGCCGCGAGAATACGCAAATGGGCTTTGCGCGCGGTCGCTTCGCCGAGGCGGTGGTACTCGCCGTCGTCCATCAGGCGCAGCAGGTGCGCCTGGAGGCTCTGCGGGAGCTCGGCGAACTCGTCGAGAAATAGGGTCGATTCGTGGGCTTGACCGGCGAGGCCGGCCCGCTCGGGCATCCCTGGATTCGGGTAGTTGCGAATATTGCCGAAGAGCTCCGCGTCGGCGAGCCCCTCCGGGATGGTCGCGGCGTTGCGCGACACCATCGGCTTGCCGGACCGCGCCGATCGAGCGTGGATCGCCTGCGCGACGATCTCTTTGCCGCACCCGCTCGGGCCCAAGATGGCCACATGAAATGCCTGTCGCGCGACGGCGGCGATGCGGTGGCGCAGATCCCAGGCGGCTGGACTCTCGCCGACGAATCCAAAGGTGTCGGGTCCACCGAAGGGGTGGAGCGGCTCGCCGAGCTCGTGCTCGCCGCCCGGCATGTTCGTCGGACGGCGCGTGCACAGAAAGAGGACCTCGTTGTGGAGCGAGAACACGTCCCCCGGTGCGAGGAGCGCCCGGGCGACTCGGTCCCCACGGAGGTGCAGCGCGCACCGGCCGATGTTCTCGACGACGATTCCGCCGCCCGGCGTGGGCGAGAGACGGAGCTGGGCGCGAGAAATCCGCGGACAGGCGAGCGGCCCTGTGGGTACGCGCGTTCCCGGCCGTTGCCGGACCAGCGAGAGCCGTCGCTCGCCGCCTTCGCCTCGGCCAAAAATCCAAGGCTGGGGATCGCCGTGGGGCAAGAGCAGCACCTCGCCCATCCGTGCCGGCTCGTCGCGCGACCAGAGCACGACGAGCGCGGGCCACTCGATTCGGCGTCCAGAGCTCGCCGCCTCTGCGTCCGACACGGAGGGAAGCGTGGACCAGTCCAAGCGATCTTTGCTCCCTTTCACCATCGGTTTCGCATGAAGGCGTGGTCTCAATCGGGATCGGCGAGCGGATCGCGCGCGAGCGGACGAGCCGACCGTGAAGGTCCCGCGTCGGGGAGCTTCGCCGATCGGGCGCGTCGCACGACCGCCGGTCCTACGGGCGATTTGGACTCCCGGTGGGCGACGGGCGGGTTCCCGGCATCGGCCTCGCTCGCCGTCGCGCGCGGCGGTGGCGTCGGTGAAGCGGCCGGAAAGGAGGTCGACAGGAGGGAGGACCGCGTGTTCGCGGAGGTCGCCGACTCGGGCCCACCCCCCGCGTCTTCCACCGGCTGGGAAAAGGAGCCGTGACGGCGCGCGCGCACGGCGGCCTCGAGACCGCTGAGGACGACCGCGCCTGCGAGCGCGAGCAAAAGCAATGAATGAGACCTTCGCCGCACGGTCGTCGCCGCGCCGGGCAGGAGCCGCTCTCGCCCCCGCGACGCGATGCTCGTGCCCATCGTCCCCACAGCCTCCGCGTCGGGCCAGGAGGCGTTCGTCGACGGGGCGGTGGGGAGCATCGCCGGGGAGGCCGTCATGCCGAAGGCCGGCTCACCCGTCGAAAACGCGTCGCTGTCCGCCGCCGATGGCTCTCGGCCGAGAATACGCGCGGCGCGCACCGCCGAAATGCGCGCGGGCTCCGGCACGACCTCGGCGAGCGCCGCGGCCAGCTCGGCGACGCTCGCGTAGCGATCGCCGGGGTCGCGCTGCATGCAGCGCAGAAGGGTCGCCTCGAGCGCCGCGGGGGCATCCGGTCGCAGCGCGCGCAGCGGCGGGGCGCCGCGGAGAATGCATTCGTGGATCTCGAGGATGGACCCGGCGCAGAACGGAGGCTTTCCGGTGAGCAGATTGTAGAGCGTCGCGCCGAGCGCCCAGATGTCCGCGCGCGCGTCGATATCGCCGTGGGAGCGCATCTGCTCGGGCGCCATGAAGAGCGGAGTGCCGACCACCGTGGCAGGACCGGTCAGCGGCGTCTCGAGCGGCACGCGCAGGAGCTTCGCCGTTCCGAAGTCGAGCACCTTCGCGATGGCCGCTCCGTCGGCCCCGCGCGTGAGAAACAGGTTCGACGGCTTGAGGTCGCGATGGATGATCCCCTGCACGTGCGCCTCGGCGAGGGCCTCGGTCGACTGCAGAATGTATTCGACCGCTTCCTCCACGGGCAGCGGTCCGTCGTCGTCGAGCACGGCCGCGAGGTCTCGACCGACGAGGTACTCCATGACGAGATAAGGCTCGCCTGTTTCCAGCATTCCGACGTCGTAGACACGGGCCACGTGCTGGCTGCGGATTCGCATGGCCGCGCGCCCTTCGCGCACCCAGCGCGACACGAGATCGCTCGAGTCGTCGATCGGGGCGATGGGGAACTTGATGGCGACCCTCTCGTCCAGCCGCAGGTGCCGCGCGACGACGACCACGCCGATGCCGCCACGGCCCAGAATCCGCTCGATCCGATACTTTCCGGCGACGACGCTTCCAATGCGCGTGGGCGTGTTCATGGCGCGCTCGATGGCCGCGGCGTGCACCCTGCGCGAGCCTACGGGCTCTCGCCGCCGTCGGCCGGCAGGGGCGTCGGGTTCAAGCCGACCCCCGTGAGCGTGCCCGCCTGGACGTACACGGAAACGCGGCTCGACGGGCCGCCCAAAGCCGCCGGCGTGGCGATGACGTCGACCGGGCCGGGTTGGACGTTGATGAATATGCCGGTACCGCTGGACTCCGTCACCGTATCGGTCGTGCTGATCGCGATGGTCGGAGAAGCGCCGGAAGGATAGAGAGGCTTGGGCGGAGGCGTTCCGACGCCCGGTCCGGAGAGGGAGAACGCCACGCCCGGCGCGGGATTGCCGAAGCAGTCGAGTGCCACGGCGAAGACGACCCCGAGGGTCGGGTCGAGTGTCACGCCGGGGGCGGCGACGCCGTAGCTCCAGATCAGGTTCCAATCCTGAATCGAGAACGTGGGAATGGGAACGGCGATGGTCCCGTCGAGCACGGTGAGCGGAAAGCCCCAGTAGCTGAGCGTGGGATAGAGCGTCGGGCCTTGAATATCGAGGAAACCGTTCAAACCAAGGTTCTGATCGTTCCATAGGGTATCGTGCAGCGTCACGTACCCTTGGGAGTCGGTCACTTCCTCGCTCACGGGCGCGGGGCAAGTCGTGTCGGATCCTCCGCACATCTTCACGTCGACGCCCGCCTGCTCGTCGCCCGTCAAGGCGTCACGGAGCTGCACGGTGAGATTGCGCGCCTGGAAGGAGGTCATCGGCCATTGCACGTGCCCGGCGCACGCCCAGTTGGAGCCCACTTCGCATGGGCCGTTGCACTGCGCCGGAATTGGCCAAAAGATCCCGAAGAAGGAAGTGCCGGCCCCGGCGCAAGCCCCGACGCAGTCGCCGGTGACGCAGTTCTGGCGGCAGAGCAAATAGGTCTGGCAGTTCGCGTTCGTCGCGCATTCCTGCGTGTTCGCGCAGTAGTTCGTTTGCAAGCACGCCTGACACGCGGGACCCGCGCCCGGCGAGGCGATCTCGGCAAGAGACCCGCAAGAGAGTCCACAGACGTTTTCACATTGAGAGAAGATGCACGCATCCAAGCCGCCGGCAAGCGCCAGATCGGACGACAAGGGCTGAACGTGGTCGTCGAGCGTGCACTGCGTGCGACACGAGGGCTCCCCTTTGCAGCCCGAGAGGCATTCTTCGAGCGCATTACAGGTCGGCGAACTCGCGCACGCACTGGTCTCGCCCGCGCATTGCGTTTTGACGCAAGCCTCGCAGTCGTTTCGTACGACGTCTGGGATGCCGGCGATGAATTGGCACGAAGACAAAGCCGCGCCGGTGAGCGCACCTGCGACAATACGCCGTAGGACGAGACGTGATCTTTTCATCGCCGGTTACCACGTGCTCTGAAAGGAGAAGCGGGCCGATCCCGCCATCACCCACGCGGTGAAGTCCGTCGCACGCAAACGTGGGACCCAGCCCCGCGAGACACTCGCGGCACCCGACGCGCCCTGGGAAGGGGCGGCCGTCGCCGATCGAGATGTAAGGAGCAAATAGAGCCCCGCGGCGGCCGTCACGAGACCGGCCGGGATCGCGATGTCCGCCGCGGTCGCGTACGTTCGGGCGAGCTGGTTCTTCTGCGCACCCAGCCCCGAGCAGACGTTGATGCTGAGGCATTCGGACTTGCTCATGTTGTTATTCGCGATGGCTTCCACGCCGAAGACGCTCCCCAGCGCGGCGCTCGCGACGCCCGCTCCCAAGGCGGTCCACGCGAGCGGCCGACTCCATGGGGACGCGCCGGCCGCGCGCGGAGCAAGCCCGTCGGTCGAAGCGCCGACCCCGGGGCGGTCTGCCGCGCGCTCCTCCGCGAGAGCCGGAATCTCCACGGTCCGGTGGTCGCCCGGGGGGCCGACGACGACGGCAATCTGGAAGGGAACACGACCCGGTGCCGCGGCCCGGATCACGTGAACACCGGGATCGACGGCTCGCGGCATTCCCCATGCCCCGCCGGTCACGCTCTCTTCGTCGCACGTCATGGCGAGATCCCGCGGCACCGGCCCGGGGCCGGGCCGCAGGGTCAGCCACGAAACGCGGGATCGCAACGCTTGGAGGTGGTCTTCCGCGAGCTTGACGCGGTCGGCGCGGTCTTCCTTCAACGCGACCTCGCCGGCTTCCACGAAGAGCCGAAACGCCACGGCGCTACGGCCTTCCGTCTCGCGGCACACGGCGAGGTTCAGCAGCGTGCCTCCGCGTCGCAGAAGCGACGCGCTATCTGCGAACTTCTGGCACGCCTCGGCGACGTGCCCCGCCTCCATCAAGGCCTTCCCCTCGTGAAACAGATCGTCCGACCGGGATGCCTGCGCGAACGCCGGCGGGCTTGCGGCGGTCGCCATGGCGGAGGCTACGAGTGTCGCCGGTGCCCTCCCAAGCCATGACTTCGGACGGAGCATCCCGACCCACCCTCTCCGAACCCCCCGTAGACGGGGGACCTTAGTCCACGCGGTACGTCCTCGGAAGCGGAAATCGGTGCTTTCGATTTCGAGCTCTTGCCCAGGGTGCGGCAATTTCCCTTGCGCCGTTCGTACGGCCCGCGCGTGGCCGCTGCGGAGGGGTGCCGAGTGTCTTCCCACCGGACGCGGAGTGTCTTCCGAAAGACGAGTCGCGTCTTCCACGGGGATGCCACGAGGGCCCCGACCTCGGCGAAGCACCCGAAAGGAGGCGGATCGGGCCGTACCGTCGTCGGGCACGTCGGTTGCTGAGTTCTGCGCCGAGGCCGCGGCTTGCTCGGAGGCGCGCCTCGTCATCGGAAATGGGATCGGCCGGATGGCGCCGATCGCGGTTCGACTTTCATTATGAAAAAAGGGCGATACCAATGAAAACGATTGGCGTGATTCTGCTCGGTAATGTCCTCGTGGCCTGCGGCGGAAGTGCCGTTTCTTCGGATCCCGGGGTGACGTCCAACACGGCGCCTCTCGTCGCGGCCCCGGCGGTTGCGCCGCCCCCGGGTTGTGGCACCGACACGCTCGCGTCGAACGCGAGCGGGGCCTCCGTCGTCCTCGCCTCGGACGCCTACAACGGGAGCGCGTACGTCATCGAGATTTGCGCGACCACGGACGGCGTCCATTGGACGGGTCCGACGGCGGTCGGCGACGGCCAAGAACCAGTCGCGGCCGTCGCTCCGAACGGTCGCGCCGTCCTCGTCTGGTTGGACGAGACTTCGACGGGCGCCTCCAGCATCCAGGCGAGCATTCTGCCGCCGGGCGGAAGCTGGAGCAGCCCGGCCACCCTCAGCAGCGCGTACGGCCGCCCGCACATCGTGATGGATGGCTCCGGCAACGCGATGGCGATGTGGGCCCCGACGGGGACATCGCTCGAAGGTCCCGTCCAGACCGACAGCCTCGCGGCGAGCAGCACCACGTGGGCGGCGCCCATCACGCTCGTGGCGAACGGAGGATTGGCGACCCTGGTCGGAAATGCCGCGGGAGACGTTCTCGTCACGTGGAGGGGCCAAACGACGAACCTCATCGAGGCCGCCGGCGGGACCATCCTGGGCGGGTTCCGGGCCACGGAGAACCTCGCACAGACGAACGGCTACGTGGAACGTCCCTCGATCCCCGCCATCAACAGCGCGGGCGACGGCATCGTCGTCTGGATCTCGACCTTCGACGGCACCGGGTACACCACGATGACGCCTTCCGGAACGTGGAGCGCGGCCAACGAGGTCGCGACGACCGAGGTGGCGATCGGCGTTGCGATCAACAGCGCCGGCAACTTCGTCGTGACCTGGACGGCCAGCGACGGCGGCATGGAGAGCGTCACCGTACCCTGAGGCGCGACGATCCCGCGCGAAGCCGCTGGACCGCCCACGTGCGTGTTCGGAGAAATCGACGCGCCGGGCAGGCGGTCTCGGCGAGACGCGATAGGTTCGCGTCCACGATCCATGCAAACCGTGCTCGAGGCGATACGGAAGACCTGTCTGCCCGGCGTGTGGTCCCAAGGAGTGAAGCTCGCGCGCGACGGGGCCGTGACGGCGGGCGCCGCGACGCCGGATGAGCTCACGTTCCGTGTTCGGGCGTCGGGGCACGCGATCGCCCTCACGGTCACCCTTTACGTAGTGGGGCCGGAGTGGACCTGCGATTGCGAGGGCAAGACGGATCCGTGCGCTCACGTCGCGGCCGCCGCCATCGCCGCGGTCCAGGCCGCGGAGCGCGGCGAGCCCCTCGCCTCCGCCCCCGCTTTCAAGCCCGCCCGCCTCGTCTATCGACTGGGCGCGAAGGACCGGCTGCTCACCGTGGTCCGCGTCTTCGTGCACGGGGACGGCCGCGAGGAGCGGCTCGCCGAGTCCATCGCCTCCAGCGTGGCGCGGGGCCGCGCGCCCGAGGGGTGGATCGCGGCTCACGAGGACTTGCACGTCGAGCGCATCCTCGGATCCCCTGCGCGCGAGGTCGTGCAGCCGGGACGCGTCCGCGACCTGTTCGCGGCGTTCGCGAACGACGCCGAGGTTACCCTCGACGGCAAGGCCGTCCGCGTGTCCGGCGAACCCCTGCTTCCGCACGCGCGCGTCGAGGACGCGCCCGGGGGAGCGTTCGTGCTCCGGCTCGCGCGCGACGCAGCCATCTCCGGGGTGGTGGCCAAGGGCGTCGTAAGGTGCGGCGACGACCTCCACCCCATCGGAGAGGCCTCGACCACCGGCGAGCTGCTCGAGCGCCTGCCGCTCGAGCGGACCTTCTCGCCCGCCGAGGCCGTGACGCTCACCACCACCGTCCTGCCCGAGCTCGCGCGCAAGATCGACGTCGAGGTCGCGACGAGCCGCCTCCCGCGCCCGGTCGCCGAGGCGCGCGCGCGCATCGAGATGGATCTCTCACACCAGGGACACACGCTGTCCGTGTTGCCCGTGCTCGTCTACGGCGATCCGCCGGTGGCCCGCGTGGACGGCGATGCGCTCGTCGCGCTCGGCGACGCCGTGCCGGTGCGCCGCCCGAGCGAGGAGCGCGAGGTCCTGCGCCAGCTGCGCGACGAGCTGAACCTCGCGCCGGGCCGCCGCGTCGACCTCGACGGGACCGAGGCCATTCGCTTCGCGGCCAAGCTGCGCCAGTGGCAGAAGAATCACCTCGGCGCGACCCACGGCGATACCTTCACGGAACGTCCGCTTCACCCGCGGCTCGTCGTGGACGACGGCTCCTACGACGTCCTGTTCGAGCTCGGCTCCGACGAGGACGACGAGGGCGACGGAGAAGAGGGGCCTGCCGCCGTGAGGCGCGCGTCCGCCGCGGGCGTCATGCGCGCGTGGCGCGACGGACTCGACCTCGTTCCGCTGGAAGGTGGAGGCTGGGCGCCGCTGCCGGCCGACTGGCTCGCGCGTCATGGGCACCTCGTCGCCGATTTGCTCGCGGCGCGGGGCACGGACAAGAAGCTCGGGCCGGCCGCGCTGCTGACGCTCGGGCCCCTCTGCGACGCGCTCGATTCGCCGCGTCCCCCGGAGCTCGCGCGCCTCGCGCCGCTCTTCGGGCAGTTCGAGGGTATCCCGCGCTCGCGTTTGCCCGAGGGTCTGCGCGCCGATCTCCGCCATTATCAGCAGCAGGGCGTCGACTGGCTCGCCTTCCTACGCGACGCGGAGCTCGGCGCCGTGCTCGCCGACGACATGGGTCTCGGCAAGACGCTGCAGACGATCTGCGTCCTCCGCGGGCGCGTGCTCGTCGTGTGCCCGAAGAGCGTCGTCTACAACTGGGTCGACGAGATCAACCGCTTCCGGCCCGGTCTGCGCACGGCGATCTACGAGGGACCGAAGCGGCGGATCGACCCCGCCGCGGACGTGACGCTGATGACGTATGCGGTGCTTCGGCTCGACTCCGAGCTGCTCGCGAAGGACGAGTGGGACATCGTCGTGCTCGACGAGGGACAGGCCATCAAGAACCTCGGCAGCCAGACGGCGCGCGCCGCGTTCGAGCTGCGGGGGAAGTTCCGCGTCCTCTTGAGCGGCACGCCCGTGGAGAACCGGCTCGAGGAGCTCTGGAGCGCGATGCATTTCGCGAACCCGGGCCTGCTCGGCGGCGTCAGCCACTTCCAGGAGCAGTACGCGAGCCCCATCGCGAGCGGTCACCCCGAAGCGGCCGCGCGGCTGCGCGCGAAGATCCGTCCCTTCCTGCTGCGCCGCACGAAGGGCGAGGTGCTGCGCGAGCTACCGTCGCGCACGGACACCGTGCTCCACGTCGAGCTCGACGAGGCGGAGCGCAGCGTCTACGACGCCGTACGGGTCGCGACCCGCAAGAGCGTGGCCGAGAAGCTCGCGCAGCCGGGTGGCGGAGGCGTGCTCGCCGCGCTGGAGGCGCTGCTCCGCCTGCGCCAGGCCGCGTGCCACGCGGGCCTCGTCCCGGGCCAGCAAGCCGAAACGTCGTCGAAGGTCGAGCGGCTGGTCGAGGCGCTGGAGGACGCGGTCGCCGAGGGCCACAAGGCGCTCGTCTTCTCCCAGTGGACGTCGCTGCTCGATCGCGTCGAGCCCCACCTCGGGGCCGCCGGCATCCGCTTCACGCGCCTCGACGGCTCGACGCGCGATCGCGGCGCGGTCGTGGGCGCGTTCCAGGACGAGGCCGGCCCTCCGGTGCTCCTCGTCTCGCTCAAGGCAGGCGGTACAGGCTTGAACCTCACCGCGGCCGACCACGTCTTCCTTCTCGATCCGTGGTGGAACCCGGCGGTGGAGGAACAGGCCGCCGACCGCGCGCACCGCTTCGGGCAGCAGCGCCCCGTCATCGTGTATCGCATGGTCACCAAGGACACCGTCGAGGAGCGGATCCTGGCGCTGCAGGAGAGCAAGCGCCGGATCGCGGAGGTCGCTCTGGGCGAAGCGAGCCAGGCGGGTGGCATCACCCGGGAGGAGCTCCTGTCGCTGCTCGAGTGAGAAGCGCCGGCGAACTCCCGAGGTCGGTCCGCGCAAAGGTCCGCGTCTTGCCTTTCGCTTGGCGCGCGAAACGAATCCGAAGAAGTTTGCCTGCTCGACGAAAGGAAGCGCTCGATGGCCATCAAGACCTATACGGGGAGCTGCCATTGCGGGGCCGTCCGCTTCAAGGCGGATATCGACCTCGCCGAAGGCGTGAACAAGTGCAATTGCTCCGCGTGCCACAAGGCCCGCGCGTGGTTCGCCGTCGTCCCGACCGATCGCGTGCGTCTGCTCGCGGGCTCGGACGGCCACACGGTTTACGAGTGGGTTCCGCCCGGCCGCGCAGCCGCCAACTTGCACTTCCAGTTCTGCAAGACCTGCGGGATCCGGACGTTCGGGAGGGGGGAGCGAGGACCGAACGGAAAGCCTTTCTGCTTCATCAACGTCGCGGCGCTGGACGACGTGACACCGGGCGAGATCGCCGAGGCACCGGTCCGCTACATGGATGGCCGGCACGATCGCTACGACCGTAGCCCGGAAGACACGAGGCTCATGTGACGGACCGATGGCCCGACCCTTCGTTGTTCGGACCGGAGGCCGTCTCCGCGGAGATGCGCGCGGCAAACGAAAAGCTCCGAGAGGCGGCTGCGGCAGGCGGCCCGGACTGGTGGACCGCGGCTGCGGACGCGCGCATCGACGCCTTCTTGCGGCGTGCCGTCTCGTGACCGCGGAGATAGCGAATATGGAGAGGAAAACGCGGTCCTCGAGTTGAAAGACTGTCGAGTGGCCGCCGACGGGGCCCGCGTTGTATCGCGCCCGCACAGGCGATATGAGGACAACCGCCATGAGCGCCCCCCGCATCGTCTCTTGCCTCTGGTTCGATCAGAACGCCGCCGACGGCGTGCGCCTCTACCTCGAGGCGCTGCCCAACGCGAGAGCGGTCACCCCTTCGTACCACTCCGGCGCGCAGGACGATCCGGGCGGCGTCGCGCGCGGCAAGGAGCTCGTCGTCGCGTTCGAGGCCGGTGGGCGCGCGTTCACGACGCTCAACGGCGGCCCGCATTTCACGCCGAACCCGAGCGTCTCGTTCTTCGTGGAGCTCGCGAGCGACGAGGAGGTGAACCGCACCGCCGAACGGCTGCTCGCGGGAGGCCAAGTGCGGATGCCCGTGGGCGCCTACCCATGGAGCGACCGCTACGGCTGGGTGACCGACCGCTTCGGCTTCAGCTGGCAGGTGATGCTCCCGAGGGGGCCGATCGAGCGCGCCGCGATCGCCCCGTGCCTCATGTTCTCGGACGCGCAGCGCGGGCGCGCCGAAGAAGCGATGCGCGCCTACGCGGAGATCTTTCCTGCAAGCGAGGTGCAGAGCCTCGTGCGCTACGAGCCGGGTGAGGGTCCCACCGGCTCCGTTAAGCACGGGCGCGTCACGCTCGCGGGCCAGACGTTCGTCGCGATGGACAGCTACGTCTCGCACGGCGTCACCTTCAACGAGGCGATCTCCTTCCAGGTGATGTGCCGCGACCAAGCCGAGGTCGATCGCTACTACGCCGCGCTCTCGCGGGGCGGCGCCGAGAGCCGCTGCGGCTGGCTCAAGGACCGCTTCGGCCTCTCGTGGCAGATCGTACCGGTCGACATGGCTCGATGGATGACCGGTGGAGACCGCGCCGCGCGCGACCGAGCCATGCAGGCGATGATGAAGATGAAGAAGCTCGACATCGCCGCGATGGACAAGGCATTTCGCGGCGAGTAACCCGCCGCGCTCGCGTTGGCGGGGGCCGCTGCGGCGAAGCGGAAGTCTCACGTCGCCGGACGAAGGAGATCGCCGATGAATCCGAAGGTGGATGCGTTCCTGAAGCGGCAGGACAAGTGGCGCGGGGAGTTCGCGAAGCTCCGCGAGCTCCTCCTCGAGAGCGGGCTGACCGAAGACCTCAAGTGGGGCCAGCCTTGCTACGCGCTCGACGGCAAGAACGTCGCGCTCATCCACGGCTTCAAAGAGTATTGCGCCATCCTGTTTCACAAGGGCGTGCTGCTCGAAGACCCCAAGGGTGTCCTCGTACAGCAGACCAAGAACGTGCAGGCAGCCCGGCAGATTCGGTTCACGAGCCTAGAAGAGGTGACGAAGCTCGAGAAAACCGTGAAGGCTTACGTGCGCCAGGCGATCGCGATCGAGCGCGCCGGCCTGAAGGTGCAGTTCAAGAAGACCGAGGACGTCGAGCTGCCCGAGGAGCTCGAGTCCAGGCTTGCGGCGAATGCCAAGTTGAAGGCAGCCTTTGCCGCGCTGACGCCGGGTCGACGGCGGGGGTATATCCTTCATTTTTCGCAGCCAAAGCTGGCGAAGACGCGGGCGGCGCGGATAGAGAAGAATATCCCGAGGATTCTCGAAGGTCTCGGATTGGACGACTAAACTAATCCGGCGGCTCGCCCACGCCCTCTTCTCGCGACGTCTACGCTTGCTTCGGGCTGGCGCCGCCGCCCGGCGGCTTGGCGACCAGCGTGAACATGGCGGGCACGAGGAAGAGCGAGAGGATCGTCGACGACGTGAGGCCGCCGACGACGGCGAGGGCGAGGGGCCGATTCGCCTCGGTCCCCCGCTCCATGCCCAGTGCCGTCGGGACGAGGCCGATGACCGTCGCGAGGCTCGTCATCATGATGGGCACAAAGCGAACGCGCGCCGCTTCGACCACCGCGGCCAGCGGTTCTTCCCCCGTGCCCAGGCGACGGCTCGCCTCGTCCACGAGCAAGATGCCGTTCGAGACCGCGATGCCGATCACCATGAGGACGCCCATCAGCGCCAGAATGGAAAGGTCTTCCGTCGCCGCCATGAGAGCCACCACGATGCCGAACAGCGCAACCGGAATGGCAAAGAGCATCACGAACGGGAGTCGCAGCGATTTGAATTGAACGGCCATGATCATGAAGACCACCATCACGGCGAGCGCGAGCGCCGGGCCCAGTCCGGCGAAGGTGGTTTTCATCAAATCCATCTCTCCGACCCAGGACCAGTGGATCTTCTTCGTCTCGGGGTCCGCCGCGAGCGCTTCGGCGAGCTCGCCGGCGGCGCTTCCGATGTCGCGGCCTTCGGTGGCCATATAGACCTCCGTCACGCGAGACATGTGGTCGCGCTCGATCGCGATTGGCCCCGCCGAACGCTCGATGTCGGCGTACGCGCCGAGCGGCACCGGACGGGCGTCCGGGCTGACGCGCGCGGGAAGCTGCGCCAGGGCTCCCACGTCTTCGACGTCCTTTTCGTCGTAGTACGTCACCACGTAGTAGGCCTGCCCGTTGTGAGGGTCGATCCAGACGCTCGGCGTGTTGATGTCTCCGAGCGTGCCGTCGAGCGTCACCTGCGCCGCCTGGCGAGACGTCACGCCGACCATGCCGGCCTGCTCCCTCGACGTGTCCACGTGTATCTCCGGATAGTCCGTCTGGAGCTGCACGCGGATGTCCCGGACGCCGCCGACCCGTCGCGCCACTTCGGCCACCGCTTTGCCCTGGGCCTCCAGCGCCTTGAGGTCGTCGTTCTGGAGCTCGACGGCGATGGGTGCATAGTACCCGTTGGAGAAGACGCTCGCGACGAGCCCGCCCGGCCACTGCAAGAACTCGACTCCGGGGTAGTGCTCTTCGAGGATGTGGCGCATCCGGTTGGCCATCTCCTGCTGGGTGTGCCGCCGCTTCTCCGGCTCGACGAGCGCCACGCGGATGAACCCCATGTGCGGCCCGTCGTTCGCGCTCGTCATGGCGCTGCGGGCGTTCTCCGGCGAACCCTCGTTGGTGAGCACGAGGGTGACCTCGTCCTTGGGGAGCTTCTCCGAGAGGAGCTTGCCCATCGCTCGAATGCGCGCGCTCGACTCCGTCAGCGAGATCCCCGGCGAGAAGCGCACATAGACGCGCTCCATCGACTCGTCGATCTCCGGAAAGAACGTGGTCGGCAGGCGGGTGGCGATCCAACCGGCCGCCGCCGTCAAGAGCGCGCACGCGCCGATCACCCACCATCGCACGGCGAGCGAACGGCGAAGCGTCGCCGCGTACCCGTCGGCGACCCGGTCGATGAACGCGCCCAGCCGCCGTGCGAACCCCCGCGGTTCGTGTTCCCCGAGGATGTAGCGCGCGGCGACGGGCGTCACGAACATGCTCACGAGGTACGAGGCGACCATCGCGACGGCCACGGTGATCGCGAGCGGGGCGAAGAGCTTCTTGGCGAGACCCGCCAGGAGCAGCACAGGGATGAGGACCGCGATGGTCGTGAGCGTGGAGGCGAGGACCGGGAGAGCCACCGCCTGGGTGCCCTCGAGGGCAGCCTGCATCCGATCGCGGCCCCCTTCCCGCTGGTGGCGATGGATCGATTCGAGCACCACGACGGCGTCGTCGACGAGGCGGCCCATGGCGAGCGTCAAGCCGCCGAGCGTGAAGGCGTTGAGCGTTTGCCCGGTCGCGTAGAGCACGAGCAGCGTGATCGCGAAGGCGAGCGGTATCGCCACCGCGACGATGAGCGTACCGCGGAAGCTCTGCAAAAAGAGCAGGATGACCAGAGCGATCAGCACGAGGGCCTGAACGACCTCCCGCTTCAGCCCCGAGTACGCAGTGCGAACGTAGGTCGACTCGTCGAAGACGGGCTTGACCTGCATCCCCGGCGGCAGGTGCGGTAGGGTCGCGATGATCGTCTTGGCCTTTTTGACGATGTCGAGCGTGTTGCCGCCGGGGACGCGCAGGATATTCAGGTAGACGGCGTTCTCGCCGTTGACCGAGACGCTCTGCGTCGGGGCCGCCCCTCCGTCCTCGACCCGCGCGACGTCGCGGATGTAGACCGGGCTCCCATCGACTTCCTTGACGAGCGCGTCGCCGATGGTCTTCACGCGACGCGGGACCGCGTCGGTGTACACGTTCGCGTCGAAGCGGGGGGAGATGAACTCGCCCGAGGGGAGGAGTGCGTTCGACTGCGCTACCGCGGCGGCGACGTCTTCGGCGGTCACGCCGCGGGATTGGGCCGCAGCCCGGTCCACGACGACGTTGATCTGGCGCTGGGTCCCGCCGTTCGGCGCGGCGCTCGCGACTCCCGGGATGCCCTCGAGGAGGGGTTCGATGTTGTTCTGCGCGTAGTCGTAGAGCTGCGGCCCGGTCAGGCCGCCGCCGGAGACCGCCACCTGCAAGACCGGCGCGTTCGTCGGGTCGAACTGGAGGACGAACGGCGGAATCACGCCGAGCGACTTCGGCACAGCGGCCATCGCAAACTGGACCTGCTGCTGGACCAGCGTCTGGGCGCCGTTGAGATCCGTGCCCCATTTGAGCCACACGAACGCGATGCTGAGGTTGTTCCGTGAAATGCTCTGGACATGCTCGACGCCCGGGGTCGCGCTCACATACTTCTCGATGCGCCAGCTGAGGGTCTTCTCTACGTCGGTCGCGGCCAGGCCGGGCGCGAGCGTGCCGACGACGAGCACGGGCGGCGTGAGGTCGGGGAACGTGTCGACGGGCATCCGCGGCGTCACGAACGCGGCGAATACGAGCACCGCGATTCCCAGCATCAAGCTCGCCAGAGGATTGCGCAGCGAGAGAGCCGTCATAGCGGCCGTCCGAAGCCCCCTCCGCGCGCCGACGGCGCGTCGACCTCGTCTTGGCCGGAGGGGAGCGAGAAGGCCTCCAGCTTGGCCGCAACGCGGTCGCCGTCCGAGAGGAGCTCCCGGCCTTCGGTGACGACGCGAGCGCCCGCGGCCAGCGTTTGCGGCGTGAAGTAGAGCGTGCCGCCCGACTCGCCGACGATGGGAACCCTCCGCTGGCGAGCGACGTCGCCCTCGACCACGAAGATCTGCGCCTTCCCCGACTCCTGCGTCGCGCAATAGATGGGTACGGCCGTGGCGGCCTGCGCGGCGCCGACGTCGACGCGCACGATGGCCGTGGTCCCGACCGGATATCGTCGGTTCGGATCGGCGATGTCGACCTCGACGTGGACTGTCCGGGTCTTGGGATCCGCCCCTGGGGCTCTGCGCGAGACGGGCGCGGAGAGGTGAGCGCCGATCGCGAGCATGTCGACGCCGACCATCGTGCCCGGGGCGAGGGCGTCGAAGTCCTTCTCCGTGGCGTCGACCGTGACACGGACCGTGCTCCGATCGACGACCGACACGATCGAAGCGCCCGGCCGCACCAGCGCGCCGGGGTCGAAGGTCCGCGTCGCGATCTCGCCGTCGAACGGCGCACGAAGCACGCAATCGCGCACGTCCAGGGTCGCCTTCAGCAGGTCCGCCTGGGAGGCGAGGAGCTGGGCGCGCGCGGCGGCGCTGACCGCGTCCTTCTGCTCGGCCTCGTTGGGCGCGACGAAGCCTCCGTCGAGCAACGAAGAGACGCGGGCGGCTTCGTCGCTGGCCGCGCGCATCCGCGCCGCGACCGCGCGAGCCTGCATCTCCACGGCCCGCGTGGCGGCGCTCGGGTGGGTGCAGTCGAGTGTGGCCAGGACCTGGTGCTCCTTCACCACGGCGCCCGGGCGGACGAGCACCGTCTCCACGTACGCCGAGATGAACTGCGGTCCGATGTTCGCCTCGACCCATGGCGCCACCTCGCCGACGTACGTCCTCGAGTCGCGGTATGTCGCGCTCTGCGCCTCCGCGACGGTCACAGGTCGGGGCGCCTCGGCGAGCGCCGTGCGATTCACTCGATGGGCGGCGCGGATCGACAGGCCGACCGCCAGGACCGTCAGGACGACCGCGCCTCCGGCGACGGTGAGAACGAGCGGGAGCGTACGCTGGCGGGGCGCCGAAGCGCGCTCAGCGGAGTCGCGGTGCTCGTCGTGCGCGCGCTGGTCCATCGGTTCGATTGGCTCGGCCCGACGCTGTGCATACTCGAGGCCATCGCGCATCCACGCCGGCTCCATGGGAACGACGTGGGGTCACGCCTATCGAAGGTCCACGGTCCGGCGTCGTGGTTCGACGCCGTTCATGGGACTTGCCCCTAGCGGTAGGGGGGAGTCTTGGGGTCCTCTCGCGCAAAGGTCCGGCCCGCTTGCTCGTGAACGACAAGAACGTTGTGATGCGCGAGGTTTGCGACGCGCGCGGCGGTAGTGCCGAGAATGCGGTCGAATCCATGATAACCGTGACTGCCAAGGACAATGAGGTCGACTTCGAGCTCGTCGGCCAACTCGAGGATAAGGCGCCAAGGCGGGCCGATGCGAACGATGGGCTCCGCGGCCAGGTACGGGGCGCGCGCGACGAGCTGGGCAAGCTCGCCCATGGCCTCGCGGGAAAGGTATTCGGGCAGAAGATCCCGCGGGCTCCCCGCGGCGGCGGCGGGAAATTCGGGCGGCACGAAGATCGCCCGAAACGGGTGGAGAATGGCGCCGAAGCGCTCGGCCACCTCCGCGGCCGCGTCGTAGACGCCGGGTGCGCGATGGGATCCGTCGAGCGCCACGAGAACCTTGGCGATCATCCGAACGAGGCTCCTGGGGCGATTGCGGCAGCCGAGAGAGCAAGTCCGGTGCCGGTGAGCCGATACGGGTCGAGACTGAAGCCGAGGCCCGAGAACGTGGTCCGCATCAGCCCGGCCTGGCCCAAGAAATCGAACTGAATATTCCGAGTCACCGGATCCCGCGCCGGCGCATCTTCGAGATCGCGCGCCGCGGTGCGCGCCCTCGATGCCACGAAGCCGTGATTCTCGAAGGTGGGATTCTCTCCGCGTCGAGCAGGGAAAATTTCCCGGTGGGCTTCGCGGACCGACCTTGGAATGTCCGACTCGACGGGCTCGCGTTGCCGCGAGAGGCTCGTCGCGCGTTGAATAAGGCCAATCGGTGACAGGCACGCTCCTTGTATTGCCGCGGGGACCTCGGCCCCTGGCGAGAAGAAGGAGGCAGTCTGCCGATGACCTCTGCGCGCGTCCGTACCGCTTGCCTTGCAGCGTGCATCGGGACGCTCATGGCGGCGCCGTCGCGGCGGGCTCGTGCCGAGATGACCGACAGCGTCGCCGCAGCCCTTGTGCGCCCGTTCGCTCGGCCCATCGGCGGCTCTTTCGGGGGGGTCCACACGAGCCAGCAGACGGGCGGCCCCTTCCTCGGGCTCGAGGCAAGCTGGGCGGTGACCCTCCCGGTCACCGAAGATCCGGCGCAGGGCTCCGCTGCGTTCGGGGTGAGAGGGGGGTGGGCTTTTCCGAACGGGCTCTCCGCTCAGCTCCGGTACGACGATCTCGGCGTACGACCCGACTCGTCCCGAGCGCCGTTGCAATGGGCCACCGCCGGACTCCGATACTCCCTGCCATTCGTCGTCCCGTTGCCATTCGCGGAGATCGACGCGGGGACGGCTTTCGTCACGGGCGACGTCCACCCGGGTGCCGGCGCCGCGCTTGGTATTTCCATTCCTATCGGTCCTGTCCTTGTCGACGTCCTGGGGCATGACTGGTTCGTCCCTATTGCGGCGACACTGAGGCAAACGGTGACCGTGGGCCTGGGCCTTTCGATCGTATGGGCGATGCCCGGGCGCCTCTAATCGACGGAGGATCCGATGAACCTGCCAGTCTCTCGCTTCTGGACATGGGTCGCGGGCGGCGCGCTATCGCTCGCTGCCGCCGGATGTTCCTTTGCGACGGTCGGCCCGGGCCAGGTCGGCGTGGTGTGGACGCCGAGCGGCACTCGCCCGCAGCCGCTCCCCGAGGGCACCTGGGGGGTCGGCTATTGGGACAAGACGACCGTCTACGATTCCCGCTCGCAAGAGCGAGACGAGCGCCTGGAGGTGCTCGCGTCGAACGGCCTGCGCATCGTGCTCGACGCGTCGGTTCGCTACCACATCGTGGCGGAGGAAGCCGCGAAGCTCGATCGGGAGCTCGGCGCCCAATACTACGACGTCCTCTTGGGTCCGACGCTCCGGTCCCAAGCGAGGCGCGTCGTCGGTCGATATCAGCCCGAGGAGATCTACTCGTCGCAGCGCGAGCTCATCGAGCGCCAGATTCGCGAGGGGGTCGACAAGGCCATCGAAGGGCGTCACATCGTCCTCGAGGCAGTGCTCATTCGCAACGTGACGCTGCCGGACGCGATCCAGCAGGCGATCAACGACAAGCTCTCCGCCGAACAGAGCGCGCTGAAGATGAAGTTCGTGCTCGAGCAGGCCCAGGCGGAGGCCGAAAAGCGCCTCATCGAACAAAAGGCCGAGGCCGACCGCGCGCGCATCGCAGCGGACTCGCAGGCGGAGACGGACAAGATCCACGCTCAGGGGCACGCGGAGGCCACCCGCATCGACGCGCAGGCCACGACGGAATACGAGCGACTCATCGAGCTTCACCTGACCGAGCCGATGCTCCGTTGGCAGGAAATTGAAGCGATGAAGACTCTCGGTGCCTCCCCGAACGCGAAGATCATCTTTTACGGCGGGACGGGGACCATGCGCGGCACCTTGCTCGATCTCAAATGAGGCCGGGGGAGGGCGTCGCGGAGGCCACCCAGCTCGCCATGCCGCGGAGGATCTCGAGCGCCGTCGGGTCGCCGGTCGCGCGGTAGACGTCGCGCACGCCGGCCGTGATCTTGTGCACAGTGTAGCGCCTCGCGCCTCGACGAACGGGCCTGGCAGGCGCTGCTCGAGACCGAGTTCGGCGGCATGCGGGAGGTGTTGACTCCCGAGCGGCTGACGAAGGGACGCGGCTGGATACGCGTCGGGTTCCGTTCGCCGCCTGGAGGTTCGATTGGAGCCATCTTCGATGTACGCGTCGTGCGACCGAAGAGAGTGAGTCGGGTCGGCGCGTGCGTCGGGACTGTAGCTGAGGTGGAATCGTCGCCGCGCCGGGTCTCCTTCTCGTCTCGACTTCGTCGCGTGAGATGCGAACGACCTACGACAAACCACGGCTCTTTGGGGCAAGGCCACGTCACGTTGACGAGCGGCCCCTTCTGCCCGAGGTAACCATGGCTTTTCTTCGACCGTCGCGTGCCGGACTCGTACTTGTTGGCCTTGTGGCCGCGTGCGGTACGTCGGCGCCGGAACCCTCGAGCGGACCGAGCTCCAGCAGCTCGGGTGGGGTGAGCTCGTCGAGCTCCGGCGGACCCGCCGGTTCCTCGAGCGGAAGCAGCGGTGGCGTCGGCGCGAGTAGCGGCTCGTCGGGGGGCGGTGGCGACGCGGGTTCCGGCGGACCCTCCAGTTCGTCGAGCAGCAGCGGCGGGGGCTCGAGCTCGTCGGGCGGTGCTCGCGACGGTGGCCCGGGAACGGGCACGACCGGCGACGCGGGGAGTTCGGGCGGGGCGGGTAACGACGCACAGAGCGGCGCGGACGGTGCGGCTACGGCATGTGCCATCCTCAACCCGGATCAGATCCTCGCGGCCCAGGGCCTTCAAGAGCCACAGTGGTACAAGGACAACATTCCGTTCGTAGACACGCCCGACACGAACATCAACGGCGTCTACTACTACCGCTGGAGCACCCACAAACGGGCGCTGCGCTACACCACCGCGGGCGCCGGCTACATCGCGACCGAGTACGATAACCCGACTTGGTACGCGGGTGACACCTCGTACAGCGGCCTGTCCGACGCGGCCGGCTATCACATCCTCGACGGCCGCTGGCTGCGCAACCGAAGGTATATCGACGAGTACATCAACTATTGGCTGGTGGGCGCGGGCCAGGCGAGGAGTCGCCTCTACAGCGAGTGGATCGCGAGCGCAGCCTATCGGCGGTACCTCGTCACCGGCGACCCCACGCAGCTCAAGGCGAACCTCGGGCAGCTCATCGCGCTCTACAATTCGTGGGGCACGAACCTCACCGCGAACGTCCCGGTCAACGGGACCACGACGAGCGCGAGTCTGTATTTTCAATCCCCGTTGTTCGACGCCACCGAGTTCACCGAGACCTCGTTCCGGAGCACCGACGCCTTCGGCGGCGGGACCGGTTTCCGCCCCACCATCAACAGCTATCAGTACGCCGCGGCCCTCGCGATCAGCCAGATCGCCACGCTGACCGGTGACACCGCGGACGCGACCTCGTTCGCGGCCAAAGCGGCGGCGTTGAAGGCGGCGGTTCAGCAGGACCTGTGGGACCCGCAGCGGCAGTTCTTCATGCACGTCTACAACGCCGACCCCACCAACGTCGGGATCGCGGGGACGCGCACGACGTGGCGGGAGGCGATGGGCTTCGCCCCGTGGGCTTTCGAGCTGCCGGACGCCTCGTTCTCCACGGCCTGGCAGTATCTGACCGACACGCGGCGCTTCGCCGGACCGAACGGACCTTACACGCTCGAGCGGTTCCATGACTTCGAGGCCGAGCAGGCGGTCATCGTCGGCGCGACCACCGCGGCGGCCGCCACCGCCTCGAATGGGCAGTACGTGGGGCCGATCAACGCCGCGACGAGCTCCGTCACGTTCACCGTCTTCGCCCCCGGCGCGGGCACGTACCCGGTGGACGTCTTCTACGCCAACGTCACCGGCGCCAACGCGACGCAGGTCCTCGTCGTCAACGGCGCCACGGCCTCGCCGACGACGGTGACTTACCCGACTACGGGCACGTCGGTCACGTTCTCCACCTCGCAGGCGGTCCGGGTCCAGGTCCCGATGCTGACCGGCGCGAACACGTTGAAGTTCTCCATGGGGACCGGCGCGGTATCTCTCGACCGCATCGGCGCCGACCCGTATTTCGATTTTCAGGCGATCCCCGCCGTCCAAAACCACGACGACACCGACTGCTGCCATTGGGACGGGCCGACCTGGCCGTTCGACACCAGCATGATCCTCACCGGTCTGGCGAATCTGCTGCAGGACTACCCTGCGCAGAGCTTCGTCACCAAGCAGACGTACGACACGCTGCTCAGCCAGTTTGCCACGTTGCAACACAAGAACGGCGTCCCCTACGTGGCCGAGGCGGCCGACGGCGATACGGGTTCGTGGATATACGACGCCTCGGATTTCAGCGAGAACTACAACCACTCGAGCTTCGTCGATCTCGTGCTCACCGGTCTTTTCGGGATTAAGCCGCAGGCGACCGACACCGTTCAGCTCAAGCCTCTCGTCCCGGACACGTGGAGCTACTTCGCCGTGCAGGATGTGCCGTATCACGGCCACCTCTTGACCATCGTTTGGGACCAGACCGGCACGCACTACAACGCCGGCTCGGGCCTGCAGGTTTGCCAGGACGGGATTCCCATCTACCAATCCGCAACGCTCGGCAACGTCACCGTCCCGGTCGCGGCTCCGATCATTCCGCCGGCGGCCACCGTGCTCGACAACATCGTCGCCAACGCGTGGACGGCGGACCAGGATTGGTTCAAAGGTTGGGACAACCGCGTGTACACGCCGACCTTCCCGATGGTGAGCGCCTCGTACACGAACACGGTGACCAACGGACCGCGCTGCCGCAGCGCCGACAATCCTCGCTGCGTGAACGCCTTCGACACGCCGCTCAGGGCCATCGACGGATTCATCCGCTACGACGTGATGCCCGACGATCGGTGGACGAACTCGGGATCGCCCAACGCGACGGATTTTCTCGCGGTGGATTTCGGCCAGACCCGCCCGATGAACGAAGTCAAGATCTACACCTACGACGACGGTCAGAACATCCGAGTGCCGCAGAGCTACGACGTTCAATACCTCTCGGGAACGACGTGGACGTCCGTACCCGGTCAAGCCAAGGTTCCCACGGCGCCGGTTCCCAACGCACCCAACGAAGCGACGTTCCCGGCAGTGAATACTTCCCAGTTCCGCGTCGTCTTCACCCCGCAGGCCGGCAAGTTCGTGGGCGTAACCGAGCTGGAGTCTTGGTATCCACACATGTAGGGGATCGAGATCACGCCCGCGTCGCGTCCGCCGGGGGCTCGGTGAGGACCTCGAAACCATCACGGGTGACCAGGATGGTGTGTTCGAACTGGGCGGACAAGGAGCCATCCACCGTCACGACCGTCCACCCATCGTCGAGTACGCGAACCTCGGCACCCCCGAGGTTGATCATCGGTTCGATGGTGAACACCATTCCCGCTCGCAGACGCATGCCCGCGCCGCGCGACCCGACGGGAGAGACATGCGGGGCCATGTGCATCTTGCGGCCGATTCCGTGGCCGCCGAAATCCCGCACGACCGAGCACCCTTCTCGATGCGCCAGCTCCTCGATGGCCGCACCGACGTCGCCCAGCCGTGCCCCCTCGTGCACGACGGCGATGCCCGCCTGACGACACCTGCGTGCAATGTCCACCAAACGGACGGCCTCTGGTGGCGCCGCACCGATCGCGAACGTGGCCGACGTGTCGCCGTGGAAGCCGTTCAGACAGGTCGTCACGTCGACGTTGACGATGTCGCCCGGCAGAAGGTGTTCGTCCTGGCTAGGCACACCGTGGCAAACGACGCTGTTGCGGCTCGTGCACACGGCCGCCGGGAAGCCGTGATACCCGAGCTGGCTCGGCGAGCCTCCGAGGCGCGCCGTATGCTCGCGCACCCAACGGTCGATGTCGGCCGTCGAGATCCCGGGCCGGAGCCGTTCGGCCACGTAGGCGAGGGTGGCCGCGGCAGCCGCCCCCGCCGTACGCATGCGTTCCAACTCGCGCGGTCCCAGGATCTCGACGCTCACCGGGTACCGATGGCGTCAGGGCGCTTCGGCGTCCAATACCGTTTGGATCTCGCGCCGAATGGCCGCCCCTTCACCCGAGCCGCGAGGTACGATCGTCGCCGTGAGTCTCGCCCAGATCGAATACTTTGTCGCAGTCGCCGAAGAGGGCCACGTGGGCCGGGCCGCGCGGAAGCTCCACGTCGCTCAGCCCGCCGTGAGCCGCCAGATCCGCAAGCTGGAGGACGAGTTGCGCGCGCCGTTGTTCCGACGGACGCCGCGAGGGATGTGCCTGTCGGAGGCGGGGGCGGTCTTCCTCGGGCACGCTCGAGACATCCTCGGTGGCGTGCGCGCCGCGAGGAAAGCGGTGAGCGGTACATAACGACGTGAAAGACAGCCTCGAGGGACTCGAGCTGCTCGCCGTCGAGGCGATCGACGACGGAGCGAAACGTCCCTTACCAGACGCGAGGCAGCAACCGATACCGGGTCTTCTCTCGATACGCCGCGTACCCGGGCAAGTGGACCACGAGAAAGCGCTCTTCGTCGAGCAGGCGCCACACGACGATGGCGGCAAAGGGGGGCAGCGTCGCGAGCCCCACCCATGAACCGAGCGCTATCGGGATTCCCGCAACGAGGACGAGCGCGCCCGCGTACATCGGATGGCGGACGACCGCGTAGGGACCGGAGTCGACCACGCGCTGCTCGGAAGCAACCTCGATCACCGACGACGTAAAGGTGTTCTCGCGAAACACGAGAAAGACGAGCAGGAAGCCGGCGAGGACCAATGCGTCACCGATGACGATGACCGGCAGCGGTGCGTGCGACCAGCCGAAGCGATGGTCCAATGCCGGAACCACGACCGTCGAGAGGAACGAGACGCTGGCGACGCCCTGGATGATCTTCTGGCTCCATTCCTTTTCAGCGACGGGCCCAGCGTGGGTTCGACGTGCAAGGAGCGCGGGGTCCGTGCGTGCCAGATGGATCGCGATCGCGAGGGACGCCGCTGTGAACAGCCCAACGAACACCCACGCCTCGACGAATCGAAGCGTGCCGGCCGGTACGAACAGGGCGAGCCCGAGCACGACGACGAGGTTGGCGAGCCCCAGCGCAGCCTTCCACATCAGCCTTCCGCTCACTGCGCCCATGCTAGTGCGGACTCTCTTGGCGCGAGCGTTCGGCGCTCGCGAGCCAAAGGGCCAGCGGCATGAAGCATACGACCAGCGCGGAGGTCAAAAGGTAGGGCGACGCGGTGTTGCCCGCGAGCAGAACGGTGCCGACCAGCGGCCCGAGAACGCCTCCGACGTCGCCGCAGAGTTGCAGCAGCCCGACGCCCATCCCCCTTTGCTCGCGCGCGACGATGCCCCCCATCAACACGAGCAGCGACGGACCGAGCCCCGCCCCTCCGAGACCCACGAGCGTGAGGCCCGCAGCGAGGCCCGCGGCCCGGCTGGACAGACCGACCACCGCGAGCCCGGCCGCCAGGAAGGTCATCGCCGACGCCGCTACACGCGCGTGCGCTCGCCACCGGTCGCCGATGCGCCCCGCCAGTGGTGTCGAAGCCGCGTCGATGACGATCATCCACGCCATGAGAAGGCCCGCGGTCCCTTGTTCGTTGCGCGAGAGCACGGAGATGTGCCGGTCATGCACGAGGAGCGCGAGCGTGGTCAGAATCATCCCGCCGACGGTGAAGTTGAGCATCAGGTTCAGCGCGCCAAGCGCGAAGAGGCGCCGGTCGCGCATCCGCCGCACCGTGTCGAGCAACGAAGGCCGCGGGCCGAGGGGCGCGCGAAGGTCGGGCACGGTGGCGTACGCTCCGACGAGGGCGAACACGACTGCGGCGGCCGCAATTCCGAACGTCGCCGCGTCCCCCACGGCGTCCGAGAGCAAGCCCCCGGCGGCGAGCCCGATCGGAATTCCCAGCACCATCGCCGCGCGAACCGTCCCGGCCGAGCGCCCACTGTGTGACGGACCTCCAGCGTGGAGCGCCATCGCCTGTGCGGAGATGAATACACACGCCGAGCCGAGTCCCTGGAGCAGTCGTCCCCCCAAGAAGAAGGGCCCGACGCGATGCGAGACGATCCCGAGCGCGTAGAGTCCGAGGACCACGACCTGCACCATGAGCCCGCAGAGCAGCGTGCGACGGCCGCCGAAGCGATCGGCGAGCACGCCCACGAACGGGCCGGAGACCACGCGCACGGCGCGGTTGGCCGCAAGGATCGCCCCGATGAAAGGGAGCGACAAGCCGAGCCGCAACCCCGCGATCGGGAGTATCGGAAAGGCGATCCCACCCGCGATCCCCGCCAACAAGGTGCCCGGCGCGAGTGCGAGTGCGAGCGCGAGCGAGACCGCCGAACGTTTGCTTTCGTCTCGGCGTGGCCCTCTCGGGTTCTCCCCGCGTGATGCGGTCGGACCGATCACGAGGCCACGACCCGCCGCAGGAGAGCAAGCGCTTCGAGGAGCGTGCGCCGCTCGTCTCCGTCGAGCTTCTCGGCGACGGCCCGCGCAAGCCAGGTCTGCCTGGCGGTCCTTCCTTCCAGGACCAGGCGCTTGCCCTTCTCTGTGACGGACACCGTGCGACATCGCGCGTCCGCCGGGTCCGTCTTGCGGACGACGAAGCCCTCTTCTTCCAGGGCGGCAAGCGTCACCCCCATCGACTGCGGCTTCACCAGCTCCGCCCTTGCCAGCGCGGCGGTCGTGGACGGTCCGAGCTCCATCAGGCGCTTGAGGACGACATGCTCCGAGTGACTCAGCTCGTGGGCGGGCGTCTCGGCGCGAAGCCGGCGCACGAGCGCGCCGATGACCTTGCCCAGCTCGTCGGCCGCGACCTCGGCGCCCTTCGGGATCTCTCGCCGCATGCTTCGAGGCAATATTCTATTGGAAGGCAACATTGCAAGTTGAACTTTCTATCGGGTGAGGGGGCCGTGCGAAGATCGCTTCCATGAGCAGGATCGAGATCACGACTCGGGACGGCAACTGCCCGAGCTGTGTCTATCGCCCGACGGGAGAAGGCCCATGGCCTGCCGTCCTCGTCTTCATGGACGGTATCGGAATTCGTCCCGCGATGCTCGAGCTCGGCGAGCCCTCGCGCCCCGTCGCTACTTCGTGCTTCTGCCGACCTCTTCTACCGCTCCGGACCGTACGAGCCGGTGAACCCATACACGCAGGCCAACATCATGTCCGACACGCTCGCGTTCCTGGACTTCCTCGCTTCCCAAGGCGACGTGAAGGCCGGCGGTATTGGCACTACCGGCTACTGCATGGGCGGCTCGATCGTTGGCCGCAGCGGGGACCTATCCGGACCGCATCGTCGCGATCGCCTCGTATCACGGAGGCCGGCTCGCGACCGACGCGCCGGACAGCCCGCATCGGCTCGCCCCGAAGATGAAGTCACGGGTCTACGTGGCAGGCGCGATCGAGGACGCATCCTTTCCCGACGAAATGAAGGTACGGCTGGAGGATGCGCTGACGAAGGCGTGTGTCGACCACACCATCGAGACGTACCCGCAAAGCACGGATGGGTATTCCGCGACATGCCCCACCTACGACGCGGCGGCCAGCGAGAGGCATTGGGAGACGCTGCTGGCGCTGATGGACGGCGCATTGAAGAGGGCCTGACGAGCCGCGGAGCGGGAAACCGAGGGGCCGAGCGTTCTCTGCATCGGCGCGGCACGGTCTTCAAGATCACTTTGAGTGGCACGTTTACGACGGTCGGCAGCACCGGTGGCCTGGAGCCTTCGGCGGGGCTGATTCAGGGCACCGAAGGAAACTTTTACGGAACAACCGCCCACGGCGGAGCCAATACCTGCTTTCTGCGGGCTGGTTATCACGTAAGTTGCGGCACGGTCTTCAAGATCACCCCGACGGGAACGGCGACGACGCTGGCCAGCTTCAGCCAGGCGGGTTTTTATTCTCTCTCTCCGCTGACCCAAGCGATCGACGGCAACTTCTACGGCACGACGTCCGAGGGCGGGGGACCACCGATCCAGGAGCGGGCACGGTCTTCAAAATTAACCCCTCCGGCACGCTTACGGTGCTGCACACCTTCGTTGGCGCGGACGGTCAAGCTCCCCTCGGGGCCCTCGTTCAGGGGAGCGACGGGAACTTTTATGGCACAACGAGCTTTGGCGGGGGCAACTCGGGGTATGCCGGCACGGTCTTCAAGCTCACTCCGAGTGGCACGTTCACGACGTTGCACAGTTTTGGCAGTGGGGACGGAGCCGAGCCCAGGGCGGCGCTGATCCAAGCCACCGACGGGAACTTCTACGGGACAACCAGCGGCGCCGGGTTCGGCTTGGATGGGACGATCTTCAAGATCACCCCAAGCGGCACGTTCAGCACACTGTTCACCTTCAACGGCACGAACGGTGAAAACCCGTTCTCGACGCTGATCGAAGGGGCCAACGGTGACCTCTACGGGACCACGAGCCTTGGCGGGGCCGACGGCGACGGCACCGTCTTCAGTCTTTCTGCAGGTCTGAATTAAGGCCTCTACGCGTTGAGTCAAACGGGTTTCCGCGCTCTCTCCGCCGGGCGCGGTGGGTCATGACCACCGCGGTTCGGTCGTTGAGGCCGCGGAGCGCTCGAAAAGGTATCCCTCGGCGCGCCTCGCTCGAGCGCGGCCGGCCGAGGGTCGATCGCGGCGTGCGGGCGACGAGGAAAGCGTGAGCGGCGCGTAAGGCGCCGCATGAAGCGCGCGGCTGTGCATTTGAGCACGCAATGCTAGCTCGAGTGCCCATGAGTAGGAACGCGATCCCAACCTGCAGGACACATCACGCCGATTGCATCGGTCAACGCCGACCCCCAGGCCGAGGGCAAGCCCCCGTTCCACTGCAAGCCGATCCCGCAGGGGGCGGCGACGAGCGTGTGGGCAGCCGCGGTCGCGCGCGCGGACGACGTCGCCGGTCGCTACTGCGAGAACTGCCACGTCGCGGAGGTCACCGGCGCTCGCTGAGCGACATCTCGAGGGCGTGCGTCCCTATGCTCTCCACCCGGCAAACGCGAAGGCGCTGTGGGAAAAGAGCGAAGAGATGACGGGCGAACGGCATTGAGCGGGGTCATCCCTTGACGACCTGGTCCGCCGGAAGGCTCGTCTCGTATCTGAGCGAATCGTTCTGGCATCGCTGCAGAGAGCCGACGATGGCCCGCGCTGCGGCCATCTTCCTGCGTCCTCTTGGACTCTGCAGGAGGCCGCTTGCGCTGCGGGATGGGCTCGCTTTTGAGGTCGCCCCTATTTCTGCCGTGGGTGACCCTCATATCGTGGGCTTGTAAGAAGCGCGAAACGTTCGAGCAACGTCGGTGCGTCGCGCTGAGCGCGCCACAGAAATGGTGCATTTTGCAGTATTGCTTGGTCGGCGGAGCCTTGGTACGTATTTGGGGCACGGTGTGGGAAGACGGTAGAAGTCATGGCCCCGTCCTGGAATGGAGATCAGTCTTCCGATGCGGGCCGGCTCGACGCCGAGGCGCGGTCATTCGAGCGCGCGCAGGAACGCGTCGGCTCGGTCGTCTGCGGCAAGTACCGACTCGAACGGCTGTTGGGGGTCGGCAGCATGGCCGCAGTCTACGCCGCCAAGCATCTACGAAATGGCGGTAGGGTCGCCATCAAAATCCTCCATGGCGGACTCTCCAGGAACCATGACCTATGCACCCGGTTCCTGCATGAGGGATATCTTGCGAATCGCATCGAGCATCCTGCCATAGTCCGCGTCCTCGACGATGGCGCGTGCGAAGACGGCACTCTCTTTTTGGTCATGGAGCTCGTCGAGGGCGAAACGTTCGAAGCGCGCTGTTCGAGGAAGGGCGGCAAGCTGCCCGTCGTCGAAGTCGTAGCCTTCCTCGATAGGCTGCTCGACGTCCTGGCGGCGGCCCACGACAAGGGCATCGTGCATAGGGATATCAAGCCGGAGAACGTCTTTCTCACGGCGAGTGGCGAAATCAAATTGCTCGACTTCGGCATCGCTCACGAAGCGGCGCCGTCTTCCGCGAGGACGGTAGTGGGCACCGTCCTCGGCAGCCCTGGCTTCATGGCACCCGAGCAGGCCCTCGGGCGAACCGCCGAGGTCGACGCGCTCTCGGATCTGTGGTCCGTGGGTGCCGCAGCGTTCACGCTGTTGTCGGGCAAGCTCGTTCACGGCGGCGAAACCGCCAATGAGACGCTGGCTCGCGCCGCGCTCATGCGCGCTCCGGCAATCTCGACCATCGCGCCGCACGTGCCGCCCGCGCTAGCGCGCGTCATCGATCGTGCGCTGGCGTTCGACAAAGCGAGCCGTTGGGCAAGTGCCCGCGCCATGGTGGTCGCTCTACGTGCCCCCCTCGAATCGGTTCCAGCGCCCGTCCCCACATCGACTCGGCCGGTATCGCCCGCCCCGGGTGGCGAGATGAGTGCGGCGAGGGTCAGCCGGGTATCCTCGGTTCCGGCCTTTGTCTCCGCGATGGAAGAAGACAAGTGGCGGCGCGATCTGCGACGCCGCAAGTGGCCGCTCCTCATTCCGGGCGTGGCGCTTGGAGTGGGAGCGATCGCAGCGGCATTGACATTCCCGGATACCCCGATCTGGTGGGGAAGCGCAGCGGCGAGTGGGCTCGTCAATGTGGGTGATCCTGCGGCACCTTCCGAGTTCTCTGCCTTGATCGCGCTCCCAATGCTGGATGCAGGGGCGGCCGCAGCCAGCGTCTCACCCCAAGGGTGGGCTCTCGGCACGCGCGCGTGGATGCCGACGCGCATTCAGCCTTCCCAGGCACTTCACGCGGCCGGTGCGACGGCGCCGCCTTCTGCGCTCGTCGCAGCTCCGGAGGCCGGGGTCGACGACGAGAGTGAGTCGAACCGCTCGAGCGGAGCGGACGCCGATCCGGCTCAAGGGCCGGAGACCTTCCCTTTCGATGCGGGGACGAGTGGCACCATGAATGAAGCCAAACACGAGGCCGCCCTGGCCGGCGATGCCGGCCATTACTCCGAGACGGCGACGTGGTGAACTCGGACCACGGACGGCGATCTCGAATTTTGGTAGTTCAACCGACGACGACCTGTGACCTCGAGTCGTCTCTCGGAGAGGGCGAGCTGCAAGGCGCTGCTCAACGGCATCGTTAAGCGGAGAGTTCAGGATGGATTACACGTCGATGATCGCCGAATTGCTCTCGCGCCACGGGTTCCGCCGCTTCATGATGTCTCGGACCCAAGTCAGTCCGCCGCCGCAAAATGAGCAATCTGGTCGGCGTGGGCCTTCATGAACGCGGGCCGCGCGGTCGCGCGCTTCAGATAATCACGCGTCGCGGGATGCGTCGTGAGGCCTTCGAAGCGATCGACGAGGCGCAGCACGTCCGCCATGAGGACGTCGGCCACGGAGAAGGCGCCTGCCAGCCATTCGCGCTTCGCGACCACGGGCTCGAAGCGGTCGAGGCGCAGCTTCAGGAAGTCGTCGAAGCGCTTTTCGCTCTGCCCCGAGAACTTGAAGAGCGACCACGGGAGGCTCGCCATCTCGACGGAGTTGAGTGCGGCGAAGAGCCACTGGATCACCTGCGCGCGGCCCTTCGGATCGCGAGGCATCAGCGCCTCGCTGCGTTCGCCGAGGTGAAGCAGGATCGCGCCGCTCTCGAAGATCGAGATGTCACCGTCCGTCAGCCACGGCACCTGCCCGAACGGCTGGTGCGCGAGGTGCTCGGGGCCACGTTCCTTGAACGACACGCTCTCGACGCGATATGGGAGCTTCGCCTCCTCCAAGGACCAGCGAACGCGGATGTCCCATACGTACCCACGCGGCGGCGTAGGAACCCAATCGTAGGTGGTCAGAACGAGATCGCCCATGGGCCCGCGTCTACCAGTCCGGAGGGAGGCTCGCCAGCAGGCGGGGTCCGAACGGCGAATCTCTGCCTCCAAGCCATCACCCGCCTTCGAGCGGCGAGTCTCCGCGCAGAGGAGCTTGCCTCGGTCACGGAACCACCGGGCTAGGTCCGGATAAGGCGGGCAGCGGGCGCGGAGACCGCTGAACGACCGTCGAGCCCTGCGCCTCGGCCGCACAGAATGGCGAAGCTTGGAGCCTAATGCCCTAGCAAACGGTACGCGTGAGATACGGTCGAGCGGTTGGCCACCTATCCGCGCCCGTGCTGCGGTTATCTCGTCTTTGGAGAGCCCCCGGGCTCGGACGAGCACTGCCCGATATGCTTCTGGCAGGATGACCTGTCTCAGCTTCGATTTGCACACGAGGCCGGAGCGAACAAGCCATCGCTGCGTGAGGCTCAACGGAACGGCACCCACGTTGATTCGCGGATGCGCAGCTCGCCTTGGGCGCGCGACCGGTTGTTGGGCGGGCGAGTCAGCGTACGAGCGCGGGCTGGACAACCTTCAGGGGGGGCGTCGACGTAGAAGGCTCGGAGGGGGCCTCGCGTCGCTCCTGCCGACCGGATGCAAATCGGTCGATCCGCGGGACGGCGGTGCTATCGACGCGTCGCGAGGAGTCGAAGACGGGGGAGTGGCGCCGCCAGGGCTTCGACGAGATCGGCGGTGGCGTACACCACATGCTCGCGGTTATCGATCACGCGGAGCACATCGCGCTCGGCCGACCCGCCTCGGATCTTGCTGCCCATGACAACGTTCCGCCACCAGCGTAACGCCGTCGCGGCTCGAATTCGGTGCGTTGGCGCGCGCGTGCTCGGAGATCCTCACGCGCCACTACCGCCCACGCGACCACGCGCTGGCAACGGCGGCTGGCGTCAGGGCCGTCCACGGGCGCGCTCCGTTGCCGCGCGCTCGAAGACATGCCTTCGACATGGGTCGTGTTCGCGAAGTGACGTCTTCGTGAAAGACCTTCAAAGGGAGGACAGCAGCGGCCAACGCCGTTCCAGAAATGTTGCACAGGGCGATCATCGCCGGCCATGAACCGCGTTTAGGGTGCCGCCGGCTCACGCGACGCAAAACCGATCGTCACAGCGGAGGAACAAGCGGATGACCGTTCTATCACGCCGAGACTTGCTCGGCGCCGGCGCAGCTATCGCCGTCACCGTTTCATTGCCCGCTCAAGCCAAGAGCAAATCAAGACGCTACGGGGACCTGCGCGACATCAAGCATGTCGTGGTGGTGATGCAGGAAAACCGCAGCTTCGACCACTACTTTGGTTCCATGAAAGGCGTACGCGGCTTCGGTGACCGCGCCACGATCCTGCTGCCCGGTGGCAATACCGTCTGGCAGCAGCCGCAAACGCCTTCCGTCGGCGACCCCACGCAGTACCCGTGGCCGTTGAGTGGCACCAACAGTTACAGCGGCACAGTCCCGCCCTCGCCGGAGCTCGGCGCGGCGAACTACCCGGGTACGAGCCACGGCTGGGAGGACCAGCACGGCGCCTGGTATGGAGGCTTGATGAACGGCTGGGTCTTCGCCAAGGGCGGCCCGACCACGCTCGGCTTTCTGGACCGGCACGACCTCCCATTCCACTACGCCCTCGCCGACGCGTACACGATTGGTGACGCGTATCACTGCTCGGTATTGAGCGCGACCGGCCCGAACGGTACCTATCTCTGGAGTGGCTCGATCAACGCAAGCCAGGAGCACGGCTCCGTCGTCGCCTACAGCGGCGGCGACGAGTTGGGCCGCTTCCTGCCTTGGGAGGCCTAGGGCGTAACGCTACAAAATGCCGGTCTGACCTGGCATGTCTACCAGTGCGAGGATGACTACGGCGACAACGGCATGGAGTACTTCGCCGCGTTCGCCGTTTTCGATCCGGATCAGGGTGGCACTCCCGCGCCGGGGAACCCCCTTTACGATCACGGCGTCGCCAACGTCGCCACCGATCAGCGCCAGCAGATGACAAATGCCGACGACCTTGCGGCGGCAATCCGTGCCGACGTGGTCAACGGCACGCTGCCGCAGATCAGCTGGGTCGTAAATAACCAGTTTTTCTCGGAGCACCCGGTAACCGCGCCCTCGAACGGTGCTTACTTCTTGAACGCCCTTCTAAACGCCCTCAATGCCGATCCGGAGGTGTTCGACTCCACCCTCGTCATCATCGACTATGACGAGAACGACGGCCAGTTCGACCACGTTCCGCCGCCGATGCCTCCTCAAGGCGAGTTCGACGAGTTCTACAACTCGGGCACGCTGACGTCATACGGCGTGACGGCGCCGCTGCCGGTCGGCTTTGGCTTCCGCGTGCCGCTGATCCTCATCTCTCCATGGACGCGCGGCGGTTGGGTGACATCGGAAGTGGCGGATCACACCTCGGTACTGCAGTTCCTCGAGAAGTGGACGCAAGCGATTGGTCACCCAGCAACCTGCCCGAACATCAGCCCCTGGCGCCGCCAGGTCGCGGGCGACCTCCTGAACGCCTTTGACTTCGGTTCGCCTGTGTACGGCATGCCACCGTTGCCCGATCCCGGCGCGCTGACCCCCGAGGTGAGGTACCAGCCGCTTCCGGGCAACAACGCCATGCCGACCCAGGAGATCGGTAGCAAGCCCGCACGGCCGCTGCCGTTCCAGCCCAACGCCAATCTGGTCGACTTCACCACCGATACAAGCGGCAACCTTGTGGCCGTTCTCGACTTCAGCAACATCGACTCCTTTGTCACGAAGGCAAGTCACTTCGCGGTCTACAATAACCTCGCGGGCGTGCCGTCCCTCGCGGCCTACCCTGGAGCGTTCCCCGGCCAGTACACCGTTCCCACCGGGAAAGCGCTCAGCGGCACGGGCGCCGTCGGTGCAAGCGACGGCGACACCGCTTATGACATCACGGTCGTGGGCCCGAACCGCTTTCTCCGTCGCTATATCGGTAACGTCGCGAGTGCCGGGTAAGAGCCAGGGTCGAGGCGGTCTACTACGACGCGGTCGAGCACGGGCACGCGCCCTACCGCGATCCGAGGCTCGAACTCCGCGTGAAAAATCAGTCGGACGAGCACGTGACCTTCACGGTCACGTTCAACAACTACTCATCGCGGGGGCCGCAACACATTGCGGTTCGGGCTCGCGATAAAGAGCTTTGGGTTCTCGATAGCTGTGGCGAGGCCGATGGGTGGTATGACGTGACCATTACCGTCAGCAACGACTCGAGCTGGTCGCAGCGACTGACGGGTCACCTGGAGACGGGTCGAGCGAGCATCACGGGTTGATTGCAGCGTAGGGATTATTGGGCCGGCTGTAAGCCGGCCCAGTGGTCAGCGCGCGCGACCCCCACGAGCAGCGGACGATTCCATGCATCCACTCCGCAAAGAAAAAATGATCGCACGCATGATTGCACGCGCCCCTTTCCCGTCGCCCACGGCGACGCGTCGGGCCTCCCTGGTCCTCGTGCTTCTCGTCGTCGCATGCCGCCTGCGAGCGTAATGCGCGCGGCCGGATTTTACCCGATCGCGGACATAGTACAGTCGAGGAAGGCCGCCCCGGCGTTGCCGCCCCGAAGGGGCCGCAAGCATGCTTGCGCGGGAGGGGTTGGCCGCGGCGTGTACCGCGCGGTACGGATGACCCTGGAACGGCGCCTCGCCGCTTCCAGAGGCGTGCAGCGAACGTGCGCGCGGAAGCCTGGGCCCCCGTAGGCGCTTCCGTCGTCGCGGCACTGCAACAACGTCGCTTAACGCCGCGCCCATCCGCGGCCAACCGATCTCGGAGCGCTGCTCGCCTGACCGGCCCCTCAAAACCGTGGTACGCAGGCTTGCGGTCATGCCCCATCGTGTCGTTGCCGGCCATCGTCGGCGCCGGAGGCCACTACCGTCCCGTGACGCCCTCGCAGGCGGAGTGCTGTTGATCCTCGTCGCCCAGGTATTCACGTGCGCCTTGGCGCCTCGGGCCAGCGTGAAGGCGGACGCGCCACCGTCCGCAGAGACGCGGCAGCCCGTCGATGCGGCGCCTGCGGTCGGCGAGTCGCCAGCGCCCGTCACGGCGGCGGCCGTTGGTCCCGAGCCGGCGGGGGCCGTTGTCCCGCATCACCGGGAGGATCTTTCATTTCTTCTCCTCACGGTCGATACCTTGCGGCCCGACCTCGGATATATGGGATACGATCGCCCGGTCTCGCCGAACGTCGACAGGTCTCGCAACGATCCATCGTTTACGACCACGCTTATTCGATCTCGACATATACCGGATTTTGCCTGCCACCGATGATGGCCAGCCGTTACCCATCGGAGATGCCACGCAACGACCGGCACGAAGTCAAGTTCCTGAGCCAGAACGTCATGCTTGCCGAACGGTTGCGGGCGAATGGATTCCACACGGCCGGCGCGGCGTCGCACTTCCTGTTCGCTCCGGCGCTGGGCTGGATCGATGGGTTCGAGAGATTCGATCGCGTCCCCGGCGAAGGGACGGCGCCCCTCAGGTCGTCGGTAGACTCATTTCATTCGTCACGCGGCCTCGCGGATGACGCGATCAAATTGCTCTCCGATCCCAAGATCGTCGACGGCAGATTCTTCCTATGGATCCATTTTCTTGATCCGCACAAGCAATACCTCGAGCACAAGTGGTTTTCGAATTTCGGCCGCGACGATCGCGCGCTCTACGACGGCGAGATCGCTTATACCGATTTCCACATTGGACGTGTGCTCGACAGCTTGGCCTCGTCTCCATTGCACGACCGCACGGTCGTCATCCTGACAGCCGACCACGGCGAAGCGTTCGGCGAGCACGGCGAGTATGGCCACGGCCGTCACATCTGGGAAGAGATCGTGCACATCCCGTTGATGGTCTTCGTCCCGGGCGCGCCGGCGCGCAGAATCGAGAGCAGGATGAGCGTCGTCGAGATCGCACCGACGCTACTCGAGCTGGCCGGGCTGCCGGAGGACCCTGGAGCTCGAGGTCATAGCTTCGTCGCTGAGCTCTTCGGAGGGGAACTCCCCGAGCGCCCTGTGCTCATCGATCAGCCAAAAAATCCGTATTATCCCCTGAAGCGGGCTTTCATCCACAGGGGGGATACAAGCTCCACTTTCTCGCGGATTCCAAGGCATACCTCCTTTTCGATCTCTCGCGCGCGATCCGGGCGAACAGAACGACCTCGCATCGAGCCAGCCGCGAGACGCTCCTCGTCGGTGCGAGTCGCGCCGCGTTGACAGGGTCGTTTCAGAGCGTGACGACGATCTTGCCTTGAACGTGGCGACTGGCCTGACGTATTACCGCCTCGCGGATTTTCTCGACCGGATACGTCGCCGCAATCGGCACCTTGAGCTTGCCCTCCGCGACCAACGCCGCGATGTGTTCGAGCGTGCCTGCGACGGCTTGAAAACCCGCGACTGTCGTCACTCCGGGTAACTGGCCGGCGATCATCGAAATGCGCGCCGGCGAAACGCCGAGCTCGAGCGCGAGGTTGGCTGTCTCCGTGCCGAACAGATCCGTCGCGGCTGTTACTCCATTCGAAGCGAGCGCTCGCACTCGTTCGCCTAGACCCTCGCCATACTTAACGGGCTCGGCATCGAGACCACGCAGGTATTCAAACGACTTCTCCGATGCCGTACCGATGACGCTAGCCCCGGCGATCCGTGCGAGTTGCACAGCGAAGGTGCCCACGCCGCCCGCCGCGCCGCCGACCAACACGGTGTCGCCGATGCCGGGCTTGATCACGGCGAGCGCCGCTGCCGCCGTACGTGAGGCCACATCGAGCGCCGCGGCAGTAATGTCGTCGACGCCGTTTGGCGTGTGATGTGCCTCGTCCGGAACCACGACCGCGTATTGGGCGACCGCCCGCGAGAGCGCCCCGCCGAACACCCGGTCGCCAACCGCGAATCCGGCTACTCCGTCGCCCACTTCGTCCACGACGCCCGCGAAGTCGTGGCCGAATACACACGGCAACGTCAGCGCGAGCGCGGGTTGCGCTGCGCGCGCGTCTCTGAGTCGTCGTCCCAGATCGTCGTCGGCGATGAGCATCCAATCCATCGGGTTCAAACCTGCGGCCGAGACGTGCACCCGCAGTTGCCCTGAGCGAGCATGAGGCTCCGCAATTTCGCGAACCTCGAGCACCTCGGCTCCGCCGAACCTTTCGTTGATCGCAGCCCTCATGCTTCGAACCATACGCGGATGCGCCTGCACTTCGAGATACAAAAATGTATCTGTGAGGGGTCTATTTCGTATCCTTCGACATGAAGTAGGGGGCGTCCCTGGTTTCCTGCAGCCAAAGGCGGGCGCAGGCGACGTGGACGAGTGCCAGGAAGTTGCGCGCCGTTTTTTCGAAGCGCGTGGCGATGGCGCGGAAACGCTTGAGGCTGTGGAAGAAGACCTCGACGAGATAGCGCTTGGCGTACAGCGCCCGGCTCTTCGGGAGCTTCCGCGGCCGTTCAGGTTTGGAGCCGATGACGGGCTTCATTTTTCGGTCTCGGACGGCCTGACGGAATCGGTTCGAGTCGTAGCCGGTGTCGGCGATCAGCGCTTTGCCCCGCGCGTGATCGAGCAGCTCGTCGGCAACGATCATTTCGTGCCGCTGCCCCGGCGTGAGCGCGATGTGGATCGGGCGACCTTTGGTGTCGACGACGGCGTGGAGCTTGGTTGAAAAACCTCCTCGAGAACGGCCCAGAGCATTGG
>DASXZL010000032.1:0-42945 GCA_036501935.1 Polyangiaceae bacterium | reverse complement strand
GACGGGTCGGCGCGGAGCGCTGGCGGGGGGTTCCTCCCGAATTCCCGCGCAAGCTTTGCGAAGCAAAGCGCCGCGCGGGGGAGGTCGGAGGGACCCGCCAGCGCGAGCACCGGCCCGTCGACGGCGGGCGTGGCCCCCCCGGGCTCTCCCTTTCCCTCTCCCTTTCCCTCTCCCTTTCCCTCTCCCTTTCCCTCTCCCTCTCCCTTTCCCTCTCCCTCAAGCCGGCTCGATGGCCCGCGCGAGCGCCCGTTGCGCCGCTCGCCCGATGACGGCCAGCGCGATTCCCCCGGCAACGAGCCCCCCGCCCAGCGCGACCCACTTGGCGGCGCCGAGGTCCGGCGCGTCGCCCGCGAGGAGCGCCGCGGCGTCGTCCACGAGCGAGCCCACGTAGGCGTAGAACACCGTGAACGGGATGACGCCGACGGCAGTCGCCGGCGCGAAGTCCCGCAGACGGAGACCCGTCGACGCCAGGACGTACGTGAGCACGTTCTGCGGCAGCACCGGCGTCATCCGAAGCAGAAGCGTGATCTTCAGCCCGTCCGTCTCGACGGCCCGGCGCACCGCCTCGACCCGCGGTGAGCCCACCTCGCGCGGGGGCAGGACGCGCGTCACGGCGAATCGCCCGAAAAGAAACGACACCGTCATCGCCCCCGCGACGACCGGCACGCCCACGACGACGCCGAGCGCGAACCCGTAAGAATAACCGGCGACCGTACCGAGGACCCAGAACGGCGCCCCCATGAGAGCCCAGGCGGTGTCGAAGCCGAGCAGCGCGAGCGCGCCGACGGGGCCCGCCGTCCGCACGAAGGTCACGAAGCCGACGACCCACGCGCGCGCCGCGGGAATGCGCAGCAAAAGGTACGGCAGGGCCAGGAGCGAGCCCACGACCGCGAGCCGGAGGAGGAGCCCGCGACTTGGCCGCTTCACCACGTGGATGCTAACAGGGACGGAATCGCCCGTGCTCCCGGGTGCGTTCGATCCTGCATGACCATGCCCTTCGTGCCCCGCGTTCTCCGCCCCCGCCGCGCCGCACCGGCCGACGCCGTGCGACCCACGCGGGCGGAGGTCAACCTCGAGGCCCTGCGCCACAACCTGCGCGTCGCCAGGCGTCACGCCGGGGGTGCGAAGGTGTGGGCGGTCCTCAAGGCCGATGCCTACGGCCACGGCGCGCCCGCCGTCGCGCGGACCCTCGAGCGGGCGAAGATCGACGGCTTCTGCGTGGCCCTTCTGGAGGAGGCCGTCGAGCTGCGCGAGGCCGGCATCGTCGCGCCGATCCTGCTGATGGGCGGCCACTACGGCGCGTCGCACGACGAGGTCCTCGCGCGCGGCCTCGTGCCCGTCGTGCACGACCTCGGCGAGATCGAGGCGTTCGCGCGGCTCGTGCGCTCGGGGGAGGCGCAAGGCCCCATCGACGTGCACCTGAAGGTCGACACCGGCATGGCGCGCCTCGGCGTCACCATGGCGGCGCTGCCGGACGTCGCCGCGAAGCTCGCGCACGTGCCGGAGGTGCGCGTCCGCGGCCTGATGACGCACCTCGCCTGCGCCGACGCGCCGACGACCGAAGAGATGGCCGAGCAGATGCGCCTCTTCGAGCAGGCCACCGCGACCCTCGCGCGCCACGGCATCCACCCGGAGGTGCGGCACGCCGCCAACAGCGCCGCCCTCCTGCGGGCCGAGGCGCGGCTCGATGCGGTCCGCCCGGGCATCGCGCTCTTCGGCGTCTCGCCGTCCGTCGGCGCGGCACCCCTGACGGGCGAGCTCCGACCCGTCATGCGCGTGCGCACCGAGATCGTCGCCGTGCGCGACGTCGAGGCGGGGGCCGCGGTCGGCTACGGGGCGACCTGGCGCGCGCCGGGCCCGTCGCGCATCGCCACCCTGCCGATGGGCTACGCCGACGGCCTCTCGCGCCACCTCGGCAACCGCGGCCACGTGCTCGTCCGGGGCAAGCGCGCGCCCATCGTGGGCGCCGTGTCGATGGACATGACGATGGTCGACGTCACGCACGTCGCCGGCGCCAGCTCGCGCGACGAGGCCGTGGTCCTCGGCACGCAGGAGGGACCGCTCGGCCGCGACGCCATCGGTGCCGCCGAGATCGCCGGCCACGCCGACACCATCGCGTGGGAAGTGCTGACCAGCGTCTCCCGCCGCGTCCCCCGCTTCTATCGCGAGCCGTGACCGCCGTCCGGGACTAGACTCCGCCCCCGCGTGAGCGACTCCACGGGTGAAGCCCAGCCTCCTCGGACGACGCCGTCGACGCTCGAGCGCCTCGCGAAGCTCACCGACGTCTTCTACGCGCCCATCCTGGGCACGCTCGACGACCTCGGGCAGACCGTGGCCCTCGGGGCGCGGACGCTGGGGTGGATGGTGCGCCCGCCGTACCGCCCCGCGCAGCTGCTCCTCGCGCTCGACTTCGTCGGCGCCGGGTCGACCTTCATCGTCGCGCTCGTCGGGCTCTTCACGGGGATGGCCTTCACCGTCAGCACCATCGTCGGCTTCCGCCAGTTCTCGGCCGAGGGCATGGTCGGCGGCGTCGTCGCGCTCGCGCTCGCGCGGGAGCTCGCCCCCGTGCTCGCGGCGGTCGTCGTCACCGCGCGCGCCGGCAGCACCATGGCGAGCGAGCTCGGGAACATGCGCGTCACCGAGCAGATCGACGCCATCACGACGATGGGCGTCAGCCCCGTGCAGTACCTCGTCGCCCCGCGCGTTCTCGCGACGACGCTCATGCTGCCGCTCCTCGCCATCTGCTTCGGCGTGGCGGGCCAGACCGGCGCGTACCTCGTGGCCGTCGTCTGGCAGGGCATCGACCCCGGCATCTTCTTCGACAAGATCGGGCAGTTCCTCCAGGCGAGCGACATCCGCATGCTCGTCGTCAAGAGCACGGTGTTCGGCTTCGTCGTCAGCTGCATCTGCTGCAAGAAGGGTTTCCAGGCGGCGGGCGGCGCGCGCGGCGTCGGCGAGGCCACGGCGAAGGCCGTCGTCGCCAGCATCATCGCCATCTTCGCGTTCGACTACGTCCTCACGACGCTGATGACCGACATCTGACCCCGCACGCTCCTTCGGCGGGCTCTCTTCAGGCTTCTTTACCCGGTTGTCGCCCGATGCGATGACACGTGATCCGGTCGCCCGCTCGTCAGTCCATGCGAGTGGAGGACGACATGAACCAGGTCATTCGAATCGCCATCGGTGCTCTCTCTCTCTGCGGCGCGCTCGCCGTGCTTCCCGGCGTCGCCGAGGCGCGCGAGGCCAATCGCCCCGCCGCCGCCCACGTGGAGCGCGAGCGCGGCCACGAGCGCGGGCGCGAGGTCGGCCGCGAGCACGGCGGGCGCGGCCACGAAGGCCGCTGGCACGACGGTCGCGGTCGGCGGGGACACGGCGGGGCGCGCCGCCCCGGCTGCTGACGCGGCCGCACTCTCGCGGGCTTCCTTTACCTGCCTTTACCCCGCTTTCGGGACGCTTCGCGCGGCCCTGCACGTCCAACTCACGGAGGTCGATAGATACCCATGAACCGCTGGATCAAGAAGGTCGTCACGTTCTCGTCGCTCGCCGCCACCCTCGCGCTGCTCCCCGCGGGCGTCGCCCTCGCGCAGGATGCGCAGCCGCAGGGACAGCAGGGACAGCAGGGCCACGGCCACCACCGCGGGCATCGCCAGGGGCTCCTCGGGGCCGCGCTGAAGCTCGACTCGCTGACGCCCGCGCAGCGCTCGCAGCTCGAGCAGCTCGCCACCCAGCGCAGGGCCGCCGGCGTGCCGGTGCGTCAGGCGAACGCGCAGGTGCTCACCGTCCTCGCGCAGCAGGTCGAGGCGGCCAAGGTCGACGAGAGCGCGCTCGCCCCGAGTCTCGCCGCCGAGAGGAGCGCCGCGGCGGCCGAGCAACAGGTCGACGCGGCGGTGCTCGCGAAGCTCCACGACATCCTGACGCCGGCGCAGCGGGGTCAGCTCGTCGACGGCATCGAGGCGCGCGTGTCGCAGGCGCGCGCCGACGGCGGCAAGCGGGAGCGCACGGGCGGCGGCAAGCTCGGTCTCACGGACCAGCAGAAGACGGAGATCCGCGCGAACCTCGAGGCCTCGCGCGGACAGGCGCGGCCCACGCAGGCGCGCGGGCAGCGGAAGGCGGCGCTCGAGTCGTTCCGCGGGGACTCGTTCGACGCGAGCGCGCTGGCGAAGGTGGGCAAGCGGGGCGGTCGCGAGGCGCGCATGACCGAGGCGATGATCCCCGTGCTCACGCCCAACCAGCGGGCGACGGTCGCGGGGCACCTCCGCAATCGCGCCGCGAAGGAGAGCCGCAGCTAGGGTCGCTCCGCTGAAAGGCACGGGCGCCGCGCCTCGCTCGCGACTCGCCTATGCCAAGTTGCTGTCATCCTGAGCGCAGCGAAGGACCCCACTGGGACACCGTGGGGTCCTTCGGCCTTCGGCCTCAGGATGACAGCAAGCCAGGGTTTCATGACAGCAAAGGTTCGTCGTACCTCGACGGAGGCGCATGGGTCACGGGACGACGATCTTCTCGACGCGGCGAGGGAGAAGGATGCTGACGGTGGTGCCCTTCCCCTCGCCGCTCTGGACGCGCACGCTGCCGCCCAGGGCCGTCACGATCCCGTAGACGGCGCTGAGGCCCATGCCGCTCCGGTTCGCCGCCACCGTGTGGCGCCAGTACGGATCGAAGATGTGCTTCAGCGCGTCCGGCGTCATGCCCTTGCCGTCGTCGGCCACCGTCAGCACCACCTTGTCGCCCTCCGAGCGCACGCCCGCGCGGAGCCTGCCCCCCGCGGGCATCGCCTCGACGGCGTTCCGCGATACCTGGTAGAGGGCCTCGGCCAGCGCCGCGACGTGGCACTGGATCGCGCCCACCTGGGGGTCGTAGTCGCGCTCGACGGCGACGCCCGAGCGCGCCCGACCGATGGCGCTCTCGAGCGCGAAGTCGAGCATCGCCGCGACGTCGGCCGGTTCGAGCACCCCCTCGGAGGCCATGGCGAAGCGACGGAGGCGCTCGATCGTCGCCCGGATGCGCGAGAGGCCCCCGTCGGCCCGCTTGATGGCCGCCGTCGCCTGCTCCGGGTTCGTCGCGGCGACCTTGGCCGCCTGCTGCGTCGACGCCATCGCCACCGCGAGCGCGTTGTTCAGCTCGTGCGCCATCCCGCCGACGAGCACCCGCAGCGCCTCGAGCTTCTCCACGAGGACGAGCTGCTCCTGCATGCGGCGCAGGCGCGCCACGTTCGCCGCGAGACGCTCCACCTTGAGGAAGGACGCGATGGCGCGCCGGTGACGCGTGCGCGCCGAGACCCAGGCGCCCGCGGCGACCGTCGCCACGAGGATGTGGGCCCACGGCGGCGACCGCGGGCTCGCGACGAGGAGCGCGAGGTACCCCGTGGCGGCCAGCGCGCCGGCGATGCGGGGAGGGAGCGGGACGAGGCCGACGCCGACGACGATCACCGTCGGGACGACGAGGAGCCAGGGGCTCGAGGCGCCGCCCGAGAGGCGTGCGACGAGGCCCCACCCGAGCATCGCGAGCCCCAGCGCGGCGCTCGCGAGCGCGAGGAGCGCCCGCGTGCTCTTCCGGACCGACGGAACGGCGAGCGCCAGAGCCCCGAGGACGATGGCGACGCACGCCTGCGCGATGGCGGCCGCGCGCAGCGCCTCCGGCTCGGTCGCGAGCGTGACGGCGGCGGTCGCGCCCGTGATGGCCGCCAGCCCCGCCAGCGTGGGCACGAGCGCTGCGGCCGTCTGGGCTCGCCGGTCGGCGAGGAACCGCGAGCGCGGCCGGCCCTTGCGGCCCACCCGCTCGACGACGCGCGCGTAGCGGTCGCGCAGCAGGTTCGCGGCGTGGACGGACAGGTTCGCGCGGTCGGCCTCGAGCGGCACGCGAAAGAGCTTACCCCCGCGGCAAGAGCGGCGTCCTCTCCCCGACGCTGGCGACGACGAGCTGGTGCCGCGTGCGGGTCACGGCGACGTAGAGGGCGCGGCGCGCGGCGCCTTCGTCCGGGTAGGCCGCCGCCGTGGCGTCGGGGACGACGACGGTGTCGAACTCGAGGCCCTTCACCTGGTCGACCGTCGTCACCTGCACGCCGCCCCGCACGAGGAAGCGCCCGTCGAGCACGAGGCGAGCCGGGACTCCGAGGCGCAGGCGCTCGACCAGGCGGCGGGCGAAGAGGGGAGAGCGGCAGATGACGGCGGTCGTGGCCGTTCGGTCGCGGCGCGTCAGGACCGAGAGCTCGCGCGCGATCCACGCGGCGAGCGCCGCCTCGTCGGGGAGCTCCAGCGGGAAGACCGACGCCGAGGCAGGGGCGGGCGTCGCGCCGTCGAGGACGCGACGTGCGAGCGCGACGACGCCGGGCGGGCAGCGGTAGCCGACGTCGAGCGTGGCCGAGGCGTAGGCCGGGCACGAGAGCTCGCGCATCGTGGACTCCCAGCTCGTGAAGGTGACGCTCGGGTCGATCTGCTGCGCGGGATCGCCGGCGACGACGAGCGTCCCGCCGGGGGCCAGGCTGCGGCCGATGAGGGAGAGCTCCAGCGGGGCCAGCTCCTGGGCCTCGTCGAGCATCACGAGGTCGAACGCGCGCGGGGCCGCCGGCGCGGTGCCGCGAGCGAGCGCGCGGAGGCGGTCGATCTCGAAGAGGACCGCGTAGTCTTCGGTGTCGACGCTCCGGGCGTCGGCCGAGGCGGTGCCGGCGTCGAGCGCGAGGCCGTCGACGGCGACGAGGCGCTCGCGGTCCGTGACGTGCGCCCACTCCTCCTCCGCGGTGCGCGAGAACTGGATGTGCGTGTGCTCGAGGACGTCGGCCACCATCCGCGGGGTCACCGTCCCACTGGCCGCCTCGGCGACGCGGTCGAGGAGCGCGCGATCTCCGAAGAGGTGAAGCAGGTCCGAGCGCCGCGCGTGCTCGCGCGTCCCGCGCTCGGCGATCTCGCCCAGCACGAGCCGCAGCGCCGGGTGCCGCTTGAGGCGCGCCACCCCCGGCGTCGCGTCCTCGCTCTCGCGGCGGGGGAGCTCGCGAAACGCGGCCCGCGCCTGCGCCGCCGCCCACTTCTCGTACGCGAGCACCTCGACGTCCGCCCCGAGCTTGCGGAGCAGCGGCTGCAGCCACCGCTCGAGCCCCTCGGTGGGCACGATGACGCACGCCCGGATGGACTCAGCGGCGTTCCGCCAGAGGTGCGCCACGCGATGGAGCGCGACCGTCGTCTTGCCGTGCCCGGCCTCGCCGAGGACGAGCAGCGACCGCTCCGCCGGCAGCGTAACCGCGTCGCGCTGCGCCGGGGCGAGCTCGACGTCGATGAGCGAGGGCGCCCGACGCCGCGCGTGGAGAGGCCGTGGAGAGAGCTGCATCGCCCGAGGTAGACACCCTGACCGATGCCGAAAGAAGCTCCCATGTTCCGGGCGCCTCCGTGATACTTGATGGGCCTGACGTCGACCCGCAGGTCCGGGTCCGTCGGCGTGCGGGCCCCTGCAGGGAGCGCGGCATGCCGCAGCGTTGGCTCCGGGTCGTCGGTCGTCGTCGCGGGCCGTCGAGATCGGTTGGATGGGCCGCGGAGGGGCGGAGAGGAGAGTTGGCCGCAGAGCCGCGGAGCCGCCGAGAGGAGAGTTGGCCGCAGAGCCGCGGAGGGGCGGAGAGGAGAGTTGGCCGCAGAGCCGCGGAGCCGCCGAGAGGAATTTGTTGGTTCGACAACAGACACCCCCTCTGCTCTGCGCCTCCGCGTCTCTGCGGCAAGCCTCTCCTCTGCGCCTCCGCGTCTCTGCGGCAAGCCTTTTCTCTCCGCGTCTCCGCGTCTCTGCGGCCAACTCCCGCTGTCGGAGTGTCTAGAAGCGCCCCGCGAGCCCGCCGAAGCCGGGCGCGAGGACCACGCCGGCCTGGGTCGCCGCCGAGTCGGTCGGGGTGAGCAGGAAGTAGATGCCCGCGCCGCCGAGCGCGAGCGCTCCGAGGAACGCGACGTCCGCCGAGGTGCGGAAGACGATGCCGCGCGCCTTGGTGGCCGGGTCCTGGTACGAGCCGTTGCCCTGCGTGTTGTAGGAGTGCGCGAGCGAGATCGCGGTGATGCCCGCGAAGATGCCGATGCCGGCCGCGACGATCCCTCCGCCGACGAGGAACCCTCCCGCCGTTCGCCGGCCCTCGCCCGGCGTCACGCGCGGCGGCGCGGCCCCCTCCGCGGTCAGCGTCAGGTCCACGTTCGGCGCTCGCTCGGCCGCCACGAGGACCGAGCGATGGATGGTCGCGTAGCCGTCGGCCTCGCAGTCGAGCTCGTGGGTGCCCCGCGTCGTCCGCACGTCGACGAAGCCGCCCGGGATGAGCGCGATGGGGTGCGCGTCGAGCATCGCGCGGGCGCCGTCGGGAGAGACGCGGAGCCGGAAGGTCCCGAGGTGGCTGCGCGTCTGCGCGAGCTCCTGCCGGGCGCTGAGGAGCTCGTCGGGCTGCGCGCCGCCGTCGTCGGCGAGGAAATGCACGAGGTCCTGCTCGGCCTCGAGCCACTCGCCCGTGTGCGCGCGCGCGATGCCCACGTTGAGCAGGATGCTCGGGTGGGGGAAGATCTTGTACGCCTCGAGGAACGAGTCGCGCGCGGCGGTGTAGTTGCCGTCGTGGGCCTGCGCGACGCCGCGCCGGAAGGCCGCACGCGAGCGGTCACGCGCCTCGTCGTCCGCGCGTCCCGGCTGCGACGACGCGAGGAGCGCCGCCGCGACCGCCGCCGCGAGCACGAGCCGCCGGAGCATCCGCCCCGATCAATACCGCGGTTCGTTGACGATTTGGGGCTCCGTCGGCGCGCGCCGGGGAGGAGGCGCCCCCGTGGCCTGTGTCCAGACGCGCCTTCCCGGTCGCCCGCGGGGGACGCGCGGCGGAGGGCCTGCGTCGGGGACCTCCGCGCTGCCCGCGAGGATGACCGGAGGCATCTGGAGCTGCGTGGCGATGGGGTCGGGCGCCGGATCGGCCGAGGAGGCATGCGTCGGCGCGGGCGGCGGCGCCGGAGGAGGATCGGCGGCGGCGGCCACGGCCTCGACGGGGTGGGGCGCGCGCAGGCTGAGCCCCGCCACGAGGACCGCCGACGATGCCACGAGCGCGCCGCCGGCGACCATCAGGCCGAGCCGCGAGCCGCGCCTCGCCGACCGGGTCATCAGGGTCGGCGCCGCCGTGAGCCCGGCCTCCGTCCCCGGCTCGCCCGCGTCGATCCCCGCCGTCACCGGCGAGGGCGCGATGGTCGCCGGCCCCAGCATGCGCCACTCGCGCAGCAGCTCCGCCGCCGACCCCGGGCGGTCGGCCGGGCGGCGCGCGAGGCAACGCGAGAGGAGCGCGTCGAGCCCCGCCGGGACGGGCATGCGCCCGAGATCGCGGATGCTGCGCGCCGGCTTCTCGAGCTTGCACGCGATGAGCGCGATCGACCCGCTCGCGTCGTAGGCGAGCCGCCCGGACAGCGTCTCGAAGGCCACCATCGCGAACGCGTAGAGGTCCGCGCGCTCGTCGACCTTCGACGCGCCGCGGATCTGCTCCGGGGCCATGTACGCGATCGTGCCGACCGCTTCGCCCGTCGTCGTCAGCGACTCGCCGTCGTGCACGTCGAGCTTGCACACGCCGAAGTCGAGGATGCGTGCGCGCTCGCGCTGGTCGGGCAGGGACTCGATGAAGATGTTCCCCGGCTTGAGATCCCGGTGGACGACGCCCGCCGCGTGCGCGTCGATGAGCCCGTGCAGCACGTCCTCCCCGATGCGCGCGACCTCGTCCCACTCGAGCAGCCCGCCGCGACGCCGCATGTGCGCGGCCAGGGTCTCGCCGTGGAGCAGCTCCATCACGAGAAAGAGCTCCCCCTCGGGCGTCTTGTCGACGTCGAAGAGCTGCGGCACGAACTCGCTCTGCACGCGGCGCGCGGCCTCCGCCTCGCGACGTAGACGCTCGATGAGCATCGTGTCCGTGAACGCACGGTTGACGACCTTCACCGCCACGCGCTGACCGGTGCTCAGGCTGGACGCCTCGAACACCTCTCCCATTCCACCGCGACCGATGGAGTCTTCAAGGCGGTACTTTCCGCCCAGGATCGCGCCCGGTCCGATGCTCACGGTCGCTAGAAAGGTAGCACGCGCTCGTACTAGGCGGCGCCCCACGGGAGTCTCGCCAGGAGCCGCTCGGCGCGCGTCCGGAGCGGTGCGGCAAGCCGTCCTCGTGCGGCGGCGTCGAGCGCCTGCGCCAGCTCGGCGGCGGAATCGAACCGGTCGGCGGCCTCCTTGGCCATCGCGATGGCCAGCACGAGGTCGACGTCCGGCGGCAGCGAGACGACCTCGCTGGGCCGCGGCGGCATGGCGTGGACGACCTTGTAGAGGATCTCGGCGGTCACCTCCCCCTCGAAGGCCGGGCGGCCCGTGAGGGCACGGTAGGCGATGACGCCCAGGGCGAAGAGATCCGTCCTGTGTGTCACCGCCGCGCCGTTGGCTTGCTCGGGTGCCATGTAGTTGGGTGTGCCGACGATCTGGTCGACGGTGAGCGTCTGCTCGCCCGCGACGCGCGCCACGCCGAAGTCGAGGATCTTCCAGAGGTCGCCCCGCGACGAGAGAAAGAGGTTCCGCGGCTTCAGGTCCCGGTGAACCACGCCCGCCGCGCGCGCCGCGTCGAGCCCGAGCCCCACCTGGCGCAGCAAGGTCAGCACCGCCTTCAGGCCCATGCGCTTGTGCTCGCGCAGGTGGTCGGCCAGATCGTGCCCCGTCAGCCGCTCCATCGCGAGCCACGGGACCGGCGCGTCGGGGGGCGACACGTCGAGGACATGCACGATGTTGGCGGCCTTCAGCGACGCGACGATGCGCGCCTCGCGGACGAAGCGCTGCACGAGGTCCGGCTGCGCGAGGACGTGCGGGTGCAGGAGCTTCACCGCCGCGGGCTCGTCGGTGCCCGCGCGCGTCGCCTCGTAGACCTCGCCCATCGCGCCGCGCCCGATGACGCGCCCGAGGCGGAACGTCCCCATCGTCTCGTCCGACCAGCGCCCGAGCCCACCGGCCTGCAGCGCCACGGCGAGATCCTGCCGCGCCTCGTGGAGCAGGGCGTCCCGGTGCGCGAGCGAGCGGATGACCCGATCGTGCTGCTCGATCGCGTCGAGCGTCGCTTGCCGCGACTTTCGCTGGACGAGGTACGTGATGAAGAACACGCCCTCGAGGATGAGCATCACCATCACGCGCTGGAACGTGGACAGGCCGTCCGAGCGGATGAGGCCTTCGTCCGCCACCACGCCGCCGATGACGAGGAGCATCAGCAGCGCCTGCGTGAGGGCGCACGTGAGGTAGACGCCGACCACCGAGCGGGTGCTCTGCCCCGTGCTGAAGAACGAGAGGCCGAAGGGGATGATGGCCGGCGCCGGCGAGAAGACGCCGAAGTACCACACGCCGGCGAACGCGCTGAGGATGCTGATGTACGCGATCGTCGTCGCGCGCGCGATCGTGTACCCCTCGTCGCGGCGGAGCTGCCAGCCGAACCAGCCGCACGACACGACGATGGCCACGCTGGCGCCGAGGAAGATCTTCTTCGCGGTGGGGTCGCCCCCCATCACCCCCAGCGTGCCCGCCACCAGCGCGGCGAAGACGGCGGCGATGACGACGAAGATGCGCGTGCGGGCGACCTCTTGCAGGTGCAGCGTCTCGCGCGGCGTGATGACCGACGTGACGCGCGAGCCCGTCGTGCCGATGGCGGAGGGCAGGTCCGACGGCCGCCCGCTCGTGACGTCGGCGCGGCGCGAGCTGACCGCCGGCTCGGCGACCGTCGGGCTTTCGTCATCTCCGGGATGCGTGGCAAGCTCGCCCATCGCCAACCCAGGATACAGCGCGTGTCACCGCGTGGTAACTTGGGATACGGCATGGTCCCTCCGTCCGAAGAAGACGAAGTCCGCTGGTCCGAACGCCGCCTGTCGGCGAGGCACGCGATCACGCTGCGCGTCGACTACAAGCGGATGAACACCTTCTTCGCCGACTACGCGAAGAACATCTCCAAGGGCGGCACCTTCATCCGGACGAGCAAGCCGCTCGACGTGGGGACCGAGTTCGTCTTCGTGCTGTCGATCCCCGGCCAGGCGGACCAGCTGCAGCTCCACGGCGAGGTGATGTGGACCGTCGACGAGGCGGGCGCCACCGAGGAGCAGCCCGCGGGCATGGGGATCCGCTTTCGCTTCACCGAGGACTCGGAGCGGACGCAGCTCGAGGCCTTCGTCGCCAAGCTGATGAGCGAGAAGCTCGGTGGCCACGTCACCGCGATGTTGCTCGGAAAAGACGGAAAAGACCCGAAGCCGTGACGCACCTTGAGGGACGGGGCCGCCAGCCCTAGCTTCTCCCGCATGGACGATCTCGAGACCGAGATTCAGCGGCTGAAGAAGGAGCGCAACGCCGTGCTCCTGGCCCACTACTACCAGGACAGCGAGATCCAGGACGTCGCCGACTTCATCGGCGACTCGCTCCAGCTCGCGCAGGAGGCGGCGCGCACGAAGGCCGACGTCATCTGCTTCGCGGGCGTCCACTTCATGGCCGAGACGGCGAAGATCTTGAACCCGGAGCGCGTCGTCGTCCTGCCGGACCTCGAGGCCGGCTGCTCGCTCGCCAGCGGCTGCCCCGGCGATCGCTTCGCCGCGTGGGTGGGCAAGCACCCGGGCAGCGTCGTCGTCAGCTACATCAACTGCACGGCCGAGGTGAAGGCGCTCAGCGACTACATCGTGACCTCGTCGAACGCCGAGAAGATCGTCCGCCAGATCCCCGCCGACAAGAAGGTCCTCTTCGCGCCGGACAGAAACCTCGGCGCCTACCTGCAGAAGAAGATCGGGCGCGAGATGCTCCTCTGGCCGGGGAGCTGCATCGTCCACGAGACGTTCAGCCTGCGGAAGCTCGTGGGGCTGAAGGAGCGGCACCCCGGGGCGCTCGTCATCGCGCACCCGGAGTGCGAGGCGCCGCTGCTGGCGATGGCCGACTTCATCGGGTCGACGACGGCGCTCTTGAAGTACGCCGTGTCGAGCCCCGCGAAGGAGCTCATCGTCGTCACCGAGGCGGGCATCCTGCATCAGATGAAGAAGGCCGCCCCCGGGAAGACCTTCATCCCGGCCCCGCCCGACGCGAACTGCGCCTGCAACGAGTGCCCCTTCATGAAGAAGAACACGCTCGAGAAGGTGTTCCTCTCGCTGCGCGACCTCACGCCGCAGATCGAGATGAGCCGCGATCTCCTCGACCGCGCGCGAAAGCCGATCGACCGGATGCTGGCCCTCAGCTAAATGACCGAGCGCTACCGAGCGCGATTGTCGATCAGACGCCACCCGATGCCGCGCCAGCGGCATCAGCACCGCGCGCGTGAGCGAGCGGTGAGCGAGCGGTGAGCGACCAAGGTCGCGGCGCGGAGTGCCGTGTGCAAGCGGCGCGGCTCACCGCTCGCTCACGCTCGCGGTGCTGACGGAGATCCATCGAGAATCGCGCTCGCTAGCGCTCGCTCATTTAGAGCCTAGCGGCGCGGCGGCGTACCCCCGCGAGCCGGCCGCTCCGAGCGGCGGGCGACCTGCTTCACCTCGGTGTCCTCCTCGTCGATCGTCCCGGTGGGGCTCGCCGCCCGCATGCGCGGCGCGGTGGGCGGCCCGCCGCGATCGGCGATGACGACCTCCTCCTCGACGACGACGTTGATGCCGTCGTCCATCGACAGCCCGCCTCCCGGCTCGGGCGGCGGCGGCACCGCGGACCACGAGACGTCGTCCGGGCCCGGCGGCTTGTCGGTCGCGCGGAGCGGCTCGAGCTTCGCCTCCCCCGGCACCGGGGGCGGCTTCGGCGGCTCCGCCGGCGGCACGGACGCGGCAACGGCTGCGGCTGGAGGCTCGGGCTTCGGCTCCGCCTTCGCGGGCGCCTCGGGCAGCTTCGGCGTCGACTCGCGCGGCGGCTCGCGCCCCGGGGCCGTCACGAGGCCCACCTTGGTGACCATCGCGTCGAGCACGCCGACCAGCACGTCGTTCGGCGTCTTCGTCACGATCTTGTCCCACCCGAGGGCGGCGACGAGCCCCTTGGGCGTGCCGTCCGCCGTCTCGTGGATGCGATGGATCCACTGCGTCAGCTCGTCCTTCGTCAGCCCGTCGGAGAGCACGTTCGTGCCCTTGAGCGCGCCGCCCTTGGAGTGGAGCGCGTCGAGGAACCAGCGGGCGTCGAAGAGGTAGAGCTCGTACGCCGTCGACAGCGCCTTGTGGATGGCCTGCTTGGTGAGCTTGCCGCCGCGCCAGAACGCCCAGAGATCCCCGAGGGGGACCCAGCGCACCAGCGTCTCGGGGGTGAGCCCCTCCTCGAAGGCGGAGTGATCGACGTCGCCCGCGACGAGCGCGTCGTAGACCACCTGCTGGATGCGCTCGTCGTCGTCGCGCAGGGCGGCCTTGATGCCGCGGATGCCCCAGGCGGCGATGATGGGCCCTCGGACCTCGTTCGGCAGGTACTTGAAGAGCTTGTCGGTGCACACCTTCTCGTCGTGCGGAAAGAAGCTCGTCAGGAGCTCCTGCGACGTGCGGACGCGACCGTCGGGCGTCCTGCGATGTTCTTCCAGCGCGAGGCAGAACTTGGGCACTGCTGCGCTGAGATCGTTGCGAGCCTTGTCGAGCACCAGACACCTCCAAGGGGTGAGACCGCCATGGTACAAGACGAGCCCGTCGTCCGTACGCTGCGCAGGCGTTCCGCTGCCGATGGAGGCTAGAATTCACGCGTGAAGCGCTCCGGAGCCCCCAGGTTTGCGTTCGCCTCCCTCGCCGCGGCGGTCCTCTTCGTGGCCTGCGGGGCGCGCACGGGCCTCTACGAGGAGCCGCCCGCCCCCATCGACGCCACGGTCGACGCGCCGAAGGAGGGCTCCCCTCCCTTCATCGAGGGGGGCGCGCTCGACGTCCAGGTCGACTGCCCGACGCCGGCCTACTGCGATCCGAGCGACCTCGGGTACGTGTGGAAGTGCGGCGAGCGCATCATCCAGTGCAGCTCCCTCGAGCAGTGCGAGGAGAACGAAGCGGGGGGCGACGCCGCCGGCGCCAGCTGCGTGAACCCGTGCCTCGACTCGCTCGGCAACAACACCTCGAACGGCTGCGAGTTCTACTCGGTCGAGATGGACACGACCGACGAGGCCGTGGGCGTCTGCTACGCGGTCTTCGTCGTCAACCAGTGGAAGACGGGCGAGCCGGCGAAGATCGAGGTCACGCGCGGCTCCACCGTGCTCCCCATCCAGCAGTTCGCGCGCATCCCGTCGGGCACGGGGACGGGCATCACCTACGGCCCCTACGACCCCACGGTGGGCCTGCCCACCAACCAGATCGCCATCCTCTTTCTCTCGCGCGACCCGGCCTCGAGCAGCGATCCCAACCCGACCGATCCGCGCGTGCTCGCCAACTGCCCCCCCGGCGTCCAGCCCGCCATCGCGGGGGACGCGGCGCTGCACGGCACCGGCGTCGGCACGGCGTTCCACCTGAAGACCAACGTCCCGGTCGTCGCCTACCAGATGCTCCCCTACGGCGGCGGGAGCGCGCGCGTCACGGGGTCGACGCTCCTCGTGCCCACGAACGCGTGGGACGTGAACTACCTCGTCGCCGACGCCTACACGGCGCCGCCGATGGTCATGGAGCCCCGCGCCGGGCCGACGACCGTCGTCATCGCCGCGAGCGACGACACGCACGTCACGATGAAGCCGACGACGAGCATCCTCGCCGGCCCCGGGATCGTGTCCGCCCCGGCCGGCTCGAGCGTCGTTTACGACCTCAACCAGGGCGGCTACCTGCAGTTCACGCAGCCGACGGAGCTCACCGGCACGGCCATCCAGTCCGACAAGCCCGTCGCGGTCATCGGCGGCTCGACGCTCATCGATCTGCCCCTCTCGTCGGCGCGCGCCGACAGCGCCGAGCAGATGCTGCCTCCCGTGAGGGCGCTCGGGAGCGAGTACGTCGCCGTCCGCTACCGCAGCCGAAGCCCCGCGGAGGAGTCGGTCCCCTGGCGCATCGTCGGCGCCGTGGACGGGACGATGCTGACCTACGATCCCGCGCCGCCGCCGGGCGCCCCCGCGGGCATCGCGGCGCGGCAGCTGGCGGAGTTCGACGCGCCGGGGCCCTTCGTCGTCCGCAGCCAGGACGCGGCGCACCCCTTCTACCTGGCGAGCTACATGACCGGCGGCGGCGACTTCGACGGCACGGGCGATCCCGAGTTCGTCAACGTGATCCCGCCGGCGCAGTTCCTCCCGCGGTACACGTTCTTCACGGACCCGACGTACCCGGAGACGAACCTCGTCGTCGTCCGCACGACGGACCCGTCCACGGGCCAGATGCCCGTCGTGACGCTCGACTGCGCCGGCGTCCTCGGCGGGTGGACGCCGGTCGACACGGCGGGCACCTTCCAGATGACACGCGTCGACCTCTCCACGGGCAACTTCCAGGGCGTCGGCGGGTGCAACAACGGCGTCCACGTCATCGGCGCGTCGTCCGCCACCGCGAGCATCGGCGTGACGGTGTGGGGTTGGGGCAACGACCTCACGTGGCCGACGGACAACGGCACGTCCGACGAGACGAACCCGCTCTTCACGCGCTGGGTCAGCTACGGGTATCCCGCGGGCGCAAACTTCAGACCGTTGAACAGTGCCGTGCTGCCGGCGAAGTGATAGGCGATTTCCATGGGGAGACGCCGCTTCTTCTCCGGCTTGCTGTTCTGCCTGCCGACGCTGTCTCTCGCCATGCTCTACGCCGCCTGCGGCAGCCGCACGGGCCTGCTCGTGCCCGAGGAGGCGCCGCCGGAGGACGCGGCGAACGAGCACGTGATCCTTCGCGACGCGATGCCCGAGGCGGGCCTCGACGCCCCGCCGGAGGTGGGCTTCGACGCGCCGATGGACGTCATCGGGTTCCGCGACGTGCCGGCCATCGACATCTGCCCGGACGCGGGGGCCACGCTCATCTACGTGCTCACGCAGGACAACGTGCTTCTCAGCTTTTACCCGCCGACGCTCGCCTTCACGCAGATCGGCGTCATCGAGTGCACGACGACGGGCTCGTCGCCCTTCTCGATGGCCGTCGACCGCCGGGGCATCGCGTACTCGGTCTTCACCGACGGCACGCTCTTCCGGGTCGACACGGCCAGCGGCGCGTGCGAGCCCACGACCTACGTGCCCGACCAGCAGGGCGGGGGAAACACGTTCTCGACGTTCGGGATGGGCTTCGTCGCCAACTCGGGCGACGCGGGCGAGACGCTCTTCGTGGCGGAGGCGAACGTCACCAACCCCGCGCTGCGCGACTCCAAGGGCCTCGCGAGCATCGACACGACCACCTACAAGCTCGACTTCGTCGGTCCCTTCGGGATGCCGGGGTCCGGCCCCGTCGCGGGTCCGGAGCTCACGGGGACGAGCGACGGCACGCTCTACGCGTTCTACACGAACCAGAACGGCGGGTCGGGCTCGCACATTCTGCAGATCGACAAGAGCACGGCCGCCATCGTGCACGACTATCCCCTCCAGGTGGGCGAGCCGGACGACGCGTACGCCTTCGGCTTCTGGGGCGGCGATTTCTGGGTCTTCACGAGCGACGGCACCTTCACGCAGGTCACGCAGTTCGACCCGACCAGCGGGGCGGAGACCGCGGCGACGACGTACGACGACGTCATCGTCGGCGCCGGCGTGTCGACGTGCGCGCCGCAGTGAGGGGGTGAGAGCGGGGGGGAAGTGAGCGCAGGCGCGCCCGCGCCCGCGCTCAGCCCAGTACGTGAACCCGTATGCTGTTCGTGCTCCCGCTGACGCCGATCGGCGCGCCGTACACGATGACCACGCGCTCCCCGGGGCTCCCGAATCCGTGGGCCAGCAAATCCCCCGTGCACCAGTCAGCCAGCTGGTCGGCGTCGTGAATCGCCGGCATCTCGCGCGGGACGACCGCCCAGTAGAGCGCCATCCTTCGCCGCGTCTTCGCGTTCGGCGAGTACGCGATGATGGGCACGCTCGGCCGCGCCAGGCTCACCGTCATCGCGCTCGTGCCCGTCTCCGTGAAGGCCACGATGAACCGCGCGCCCACTTCGCGCGCCGTGTTGCACGCGCCTCGCGCGATGGCCTCGGTCACGCTCGTCGCCCGCGACACGTACGGCACCTGCTCGAAGAACGCGCTCGACTCGGCCTCGATCGCGATGCGCGACATCATCCCGCACGCGAGCGTCGGGTAGTCGCCCGTCGCCGTCTCGCCGCTCAGCATCAGGCAGTCGGTCCCCGAGTAGACCGCGTTCGCCACGTCGCTCGCCTCGGCGCGCGTCGGGCGGGTCGATTTCGTCATCGACTGCAGCATCTCGGTCGCCACGATGACCGGGCGCCGCACGCGCCGCGCCATGTGCAGGATCTGCCGCTGGATGACGGGGACCCGCTCGGGCGGGAACTCCACCCCGAGATCGCCCCGCGCCACCATCACGCCGTCACTCGCCGCGACGATGCTCTCCAGGTTCTCGACCGCCTCGGGCGTCTCGATCTTCGCGATGACCGGCGTCGGCGCGCCCCAGGCCAGGCAAATCTCGCGGATGTTGTACAGGTCCTCCGCGCGACGCACGAAGCTCATCGCGATGTAGTCGACGCCGCTCGACAGGCCGAACGAGAGATCGTCCTTGTCCTTCTCGGTCAGCGCCGAGATGCGCATCGTCTTGCTGGGGAGGTGCACGCCCACGTGGTCGCGCATGCCGCCGCCCTGGTCGACGTGGCACTTCACGCGGTCGCCCTCGATGCTCTTGACCGTCAGCACGAGGCGCCCGTCGTCGAAGAGGATGTGGTCGTCGACGCGCACGTCCCCCGCCAGGCCCTCGTACTGGATCGGGATGACCCGCTCGTCCTTCGACTCTTCCCCTTCGACCAGGTCGACCGTGGACCCCGAGGGGAGGTCGAACTTGGCCGGGAACTCCCCCGTGCGGATCTTCGGACCGCAGAGGTCCTGCAGGGCGGCGACGCTCTTCTTCTTGCGCTCCGACGCCTGGCGGAGGCGCCCGAGCGCCGCGCCGTGGTCCTCGTGCGTCCCGTGGGAAAAGTTCAGGCGGGCGACATCCATCCCCGCCTCGATGAGCGCCTCCAGCCCCTCGAGCGAGTGGCTCGCCGGGCCGAGGGTGCATACGAGCTTCGCGCGTCGGGGTACGGACATGGGCAAGCAGGCAGGATACTACTCGAAGCTCGCATGTCGCTCACGCGTGACTCATCCGGTGCCCTCCACCTCGGCGGGGCCTTGCTCCAGAACGTCATCGACGAGGTCGGCACGCCGACGTACGTCTACGACCTCGACGGAATGGCCCAGCGGGCGCGCGCCCTCGACGCGGCCTTCGACGCGACGCCCCATCTCGTCGCCTACGCCGTCAAGGCGAACACGGCCGGCGCGGTCGTGCGCGCGCTGGCCGACGCCGGGTGCGGCGCGGACGTGGTCAGCGGGGCAGAGCTGGCGGTGGCGCTGGCGTGCGGCATCGCGCCGGACCGCATCGTCTACAGCGGCGTCGCGAAGACCGACGACGAGCTCGACCGCGCCATCGCGTGCGGCGCCCGCGGCATCGGCGCCATCCAGGTGGAGAGCCTCGAGGAGATCGCGCGCGTCGGGGTGAGGGCGAAGGTCGCCGGGCGAAGGGCGCGCGTGGGCATCCGCATCAACCCGAGCATCGATCTGGCCGACGCGACGCACGCGCACATCCAGACGGGCCACGACGAAGCGAAGTTCGGCGTCCCGCTCGACGACGTGGCGCGCGCCGTGGCCCTCGCCGAGGGCGCGCCGCACCTCGAGCTCGTCGGGATGGCCGTGCACGCCGGCTCGCAGCTGAAGCACGTGGCGCCGTACCTCGGCGCGGCGCGCGTCCTCTTCGACAAGGTGCGCGAGCTGCGCAAGTCGGGGGTCCTCCGGGCGCTCGCGTACGTCGACGCGGGGGGCGGCTTCGGCGTCGACTACGGCGAGGGCGCCGCGGTCGACCCGGTGGACTTCGTGCGCGCGGCCCGGGCGGAGCTGCACCTGCGGGGGCTCGACGATCTCGCTTTGTACATCGAGCCGGGCCGGTCGCTCGTCGCGGCGTCGGGGGTGCTGCTCGCGCGCGTCATCCAGGCGAAGGTCGCGACGGCGGCGAGGTGGCTGATGATCGACGCGGGGATGAACGATCTCGTGCGCCCGGCGCTCTACCAGGCGCGCCACCGCATCGTGCCGCTCGACAGCGAGTCGGTGAAGGGCGAGGCGGTCGCGTGGCACGTGGTCGGCCCGGTCTGCGAGAGCAGCGACGACTTCGGCGAGCACCTGCTCCCGCGCTACCCGCCGCGCGCCGTCGCGATCCTCGACGCGGGGGCCTACGGTTACACGATGGCGAGCCGCTACAACGGCCGGCAGATCCCGGTCGAGGTCTTCGTGCGCGGCGGGAGCCTCGTCGGCAAGACCAAGCGCGCGACCCTCGAGTCGTGGGCCCTCGAGCGGGCGAACGCGGGCGTCGTGCAGCCGGACGACGAGGACCGGGCGACGATCCTCGAGGTGTAGCGGCGCCGCCCCTACTTCTGCAGCTTGACGGTGCCCCGGGGCGGCGTGATCTTCACCCGGTCTCCCGACTTGCTCGGGGCGCTCGACGGCGGGGGCGGCGGCATCGTCCGCGCGCGCACCACCTGACCCTCGACGAGAAGCTCCACCCCCACGGTCCGGCATCGACGCGCCAGCCGGTCCAGATCCACGCCGGGCGCGACGAGCAGGCCCCCGGGCGGCGACGGATCCACGAAGAGCTCCTGCGTCGGCCGGCGCGTCCGCAGAAGCTCGCGCACGTTGCCGTCCTCGACCCAGAGAAAGCCCGCGGCCGCCTCGTACGTCGCGCGGCCCACGACGACGCTCGCCTGCGCCAGCGTCTTCGACAGCCCCTCGGGCAGCGGGGCGAGCGCCTCGAGCCGCGTCCGCAGGACGTCGGCCTCCAGACCCGCCGAGAGGGCCCGGGCCAGCGTCTGCGGCGCCACGATGAGGTCCAGCGTCTCGGCTGCGCGCCCGACCTCGACGAACGGCGCCACCGCGAGCACCGCGCCGACGCGCGCCGGAGGGCCGAGGCGGAGCACGTGCGTGTCGAGGAACCGGGAGGGCTCGGCGTCGCCCGCGGGGAGCTTGTCGGCGAGCAGCGCCCGGCCCCGGGCCGTCAGGCGCAGGGCCTTCGGGGCGCCGTCGCCGTCCGCCTCGGGATCGTGCGGCAGGTCCTCGTCCTCCCCGAGATCGAGGATGCCCAGCGAGGGCAGGCTCTCGTGCACGATGCGCCGCGCCACCTCCATCGGCTCCACCGCGTCGAGCTGACCGCGCTCGGACCAGCGGCGGAGCAGGCGCGCGATGCCCGGCACGCGCTGGTCGCTCTTCAGCCACCCCGCGAGCGACGACCACGGCACCCAGCGCCCTTCGCCGAGCTCGCGCAGCGCCTCGAGCACCATGTCCCGCACGACGCCGGCGGGGCTCGAGTCGCGCGCGTCGTGCGGCAGCCGGAGCACCTCGGGATCGGTGCGCGCCTCGTCCCACGCGCCGCCGCGGCGCCAGGCGCCGAAGAGCCGCTGCGTCAGCTCCTGCAGCGTGAAGCTCCCCGGAGGCGACAGGGTGCTCATCGCCGACGGGTCCCAGAGCCCGATGGCGCGCGACAGCGCGAACGCGAGGGCCACCTGGTGCGGCTCGCGCCCGAAGCGCGTCGCCAGCTTCTGCACGAGCGACTTCGGCGTGCCGACGCCGGCGCGAAGATCCGCGAACGTGCCCGACGCCGTCCGCCCCTCGCCCGCCCGCACCGGCGACTCGCGCGACGCGACCGCGAGGGCCAGGGCCAGGGGCGCCGGATCGAGCGAGAAGCGCGCGCGGCGCGGGGCGTGGTCGCCCGAGGCGACGAAGAGGCGCACCTCCTCGCGGTGCGCGACGCGCTGGCTGTGGTGCGTCGCGCCGATGATGGCGCTCACCTCGGTCGGCACGACGTGCCGGTTCGGGTGCACCGGGATGAGCAGCGCGCGGCGCTCGAGCGAGAAGCCGACCCCGCGGCGCGACGGCGTGGCGCCCGTCGCCGTCCGCAGGCGCAAGGGCTCGCGCTCGAGCTCGAGCAGCTCCTCCGTGTCGACCTCGCCGCCGTCCTCCTCCACGCCTTCGAGCACGCGGCGCTCGGTGGGCGACAGCTTGCCGATCTCTTCGGCGAGGTGCGCGGGGTGGCCGAGCGTGTCCCACGCCGTCTCGAGCGACAAGGCGATGGGCGGCGTCGCCGGCCGGCCGAGGTAGTGCGCGGCCACGGCGCTCATGGTCTCGAACGGGGCCTGCGAGAGGAGCGCGCGAAGCGAGCGGGGATCCTCGCCTTCCCAGGTCTTCAATTGCACGAGGTACGCGGGCGGCAAGATGAGCTCGACCCCGAGCGCCGTCGCTCTCGCGAACATGAGCCCGCGCGCGAGGAGCGGCTCGAGCGCCGGCGGCACCGACGCCACGATGAGCGAGCCGCGTCCCTCGGCGACGCGGTGCACGAGCTCGACCGACGCGGGATGCAGCCGCGACGGATCGCGGAGCTCGGGGAGCGACACGAGCGCGCGCGCGACCTGCGAGGGCGTGTCGATGCGCTTGGCCGGATCGATGCGGATGCCGAGACGCGCGATGAGGCCGTCCAGCTCACCCTGCGGCAGCGCGCGCAGGATGTCCGGGAGCTTGTGGGTGGCGTCGGGGATGCGCGAGGTCGGCACGAGGGGGACGATCGCCAACTCTAGCTCCGTGTGCGACATAATTCCAAAGGGGCTTGCAACGCGCGCCGCGCCGCGTGACAAGAGCGAAGCACGCGATGCAGGGGCACAATTCCAGCCTGACGGCGCCACCGGCACGGAGGGCGGCCGAGGGCGCGGCGAGGGAACCCGGCGCGGCGGCTCGGCTTTCGTGGCCGGGGCGCAGGTGGGAGCCCGGGGACGGCGTGGGGGAAGAGGCGCCGCCGCTCGAGGTGACGGAGCTCGCGGCGAAGGCGGGGGACGCGCACGAGACGCCGGAGCGGCGGGGTGAAACCGGCGCCACGCCCTCCCGATGGCCGGCCAGGCTCGTCGGAGGGGACGCGCTGGCGGTGGCGCGGGCGCTCGCGGGCGAGGGGCTCGCGGGGAAGGTCGACCTCGTCTACGTGGATCCGCCGTTCGGATCGCAGGCGGCGTACACGCACGAGGCGCGGCTCGACGGGCCGGCGGACGGGCGCGTCGTGCGTACGCAGGCGTACGACGACCGGTGGGACGGCTCGCTCGGCGCGTACCTCGACATGCTCGCGCCGCGGCTCGACGCGCTCGCGCACCTGCTCGCGCCGGGCGGGACGCTGTGGGTGCACGTCGACTGGCGGGCCTCGTACCTCGTGCGGGTGGTGCTCGACGAGATCCTCGGGCGCGAGGCCTTCGTGAACGAGATCGTCTGGCGCCGCGCGCCGAACCTCGGTCGCCAGGCCGCGAGCCACCAGTTCGGGCGGACGCTCGACACGCTGGTCGTCTACGGAAAGCCCGACGGCCGGAGCGGCGCGCGTCTCGTCCCCCCGACGCGCCTCGAGCCGATCGAGCCGGGGGCGGTGCGCACCGACGCCGAGGGCCGCCCCTTCACGTCGGCGCCGCGTGGGGACTACACCGACGAGTCGATCGCGCGCCTCGAGAAGGAGGGGCGCGTGCACCGGACGGCGAGCGGCAAGGTGTACATCAAGTACTTCCTCGTGAAGGACGCGGCGGGCGCATGGTGCCGCGAGCGCCGCGTCGACGCGCTCTGGACCGACGTGCCGCCGCTCCGCCACGCGCGCCCGGGCGAGCGCACGGGCTTCCCGACGCAGAAGCCGCGGGCGCTGCTCGATCGCGTCGTCGCGTGCGCGTCGCCGCCGGGGGGCCTCGTGGTCGACGTCTTCGCGGGGAGCGGCACGACGGGGGAGAGCGCGCACGCGCTCGGGCGGCGCTTCGTGCTGGGGGACGCGTCGCCGATGGCGCTGGCGACGGCGCGGGCGCGGCTGCTCCGGGCAGGGGTGCCGCTCGTCGTGCAGTCGTGCGGCGAGGGGCGGGCGGCGGAGGGCGCGCCTCCGCGGGTGCGCGTGGAGAGGGGGCTCCTGGGCGCGCACGTGACGCTGGAGGCGCCCGAGGAGCCGCTCGCGTGGGCCGTGGACGCGGCCTCCGTCGCGGGCGAGCCGTTCCGGCCCGCGTGGCACGCGGAGCGGGCGCCGGGGACGCGGCCGACGCCGGCCAAGAGCGTGGCGGAGCTCGGGCACGTGAAGGGGGCGCTCGCCGTGCGCGTCTGGTACGACGACGGGCGCGTCGGGACGCGTATCGTGGAGCTGCCTTGATCCTCCGCGATCCCGTGCACGGCCTCGTCGCCTTCGAGTCGGCGGAGGAGCACATCGTCGAGGCGCTCATGGATACGCCGGAGGTGCAGCGCCTTCGCCGGATCCGCCAGCTCGGCGTCACGTCGCTGGCCTTCCCGGGCGCGGAGCATTCGCGGTTCGCGCACGCCATCGGCGCCGCCTTCGTGATGAAGCTCCTCCTCGCGCGCCTTCGCGCCATCCACGGGGCCCTCCCCGCGGCGCAGCGCGTGACCGAAGAGCGGGGACGCGAGGCGCTCGCGGCGGCGTTCCTCCACGACCTCGGCCACGGCCCGCTCTCGCACCTCTTCGAGGACGCGATCCCCGGCACTCCGGCCCACGAGACGTGGACCGAGCGCATCGTGCTCGATCCGTCGACGGGCGTTCACCGGGTGCTGGCGTCGGTCGACGCGTCGATGCCGGCGCGCGTGGTCGACCTCGTGCACGGGCGGCACGAGCTGCCCTACATGGCCAAGGCCGTCAGCGGGGAGCTCGACGTCGACCGCTGCGACTACCTACTCCGCGACGCGCACGCGACGGGCGTGCGCTACGGCGTCTACGATCTCGACTGGCTGCTGCGGAGCCTGCGGTTCGCGCCGTCGGGCCACGACGGGGTCGCGCCGGAGCTGGCCATCGACGGGGCCAAGGGGCTGCCGGCGATCGAGGCGTTCATCACGGCGCGCCTCTTCATGTTCCAGCAGGTGTACCTGCACAAGGCGACGCGCGCGGCCGAGTGGATGATCCGCCGCATCCTGGGGAGGGCGGTCGAGGTGTTGCGCGCGGGCGAGCGGCTCGAGGAGGTGCCGGCGGCGGTGGCCGCGGGGGCGCGCGGGGAGGACATCGCGCTCGCCGATTACCTGGAGCTCGACGACGGCGTGCTCTGGGGAGCGATGCACGCCTGGGAGAGGTCGCGCGACGAGCCGCTGGCGGATCTCTCGCGCCGCATCCGGGAGCGCTCGCTCTTCAAGACGCTGGAGCTCTTCGGCGAGCATGCGACGCCGGAGGGGCGCGCGAACGCGCTCGGCGTCGCGCGCGACGTCGCGAAGGCGCGGGGCCTCGACGCGGCGTCGTACGTGGGGCTCGACGAGGCGAGCGACGAGCCGTTCGGGGGCCAGGCGGCGCCGCTCGCCGTGGTCTACGCCAAAGGGCCGGCGCGGCCGCTGCACGAGGTGTCGTTCCTGCTCGGGCGCCTCGCGGGGCAGGAGCTGTCGCGCGTGCGGCTCGTGCTGGCGCCGGAGCTGCGGGAGCCCGTGACGCATGCGCTGGGGCTCTAGAGGCGGGGCTGCGTGGGCGTGGGTGGCTGCGTCCCTCGCGCTGCCGGCCGGGACGGCGCGCGCCGACGGGCGCCCCGAGCCGACGTACGGGCGACTCCAGGGCGACGTGACGCTGGTGGCGGGCCTCGGCGGCGTCGTGGCGGCGCGAGGCGGACGCGCGGAAGGGGAGCTCCGCGTGCGGTACCTCGAGAGCGCGGGCCTCTTCGTGACGTACGAGGACGGCGCCCTCGTCGCATCGGCGGCGGAGCCGACCCGGGTGCTAGCGGCGGGGCTCGAGCTGCGCCCGCTCTTTCTCGCGCGATGGCTGACGGGGCGCGAGCTTCAGCGGGCGCGGTTCGATCTCGTGGTGGACTCGCTCGGCCTCGAGCTGGGGGCGATGTTCGAGCAGCCGGCGGGGACGAGCTTCGCATCGCGCGCCGGGATGCAGGCGGGGCTCGGGCTGGAGGTGCCGCTCCTGAAGGAGGCGTCGGGGCCGTGGCTCGGGTTCCACGCCGGGGTGCGCTGGAGCGACGCGGCGCTGGCGTCGGGGGTGGTGGCGACCGCCGACGACCGGTCGGGCTTCGTCGCGATCACGCTGGCCTGGCACCAGGTGATGCTGACGCACGTCGTCGATACGGGGGACGAGGCGCCGCAATGAGGGGCGCGGCGCTGCGGGGGGCGCTGGCGGGCGGTTTCGGACGCTCACTTTCCCGTGGCTGCCGCCGTCGGCGCGGGGGGCGGCGCGAGGGCCTCCTCGACGCGCCTCGCCAGGGCGCAGTTGTTCGCCTGGCGCTGCATCGCGTCGCGCGTCTCCTCGTCGGCCACGGCGCGCTCGCCGGCCTGGATGACTTGCGCGTCTCCCGTCCTCAGCAGCCGCAGGATCTCCTTGCCGCTCCTCAGGTCGAAGAGGTGCACGCGCGACGGGTGCGGCACGAGCTGCAGCGCTTCTTCCGTCAGCGGGCCGCCGTCGGCCGGCTTCACCGCCTCCCCGACGTCCTCGTCGAGCACCAGCAGGAAGAACTGCGCGCGCTTCACCACGTCGATGGCGAGGGGGATCTCGTCGGTCACGGCCTTGTCGTACTCCCGCGACAGGATGCGGAGGTGCAGGTCCTCGTCCGTGGTCTTCACGTCGTTCACCCAGTCGTCGGTCAGGATGCGCGTCGCCGCGTACGCCTGCCCGAGGTTCCAGGGCTGCTCGGCGAACGCGCCGCCGTCGACCTCCCCGCGCGCGCCTCGCTCGTTCGGCTCGCGCAGCAGGCACGCCGCGAACGCGTCTTTCCGCGTATCCGCCGCCACAGCGCGCACGCTCGCCGCGTCCTTCGCCTCCACCAGCCGCATGCGGAGGTAAAGACCCGGCTGCGTCCGCCACTCCGCCCGGCGCGCCTGGGGGTCCACGAGGTCGCCCTCCCAGCCCTTCGAGGCGTCGAGGACGTCGGCCTCCAGCTTGTCGCGCAGCGCGAACCACTGGGGCCCCAGCGTCACGGCGACGGCGCGCTGCTTGGCCAGCAGCGCCTGCTGGTCGGCCTCGAGCTCGCGCCCGCTCACGACGTGATGCGCGACGAGCCCCGCGACGATGACCGCCCCGGCGAGCAGACCGGCCGACGCCGTCCACCGGGAGCGTCCGCTTGCGCGGTCCTCCCGCGAGCGGGCCAGCGCGGGGAGCCCGCGGCCCTTCCTTTTCTTCAGCTCTGCCATGTTCCTCGCCGGTGCGCGCCGGCCCTCATGCGGCAGCGCGCCGGCGGGCAGGCGTCAGTGAGCGCCGCTTTGGGGAAGCTTGTCGACCATGAAGCTGACGTTCGGGAAGCCCGCGAACGCCGCCGTCTGGAAGACGCTCTTCACGACCACGGCCTTGATGTTCTGGTCGATCTGCAGCATCGCCACGCCCGGAAAGTCCTTGTTCGGGTGCGTCTGCTTCCAGAGCTCCCGCTTGGCCTTGAGCATGTTGAAGAGCTCGTCGATCCGCTGCATCCGATCCGACTCCTCGACCGCGCGGGTGTTCCCGCCGGGGGACCCGTCGACGAGAATCTGGCTGCCCACCACCGCCACGACCGGGGCGTCGATCATGTCGAGCGCGTTCTCGGCCTTCGGCAGAACGAGCCCCTTGGCCTGCGGCGTCTCGCCGCTGGCGCTGAAGCTCATGAGCAGGAAGATGACCGTCACGATCAGGAAGTCGATCATGCTCGTCAGCGAGAGGCTGGCGTTCGTGTTCCGGTGCGCTCCGCCCGCGACCTTCTTCGCCACGAACTCGAGCCCAACCTGCCGCATCAAGCGGCGTCCGGGTTCAATGATGGGCATGGTTTTGTCTGCCTAGTTGACCGCGAAGGTGATGTTGAACGCGGGCATCTTCTCGGTCTTGCTGCCGAGGTTCATGTCCCGGTGCGTCTGGTAGATCGCGTCGATGACACCGATGAGATACTTGAACTCGGTCTTGTTGTCGGTGTGGAGGATGGCCTGGTCGAGCTTGCGGTCCGTCGGGTTCGAGTGCTGGCCCTTGGCCTTCCACTCGCTCTCGATCTTCACCGCCAGATCCGGGAACCGGACGACGTCCTGAGTGCCCGCGTGGATGACGACGTCCTTCCGAGGGACGTCGATCTGGTCGACCGTCGTGCTCCCCTGCTTCCAGACGAGGGTGAACTTGTCCTCGGACTGCATCATCACGTGGAGCTGCTTCTCGGGCTCGACCTTCTCCTGCTCCACATCCGGGCGGGGAGGGCCGGGCACCTGCGCGTCCGCGTTGATGCGCGACATGTGGGACCACACGGCGGTGATGAGGAGGAAGGCGATCGTCACGAATAGCAGGTCGATGAACGGAATCATGTTGATGTCCGAGTCCACCGACTTCCGCTTGCCACCGCCACCGCCGCCGACGTCTACGCCGCTCATGTTCCAGTCCGTTCCTCTCCGCTCGCCGCTACGTGGAGCCGTCGCGGAGCCGGATGGGCTCCGCGACGTCTTGGAGGTCGTTCGTGAGCTCCGCCTTGGCTCAACCCGTCGGAATACCCGACATGTTGACCTTCTGGCGGTTCGTGATGACGAGGTTGAGCACCTGGACGCTCGCCTCGTTGATATCGTCCTCCAGGGTCTGCGTCTTGCCGTTGAGCACGGCGAAGCCGATGAGACCGATGATGGCGACGATGAGCCCGAAGGCCGTGCAGTTCATGGCCTCCGAGATTCCCTCGGCGAGGATGCGCGCCTTCTGGCTCGGATCGACGCTCTCGCCGGAGACCGCGCCGAACGCCGTGATGAGGCCCGACACCGTGCCGAGCAGACCGCTGAGCATGGAGAGGTTGGCCAGCAGCGCGAGGTAGCCGGTGCGCTTGGCGATGCGCGGGATCTCCCGCAGCGCCGCCTCATCCATGGCCGCCTGCACCTCTTCGTCAGGACGGTTCACCTTGACCAGACCCCCTTGGACGATGCGCGCGAGCGGCGCGTTGGCCGCCGAGCACATCTTGACCGCCTTGGCGACGTCGCCCGCGAGGATGCACTTCTGCATCGTCGCCAGGAACACGTCTTTGTTGATGGACGCGCCGAAGAGGTAGAGAGCCCTCTCGACGATGACCCCAATGGTGAGGATGGACCAGAAGAGGATCACGTACATCCCCCAACCGCCATCCTTGAAATGCTTCCACACAGCAGCCATCGAACCGTCCTCCGTTGGAGAGAGAGAGAGCGAGCTTTTGACCTCGAGCGACCCGTGCCCGGTTGGCCCCTTGCAGGCCGCGTCGGCGCGGCCCGCACGTTAACTGAACGACTCGGAACGAAGCAAGCGCCTCACGTCGAAGACCAGCGCCATCAAGACCGGGGGCAGGCGGCGGGCAGGCGGCTTGAGACTTCCGCGAGCAACGGCGAGCCTGACAGGTGAGACCAAACCACGTCAAGGGAGTTTGGGCCGCTTCGAGCGATGGAGCAGCGTTCGAGACGCGATGAGGCGCTCCCAAAAGCCCATCCGATCCCGACCTTTATCGAAACTTATGTCGTAACGGCAATCCGAGGGGTCGGGGAGCCCTCGGGGGCCGTGGCTGTGCTCGAGCGGTCGCGGGCGGTGGCTCGCGGGCGGGGGGTCGGGGAGGCGTCGGGAAAGGCGTCGGGGACGGGCCTTGCGAGCGCGAGCGAAAAAGAGAGGCGAGAGCGCGCTTCCCTTTTTGCCACGGCCTGCCGCTATACTGGCCCGCGCGAGTTTGCGGTGGGCCGTGCGCTACGGAGCGCTCGCGGCCCGCGAGAGAGTCAGAAAGGAGCGTCGGGGTAATGTTCGTGGTCCTCGTTGCGGAGCAGGCGGCGCAAGCAGCAGGCGGCTCGGGCGGCCTGATGGGCGCCTTCAAAGAGAAGCCGACGTTCCTGGTCGCCAACTTGATCGTGAGCGCCGTGGTCATCGCCATGGTCATCGAGCGCGTCGCGTTCCAGCTTTCGAAGTACAGCGTCAACTCGAAGGAGTTCTTCGCCCAGATCAAGAAGCTCGTGACGGCAGGCAACATCGACCGCGCCATCAAGCTGTGCGACGCGGGCGACTATCCGACGCTCCAGCTCGTCAAGGCGGGCCTCACGCACGCCAACAAGGGACCCGACGAGATCGACGCCGCGATGAGCGAGAAGATGAGCGAGCTCCGGCCCGCCGTCGAAAAGCGCGTCGGTTCGCTCTGGTCGCTCGCGAACATCGCGACGCTCATCGGCCTCCTCGGCACGGTGACGGGCCTCATCACGACGTTCAACGCGGTGTCCGATCCGCGGCTCTCGGCGGCGCAGCGTCAAGCGCAGCTGTCGCTCGGCATCTCCGAGGCCATGTACAACACGGCGTTCGGCCTCGGGATCGCCGTCACGTGCATGATCGCGCACCTCTTTCTCCACCAGCGGGCGAAGAACATCCAGCACGATCTGGACGCGACGCAGGAGCGCGTCTTCAACCTGCTGACCATCCAGACGCGCCCCGGCAGTTACTAGCCGTCGCGAGAGCCCGCGATGCCGGAGAACGAGAAGCTCAGCGCCGCGCAGCGAAGCCGGGTCCGTCGCCTGTCGATGGGGCGCGAGCTGTCGCCCGACGAAGAGGGAGGGGAGCTCAACATCGTCCCCTTCCTCGACATCATCACCAACGTCCTCATGTTCGTCCTCGCGACGATCAGCGTGACGTTCACCACGATGATCGACACGCAGCCGCCGAGCTCGAGCGGCTCGCACGCGAGGCCGCCGGGCAAGCCGACGCTCTCGCTGAACATCATCGTCATCGACAAGGGCTTCATCGTCTCGGCCTTCGGGCAGCGCATCGGGGAGGGCTGCCAGGCCCCCGGCTCCGGCGTCGCGGTGGGCATGAAGACGACCGACGGCAAGCAGGACTACGACTGGACGGCGCTGAACGCGTGCGCGAAGCGTCTGAAGAACCAGGTCCCCGAGGCGGCCGACGAGACGACGGCGACGATCACGGCGAACGGCAGCGTCCCTTATCAGTCGATCATCGGGACGTGCGACGCGATCCGCAAGGCCGACGACGGGCAGGTCCTTTTCCCCGAGATCACTTTCGGAGTTCCGAAGTAGATGACCCAGCCCCAGGGCCCCTCCGCCAAGCCGACCAAGCCGGCGAGCCTCGCGACGTACAAGCGCGAGCTTCGCAAGGCGATCATGAAGAACAAGGTCGAGCCGGAGATCAACTTCCTCAACATCACGGCGATGATGGACATGATGACCATCATCCTCGTCTTCTTGCTCAAGAGTCTGAGCACGTCGACGGCGTCGCTCCCGCAGTCGCAGGACATGCAGCTGCCGAAGAGCATCCTGACGACGGAGCCCGACGGCGAGCCGGAAGGTCTCGCGGTCATCATCTCGAAGTCGCAGCTCATCGTGGGCGAGACGGTGGTGTGCCCGGTGCCGCCGGACGCGTCGCAGTACGGCGTCGAGGCCAAGTACAAGCGCGGCTCGCGCAACGATTACTTCATCGTGCCGCTCGGCAGCGCGCTGCAGTCCTGGCGCGACACGGACAAGCGCATCCGGATGGCGACGGGCAAGGATCCGAGCCAGAGCGAGGCGATCCTCATCGCCGACGTGTCGACCCCCTACCGCCTGCTGACCGAGGTGATGTTCACCCTCGGGCAGTCGGAGTTCTCCAAGTTCCACATGATGGTCCTCCAGGGCGGCAAGCTCGGCACGCAGCAACCCTCGCCGTAGCGACGCCACCTCGCTGTCATCTGAGGGTCATCCTCGGGGGAAGCCCCTTTGCTGTCATCCTGAGGGCGAAGCCCGAAGGACCCCACGGTCATCCTCGGGGGAAGCCCCTTTGCTGTCATCCTGAGGGCGAAGCCCGAAGGATCCCACGGACCGCGGGACCCACGCCCGCCGCCGCCGGGTCGGTGCTCGCGCTGGCGGGTCCCTCCGACCTCCCCCGCGCGGCGCTTCGCTTCGCGAAGCTTGCGCGGGAATTCGGGAGGAACCCCCCGCCAGCGCTCCGCGCCGACCCGACGACGGCGGGCTTTCGACACGCTGGGTCAGCGGGGCCAGGACATCGCGGACACGTGGACCGAGAGCCTCTTTTTCGGAGGGATCGGGAGCTTCTCTGTCATCAGGTGAGTGTGGCCCATCCGGTGAATGTGGCCGCGCATCACCTCGACGTGACCGGGCATCAGGTCCACGTGGTCCCGGGTCACCTCGACGTGACCGGGCATCAGGTCCAAGTGACCGCGCATCACCTCGACGTGAGCGGGCATCAGGTCCACGTGGTCCCGGGTCACCTCCAGGTGGTTTCCCATCCCCCGGCAATCACTGGGCCTCTCCGCTCCGTGCATCGCGCCTGCTTCAAAGCCCGTCGACGGCGGGCGTGCGTCCCCCAGTTCTCCGATGCTCCGATGCTCCGATGCCCCGATGCCCCGACGCCCCGATGCCCCGCCGTATCGCGTCAGGTCGAGAGGGTGCTTCGCTGGATCAGAAGCCCAGCAGCGGAGTCCGTGTCGGCGACGCGTAGAAGCGCCGCATGGACACGTTCATCACGAGGCCGACGCCGATGAGCACCGTCATCACGCTCGAGCCGCCGTAGGAGAAGAGCGGCAGCGTGACGCCGACGACCGGGAGAAGGCCCGTCACCATCCCCAGGTTGAAGACGGCGTGCCAGAAGATGATGCTCCCGACGCCGACGGCGAGCACCGCGCCGAAGCGGTCCTTCGCCGACGACGCGACGCGAAGGCACCACAGGACGAGCACGCCGTAGAGGGCGACGAGCCCCACGCTGCCGATGAGCCCCCACTCCTCGGCGAAGACCGGGAACGGGAAGTCGCTGTGCTGCTCGTGGAGGAAGTTGAACTGGTTCTGCGAGCCCTTCATGAACCCCTGCCCGAACCAGCCGCCGTTGCCGACCGCGATGCGCGCGTGGTGCGGATCCCAGTTGTACGTGAGGACGTTCTCGTTCGGGTTGAGCCACGCCGTGATGCGCTCGTTCTGGTACCCGCGGAGGCCGTACCCCCAGAAGATCGGCGCGAGGATGGCGCCCACGATCCCGAGCCCCACGAGGCTCCGCGTCCGAATGTTGGTGAGCGCGCAGATCGACACGAAGACGAGCAGCAGGATGAGCCCCGTGCCGAGGTCGGGCTGGAGCATCACGAGGGCCACGGGGACCGCCGTGATGATGGCCGGGACGAGCAGCCCGCGCAGCGTGCGCCCCTCGCTCTTCGGGTCGTCGTGCAGGTACTTGGCCAGCGCGATGACGAGGAAGAGCTTCATGAACTCGCTCGGCTGAAAGCTGTACGAGCCGATGTAGATCCAGCGCGAGCTGCCGCGGATCTCCCGCCCCAGGATGAAGACGAGCAGCAGCAGGATGACGCCCGCGCCGTAGAGCGCGTAGCCGAGGCGCTCGTAGTGCCGGTAGTCGATGGCGGCGACGAGGGTGGCGAGGATGCCGCCGCCGACGAGCCAGTAGATCTGTTGGATGTAGTCGTCGCCGTGGCCGCGGGCGACGCTGGTCGCCGAGTAGAGGTTGATGACGCCAACGACGGCGAGGAGCGACACGCTGATGAAGAGCGTCCAGTCGAAGTGCTCGCGGATGCGACCCAGGCCGAAGTCGTTCGACCGGAGCCTCACGGTCGCGCCCCCGACGGCTTGGCCGACTTGGGGGGTGGCGACTTCGCCGAGGGCGTGTGCCCCAGACGGATGGCCTGCAGCCGCTCGTACTCGTGGACGATCTGCATCGCCACCGGCACCGCGATCTCCGGCCCCGAGCCGCCGTGCTCCACCAGCACCGCCACCGCGACCTCCGGCGACCGCGCCGGCGCGAAGCTCGCGAACCAGGCGTGGTTCTGCGAGAGGTACCAGCCCATCTTCGGGTCGTCGTCCTTCTTCGTGATGTAGCCGGTCTGCGCCGTGCCCGTCTTGCCGGCGATGTCGAGCGACGGGTCGCGCGCCGCGAAGGCCGTCCCCGTCGGATCGTTCACGACGTCGTAGAGCGCGTCCGTCACGCGCTTCAGGTTCTCCGGGTGCACCTCGATCTGCCGGCGAATGCGCGGCGGGAACTCCTGCACCACGGCGCCGTCGCTCGTCTCCACCGCCCGCACCACCTGCGGCTGGTACAGCGTTCCCCCGTTGCCGAGCGCCGCGTACGCCAGCGCGAGCTGCAGCGGCGTCACCGTCACGTCGCCCTCGCCGATGGCCATGTTCAGCGTGAAGCCGACGCGGAACTGCCCCCGGTACCGGAGCGCGTACCAGGAGCGCGTCGGGATGCGCCCCGGCGCCTCGGGGTTGATGCCGAGCCCCGTCTTTTGCCCCAGGCCGAACGCCTGCGCGATGCGCGCGATGCGGTCCATGCCGACCGTCTCGGCGAGATGGAAGAAGTACACGTTGCAGGAGCGCTCGATGGCCTCGTGGAGGTTCACCGGCCCGTGGACGTGGCTGCACCGGAAGATGCGATGCCCGAAGATGACGTACCCCTCGCACTTCTCGGTGTGCGCGGGATCGATCATCTGGTCCTCCAGCGCCGCCAGCGCGCTGAAGGGCTTCATCGTCGACCCCGGCTGGAAGGCGCCGCTCATGGTCTTGTCGAGCATCGGCCGGAGCGGGTTCGCGTAGAGGCGGTTGAACGCCTCGCGCACGCGCGCGTGCCCCTCGCCGCCCGAGAGGTCGTTCGGATCGAAGCTCGGCTTCGAGTAGAGCGCCAGCAGCCGCCCCGTGCGAACGTCGACCGCGACCACCGAGCCTGCCGCGTGCGGGCGCATCGCCTTGTCGATGGCCTGCTCCAGCTCCACGTCGACCGAGAGGCGGAGATCGCGCCCGGGGATCGGGTCGAGCTTCCCCGGCGGGTCCACCAGCCGCTCGGCCTCCGGGCCCGACCGGTACCGCCCGCGCGCGTCGACCACGCGCTTCTCCCAGCCCCGCTGCCCGCGCAGGTACGACTCCCACGCGTGCTCGATGCCCGTCGCCCCGACGGTGTCGCCGCCCTCGTAGCCGAGCGGGTTGATGCGCTGCTGCTCGTCGCGAGGCAGCTCCGCGTACCCCGGCGGCCGGTACTTCGTGAGCATCCCCTGGTCGATCTCCGCCACGTAGCCCAGCATGTGCGCGCCGAGCTCCTTGAACGGATAGAAGCGGACCGGCTTGCCGACGATGTCCATCCCCGCCAGCTCGTCGGTGTGCTGCTTCAGCTCGGCGACGATGTCGCGCGGCACGTCCTCGCGGACCAGGATGGGCGTCCTCCAGCAAGGGGACTTGTCGTCGTCGCTCGTGCAGGCGGCGCGGATGCGCGCGTCGAAGGTGCGGCGCTCCTCGGGGTTGAGGCGGAGGATGTCGGCGAGCTTGGGCCAGGAGTCCGGATCGCGCGGCAGGGCGAGCCCGTTGCGGTAGTGCACGGGGCGCGAGCTCGGCATCACCTTGCCGGGGACGACCTCCACGTCGTACGAGGGGCGGCTCGAGGCCAGCACCTTCCCGCTCGAGTCGCGGATGACCCCTCGCGTCGTCGGCAGCACGACGCGGCGGATGATGTTCTCGTGCGCGATGGCCGCGTACTCCGCCCCGTCGACGACCTGGAGCTGGAAGAGCCGGCCGATGATGGTGAGGCAAGCGAGCAGCGCGAAGAGCGCCATCCACTTGTAGCGCTTGCGGAACTCACCGACGTCCGAGCGCGCGACGAGGAGATCGCTCATGACGCCGTGCTCATGACGCCATGCCCCCCGTGGGCTCCGCCCGCGACGAGCCGGCCGTCGCCGCGTGGAGGGCCTGGCACGCGCGGAAGACGAGCGGCGCCACGGCGGCCGTCGCGACGGCGTGCGGGAGGGCGAGGGGATAGAGCGAGCGCGGGACCCACGGGTCGCGCCCGAAGATGGCGAGCAGCACGAGGATCATCGTGCTCTGGAGCAGCGTGAAGGCGGCCACGAGGAGCACCTGCATCCACGTCGTCTGCGCGGCGAGCCGCACGCCGGCCGCGCGCGCGAGCACGAAGCTGGCGACGTAGGTGAACGTGTAGAGGCCGACCGGCGCGATCCCCAGCACGTCGGTCACGTAGCCCAGGACGAAGGCCACGGCCGCGCCGCGCGCCAGCGAGTACTCGCGCACGCCCATGAAGAGGATGAGCGGCAGGACGAGGGCCGGGATGGGCCGGCCGACGTGGGCGTGGGCGTAGCCGATGAGGAGCACGTAGCCGAGCAGCACCGTGGCCGGCAGGGAGAGGTCGGCGCGGAAGGACGAGATGGCCCCCGGCTGCCGGGGCGCCGTGCGCAGCTGCCGCGCGGTGCGCGCCACGTCGAGCAGCACCGCGAGCACCCAGATGGCCGCCGCCAGGCCCGGACGGACCCCGTCGAGCGCGCGGAAGACGTTCGCCTGGAGCACGAGGAGCGCCAGCCCGACGCCGAGGAAGGCGACGTTGCGCACTCACTGCCTCCCGCGCCCGCTCGTCGAAGCCGCGTTCCCCACCGTGCCTGTCCGCCCCTCCGGTCCCGCCTCCTCGCCCGGCGTCGTCACGAGGAGAAGCACGGTATCCAGCCGCGAGAAGTCCACCGTGGGCGAGGCGTCGACGTCCTGGTCGCGCCCGAGCTCGCGCTTGAGCACGCGCGTGACGCGCGCCACCGGGATGCCCTTCGGGAACCAGCGGCCCTTGCCGCTCGTCACCAGCAGATCGCCGATCTCCACCTCGTCGCGCGAGTCGACCATCTCGACCTTGCAGCCGTAGCGCGCCGGGTCGCCCGTGCCGCGCACGAAGCCGCGCGCGCGCGTCCGCTCGTCCTCCACGTCGACCCCGAAGGCCGCGTCGACGGCGAGCTGCACGTCGACCGTGTCGCCCGCGACGTGGAGCACCGAGCCGACGACGCCGTCCGGCGCCACGACGGGCATGTGGGGGCGCACGTCGCGCGCGCCCTTGTCGAGCACGAGGCGGGTCACGCGGAAGAACTCCGTGAAGTCCTTGCTGATGACCTGGGCGCTCACCGATTCGCCCGGCATCGAGTCCTTCAGCTGGAGGAGGCGCCGCAGCTGCCGGTTCTCGACCTGCATCTGCTCGAGCCCGTGGACCTGCTCGCGCAGGCGCGCGTTGTCGTAGGCGAGGCGCTCGTTGTCCTGCTTCACGTCGGCCAGGTAGACGTAGTCGTTCCAGATGCCGCCGGCGCCGCGCGCGAGGGTCGCCGCCGCCACTTCGACCGGGGCCGAGACGCGGAGGATGGCGTGGTCCATCGCGTTCTGGTTCTCGGGCGACTTCATGTTCGCCTTGAGGACGAAGAAGGGCACCGCGAGGAGGAGGACGACGATCGCGGCGTCGCGATAGCGCTTGAGAGCGGGTGACACTACGACGCTTAGCCGACGATCCCATCGAGCCCCTCAGGCCCTCATGCGATCGTGACCTCCTTCAACAGCTCCATGTGATCGAGCGCCTTGCCGCTCCCGAGGACGACGGCGCTGATGGGGTCGTCGCACACCATCACGGGCAGGCCGGTCTCCTCGCGGAGCAGGACGTCGAGGTTGCGCAAGAGCGCGCCGCCCCCGGTGAGGACGATCCCCTTGTCGACGATGTCGGCCGCGAGCTCGGGCGGCGTCTTCTCGAGGGCCATGAGCACGGCCTCGACGATGTTGTTGATGGGCTCCGTCAGCGCCTCGCGGATCTCGTCGCTGTTGACGATGACCGTCTTGGGGACGCCGGCCACCAGATCCCGACCCTTGACCTCGGTCGTCATCTGCTTCTCGACCGGGTAGGCGTTGCCGATCTGGATCTTGATCTTCTCGGCCGTCTGCTCGCCGATGGCGAGGTTGTACTTGCGCTTCAGGTACGCGGCGATGGCGTCGTCCATCTTGTCGCCGCCGACGCGCACGCTCTGCGAGTACACGATGCCGGCCAGCGAGATGACGGCAACCTCGGTCGTCCCCCCCCCGATGTCGACGATCATGTTGCCGCTCGGCTCGGTGATGGGGAGGCCCGCCCCGATGGCGGCCGCCATGGGCTCCTCGATGAGGTAGACCTCGCGCGCGCCGGCGCTCTCGGCGCTCTCCTTGACGGCGCGCTTCTCGACCTCGGTGATGCCGAAGGGGACGCAGATGATGATGCGCGGCTTGACGAGGGTGCGCCTCGAGTGGGCGCGGGCGATGAAGTACCGGAGCATCGCCTCGGTGATCTCGAAGTCGGCGATGACGCCGTCACGCAGGGGGCGTACGGCGCGGATGTTCCCTGGCGTACGGCCCAGCATCTCCTTGGCCTCGCGCCCGACGGCGAGCACCTTGTTGCCCCCGCGCGTGTCCTTCTGGACCGCGACCACGGAGGGCTCGCAAGAGACGATGCCCTTGCCCTTCACGTAGATGAGGGTGTTGGCCGTCCCCAGGTCGATCGCGAGATCGTTCGAGAACAGGCCGTGAAGCCAGTCGAAGACCATGCGGCGCTCCTTTTCCGGTGCGTGGGCCCCGATGCCTGGGGATGCCGCGCGGCACCAGTGCCACGGGGGAGACCGCTTCTACCACAGGCTGACGTCGTGTCTACCCGGGGGTCGGCCCGGGCTGAGCACATGCGCAGCCAGGGAAGGAGCGGCGCGCAGAGGTCAGCCCTTCGAGATCTTGCCTTCCTTGTGCGGGAAGTGCTTCCGGCACACGGGGCAGAACTTCTTGATTTCGAACTTCTCGGACATCGTCCGCTTGTTCTTGGTCGTCGTGTAGTTCGCGCGGCTGCAATTGCCGCACGTCATTTTGATCAGGTCGCGCATGACGGCGGCGGAGACTGCCGCGGGACAGGCTCCGAGTCAAGGTGAGGCGTCGGTCGAAAGACCGAGCCGCGCGCTATTCGTCGTCGTCGGGGTAGTTGAACTTGTTCGCGCCGCCCCGCTCCTTGGCCTTCTTGCGACCGGCGCCGCCGGCCGCGCCGCCGCCGTCCTCGAAGGTGCGCTTCCGCGGCTGCTCGAAGGCCTTCTTCGGGGGACCACCGCCCGCGCCGCCGCCGAACGACGACTGGAACGGCGAGGGACCGCCGAACCCGCCCCCACCCCCGCCGCCGCCCGCCGGGCGCTCGCCCTTCGGGTGCGCGAGGTTCACGACGAGCCGCCGGTTGCGGAGATCCGCCGTTCGCAGCGCCACCTCCGCGGCCTTGGCGGCCTCGGAGCTGGCCATCGTCACGAAGCCGAAGCCGCGCTTGCGGCCGTCGGCGTCCATCGGAAGATGCACGCGGACGACGCTGTCGGGCGCGACCCCGTTGATGAGGGTCTGCACCTCCTCGGTCGTCGCGTCGTAGGGGAGGTTGCCGATGTAGAGGGTGCGGTCGGGCGCCTGCGCGGCGCCGCCGGGTCCACGCGGACCGGGGGGACCGCCCGGCCCACCGCCCATGCGGGGCGGCCCGGGCGCGACGCCGTCGCGGCGGGGAGGCTCGGCCTGGAACGGGCGAACGGAGATGGACTTGCCCCCTTGCATCGAGCCGTCGAGGGCGTCACGCGCTGATTGTGCCTCTTGGGGCGTCGACAGGGTCACGAAGCCGAAGCCGCGCGGTCTACCCGTCATCCGGTCCTTCGGCAGGCTGACGCCGACGACCTTACCGCCGGTGGCTTCGAACAGCTGCTTCAGGACATCTTCCGAGATGCTGTCGGGCAGGCCTGCCACGAACAGCTTCGCTTCCTCGTTCGCCATCTGAAAACTCACGATCCTCCGTTCCGTTCGACCCGTATCCTCTGGTTTCCACGATATCTAGCACGTTCTGGAGGTCAACAGGCGGAGGCGCCCCGGAGCGAGGGGTCCCGGAGCTTCCGCCGGCCCGCCGCATCAGGACCTCGGCCGCTCCCGTCTCTACGCTCGCACCGGGTCGACGTGCTCGTGGAGCCGGCCGGCAGCCGCGGGCGAAGGCTCCGGCGTCTTCGTCGGCACCGGAGCACCCGGCATCGCCGCCATCACCTCGCGGCCCAGCGCGAGCAAGTGCGGGTCGACCGTGTGCTCGTCGACGTGGCGGAGCGCCGAGACCTCCCGCAGGGTTGCCCCGTTCTCCTCCCACGAGGCGAGCACGTCCTCGACCTCGCACCGGGCGGCGTCGCCCCGGTTCAGCGCACAGAGCTCGTACATCCAGCGGACGACGTCCCCGATGGTGGCCAGCTCCTGCGCGATGAGCTCGCACTCGGCGGCCGCGTGCCTCCAGGTCTCCCGGCGACGCTCGAGGACGGCTCGCCGCCGCTCGATCCAGACGTCGTTCGAGCCGTGGGTCGCGCGGGCGAGCAGGTTCAGCTCCGTGTACTGCGCCTCCAGCGTGGCCCAGTCCTTCGCGCGGAACACTTCTTCGTTGGCGCGATGCGTGATGGCGAGGTCGACGAAGAGCGCCAGCAGCCTGTCCAGGCCGAGCCAGCGGTCGACGGTCCCCCTCGACGTGCCCGCTTTCTGCGGACGACGCCCGTCGCACCGGGCGCGGATGTCCGCGGCCAACCGTTCGAGCTGCTCGAGCTCCCCACGCCGATAGGCGCTCATGAGGCCCAAGGCCTCGGTGCGCGCCGCCACGGCCGCGATGCGCTGGTGGCGTTGGTCCACGCTGCGGCGGAACGCGACGAGCCGCGGCAGGAACCCCACCAGGGCAAGCTCCGCCGTCAGCGCGACGGCGAGCGCGAGCGTCACGCTCACGGCTGCGAGACCGACGCCGAAGAGCAGCGGAAAGAGCGCCCCGTAGTGCGTCAGCACGGCGAGGTGGTACCGCGGGGAGCTCTGGCGCCATTCGGAGTCGACGGGAGATGCGGGCATGCGAGGATCCTCTCCGCCCGCGCACGAGTCAGGTGCGCGCGTAGTCGGAACGAGCTGCAAATCGAGGGCCCGCGTCGCCGGCTCGTCCTCAGCTCGTCATCGGGATGGAGACGGCGAAGCTCGCTCCCGCGCCGCGGCCTTCCTCGACCCAGGCTCGGCCGCCGTGGCTCTCGGCGATGTGCTTCACGAGCGCGAGGCCGATGCCGCTGCCTCGGATGGGCCGATCCTGGCTCGCGGCCCGGGCGCTGGCGCCGCGCACGAACCGGTCGAAGATGCGGTCGCGCTCCTCGTTCGGCACGCCGGGCCCGCGGTCGTCGACCCGCACGACGATCATCGACTGGCCCGACAGCCCGCGGACGCCGCGGCCGCTCTCGCGGCGCACGCGCACGCTGACGACCTCGGACCCCGGGGCATATTTGAGGGCGTTGTCGATGAGGTTGATGACGGCGAGCTGGATGGCGCGGTCGTCGATGTGGGCGCGCGGAAGGGCGGGCTCGATCTCGGTCGCGAGCTCGACGCCCTCGCGCTCGGCGCGGTAACGGTACACGTTGACCGCCTTGGCGACGGCGTCGCCCACGTCGCCGTCGGCGAAGTCGTACGCTTGACGCCCCTTCTCGACCTTGGCGAAGTCGAGCACGTTCTCGATGAGGGCCGAGAGGCGCTCGCTCTCGCTCACGATGATGTCGAGGTATTCCTGGCGCTTCTCGTCGCTGGCCACGCGGCCCGACTGGAGCATCTCGCCGAACATGCGGACGAGCGCCAGCGGCGTCTTCAGCTCGTGGCTCACGTTGGCGACGAACTCGCTCTTCAGGGTCGAGATGCGGCGCTGGCGCTCGGCCGCGAGGAGGATGGTCGCGACGCCCAGCATGATGACGCCGCACGAGAGGATCACCATCACGAGCTCCAGCGTCGCCCGGTTCTGCACGCGGGCCGTCAGCTCGTCGCTCGCGCTCGGCGAGACCTGGACCCGCCAGCCGTAGAGGGTCGTCGGGAAGGGGACGGCGACGGTGAACTCGCCGCTGCGCAGGGGCGGGCCGAAGATGATGCGCCCGTCGCCGTCGACGACGTTGACGCGGCTCGGCGTGGCGGCCTCCGAGAAGAGCGACGGCATGGCCTCCTTCACGATGCGCCCGATGTCGTGCCACGCGACGACGAGGTAGCGCCGCCCCTCGACGGCGCGCTGCCAATAGCTGACGAGGTAGCTCTGCCCGCGGTACGAGTGGTGGAGGTGCCGCAGCTCGTCGGGCGCCTGCTTGGCGAGCTCCATGTCGCCGCACATGCGCTGGACGAGGAGCCGCCGGAACGCCTCTTCCTCGGCGAAGGCCCCGCCCGCGCGCGAGGCGAACGCGCGGACGGCGTGCGAAGGGTCCTCCCCGTCGAGGACGAGGATGGCGCGCACGGTGGGCGTCTCGCGCTGCGCGGTCGGGAGCCAGCGCGACGTGAGCTCGGTGAGGCGCGCGGGATCGGCGATGGCGAAGACGACGTTGTCCTGCTCGATGATGCGCTGGTCGAGGCGGTCGGCCTTCTCGTTGGCGAGGCCGAGCGTGGCCTCGAGGACCGACTGCTGCCGGAGGCGCTCGACCTGGAGGGTGGTGCGAAAGGTGAAGTACGCGAGGATGCCGACCGCGACGAGGACGGCCGGGAGCAGCACGAAGCGGGTGAGCCTCTCGCGCTTGCGGGCCATGACGGGCAGAGCTTACGCCGGGGGGGAGGGAACGTGCACGAAGCTGCGCGTCGCGCCTCCCCGGGCGCCCGAGCCCCCAGCAGCCGCTTTCACGCCTCCGGGAGCTGCCGCTGGCTGATTCGCTCGGGGTCCGTGATGATGCCGTGGCTCGAGATGAACTCGGCGAACTGCTCGGCGATGTACGTGAGCGCGTTGCCCTCGGACTCGTTGAAGGGCTGGCCGTCGAGGGGGTTGAGCAGCTCGATGGCGCCGAGGAGGCGGCCGTGGAGCATGACGGGCGCGATGAGCAGGCTGCGCGCGCCGCCGAGGGCGAGGTAGCGTTCGATGCCGGCGGCGGGGCTCTGGTCGGCGTCGGCCACGACGAGGGCGCGGCGCTTGCGCATGGCGGCCATGAGGATGGCGTCGTTCTCGGGGTGGCGCCGGAGAAGGAGCTTGCTCGTGCCCGAGCCGCGGGTGCTGGCGATGAGGAACTCGCGCCGGTCGATGTCGTAGAGGTGCACGAGGCCCGCCTGGGAAGGGAGCTTCTCCATGGCCAGCGTGAGGCAGAACTCGCCGCCCTCGAGGGCGTCGTGGACGAAGTGGAGGTCGTGCATCGCCTCGAAGAGGTCGGCGATGAGGTCCTCCCCGCGGACGCGGGGGCGAGGGGAGGAGGTGGGG
>DASXZL010000031.1:0-43779 GCA_036501935.1 Polyangiaceae bacterium | reverse complement strand
CGGGCGGCGGAGCCGCCGTCAGCACCGCGAGCGTGAGCGAGCGGTGAGCCGCGCCGCTTGCACACGGCACTCCGCGCCGCGAGCTTGGTCGCTCACCGCTCGCTCACGCTCGCGGTGCTGATGCCGCTGGCGCGGCATCGGATGGCATTTGATCGACAATCGCGCTCGGTAGCGCTCGGTCATTTAGGGGGCGTCAGCCGAGGACGTCGCGGAGGGCGTAACGGCCCGGGGGGCGACCGACGATCCAGCGGGCGGCCCGCAGCGCGCCGTGGGCGAAGACGTCGCGGTTCGTCGCCCGATGGACGAGCTCGAGGCGCTCGCCGCCCCCGAGAAAGTGAACCGCGTGGTCCCCCACCACGTCGCCGCCGCGCAGCGAGTGCATCCCCATCTGCGCGCGACCCATCGACTCCGCGAGACGCAGGGCCGTGCCGCTCGGCGCGTCCTTCTTGGCCCGGTGGTGCGTCTCCACGATCTCCGCGTCCCAGTCCGCCAGCGCCGACGACGCGCGGCTCACCAGCTCCGTCAGCACGTGGACCCCGAGGCTCATGTTCGGCTCCCAGAGGACCGGCACCCTCGCCGCCGCCCGGTCGAGCGCCTCGCGTGCTTCGTCGCCGAGCCCCGTGGTCCCGGAGACCACGGCGCTCCCTGCGGCCATCGCGATTGGCGCCAGGGCGAGGGTCGCCCCCGGCGCCGAGAAGTCCACCACCACGTCGGCGCGCGCGTGCTCGATGCCCGCCAGCCCGTCCACGACGCACGTCCCGAACGCGCCCACGCCGGCCAGCTCGCCCACGTCGCGCCCGATGTCCGTCGACCCCACGGCGCACACGATCTCCACGCCCTGCCCGTGCGCGAGGCGCACGACGGCGCGCCCCATGCGCCCGCTGGCCCCCACCACCGCGAGGCGCACCTAGCGACCGCCCGCCGTGTACGCCTCGAGCACCGCCGCGAGGACCTTGCGCGTCCCCTCGGTGCAAGGCGCGACCGGGCCGCGGACGACGTCGCGCATCAGCCCACGCATCGCGAGCGCCGCCTTCGCCGGCGCCGGGTTCGCCTCCAGGAAGAGCGCCTCGTAGAGAGGCAGCAGCGCCAGATGCGCCTTCCGCGCCTCGGCGGCGGGTCCGTCCAGCGCCAGCCGCGTCGCGCGCGATACCTGGGCGGGAAGGACGTTCGACGCGACGCTGATGACTCCACGGCCGCCGACCGCGCACATGGGCAGCGTGAGCGCGTCGTCCCCGCTCAGCACGGTCATCCTCGAGCCCATCGTCTGGACGATCTTCTGCGCGCGGAGCACGTTGCCGGTCGCCTCCTTGGTCGCGACGACGTTCGGCGCGGCCTCGGCGATGCGGGCGAGCGTCTCGGGCAAGAGGTCGGCGCCGGTCCGTGCGGGGATGTTGTAGACGACGACCGGGACACGCACGCTCTTCGCGACGTCGACGAAGTGCCGGTAGAGCCCGTCCTGCGTCGGCCGGTTGTAATAGGGGACGACGATCATCACGGCGTCGACACCGGCGCGCTCGGCGTGCTGCGACGACGCCACCGCCTCGTGCGTCGAGTTCGAGCCCGTCCCCGCGATGACCTGCGCCCGCCCCTTGGCGCGCTTCACGGTGCGCTCGATGACGGCGGCGTGCTCCTCGCTCGTCAGCGTCGGGCTCTCGCCGGTCGTCCCGCACGGAACGAGCCCCGTGACGCCGCCGGCGATCTGCGCGTCGATGAGCGCGTCGAACGCGTCCCAGTCGACGGGCTGCCCCGGCTCGTCGCGAAACGGGGTGACGATCGCCGTGTAGGTGCCTTCGATCACCATGGTGCGAACCTAGCTTTCCCGGGCGGGTCGGTCACGTTTCGAACGGCGCCCGGAGCTCGTCGCCGTGCATGCCCGCGAGGAAGTTGTCCCTGAGGCGCACGTTCGCCAGCCACGACACGTCCTCGCCCTCGATGCGGCCCGTCTCGACCAGGTGCCCGAGGTGACGCAGGCGATGCACGTGCGACCGGATGCGCGCTTCGGCGTAACGGGTCGCGGTCCCAGTCTTCACGATGAACGGCCAGTCGCTCGACTGGAGCAGGAGCAGCTCGCGGATGACCTGATCCAGCGCCTCGCCGCGGAGCCCGTCGGCCCCGCGGTGCCGGTCGACCAGGCCCTTCGCGTAGCGGGTCGCGTGATGCACGTGCCGCCACGTGGGCGCCGCCTCCGGCCCCACCCAGACCTCCCCGTAGCCGCCCGCCCCCCACGAGCTCGCGCTCGGCGTGGCCTCGGCGCATACGGGATGGCGTACGAGATACTCGCGCAGCGTGATGGGCTCGACCTCGCCGCGCACCTCGTGCATCCGCCGGAAGACGGCCTCGAGGAACATGGGCCCCTCGAACCACCAGTGCCCGTAGAGCTCCGCGTCGTACGGGGCCACCACGATGGGACGGATGGGCATCGTGCTCGCCAGGTGCTTCACCTGCGCGCCCCGGTTGAAGACGAAGTGGCTCGCGTGCTCCCGCGCCTTCTCCGCGGCGACACCGGGCTGGTACGGCTGCTTCTCGACGTCCTTGCCCGTGATGCGAAAGTACTTCAGCCCCGTCATCAGCCGCGAGCCGTCGCCGGCGACCTCGCCGCGGAGCTCGGACTCCGGCAGATCGAACCCGATGTCGCGGTAGAAGTCCCGGTAGAACGCGTCGCCGGGGTAGCCCTCGTCGCGCGACCACACCTGCTTGCTCGACTCGGCGTCGCGCCCGAAGAAGGCGACCCCGGCGGGGCTCGCGATGGGGGCGTGGACGCCGTAGGGCGGCCGCGGGCGCGCGTTCACGACGCCGTGCGTGTCGACGATCGTGAAGCGGATGCCCGCGCGGGCGATCTCGTCGTCGAAGTCGGGATGGTACGCGCACTCGGCGAGCCACGCGCCCGTCGGCCGGCGCCCGACGAGCCGCTCGAACCCCCGCACGCCGAGCTCGAGCTGCGGGCGAATGCCCTCCCGCGCCGGGAGCATGCCGGGGAGGTAGCAGTGGGTGGCCGAGCAGGTGAGAAGCTCCAGCCGCCCCGCGTCCCAGTGCTCGACGAGCCCTTCGACGACGTCCCCGCCGTGGCGGTCCCAGACCGCGCGCATCCGCCCGAGGTGCTCCTTGTAGAAGGTCGCCACCGGCGCGAGCTTCTCGTCCCCCCAGAGCCGCTTCTGCTCGCCCGCCGCGAGCATCTCGAGCCGGCCGAGGTGCTCGTGGAACCTCTGCCGGAGAAGCTGGTCCTTCATCATCGCGGCCAGCGGCGGCGTGACGCTCATCGTCAGCGCAAAGGGCACCCCGTCCGCGGCCAGGCGGTCGAAGGCGTCGAGGAGCGGCAGGTAGCACTCGATGAGGGCCTCGTAGAGCCACCGCTCCTCGAGGTGCCGCGCGTGCTCCGGATGCCGGACAAAGGGGAGGTGCGCGTGAAGGACGAGGGCCAGATAGCCTTCTGCCATGGGACCGGGACACTTAGACCCCCACGGCGGCCGGTTGCAACGCCCCGGTCCCAAGCTGACCCTCACCGCTCACCGACGCTCGCGGTTCTGACTGTGGAGGGCTTTACAAACCTCTCGTTGCCCGTATACTCCCGCGCCCCAGCAAACCCCGCCGCTACCACCAAGGTACGGCTACCGAAGAGGGATCCTCATGTACGCGGTGTTCAAGACGGGCGGAAAGCAGTACCGGGTCGCCGCCGGTGATCAGGTCCGGGTGGAGAAGCTCCCCGGAAACGCGGGCGACACGGTGACGTTCGACCAGGTGCTCATGGTCGGCGGCGATGCGCTCAAGCTCGGCACGCCGCTCGTCGGCGGGGCCAAGGTCGAGGCGAAGATCGTCACCCAGGGCCTGGGCAAGAAGCTCATCGTCTTCAAGTTCCGCCGCCGCAAGAACTACCGGCGCAAGAACGGGCACCGGCAGCCCTTCACGGCGCTCCAGATCGTCAACATCGTCGCCTGACGGAAGAGGCAGCCATGGCTCACAAGAAAGGTGCAGGCAGCACGCGCAACGGCCGGAGCTCCAACTCCCAGCGGCGCGGCACGAAGGTCTACGGCGGCGAGAAGGTCAGCGCGGGGAGCATCCTCGTGCGCCAGGTCGGCTCGTCGATCCACGCGGGGCGCAACGTCGGCGTCGGCTCGGATTACTCGCTTTTCGCCCTGGTCGACGGGGTGGTCAAGTACGAGTGGCGGTCGCGCACGCAGCGCAAGGTCTCGGTCTATCCGGCCCCGCAGAGCTGACGGGGTAGGTGCCCCCGCGGCTCCTGGCCGTCGATCTCGACGGCACGTTGCTCGATCCGACGGGGACGCCACACGCTCACGATGTGAAGGCCATCCGTGCGGCCCTCGCCGCCGGGGTCGCCGTGAGCATCGTGACGGGACGGCTCTATTCGGGGACGCGCGGCACGGTCGAGGTGCTGGGCCTCCGCGGCGCCGTGGGCTGCGCCGACGGCAGCCACCTCGTGCGCGCGAGCGACCACACGACGCTGCTCCACATCGGCGTGCGCGACCTCCAGGCCGAGACGCTCCGCGCCGCCTTCGCCCGGGCCGGCGTGGCCACCTTCGTCTTCGCGCGCGACGCCATCGGGCACGATCCGGCCGGCGCGCCGTTCGTCGACTACGTTGCCACCTGGTCGAGCGACGTCCGCGTCGTGGAAGACGTCTTCCAGCACGAGCTGTGGGCGGCCGACGAGGGGGTCACCGCCGTCGTGGCCGTCGGAAAGCGGGACGACGTGACCGGCGTCGTCGCCGAGCTCCAGCGCGAGTTACAGGGCGCGGTCATCGCGGCGGCCTTTCCCATGCGCCGCGGCAACCACGTGGGGCTGTGGGCGATGATCGTGCGCTCGTCCACCGGCACCAAGGGCACGGCGCTGCAGTGGATCGCCGAGCACGAGGGCGTCCCGCTCGCGGACACCGTCTGTGTGGGCGATTGGATCAACGACGTGCCGATGTTCGACGTGGCGGGGCGCTCCTTCGTGATGGGCCAGGCGCCGCCCGAAGTGAAAGACCGGGCGACCGACGTGCTGCCGATGACCTCGGAGCATGGGGGCGGCGTGGCCCACGTCCTGCGGACCGTCTTCGGCATCGACGCCGGCTGAAAAAGCTTGCCCGGCACGCTTGAAAGGGCGCCGCTTCTGGGCCATCCTGGTCGAGTTGACTATGATTTTCAACTTCGGGCCGACCCCGACGTAAGCCGTGATGAGAGCCCTCCTCGTCCTCGCCGTCCTCGCCCTCGCAGGCTGCACCCAGGCCGCCGCCCCGGACGGGCCGCCCATCGCGGCGCTGCACTCGCACCAGTGCGGCCGCTGTCACGTCGCCCCCGAGCCGAAGACGCGCACGCGCGCCCAGCTCGAAGAGGCGTTCACCCGCCACGACCGCCGCGTGCACATGTCGCACGACGACTGGCAGGCGATGATCGACTACCTGGCCGCGCCTGCCAACTGAGGCCTGGTAGCGTCGTTCCTCGTGGACGGCGTGCGCCAGGCCGGGCTGAGGCTGCAGATCGTCCTCGCGTTGGCGGGGCTCATGCTGCTCGCGTTCGTGCCGCTGTTCTTCGCGGTGGCGAGCCTGACGCAGGCGACGGTCGCAGGAGCGCGCGAACGAGGGGCGCGCGTGCTGGGGAGGGCCATCGCGGCGCACGTGGCGGATGCGCGAGCCTCGGGGGCACCGGGAGCGGTGACGCGGGCGCTCGAAGGGCACGTGGGCTGGGACGACGTGGACGCGATCTGCGTCTTCGCGCGCGGCGGCGCGCGGCTGGCCTGCGCCGGGTCTCCGGCCGACGCCGCGGCGATGAAGCCGCCTCCGGAAGGAAGCGCCGAGACGGCGACGGTGGTGCACGGCGCGATGGGAAGGGCGCTGGAGGTGCTGTCGCCGTCGGGCGACGTGGCCGTCGTGACGCGGGTGCGCTTCGACGACGCGGGCGCGGCGAGCGCGTCGCTCGTGCGCCTCGTGGCCCTCTACATGCTCACCTTCGCGCTGGCGCTCAGCGTCTTCGCGTACTTCGCCCTGACGCGGCTCATCGTGCGCCCCATCGAGCACCTCGTCGACGCCGCCGACCGTGTGGCGAGCGGCGCGCGCACGCTGCGCGTCCCGAGGAGCGGCGCGCGCGAGCTCATCGAGCTCGGGACGAGCGTCCAGTCGATGACGGCGAAGCTCATCGCCGAGGAGGCGAAGCTGCTCCTCAAGATCGACGAGCTGACCGAAACGACGACGCGCCTGACGCAGGCGCAGGCGCAGCTCGTGCGGAGCGAGCGCATGGCGAGCGTCGGAAGGCTCGCGGCCGGCGTCGCGCACGAGATCGGCAATCCCATCGCAGCCCTCATGGGCATGGAGGACCTTCTCCTCGACGGCGACCTGCCACCCGAGACCCAGCGCGATTTCGTCCAGCGCATGCGAAAGGAGACGGACCGCATCCACACCATCCTGCGCGATCTGCTCGACTTTGCGCGCCCCGAGCAGGCGACCGACTCCGCCGGCACACCCCCCTCACCCGCCGACGTGCGGTCCGTCGTGGGCGACGTGGTGGCCCTCGTGAAGCCGCAGAAGTCGTTCCGCGCCGCGCGCGTGGAGGTCGACGTCGAGGGGGAGCCGCGCGTGGGCTTGCCGGGGCCACGGCTGACGCAGGTGCTCCTGAACCTCGTGCTCAACGCTGGCGCCGCCATCGCGACGTCGGGCAAGGAGGACGGCCGGGTGACGGTGCGCGCGCGCGCCGCGGGCGACCGCGTGCGCATCGAGGTGGAGGACGACGGACCGGGCGTGGCTCCGGGCGTCCGCGACCGCCTGTTCGAGCCGTTCGTGACGACCAAGGAGGTCGGAGAAGGCACCGGCCTGGGGCTCGCCGTCTGCCGGGGCCTCGTGGAATCGGCCGGCGGCGAGATCGCTCTCGACCCGAGCTACACCGGCGGCGCGCGCTTCTACGTCCTCCTGCCCACCGGCTGAGAGCGGGGCCGTAGCTCACTGGCCTTCGACCCACGGCGCGAGGGGCACCACATCGAGACGCTCCGCGGCGAGCGCGTCGAGCAGCATGGGCAGGGCCCTCACGGCGGCAGGCTCGCGGTCTCCCTTCTCCGGCGCGTCGTGGAGGAGCACGATGGCCCCGTCGCGCAGGTCCCTCCGGACGCGCGACACGACGTCCTCAGCGTTCGCCGAGGCCATCCCGTCGCGACCGGCGGCGCTCCATCCGACGACGGTGAGGTCCAGCCTGTCGACGACGCGGGCGATGACGGGGTTCGTGTGACCGATGGGCGGCCGGAAGAGGGTCGGCCGGGTCCCCGTCAGCTTCTCCAGCGCAGAGATCCCTCGCTCGAGGTCGGCGCGCACGCGTCGTTCCCTGCGCAGCGCGAACAGGCGGTCGTGCGCGTACGAATGCAGGCCCACCGCGTGCCCCGCGTCGAGGATCGCGCGCACGATCTCCGGATGCTCCTCGGCCTTGCGGGCCACGAGGAAGAACGTCGCCCTCGCCTCGTGCTTCGCGAGCGTCGCGAGCACGCGCGGGGTCCATTTGGGATGAGGACCGTCGTCGAACGTGAGCGCGACCCCGCGTGCGCCGCGCGGACCGCGCACCACCGCATCGACGAAGACGCGCCACCGCAGAACGAAGACCCCTCCCAGCACCAGGGCGAAGTACGCCGTCATCGCCGCGGCGGACATCTCCAGCGGCGGCGGCCCCACGAGAAGCGCCCGGAACGACATCACGAGCACCCCCAGCGTCGCCAGGTAGAGCACGACGCGCAGCGGCGGCATCGTCTCCGCTTTCAGCGCTTCGCGCGCTTGGGGGCTACGGGGGCCGCGACCTCGGCTTCGCTTTCGTCGTCGTCCGCGACGCGCTTCTGCGATTTTCCGTTGGTCTTCGCGTCGGCCACGCGCTTCTTCGACTTCGACGCCTCCCCCTTTGCCTCGTCCGCGTCGGCCCCGCCCGTGTTGTCGAGCTCGAAGAACCCGCCGAGCACCGCCGCCACCGCCGGGAGCGCGAGCGCAGGGACGTTGCCCACCACGGCATCGTGGACGACGGTCGGGTCGACGCCGGGCATGAGGAACGCCATGTCGGGCTGAAAGTGGACCCACTGGCGCAGCGCGAACATGAGCCCTGCCGCGAGGAGCGCCCCGAAGAAAGCCTTCAGCCCGGCCTCGATCTTCGCGCCGGACGCCCAGATGGGCTTCCCCGCCACCAGACCCGTGAGGACCCCGGTGACCGCGGCGGTCAGGTACGCCAGCACCGCCCCGCCCGTGTCGGGAGCAAACATGGCGATGTGCAGCCCCGCCACCAGCGCGGCTGCGGCGAGGCCTCCGACGATGGCGCCCAGGACCAGGCCGATGAGCAGGCGACGCAGCATTGCGCCCCTAGCCGACCTTCGGGAGGCTGCGGGATGGGATCCACATCCCGTACAGCGTGGCCATGACGCGCACCGACGTCAACGAGGACCGCCTCATGCGCCCGTCTCCGCCAGACGGGGCCCCAGGCGGGTCCGCCGCTCCTCGCGCCGGCGCTGGGAGAGGGCGATCTCGAGCGCACGCGGGTCGCACACCAGGACGACGAGGCGTTTTCCGCGTGTCACGGCCGTGTAGAGGAGGTTCTTGGAGAGCATCACGAAGTGGGTGGTGAGGAGCGGAATGACGACCGCGGGATACTCGCTCCCCTGGGACTTGTGAACCGTACAGGCATAGGCGAGGACCAGATCGTCGAGGTCGGACGCCTCGAAGGCGACCTCCCTGTCGTCGAAACGGATGGTCATCGCGCTCTCTTCCGGATCGATGCTCGTGATGAAGCCGACGTCGCCGTTGAAGACGTTCTTGTCGTAGTCGTTCCTCAGCTGCATCACCTTGTCGCCTACCCGGTAGGTCCGGGCGCCGCGGACGAACGCGTCCCCCCGGGGATTGAGCGCTGCCTGGAGGGCCTCGTTGAGGGCGATGGCGCCGGCAGGGCCGCGGTTCATGGGGGTGAGCACTTGCACGTCACGGACGGGGTCGAGGCCGAACCGGTTGGGGATGCGCTGCGTGACGAGCTCGATGAGGGTGTCGCGGGCGTGCTCGGGATCGCGACGCTCGACGACGAAGAAGTCGGCGCTGGACCCGGCGGGGGGCGAGATGGGCGCCTCGCCGTCGTTGATGCGGTGCGCGTTGGTGACGATGAGGCTGCGAGCCGCCTGGCGGAAGATCTGCCGCAGACGAACGGATGGGACCGCGCCCGAGGCGATGACGTCCCGCAGGATGGCGCCTGGACCGACGCTGGGGAGCTGGTCGACGTCGCCGACGAGGATGAGGCGCGTCCCGGGAGCGATGGCCTGCGTGAGGGCGTCGGCCATGGGGAGATCGAGCATCGACGCCTCGTCGATGATGACGGCGCCGCCCTCGATGGGGCGGGTCCTGTCGCGCTTGAAGGAGTACTTCTTCGGGTCGAACTCGAGCAGGCGGTGCAGGGTCGTGGCCTCGCCGCCGGTCGCCTCGCTCATGCGCTTGGCCGCGCGGCCCGTCGGCGCGGCGAGTCGCACGTCGACCTTCGAGCCGGCGAGGACCGCCAGGATCGCGCGCACGATGGTCGTCTTGCCGACGCCGGGACCGCCGGTCACGACGAGCACCTGTCTCCGCGCCGCCTCCTCGACGGCGCTGCGCTGCTCGGGCGCCAGCTCCACCTGGGACCGCTGCTCGAAGGCCCTCACCGCCGCGTCCACACCGTCGAGCTTCCTCGCCGGAGCGCGCGCGATCTCGGCGAGGCGGCGCGACAGGCGCACCTCGGCGTCGAACATCTCGGACGCGTAGACGATGCGCGCGCCTTCCTGCATCTCGACGACCGCGCGCCCCGCGATCACCAGGGCTCGCACCGCCTCCTGGAGCCGCTCCTGGACGGCGGTGTCCTCGGCTTCCAGGCCCAGCATCGGCGCCGCCCGCGCGAGCAGCTCCTCTTCCGAGGTCCATACGTGACCGGCCTCGGTGACGTCGTGCAGGACCTGCAGGACGCCCGCCTGCATGCGCTCGGGCGAGTCGGTGGCGACTCCGACGGAGGCCGCGATGCGGTCGGCCGTCTTGAAGCCGACGCCGTGGACGTCGAGGGCGAGGCGATAAGGGTCGCGGGACACGATGGTCATCGCGTTCGCGCCGTACCGCTTCACGATGCGCATCGCGAGGGCGGTCGTCGCCCCGTGGGCCTGGAGAAAGACCATGACGTCCCGCAGCGCGCGCTGCTCTCGCCAGGCTTTCACGAGCGCCGTCCGCCGCTTCGTGCCCAGTCCTTCGATCTCGGCGAGGCGGTGCGCCTCTTCGTCGAGCACCTTCAGCGAGTCGAGCCCGAACGCCGCGACGATCCGCTGCGCGAGCTTGGGCCCGACGCCCTTGATGAGGCCCGAGGCGAGGTACTTCTCGAGCCCGGCCAGGGTATCGGGCGCCAGCTCGATGACCGAATCGACGCGGAGCTGCTCGCCGTGCTTCCGGTCGACGACGATCTGCCCGCGCACGCGGATCCGCGCGCCGAGCGCCATGGGCGGGAACGTCCCGATGACGGCCAGGCGGTCGGCTCGGCCCGGAACGGCCAGCTTGAGGACGCGGAAGCTCGACTCGGCGCTCTCGAAGGTGATGCGCTCGACGACACCCTCGACGACCGTCTCGGAGCGCACCGCGTCGGGCAAGCTAACATAGGCCGCCGGATGTCTGCCCTCATCGCTTACACCCTCGTCACCTTCGGGTCGGTCTTCTCGATCGTCGACCCGTTCGCGGCGGTTCCCGTCTTCCTCGCCCTGGCCGGCGCGCAGGAGCCGACGGCCCTGAAGCGCACCGCCCTGCGCGCGTCGGCGACCTGCTTCGTCGTCCTCTCGGTCTTCGCCCTGGCCGGCAACTTCATCTTCACGTTCTTCGGCATCACCTTGCCCGCGTTCAAGATCGCGGGCGGCATCCTCCTCTTCGGGGTGGGCCTCGAGATGATGCGCGCGAAGCGCAGCGACACGCGGACGACGAACGAGGAAGAACGCGACGCCGAGTCGAAGGAGGACGTGGGCCTCATCCCGCTGGGTCTCCCGCTGCTGTCGGGACCGGGCGCGATCGCGACCGTCATGGTGCTGGTGGGCAAGGCGAAGAACCTCCCCGAGCGGGTGACGCTCTTCGCTGTCATTGCGGCGGTGAGCCTCATCGCGTTCCTCGTGCTGCGCTCCGCCTCGCTCGTGTCGCGCGTGCTCGGCAAGACCGGGATGAACGTGATCGGTCGCGTGATGGGCCTCATCCTGGCCGCCGTGGCGATGCAGTTCGTGCTGGACGGCCTGCACGAAGCCTTCCCCCAGCTGCTGGGCAAGTAGCGGCTGCATCACAGGCGGCTGCACGACACGCGGCTGCGCAGCACGCGGCTGGCACAACACGCGGTGCACAACACGCGGTGCACAACACGCGGCTGCGCAGCACGCGCTGGCACAACAGGCGGGGCACAACACGCGGGGCACAACACGCGGGGCACGACACGCGGTGCACAACACGCCGTGCACAACACGCGGTGCACAACACGCGGTGCACACACGCGGTGCACAACACGCGGTGCACAACACGCGGTGCACAACACGCGGCTGCGCAGCAGCCGTCAGCACCGCGAGCGTCAGCGAGCGGTGAGCGCAAGACCGACGGCTCACCGCTCCCTGACGGTCGCGGTGCTGAAAACGTCGACCTAGGGGTCGACGTTTACTTCGTCGACCCAGGCGTCGATGAGCCTACGGGCGATGCTGAGGCGCGGGGGAACGGTAGGGAGCGCGCCGGCACGGAACCACTGCGCTTCGAGGATCTCCCTCTCGTCGCAGCGGATGTCCCCGCCCGCCCACTCGGCTGTGAAGCCCACCATCAGCGAGTGCGGGAAGGGCCACGGCTGGCTCCCGAAGTAACGGACCTTCCCGACCTCGATGCCGACCTCCTCCCGGATCTCCCGCGCGACGGTCTGCTCCAGCGTCTCGCCGATCTCGACGAAGCCAGCCAGCGTGCTGAAGAACGGCAGGGGAAACCTCGCCCCGCGCGCCAGCAGCGCCTCGGCGCCGCGCCGCACGAGCACGATGACCGCCGGCGCGATCCGCGGATACGCCATCAGCCCGCACGCCGGGCACCGCATGCACCGCTCGTCCTGCACCCGCTCCGTCGGCGTCGCGCAGCGCCCGCAGTACCGATGGGTATCCGCCCAGTCGAGGATCTGCGTCGCAACCCCCGCCTCGAGAAACCCGGCCTCCCCGAGGAGCGCAAACCCTTCCCGCAGCCCCACCACCGCCAGCGGCTCCCGCACCGCTGCGTCCCCCGGCACCGCCAGCGCCCGCCCTCCCCCCGTATCCTCCGCCTTCGCCGGATCGAGCCCCAGCGCGACCACGTCCGCCTCGGTCGGCAGCACGGCCCCGCCGCCCGCCTCGCGGCGGACGACCAACCCCTTCGAATGAACCAGATACCAGCGCACAAAAAAACCCCGAGGACCCATTAGGTCCTCGGGGCCTTCTTCGCCAGGCCCCCTCTTCGCCAGCCTTCGTCGCAAGACAGAAGGCTGGCGGATTTCGCCCGAAACCGAGCGCTGGCTAGGAGGCCGAGTAAGCCGTACTCACGTACGGCGCACGAGGCCGACGACGCCAGCGCGAAGGGATCGGGCGAAAGGCGCCTGCCTTCTAGAAGTCGCCGTGTCCGTGGCCGGCGTGGCCGCCGCCGGCGCCGGCAGCCTTCTCGTCCTTCGGACGCTCGGCGACGAGGCACTCGGTCGTCAGCATGAGGCCGGCGACGCTGCCCGCGTTCTGGAGGGCCGTGCGGACGACCTTCACCGGGTCGATGACGCCCATGGCGAGGAGCTCGCCGTAGGCATCCGTGGCCGCGTTGTAGCCGAAGTCGCCCTTGCCCTCGCGGACCTTGTTGACGACGATCGACCCCTCGAGCCCCGCGTTCTGCGAGATCATGCGGAGCGGCTCCTCGAGCGCGCGACGGATGATCTGAACGCCGAAGCGCTGCTCGTCGGTGACCTTGAGACCATCGAGAGCGGCCTGACCGCGCAGCAGCGCGACGCCGCCGCCGGCGACGATGCCCTCCTCGACGGCCGCGCGGGTCGCGTGGAGCGCGTCCTCGACACGAGCCTTCTTCTCCTTCATCTCGGTCTCGGTCGCAGCGCCGACCTTGACCACCGCCACGCCGCCCACGAGCTTCGCGAGACGCTCCTGGAGCTTCTCCTTGTCGTAGTCGCTGGTGGTGTTCTCGATCTGCTTGCGGATCTCCTCGATGCGGCCCTTGATCTGGTCCTTCTGGCCGGCGCCGTCGACGAGGGTCGTGTTGTCCTTGTCGAGCGAGACGCGCTTGGCGCGCCCGAGGTCGCTGATGGTGACGTTCTCGAGCTTGAGCCCGAGCTCCTCGGCGATGACCTGACCGCCGGTGAGCACCGCGATGTCCTTCAGCATCTCCTTGCGGCGATCGCCGAAGCCCGGCGCCTTGGCCGCCGCGCAGTGCAGCGTGCCGCGGAGCTTGTTGACGACGAGCGTCGCCAGGGCCTCGCCCTCGATGTCCTCGGCGATGATGACGAGCGGCTTCTGGCTGCGCGCGATCGCCTCGAGCACCGGGAGAAGATCCTTCATGTTCGAGATCTTCTTCTCGCTGATGAGGATGTAGGCGTCCTCGAGCACGGCCTCCATGCGCTCCGGATCCGTGACGAAGTACGGCGAGAGGTAGCCGCGGTCGAACTGCATGCCTTCCACGACCTCGAGGGTCGTCTCGGCCGTGCGGCTCTCCTCGACGGTGATGACGCCTTCCTTGCCGACCTTCTGCATGGCCTCGGCGAGCTTCGCGCCGATTTCCTTGTCGCCGTTCGCGCTGATGGTCCCGACGTGCTCGATCTCCTTCGGGTCCTTCGTCGTCTTGGCCGACTTCTTCAGGGCCTCGACCACGGTCTCGACGGCCTTGTCGATGCCGCGCTTGATCTCCATCGGGTTGTGGCCCGCCGCGACGAGCTTGCTGCCCTCGCGGTAGATCGCCTGCGCGAGCACCGTAGCCGTCGTCGTGCCGTCGCCGGCCACGTCGCTCGTCTTGCTGGCGACTTCGCGCACCATCTGCGCGCCCATGTTCTCGAAGCGGTTCTCGAGCTCGATCTCCTTCGCGACCGTCACGCCGTCCTTCGTCACCGTCGGGGAGCCGAAGCTCTTCTCGATGACGACGTTGCGGCCCTTGGGGCCGAGGGTGACCTTGACCGCGTCCGCGAGCGCGTTGACGCCGGCGAGGATCAGGTTGCGAGCTTGTTCGGTGTAAACGATTTCCTTGGCAGCCATGTTCTTCTCTCTCCCTTACTTCTCGAGCACGCCGAGGATGTCGTCTTCGCGAAGGATGAGGCGGTCTTCGCCGTCGACCTTCACCTCGGTACCGCTGTACTTGCCGAAGAGGACCCGGTCGCCGACCTTGACGTCGAGCTTCCTCACGCTTCCGTCGTCCGCGATCTTGCCGCTCCCGATGGCGAGCACTTCGCCCTCGATCGGCTTCTCCTTCGCGGTGTCGGGGATGATGATGCCCCCCTTGCTCTTCTCTTCTTCCTTCACGCGCTTGACGATCACGCGGTCGTGCAGCGGTCGAATGTTGGCCATGGACGCTCTCCTGCTTCGGTCGATTGCTGGCACTCGCCGAAAACGAGTGCCAATGGTCGGCGCCGAACGTAACCCCGAGGTGTGGGGCGTCAAGGGCTGATCCACAGCTGCTCAACTATTCGAAACGAAAGACGGATGACACCGTTTCGTCACCACTGCGCGGGCGATGAGCACTCTCGGGGGTCGTCTGCTACCCGACACGGGCTCCGGGACCGCCGACCCCATGCGAAGGAGGGTGACGAAATTGCCAAAAAGGTCCGCATCTTGCAATTATGAACCGAAGCAATGACGATCCTGCCGGCACACTCGGTCTCGGGGTTCTTCAACGACGTCGTCGAAGAGGCCATCAAGGCGCGGCGGGTCGACGCGACCGATGGGGCGACGCGCTACCTCGTGGCGCTCCTGGCGGATTATGCCCATCCGGCAAAGGACGCCGAGGATGCCCTCGATCGCCCGCTGACCTTGCTGCTCGACGAGGCTCTGCGGTCGACCGACGCAGCCGACCGCTTCAAGAGGCTGCGCGTCATCGGCGACGGCGTGCTCTACGGCTGCGGGTTCTTCGGCGACCACTTCGAGGCGCGCGGAGTCGACGCCAAGTACCTGCATGGGCTCGGGACTCGCGCCTACGGTGCGGCCAGCTCGATGTTGAAGCAGGGCCAGGAAGAAGGCGGACCGGATCTCTTCGGGGAGCTCGCCCACAAGTTCGACGCGTTCGTCGAGGTCGTGGCCGAGGTGGCGGACGCGACCATCGCGATGGGCACAGCGAGCTCGAAGGGACTGCTCCTCGTCTACGAGCGGTGGCTCAAGACCGGAAGCGAACGCCTCGCCGGCGCCCTCGCCTCGCATGGAGTGATGCCGACGCGTGGGGCCAAGGGCGGCCTGCTTCAGTGACCGGACCGGCCGGTCGCGTCACCCGGCTGGAGGGAAACGGCGTCGAGCTGGTGCGTGAGCGTGCGCTGGCCGCGAGAGTACAAGCGGGCCTCGAGCGGCTCTACCTGCTGGATCGCGTGGCGGACGTCGGGGATTACTTGAGGGGGGCCGAGGCCGGGGAGCGCGAGGCGCTATTGCTCCGGGAGGCCCACGACGGCGCCATCGAGATGACCCTCCGGTTGCCGCCGCTGGAGGAAGAGGGCGGGCTCGACCCTCTCTGCCAGATCATCGAAGGCGTGAGCCACTTCGTCTACGTCGTGGAGCGAGCGCGGGTGGACCGCGAGGCGACCCAGCTCGAAATGGAGCTCCAGGCGGAGGTCGACAAATGGGTCGTCCTCGCTGCGTCCCTGCGCGGCGGCATCGACGTGCACCGCAGCGCCGACCTGCGCGCCCGGCTCTACGAGCGTGTCTCCTTCGAGCACGACGAGGCCTCCGAGGCGGGGCAGCGATATCGCGTCGCCAACGACGCCGCTCACCGGTTCGTGCGTCGGATGGAGCGCGACTATGTGGGACGCGCCCGCTTCGGAGAGATGCGGGTGGAGCTGCGACGATTCTTTTCCGTCGGGCAGGAAGAGAAGCTTCGTCTCGGTCGAGTGGCATAATCTGGAGCCATGCGCGCTCCATCGATGCGAAGCACGCTCGCCGCTCTCCTCCTTCTCCTCCCCGGCGCGGCGGCGGCGCTCGCCGCGTGCAGCAGCTCCAGCGCCGGCGGCGGTGGGACACCCGACGCCTCCGAGAGCGCGGTCTTCGAGACCGGCGTGCCCGAAGCCGGCGACGCGTCGATGGACCACACGGCGGCGCCCGACGGCCCGACGAGCATGGACGCCGCCGAAGCCGCGGTGATCACCGACGCCGGTCCCGACATGGGAATGGGCTTCGCGGAAGGCGGGGGCTTCGCGGGCGACTGCGGCGTCGGCCCGGCCGGCGAGCCGACGGACCTGCAATGCACCGGCCTCTACTCGGACTTCGCGTCGAAGACCGTCGCCGCCGACCTCACGCAGTACGATCCCGGTCTTCACCTGTGGAGCGACGGCGCCGACAAGCTCCGCTGGATCTACCTTCCCGCGGGCCAGAAGATCGACACGACGGACATGGACGGGTGGACGTTCCCCGTCGGGACGAAGATCTTCAAGGAGTTCAGCCTCAAGCTCGGCGACGCGTCGACCGACACGCGGATCGAGACGCGCATGCTCTGGAAGCAGGCGCCGGGCACCTGGTACCGGACCACGTACCTCTGGACGAGCGACGGCGTGTCGGACGCCACGGAGGTGACGGACGGCGAGCTCGACGCGGGCGGGACCGGCTACGAGGTGCCCAACCAGGACGAGTGCAACCAGTGCCACAACGGCAGCAAGGACGGCGTGCTGGGCTTCGAGGCCGTCGCGCTGTCGACCTCGGGCGCGTCGGGTCTGCCCATGTCGACGCTGATCGCGCAGGGCCTGCTCACGGCGCCGCCGACCTCGCCCATCACCATCCCGGGGGACGCCACCGAGTCCGCGGCGCTCGCCTATCTCCACACGAACTGCGGGACGGCGTGCCACAACCGCGGGACCGGTCAGGCGTTCCCCACGGGCTTCTTCATGCGGCTCGACGTGGCGACGCTCTCCAGCGTGCAGTCGACGGACACGTACACGACGGGGTGGAACCAGGCGACGCAGAACTTCTACATCCCCGACGCCGGCGCGACGGACCGCCTCTACGCGTGCAACACCGCGTGGAGCTGCGTCTACTACCGCGCCAGCCAGCGCGCCGGCCTGAACGGGCAGACCTTCGGCGTCCAGATGCCCCCCATCGACACGCACAAGGTCGACGACGCCGGCCTCGCCACCATCGCGGCCTGGATCAACGAAGGGTGCGACGCCGGGTCCGACTAGTTTATCCTCGCGAGGCTTGCGCCGCCTCCGCATCGACAAGGAAGTCCGCAACCGCGTCGACCGGCTCGAGCTGCCCTTCGACGCCCTCGGGCTCGACCCCTACGGTGTCTCCAAGAAGCACCTGCGCCGCGCGTTCACCGCGCTGGCGGCGATGTACCGGTACTACTTCAGCGTGCAGACGCTCGGCATCCGGCACGTTCCCCCGCGTGGGCGCGCGATGCTGGTGGGCAACCACTCGGGGGGCATCGCCATCGACGGCGCGATGGTCATCGCCTCGTGCCTGCTCGAGATGGAGCCGCCGCGCCTCGCGCAGGGCATGGTCGAGAAGTTTCTGAACCGCGTCCCCTTCATGAACCTCTGGGCGTCGCGCACCGGCCAGTTCACCGGGCTTCCCGAGCACGCCGAGCGCCTGCTGGGCGAGGAGCGCCTTCTCATGGTGTTCCCCGAGGGAGCGCGCGGAACGGCCAAGCTCTTTCGCGAGCGGCACACGCTGGTCGAGTTCGGGAGCGGCTTCGTGCGGCTCGCGCTGAAGACCGGCACGCCCATCGTTCCCTTCGCGGTGCTCGGCGGGGGCGAAGCGTTCCCGACGATTGCGAACGCGTACAGGCTCGGACGGATCTTCGGCGTCCCTTACGTGCCCCTCGTCGCCTACGGCCTTCCGGTGCCCCTGCCGGCGAAGATCGACATCGAGTACGCCCCGCCCATGACGTTCACAGGCACCGGGAACGAGGACGACGAGATCGTCTTCGGGTACGTCGACAAGGTGAAGGAGGTCATCGCGAACATGCTCGCCACGGGCGCGAAGCGCCGGCGCGGGGAGCCCCCGCAGCTGAGGAGCTGAGAGCCATGCGCGTTCTCATCCCGGGCGCCTCGGGGGCCATCGCTCGCAAGCTGGCGACGAGGCTCGTGGCCGACGGACATCAGGTCACCGGCGTCGATCGGCGTCCGTGGGCCGATGCGCCGATCGATTTCCACAACGTGGACGTGCGAAAGCGAGGCGCCGAGGAGGTGTTCCGGCACACCCGGCCCGAGGCCGTCGTGCACATGGCGACGGTGACGTCGCTGGTGATGCCGGGCGAGGAGCGGTACCAGCTCAATCTCGGCGGCACGCGCGCGGTCTTCGAGTACTCGCGCGCCTACGGGGTCCAGCACTGCATCTTCGTCGGCCGCCACACGTTCTACGGCGCGGGACCCGACTCGCCGCTCTTTCACGTGGAGGACGAGCCGCCCCTCGCCCTCAACCGCTTCCCGGAGCTCGCCGATCTCGTCGCCGCCGATCTCTTCGCGGCCACCGCGCTCTGGCGTTACCCGGAGCTCGCCACCACCGTGCTGCGCGCCTGCTACACGCTGGGGACGACGGGGCACGGCACCCTCGCGGGCTTCATCCACGGCAAGCGCGTGCCGATGGTGATGGGATTCGATCCGCTCTTCCAGTTTCTCCACGAGGACGATCTGGTCGAGGCCATCGCGCGGACCCTCTCGAAGCGCCCGCGCGGCGTCTTCAACGTCGCCGGACCCCAGCCCCTCCCCCTCTCGCGCATCGTCCGCGAAGCCGGCCGCACGCCCATTCCGGTCCCCGAGTTCATCCTCGAGGGCCTCATCGGCCGCTTCGGCTTCCCGCATCTCCCCAAAGGCGCGCTGACGCACATCAAGTACCCCGTCGTCGTCGACGCCAAGGCCTTCCGCGAAGCCACGGGCTTCCAGCACGCCCACGACGAGATCGACACCATCGCGACCTTCCGCAACGCCTTCCCCCGCCCCGCCTGACCGGCGGGAGCGCCGGGAATCTTGCTGTCATCCTGAGGCCGCAGGCCGAAGGACCCCACGGTGTCCCGCGTGGGGTCCTTCGCTTCGCTCAGGATGACAGCAAGCTGGCGCCACCTAGAGTCCCATCAGCTTGGCGACGTAGTAGCGCATCGTTTCGGTGGTGCCGCCGCCGATGCGGAAGAGGCGCTGGTCTCGCCAGGCCCTCGCGATGTGGAACTCCTCGATGTAGCCCCAGCCGCCGTGAAACTGGAGGCACTGGTCGGCGATCTCGGTCATCACGTCGCCGACGAAGATCTTCGCGAGCGAGATGGTCTTCACCGTGTCGAGCGAGACGTTGTCCTTCTTGACGTACTTGTCCTCGTTGTAGCTCTCCGCGCCCCGGTACGTGAGCGCGCGCGCCGCCTCGAGCTTGGCCGTCAGGTCGACGAACTTGTGCTGCCAGTACTCGCGCTTGATGATCGGCTTGCCGAACGCCTTGCGGTCCCGGCCGTACTGGATCGACTCCTCGAGCATCACGCCACCCCCGGCGCACGCGCTCGTGCACGCGATGATGCGCTCGCTCTGGAAGTTCTGCATGAGGTACATGAACCCCATGTTCTCTTCCCCCAGGCGGTAGCGCGCAGGGATGCGCATGTCCTCGAAGTGGAGCTCGGCGGTGTCGCTCGAGTGGTTGCCGATCTTCTTCAGCTTCTTCGAGACGTGGAAGCCCTTGGTCTTCGTCGGCACGAGAAAGAAACTGCAGCCGTGGGCGCCCGCCGCGGGGTCGGTCTTCGCGAGGAGCGTGACGAAATCGGCGCGCGTGCCGTTCGTGATGAACGTCTTCGAGCCGTTGATGACGTAGTCGTCGCCGTCCTTCTTCGCCGTCGTCTGGATGCCCGCGACGTCGCTCCCGGCGTTCGGCTCGCTGACGCCCAGGGCGGCGATCTTGTCGCCCTTGATGGCCGGGGTCAGAAACTCCGCCTTCTGCTCCTTCGTGCCGATGTCGTTGATGACCGGCGTCGCCATGTCCCCCTGCACGAGGAGCCCCATCCCGACGCCCGACATGAGACAGCGCGGGAGCTCTTCGCTCTTCGCGACGCTGAACCAGTAGTCGCCGCCGGAGCCGCCCACCTCCTCCGGGTAGTGCGCTCCGTGGATGCCGAGCTCGCCGGCGCGCTTGAACACCCAGCTGGGGAAGAGCTCGTCCTTCTCCCACTCGGCGACGTGGGGGGCGAGCTCGCGCTCGCAGAACGCGCGGACCGTGGCGCGGAACTGGTTGTGCTCGTGCGTGTACGGGCTGGGCATGGGCGTCTCTCCGAGCGATATTTCGTACACGAAACATCGGGGGACGCAAGCGACAGACAACCGCAGCCGTCCCCCACCGGATGAGCGAGGAAGCCCGAGGAGAAAGAACCAACACCGAAGCGGGAGGACCAGGTCGCCGTCGTGCTCCTGGTGCTCCCCTTCGGCCCCCGCGCCGTGGCCCCCACGCCACGCGGGCAAGATCCATGTTTGTCCAGCTCGAGGGGCTCACTCCCGGACACCACCCCAAGTAGCGTCCGAAAGCAGCACCGTACACGTCGACGACTACGCCGCCGGCCACCTGCTCACGAGGAGAAGGGACACGGTCAGCGCACGCGATTTCTCGGGCAACGACAAACTACGCTCGACGACAGCTCGCGTCCCGTACCAGCAGCCGCCGGCGACGAACCGGTCGACTCGCTATCAGCATCGGGCCACTTTCCTCTCGACTACCGAGCGCCGTAGGGCGCTTCCATCGAGGCCGCTCATCGGGAGCGTGTGACGCGCGATCGAACAGCAATGCGCGCGAAAGAGTGATGCGAGGGGACTACTTCTTCTTCCCCTTCTTCGCACCCTTCTTCGCCTTCTTCGCCTTCTTCGCACCTTTCTTAGCAGCCATGGCTTCTTTCCTTTTCTCCGCCTTAGCGGATCCTTTTTGCTTCTTCTTTGCTGCCGTCCGCCCCCTGACTGGGTGCGCGGACGTTACTGCTGCCGGCTTGGCCTTTTTCGTGGCGGGTCGCTTGCTCTTGGAGCGCGCGACTGCCGCAGCCTTCGCCGGCCCGCCCACCCCGTTACCGACGGGGCGAGGGACTGCTTCTCGTTGCGCCGCACGCTTGCGGAGGACCTCGACGATCTTCTCGTCGAGCTTCTCGAAGTCGAACGGCTTGTCGATGTACTCGTCGGCCCCGAAGAGGGGGCTCGTGGTCTCGTTGAGGTTCTCGCCGATGCCCGTGAGCATGAGCACCCCGGTGTGAGCGAGCGCCGCGTCCTGACGGATCTTGCGACAGACCTCCCAGCCGCTCATGCCGGGCATCATCACGTCGAGCACGACGAGATCGGGCAGGCGCTCGCGCGCGAGCTGCCACGCCTCGTCCCCATCGGACGCTTCGATGACTTCGAGCTTCGGTTGTTCGATCGTCCGCAGGTGGCGTGAGACGAGCTCCAACATCGTCGGCTCGTCATCAGCGACCAGCACCACCGCAGGCGCTGCATGCGCGTTCACGATCGTGATGATCGAAGAGAATACTCTTGCAGGTCAAGTTCTCTCTTCATCTCGATGACGATCTCTTCATCGAGGTGGGTCCATGATGACTCACGTCATCATGGGTCGTCCCAGGTTGTTGTTTCGGGTCCCGAGCCCGAAACGGGCGACCTCGCGGCGTGGATCACTCGTCGACGAACTGCGTCGGCACGCGCGAGGTCGACTCGACGAGCTCCTTCGACGCGGTCACGAACTTCACCATCGTCGGCATGTGGCCCTTCGTCAGCTTCAGCTTGTTCTGCATCATCCCCTTCGTGGGATCGAGCTGCTTGCGGATGACTTCCTTCCACCGCGCGTAGGTGGCGACGATGACGAACGAGGCCTTCTCCGCCTCTGCGCGAGACACGAGGCGGCAGTCGCGGCAGCTCCCCTGGTCGACGTCGAGCCACATCGCCGTGTCCTCGGCGATGCCGATCGCCGGCTCCGCCCCGACCACCATCGCGACGGGTCCGTGCGTCCAGTCCTTCGCGGCGGCCTTGTAGCCGGGGTTCCCGTTGATGGCGTCCTTGTACGCGACGCACCACTCGGCCGAGGGGAAACGGAGGGTCTGTCCGGTCATGGCGCGCGACCGTAGTCCACCGCGGGAGCGACCGCCAGGACGCCAGGGGCGCCGTGAAAAAGGGGGGCGGTCTATACTGCGAGCGATGTCCCCCACCGCCCCTCCGGAGGATGCGCCCGAGGCGCACGCCACGAAGGTGCACGTGCACGCGCGGGGCGACAAGCGCCTCGACGCCGTCCTCGACTTCGTCGCCTTCACGGCGCGGCCCATGCCCCTCCTCACGCTCCTCGATGAAGCGCCGCGGCGCATCGCCGTCATCGTCGGGGCCGACGTGTGCTCGCTCTACCTTCTCGAAGGCGATCAGAGCGAGCTCGTGATGCGCGGCAACGTCGGCTTCACCAACGGGGCCATCGGTCAGGTGCGCCTTCGCGTCGGTCAGGGGATCACCGGGCAGGCCGTCGAGTACATGCGCCCCATCAGCACGGGGACCGCCGTGGAGCACGGCGCCTACCAGCACTTCGCCGAGCTCGGCGAAGAGAGGTTCCCCTCGTTCCTCGCCGTGCCCATCCGCGGCAAGTCGGGTCCCCTCGGGGCCATCGTGGTGCAGCGCCGCGAGTCTCCTTTCTCCGACCGCGACGTCGAGCTCCTGTCGGTGCTCGGTGGGCTCATCGCCGCCGGGATCCGCACCGCCGAGCTGATCGACGAGGCGCGCGAGAAGCGCGCCCGGCGGGCCGGCGGAGGGACGAGGAAGGTCACTCTCACGGGGAGGCCGCTCGTCGTGGGACGCGCGCTCGGGGCCGTCGCAGCCCTCCGCCGGCCTCCCACTCGGCCGAGCGAGCGTGCGTCCTCCGGGAAGCTCGGCAAGGGCAAGCTGGATCACGTGGCGGACGTGCGTCTGCTCGAAGGCGCGTTCGACGTCGCGCAGAAGGCCATCCACGGCCTCGTCGAGCGCGCGCGCAACCTCGGGCTGGGGAGGGACGCGTCGTTCCTCGGGACCTACGTGGAGATCCTCGAGGACGCGCGCTTCCGCGAGCGCGCCACGGACCTCGCCGCCACCGGAGTCGGGCTGGCCCGGGCGCTGTCCCAGGTGGCCCGCGACGTGACGCGCACGGCGGTCTCCTTGACGCGCGATCCCTACCTCGAGGAGCGCGCGCGCGACATCGAGGACCTCTGCGACGCCCTCACGATGCTCGCCGACAGCGACAAGCGCTCGGCCCTCCCCAGCAAGGCGCTCCTCGTGGGAGACACGCTCACCGTGTTCGACCTGCTCGTCAGCGCGCGCTCCCAGCCGGCCGGGCTCGCCCTCAGCGAGCGCGCCAGCGGTCCGCGGCTCCGGTCGCTGCTCAAGCTCCTCAATGTCCCGGCCGTCGTGGACGTGCAGGGTCTCTTCCGGTGGGCGTCGGACGGCGACATCGCCCTCCTCGACGGCGACCACGGCCTTCTCGTCATCAACCCCAGCAAGGGCGAGATGGCCAGCCTGCGCGAGTACCGCCGGTCTGGACGCGAGGGCTGACGCGACACGCCTTCGAGACGCGAGGGACCCAAGCGCGCGCGTTTCGCTCGTGTCACGATGGGGTGCTCCCCGTGTCCGCCTCCACGACGCCTCCGCGGTCCCCCGACCACCCCGTGTCCGAGCGCGTCGACGCGGACGGCGACCGCATCAGCGTCACGGACGTGAACGGCACGATCGCGCGCTTCGAGATGACCTACGAGGCCCCGTCGGCCGGGGAGAAGACCAAGTTCGGCCCTCCCCGGCGCGCGCGCATCCCGTCGGCCCTCTATCTTCTCGCGTCGGCCATCTTCGGCGTCGTGACCATCTGCGCCTACAACGCGCCGACGAGCTCGAAGCTCTTCGTGTGGGCCGTCGAGGGGGACCGCATCCGCCCGCTGTCGGTCAGCGTCATCGCCGTCATCCTGATGGTGAGCTCCCTGGCGACCGTGCTCCGCACCCACATGCGCGGCGTCATCGTGACCGACGACTGGGTCGAGGCGCGCTCTCTCCTCGCGCTGGGCATCCCGAAGGCCAGGCGCTGGGGGTGGCCCCAGGTGACGCGCCTCGTCGTGGACGGCGATCGCATCGGCTTCGAGATGTACGACGGGAGCTTCGAGCGGTTGCCCGAGGTCGCCGACGGCAAGGCGATGGCGCAGCTGATGATGCACCACGCCCAGCGCCTGCGGATCGACGTCACGGTGCTCGAGCGGCTCGCCACTCGGCGCTGACGGCGGCGCGGAGCTCGGCGTCGGCCAGGAACTCCACCGCCGTACGGGCGAGGACCTTGGCGGCGACGAGGGCGGTGTGCGCGGCGCTCTCGGTGCCCGCGGCCTCGGCGAAGCGGTGCTCGTGGCACAGGGCGGCGCCCTCGTCGACGATGGCGAGCCAGGGATGGATCGCGGGGACGACGTGCGACACGTCCCCCATGTCGGTGCTGCCGGCGCCGATGCGAGGATCTCGCTCGCGCGCCGTCCGCCCGAGGGCCTGGAGGTGCGCGCCGAAGCGTCGGGCGAGGGCGAGGTTGTTGACCATGTCGCGGTAGCCCTTGCGGAGGCGAATCTCGACCTTCACGTCGCTGGCCATGGCGGCGCCCCGGGCACATCGCTCGACGATGCCGCGCACCCGCTCGACCTCCGCGTCATCGAGGGCCCGGACGCTGAACTCGCAGGCAGCCCGCTCGGGGATGATGTTCACGGCCTGTCCGCCGTCGAGGACGAACCCGTGGACGCGCACGCCGTCGTGAAAGTGCACGCGCTGGCCGTCGACGAGACGGAAGGTGTCGAGGCACGCGGTGAGGGCGCTCTTGCCGGCATGGGGCGCGATCGCGGCGTGGGCCGGCACGCCCTCGAAGTGGAAGGTGAGCCAGATCGAGGCCAGCGTCGTGTGGGCGAGCAGATCGCGGTCGAAGGGATGGAACATCATGGCGGCGTCCACGCCGTCGAACGTCCCCGCCTCGAGCATCGTGATCTTGCCGCCCCCGCCCTCCTCGGCCGGCGTCCCGAGGAGGATCACTTCGCCCCCGACGCTCTCGGCCACCGTGGCGGCGGCGATGAACGCCCCGGCGGCTCCGGCGGCGATGAGGTTGTGCCCGCACGCATGGCCCACGCCGGGCAGCGCGTCGTACTCGGCGAGGACGGCGATGCGTGGACCGCCCTTGCCCGCCCGGGCACGGAACGCCGTCGGCAGACCCGCGAGCCCCCGCTCGACCGTGTGCCCGCGCGAGGCCACGAAGTCGCCCAGCCATCCGCTCGCCTTGTGCTCCTCGAAGCGAAGCTCGGGGTTCTCGTGGATGCGGCGGGACAGCGCGACCAGCTCTCCGGCGCAGGCGTCGACGGCTCGGTCGATGGACGCGGCAAGGTCGGGCGCGAGCGACATGGCGCCGGAGCATGCGCTAACCTCCGGCAGCCGCGCCAATGAAATTCTCGCTCGTCCTCGTGGCCCTCGGCCTCGTCTCGTGCCGCGACGCAGCCCCGCCGTCGCACAGCGCCGGGCCTGCCCTCGAGCCGGCCCTCACGGCCCAGGTCGCCCTTCCCTCCGCGGCGGCGAGCGCGGCGGCGCCTCTTGCTCCGGCGCCCCCGTTCGTCCCCGAGAAGGTCACCGGTGAGGACCACGCGATGGGGACGCACCTCGCCTACGCGAGCTTCACCACGGCCGCGCTCGACGCGGCGCGGCTGCACGCCCTGTTCGATGCGGCGACGGCGGAGGTTCGGCGGCTCGAGAAGCTGATGACGACCTGGGACCCGGCGAGCGAGGTATCCCTCATCAACGCGGCCGCGGGGCAGCACCCCGTGGCCGTGAGCCCGGAGACGTTCGACGTCATCCACGAGGCGGTCCACGCCGGCGAGATCAGCGAGGGGTGCTTCGACATCACCTTCGAGACCCTCCACGGCCTGTGGAAGTTCGACGAGGACCTCGATCCGCACCCTCCCTCCGCGGCCGACGTGAAGGCCAAGCTGAAGTACGTGGGCTACCGCCACGTGAAGCTCGATCCGGGGGCGCGGACCGTCTTCCTCGACGAGTCGCACGTGCGCATCGGCCTCGGGGGCATCGCCAAGGGCTACGCCGTCGACAAGGCCGCGAAGGTGCTGCTCGATGCCGGCGTCACGTCGTTCTACGTGCAAGCCGGGGGCGACCTCTACACGCACGGCACGAAGCCCGACGGCTCCCCGTGGCAGGCGGGGATCCGGGATCCTCGGGGTCCCGACGGGGACTACTTCGTCATGATGCCCGTCGTCGATCACGCCTTCAGCACGGCCGGCGACTACGAACGGTCGTACATCGTCGACGGCAAGCGCTACCACCACATCATCGACCCACGGACCGGCTACCCGGCGACCGCGTCTCGTAGCGTCACCATCTGGGCTCCCACGGCGCTCCTGGCCGACGAGATCGACGATGCGGTCTTCATCCTGGGCCCGAAGAAGGGGCTCGCGCTGGTGGATTCCCTCGAGGGGGTCGGCGCCGTGATCGTGGATGCTCACGACAAGGTGTGGATCAGCAAGCGGCTCGAAGGAAAGCTTCACAGCGTGCATCCCCCGAGGGACGGGTTGTAGCTCCGGGTCTCGCGTTTCGAGAGATCGGGTCTTCTGTCTCGATGAATCAGGTCCTTTGAAGAGGGAAGGCTGGATCACCGTCGAGAGAAGACCCGTCTCATGGAGACCGTCAGCGAGTCTGCTCACCGCATCGATCCCGTCGGTGGTCAGGCAAAGGGGACATGCAGGGGGACGTCATGTCGCTCGGCTCGAGGCAGAGGACGACTTCGAGCACCACGGCAGAGCGTCCGTCTGCCATGAGAAGACCCGTCGGCGGAAGACAGAAGACCCGCCGGCGGAAGACGGAAGACCCTTCGTCCATCGAGAGGAGGGACGCCGGCAGACGTCCAACGGGTGGTCGTGCGTGGAGAGAGGACGTGCCTCTTGTAGACAGAAGGGGCGTCTTCCAAAGGCTGCAACCTTCTCGTCCGTCTCGAGGAGACCCGTCGTCACTCGGCCTCCGTGGTCCCTGCGGTCATCGTCCGGGAAGGGGGCCGTCGACAGAAGACCCGATTCATCTCCTCAGAAGAGCGATCCTGCGCGTCGAGGGGGCCGCGGGTGAACGATTTCAACCCCTTGCGACGAGAGCCCGCGCTGCCTGCTCGAGGTCCGCGGCGCTCCGCACCTCGTAGACGGCGGAGCACTTGGGCGCATAGCTCGGCATCGCGCTGTCGCCCTGGCTCCACTGTCCGCGCGGCTCGGGGCACAGCCACAGCAAGGCCCGGCAGCGCTCGCGGACGCGATCGAGCACCTCGGGGGCGGCGTCGTGGAAGTTCGTGCGTCCGTCGCCCAGGATGACCACGGTGGTCCGGCGGTCGAGCTCGCGGAGGTGCCGGGCCTCGAAGTTGCGGAGGACACGGCCGTAGTTCGAGTTGTCGCCCGCGCGGACCACGCCGCCGCCCCAGGCCTGGCCGATCGCCGCGCGCACGGGCTGGTGGGCGAAGAGCTGCGTCGTCTCCCCCAGCTCGCTCACGAAGACGAAGCTGCGCGCGCGGGAGAAGAGCTCCTGCGCCACGTAGGCGAATTCGAGGAGGAAGGCCGCGGCCGCGCGCACCGAGTCGCTCACGTCGCAGAGGAGGACGAGCTTCGGGCGGTCGCGGCGCTTCTTCTTGCGGGCGAGGGCGAACGGGACGCCGCCGGTGCGAAGGGCCATGCGCAGCGTGCGATGCGGATCGATGCGACCGCGAAGAGCGCGGCGGGCGCGGACGCGGGCCCCTCCGCGCAGCCGTTCGGCGAAGCGACGGACGGCGCGGCGGACCTCGTCGATCTCGAGCTCGCTGAGGGACGCGAAGGGGGTGGTCTCGAGGGTGCGCTGGCCGCGCTGGCGCTCGACCTCGGCCACCCGTGCCTCGTAGGTCTTCTTCACGTGAGCGCGCACGTCGTCCTCGGCGGCTTCCAGCTCGGCGGCCAGCGCGTCGGCGAGCGCATCGCCGCGCTCGGCCCCGAGCGCGTCACGGAGCAGGGAGCGCAGCTGGGCGAGCGTCTGGCGGGCCCGGGAGGCCCCGAGCTGCCCGAGGAGGCGGTGGGTCTGAAAGCCGAGCTGGAGTCCGCTGTCCGCGTCGAGCTGGCGGGTGAGGCCGGCGAGCGCGAGGAGACGATCGAGCTCGGCGCCGCGACGCATCAGCGTGCCGAGGGCCTCGACGCCGTCGGACCCGGTCGCGCGGAGCTGCGAGAGCAGCTCGCGGACCGCGTCGAGCTCGCCCGGGGCGAACCCGAGCCCGCCGAGGCGCTCCCAGAGGGTCCCGCCCTGGCCCGCGCGGCCGCGTGCGGCGAGGAACGCGTCGACCTCGGCCTCGAACCGCGCGCGTTCCCCGGCTCTCTGGACGACGACCGCGGCGATGGCGTCCCTCACGTCCTCGCCGTGCTCGAGCCCCACGGCGGCCACCGCACGGGTCACGTCGATGGCTTGCGCGGTCGAGATGGAGAAGCCCGCGCGCCGCAGAGACCAGAGCAGCTCGTCGAGCACGCGCACGAGGGCGCGCGGATCGGCCATGGGGCCGAGCCTAGTTCGTCGGCGCCGGCTCGGCGAGGAGCGAGCGCACCGTGGCCTCGATGCGGGCGTCGGAGCCGGGATCGAAGCCGATGGCGACGTCGCGCACGACGCCCCGCTTGTCGATGATGACGAGCGTGGGCAGGCTCGCGACGCCGTAGGAGCGCGTCGTCACGCCGTGCTTGTCGGAGGCGACGCCGTAGCGCATGCCCATGTGCTGCGTGAACGTCGCCACGTCCTGCGCGTCCTCCGTGGACACGCCGAGCACGCTGAGCCCTTGCGCCCCGAAGCGCGCCTGCAACGCGTCGAGCTTTGGAATGGAGACCCGGCAAGGCGCGCACCAGGTCGCCCAGAAGTCGAGGAGCACGACCCGTCCCCGCATGGCCCCGATGGAGGCCGGGAAGCTTCCGCTGACGACGCCGATGTCCTTCCACGTCGGGGCGAACGCGCCGACCAGGTCCATGCGCATCATCTCGTCCTGCGACGGAAACGGAGCCAGCATCACGCGAGCCGTCTGCTCCTTGCCGCCGGCGTGGACGAACGCGAGCTCCAGCGTATCGCCGGGGGCGAAGGCGCTCACCGCATGCACCACGTCGGGCCCGTGCGACACGGCTGTACCCGAGACACGGAGGATGTGGTCGCCCTCGCGCAGGCCCGCCTTATCGGCCGGCGACCCTCGCACGACGTGCCCGAGACGAACCCCTGGAGCCCCCGGATCCGGCTCCATGGCGATGCCGAGCCAGGGTCGCGCCGCCGGAGCCTGCGCAAGAGCGTCGGACGTCACCAACGCGGCGAGTGACCCGGCAGTGGCCAGGTGCGCAAGGACGATCGCCCAACGGAGCCCGGATCGCATCCCCTCGATCATAGCGCGCGATCCACAAAAACGCTGTGGCGCGCCCTCCGGAGATCGAGGTGCGCGCCACGGAAGGTCGGCCGAGCCCGACCAAATCTACCTGCTGGGTGCGTCGAGTCGAAGGGAAGCGAGAAGGCGAAGCGAAGAAGGCGAACGAAGGAGGCGAAGCGTCAGTAGAAAAGAGGGCTAAGCGAAGCGGTTGAAGAGAGTCAGGCGAAGGGAAGAAAGCAGGGGCCGAGCTAGGAAGGGAACGCCGTTGCCGGCTCCTGCAACACCCGGAAGACCGCAGCCCACGGCCCGCCTGGCGAGCGCTCCATGAGCAGTGCTCGTGCCAGGTGGTGTTCGTGGCGGCTAAACAGCCGGGATCGATATGGTTCCTGGCGGATCCATCAGGGCGGAAGGACCCGGGGGGAGGCAACGCAGTCGCGGTGCGGGAGCCGGTACGCAAGTCTTGCGAGGTTTCGCGGAAGGCCGAGAAAGCCGAGGCTGGATGAGGCGTTGACAGGGGTACTGGGGTGAGTATCGTCCGCAGCCCCCAAGGGGAAACGCGCCCATAGCTCAGCTGGATAGAGCACTGGTCTACGGAACCAGGTGTCGGAAGTTCGAATCTTCCTGGGCGCGCCGGCACTAGTTGTTGATCGGGCCGCCGTCGGCGTCGGCGCCCGCGTCGCCCGGGGCGCCGGCCTCGACCGGAGGCGGCGGCTCGGAGCACACGCCGTTGATGCACGTGGCACCCGTCGCGGCGTTGCAGCAGTCCGCCGTCTTGGTGCACTTGTCACCGTCCTCGGCGCAGCCGCCGGAGGGCATCGGCCCGCACACCGAGGCCCCGCCGTCCGCCGTGTTGCAGAAGCCGCCGCAGCAGTCGGTGCCCGTCACGCACATCTGGCCGTCCTGCTTGCAGGGCGGGAGGGCGAAGTACCCTCGCGTGTTGAGCGTGATGGGGCTCTGTCCACCGAGATAGAAGGGCGCGTGGCTGGGGTCCATGCCCGCCGTGGGCGCCTGCTCGAAGCCCGCGACCCACAGCTGCTTGACCCCCGTTCCCGAGGCGACGAACGCAGGCTGCGTGAGCTTGTTCCCGTAGGTACGGCGCGAGTGAAACACGAGCCAGAAGTAGCCGCCGGCCGCGACCGGAGCGAAGGTCGGCTCGTAGTTGAGGTTGAGGTCGCGGGCGCCGGCCGCGAACGGGTAGCCCGTTCCATTGAGAGCCGCGAGCGCGGTCTCCGTGCCGGGATTGGCCACGCTCACTGTGTAGAGATCGCCGGGGACGCCGAGGGAGCCGAGCGCGGTCCCGCGCTGGTAGACGACCCACTGATGGTCGGGCGACACCGTCGGGTACTGGATCTGCGGGTACGTCGCGTTGCTCGCGGAGGTGACGAGGAGGCGGTCGTTCGTGGCGACCTCGCCCACGGGATCCCAGTCGTACGCGCGAAGATCGTGGGTCGTCGGATCGACGTAGACGAGCAGCGCGCCATCGGGAGCGAAGGTCGGCATCCACAGGGGCTTCGTCAGCCCCGTGTTCGTGAGCGCGGCGCCGGTCGCCGTGTTGAACGCACCGACCTGCGCCGGGATGTTGCCGTAGAGCGGCGCGAAATCCTCGACGACGGTGGTGCCATCGGGCGTGACGGCGGTCAGGGCCCACTGCGACGCGCCCCCGTCGGTCGCGTAGCCGGAGAACGTCGGGGTCGACGTCAGCAGATCGTAGCCGTACGACGTCTCGAGGGGCCCCGTCTGCGCGTTCATCAGCAGCTCGTTGCCCTTCGCGGACACCGTGTGGCACGCAGGGCACGTGAAGCTCGTGCCGAGGAAGTTCGTGTACGCCGTCGCCCCCGGATCGATGCGAACGAGCTGACCCGTCTGCGCGCCGCCGATGACCTGGTAGGCGGCGTAGTAGATCGTGCCGCGCATCGATCCCGACGCGATCGTCCAGGTCAGATTGCACAGCGTCGTGGCCGTCGTACCGTTCCACCGGGCGACGGTGAGCTGCGCAGTGCCGGTGGTGGAGTTGAGGAACGCCTGCCAGTCGGTGGTGGTGAAGTCGAACCACTGGTTGGGAGCGGTCGTGAAGCTCTGGAGGTCGTACGTCGAGGCGTGCAGGTGCACGTAGTAGTCGTCCGTCACCGCCGTCGGGCCGATCCACATGAGCGTGCTCTCGTTGAGCCCGCGCGGAAACAGCGTCTCGTTGTACGGGTAGGCCCACTTGACGTTCGGATCCGGCGTCGTCGTGCCCTGCAGCGCCATCTGCACCGGGGTCGACACGAATCCCGGGTTCTCGATGAACTGGAGCGACACGACGATGGTGGCCGTGGCCTGGATGGTGCCGAACGACGCGGTGACCGTCTCGAGCCCCCCCTGCGTCCCCGTCGTCGCGAACTCTCCGGAAGCGTTGACCGAGCCGATCGCCGGCACGGCGGTCGACCAGTCGACCTGGGACGTGAAGTCGCCCATCGTTCCGTCGGTGAACGTCGCGGTCGCCTTGAGCTGCTCGTAGGAGATCGCACCGTTCAACGCGTTGAGAGTGTTCATCGCCGGCGTCACGGCGAGCGACATGAGCGTCTTGTTCGGCGGGAGGCCACTGCCGTCTTCTTCCTGCGCGTCCTGCCCGCCACCCATGCTGGTGTCGGGCTTCACGAAGCTCGGAGAATCGGAAGGCGCATCGAAGTTCGTCATCGAGCCATCGAGCAACGATGAGTCGAGCGAGCCGGAGTCGGGTCCCTCTCCGCCCCCCTTGGTGTTCGAGCCGCAAGCTAGAGGCAGAAGCGCAGCCGACGCGACTGAAGTGAACACGACCAATTTTTGGCGCATGTCAATTTGCAATCGTACCACACGGCTCAGATGCGGGGCGAGTTGGCGGCGGACGACCGCTCACCCGTGCTCCTACCTTCGCCCCTACTCAATCGGCGCCGCGCGAAACTCGGACCTTCGGGTTGGCCTGACGGAGAGCGTCGACTTCGGCCTGGGGGAAAGTCTTCGGCAGGAATTCGACGATCTGGAGGGTCGCCACCTTCGCGAGGGGAGCCAGCGATTTGACCTGCGTGTGCTCGAGATAAATGGTCTTCAGCGGCAGCCCGGTGACGGCATCCAGCGAGACGACCGCCGTCCCGCTCAGCGCGAGGGACTCGAGTCGAGGCAGGGAGCGGAGCGGCGTGATGTCCTTGAGGTTCGAGTTCCGATCGAGGCTGAGAAGCTGCAGATCCTTCAGCGCGGCGAGAGGCGAGAGATCCCGGATGTCGTTGTTGTTCAAGGACAGGATCGTGAGCCCGGTCTCCTCGCGAAGGAACGAGATGTCCGTGACGTGATCCGAGACGAGCGCGAGAGTCGTCAGGTTCGGCGGCAACGTGGGGTTGGCCGGGAGAGGCATCCACGTCAGATCGAGCTCCTTGAGCCCCGCCAGGCGACCGAGCGGCGACAGGTCGCTGATCGCACCGCAGGCCTCCAGGCTCAGGAGCTCGAGTCCCCCGATTCGCTCGATCCCGTCCAGTGTTTTCAGGCTCAACGAGTTCACCGTGAACCGGCGAAGATGTCCCCCTCCGAGCGAAGCGAGCGTCGGCGGCAAGGGCCCGCGGAGCGAGAGCTCCTCGACGTGCGGCATTCGGGCGATCGGGGCGAGGTCGGTGATTCCTCTCACGTCGCTGAACGTGAGGTTCTGGATCGACGTCTTCTCGAGCGGAGTAAGCGACTGGACGGTGACCGCCGTGAGCGTGAGCCGCTGCAGCACAGCGAGGTGCGCGAGAGGGGTGAGATCGAGCGGTTCCAACGAGGACGCGACCTCGAGCTCCGTGATGGCCGGGACGAGGCTCACCGTGGCGAGCGCCTGGTTCGTCACGTCGTGCAGCCGGAGCCTGCGCGCGGCCGGGTCCATCTGCCCGATCTTCTGCACGACCATCGGCGTGACCCGCTCGGCGTCGCACGATGATTCGGTGCACGACGGAGGGGCCGACTGGTCGACCGACGACGACCCGGCCGAAGGGCTGCGAGCTGCCGAGCCTTCTGCCGACCACGGGGACCATCGCGCTGTGACGATGACCCAGACGACGGCGATGCCCACGAGCATGCCGACGATGAGCTTTGCCTGAATGCCTCTCGAGCTACGTGCAGTCACGAGGGTGCGGAGGGTGGCGCAGGAGCCTCCGGGCCGTCAAGCCGGATGGCGTTCACTGACCGCAGCACAGGGTCATCGGCGCCAAGGGCGTTGCGCTTCCCGTCGGCTGGCCCCCGCCGGGAGAACAGGTCGACGGGCTTGCGGTAGACATGGTCGTTTGCTCGAAAGACGTCGAGGGGGTCGCGAAGCCGTTGCCAATGCTCATGCACGATGTCGGTACGGGTACCGACGGGCCGCTTCCGCACAGCGTCTGCGAGAGCGCAAGGTTGACTGAACCTCCTGCGCAGGTCGTCGCCGTCTCGACTCCGCAACTGCAAGCGGTGCAGGACCGGGACTCCGAGATCGAGGTGTCGATCAGATGTTTGACCGTGTACGGAGCGACCGACGGACATGCGACGTCGCCAGTCTGGTACACACACAGCCTGAACGGGCTGGGGGGCGTTGGCGTGCAGACCTGGCCCGTGCCGCAGTGGTCGGCCGCGGGGGCCGGCGTGCACTCCTGCGCATTGGTTTCCCAGCTGGTCGGCGGAAGCGTGGGCGATTGCTGAGACGCGCTGCAGCTCGCAGCCGACGGATGGGCCTCGGTTTGAACGTAGACATCCGTGGCGCTCGCCCCGCAGGCAGGGGTGGCGCTGATGCACGTGCTGCCAACTCCCATCTCGTCGAGACAGGAGGAGTTCGCGCACGTGCTGTCGTTGGCGTGAAAGATCACCTCCGTTGTCGGACAGGTCACGGTGCCGGTACAGGTGCAGGCGGAACAGGACGCAGGAGGGGCCGTGAGTGTCGTCCCACCCGCGAAGCCCGTCGTGGTGAAGAGAGGGCACGCCGGAGAGGCTGACATCCCGTAGTAAAACTGCACGGGACCGGTCCAGCCGGGCGGAGCGGCTGCGGCGCACACTTCGCCGGTCACGCAGGCGCCGCCTTCTCCTTGCGCGTCACCCGAGCCCCCTTCGATTGTCTCGGCGTCGCTACTGCCTTCGGTACTCGTGGCGTCGTGGGCCGATGCATCCACCACTGCGTCAGAGCTCGCGTCGACCAGGACGATGCTCCCGTCGAGCGTCGGTCCGTCGGTTGCGCCGGTCTCGGATCCGCCATCGCCGCTCGCCGTCTGGAAGGCGCTTCCCCCGCAAGCGGCAAGGACGGCCAAGACCAGCCAGACGGGTCGAGGCGAGCGCACGGCTGTTCCGGGCTCCATCTCGCCGATGGTAGGCCAGCCGAAAGACTTGGGTCCCCGAATTTCGACGCCCCAAATAAGAAAGAGGCGGCCTCCATCGGAGACCGCCTCTTTGCGTTACGAAGCGCGGGAGCTCTTACGAGCTCACTACGCTAGCTGGGGGGTGTTAGGGGCCACCGAAGCAGCCGATGAGGCCACCGCTGTTGCCGCCGCTGACGTTCGCGACGTTGTTGTTCGGCGTCAGGCAGCTTCCAAGGTTGGCTTCGTAGTATTCGACGTAGTTCCACCAGAGGCAGCCATTCGTGCCGCACTGGTTGGTGGTTCCCGGGAAGCTGAACAGCGTGTTGCTGCCATCTCCGAGGGTCTGGGCAATGCCGACGTCGGCGATTCCCGTGGCGAAGAACGTCACGGTCGAGGCCGAGGTGACTCCGACAGCCGAGAACGGAATTCCGAACTCGAATGTGTTCGTCGTGAGGTCCATGGCCGCACTGATGGTGGGTTGCGGGCTCACGGCCGACCAACCGGCCGGAGAGGCGCTCCACACGTAGGTGGTGACCGTCGCGGGCGTGCCGCTGGTGTTGTACGCGAATGCGTACTGGATGCCGGCAGCCGGATCGATCGGCCGGGGGCTGTCGTTGATGCGGTTCGGCTCGACAGCGCTCAGGTCGAACGAGGCCCCTGCGCCGCTGTTGTTGCCGACATAGCCGACGATCCAGGTGCCCGCGTTTCCGACGCAGGCCCCGTGCTGGCAGCCTCCGTTGTAGTTGCAGCAAGCGCCAGAGAGGTTCCCACCGATGCTGCCGCCGAAGTACAGGTTGGCGTTGTCATAGGTGAAGAGACCAAAGGCGTTCGCGGGCGGGGCTGAGCAGAACCCGTGGTCGTCCTCGATGTCGTAGCGCATGCCGGCCGCCTCGGCAGTCTGCGTCCACTCACCAATGTCGCCGTCGACCTTGATGGTGTGGGTGTAGGCGCCGGTCTGGTAGACCTGCGACGCAGACGTCGTGTCGAGGCCGAACGAGCAGGTGCTCATGTTGATGGTCGTCGTCGTGGTCACCGGGATCGTCGCGCTGTTCAGGCCGTTGGCGTTCGCGTTGAAGCAGGTGACGGTCGTGCCCGGAGGCCCACCCGTTCCGTTGCCGGCGACAGTACCAGCGGGCAGGTAGTTGCACGCGCCCGAGCTGGAGGCGACGCACTGGGCGGCGCTCTTGTCGGTCGTGAAACAGACGCACGTGTTGTTCGTGGCGGGGAGGGTCGTCGGGCCACCGAGCGCGATGTCCGTCTTGTCGACGGGGCTGGCCACCGCCGTGGCGAGCTCGATGCTCGGATTCGAGGAGGTGCTGCACACGCCGCCTGCGGGCAGCACGAGCGTGGGCGGCGTCGTGAAGACGTCGAACGGATAGGTCTGACCGGCCGGAACGCCGAGGTTCGCTCCGCAGCCCTGCACGTACAGGGTCGTCGGCGAGTTGGCGATCGCGAGGGTCGCTCCGGTGTTTACCTGGACGACGCCTGCGCCGGTGCACTTGCCCGTCGTGCCGTTGCACGTGGGCGCCATGCTCGTCGAGTAGCAGATGGAGCTACCCGGCGTCGGGCTGGTGAACGCGACCTGGAACGAGTGCTCCCACTTGGGCTGGGGGGTGCAGCTCGTCGTGTTCTTCCCGGCCGGACAGCAGGCGGGCAAGGGGGCGGCGCCGCAATTTCCTGCCGTCGGGTCCTGGTTCGTCAGGACCGTCGGGATGGCGGCGTTGAGCGTGAAGGTCTCGGTACGGACGCCCGACGACTGCTGTGCCGTCGTGCTCTCGCCACAAGTGATGGCGCTGAGGGTCCAGCTTGCACCCGTGGTCGGCGCCGTCACGAGGACGTTGCCGGCCGGGCCGATCTGGTTCGTGGGAGGCGTGCCGCCGTTGTCCCAGACGTCGACCAGCGCTGTGCCGGCCGGGTTCAGGACGACGTTCTGAAGGTCGATCTCGCCCGCCGAGCCGCACGCGACGGTGCCGGCGGAGGCGTAGAAGATCGCTTCCGTGGTCTCGGGCGCGACGCGCGTGCTGTTGAAGTTCGACACGCTGGACAGCCAGACCGGCGAACCGGCGCCGATGGAGCCGCCGTTGTCGAGGTCGGCCGTGTACGAGGGCGTGCTGCTGAAGTCCGGCTTGCCCGCGGTGAAGTTGTACGTCTGCGAGGACGCCGGCGACGATGCCTCGACGCTGGTGCACGCGATGGCGCTGAGGACGTACCCGTCGCGCTGGATGAGGCCGAGGGGCGGCGAATCAGCGAACGGAGACGGGGTGGGGAACGTCTGCGTTCCGTTGCCGGTTCCGCCGCCGAACGTCGCGACCGTGTAGGCGCTGACGGTGCCGCCGGCGGCGACTGCGCCAGCGGCCGCGTTCACGTAGGTCAACGTCGTGCCGCCTGCGGCGGTCAGAATGAAGACACCGTTGTTGTTCGGGGTCCCATTGCCCGCAACGACGACGGGCATGCCCACGGCGAAGCCGGTCGTGGAGCCGACAGTGAGATTGACGTGGTTACCCGGCGATTTGGTCACCGCGGAGATGGTGAAGTTCTGCGGGCTGCCCTTGGGAGCCAGGGTGAGGCTGCCCTCAGCGGCATCGTTGCCGGTCAGCGTAGGTGTTCCGCAGGTACCCGCAGTGCAAGTCGGCGTGACCGCGGTGCTGGCGTAGGTCCAGCAGATGGTCGCTCCGGGCGAGCTCGTGTCGTTGTTCGTGATCGTCGGCGTCGCCTGCACGTTGTACGGAGTCGCCGTGGGAGCCGAAACGGTCGGCTGAGTCGCGCCGCCGGCCGCGGAGAAGGTGACGGTCGTCACCGCCGAAGCGTTGTAGACGAACTCGCTCGCCGGATTCGACGGAGCGTTCTCGCAACCGATCATCGAGATGGAGTCGCCAGCGGAGATGCCGGCGAGCCCGTTGATCTCGTTGCTGCCGTTGACAGCGTCAGCAAAGGTGACCTGGCCACTCTTGCCCGCCGCGGTGACGCAAGCGCCGCCGGTGCCGCAGGTCAGGGTGCCGCAGGTTGCGCCCTTCGCGCAGTACTGCCAGCAGAGGTAGTCGGGGACCTGGTAGTTCGGGAACGTGCTGACGGCGGCCGACCACGGGCGCGTGCCCGTGGGATCGGCGCCGTTCGCGAAGCCGACGTAGTTGTTTGCGGGCAGCTGCGTGTTGGCCGGCACGGCCTGCCCGCCGACGTCACCCACCTGGTAGACGTTGGGGGTTGCCGTCGTCCATGTGGCTCCGGCGGAGGCCGGGAGGTTCAGCGCCGTGGAGGGCTGACCGGGGACGGCGCCCGTTCCGAGGTAGTCCCACCCCGGCTGGGCGGCCGAGTTCGAGGTCCAGAGCCACGGCGCCGCGTACTGCAGCGTATAGGTGGCGCTTCCGGCTGCGGCCGCGTTGTTGATTCCGCCCGTGGCGCCGTTCGCGGTGTCGCAGGCGATCACGCTCAGCGTCGTGGCGGCGGAGGTCTTGCTCTCCGCGACGACTCCGACGGTGTACTTGGTGCTGCCCGTGCCGCACGCTCCGGCGGCTCCGCAGGTTGCGGCTCCGGCCAGGTCGTAGCAGAGGTACTCGCTTGCGGGCGGAGCGATGGCGGCGGTCCGGTTCGGGTCCGTGATGCCCGGGACAACCGGCGGCGTCGCCGTCGTCAGCGCAACCGTCGGAGCGTAGTTGTACGTTCCGGTTCCGGAGACGCTCACGTTGTTGAGCTGGAACGTATAGGCGAACGTCTGAACGGCCGACGGCAGGTAGCCCGTCTTGCAGGTCAGCGCCTGGTACGTGTGGTTGCCGGTCAAGAGCGCCGTGACGCCGGTGCCGGTCCCGAAGGTGGTCGGGTTGGTCAGGTTGGTGCCCGTGACGCAGGTCGGGGCAGCGCCGTCGACCGTCGCCCAGATGGCGGGCGCGTTGGCGGGCGCGATGCTCGCGACGGTGATCGACGAGATCGTCGGCGTGAATCCACCCGGAACCCACGGGATGTTGGTCGCCGCGGTCGGGTTGATCATCGTCGGAGGAGCGGCCTGCAGGGTGTAAATCTGGCTCTGCGGAGCGCTGCTGTTGAAGCCGGCCTCACAGGAGATGGCCGTGACCGTCACCTGGCCGGTGGTCGCGTCGGTGACCGTGCCGTTGATCGAGACGCGGCTGGCCGCGCTGTAGGGCTGCGAGGTTCCCTCGCACATCGTACCGGCCGTGTTGCAGGTCGGCATCGTGCCGTCGAGCGTGTAGCAAATGAGCGCGCTGCTCGGCATCGTCGACAGAGAGACGATGAAGTCGTTCGGCTGCGTCTCGGACGTCGGGTTGAAGACGACGGGCGTGAGCATCCCTCCGTCGAACGGGGTCACGGTGTACGTGCCCACGGCGACCGCGGAGAGCGAGCACCCCGATCCGATCGCGTCGGCGCGGATGGTCTCGTCCTGCGACACCTGGATCGGGTTGCTGTAGACGGGGCTGTTGACCGTCGGGTTCGTCCCATCCGTCGTGTAGTAGATGAAACCGCCCGTCGGCAGCCCTGTGTCCGTGATGGTCACGTTGCCCGGATCCGCTCCGCCGGCCGGCGCGAGCGTCGGCGTCGGGCAGACAGGCAGCGTCGCCTCGGCCACGAACGTGTCGGCCACGAAGGTGTCCGCCACATTGGTATCCGCGACGTTGACGTCCTTGCCGCCGTCACCGAGCGTGTTGCTCGAATCGGTGCCGCTGTCGGTGTTGCCTCCCGACGAAGTGCCCGAGTTGCTACTTCCGCAGCCGACTACCGTGCCACCACAAGCTAGCGCTGTCGCCAGCGACAGGGTGGCGAGGATAGTCAAGCTCCTCCTCCCGTTACCCCCAAGTCTGCGCGTCATCTCACGTACTCCTTCCTGGTTTGGTATCGAAACAAGTTCCACTCTCCCGCGAGCGCAAGGGAGCCGGCTAGCCGACTAAGCGCCATCGCGCACGATCTCAGATTGGCGGCCGGTGTCAAGCGTCAGCCTGCTCCTACTTTGCAGGACCGATCCTCACCCGGCGCCTCTCGCTTTCAGGTCTACTTCTCTTCTCGTCGCCACCCCCTGCGCAATCGCGTCCCCGCCTTTCCTCTCCCCGCTCCGCCGCTTTTCGCGTACCTGCGACGCTTCGGGACCGTGTTACCCGCCCGCACTCGTGTGCCCCGCCGCTTCCCGTGCTTCTCTTTCGTTGCTTCGAGTGCCGCATCTGTTTCGATGCGAGGCACGCGTTGGGGACACTACGAGCGGGGGCATCCTCGCACGCCGCAGGCTGCGCCACAATGGAGGAAAAGCCAGGGGTCTGCCAGGCCTCCTGCTATGAAAAAGACGCTGAAACGCCGCACAAACGGATGACTGACATCGAAGACATGGGGGGCGCCGCGGCGTGGATGCGCCTCGCTCTCGAGGAGGGGGAGGCCGCGGCGGCGAAGGGCGAAGTGCCCGTCGGCTGCGTGATCGTGGACGCGGATGGACGCGCCATCGCCCGCGGGCACAACGCGCGGGAAACGCTCGCCGACCCGACGGCGCACGCGGAGATCGTCGCCGTGAGAGAGGCCGCGGCGCGCGCGCTCACCTGGAGGCTCGAGGGCGCGACGGCGTACGTGACGCTGGAGCCGTGCGCGATGTGCGCGGGGGCGCTCGTGCACGCGCGGGTGGCGAGGGTCGTCTACGGGTGCGCGGATCCGAAGGGCGGCGCGATCGACACGATGTTCGGCATCGGGCGGGATCTGCGCCTCAATCACCGCTTCGAGGTCGTCTCCGGCGTCCTCGGTGAGGAATGCTCGAACCGCTTGCGGCGCTTCTTCGCGGAGCTCCGCGCCCGCCCCGCGGGGAGCGGGCTCGGTCAGAAGCCGTCGGGCTCTGGTTGAGGGGGCGGCAGTGCGTCCGTGTCGTCGGGCTCGCCCTGGAGGCGCGATCGCTGCTGCGCGGGGGGACGCGGCGGCGGACGCTGCCCGCCGTGCCAGAAGACGATGTTCTCGGCCTCTCCCTCCGCGAGCTCGGCGTCCGTGATGAGACCTCGCTTCACCTCCATCTGCATCATGCTGTGGAGCATGTGCGTCCAGCCATCCGGAAGCTGGGGCAGGTCGCGCATCGCGCCGTAGCGAATGGGTGCAGGCAGCAGCGACGACAGGAAGAGCGACTCGGCGAGATTGAGCTCCTCTGGTGAGCGCCCGAAATAGTACTCGGCGGCGTTCGTGATGCCGTACACGGCGGGGCCGAACTCGATGACGTTGAGATAGAGCTCCATGAGCTCGTCCTTCGAGAAGGTCTGCTCGAGGTACTCGGTGAGAACGACCTCCTCGAGCTTGCGGGCGAGGACCTTGTCGCGCGAAAGAAAGAGGTTCTTCGCGAGCTGCATCGTGATGGTGCTGGCGCCTCGGACGAAGCGTCGCGCCTTGAGGTTCGCGATGATCGACGAGCGGATCGACGCGCGGTTGAAGCCGCGGTGATGGAGAAAGCCGCCGTCTTCCGTGGTGAGCACGGCGACCTGCATGTAGGGGCTGATCCGACCGATCGGGGTCCAGCTCGAGGTGCCCGGACCCGTCACCTCTTCGCCGGTGGTTCCGTCGGGCAAGTAGATGCGGTGCGGGAACGGCTGCTTGAAGCGCTGGCGAGCGAGGGTGACGGGGACTTCGACGATCCGGCATTCGTCCTGGATGTCGTAGTCGAGCGCGAGGTCGTCGAGGGCGCGCGTGTCGAACGCGAAGTGGCCGCGGGCTCCGAACGTGCCTTCCATGCGTGTCCCCTGCAGCGCCGGCAGGAGCGCCGTGGGAACGCTGTCGAGCATCGACTGACAGGGCGCGGAGGGCAGATCGAAGCGGAACGAGGCTGCGACGTGGTCGGGTTTCTGTTCGAAGGTGCCGCTCCCGGCGAGGTGCAGCGCTCCAAGCGTGGTGGCAAAATCGTCGAGCCGCACTTCTCCCGTGTCGGTCATGGCGCCGCGCGCGCGCACGTCGAGATCGATGCCGCGAACGACCTCGGATGCGAGCTTGGGCTGGGAGATGGAGAGGCCACGCGTGCCGAGATCCGCATCGAAGGTGACCGCGCTGCGATCGCCCGCGAAGGTCAGGTGCGCAGAGCCGGTCATCGTCGCGTGGGCGACGTCGACCAGGCCCGCCGCTCCCTCGTGGACACCGAGGAGCGAGAGAGACACGGGGCCTCCCTCGAGCGTCGCGACGAGATCGCCGCCATCGGTGGGGAGGAGGGTCCGCACGGCGAGCGACGTCGTCCCCGCTCCGCGGGTGTCACTCGAAAAGCGTATCTCGAAGTGCGAGGGTGCCCTCATGAGGGACAGTGGCCCCGGGCCGATGGTGAAGGCGACGTGATCATCGGCCCCGGCCTGACCAATCTTCCAGGTCATGGCATCGACGGTCGCCTCAGCGCCGACCGGAATGTGCTCGGCGAGCCTGGACGCGAGAACGTCGGCCTCCCCTCGAAGGCGGTGAAGGTCGGGGAGCGGCAGGAGCGGAGCCGAGGGGTCGAGAGCCTTCGGGGAAGGAGCCGGGGCCGAACGGTGAGAAGGAGGCGCTCGAACGGCGACGACCGGTGGCGGTAGAGCCGGGGGAACTTCGCTCGAGGAGCCGGCCGCCCTGGTAGAGGAGGGCTCGCGGGGTGCGGGAGTCCACTCGACGGTGGCCGAGGCCGCGTGAGCACGAACGAGCCCGCCGGACGGATCGAGCTCGATCGAGCCATCGTTCAACTCGAAGCTGGTCCGATCTCCCAGAAAGCGCGCTCGACCCGCGGCTACCCGGAGCCCCTGCGCGTCGCGGCTGAACCCGAGGCCGAGAACCTCGGCCCGGGCGGGTGGCTCGTCGTGTTCGAACCATCGGATCGCAAGACCATCCCCTGTAAGGAGGGTCGCGTGGGCAGGTCCCGACGGCTCGGCGGAATGTGGCAGGCCAGCGCGCCAGGTACGAAGGTCCTCCCGCAGCTGATTGGCTTCCCCACGGAGGGCGATGTCACCCCCGTGGACATCAATCTCGTCCACATGCAGGCCGGCGGAAAGGCGCACACGCACCTCCGCAACCCGCACCTCGGCGCCGCCGACACCTTGCGGTCGAACGCCTACATCGAGCAGACGCACCGCGAACCATGCCGGGCGAACCGCGCCTACCTCGATATCGAGATGTCGGCGCGCCGCCTCCGACGCGACCCGGGCGCGAACGACTGGCCCGAACGACAGCCCGAGCACCAACGCCGCTACGGCCAACCCGACCGCGACGTAGAGCTTCCGTCGGCTCAGCGGTAAACCCAGGCGCATTGCGTTGCCGCCAGACTAACGCGCCGGGTAGGCCTTGGGCATCCCGGCGAATCCGGCAGAGCTCGCGTCGTCCGGACTGCCCGCGCGTGACGTTGGCGAAGCGACAAAAAAAAAGAGCCCGCCGAAGCGGGCTCTCGGGAAAAAATCCCGGCAGCGTCCTACTCTCCCACACGGCTTCCCGTGCAGTACCATCGGCTCCGAGGAGCTTAACTTCCGAGTTCGGGAAGGGATCGGGTGTGGCCTCCTCGAGATCACCACCGGAAACTTGTTGGATCGTATGTCCTGATTGGGCCACCACGAAGGGGGCAGGATTCGTCGATCCGAATCCCGCGCACGACATTTCGAAGTTTGCCTTAGAGATATGGACAAGCCGCACGGCCGATTAGTACCGGTTAGCTCCGCAGATTGCTCCGCGTCCACACCCGGCCTATCAACCTCGTAGTCTACGAGGGGCCTTTAGGGGTCTTGCGACCCGGGACACCTTGTCTTGAGGCCGGCTTCCCGCTTAGATGCTTTCAGCGGTTATCCGTTCCGCACATAGCTACCCGGCTATGCCACTGGCGTGACAACCGGATCACTAGAGGTGCGTCCAACCAGGTCCTCTCGTACTATGGTCAGCTCCTCTCAAGTGTCCTACGCCCACGGCAGATAGGGACCAAACTGTCTCACGACGTTTTAAACCCAGCTCGCGTACCGCTTTAATCGGCGAACAGCCGAACCCTTGGGACCTGCTCCAGCCCCAGGATGCGATGGGCCGACATCGAGGTGCCAA
>DASXZL010000030.1:0-4185 GCA_036501935.1 Polyangiaceae bacterium | reverse complement strand
AGACGCCACCCGATGCCGCGCCAGCGGCATCCGCACCGCGAGCGTGAGCGAGCGGTGAGCGACCAAGGTCGCGGCGCGGAGTGCCGTGTGCAAGCGGCGCGGCTCACCGCTCGCTCACGCTCGCGGTGCTGACGGCGGCTCCGCCGCCGGTCCGAGATCCATCGAGAATCGCGCTCGCTCATTAGTACGCGTGGACGAGGGGCTGGACTTCGCTGCAGGGGCGGCAGATGGAGTTGGGGATGCCGGAGTTCCGGCGCGTTCGCCCGGCGACGGCCTTGAAGACGGGGCCGCTCTCGTCCTCGTCGCACTGGATGCAGGGGTTGAGCGCGCCGTCGGGCTCGTTGTAGGGCGCCGTGATGTTCGCGAGGCACGTCGCGAGGCACACGGTGCGCGTGTTCGCCGTGTCGTAGGCCCAGGCCTGCGCGCAGGGCAGGTCGAAGCCGAGCTGCAGGAGGCAGCTCACGTCGGCGTTGCCCCCGTCGGTGCTGGTCTCGACGCCGCACGCGCGCACGGGGGCGACGAGATCGTCATTTCGCATGTAGACGGCGAGGTTCGCGAGCGTCGAGCACACGCCGCAATGCCCGAAGTGGGTCACCTTCGCGCCGGCCGCCGCGGCCTCCGCCTCCGAGGCGTAGGTGACGAGCGTGTACGGCGTCGGCGGGCCCCCGCCGTCGAGCTGGGGGAGGACCGCGCAGACGGTGCCGGGCGGATCGTCGGGCGGGGGCGGGCCCCCGTCGTAGGGGTTCGAGGTGACTTGCGGGTAGGGCGTCGCGAGCTGCCAGTCCGTGATGAGCGACTGGATGAACGCCGCGCCGTACGCCGGCGGCGCGAACACGTCCGCCCCGCACGCGCACTCGGGCTGGCACTGGTCCGAGCCGAGGCCCGTCTGCGCGTTCGGGCTGCCGAAGAGGATCGCGCACGAGTCCTCCCCCGCGTCCGCCTCACCGCCCGCAGGGCTGCTCTTGCAGCCGCGGCTCGTGGCGCCGACGACGCCCACGCCCAACGCAGCGACGAGGACCAGCCACCGTGAATCGAGGACCGTCGTGCCGCGGAGGTTGCGGGAGCGCGCGTCTTTCGGTAGAGACGTGGCCCTTACCTTTTCGTCACGGGTTCCCAACGGTTTCTTCGGGGCTGTAGCTCAGTTGGGAGAGCGCCTGCATGGCATGCAGGAGGTCAGCGGTTCGATCCCGCTCAGCTCCACTTCAGAATCCGAGAGCGTGTGCGTCCCGAGCGCCGGTCCCCGACCGGCGCCTCGGTCCTTCGACGCCGAATCAGCTCACCGCGTCCTTGATCGCCTTCACGGGGCGCGCGCGGACGGCCTTGCTCGCGGGCTTGGCCGCGAACATCTGCTTCTCCTTGGTGAACGGGTTGATGCCCTCACGCGCCGGGCGCGCGGGCTTCTTCACGACGACGAACTTCGCGAACCCGTGGAGGACGAAGATGCCGTTCTTCTTCAGCTCCTTGTGGCCGACGTTCACCAGCGACTCGACGATCTGCTTCACGTGCTTGCGAGACACCTCCTCGCCGACTGCGTCGGAGACGGCCTGGAGGATCGCGCTCTTCGAGAGCGGCTTCGACTTCTTCCCGTTCGTGGACTTCGCCATGTTGAGCTCCTCTTTCGTGCCGAAAACTGCATTCGAGTGCTACGGCCGTCCGCGGCGCGAACGCAACCGAAAAGCGCTCGCGCGGGCTGTATGATGCGCGTCTCTCCCATGCCGGATCCCGCCGCCGCCATCCTCCCGTACATCGAGCACGTCCTCGACGCGGCGCGTATTGCACCCTCACACGACAACATGCAGCCCTGGCGGTTCGTCGTGGAGGGAGACACGGTGTCCTTTCTCCTGGACCACGAGCGCGACCGCTCCCCGGCGAACGCCGGCGGGCGCATGGGGTCCATCGCGGTCGGCGCGGCGCTCGAGTGCGCGCTGCTCCGTGCAGGGCGAAACGGGTCGGCGGTGCGCTTTCTTCCCGCGCGGGCGCCGGCGCTCGTCACCATCAGCGTCGCGCCGCCGAAGCGGCTCGTCGAGGCCGACAAGGCGCTCGTCCGGCGCGTCACGAACCGGCGGCTCTACGACGGCCGACCCCTCGACGACGCCACGTTCGCCTGGCTCCAGCAGGCGACCCCGCCGCTCGAGGGCGCGCGGACGCTCTGGTTCGGCCGGGAGCGCGTCCGGGCGCTCGGGCCCATCGTCGAGGAAGGCGAGGCGGCCTTTTTTGCCGACGCGCGAGCCAGGGAGTCCGCGCTCCGGGCCGTCCGGTTCGACGTGCGCGACAACGAGGAGGTCGCCCTGGGCCTCTCGCTCGGGAGCCTGGAGCTGTCGGCGGCCGACCGGATGACCCTCGACGCGCTCCGGCGCATGCCGCAGGACCGGCTGGAGGCGATGGGCGCCATGGCGAAGATGGGGGCGCATGCGCGGCGCCTCGTGGAGAGCGCGTCGGGCGTGTGCGTCATCGTGACGCGCGGCTCGACCGACGCGAGCGCCGACGTGGCCGTCGGGCGATGCATGCAGCGCGCGTGGCTGGCCCTCACGCGGCGCGGCCTCGTCGCCCAGCCCATGGGGGCCATTCCCTCGCTCGAGGCGATGGTCGAGGGAGACGACGCGCAGGGCGTGAAGGGCGAGTCGCACGACCGGGCGGCCGCCGTCGTCGCCGCCTGTCGCGCCGCGTTCCCCAGCCTGGAGAAGGGGGCGAGGGTCGCGGTCCTCCTGCGGGTCGGCAACGCGCCCGCGCCGACCGCCCTGGTCCGCCGGCTACCCTTGAAGGACAGCGTCGCGACCGCTTCGGCCGCCGAGCCGGGCGGCGAGGGCTGAGCGCCGCGCGGTTCGGAAGGCGGGCCGGACGTTTGGGCCGCCGAGACGGGTTCCTGGCCCGGTGGGGGAAGTGCCTGGGCCGGTGGGATGGACGTCTGGGCCGCCCGGATGCGCGTGTGGCCGGCCTGGACTGAGGGCTGGCGCGCCGCGACCGACGTCTGGCCCGCGCGGACCCAGGCCCGGCCCGCGCGGACCGAGGCCTGGCCCACCCTGCTCGTCGCAGACGACACGCTCCGTCCGGAGCGGACCGCTTGCCTCGGCGGTGGCAGAAATCGAACGAATCGACCGGACGCCTCCGACTGAATTGCCTTCGAAAGGCATTGACCTGGTGAGGGGGCGATGACGACGACGGCGCATGGTGCGGCGTCGCGGAGCGCCTCGGTATCGAATGGAAAGGACAGGTGGCCCATGGCAAGCAAGAGCAAGCAGACCGTCAAGGCGCGGAATACGAGCGCCTCGGCGGGGATCGACAAGCACATCACGGGAAGCGTGACGATAGGCGGTGTGGTCTACACGGCGGTGACGTTGAAGCAGGTGTTCACGGACCAGAACACGGCGATCGACGCTGCCGACGCGCTGGAAACGCAGTGGCATGATCAGGTGACGCTCACCGAGGCGGCCAACGCCAAGGGGAACGCCGCCTACCAGGCGCTGCGCGGGTATCTCCTCGGGCTGTACGGCAACGGCGCCAACGCGGTGCTCAACGACTTCGGAATGGATCCGCCGAAGGTGAAGGGCACGAGGACGACCGCGGTGAAGGCAGCCGCGGCAGAGAAGGCGTTTGCGACTCGGAAGATTCGCAACGCCACGGCGGCGGCGAAGGGAACGATGGTGGTGCCCGCGACGGCGGTCACGACGATCGGCCCGGTGCTGCCGGCTCCGACGACGACGACCGTCGCAGGCGCGCCCGGGGCGACTGCGGCGGCGTTGCCGGCGGCGGTGAAGCCCGTCGGGAGCTGAGGGCTCGCGTCGGGTAGGGGAGTAGCGGGCGGGTAGAACGGGGAAGGGGGGACGGCTGGCGGGAGCTGGCTGTCCCCTCTGCACCCTCGGGCTTCGACGCTGGGGTTGCGTCGATGCGACGGGGCGACCGCGCGACCGCGGCGGCGACCTCGACCTCGACCTCGACGTCGACCTCGACCTCGACCTCGACCTCGACCTCGACCTCGACCTCGACCTCGACCTCGACCTCGACCTCGATCGTTACCCGTCGACCGTGCGACCATCGACCCCGACCGCGACCGTCGACCGCGACCCCCGAGCGAGGGGAGCGGCGCTTCGACCTACGGGCAGCCTCGCGCCACGCAGGAGCGTGGCACTGCGGCTGCAACACACTTCGGGCTGCTCGACGGGTCTGGAAGCTGGAGATGTTCATGGT
>DASXZL010000029.1:0-88923 GCA_036501935.1 Polyangiaceae bacterium | reverse complement strand
GACGTCTTTCGCGCGCTCCTCGATGCGGGCTCGAAGGGCGGCTTCTTCCACGCGGAGATCGATGGCGTCTACGGCTTCACGCAGATCGCGCGCTCTCGTCGGCACCGCCGCTGAACGTCGGGTCTGACGCAGTAGTGCTAGGCTAGTCGGAGCGGCCAATCCATGGGCTTGTCCTCAAGCCCCGTCAGCCACGGCCCGAAAGCAATCGCGCGCAGCTCGAAGCCGCGAAAGAAGCGGAACCGCATGATCACGCATCGGCCGAGAGTGTCGACCTTGTGCGCGTATTCAAAGACGAGCGGATGGCCCGAGCAGCCCTCACGCGCGTATCCAAGTTCATCGAAGGCCGTCGCGTATACCTGAAGGTTGCTCCGGACGCGCGGGTGTCCGCCGACCATGCTGCTGCTCCACACCACGACCTGGCCTTGGAGACGTCGCCCGGTAAGTCTGTAGTGCAGGCCGCGCGCAATCTTCTCGCCGACTCGCTCCACGGCTTTCATGTCGGTTCGCAGCGTCGGCAGTGCGGTTGCGTGAGTCTGACCGAGGCCAGCCTGGATACGCTGCCCGAGCCGGTGTCCAACTTTTGCCTTCAGCACTTCAAATTGGCGCCCCATCGCATGCCGGTGAGCCTCGGCCGCGTTCTGGAGGTCCATGTACGCGACGAAGGCCACGTACTCTTCGTCATCGCTGAAGCTTTGGTTGTGCTCGCGACATGACCGGACCGTCAGCCGGTTCGTCTTGAGATCAGCCCCGAGCTCTGAGCCCTCGAAGAAGAACGCTTTCGCCGGCACGTGGTCGTCCGTACACGCGCGAGCGGTACACCCGTCCCAGTAGCATCGACCGGCGGCCACTCGGGGCCGAGGTGGGACACCTTTCTGCGTCGCGCCGGTGGCCAAGCGCTGGTCCCCGCGCGTCGGAGTTCGTCTGCTCATGGCCTACTGAAGAGAGTCCAAGAAGCGTCGGAACGTGCCGTCGGTCATTGAACCCTTGCTGAGATTGCAGGGGGCGCACGAGGTCGTGAGGTTTCTCGGGTGGTTCGAGCCGCCCAGCACCCTCGGCTTGCGATGGTCGACGTGGAGCTCCTCGAAAGGCACCCATTCGTCGCAGTAGTCGCAGAAACCGTCGTCTCGCTCATAAACGAAGCGTCTTGTGTGGCCGTTGAGCGGTTCGTCGTTGCGAGCAGGCCTTCGACCCGCGAGGTACGCGTATCCGAGGATCATGCCGAGTCCTGCCAGCAGGACGGCGAGTCCCGTCCAGTTCTCTTGCTTGGGCAAGTACGGCGCGAGGTCGGGCATCTGGCTCGCCGGCCGCAACGAACCGTCCGTGCAGCTCACGAGGTCGTTCGGCAGAAGCCACCCGCTGCGAGCCCAGGACCAGAATGCGTCATGCGGAATGTGGTACTCCGCCGCACCTCGTCGGACCGTGATCAATGTCATGCGAGCGTCAGCGCGCGAGGGTAGGTGCCCAGCGCGGTGCCTCCAGTACCTCTTCTCATGCGCTCGATCGCGGCGTCGCGCAAGGGGGCCGGATGCCGAAGGATCCTGACCGATGGCCATGAGGCACTGGGGGGCACATCGCCGTCCGTCTGACGCGCGGCGAGATCATCGAGACCACCGATCACCGCGGACGAAAGTGGACGGCGACGCGGGAAGCGCTCACCGGAACGGACGACGGCCGCCTGGTCCTCGCCGCCGAGGGCGCTTACGACGTTGCGGTGCTCCTCTGCTGGTGGGTCGCTACCGACCGGATCCCGAGCCTGGCGGAGGCAGTCTCCGAGGTGGCGTGACAGGCCCTAGCGATCGTACGGCGAGCAGCGTTGGTCGCGCTCCCACTGGCGTGCGCTCTCCGCTGTAACGCGTGGCCCGACGGGTTCCAAGTAGAGGTTCGGTATCCCCATCTTGTAGCGGCGCTCGCGCTCGCGAACGTCGAGATCACGGCCGGTGATCCCGCAGTCGACGATCGAGTTGCCCACCTTGGCGAGGTACCGCTGGTGGGTGCGGGGTGCTTGGTAGCGCGGCGCGCGGCCGAAGATCGCGTCGAGGAACGACAACATGATGGGCGCCATGGTGCCACGCCCCGTGCGCCGATGCACGTAGGCACGACTGCGGGCCGCGCCCGCGTCCGTGGAAGTCAGAGGATCCGCATGAACACCGAATCAGCCGTCGCCATCGACGGCACCATCCGCATCGCGCCGGAGGCACGTCGCGCGTTCGACCGCGAATGGCGACAGACGTGCGCGTGCCCGCAGCTCGACATCCTCGAGCGCGACGGTCGCCTACGTTGTGGAGGCTGCAACGCCCCAATCCTGCGGAGGCACCGCGTCGAGGTGCAGCCGTGACGGTGATCTACGTCATCACCCACACCGCGACATGCCGCCACTACGTCGGCAAGACGCGAAACCTGCAGCGCAGATGGCACAATCATCTCTCGCTCGCCCGGCGCGCGGATCGAACCGACGCGGCCCACAAGATCCATTGCGCCATGCACGAGTACGGACCGGGCGCCTTTGGGTTGCGCGTGCTCGAGGAGCTCGACGACGACGACGCGGCCGACGCGGAGGTCTGGTGGATTGGGTACCTGCGGAGCAACATCGATGGGTTCGGCTTCAACGTCCTCATCGGGCGTGCTCATACGGAGGAGACGCGCGCCAAGATCGGCGACGCTCATCGCGGCAGACGATACGGGCCCGACGTTCGCGAGCGTATGTCGATGGCCGCGAAGCGTCGGTCTCCCCCGTCGTCAGAGGCGCGGGCTCGGATGTCCGCTGCCAACCGAGGGCGAAAGATGCCACTGGATGGTATCGCGCGCCGGGCAGCGCGTGCCCTCGGGATCTCCCCCGAGGAGTGGCTCGAGCGGCGGCGTTCGGGCATGCTCTGGTGCTCGCTCGGCAGGCATTGGGTCGCGAAGGGCGCCGTGCGCAGCGGCAACTGCCGACCGTGCGAGAGGGCCTACAACAAGAGCCGGCGCGCCGGAGAGACGCGATGACCTCGCTGCGGCCCTACCAGACCGCCGCCCTCGAAGGGGTCCGGGGCGCCTATCGAGGCGGAGCGCGTTCGGTCCTGCTGCAGCTGCCGACGGGCGCCGGCAAGACGCGGACAGCCTCCGAGTGCATACGCTCGGCCGTAGAGCGCGGCCGTCGAGTCGTCTTCGCGGCACACTTGGGGGAGCTCCTCGACGATGCCTCCGAGCGCTTGAACGCCGCGGCCATCACGCACGGCATCGTGCAGGCCGACCGGCCGACGAACGCCGCGGCCCCCGTGCAGGTGGCGAGCCTCGCCACGCTCCAGCGGCGCGGCGAGACCCCGCCCGCGGACTTCGTGATCATCGACGAGGCGCACCACGCCGCCGCGGCAGGCGTCCGGGCCGTCCTCGAGCGCTACCCTCGAGCGCGCCTGCTTGGCCTCACGGCGACGCCCGAGCGTGGCGACGGCGCTCCTCTCGGCGACGTGTTTGAGCGCCTGGTGTGCGGGCCCAGCGTCCGCGAGCTGACCGCGGAGGGCCACCTCGTCCCGGCCGTCGTCCTCTCGCCCCCTGCGCCAACGGAAGGCGCGCTCGCGATGGATCCCGTCGAGGCGTACACGACGCACGCGTCGGGCTCCCGCGCGCTCATCTTCTGCACGACCGTGGCCGAGGCGGAGGACGTCGCCGCGCGAATGCCCGTGCCGACGCAGACCGTCCTCGGCGAGACCCCACGCGACGTGCGGCGCAAGGTTCGCGAGCTGGTGACGTCGGGCGAGCTCCGCGTGCTCGTCGGCTGCTCGGCCTTCCTCGAGGGCTTCGACCTGCCCGCGATCGAGACAGTCGTCCTGGCCCGCACGCTCGGAACCTGTTCGGCCTTCCTTCAGGCCATCGGCCGCGGACTCCGTCCGTCCCGGGAGACCGGCAAGCGAGGCTGTCTCGTGCTCGACCTGACGGGAGCCGCCATCATGCACGGCCTCCCGATCGACGACCGCGTTTGGTCGCTCGAGGGGGCCGCCGTTCGGCGCACGGCCGAGGCCCTGCAGCCGCTCGCGCGGTGCCGGGTGTGCTTCGCCGTCTTTCACGCAGGTCCTACGCAGTGCCCGCGGTGCGGGGCGGCGTCGAGGGGCACGAGGCTTCCCCGTCGAGCAACTCGGGTAGAGAGGCAGGATCTGGCGCGCCTCGACACCACGCCGCAATGGGAGCGCGACGCCCGGGCCCTCCGCGCGATGGAGTCGAGGCTGCTGCGTTCAGGCAAGTTCAAGCCGCACGCCGTCGCGAAGGTCGCCCTGAGCATGTTCCAGCGCGCGAAGAAGCGCGCGCCGGAGCCGAGGCCGGAGCAGGCAGCGTGAAGGGGTCCACCGCGGCCCACACGGCCCTCGTTCACGCCATCCTCGCCGAGCTCGGGGCGATGCCCGGCGTCGTGCTGGGCGCGAACGCCAGCGGGCGCGCTACGTACACGAGCGAGAGTGGAAAGCGTTTCCGCGTACCCTACGGTTGGCCGGATCCGACGGGGGGCGGACCGGACATCCTCGCGGCGGTCGCCCCCCTCGGGCGACTCTGCGCGCTCGAGGTGAAGACGGGCGACGCCACGACGACGAAGGAGCAGCGCGCCTGCCATGCTGCTCTGCGGGCCGTCGGCGTCGCGGTGCACGTGGTGAGGTCTGTCGACGAGGCGCGCGCGGCGTTACAAGCTGTGCTCGACGAGGGCCAATGATGACGACAGCAGGAGAGGCGGCGACGCGGTGGCTCGAGCAGCTTGCGGCGCACCAGGTGATGCTCGAGGGCCATCTCTACGTCTTCCGCGAGATCATGGGCGGGGACGACATTGCGCAGCGCATGATCGCCAAGGTGAAGGCCGAGAGTGAGGCTCACTTCGCGGCTGCTCGCGAGCAATGCATCAACGAGTTCGCGCACGTGCTCGGTCTGACCGAGGAGCAGCGAGAGGCACTACGGCGCACGTACTGCCCCAGTCCGCAGCGACCCGGACCGAGACCGGTGGTCGTCGACCTCGCGGCGGCGCGCCAACGGATCACCAATCGCCGGGTGGACACATCGAAAGACACCTGACGCGCCTCCACGCAAGTCAGCATCCACGCGCCGCCGAGCGATCGGTGGCGTTTTTTTCGTCTGTCGCGCGGCGCAACCCACCAGCACACGGTTCACATCGGGAGCTCGGTGAGCCCCGTCGTTGGCACGGTGCATCAGCACTGCCGCGGCAGTTACTCACGATCAATAGACATTGACGACAGTCAATAATGGTGTACGTTGCGACGCATGGCACGAGTTGGGCGACCAAACGCTGACACGGTGCAAGTGAGCTGCCGCGTCCCGTCGGGGTGGGTGCAGAGGGCGGAGGCGATTGCCGAGCGTCTCCAGCGAGATGGCTTCAAGTCGGACAAGGCCAGCGTCTATCGGGCGGCGCTGCAGCGGGGGCTGGACGATCTCGAGAAGGAGTTCGGTGGCCTCAAGAGCACTCGGGGGAAGCGATGAGTCGAGACCCCGTTGATGGCCGCGCCACTCCCGACGACTGAAACGCACGAATGTAAAAAGCCCACGCGCCGCGGGAACGGCACGTGGGCCAGCGTCATCACCTGGATGAGAGGAGACGACATGCGAACCTTAGTAACGGGACAGAGAACTGGCAACCGGTGCACGAGAAGAGCGGCGCGGCCGACAACGGCGCCGGAGCCACGGGGGGCCCTCGCGGAGCTCCGCCAGTGCGTGGGCGAGCTCGAGGCGAAGCTCGCGGAGTCGATCGTCCAGCTGACCAAGCTGGCGGCCATCGTTGTGGACGGCCGGGGCATCGACGACACCACGGAGCTCGGCGACATCCGGGCCGCACTCGGGGCCGCATTGGTCGACTGCGATGGCGTCATGTCGCTCGCTGCGAAAGCGGTGCACTCGTGAGGGCCACCAAGAAGAGGCCTGAGCTCGCGGACCTGAAACGTACCGGCCGGAGCGTCGGGGACGGGTTCGAAGCTGCCGGACGAGCGGCCCAGCGCCCGGATCTCGAAGCCATCGGGGTAGTCATCAGGCTGCTGGCTGGCAGGCCGTACGTGCGGCAAGCGACCTCCCCCATGGTCCTAGTGTTCATCGCGAATCAGGTGCGAGACGAGATCATCGCCGCGGCGGCGAGGCTAGTGCCCATGGTGCCGGATGAGGAACCGCCGCAGGCGCCGACGCCGGATGGCGTCATCGACTTCGCGGCCGCGTGCAAGCGTCTGGCCGCGCGACGACGCGAGGGTCGGCGGGGAACGCTATGAGCTACGCGCAGGTCTGCGAGATTGCGGCCGCGTTGCACGCGCCGAAGGCTCCGCGCGGTGCAAAGGCAGCTGCGCGCGCGCTCGGCGATGAGCTGTGCCGTCCGCGTAGTCGACCACGGGCGGCAACATGGAATCATCGGCTCGATAGGCTGCTTGCCGTCGCCGTGCGCTTGCTTCGGGACGCGATGGCCCGGGACCTGCGCGCCGCCCGCCGATGCGTGGGAGCGAGCCGCAAGGACATGGCGGCCAGGATCGGGCGCACGATCTCGTACGTCGCCCGTGCTGAGCGTGGCGAAGCCGCGTTCGACCTCGCGATGTGGCTGAGAGTCAGGTCGTTGGCCCCACGCGCGGGGGTGTCGCGATGACCGAGCGAACAGCATTGGAGACGCTCGCACGCGGTCTACGCATCGCCCTCGACGGCATCGAGGCGCTTCTGGCGACGCCGCCCCCCGCCGAGTGGGTCGACCAGTACGGCTCGCCGTTCGGTGCACGGCGACACTGCCGACTCGTCCGCGAGGGCAAGCTAAGAGGCATGAAGTTCGAAGGGCACGTCTACGTGAGGAGGTCAGACATCGACGCGCTACTGGAGCGGCACGTGGTCACGCGAAAGCCGACGGAGGAAGAGTCCGATGCTGCCGCCGCGGCGGCGGCCCTTCGCGCCATGCGCGAGACAGTGGTCCCGACTCGACGGAAGAAGGCGTAGATGGCGACGACGACTACACGCCCGGCAAGAGCACCAGAGAAGCGCGGCACCGCCCAGAGGTTCAAGGATGCGAAGGGACGCCCCTACTGGCGCGCACGAGCGTCGCTTCCGGATGGCAAGCGCATCTGGGTGGGGCCTCGATTCACCGGTCAACATGCCGAGGAGCGCGCTCGCGAGAAGGCCGACGAGAAGACACGAGAAGCGTTCGATGACCAGGTGACTGTAGAGAGCATGAAGGCGGGATCTGGTCCGGTCGCGTTGACCGAGACCGCCGACGCTTGGCACGGCCGGTACCTGAAGCACTGCAAGGCCCAGGGCATTGTCACGACGAGCAGCAAGGGGCAGCGCTGGGGGAAGTGGATCTCGCCGAAGCTCGGGGACCTACCCATGACGAGCGTCACGCGCGACCACGTCGAGGACGTGCGCGACGCGCTCGACGACGCGATCCGCGAGTACGTGAAAAACGGTCCGGGGGAGGGGAGGCTCTCGCCGAAGACGGCGCAGAACGTCTGGAGCGAGCTGACGGTCTCGCTCGCCGAGGCGTGCTCGTCGAAGCGTCGCGAGCTCCGCGTCCTCGAGACGAACCCGGCGAGCGGCGTGCAGCCGCCGGAACGGGGCGCAGACAAGGGGAAGTGCTACCCGCACCCGAGCGAGGCCCTCGCCGTCTTCGCCTGCGAGCAGATCCCCCTCGAGTGGCGCGAGCTCCACGCGCTCGCGGCGTACACATACATGCGCCCGGGCGAGCTGCGCGTGCTCGAGTGGTCCGACGTCGACCTCGACGACCAGCAGATCCACATCACGAAAGCGTGGGACTACGAGGCCGGCGAGGTGAAGGCGACGAAGACAGGCGAGATCCGGCACCCGCCGATCGAGTGGAACCTCCTGCCGCTCCTCCGCCGGATGCGCGAGCGCGCGGGCGGGAAGAAGGCGAGTGGGCTCGTCGTCCCAGTGCTCTCCCAAGCGAACGCGAACAAGGTGGCCATCGTGATGCGGGAGCACTTCGCGCTCGCGGGTTGTGAGCGAGCAAGGCTCACCACCCGCAGCAACGCGGAGCTGCGCCTTCGGTTCCGGTCGTGGCGCGACGCCGGCATCACGTGGAGCATCGTGCGCGGCGATGACGTGGTGAAGGTCCAGCGCCGCGCCGGGCACAAGTTGATCGGCACGACGCTGCGCTACGTCGTCGAGTCGGAGAACCGCGGCGCGACGTTCGGGGAGCCGTTCCCACCGTTGCCCGCTTGCATGCTCGGTCTGCCTAAGCTGCTGCCTAAGGACGACCCTTCAGAATTGCAACCGACGGGAACGTCTGACGAAACCGAGTGCCGGAGAAGGGAATCGAACCCCTGACCTAGCGCGTATGAAACGCCCGCTCTAACCGTCTGAGCTACTCCGGCAACCGCGAGCCGCCGGGGGGCCGGCTCGCGAGGGCGCGCAGTATGTCACCGCCTCCGCCGCTTTGCCAGCACCCCGCCAAGCCCCACGGCGAGAAGCAGCGCGAACGCGCCCCCCGCCTTTCCCCCGCCCGCGGCGCCGTTCCCGGCGGCCGCCACCGCGCTGCACCCGCCCCCGCCCGCCTTGACGCTCGACGTCGTCGTCCCCTGCGGCGCCGCGCAATCCGTCGCGCAATCGATCGGCTGCGTCGCCCGCTCGAGCACCCCCTGCGTCAGCGCCGTGGCGTAGTTCCCGGTGTTCGCGCCGTCGTGATGGAACGACTCCCACTGGATGACGCCCGTGTCCGTCCCCTTGGAGTGCCACGCGAAGAGGTTCCCGTCGCGCGTGCCGGTGACCACCTCCAGCGAGTGGTCGCCGTCGATGTCGCCCACGGCGGGCGTGGCGATGATCCAGCCGTTGGTGAACTTGGGCCAGTTGGACGCCTCGCACCCGCATGCGTCGACGGCGTGGACGAAGTAGCCGCCGGTGCCGAGCATGACCTCGGGGTAGTTGTCGCCGGTGATGTCGGCGACGGCGTGGTTCACGAGGAACACGTAGTCCTCGATGGGGACGGGCGAGCCGTAGAACGCGTGGCCGGTGGCGCCGCTCCACATGCCGAGGAGGTACTGCGGGGGATGGGCGGGGGTGCCGCCGCCGGTGGTGTTTCCGGCGACGCTGAGGCTTCCGCCGGACGTGATGATGTCCGGCACGCCGTCCTGATCGAGGTCGCCGACCGAGGGGCTGCTGAAGAGGGGGAACATCGTGTCGGGCCGCGTGGCGGCGGAGCCGGCGCCGAAGATGCTCGTCGGATCGACGCCGACCTGGGCGCCGTTGCCGCAGGGCGTCTGCGTGCCCGCGTCTTCGTCGTAGCAGGGGCCCTGGTTGGCGGGCTCGCTGAAGCCGGTCTGCACGCCGGGGTCGGCGGGGAAGACGTAGGGGCTGACGCCGTTGCCGGTGATGAGGGTCTGCGGCTTGCCGGTGCCCTCGAAGTCGGCGATGGCGGGGTCGCCGGTGAGGCCTTCGGCGACGAGCGGGAAGATGTCGAGCGACGTGAGCGCGATGGGCCAGTTCGGGAGGTATGGGCCGCCGGGCGCGTTCATGCCGCGGCCGTCGACGAGGAACGCGAGGCCCGCTCCGCCGCCGGCGCCGACCTCCTCGTTCGAGCCGCAGATGAGGTCGGGGACGCCGTCGCCGTTGAAGTCGGCGACCGCGGGGGTGGAGAGGATGCGGTTGTACGCGTTGGCGCGCTTGCCGTGGAGGAGGACGGGCCAGCCGGCGAGGGGGGTCCCGTCGTCGTGCCAGACGTAGATGTTGCCGTCGAAGGCGGCCTGGACGATCTCGAGGGTGCCGTCGTGGTCGAAGTCCGTGAGCACGGGGCTCGCGCCCGCGCCGCGCGACCAGAGGTGGCCCGTGTCCATGCACGGCATGGTCGCCGCCGTGGCGCTCGGCACGTCGAGCGGGCAGGAGGGGACGAGCGGCAGGCGCTGCGGCCACGACGAGTTGAGGAGCGTCCCGTTCGACGTGATGACGTAGACGGTGCCCTGCCAGGTCGACACGACGATCTCGGGCTTGCCGTCGTTGTTCACGTCGCCCACCGCGGGCGTGGCCACGATGGTCTCGCGCGCGATGCCCGGATCGATGCCGCCGTTCGCGCCGCTCACGTACGCCGGCGCGCTCAGGTAGCTCGGGACGGTCGGCTCGCTGGCGAGGTTCGGGTTGAGCCCGTCGAGCCGGTTCACGTGGAAGGGAAAGCCGGGCAGCTCCACCGGGAGGCCCGACTTGAGCGTGAAGACGTGCACCGTTCCGTCCGACCCGCACTGCACGATGTCGCGGATGCCGTCGCCGTCGATGTCGGCGAGCTTCGGGCTCGTCTCCACCGAGGTGCCCATCGCGATGGGGAAGCCCGCGGCGAGGTCCGTGTCGAGCCCGTTCTGCTGGTTGACGATGGCGACCGTCCGGCGCGCTTGCCCCGAGACGTTGCCGTTGGCGTAGTGCGCGGTGGCGAGCACGCGGATCGTGATGGTCCGGTCGTTCTCGTGGAACTTCACCGAGTCGGGATCGGGGGTGTGCGCCGTATTGATCTCGGAGGGGGCGAGCATGCCGAGCGGCATCGCGCTCGAGCCGCCGATGGTGGTCGTCGGCGAGACGTTGCGGACCCAGTCGACGATGGGCATGAAGTCCGCGTCGGCCGGCTCGACGCCGGGGGCCCACTCGACGCGGTAGTCGAACGACTGGGCGCGCTTGGCGGCGACGCGCCCCTCGATGGACACGGGCGACGTGATGCGGTCGGCGTAAAAGACGTCGAACCAGCCGGGGGAGGTGAGGTCGACCTCGGGAGGAATGAGGCCGGCGTCGATGGACTGCATGGCCTTGTCGACGTTGGGCCGCCCGTAGGCGAAGCGCTGCGAGAAGTAGGGCAGGCTCTCGAAGAACTGGTCGGCGACGTTGGGATCGGCCGACTGCGACTGGGGGACGTCGACCGTGTCGGCCGTCATCTTCATCAGCTGCATCACCTCTTCCGGGCCGAGCTGGAGCTGCTGGTTGAGCCCCTCCGAGAAGAGCAGCCCCGCGACGCCCGCGCCGCGCCCGGTCGCCTCGCTCGAGCAGCTCGAGGCGCTGATGCTGAGCATGTTCTGCCCGCCGTAGTTCGAGCACGTGTCGTAGTTGAGGAACGTGGTCGACGTGGTCGAGATGCTCGCGCCGCTGCCGCTCATGTCGCCGTCGAGCTTCATCGAGTGGACGGGCAGGGTGTGGTTGTAGCTGCCGGGCATGTTGTGGTGGCGCGAGTTCTCGTCGGCCATGCTGGCGACGATGAGCGTGCCGTGCGCGTACGCGTAGTCGATGGCGGCCTTCGAGTACGTCGTCTGACCCACGGCCCCCATGGCCTCCTGGACGACCTTCGCGCCGTTGTCGGCCGCGTAGACGACGGCCTTCGCCCAGTCGTCCGGATCGATGATGAAGCTGTCGCCCGCGCGCAGCATGTAAAAGCGGCAGTCGGGGCAGACGCCCACGTCGCCCATGCCGTTGTTGGCCTGGTCGCTCGACATGCGCCCCTCGCCCGTGCCGTGCCCGTAGCGCGTGTCGTCGTAGGGATCGTTGTCGTTCTTGTAGAAGTCCCAGCCGCTGATGTCGTCGGTGTAGCCGTTGGCGTCGTCGTCGACCCCGTCCGAGAAGAGGGCGATGAGGTCACCGGCGTCGAGGATGCAGTTCTGGTTCTTGTCGCCGATCATGGTCGGCATCGGCGTCCCGGCGAAGTTCGCGCCCGGGTAGCAGACGCCGTTCGGGGAGGTCGAGACGGGGGCGACGCGCGGATCGTTCGCGTAGTCCGAGACGCTGAAGACGCCGTCGGCGTTGCAGTCGTAGCCGGCGAGCGCGCCGGTGCCGCCGCACGCGCTGCCGTCGGCGTTCTGGGGCTGGTGCTTCACGAGCTCGCCCGCGTTGAGGTACGCCTTGTCGGCGAGGTCGGCCTCGTCCCACTTGATGCCGCAGTCGACGATGGCGATGCGCACGTCGGGCCGGCCGGTCGTGTACGTCCAGCCCACGTCGACGTGCATCCCGCTCGCGCCGAGCATCTGGTCGGCGCCGAGGTACGGCTGGACGCCGGCGGACTGCTTGGGGAGCCACGACCAGTAGTTCCAGTCGCCGTTGTAGCCGGGGTCGTTCGGCCAGTTGTTCGGGTCCGTCATGTCGGCGCCCTTGGCGGGCGGCCAGTTGTTGGCGGACGCCTCGCCCGCCACCCCCAGGCTCACCAGGCCCAGCGCGACGACGACGTAGGCAAGCGTGCGAATGCGCATCGAAATAAGCTCCCCGTGCAACGGTACCACCGTCGCACGAGGAACCTATCCGTCACCCGAACCGATGCAGTCTCGTTGTGGTCTCGCGCGCTTGATAGTGCGCCATAGATGCCGCCTCGCGGCGGCATCAGCACCGCGAGCGTCCGCGAGCGGTGAGCGATGGAACTGGTGAGCGTGGGAAGCAGGTGGGGCAGGGGGAGGGCTCACCGCTCGCTGACGCTCGCGGTGCTGACGCCGGCGGCTGCGCCGCCGGCGTGGCCGGCGGCCGTTGTGGCCGGCGGCCGTCGTGGCCGGCGGCCGTCAGTACTCGCCGAAGAGGTCCTGGATGCGCGACTCGAGGGCGATGGCGATCTTGTACAGCGACGAGATCGACGCGCTCGATTCGGCGCGCTCGATCTGCGAGAGGAGCGACACGCTGAGGCCCGTGCGCCGCGACATCTGCTTCAAGGTGAGGTCCTTCTCCTTGCGCAGGTTGCGGATGGTGTCGCCGATGACCTTGTGGAGCTGCTCCTCGGGCGTCCGCGCGAGCCCCTTCTTGCGCATGACGCGCGAGATGACCTCGCGGAACTCGTCCACGTTGAAGGGCTTCTTGATGTAGTCGACCGCATCGAGCTTCATCGAGGCGACCGCGCTCTCGAGGTTCGGGAAGCCCGTGAAGATGACCACCGCGATGTCGGTGTCGAGCTTGCGGATGCGCCGCAGGACCTCGATCCCGTCGAGCTTGGGCATCATCAGGTCGAGGATGATGAGGTGGTAGCCGCCGTGGCGGACCTCCTCCTCGACTCCGGTGGGGTCGCTCAGCGCCTTGACCTGGAAGCCGTCGCGCTCCAGCAGCGTCTGCATGTACTCGCAGATGGCCTTGTCGTCGTCGACGATCAGGATTCGTATGGCGGGGAGCTCGGGCGGCATCGTGCGCCTCCTTCGGCGGTGTTGGGCTACGGCGGGGTCGATTGAAACGCTGTCGGCGACGGGGGCTTCCATGGGAGGGCTCCGGGACGTCAGCGGCTCGGCGGGGAGATCCGCCCGCACGGGATTCCGAGCGGCGCGGTTACAGTTACGCTTAACACGCGACGGTCGAGTGCGGAAGGCATGAGACGCAATTGTTCTGTAATTACGCGTGCGTAAGACGATTACAGCACAAGCGTACGCGTCAAAGCGTGCGTCAACGGCCGAGTCCGCGCACTTGGCGAGGTCGACGAAACGCGTTGACGATTCGAGCGCGGACCGCCATAAGAGGCCCCCGCCGCGAGCGCTCGCCGTAGCGCGACTGCTCGAGGTGGAACGGGGCGTAGCGCAGCCTGGTAGCGCACTCGGTTCGGGACCGAGGAGTCGGAGGTTCGAATCCTCTCGCCCCGACTAGGCACGCCGCGGCGTGCCTGACGGGGCGAGAGGCGTTCGAGCGGCGTCGTCGACGCGTCGAGGGGACGCAGGCGACGCTCGTCGACCTGCTGGCATTCGAGGCGCAGGGAGAGACCGTCGCGCCGCCGAACGCGGGCGTCGAAGAGGTGTGCAACTACCTCGACGCGCTCACGCTCGCGCCGACAAGGTGCATCGCCGTCTGATGCGCGGCGTGCGCGTCGGAACCGAGCTTGCGCGCGTGCGCTGGCGGTCGATGGACCCCCGACGCGCGGCGTAGCCGCCGTCAGCACCGCGAGCGTGAGCGAGCGGTGAGCCGTCAATCGCTGGACACGCCGTCTCGACGCCACGAGCTTCGTCGCTCACCGCTCGCTCACGCTCGCGGTGCTGATGCCGCTGGCGCGGCATCGGAGCGCGCCGTTGTACTAGGTCGGAGCCGACGGGGCGAGCATGCCCCTGAAGTACCGGAAGAGTCGGAGGTACTGCTGGAAGAGGGCGGGGTCCGCCGTGAAGGCCTGGCCCCATGCCTTCACTTCGGCGGCTTCGGTCGCCACGTCGAGCCCGTATCGGGCGCGCACCTCCTCCAGGGTGTCCGGGGGCGCCGAGATGCAATCGGCGCGCAGGCTCGCGTACTGGTGAATCGAGAGCCGGTGGCCGCGGGACGAATCCATGGGGAGCACGGGATCGTCCCCGCGCTCTGCGGCGACGGTCTTGCGCGCCTCCTGAAAGAGCACCTTGTACTGCTCGAAGAGCGACGGAGAGGCCGCGAAGGCGCGACTCCACGCGTGAACCTCGGCCTTCTCGCCCGCGGCGTCGAGACCGTAGCGTGCGTACACGTCGCCGAGCGCGGCGTGGGGCGCCGTCATGCACTCGGCCCGGAGGACCGCGTACTCCTTCACCGTCAACCGCGGAGACGGGCTCGCGCTCTTCGCGGGCGGCGCGGGCTCGGGGCTCGGCGCCTCGCTGACGGGCGGCGCCGGGGGCGGCCGGGGTGGATAGGCCTTGAGAAAGCTCGCGCCGAACCGCGCGAGCGCCGCCCTGTCCACGCGTGCCGAGGCGTCGAGCAGCGCCCGGCGCCCGGCCGGATCCGTCGCCGGACCCCCGTCGACCGGGCGGAGAAGGGCGGTCGCCACGGCGGCGCCGTATTCTTCGAGAGACGTCCCCGAACGGCTCATGCGGGCTTGACCATAGCGCGAGGCCGGGGCAATCATCGCGCCCATGCTCGCGGCGGAGCTCGTTGCGGCCGTGAAATCCGGCGAGTTCTGCGAAGATCTGAACCTGTCGGGGGCCGACCTCACGGGCGCGGATCTGGGCGGCGGCCTCTTTCAGGCGTGCGACTTCTCCGGGGCGAACCTGGCGTCTGCCAGGGTCAAGGAGGCGGTCTTCCTCGGATGCAACCTGACGAACGCGTCCTTCTTCGGGGCGAACTGCCATCACACGGTCTTCAACGAGTGCCACATGGGGGCCGCCATCTTCGTGGGGGCGACGCTCAAGCTCACGAAGTTCATCCAGAGCAGCCTGCAGCGCGCGAGCTTCCGCGACACGTCGTCCGAGATGATGATGTTCATCCGGTCCGACCTCGAGGGGGCATCCTTCACCGGGGCAAAGCTCGATCGCACCGTCATCCACGAGTCGAAGGTCGACGGGATCGACCTCACCGGCAGCTCCATCCAGCGCTTCTTCGTCTCCGGCATCGACTTTCGTTCGGTCGACCTCAGCGCCGCCGCCTTCGAGATGGCCGTGCTCAACCAGTGCTGCTTCAGCGGGATGGACCTCGCAGGCTTCTTCTTCGATCGCTGCCAGCTCATGGAGTCGGACTTTTCGGACGCGAACCTCGAAGGCGCCCGCTTGCCGCAGGCGAACCTCAAGGGCGCGAACCTCGCGCGGGCGAACTTCACCGGCGCGGACTGCCATCGCGCGCTCCTCATCGAGGCCAACCTCGAGGAGGCCCGCTTCGCGAAGGCGAACCTCGAGCAAGCGGTGATCGAGCGCGCCAATCTCCACAAGGCCGACTTCAGCGAGGCTCGCCTCACTCAGGCCACCCTGCGGGGGGCGGACGCGCACGAGGCCAGCTTCCTCGGCGCGGATCTCGTGTACGCCGACCTGTCGAACGCGAACCTCGAGAACGCGAACCTCACGCTCGCCTCCATGTTCCGCGCGGTCCTGCACGGCGTGAAGGACACGGGCGCGGTCATCCCCAACCGGTCGGTCGCGCTCGGCACCGACGAAGACCGAGCGCGGGCCGAGCACTGGCACTCATCCCCATGACGAGAGGGCGACGGCGATGACGGCGGCGACGGTTCAGATGCTTCCTCGCGAGGTCGAGGAGGAGCTCGGGGTCGTTCTCGAGCTCGATGGAAGGCGCGTGCGGGTGGCGACGCGGAGCGGCGAACGCTGGGCGGAGCTCGCCGCGAGCTGCCTGCTGCTCCCTTCGACGGGCGACCGCGTCCTCGTCGTGCGCGGCGGGGACGAGGCGTACGTGCTGGCGGTGCTGCGGCAACGTCACGACGGCGAGGCGCGCCTCGTCTTCGACGGCGACGTCTCGATCGAGGCGAAAGAGGGGCGCCTGCGTCTCGCGTTCTCGGCCCTCGACCTCGTGGGCCGCGCCATCACGAGCAAGACGAAGAGCATGCGTCTCGTGGCGGAGACCTTCGACACCGTGGCGGGGCGCATCTACCAGCGCGCCGTCAACTTCCTCCGGCGCACCGACGAGCTGGATCGCGTCGAGGCGAAGAACATCGACCGCCGGGCCGAGCACCTCTTGCACCTCCACGCGGAGAACGCGGTCACGAGCGCGGAGCACCTGGTCAAGATCGACGGCAGTCAAGTCCACGTGGGATGAGGAGGACGCGATGTTCGCCAATACTCAGATGATGGGCATCGACACCGGTTTTCCGGACGTCTGCCTCACGCCCGCGCCTCCCGCGCCGGCGCCGATCCCCATCCCGTACCCCAACATCGGTGCCGGCCCCACCGCGACGTCGGCCGTCTACCCGGTGCTCTTCATGTATGCGCCGGCTCACAACATGTCGAGCAAGACGGCGATGTCCAACGGCGACAACGCCGGCCTGGCGACGGGGGTCGCGTCGGGGACGGTGATGGCGCCGGTCGGGCACGTCACGGCGGCGTTCACCGTGCTGGTCGGCGGTCAGCCGGCGACGCGGCTGACGAGCGTGGCCATCGGCAACCAGACCAACTGCCCTGGCGTCAGGGCCGTGCCGAGCCAGGTCAAGGTCTTGCTGCTCTCGCCGTGAGCAGCGCCATGAAGCCGCTCTACGAGCTCGAGGGGGCCTTCCTCCCCGGACCGACGCGCGTCTTCCGTTTCGACTGCGTCGAGGCGATGAGCACTCCTTATGTCTATCGCGTCGACTTCGTCCTCGAGACCGCGGCGGCGCTGGCGCTCGACCTCGACGGCGCGACGGGCGAGGACGCCAGCCTCGTGGTCCACGACCGGGACGGCAACCAGGTGGCCGTGGTCCACGGCATCGTCGCCGCGTTCGAGCACGTCGAGGAGCGCGGGGTCGCGGGGTGGATCTTGCGCGCGCACCTCGCGCCCCGGCTGTCGCGCCTCGCGTTCGGAGAGCACAGCCGCGTCTTCGTGGCGAAGGCGTTGCCGGACATCCTGACCGAGACGCTGACCGACGGCGGCCTCGAGGCGACGGACTTCGACCTTCGCCTGACGGGGAGCTACGCGCCGTTGCCCCACGTCTGCCAGTACCGCGAGAGCCGGCTCGCATTCGTCACGAGGTGGCTCGAGCGCGTCGGCGCGTATTATTTCTTCGAGCAGGGGCAAGACCGGGAAAAGCTCGTCGTCACCGACGATCCGTCAAGCCAGACGGCGGCGCTCCAGGGGCCCGTTCCCTTCGCCGCCAGGGGCGTGGGAGGGGACGTGTCTGCGGACCAGGCGATCCGGAGCCTGCGTCCGCGCACGGTCGCGGTGCCGGCGCACGTCCGGGTGACGGACTACAACTTCTCCAACCCCAGCCTCGCCGTCGTGGGCGAGGCGGACGTGGTCGCGGGCCCCGGGGGCGTCGTCAGCCTCTTCGACGTGAACGTCGATCTCCCCGGCGACGCCAAGGTGCACGCGGCGACGGTCGCGTCGCGCCACCTCTCGATGCAGACGACGTATCGCATCGTGGGCCGCGTCGTCGGCCTCTCCGCGGGCTTCACGTTCTCGGTCGAAGACCACCCGCGCGCCGCGCTGAACCAGGCATACCTCGTCACGGGTCTGCGGCAAGAAGCCTGGGACTTCGTCGGAGACCAGGAGCGGCCGGCGGATCGTCCGCCGCAGGGCCATCGCACCGAGATCGACGCCGTGGCCGCGGGGCAGCGCTGGTTTCCCCCGGCGGTCACGCCGTGGCCTCGCATCGCGGGCTCCGTGCGCGCGAAGATCGACGGGCCGCAGGACTCCGACTACGCGCAGCTCGACGAGAACGGCTGCTATCTCGTCCGCCTGATGTTCGACGAGAGCGGGCTCCCGGACGGCGGCGCGTCCGAGCTCGTTCGGATGATCCAGCCGCACGCCGGCAACCCGGAGGGCATGCATTTCCCGCTGCGGAAAGGCACCGAGGTGCAGATTGCCTTCCTCAAGGGCGATCCCGATCAGCCCATCATCGCCGGGGCCGTCCCGAACTCGCTCACGCCGAGCTCCGTCACGAAGGCCAACGCCTCGCAGAACGTCCTCCAGACGGGCGGCCAGACGCGGCTCGAGATCGAGGACAAGCAGGGCTCGGAGTACGTCGACCTCTCGTGCCCGCCGAAGAGCACCTTCCTGCACCTCGGCGCGCACGCCGGCCTCGGCACGCACAACTTCGCGTTCTCGACCGAGGGCGACTACTCGATGCACACGGGGACGAACCGGGACATCACCGTCGGCGCCAAGCAGAACGAGAGCGTGACGGGCAACGTCACCGAGACGTACCACTCGAAGCAGACGACGACGGTGAGCGGCTCTCTGACCGAGACGATCGACGGCGGGGCGACCCAGACGATCCACGCGGGCGCGACCCAGAGCATCGACGGCGGGATGACGCAGACCGTCTCCGGAGGCGAGACGCGCACCGTGACCGGCGGCCAGACCGAGACGCTGAGCGGGGGCCGCACGCAGACGATCAACGGCTCGTCGACCGAGTCGATCACGGGCAGCCTGACGCAGACGATCACCGGCGGGGCGACGACCACGACGCCGGCCAAGCACGCCGTCATCGCGACGGGGGGCTTCGAGCTGAGCACGCCCGCTACGATCACGCTGATCGCGAACGGCGGATTCAAGCTCTTCGCGCCCGGCGGCCAGACGCGCCTCGACTCCGACTGGACGATGCTCGGGGGCGAGTCCTTCTCGCACGCGGACAATCAGCTCACGCTCGTCGGCGTGAGGATCGATCTGCGCGCGTTCTACGGGAACGTCGGCGCCTTTCAGATGAACAGCTTCATCCTCAAGTCGTCGACGGGCGCCAAGCAGAGTGCGACGGTGGGCGTCCTCGTGAGCGGCAAGGGGGTCGTGGCCACGTCGCACCTCCTGTCCAAGCACACGGGCACCCAGCTCTGGGGCGGCTGAGCGAGGCGCATGGACCCCTTCCTGCTCGTCTGCGACGGCATCCCCGGCGCGATCCACGTCGTCTCCGTTCGCGGCGAGGAGGAGCTCGGGCAGTGCTTCGACTACCACGTCGCCTTCGTGCTGGAAGACGACGCCGGCGACCTCGATCCCGCGACCGTCGTGGGCTCGGCCGCGACGCTCGCGTTCGCGGGGGGGTCGAACCCCGCCAGGATCGGCGCGTACGTCGCCGAGCTCGAGCTCCTCGACGAGACGATGCCCGCGCTCTACCGCGTCCGGCTCGTCCCTCGTCTCTGGTTTCTGCGTCACAGCGCTCACAGCCGCGTCTTCGTGTCGAAGGCGACCCCGGACGTCCTCCAGGCCGTGCTCACGAGCGGGGGAATCGCCGCGGACCGGGTCGACATGCGTCTCGGAACGGCGACCTATGCGCCGCGCGACCACACGTGCCAGTACGAGGAGAGCGACCTCGCGTTCCTCGAGCGCTGGATGGAGCGCGACGGTCTCTACTACTTTTTCGATCACGAGAGCGGTGACGGCAAGGTCATCGTCTGCAACTCGCCCGACCAGCACGCGTCGATGGCCGACGCGCCGATCCCGTATTTCGCGCTGTCGAAGGACGACGAGTCGATGGGCCAGAGGTTCTGGCACGTCCGCGACGCGGTCCGGTGCCTGACCAAGCAAGTGGGCGTCGCGGACTACGCGTACATGACGCCGGCCACCGCCGTCACCGCGACGGAGCCGGTGGCGACCGAGGTGGGCGCCGAGGTCCAGCGCTGGGGCGAGAACGAGCAGGCCGGCGCCGGCGCGGGCGCGGTCGCCAAGGTGCTCGCCGAGCACGAGCTCGCGCGCCGCGAGCGCTTCTTCGCCGAGGGCGACGCGTACGGGATCCACGCGGGGTTCACCTTCTCGGTGACCGGCCACCAGGTCGCGGCCCTCAACCGCACCTACCTCGCGGTCCGCGTCGTTCACTTCGGCCAACCCGTGGGCGAGGAGCGAGGCGCCGGCCTCTTCGACGAGCACGATCGCGCCGCCCTGGGCCGACGCGAGCACTACGTCGTGGTCGAGGCGATCCCGGCGACGGTGCAGTATCGCTCGCCGCGACGTGCGCCGTGGCCGTCGGCGTTCGGCCTTTCGCTCGGGCGGATCGACGGTCCGGCCGACGACGACTACGCGCAGCTCGACGACCAGGGGCGCTATCTCGTCAAGCTCTCGATGGACGAGAACGACTCGCCGGCCGGCGGCGCGTCCACCTTCGTCCGTCACGTGCAGCCCCATGGCGGCGCGCCCGAGGGCTGGCACCTGCCGCTGCGCAAGCAGACCGAGGTCCTCATCGCGTTCGTCGGGGGGGACCCCGACAGGCCCGTCATCGTCGGCTCCGTTCACAACGCGCAGAACCAGTCGCTCGTGACCAAGGCCAACCACACGCAGAACGTCCTCCAGACGGGGGGCCGCACGCGCATCGAGATCGAGGACCAGGAGGGCCAGCAGTACATCGACATCTCGACGCCTCCGATGAGCACGTACGTGCACATGGGCGTGCACGCCGGCCTCGGTGACCACAACGTCGCGATGTCGACCGCCGGCGACGGTCTGATTCACACGACGGGCAACCGGGACATCACGATCGGCGGCAACCAGACCGAGGACGTGAAGGGCAACGTCACCGAGACGTATCACGCGAACCAGACGACCCACGTCACCGGCGCCTTCACCGAGACGATCGACGCCGGCTCGACCCAGACCATCCACGCGGGCTTCACGCAGACGATCAGCGGCGGCTCGAAGCAGTCGATCGCCGGGGGCGAGACACGCACCGTGTCGGGCGGCGTGACCGAGACCTTCAACGGCTCACGCCAGCAGTCAATCACCGGGTCGTCGACCGAGACGGTCACGGGATCGCAGACCCAGGCGATCACGGGCGGGGCGACGATCTCCACGGCCGCCACCTACACCGTGTCGGCCGACGGCGGGATCACGCTGTCGACGCCCGGCCCGATGACGATGATGGCGAACACGTGGTTGATGAACGCCGCCGGGGGGCAGAAGAGCGTCGACTTCATGTTCGCGAAGTACGCGGGCGTCGAGATGCAGATGTTCGCGTTCGTGTTCCAGCCGACGGCCACGGTGCTTCAGGCGGCGACCATCCAGATCGGCGTCTACGGCGCGCGCTTCGACATCTTCACCAAGAAGGGGGAGCTCAACGGGATCCTCCTGAAGAACGCCGGCTCCGAGACCAAGATCGGCGCGCTCGAGAAGGTGCAGGCCCTGCTCATGGCCAAGTGCGGCTTCCACACGCTGGCCCCGTGATGACTCCGCCGCTCGATTCCCTTCGCTTCGACTGTTCCCCGCTCGCGGGGGCGTCTCCGCGCGTGCTCGCCTTCCGCGCCGAGGAGCGGCTGGGGGCGCCGTACGAGGTTCACGTCTTCGTCGAGCTCGACACGAGCGCGGACGTGCCGCTGGAGGCTTCGCTCGGCCAGGCGGCGACCTTGACCGTCGCTCCGCAGGCGGCCGAGTCGACGCCGCAGACGTTCCAGGGCGTCGTCTTCGAGTCGGAGCTCGTCCTCGCGACCGACACCCGCTCCATTCACAGGCTGCTCGTCGTGCCTCGTCTCGCGACGTTGTCGCTCGGTCACCACAGCCGGGTCTTCGTCGACATGGCGATCCCCGACGTCGTGAAGGCCATCCTCGCGGCCAACCAGATCACTTCCTTCGATCTGCGCCTTTCGGGGACCTACGCGCCCCGAAAGCACGTGTGCCAGTACCGCGAGACCGACCTCGCGTTCCTGCACCGGTGGTTCGAGCGCGAGGGCATCTATTATTACTTTCTCCACGACGGCTCCGAAGAGTCGCTCGTCATCACGGACGACAAGACCCTTCACGAGGCGCCGCGCAGCGAGCCTCTTCCTCACTCTCCGACGGCGAGCTGGGGCGGGGAGGAGCACATCACGGCCTGGGGGCGCAGCCACACGGCGACGACGCAGGACGTGTCGATCGGAGACTACGACTACACGAAGCCGATGCTCTCGATCGGCGCGCTACGACCGAACGGGGCCGTCGGGGCCGAGAAGCACGTCCGCTTCGAGGACAATGTTCAGGACCTCGCCGAGGCCACGCAGCTCGCGAAGGTGCGCGCCGAGCTCCACGCCGCGCGGCAGGTGACCTTCCGTGGCTCCGGGCACGTGGGCGGCGTTCACCCGGGCGTGCGCTTCAGCCTCGAGGGGCACCCGCGCGACGCGTTCAACGCCGCTTATCAGATCACGCGCGCGCTGCATCGCGGGGCGGTCGCGGGTGTGGACGTGCGCGTGCTGCGCCACCTGGGCTTCCCGGGGGACCGCGAGGGGTACGAGGTCGACGTCGAGGCGCTTGCGGACGAGCTGCAGTTCCGACCGGAGCGAAGGGCGCCCTGGCCGAAGGTGCCTGGCCTGGAGAGCGCGCTCGTTGACGGGGGAGCGGACGGGCCGTACGCGCAGCTGGACGACGACGGGCGCTACCGCGTGCGCTTCTTCTTCGACGAGGCGGGCAATCCTGCCGGGGCGGCGACCGCGTGGCTCCGCATGCTCCAGCCGCACGGGGGTGCCCCGGAGGCCAACCACTTTCCGCTGCGCAAGGGCACAGAGGTGCTCGTCGCGTTCGTGCACGGCGATCCGGATCGCCCGTACATCCTCGGCGCCGCGCCGACGCCCACGACGCCGAGCCCCGTGACGAAGACGAACCACACGCAGAACGTCATCCAGACCGGGGCGAAGAACCGCATCGAGATCGAGGACACCGAGGGCCAGCAGTACATCGACGTCTCGTCTCCGAACCAGTCGAGCTTCATGCATCTCGGCGTGCACGCGGGGCTCGGCGACCACAACCTCGTCGTGTCGAGCGCCGGTGACGGTCTGCACAACGCCGTCGGGAACCGCGACCTGACCGTCGGAGGCAATCAGACCGAAGACGTCACGGGCGATCTCGTCGAGGACTACTCGTCCAACCAGACGACGCACGTCATCGGCTCGTTCACGGAGACGATCGACTCGGGAAAAACGCAGACGATCTCCGCCGGGTCCGCCCAGGCGATCGACGGTGGGCTCACCCAGACGATCAGCGGCGGCGAGACGCGCACGGTCACCGGCGCCGTCGGCGAGAGCATCAGCGGGGGGCGGACGCAGACCATCAACGGGGCGACCACCGAGTCCATCACCGGCTCTCTCGGGCAGACCGTGACGGGCGCCATCGGCATCTCGACGCCGGCGACGTATTCGTTGACGGCTTCGGCGGGCATCACGATGTTCACGCCCGCCGCCGGGACCGTGAAGGGGCTCGGGGGTGTGACGCTCATCGCGCCGGGAAGTCAGGTGACGGTGGATTCGGAGCTGATCAAGATCGGCTTCCACAACCTCACCCAGTTTTTCCTGCGTGGGTCCTACGGCACGTTCACGATGACCGCGTCGCCGCTCGTCAATCGGAACCTGGGCCTCCACTTCCAGGCCTTTCCTCTGAAGATCGACCTCAAGGCCTTCGACAACAAGAACGTCGGCAAGGACGACAAGTTCGGCGCGCTGTCGCTCAAGCCCTCGCCCGTCGAGGTCAAGGGAGCCGCCACTCATCAGATCGATCCGCCCGCGGGCGGCGGAGGCGACACGGGGCCGGGCACCGGCTCGGCGCCCGGCGCACCGGGTGCTCCTGGCGCTCCGCCCGAGGCCCCGCCCGCCGCACCGCCCGAAGCTCCGCCCGCCGCACCGCCCGAGGCTCCGCCCGCCGCACCGCCTGAAGCCCCGCCCGCCGCTCCACCCGCCGCTCCACCCGCGGCCCCGCCGGCTGCTCCACCCGCGGCCCCGCCTGCCGCTCCACCCGAAGCCCCGCCTGCCGCTCCTCCGGCGACCCCTCCGGCGACTCCTCCCGCGACTCCTCCGGCGACTCCTCCCGCGACTCCTCCGGCGACCCCTCCGGCGACCCCCCCTGCGGGGGGGCCGTCCGGTGGTACGCCTCCATGACCTCGGCCGAGCTAGAACGCGGGTGATCGCATGAAGGTAGTGAAGCCCAACCAGGTGAGCGTGCTCTCGCGCCCCTACGACCACGAGAACAAGTACGGGCTCTGCGTCGCGGGCCTCGTGCTCTTTCCGTTTGCCGAGCCGCGGTACCCGATGACCGAGTCGTCGCTGTGGCTTCTCGTCGGAAAGGAGCTCGCGGAGACGGTGCTCGACGAGTCCATGCCCAAGCCGCACGGCGAGGTGCTGCTCAAGGCGAACGCCTGCGCGCCCGGCGGCAAGCCGACCGGCGTGCTCCGCGTCGCCGTCGAGATGGACGGCAAGCTCCTCAAGGAGCTCGCGGTCGTCGGCGACAGGGTCTGGGAGCAGGGAGCGCCCAGCGAGCCCGCGCCCTTCGTCAAGATGCCGATCACGTGGGCGAACGCCTTCGGCGGGCCCGAGTTCAAGCGCAATCCGCTGGGCAAGGGGCACCACGCCAAGGACGGATCGCCGCTGCCCAACATCGAGGATCGCACCCGGCTCCTCACGTCGCCGAGGCAGACGCCGGAGCCGGCGGGCTTCTTCCCCTACGATCTCTCCTGGCCCCAGCGCCTCGAGAAGGCCGGCAAGTACGATCACGAGTGGCTGGACAAGCTCTACCCCGGCCTCGCGAAGGACATCGACTGGACGTTCTTCAACGTGGCCCCGCCGGACCAGCACATCCCGGGCTTCTTCCGCGGGGACGAAGAGTTCTTGCTCCGCAACCTCCACCCCGAGCACCCCGAGCTCCGCTGCAAGCTCCCCGGCGTGCAGCTCCGCTGCTTCATGCGCCGGCGAACGCGGAGCGGTCCGGAGCTCGAGTCCGAGCTGGCGATGCAGCTCGACACCGTGTGGCTGTTCCCGGAAGCCTCGCACGGCATCGTCATTTTCCGCGGCACGGCGCCGATCCGCGAGGACGACGCCGCGGACGTGACCGTCCTTTACGTCGCCTGCGAGGACCTCGGGAAGCCCAAGCCCCTCGATCACTACGCGCGCGCCCTCGAGCGACGCCTGGACCGGGAGAAGGGACCGGTCGAGGCGCTCGATGACCGGCCGCTCATGCCCGTCGTTCGTGCCGGGATGAAGCGGCCGCCGTCTCCCGCCGACGAGATGGCCGACCTCGTGGCGTACGAGCGGCTGACGCACGAGAACATGCTCGCCAAGACGGCCCGCGAGGTCGACAAGGCGAGAGCCATCCTCGTCGCGAACGGGCTCGATCCGGACGCGCACGGTCCGGCGCCGATCGCGCCGTTCGAGCAACCCGAGTCCATCGAGGAGATGCTCGAGATGAGCGAGCGAGCGCAGAAGACGCTCGCCGACGAGCAGCGCAAGGCCGAGGAGCGCGCGGTGCTGCGCGAGGAAGAGATCCGCAAGACGTGCGAGGCGGCCGGGATCGACTTCGCCGAGCTCCAGAAGGAATGGCGCGGGCCGTTCCGCGGGGGCCCGCCCGATCCCTCCGCGCCGCTGCAGATCGCCCAGCTCTGGGCGATGGCGGAAGAGGGCAGGGCGGCGGGCGTCGACGTCGGCGAGATCGAGGGATACCTGCGGGATCCGGAGTTCGTCGGGCGCATCCAGAAGCACGACGAGATGGCGCTCGAGGCGTACCGTCTCGCGGCGCAGGACCGTACGGCGCCAGAGCCTTTGCCTGCCGAGGAGAGCGCGCGGCTTCGGGCCGAGCTGCTGGAGGCTCACGGGCGCGGCGAGAGCCTGGCGGGTCGCAACCTGACCGGCGCGGACCTCTCAGGGATCGCGTTGCCGGGCGCCGACCTCGAGGACGCGCTCATGGAGGGGTGCGATCTGTCGGGGGCGAACCTGTCGGGCGCGAGGCTCGGTCGCGCGGTGCTCGTCCGGGCGAACCTGAAAGAGGCGCGCTTCGACGGCGCCAAGATGCAGCGGGCCAACCTGTCGAAGGCCGAGTGCACGGCGACGAGCTTCGTCGACTGCTTGCTGAAGGAGGCGTTCTTCGACGGCACGACGCTGCAGTCGTGCGTCCTCGACGGCGCGAACCTCGATCGGGCGTCGTTCGACGCCGTGGTCGTGCGCCGCTGCTCGCTCCGCCGCGTCCGCGCCGCCGGCGCCACGCTGGACGCCATCGACCTCACCGGCAGTTGCCTCGCCGAGGCCGTGCTGGACGGCGCGGTGTTCCTGAAGTGCATGCTCGAGCGCGTCGACTTCACGGGCGCCCGGCTCGGCGCCGCGACGCTCCTCGGGTGCAACGCGGATGGCGCGATCTTCGCGAAGATCTCCGGTGCGAGCTTCCGGGTGGTCGAGGCCACGACGCTGGCCGGGTGCGACTTCCGCGAGGCCGACCTCACGGGCGCGTCGCTTCGCGGGGCGAACCTGGCGGGCAGCGATCTGTCGATGGTGCGGGCCGCGCTCTGCGACTTCAGCGAGTGCAACCTGCAGGGCGCCAACCTTCACGGCGCGAAGGCGAAGCAGGCGCGCTTCGTCCGGACGGACCTGACCCGGGCGAACCTCGCCGGAGCCGACCTCTTCGAGGCCTCTCTCTCGAAGGCCATCCTCGACGACGCGAACCTCACCGGCGCGAACCTCTATCAGGCCGACGTCTCGATGATCCGGGGCAACGCGAACACGCTCCTCGTCGAGGCGTTGACGGTGAGGGCGAGGGTCAAGCCGTTCCACACGGACAAGGTCCAGGACCTGGATTAGCCGAGCGTTTCATGGCCGAGCTCATCGTCGAGCTGCGCGCGATCGCGGGTGCCCCGTGGAACTCGGACGCATTCACCGTCCCGGCGGCGGCGGTCGACGCGCCGGCGGTGCGCGTCGAGTACCGTGAAGGGACCTCGCATTCGATCGTCTTGCGCACCCCGTACGGCGCGCGGGCGGCGACGACGGCCGGCCACCGGGATACCGTCGTCGCTCCGCACGCGGCCCGTCCTCTCGCGATCACGCTGCGCCCCGAGACGACGAAGGACGCCCGGAGCAAGAGCCGCGGCATCGATCGCGAGGTCCAGACGGGCGACGCCGAGTTCGACGCCGCGGTCTACGTCGACACGGCGGCGCCGGACGAGGCCGTCGTCTTCGTTTTGGGGCCGGAGGCCGTGCGCGCCGCGACGCTGGCTCTCCTCGGGGAGGCGGGCTTCAGCACCGTCGTCGTCGACGACACGAGTGGTGACGTCGTGGCGACGCTCACGTCGTTTCCGAAGAGCGTCCCAGCCGACCGCGCCGCGCGTGTGCTCGAGTCCTTTCGCGCGCTCGCCTGGCACGTTCCGACCGTGCAGACGCTCGGCGCCACGCGTCGAGACCGAGGGCAGCGCGTCCTTCTGGCGCTGGGGCTCGCGGCGCTGGCCGGCTTCGTCCTCGAGATCGCGCTCACGTTCGCCCTGGCGCCCGACGGGTGCGCTCGCCGGGAAGGCGCCTCGCTCGTCCTCGACTGCGTGCAGGTGGGCGGCCGCGATTGCTGCGCGCCGATGGGCGTCGGCGCGATCGTCGGCGTCCCGGCGGGCCTCGTCGCGGGCCTGGTGGCCGCCTCCTTCTTTCGCGGGCGCTCGGACTCGTCGCGCCGCCGCGTCGCCGCGTTCATCTTCGTCGCCGCGCTGGCGTTCGAGCTCACGACGACGGTGGTCGAAGCAGTGATGCGCTGAGAGCGGTTTCAGGCGCAGGCGGCCTACCGGCCGGGCTTCTTCTCGGCGGGCGGCGGCGCGTACCCGTGCTCCGCGAGCCGCTTGCCGCTCGCCTCGTAGAGAGGCGCCGGCATGTCCTGGACGCCCGTCGCGTCCACCCACACGTTGTAGAAGTTGAAGAGCGCGCACACCGTGATCGCGTCGTAGAGCGCCTCGTCGGTCCACCCGGCCGCCTTCGCGGCGTCGACGTCCGCCGGGCCGATCTCGTTCGAGGCTCGGTTGACCTTCTCGATGAAGACGAGCAGCGCCCGGAGCTCGTCCGAGACGTTCGCCGTGAGGTGGTCGTCGAGGACCGCCTTCACCAGCTCGACGCTTCCCAGGAGCTCCGCCGCGACCGCGGCGTGAGAGCCAATTCAGTAGGGGCACTGGTTGCGTTTGGACGTGAACGCGGCGATGAGCTCGCGCTCCCCGGACGACAGCGGCGACGGGCCGCGCATGACGGCCTGGGTGAAGGCCTGCAGGTGGTCGGTGCGATCCGGCTTGAACGCGAAGTTGTGCCACAGCTGCGGGACGGGCTGGCCCGCCGCTTTCAGCCGTGCGATCGCCTCCGCGCGCGGACCCTCGCCCTGGAAGCCCTCGACGTCCGGCAGGTGCATGCGCTTCATGCCGTCCAGCATACACGCGCCTCAGAGCGCGATGCGGGGAAGGACCAGCGTGAACGTCGTGCCCGACCCCTCCGACGATTCGACGGTCAGCGCCCCGCCGTGCGCGCGCACGATCTGCTGCGCGATGTAGAGCCCGAGGCCGAGGCCGTCCTTGTGGCTGCGCGTATTGCCGCGCCGGAACGGGTCGAAGAGGAACGGCAGGACCTCGGCGGGAATCGGCGCCCCCTCGTTGTGCACCTCGAGCCGCACGTCGGCCGTCTCGTCCCGCACCGAGACGCGGACCTGCCCGTCGAGCTTGCCGTATCGAAGCGCGTTGCTGAGGAGGTTCGACACGACCTGCCCCATGCGGTCCGGGTCCCAGTGACCCATTCCCGTCCCCTGAAGCTCGACGTCGATGTGGGCCGACGCGTGCCTCGTCAGCTGCTCGCCCACGAGCGCGGACACGAGCTCGTGCAGGGACATCGGGCTGCGCACGAGCGTGATGCCGCCGCCGAGACGGCTGCGCGTGAAGTCGAGGATCTGGTCGACCATGCGGCCCATGCGCTGCGCGGAGGACGCGAGCCGCTCGACGATGCGCCCTTGCGACGGCGACAGCGTCCCCACGTCCCGCAGGAACGACGTGCCGGTGACCAGCGCCGCGAGCGGGTCACGCAGATCGTGCCCCAGCATGCCGATGAAGAGCTCCCGGAAGCGCTCGTTCTCGTCGCGCTCGATGCGGGCCAGCCACTCGTCGGTCACGTCGTCCACCGCGAGAACGACGGACACGAGGTCCCCTCGGTCGTCGAGGACGGGCACGGCGGCCGCGCGCGTCTGCACGATCGTCCCGTCACCGCGCACGCGGGCGAGGTCCTCGCGAACGGGCCCCTCGCCGCGGATGACGCGCGCGACGAGCAGCTGCTCGGGCTCCACGATGGTCCCGTCGGGCCGCCACGCGGTCAGCTCGACGTGCGAGATCGGCTGCTCCAGGTTGGCCAGCTCGCGCCCGAGGACCTGCTCGGCGTACCGGTTCGCGTAGGTGATCATCCCCGACGCCGCTTCGATCAGCACTAGGCCGACGGGGACGTACTCGAGCAGCGCGTCCAGCGTGACGGGCGTCGGACCGACCTGGCCGGCGGCTCGCTTCCTCGCGATGGTCCGCGGCCCGCTCGTCGTCGTGGCGTCCGCCGCGATGACGCCGATGCGCCGGCCGCCGTCGATCGACAGCGTGTGCGCCGACAGGCATACAAGCGACCGGCCCCCATGCACGTGCAGCAGCTCGGTCTCGAGGTGAGCGTCCCGGTCCGCGCTCAGCAGGAGCGTCCCGAGCGCGCTCCCCGGCGAGAGCAGCTCCCCGAGGCGCATGCCCGTCACGTCCGTCCGGCCGACCATCTCGCAGAAGCGCCGGTTCGCGTGGAGGATCGTCCCGTCCTCGGTGACCGTCAGCGCGCCCTCGGCCGTCGACGGGACGAAACGACGGGCGACCTGCGGGCCGCTCCCTTCGCGCGAGCCGCCAGCCAACGCGTCGACGTCGTCGCTGCCCATGGCGTGAAGCGCCGCCTCCGTCTCGTCGAGGCGCTCCCGGAGGGCCTGGACTTCGGCTTCGAGGTCGCGGCGGCTCGTCGCGCGGGCGCGGACGATGGGGCGGGCCAGGGAAGGGGGTCGCACGCTCATGCGGGTCCTCACGGGTGGCCGCAATCTGGCCGAACGGCCAGGTGGCGTCAACGGACGCCGCGGTGCGTTATAACCCCGCGAGAAGCGACGGTTTCAGCGGGCCAAGGGGTGCGGACGCCGCGCGGGCGTAGCGGTCGCGCTATGGTGTCCGCTGCGCAAGCCCTCATGGCCCCGACCGACGGCGAGACGATCGCGGACAAGTATCGCCTCGACGGTCCGCTCGGGGAGGGCGGCATGGGCATCGTCTACGCCGCCACCCACACGGTGACGCGCAAGCGCGTGGCGCTGAAGGTCCTGCGCGGCGACTACGCGGCCGATCCGCGCACCCACCAGCGCTTCCTGCGCGAGGCGCGCGCCGCCTGCGCCGTGCGTCACCCCAACGTCGTCCAGATCCACGATGTCATCGAGCTCCCCGGCGGGGTGCCGGCGATGGTGATGGAGCTGCTCGAAGGCGAGACGCTCGCGCGAAGGCTGGAGCGCGGCCGTCTCGACGTCGCCGAGCTCGCGCGGCTGATGCTCCCCGTCCTCTCCGCCGTCGGCACGGCGCACGAGCTCGGGATCGTGCACCGCGACCTCAAGCCCGAGAACATCTTCCTCGCCCGCCGGCGCGACGGCGAGGTCGACGTGAAGGTCCTCGACTTCGGCATCGCCAAGCTCACGGCCACCGAGGGAGACGCGGCGCGGAGCGGAGGGCTGACGGGCACCGGATCGATGCTCGGAACGCCGTTCTACATGTCGCCCGAGCAGGCCTTCGGCGAGAAGGACATCGACCACCGGTCCGACGTCTGGTCGCTCGGCGTCATCTTCTACGAGTGCCTCGCCGGGGCGCGCCCGACGCAGGCGGACAACGTCGGGCAAATCATGAAGATCGTCATGACCGACGCCATCCCGCCGCTCGCGGGGCGCGTCGCGGGGCTGCCCGCGGAGGTCACGAAGCTCGTCGCTCGGATGCTCCAGCGCGACCGCGCGCGGAGGCCCAGCGATCTGCGCGAGGTGGCGGCGATGCTCTCCGGCTTCGCGCCGCAGCGGTCGCCGTCGTTCGGGCCTCCCCGGTCGCCGCGCGCGATCACGCTCAGCAGCGAGCCGGCGCTCGCCAGGACGCCCGATTCGCTGGGCCACGGCGATACGCTCGAGGAGGCCGGCGCCGCAGGCCCTCGGAGCGTCGCGATGACGACGGGCGCGCTCGCGCGACCGGCGGGGGCACCGCTCCGGCGTCGCCCGGCGTACCTCGCGGCGGCGGGAGTCGGGGTCGTCGTCGCCGCTGCGGTCGGCGTCTGGCGCGTGGAGGCGGAGACCGTTCCTTCGGGCGCGGCTCTCCCAGCTGCGATGACCGCGACGCTTCCGCCCGCCGCGCAGAGACCTACCCCCACGTCGCCGGCGTCCGCGTCGGCGGCGTCCACGTCGCCGCCGTCCGCGTCGGCCGCGTCGGCCTCGTCGCCCGCCTCGGCTGCGCCCCCTGCGCCGGCGAGAACGGCCGCCACGCCCGCGCCGGTCGCTCCGGCGCCGCGTCGATCGCACGCGACGCTGCTCGCGTCGCCGTCGGCGAGCTCCTCGAAAACCCCGCACGATCCGGGGAGCTACCAATAGACTGACGCCATGCCGCGCTCCACGGCCCTGCCGGCTGTCGCCGCGGTCTTCGCTCTCTCTCTCGGCGCGTCGCCTCTTGCGCGCGCGCAGGCGCCGGATCCACCCACCGCCGCGGAGCTCTTCCGGCAAGGGCGCGACGCGCTCGACGCCATGGACTACCCCGTCGCGTGCGCCAAGCTCCTCGACAGCCTCCGGCTCGACGTCCACGTCGGGACGCTCATCAGCCTGGGCGAATGCGAGCAGGGCCTCGGCAAGCTCGCGACCGCCCGCCTCCGGATGCAGCAGGCGGCGCAGCTCGCACGGCGGCTCGGCGACGACCGCGCGAAGTACTGTGAGGACCGGTTCGACGTGCTCGACATGCGCGTGCCTCGCCTCACCATCCGCATCGCGCCCGGCGCGGCGCCCGGCACCTTCGTGCGAAAAGACAGCGTGGACGTCGGGGCGTCGGAGCTCGGGGTCGCGCTTCCGATCGAGGTCGGCAAGCACATGATCGTCGGGCTCGCGCGCTTCCACGACACGCGCAGCTACGAGATCGAGGCGAAGGAGGGCGACCGACTCGACGTCGTCGTCGAGCCGGGCGGCTTCGTTCCGGATCTGCTGATCGCACCGGAGGATCTCCCCCCGACGGGCAAGCCGCCGCCTCCATTGCCTCGTCCTCGAGAGAACCCGCTCCGGACGTCCGCGTACGTCTCGGGGGCGCTCGGCCTCGCGGGCGTCGGCTTCGGGACGTATTTCGGGCTCAAGGCCATCGCGGGGGCGAAGGGCGCGCCCGGCCATTGCACGGGCAACGCGTGCGATGCCGTGGGCGCGGTCGTGCGCCGGGACGCCGTCCAGACGGGCAACCTCGCGACGGGGACGTTCGCGGTCGCGGGCGCCCTGCTCGCCGGGAGCGTCGTCTTCTACGTCCTGTCGGGGAGCTGGTGACGCGCCGCGCGCGCAGGCTCGTCGCGGCGGCGGCCGTCGGGTCCCTCCTCGCCGTTCTCGCGTGCGATGGCCTCCTCGGGCTCGACGATCCGACGGGCGCGTTGTCATCGGACGCCGGCGCCGCCGACGCCACCTCGCCACGCGAAAGCGCCCCGCCCGACAGCGACGCTCTACCCAGCTTGCTCGACCACGCGTGCCCCGTCGGGCAGACGTCCTGCGCCGGCCTGTGCGTCGACCTCGCGAGCGACTCGAACAACTGCGGCGCGTGCGGCCGCGTTTGCGTCGCGCCGTGCGAGGCCGGACTCTGCCAGCCCGTGCAGCTCCCGCTCCCGGGCCCCGGACCCGTCCGCGGCATCGCTTCGTCGGGCAACGCCCTCTATGCCGTGACGGACGACGAGGTCTTCCTCAGCAGCTTCGATCCGGATGGGCCGGGCTACCTTCCTCCGTTCGTCAGCGTCTACGCGACCGACGGCGGCACGCTCCGCTCGCTGGCCGCCGTCAGCGGCAACGTGCCCACCGTCGCCGTCGCCGTCTCGCCCGGCGACGCCCTGCTCCAGCTGGGGGGCGCCTCCCCGCTGAGCATCGCCGCCGACGCCGGCGATCCTCTCTCTCTGGCCTCGACCGGCGGCGCCATCTTCTGGGCGTCCTCCGATCCCTCGGCCACCTCCATCATGGGCCTCGAGCCCCAGGGCTCGCCGTCGTCCGTCGCGACGCTCCAGCCGGGCGACGACCCTTGCTCGCTCTTCGCCGGAATCGGCGGCGTCTACTGGACGAGCGCGCGCGGAACGTTCGTGGTCCCGCTGGTCGGCGGCATCCCGGTCGCGGTCACCCAGGCGCCGTTCGACAACAGCGTGGCGTCGGCGGACGGGCAGTGGGCGATCGTCGCGGACAGCTTCGGCAACGTCACGCTCGTCGGTCCGACCTTGCCGCCGCTCCCCGTCCCGGTGCCGGGCTACGTCAACGCCGTCGCCGCAGGCGAGGGACACGTGTACCTCGCGGGGGACGGCATCTACGCGCTCACGCTTCCCGATGCTGGCGCGACGCCCGTGGTGACGCTCCTCGCCGTCGGCGACGTGGTCCCCTCGTGCCACGTCCCCGTGCTCGCGGTCATCGGCGACTACCTCGCGTGGGTGGACGCGGCGACGGGGACCGTGCGCTACGTGACGACCGCGGTTCCCGTGCCCATGCAGTAGCGACGGCGATGCCGCGCCAGCGGCATCAGCACCGCGAGCGTGAGCGAGCGGTGAGCGACCAACCTCGACCCTCAATCCCCACCCCCCGCGCCGCCATCCCCGCCGGCGCAAGGCCCTTCGCTCGCCACGTTGACCCCCTGCGCATTCGCGACGCACGCGTACGGCCACGTCTGCCCGTCGCATCCGCACACGGGCCCGCCGCCGTCGGCCGCGGAGCAGTACACCGTCTCTCGCTGACCCGGCCTCGTGGCGCACTCGCCGACCGCCGCGTCGTCGCACGTCGCCTTCTGGCAGAACTCGTAGGTCGGATCGCAGTCCGCGTTCGACGTGCACGAGCCGAACGCCGCCGCATCGCTGCTCGCGCCGCCCCCGTCGAGGGGCGCCGCCGCCGCGCCCGCCGAGCAGCTCGACACCTCGATCCCGGGGCTTGCGCACGTGTGCGTCGGCGCGGGGAAGCTCGCGGCGCTGCACGTCGTGACGGGCGAGCCCCCTCCGCCGCACGTGTGGAGCCCCGCGCCGCACGCGCAGTCGCCGCCCGGGAACATGCAGCAGAGGCCCAGCGTCGCCATGACCGTCGATGCGCCCGGGTAGCAGGTCGCCCCCGGCTGCTCGCCGGCGGCGTGCGGGTACGTGGAGCAGACGCAGCCCGCGGTACCGTCGGTGAAGTACGACGGGACGAGCCCGCAGTAGATGTCACCCGTCTGGCAGCTGCAGCCCGTCGCGGTCGACGGCCACCCGGGATCGGCGCAGCACGTCGTGCCCGGAAACGCCGTCGGATCGCAGGGAGACGACACCGACGCCGACGCCGCCGTCGACGACGGCTCGTAGGTGCAAGAGCACCCGTCCCAGCCGGGGGCGCAGCTCACCGTCATCGGCGTCGCCTCGGAGCTGCACGCGATCGCCGAGAGCGCCGCGACCGCGAGCAGCGCCCCCACCGCCTTCGCCCCCGCGACGAGCCTCACGCGGTCATCGTGAGCCGCCGCCGTGCGAAGAGCAACGCCCCTTCAAGCCCTTCAGCGACCGTTCACCACCCGCAGACCACCGCCGGCTTGCGTTCCTCGTCGCCCGGGTCGAACGCGACGCACGACGGGCAATCGCGGCATCCCGTGATGGGCATCGCCGCGACGGCGCGCGGGCAGAACACATGGAGGACGACGTGGGCGCTGCCCGGCTCGCGGACGGACTCGAATGCGGCGACGGGCAGCCGGCGGGACGACGGGGGGGCGGAGGTCGGGCTCGAAGACATCATCGCACCCTCCTCGGGGGGCGAAAAAGGGCAGGGCGCGTCGGTGCGACGAGCCGTGGCCAAGAGGTAGTACCCGGATGGGCTGTCTGTGAAACGCGCGCCACCGGCGCAACCTTCCTCGGGACCGAGGTGGGATACGCTTTCTCGTTCGATGGCGATTCAGGGGGAGTCCGTCGCCGATCGCATCGCGCGACGCCTCGGTCGCTACCTCGGGCCGCACACGGGGCGCGTCGCGGTGAAGACCTTCGCGACGCGGGCGCTCGGGCGGGGCGCCGAGACGCTCACCGTCGAGGACGTGCCCGCGATGAACGAGGCGCTGCGGCCCATGCTGCGCACGCTCCTCGGCAAGCAGCGCTGCGAGATCGTCATCCAGCACATCCTCGGAGAGTTCGGCCTATGACCTATCGCTCGCTCGCCTTGTCCCCGCTCGTCTTCGTCGCGTGCACCGCGGCGCTGGCGGCGCTCGTCCCGGCGGGAGTGCGCGACGCGGTCGTGCAGGGCGAGGTCGACGTGTCGAAGCTCTTCGCGTGCGCGGGGATGGCGGCGGCGGCGCTCGCGTTCGATCGCGGCGACTACCTCCGGCGCGGGTGGGGCGTCTGGGCCGCCTGCTACGCGTGCCTGCTCGGGCGCGACGCGATGCTCCTCGCGGGCGGGCACGTGTCGCCGGCCGTCTACGACGGGACGCGCGCCGTCCTCGTCACGGCGGGCAACGCCTTCGTCGTCATCGGCGCGTGGACGCTCGCGCGCGCGTGGACGGTCGCGGGCCTCGAGCACCCGGGCTCGCGGGGGGCGCGCTGGACCGTCCTCGCCGTCGCCGTCGCGGTGGCGCTCTTCTTCGCGGGGCCGACGCTGGTCGTCGACGTGCGTGACCTCGCCATGGGATCGACGAGCGACTACGGGTCCGTCGGCTCGGACCTCGGCGACATCCTCTCGCTGCCGCTCATCGCGCCGGTCGCGCTGACGGCGCTCGCGGTCCGGGAGGGCACGCTGCGCTGGACGTGGATGCTGCTGACCTCGAGCCTCGTCGCCTGGCTCCTCTACGACGCCGTCTACACGCTGCCCGACTACCTCCCCGTCGCCCCAGAGGGCTACCGCCTCGTCAGCGAGCAGTTCCACCTGCTCGCCGCGGCCTTCGCCGGCGCCGCGGGGCTCACCCAGCGGATGGCCGTCACCGAATCCGACGACGACCCCTGAGGTCGCCCGCCCGATCCCGCCCCGACGACGTGATCCTTTTTCCTCGGTCGAGCCCACTGGAGGGCATGACCGTGGCTCTGCCTCGTGGCGTCGTGGCGTCGTGGCGTCATCGCGCTCTCTCGGGCGTCCTTTTCTCGTGTGCGTGGGCGCTGGTCGCGGGGTGCGGCGGTCGCGCGGACCTCGAGGTGCCGGACGGCGGCGACGGGGGGCTCGGCGATGCCATCCCGGCGGATTCCTCCGCCCACGACGGCGCGCTCGCGGACGGGGGCGAGGGCGGGCAGGGCGATGCGACGACCGGCGACGCCGGCAAGTCCGAGGGCGGAACGACGCCCGACGGCGGGACGTGCGCGACCGGGCGCGATTGCAACGGTGCGTGCGTCGACACGACGTCCGACCCGAAGAACTGCGGCGGCTGCGCCATCGCGTGCGCGGCGAGCCAGGTGTGCTCCGAGGGCCAGTGCGGGGCGACCTGCGCCGCGGGGCTGACGAGCTGCAGCGGGGCGTGCGTCGACCTGACGAGCGACTCGCAGGACTGCGGCGCGTGCAGCACGGCCTGCGGCGGGGGCCAGGCGTGCGTCGCCGGCGCGTGCGCTTGCACGCAGGGGACGACGCCGGCGCTCTGCTCGGGGCAGTGCGTCGATCTCTCCTCGAACCCCCAGGACTGCGGAGCCTGCGGCACGGCGTGCCCGGCCGGGGACGTGTGCTCGGCGGGCGGCTGCACGCTCACCTGCGGCACCGGGCTGACCGACTGCTCGAACGCGTGCGTCGACCTCACCTCGGACGCCCTCGACTGCGGTGCGTGCGGCGTCGCGTGCAAAGGCGGCGAGAGCTGCGACGACGGAGCCTGCGCGTGCCCGACGGGGCAGACGTCGTGCGGCGGCGTGTGCGTCGACACGCAGACCGGTCCCGACGACTGCGGCGCCTGCGGGACGCTCTGCAGCGGCGCCCAGGTGTGCGCGGCCGGAAAGTGCACGCTGACGTGCGCGACGCCGCTCGTGGCGTGCGGCAACGGCTGCGTCGACGAGCAGACCGACAACGCGAACTGCGGCGCCTGCGGTACCGTGTGCAACGGGGGGACGACGTGCCAGGCGGGCGTCTGCGCGTGTTACGACGGCGGGACGCGCTGCAACGGCGTGTGCACGGACACGAGCAGCGACGTGAACGACTGCGGCGCGTGCGGCAAGGCGTGCGCGACGGGCCAGGTGTGCTCGGCGGGCGTCTGCACGACGACGTGCGCGGCGGGGCTGACCAGCTGCGCGGGCTCGTGCGTCGACCTGACGAGCGATCCTTTCGACTGCGGCGCGTGCGGCACGGCGTGCCCCACGGGGTCCACGTGCGCGGCGAGCGTCTGCGCGTGCAGCACGGGGACGACGATGTGCGGCGGCGCCTGCGTCGATCCGACCAGCGATCCGCGCAACTGCGGCGGCTGCGGGACCCGCTGCATGATGGGCACGAGCTGCGTGAACAGCGTCTGCACGACCGGGTGCGCCACGGGGGAGACGCTCTGCAACGGCGTCTGCGTCGACCTCACCACGGACGCGCGCAACTGCGGCGCCTGCGGCACGACGTGCCCCACCGGCGGCGCCTGCAACGAGGGGACGTGCGCGTGCCCGGCGGGCGAGAGCTCCTGCGCCGGGGGGGGTCCCGGGATGGGCGGCGGAGGCGGAGGCGGAGGCGGTCCGGGCGGCGGAGAGGTCTGCGTCGACCTCCAGTCGAGCATCGAGGACTGCGGCACGTGCGGCAACGCGTGCATGGGGATGCAGGTCTGCAGCGCCGGCGTGTGCTCGGCGACGTGCGGCAGCGGTCTCGCGAGCTGCAACCGCGCGTGCGTCGACCTCCAGAACGACAAGAACAACTGCGGCTTCTGCTCGCAGGCGTGCAACGCGAACCTCATCTGCGTCGGCGGCGACTGCGCGTGCCCCAGCGGGACCACGGACTGCGGCGGCACCTGCGTCGATCTGACGACGAGCAACGCCGACTGCGGCAAGTGCGACAACGCCTGCGCCGCCGGGCACACCTGCGTCGGCGGCGCCTGCCAGTGATGCGCGCTTGACGGAGCCTGCCAGTGATGCGCGCTTGACGGCGCACGCGCGAGGATCGATAGCCTCGCGTGGCCGCCATGGCGACGCCTTTCCTCGAGCTCGCGCTCTCCGTCTACGGGGTCGTCTTCGTCGCCGAGCTGCCGGACAAGACGGCCCTCGCCGCGCTCGTGCTCGCGAGCCGCAACGCGCCGCTGCCGGTGCTCCTCGGCACGGCTGTGGCGCTCACCGTGCAGAGCGTCGTCGCGGTCGCGGCGGGGCAGCTCGTGTCGCTCCTGCCGCCGGGGGTGGTGCACGTCGTGGCGGGGGTCGCGTTCCTCGTGTCGGCCGTCGTGATGTGGCTGCGCAAGCAGGAGGCGGACGCCGCGGAGGCCGAGGAGAAGACGGGGTTCTGGCGGACGGCGTGGCTGGTCTTCGTGGTGGTCTTCATCGCCGAATGGGGCGACCTCACGCAGATCGCGACCGCGGCGCTGGCCGCGCGCTACGCCGCTCCGGTCGCGGTGTTCGTCGGGGCCACGGCCGCGCTCTGGTCGGTCTCGGCCATCGCCGTCTTCGTCGGCAACCGGGCCGGCAAGCTCTTGTCGCCGAGGATCACGCAGCGGGTCGCCGCCGTGGCGTTCGCCGTCGTCGGGGCGGCCCTCCTGGCGGGCCTCGTCTGAAGTCTGGTATAAGCAACGTCGATGGCGAAGAAAGCGGCCGTCGCGCCCGCGCCGCAGCCCCGGGTGCGTCGCACCCAGCGAGAGCGCAGCGCCGCCATGCGCTCGCGCCTGCTCGAGGCGACCATCGATTGCCTCTACGAGGTCGGCTACTCGCGGACGACGACCATCGAGGTCGCCGCGCGGGCAGGGGTCAGCCGGGGGGCGCAGCTCCACCACTTCCCGACGAAGAAGCGGCTCGTCATCGTGGCCGTGAAGCACCTGCTCGCCAAGCGGCTCGACGAGTTCCGCGACGCCTTCGCCAAGCTGCCCGAGGGGGCCGACAAGTACACGGCCGTCATCGACATCCTCTGGGAGAAGACCTCGAACCGCGCCTTCTACGCCTGGCTCGAGCTCGTCGTGGCCGCGCGGACCGATGCCTCGCTCCGGAAGACCGTCGTCGAGATCGCCGAGCAGTTCTCCGAGGAGGTACAGAAGACCTTCCGCCAGTTCTTCGCGTCGCAGCGCCAGCACTCGTCGCCGTTCGACGTCGCGCCCGTCTTCTCGATGGCCGTCATGCAGGGGCTGGCCGTCAACCACATCGTCTGGCCCGACGGCGACCGGCGGCACGACCTCGTCCTCATGGCGCTGAAGGGCCTCGCGGCGATGACCATCCGCGCCCTCGAGCCGTCGCGCACCATCCCGTCGCCGCCGCCCGTCCCCGAGCCGGCCAAAGAGGTCGGCTCGGGGTGAGCGTGGATCGAGCGGCTCAGTAGGCGAGCCGCCAGGCGCCGCGCTTCCAGCGGCGGGCGAAGAGCGCGGCGCCGAGCGTCGTCTCGGCGACGAAGCCGAGCCAGCCGCCGACCGAGCCGAGGCCCCCGAGGCGGCCGAGCAGCAGCGCGGCCGTGGGGACGCACGTCCAGACCACGGCGACCCCGATGAGCGCGGGGACGCGCACGTCCTTCGCGCCTCGCAGCGCGCTGCGGAGCACCATGTTCGCGGCGTCGAGCACCTGGAACGCCGCGGCGATCCAGAGCAGCGTGCGCGCCACGTGCGCGACCGCCGAGTCGTCCGTGAAAAAGTGGACGATCCAGCCGCCGGCCACGGCGAAGACGACGCCCCACGAGGCCATGAACGCCACGGCGACCGTGAGCGCCGCCCGCGTCGCCCGGTCGGCCTGCGCGAGCGAGCGCCGTCCGAGCGCCTGCCCCACGAGGACGCTCGCGGCCTCGCCCACGGCCGCTCCGGGGAGGAACGACACGCGGATGGTGGCGAGCGCGATCTGGTGCGCGGCGATCTGCTCGGCCCCCAGCGAGCCGAGGACGGCGGTGAACGTCGCGAACGCGAGCATCTCGCTGCCGAACTGGATGCCCGTCGGCAGCCCGAGGGCGACGACCTCGCGGAGGGCGCGCCCGAGAGGCATGTCGGCGCGCGCCTTCGCCGAGCCGGAGCGCCGAGCTTCGCGCACGAGCAAGCCGAGGAGCACGATGGCCTCCAGCCACTCGCTGGTCGCCGTCGCGTAGGCGCCGCCGCGGACGCCGAGGGCGGGCAGGCCCGCGTGGCCGTAGATGAGGGCCCAGCCGAGCAGGGCGTTCACGACGTTGCCGCCGAGGCCCACGACCATGGGTGTCCGCGCGTCGCCCATGCCCTGCCTGTGCTGCACGAGCGCCGAGACGACGGCGCTGCCGGGCGCGCCGAAGGTGTACGCCGCGAGGAAGGCCTTCGCGTAGGGCACGAGCGCCGCGTCGATGCCGATGATGCGGAAGAGCGGCCCGACGTCGCGCGTGGAGAGGCCGATGAAGGTGCCCGCGAGGAGCCCCAGCACGACGCCCGCCTGGGCGTAGCGGACGCTCCGGTGCCCGTGGCCCTCGCCGACGGCGTGCGCGACGCACACCTTCACGCCGCGCATCAGGCCGAACACGACCATGTAGCCGAGAAAGACGACGGTCATCGCGACGCCGACGCCTCCGAGCGCCGCCGCGCCCAGGCCGCCGACGAGCTTCGTGTCGACGAGACCCATCACGGTCTCGCCGGCCATGGCCGTCATGATGGGCCACGCGAGCGCGATGAGCTCGCGCATCGTGGCCGCCGACTTCGAGCGTCGCCCGACCGTGCCGCGCGTGAGTCTGCGCAGCGCGTGGGCGACGCGTCGTTTCAACCTCGAATCCCGCTTCATCGTCCGTCCCTCGTTCCGGGAGCCCCTTCACCCGCTTCGTGCCGGGCGACTCTCGGGGCTCCCTCGAGGGAGAACGTCGGACCGGCGGCTATGTGCTCTGCACCTGGATCTCGTTCGGATCGCACTTGGCGAATCCAATGACCGCGCACCACGTGCACGGGAGATCGAGGAGGAGCATCGCCGCCATGATGAGAGACACGATGCCGCGGGAACACGCGCCAGTCAAACGGCGCGTTGTCACCCGCGTGTGTGACAGAAAAAGAGCGGAGTGAACGGGGAGAGGAGGAGAGAAGGCGAGGATGGTTGGGTCGAGCATCCCAAAACTCACTGCTCCTCCTCTCTTTCCCTCCCTGTTCGCCTCTCTCTCTCGCCTCTCTCAGCCGAGATGCTTTTTCAGAAACTCGAGCGCACGGGGCCACGCCAGCTTGGCGGCTTCGGCGTCGTAGTGGCTCGGATCGTCGTCGCGCATGAAGGCATGGCCCGCGTCGTAGAGGAAGAGGTCCATGTGGCCACCGCCGGACTTCACCTTCGCCTGGATCTGCTCGGCCTTCTCCGGCTTCGCCCAGTCGTCCTTCTTCGCGAAGTGCGCCTGGATGGGGGCCTTGACCTTCGCGAATTCGTCGAGCGGCGTCGACGGCACGCCGTAGAACGGCACGACGCACGCGAGGCCCTCGACGTAGCGCGACGCCGCGAGTGCCAGGGCCCCGCCCATGCAGAACCCCAGCACGCCGACCTTGCCGTTGCTCCGGGGGTGCGCGCGCAGGTACGCGACCGCGTCGCCGATCTCCGCGACGGCCTTGCCCCAGTCGAGCTCTCCCATCAGCTTGCCGGCCTGCTCGTCGTTCGTCGCCACCTTGCCGTGGTAGAGGTCCGGCACGAGCGTGAGGTAACCCTCCGCGGCGAAGCGGTCGCACTTGCCCCTCATCTGCGCGTTGAGGCCGTGCCACTCCTGGAGGACGACGAGCGCCCCGACCTTGCCCGCGCCCGCCGGCTCCGCCAGCGCGCCTTCGAGCTCCCCACCGGCCTTCGACGCGAGCTTCACCTGCGTGGTCATGAGTGCCTCCGTTGTCGGGGTTGCGGCGGCGGACTATATCCGAGAGCCATGCGCGTCTGCCATCTCGCCGCGAGCACGGCCCTGCTGCTGGCTCCGCTGCTCGCCGGTGCCTGCAAGAAGTCCGAGGCGAGCACGCCCCTCGCCGACGTGGTCGCCAGCGAGCACGGCTTCACGCCGGCATCGCTGAAGCTCGCCGCCGGTGGCCCCGGCTCGCACGGGACGGTCACGTTCGTGCGGACGACGGACAAGACGTGCGCGACCGAGGTCGTGTTCCCGGACCTCAAGCTCGAGAAGAAGCTGCCGCTGAACGAGGTCGTGCCCGTCGACCTCCCGACCGACACGGCCAAGACGCTGACGTTCCAGTGCGGGATGGCGATGTACAAGGGCGCGGTCGTCGTCACCGCGAAGTGAGAATCGCGAGCCAGAGCCCTGTCTGGTTCTGGTTCATGCTCCCGTGACGACCGCGCGCACGCTCTCCTCGAAGATCGAGAGCAGCTGGGAGAGCTCCCCGGGCTCGATGGTGAGCGGCGGCGTGACGTAGACGGTGCTCCCGAGCGGGCGAAGGTACGCTCCGCGACGGCGGGCCTCGGCGTAGACGCGCCAGCCGACGTCGGCGAGATACCCCGCGCCGCGGCCGTCGACCGCGAGGTCCGCCGCGCCGATCATCCCGAGCGTGCGGACGCGCTCGACGCCCGGCAGCGCCGCGACGCGCGCGAAGGCCCGCTCGAGGACGGGCGCGTGCGCCGCGACCTGCTCGAGGACCCGCTCGTCGCGGAAGACCGCGAGGACCTCGCGCGCCATCGCCGCGCCGAGAGGGTTGCCGCAGAAGGTGTGGCCGTGGAAGAAGGCGCGCTCGCGGCCGCCGCGGAAGGCGCCGAATACGCGCTCGTTCGCGAGGACCGCGGCCATCGGGACGTACGCCGCGAACGCCTTGCCGATGCACAGGATGTCCGGCGCGACGCCAGCGTGCTCGCTCGCCCACATCCGCCCGGTGCGCCCGTAGCCGGAGAACACCTCGTCGAAGACGAGCCACACGTCGCTCTCGTCGCACAGCGCGCGGAGCTCCCGGAGGTACGCCGGATCGTAGAAGCGCATCCCGGCGACGCCCTGCACCACGGGCTCGACGAAGACGGCGGCGATGGTGTCCCCTTCGTCCTGGAGGAGCTTCTTCATCGCCCCGAAGGCGCGCTCGTAGGCGCCGGCCTCGGGGAAGGGGGCGTGGACGCACTCGAAGGTGACGCCCGCGTACGGCCGCCGGAAGACCTCGGCCCCGCCGAGGCTCACCGCGCCGAGGGTGTCGCCGTGGTAGGCGCCGTCGAGGGCCACGAAGCGCGTCCGCCGCTCGTGCCCGAGCTGTCGCCGGCCCTGCACGCACATCTTGACGGCCGCGTCGATCGCGGTCGACCCGTCGTCCACGTAGAAGACGCGCTCGAGTCCGCGCGGCGCGATCGCCACGAGCTCCTCGGCCAGCCTCGCCGCCGGCTCGTGCGCGATGCCCGCGAGGGCGCAGTGGGCGAGCGTCGCCGCCTGCTCCTGCATCGCGCGGAGGATGCGCGGGTGCCCGTGGCCGAGCCCCGCCACGTACCAGGACGAGTTTCCGTCGAGGTAGCGCTTGCCGTCGGCGTCCTCCAGCCAGGCGCCCTTCGCGCGCGCGACGACGATGGGATCCTCGCCGGCCCACGCGTCCATCGGCGTGTAGGGGTGCCAGACGTGGCGCTTGTCGAGGCGGACGATGGCGTCGCGGTCCATGCGGGGGCGAGCAGGCTACAGGGAAGGAGCAGCGCAGAGGGAGAGGGGTCGGCAAGCCTTCTTTTCGCGGCCCCCCTTGACGCGTGATACAACGTGACTCATGTATCACGCGCATGAGTGGACCGTCGGACGCGTGCGCGGCTGGGGACACGTGTGTCGTACCGGCGACGTTGCGCCGCCCGGCCTCGTGCGGCGTCTGCGGGCTCCCGCTCGCGCCGGGTCAGCGGGCGCGCGTCGGCGTGTCCGACGACGCGGTGGCGCGCTTCGTCCTGTGTGACTCGTGCACGCCCACGGCCGCCATGACGGCGCCGCTTCCCGTCGCGCTCGCGTCGACGGAGCTCGTGCGAGGCTCGCTGGCCGTCTGGGTCGCCGTCGGCGCGCTCGGCGTGGCGGCGGTCCTCGCGTCGCGCACGGTGCGCCGGCTCCTGCATACCGTGTGGGTCGGCGCGAAGGCCGCGGCCGCGATGGTCTGGGCGCGCCTTCGGGGAAAGCGCGGCGCGGGTCCGGCCATCCTGCGCCATTCCTTCGAGGACCTGGGGCCCACCTACATCAAGCTGGGGCAGCTCATCGCCTCGAGCCAGGGCCTCTTCCCCGAGCCGTACTGCGCCGAGTTCCGCAAGTGCCTCGACCGCGTCCGACCCTTCGACTACGCCGACGTGCAGCGCATCGTGCGCGCCGAGCTCGGGCGCGATCCGGACGAGGTGTTCGCGTGGATCGACCCGACGCCGCTGGCGTCCGCGTCGATCGCGCAGGTCCACGCCGCACGCCTGCACGACGGGCAAGAGGTGGTCGTCAAGGTACAGCGGCCGAAGATCGACGCGGTCGTCGCGGCCGATCTGCGCGTCTTGCGCCTCGGCGCGCGCGCGATGGCGCTGTCGCCGCGCGGCGAGCTCGCGAACCCCGTCGGCATCGTGGAGGACTTCGAGGCGAACATTCGCGAGGAGCTCGACTTCCGGCGCGAGGCCGAGAACATGGCCGAGTTCAACCGCATCATGGTCGAGCACGGCCAGTCGCAGGTGGTCGCGCCACGCGCGGTCCCGGGGCTGACGACGAAGCGCGTCCTCGTGATGGAGCGCTTCTACGGCCACCGCGTCGACGACGTGGAGCAGCTCCGCGCCTCGAAGGTCGACGGCGAAGAGAAGCTGCTCGCCGGGATGCGCGCCTGGTTCCAGTGCATGATCCTGCACGGCTTCTTCCACGGCGACGTGCACGCCGGCAACCTCATGGCCCTCACCGACGGGCGCATCGGCTTCCTCGACTTCGGCATCGTCGGGCGCTTCCCGCGCGAGCGGCGCGAGCAGGTCACCGATTACCTCATGGCCTTCGCCGCGGGCGACTTCAAGAAGCTCGCGGAGGTGATGTGCGCGATGGGCGCGGTCGGGGGAAACGTCGACATGGAGGCCCTCGCGAAGGACCTGGCGGTCGCCTACGAACCCATCCTCGCCAGCGAGATGGCCGCCATCAAGTACGCAGACCTCATCCCGGCCATCATGCGCACCTCGGTGAGGCACGGGATGCGTCTGCCGCGGGACTTCGTGCTCGTGACGAAGCAGATGCTCTACTTCGACCGGTACGCGAAGCTCCTCGCGCCCACGCTGAACGTCTTCCGCGATCCCCGCATCGTCGGGGCGCTCGCCATGGACGTCATGCAGGCCCGCCTCCAGACGGCGTAGAGGGACCCCCCAGCCACTACCCCGCAGCCGGCGTGGACCTCGGGGGATCGCTCGGCGCCTTGGGCGCCCGCGTGCGCGGCGGCGGAGGCTCGCTCGGCGAGCCGTGGGGAAGGAACACGGTGACCGTGGTCCCCTCGCCCGAGCGGCTGTCGATGGCGAAGTGGCCGCCGTGGGCGTCGACGATGCGGTCGACGATGGCGAGGCCGAGGCCCGTGCCGCTCGGTCGCGTCGTGAAGAAGGGGTCGCGCGCCCGGGAGCGGACCTGCGTGTCCATGCCCTCGCCGGTGTCGATGATGTCGACGGCGAGCCCGTCGACGCCCTCCTCGGTGACCGCGCGGATGCGCACCGTGAGCGTCCCGGCCGTGCCCATCGCCTGCACGCCGTTGTCGATGAGGTTGTCGAACACCTGCCGGAGTAGGTTCGAGTCGCCCCAGATGCGCCCCTCGTGGCACTCGACCTTCAGCTCGATCTTGATGTGCGACTGGTCGGTATTCACGAGGCCGAGGGTGCGTGACAGGAGATCCGCGAGCGAGAACTGCTGGCGCTGGATGTTCACGGGGCGCGCGTAGCGCAATAGGTCGGTGACCAGGCGGTTGAGCCGGTTCGTCTCCTCGTCGAGGATCGTGAGCAAGGTCACGTGGTCCTCGCGCGAGATGGCCTGCTTGCGGAGGCCGGCGACGGCGTTCGAGATGATGGCGAGCGGATTGCGCACCTCGTGGGCGATGACGGCGGCCAGCTCGCCGACGACCGCGAGCTGCTCCTTCTTGACGAGCTCCTCCTGCGCCGTGCGCAGCTCCTCGTACGAGCGGCGGAGCTCCCGCGTGCGCGTGCGGAGCTCGCGCGTGCGTCGCTCGAGCTCGACGCTCACGAACGCGTAGCGCGCGCTCGGCGTCGTCGCGATCCCGACGACGAAGGCCGCGATCCCGGCGTCGACGAGGTACCCCGTCGTGAACGCGCCGCTGGCGACGCCGACGTCGTTGATCACGGTCGCGAGCAGCACCGTGGCCCCGACGACGACGGCGAGCGCCTCGCGCCTCCCGGCCAGGTACGCGCGCGCGATGATGACCAGCACGGCCCCCGCCGCGACGACGGCGCCGAAGTACGCCGCGACGCCGGCCGGCCCGAGCGGCCCCACGCGGTGCACCGCGTCCGCCGTCCCGACGAGTAGCCCCGAGGCGCGCGCCCCGGCGCCGTTGGCGTGGAGCGCGCCCCGCACGTCGAGCGTCGCGAAGCCGAAGGCGAGCGCGTACGGGACGGCGAGGCTCCGCCACGCGGGACGCACGCCGCGGTACCCGAGCGCGAAGTGGATCGCGAGCGGAAGGAGGACGATGAGGCCGAGCCACGCGACGCGGTCCGCCGCGAGGGCCGCCGACGCGTTCGTGGCCCGCGCCTCGAGGAGCGAGCCCACCGCGTGCTCCGCCGCGGCGAGGCACAGCAACGCCGCGACACCCTGCTCGGTGTCCGCGCTGCGTCGCGCGACACCGACCGCGAAGAGCAGCGCGGCCAGGAGCTCGATCCCGGCCGTCGCCGCGAGGACGATGGCGAGCAGGTCCACCTCCCGCACCTTAGCAGCGGTGCCGCGGCGGCCTCATCATCCCCCGTGGACGATCGTGATGCTCCGCGTCGTCGAGTTCCACGAGCCGGGGACGGCCTTTCCGTCGGCGCCGAGCAGGTCGAGCTTCACGGTGTAGGAGCCGTCCTGCAAATTGTCGAGGTAGTAGGGAGGGCCGAACTGGGTCGCGTCCGCCGCTTTCTCGCCCTCGATGCCGGGGCCGGTGACCGAGATGTGCACGTGGTCGCCGCCGGCCGCCAGCTTGTCGTTGGCCAGCTGGAAGTCGACGATGACGTGGTTGGCCATGTCGCCTTTGTATTCGCCCTTGGGGCGGCTGTAGATGAGCATCGCCTTGCCGACGTCCTGGCTCTTCGGACCCCTCTTGCCCACCCAGAACTCGTTGATGGCCAGGGCGCCCGCCGTCTTGACGCTCTCGTGGTTGGGGCGGCTCGGGAACGCGACGAGGATGTGCTGGCCCTCGGTGAGCGCGTCACCGCCGGGCAGCTCCGAGAGCTTGACGGGGGCCTTCGTGTCGTAGATGGGCTTGTAGGGCTTGCCGTCGAGGATGAGGTGCACGTGCGACGAGCCGGTGGCCGTCTGCCAGTTCTTCACGTCGAGCTTCACGACGAAGTCTTTCGCCGACGCCGCCGGAAGGACCTGCTCCTTCGCGGGCGCCAGGATCTTCACCGTCGGCAGCGGCGGCGTCGGATCCGGGCTCGCGGTTCCCAGCGTCAGCGTGATTGGCGCGGCGGGCGGCGGCGGAGTCGCCGAGGCGCTCGCCGACGGCGCCGCGCTCGCGGCCGGAGGCTCGGCCGTCGCCGACAGGAGCGGAGGTGGCGGCGGCGGAGGTGGCGGAAGGTTTTCGTTGCTCCCGCCGCACGCGAACGCGAGGGCGGCAGGGAGGACAGGGAGCGCGAGGAGGAATAGGTTGCTTGCCTTCATCTCGGGCGCGAGCATCCTCTGCCTCTGCCCTTCGTGCAACCTCCTCTCGCTTGCCAGGCTCATGCCCCATCGACAGCGTTACCTCTTCGTGTGCATCAACCGCCGCCCGGACGGCCATCCCAAGGGCTCGTGCGCCGAGAAGGGCTCGGAGGCCATCGTCCCCGCGCTCAAGGAAGCGCTCGCTGCGCGCGGGGTCGCCAAGGACGTCGTCCGGGCCTGCTCGGCGAGCTGCCTCGACCTCTGCGAGAGCGGCATCAGCATCGTGCAGGAGCCCGAGCACGTCGCCTACGGGGGGGTGACCCTCGCGGACGTCCCGGCCATCGCGGACGCCGCCGCCAGGGGCGAGGTCGTCGAGCGGCTCGTCGTCCACGGCCTGGAGCAGTACAAAGAGAAGAGAAAGGCAGGCTGACGCGTGTTCCCCGGCTTCTCCTTCCGCGAGACGATGAGCGGCAGCTACTGGCGCCTCGAGACGCCGACCGACGAGCGCGCCATCGCCTTCACCATCGACGCGCGCGCCAGCGATCTCCGTCGTTTCGCGCGGGACAAGACCTGGCGCATCACGGGCACCGTCGACGCCGAGGGGCTCGCGACGGGACGCCGGCTGGAGGGGACGCTGGCGTTCCGATTGCTCGATGAGCGGCGCCTGCCCTACCGGTTCCAGTTCAAGGGCGACGACGGGCGCGACTACGAGCTCAGCGGCCAGAAGGAGTGGAGCGGGCTCGCCCCCATCGAGTCGATGACGCTCCTGCCGGCGAGCCTCTACGACGCGGACGGCGCCGAGCTCGCCCGCGCGACGCTGCGGTTCGACCTGCGGTCGGACCTCGCGAGCTGGATGAAGAGCTTCCGCCTTCACCTGTTCTCCTGAGAAGGGACCGTCATGCATCGACTCGATCCGCGCTCCAGCCTTCTGCTCGTGGTCGACGTGCAGGAGCGCCTCGCGACGGCGATGCCGCAGGCGGCGATGGACCGCCTCGTCAGCCAGACGCTGGTCCTCCTCGAGAGCGCGCGCCTGCTCGGAGTGCCGGTCGTCGCGACCGAGCAATACCCGAAAGGCCTGGGACCGACGGTGGCGGCGCTCGCCGAGAAGCTGCGCGCGCTCGGCGTCGAGCCGATCGACAAGATGACCTTCGACGCGTGCGGCGAGCCGCGCGTCACCCGCGCCCTGGCGGAGCACTCGCCGCGCGCTGTGGTCCTCGCCGGGATGGAGACGCACATCTGCGTGTTTCAGACCGCGCGCGAGCTCGCCCGCCGCGGCCTCGACGTCCACGTCGTCGCGGACGCCGTCGCTTCCCGCCGGGAAGAGAACCGCGCCCTCGGCCTCGGCCTCTGCGAGCGTGCCGGCGCCGTGGCCACGCCCGCCGAGACCGTCGTCTTCGACTGGCTCGGCCGCGCCGGAAGCGACGCCTTCAAGGCCATCTCCAAGCTCGTCCGCTAGCCGAACACAAACACCTCTCGGCTCCTTCTCTCCCTGTTCACCCTTCTCTCTTCGCGAGGGTCTTCGCGACGCGGAAGCCGAGGCCGGTGCCGCGCATGAGGGAGGGGATGCGGCTGCGCGACGCGCATCGGGCCCACTTGTGGTCGGAGCTCCAGCTGCCGCCGCGGACGATGCGCGCCGGCGAGTCGCCTCGGGGGGCTCCTGCTTCGGGCTCGGGCTCGGCCTCCAGCGCCGCCGCCGTGCCGCCCGGGCCGTCGGCCACGTCGGCGACCCACTCGCGCATCCCGCCGCCCGCGTCGCGCATGCCGAAGGGCGATTCGTCCATGGGGAACGAGCCCACGGGCTCGGGCTGGTGCGCGAAGGGGCGCGAGTCGCGCATCTTGCAGAACGTGGGATCGAAGCGATCGCCCCAGGGGTAGAAGCGCCCATCGACGCCGCGGGCGCCCTTCTCCCACTCGGCCTCGGTAGGCAGGCGCAGCGGCGCGGCGCCGTCGCTCTCGACGCGCCGCCACCGGCAATAGGCGATCGCGTCGAACCAGCTGACGAGGGGAACCGGGACGTTCCAGAGGTGGCCCTGCTCGGACGGGAAGAGGCGTCGCGCTTCGCCCTCGATGATCTGCGGGCTCGGCGTCCACCGGCCGTCGCGGCCGCGCGTGACGACGAGGCCCTCGGAGCCGCGCACGTCGTGAGGAGCGCGCTCGAGGGCCAGGGCCGGGTCGGTCCGCCCGAGCGCGTCGAGGAAGGCGCAGTACTGGCGCATGGTCACGGGAAAGCGGGCCACCGCGAAGTCGCCGCTCGCCATCTCCCCGCGCGGCAGCGACTCGTAGGCCTCGAGGTCGCCCCCGAGCAGAGCGGCGCCTGCCGGCACGTAGACGAAGCCCTCGCCGACGTCCTCGTCCGAGTAGAGGTTCACGTCGCCGTCGTGGTCGCTGCCGCGGCCCAGCAGCACGGGGTAGCCGACGTCGCGGAAGCCGGCGGCCTTCAGCGTGAGGAGCCAGCTCCCGGGCTCGAGCTTCGCGTGGTCGACGGGGGTCATCCCCAGGTAGATCTCGTCGCCTGGCACGAGGACGCGGTCGCGCTCGAAGTAACGCCGCGCGATGACGTGGGCGCCGGGCGGGTTCGACCGGAGCGAGACGTGGGCCGTCGCGCGGATGGACGCCGTGTATTCGCCGTCGATGTCGTGCTCGGCGAGGAGCGCCTCGTAGTAGACCTGCGACGCGGGGCGGCGCTGCTCCTGCATCGCGCGCACGCGGCCCCAGTAGAGGTCCGAGAGGCCCCGGTGCGCCTCGACGAGCTGCGGATCGTAGCCGAGCGCCGCCGTGTAGAGCTCCACGGCGCGTGCCAGGGCGAGCGAGCCCTCGCGCTCGGCCTTCTCCGCGAGATCCTCGAGCTCCCACCCTGGCCGCTTCGCGTCCACCGACTCCCAGCCTTTGAGGCCCGCGAGCATGCCGCGCGCGCGCGTCTCGAGCCGCCGGCGCTCCTCCTCGAGGTGGACGTGGCGGCGCGCCGGCTCCTCGGCGAGCGCGCAGAGCCGGCGTGCTTCCTCGAGCCGGCGCTGCTTCTCCTTCGAGCCTTCCAGGTATTCCTCGATGCGCTGCGCCACGTCCTCGGCGGACTGGGGCCGGTCGGCCGGATCGCGCGCGAGCAGGGACATGCAGAGGTCGTCGAGCAGCAGCGGGCAGCCGGGTCGGGCGATGCGCGTCGGTTCGGGCTCGCAGCGGACGGTGGCCTTGAGCGTGGCGGCGATGGTGTCGCCGCGAAAGGGCTCCTGCCCCACGAGCACCTCGTAGAGGATGACGCCGAGGGCGAAGAGATCGCTCCTGTGGTCCGCGCCTTCGTGCAGCACGGCCTCGGGCGCCATGTACCCCGGGGTGCCCCCCGAGTTGCTGCCCGCCGACGGTGGCGTCGAGCCTGCGCCGTGGATCTCCACCGTGGTGCCCTCGGTGAGCTTCGCCAGGCCCCAGTCGGCCAGGTACACCTCGCCGAAGTCGCCGAGGAGGACGTTGTCGGGCTTCACGTCGCGGTGGAGGACGCCGCGCGAGTGCGCGTACGCCAGCGCGCGCGACACCTGCACGAGGACCCCCAGCATGCGCACGAGCGGCCACGCCTTGCGGAGCGGTGTCGACAGCACGTCGCGGAGCGAGCGTCGCTTGACGACGCGCATCGTGTAGTAGGGCTGCCCGTCCTCGGTCGCGCCGAGGTCGTAGATGGGCACGATGTTCGGGTGCTCGAGCTGCGCGGTGATGCGCGCCTCGCCGACGAAGCGCGCGGCGACGGAGGGGTCGCTCGCGTAGGCCCGCTTCAACGCCTTGAGGGCCACCGTGCGGCGGATGACGCGGTCGCGCGCCGCGGTGACGTGCCCGACGCCCCCCCAGCCGAGCATCTCTTGCGCGGCGTAGCGGGGGCCAGCCAGCTCCCCGGGGGGAACGAGCGACTGGCTCTCGGGGGGCGCCGAGCCCGAATACGCGGCGACCAGCGTCTGGTGCGGGTCGACGCGCGCGTCGACGAGGGGCCGCTGGGACTCCATCCAGCGGCAGGCGATGTCCCACAGCTCGTCGGCTCGCAGCATCCCGCGCGAGGCCGCCTCGATGGCCATCGCGCGCGCGTCTTGCGCCTTCAAGCCGGGCCCCCCGGCCGGGAGCCTGCTTCGGACAATCCGCTCGCGAGCTCGCGGGGGACGTTCATGGGAGGCCGTCAGGGGACGGGCTGGAACGAGGTCACCGTGCCGTCCGCGGCGAGCACGACGCTCGCGTCGCAGCCGTCGCTGGCGAGCTGCCCGAGGTCGCTCAAGAGCGCGCGTGTGAGGACGCCCGTCGCGCCGGCGCCGAGGTCCCGGTCGTAGGTCGTGGCGTCGTCGGTGCACTGGGGGAAAATGGGGTCGGGCGGGAACGTGCGCAGGTTGGCGATCGTTTCCACGGTCGCCGGCGTGAGGCGCGCAACGACCCGGCTGCCGCGCGCATTGACGGCCTCGAGCTCGAGCGTGGCGGCATCGAAGGACACGAGGGTCACGGTCGTCGCCGCGCTCTGCCCGCCGTGCGAGCACGTGGGGTCGACGCTGGTGGTGGCCTGGACGGTGGCGGTTGCTTCGGTCGGGTCGGCGGCCGAGCAGCCGGCGAGGGTGCACAGGCAGGTCAGGGTGGCGGTGATGGACGGGATCCCACGGAGCATGGCTCCTCCTACGATTCGGGTTACCCCGGGCGCGTCACCGCTGCGCGCGTCGAGGCGCCGGCGACGCTACGGCAGTCCGCGAGGGGAGGGCAAGCTGGGTCGCGCTTCCGTGTCATCCCGGCGGGCGACATTGACACCATGGCGAACGGCTGACAGCTTGTCGTCGTGGTGACAAGAGTACCCGTCTTTCCTTCGGCTCCCTCCTCCTCTCCAGTGGCAGCGTCGCCCCCCCTGGTCTCCGCGCCTGTCGCGCCCGCCGGTCCGGTGGCGGTGGCGGTTGACCTGCCCGGCACCTTTCCCGAGACCCCGCCGCCGCTCCGGGAGCCGCCCGTGCCGGACCCCTCGCCGGACGCCATCACGGTGCTGGTCGTCGACGACGAGCGCTCCAACGTGGAGTCCATCGAGAAGATCTTCCTCCGCGAGGGCATGCGCGTCCTGTCGGCGTCCGACGCCAAGCGCGCGCTCGAGCTCGTGCGCACGCACCGCGTGCACGTCGTGCTCACCGACCTGATGATGCCTGGCACCACGGGACTCGAGCTCCTGCGTGCGATCAAGCAGGTCTCGCCGGACGTCGAGGTCGTGCTGATGACCGCCTTCGGCTCGGTCGAGGCGGCCGTGAGCGCGATGCGCGACGGCGCCTACGACTTCGTCGAGAAGCCCCTCAAGCGGATCTCCATCGTGAAGAGCGTGCGCAAGGCCGCGGAGCGCCAGCGGCTCGTCGCCGAGAATCGTTCCCTGAAGGACGAGATCAAGAGGCTCGCGCACAGGGAGATCGTCGGCAGCTCGCAGGCGCTGCGCCGCGTGATCGACGTGGCCACGCAGGCGGCGCCCAGCCAGGCGACCGTGCTCGTGCTGGGCGAGAGCGGGACCGGCAAGGAGCTCCTCGCGCGTTACATCCACGAGCGCTCGGCCCGCGCCCGGGGGCCGTTCGTGGCCGTCAACTGCGCCGCCATCCCCGAGACGATCCTGGAGAGTGAGCTCTTCGGCCACGAGAAGGGCGCGTTCACGGGAGCGATCGGAAAGAAGGACGGCCGGTTCGCCAAGGCGGCCGGCGGCACGCTCTTTCTCGACGAAATCGGCGAGCTCTCCCCGAGCGTGCAGGTGAAGCTCCTCCGCGTGCTGCAAGAAGGGGAGTACGAGCCGCTCGGCGGCAACACGACGAAGGCGGACGTGCGCATCGTCGCGGCGACGAACCGCGATCTCGTCGCAGAAGTCGCCGCGGGGCGCTTCCGCGAGGATCTCTACTACCGCCTCTACGTCATCGCGATCACCGCGCCGCCGCTGCGCGCGCGCCGGGAGGACGTGCCGCTGCTGGTCGACCACTTCCTGGGTCTCTACTGCGCGAAGAACGGGCGTCCGCGGCTCCACCCGACGCGCGGCGCGCTCGAGCGCCTGATGGACTACGGCTGGCCCGGCAACGTACGCGAGCTGGAGAACGTCATCGAACGGGCGGTCGTCCTTTCTCGCAGCGACACGCTCGGGGAAGGGGACCTCCCCGACCAGATCGCGGCGGCGGCCCCGCGCGCGCCGACCGAGCTCACCTTCGAGGTCGGGACGACGCTCGACGAGATCGAGCTCCGCGTCATCCGCGAGACGCTGCGGCATACGAAGGGCGACAAGTCGGTCGCCGCGCAGCTCCTCGGCATCTCGACCCGCACCATCTATCGGAAGCTCGACGGGGTGCCGGAGTGACGCGTTACGCTGCTCGATCCGGTTGACACTTTGTCGCTTCGCCGGGGGCCAGCGCCGGCAGGGCGCCAAGCTGTCCAAGCCCTGCCGTCGCCAAGGCGGGAAAGGTCCTGGATATTCGAGCGTTTCCACAGTGGCACATCACTCGCACTCATCTCCACGGGGCACTCGCATCGATGGCCATCGACAAGCTGCTGAAGCGCCACTTCTGGGCGGTGATCCTCGCGCTCGTCGCCACCGCGGCGTTCTTCGACGCGCAGGGAATCATGCACGTCGTCGGGGCCGGCCTGGGGCCGGACGAGAAGCAGCTCTCGGCGCCGGGGCTGCTGTCCCGGGTCCCGCCGGCCCCCGCGTCGGCCAGCCCGCACGCGACGAACGCGGAGCCCATCCTCGCGCGAAACCCGTTCGACTCGGTGACGGGCCCGCTGAACCTCGTGCCGACGGCCGACTCGGCGACCGTCGCCGCCGAGCTTCCGCCGCTCGACCTGTCGGACCCGTTCAATGCGCCCGACTGCGACGGCGTGCACGTGATCATCATCGCCGCCTCGGCGGACCCCGACTGGTCGTTCGCCGCGCTCGAGACGACCGCCGAGAAGGGAAAGAGCTTTCTGCGGCGGCGCGGCGGCGACGTCGGCGGCAAGACCGTGAAGTTCATCGGGTGGGATCGCGTGTGGATGACGACCGGCAATCAGCTGTGTCAGACGCAGATGTTCAAGCCCCCTCCGTCCGGGGCCCCGACGGCCGCGCCGCCGCCGGCGCCCATGCCCGCGGGAGGCGCGACGCCGGTCGCCGACGACATCAAGAAGGGCATCCAGCGCATCGGTCCGAACGAGTTCAACGTGGACCGCGGCGTGGTCGACAAGATCCTCGAGAACCAGGCGGAGCTCATGCGCCAGGCCCGCATCGTTCCCGAGCAGGAGAACGGCAAGGTGGTGGGGATCCGGCTCTTCGGCGTCCGGCAAGACACGCTCCTCGGCACGCTCGGGATGGAGAACGGCGATCGCCTGGAGAAGATCAACGGCTTCGACATGACGAGCCCGGAGAAGGCGCTCGAGGCGTACGCGCGCCTGCGCACCGCCGATCACCTCACCATTTCGCTGAACCGAAAAGGGTCGGAGCAGAACCTCGACTACAACATCAAGTGAGAGCGAGAAGCTGACATGGCCGAATCGACGACGATGGACAACCGGACGCTGATGCGTCGCACCCTCATCACCGTGGGCGCGATGGTGGGGGCGTGCGTCGTCGTCGTCGGCACGGTCACGCTCCTCGCGGCAGTCGTCGTCGGTCACGCCGTCGCCCCGCCCGGCGACTCGGAGAGCTCCGGCACCCTGGTACCCGCTGCAAACGTGCACGGGGCCGGACCGGGAGCGAAACCACCCCCGCCCGGACAGGCGACGAAGTAGAGAAGCACGCGCGAGCCGACAAAGAAGATGAGAGCCCACGTCCTCACGACCCTGCTGCTGTGCAACGCCGCCATCGCGCTTTCCGGCGTCGACGCCGGAGCCCAGCCGCAGCCCCGCATGCGTCCGACCTTGCCGCAGTCCCAGGGCCTTCAGCCGCGGCTTCCTCCGCCGCCACCGGCCGCCGGGGGGGCGCCGGGCGCTCCGACCGGGGCAGCGACGGGAGCGCCCCCACCAGCGACGGGCGTCATCGGCCCGGACGGCAAGCCGGCAGGAACGACGCAGGGGCTCACCCAGTTCGAGCCGGGCGTCGAGTACGAGCCGCGTGCCGGGGGCGAGCGCGTCTCCTTTTCGCTGGAGGACGCCGACTTGCCGGAGCTCGTGCGCGTCATCGGCGAGCTGACGGGCAAGCGGTTCATCTTCGGCGGCAAGGTGCACAACATCAAGGCCACGGTCTTCTCGCCGCAGAAGGTGACCGTCGCCGAGGCCTACCAGGCGTTCCTCTCGATCCTCGAGGCGAACGGCCTGACCGTGGTCCCGCACGGGCGCTTCTACAAGATCATCGACTCGCCGGACGCCAAGACGGGCGCTCCGATCTACGTCGCGGGTCAGGGTGGCCCGGCCGAGGATCGCTACATCACGCGCATGCACCGGCTGCGCAACGTGAACGCCGAGGAGGTCGCGAACGTCCTCGGCAAGTTCAAGTCGAAGGACGGCGACATCGTCGTCTACGGCCCGGGCAACCTCCTCATCATCACGGACACGGGGACCAACATTCAGCGCATGATGCGCATCCTCGAGGACGTGGACATCGCCGGCGTAGGCGACCAGATCTGGATCGAGCCGATCCACTACGGAAACGCGTCCGACATCGCGCTGCGCCTCGACGAGGTGTTCGACATCAAGGCGGCGTCGAGCGGCGGAGGCTCGAAGGGGGGCGAGAAGGGCAGTACCTCGACGGTGACGGTGGGGAGCGACGTCCACGTCTCGAAGATCCTCGCGGACGACCGGAGCAACTCTCTCGTCATCATCGCCACCGAGCGCGCGTATCTGCGCATCCTCGAGTTCATCAAGCGGCTCGACGTGCCCGCCAACATCGCCGGCGGCGACATCCACGTCGTCATGCTGCAGCACGCCGACGCCGTCGAGCTCGGCAAGACGCTCAACGACATCATCACCGGCGCGCAGGCCGCCGGAGGAGCCGTCCCGACCAGTGGCGCCAAGGGCGCGGTCGGGAGCGCCCCGCTCGAGATCTTCGAGTCACGCGTCAAGGTGAGCGCCGACAAGGCGACCAACTCCATCGTCGTCACGTCGAGCCTGCGCGACTTCGCCAACCTGCGCACCGTCATCGACAAGCTGGATCAACCGCGCCGCCAGGTCTTCATCGAGGCGGTCATCATGGATCTCACGATCGACCGCGAGAACCAGTTCGGCATGGCCTTCAACGGAGGCGCCGCGCCGAGCACGACGATCGGGTCGACCGCGGGGCAGACACTCGTCTACGGCGGCTTGAACCCGTTCCGCTCCATCCTCCTGCCGAGCCCTACCGATTCGACGCTGAACGCGTTCGCGCTCGGCATCCGCGGCCCCGGTCTGCCGGGCAGCGAGAACCTCCTCGGCACGGGGTTCTCGATCCCGGCGTTCGGCGTCCTCATCAACGCGCTCGCCAGCACGAACGACGCCGACATCCTCTCGACGCCGCACATCCTGGCCACGGACAACATCCCGGCCGAGATCAACGTCGGCCAGAACATCCCCCTTCAGACCAACTCGGCGGGCTTCGGCGGCCTGCCGGGCGGCGCGGGCGGGGCCGCGGCGGGGGCGCTCGGGGGGCTCGGAGCCCTCGGCGGCCTCGGCGGTGGAGGCATCGCGCCGCGGCAGGACATCGGCACGAAGATCAAGATCACGCCCCACCTCAATGACTCCGACGAGGTGCGCCTCGAGGTGGCCGAGGAGATCAGCGACATCACCGGCCAGCAGCCCATCGGCTCTCTGGGCGTCGTGCCCTTCGCGAAGCGCACGGCGACGACGCAGCTCGTGGTCAAGGATCAGAATACCGTCGTCATCGGCGGCCTGATGCGGAGCCGCGTGGCGCGTACGGATACGAAGATCCCGCTGCTCGGCGATATCCCCGTCCTGGGAGCGCTCTTTCGCTCGCGCAGCAGCACGTTGCAGAAGTCGAACCTCATCCTGGTCTTGACGCCGTACATCGTCCGCGAGCAGCAGGATCTCCGCAACGTGTTCGAGCGCAAGATGCAGGAGCGTCAGGAATTTCTCGATCACTACTTCGTCTTCGCCGAGCAAAACGAGTACGAGGCCCCCAAGGACTACTCGCGCATGGTCGGGCTGCTGGAGGACATCCGTCAGTCGTACACCGACGTCGACGAGCAGCGGCGCCTCGAGGAGCTTCAGCGTCCGCGCGAGCTCAAGACCCACGAGCCGGGGCTGCCGCTCGAGCTCCCCGGTCCCATCAACGTGGGGGGTACGTCCGAGGGCGGTGCTGCGCCCGAGGGGCCGCGTGGGCGCTCCGGCGAGAGGGCGAGCCCCGGCGAGAGGTCGCCTCCTCCCCCCGGTGGGCTCAACGTGAACCCGCCGGCGCGCAACGTCGAGAAACAGGAGCGGTGAGCGATGGCTTCCGAGCAGCGCTTCCTCGGCGAGCTCCTGTCGCGGCGCGGCGTCGTGCCGGCCGACAAGCTCGAAGGGCTGTTCGCCGTGCAGCGCGAACGGGGGACGGAGCTGCTCGACCTGGTGATCAACACGGGCGTCGCGGAGGAGATTGCCCTCGCGCGCGTCCTCGCGGAGGAGGCGCAGCTGCCGCTCGTCGAGCGGATCGAGCCCGCGGACATTCCCACCGCGCTGGCCATCCGCGTCCCGATCGCCTTCGCGAAGACCCACCGGGTCCTGGTGCTGCGCGAGGACGACCTCGCCGTTCACGTGGTCTGCGCCGATCCCTTCGACACGCAGGCGCTCGACGATCTGCGCGTCATCTTCGAGAAGCCGGTCGAGGCGAGCGTCGGCGGTCGCGACAAGATCGAGGACGCCATCAACCGCGTCTACGAGCGTCAGGCGGGCGCCGAGCAGCTCGAGAGCGACGCCGAGGCGACGTCGGAGGACGAAGCGGCGAGCGACATCCTCGACTCCGACGAGGAGGCGCCGGTCATCCGGTGGGTCAACTCGCTCTTTCTCCAGGCCATGAAGGAGCGAGCGAGCGACATCCACATCGAGCCGGAGGAAAAGGAGGTCGTCGTCCGCTACCGCATCGACGGCGAGCTCTACGTGGCACGTCGCGCCGCGCGCGCGTTCATGAACAGCATCGTCAGCCGTATCAAGATCGAGAGCTCGCTCAACATCGCCGAGAAGCGCCTCCCCCAGGACGGACGCATCACCAAGAAAATCGCCGGCAAGGGTTTCGACATTCGCGTGAGCACCATCCCGACGAGCCGCGGCTACGAGCGGATCGTCATGCGCCTCCTCAACAAGTCGAGCGTCCTGCTCGATCTGCCCGACCTCGGGTTCAGCCCGCGCGAGTACGCGCTGATGGACGGCCTCATCCGCCGGCCGGACGGCATCATTCTCGTCACGGGCCCCACCGGCAGCGGCAAGACGACGACGCTCTACGCGTGCATCAACCGCGTCAACCAGCCCAACCTGAACATCCTGACCGCCGAGGACCCCGTCGAGTACGAGATCCAGGGCATCCACCAGGTGCACGTGCAGGCCAAGATCGGGCTCACGTTCGCCAGCGCCCTCCGCGCCTTCCTCCGGCAGGATCCGGACATCGTCATGGTGGGCGAGATCCGTGACAGCGAGACGCTCGAGATCGCGATCAACGCGTCGCTCACGGGCCACCTCGTGTTCTCGACGATTCACACGAACGACGCGGCCGGCGCCATCACACGCACCATCGACATGGGGGCGGAGCCGTTCCTGCTCCGGTCGAGCGTCATCGGCATCCTGGCTCAGCGGCTCGTGCGCGTCCTCTGCAAGAACTGCAAGTACTCGTACCCCGCGGAGGACTTCGAGCTCGAGGAGCTCGGGCTGACGACGGAGCGCATGCGTACCCGCGCCGCGCGTCGCAACAACCCGAATTCGCGCTATTTCCCGCGCGAGGTGGGGGAGGGTGACCTCTTCGAGTCCTTCGACCCCACGCAGCGGCCCCTCTTCTACAAAGCAAAGGGCTGCACGCAGTGCACCAACACGGGGTTCACCGGCCGTCGGGGCATCTACGAGCTCATGCTCATCGACGACGCGGTGGGGCCCCTCATCCTGAGGAAGGCCGACTCGCAGGCCATCAAGCGGACGGCGCAGGACATGGGGATGGATACCCTCCGTGACGACGGCGCCCGCAAGGTGCTCGCCGGCATGACGACCGTGGAGGAGGTCCTCGCCGCCACCCAGGAGGACATGGCCCTCGAGGGCTCGCTGCCGCCCGCGCCCGCGAGCGTGGGCCTCCGGGCTGGGGCAGAGTAAGCCATGGCCGTCTTCGAGTACCGCGGCATCCTCGCCACCAGCGGCAAGCAGGTTCACGGCATCCGTGACGCCGACAACGCGAAGGTTCTGCGCGCGGCCCTGAAGCGGGAGGGGATCCTCCTGACCGGCGCGGAGGAGGACGCGAAGGCGCGCGCGGGTGCCCGCAAGGCGGGTGCAGGCGGGGGCGTCTCGCTGTTCAACCGCGTCGGGGTCGGCGACGTCGCGATGATGACGCGGCAGCTGGCGACGCTGGTCACCGCCGGCATTCCGTTGGTCGAGGCGGTGGGCGCGCTCATCGAGCAGGTCGAGAAGCGCGAGCTCAAGCGCGTGCTCACGCAGGTGGTCGACCGGTTGAACGAAGGCAGCTCGCTCGCGAAGGCGCTCGAGCCGCACCCCAATGTCTTCTCGAACCTCTACGTGAGCATGGTCGCCGCCGGTGAGGCGTCGGGGACGCTGGAGGGCGTTCTCGAACGGCTCGCCGACTTCATGGAGAACCAGTCGAAGCTCCGCGGCAAGGTGGGTGCCGCGCTCGCGTACCCGGCGCTGATGATGGTCATCGGGTCCGCGCTCATCACCGTGATGATGGTCGTCGTCGTCCCGAAGGTGACCGCGATCTTCGAGAGCCTCGACCGCGCGCTCCCCTGGTACACCGAGGCCCTCATCGGCACCTCCCATCTCATCGCCTCGAACCAGATGCTCGGTTTCGTGGTGTCGATGGTGACCTTCACGTTCACCCGCTCGGCGCTCCGGGACTACAAGGAGAGCGAGCGGAGCCGCCATACGGCTTATGTCGCCTTGTCGCTGGGGGCCGGAGGCCTGCTCGTGATGTGCGCGTTCCTGGTCGAGTCGCTCGGCGCGTACTTCGTCGGTGTGGCGCTCGGCTTCGTGGCAGGGCTCGGACTGGCCTGGTTGATGGCGTGGGTGCGAACGCCCGATGGCCGCGCCGCGAAAGACGGCTTCTTCCTGAAGATTCCGGTGCTCGGGACGCTGATCCGCATGCTGGCGGTGTCCCGCTTCTCGCGGACCCTCGCGACGCTGCTTCGCAGCGGCGTGCCGCTCCTCAAGGCGATGGAGATCGTCAAGAACGTCCTCGACAACGGCAAGCTGGAGAAGGTCATCGAGACCGCCGCGGGCAGCATCCGCGAGGGCGAGTCCATCGCCGGACCGCTGAAGCGCAGCGGGGACTTCCCGCCGATCGTGACGCACATGATCGCCGTCGGCGAACGGAGCGGTCAGCTCGAGCAGATGCTCGAGAACGTCGCACGCGCCTACGACACGCAGGTCGAGACGCGCGTCGCAGCGCTGACAAGCCTGCTCGAGCCTCTCATGATCGTCGTCATGGGTGGAGGCGTCGGGTTCATCGCGTTCGCGATCCTGATGCCCCTCATCCAGATGAACGAGTTCGTGCAGCAATGAAGGGAGGATGAGATGCCGGGTCCGCGCAACGAGCCGAGAGTCTTCTTCCCCTGGGAGAAGCGTCGCGGTCTGCGGTCGCTCGTCGGGCGGGGCCGTGTGAGGCAGGCGCTCGTCGTCGTGGCGGCGGGCTCGGTGTTCTTCCTTCTGCACTCACGAGAGCGTCGCGCGGCAGAGGTGCGGGCCACCCGGGCGGAGATCACGACGGCGGGCAACGCCGTGTCCGCGTGGCGCTCGGACCACGACCGGGCCTGCCCGGGCTCGGTGGCGGACCTCGTGTCGGGGGGCTACCTCCACAGGGTGCCGCGCGATGCGTGGGGCCATGTCCTTCGGGTGAGCTGTCCGGGCCGCAGGGACCCCCTCGGCTTCGACGTATCGAGTGACGGACCCGACGGCGAGCCCTGGGGCGCCGACCGCGTGCAGTGAGGAAGGACCGAGAGGAGTGCCTCGTTGAAGGAGAAGGAGATGCGACAAACAAGATTCAAGGCCACGAGACGCGTCATCGCGCGCGGGCTCACGCTCGTCGAGCTCGTCATCGTCATCACGATCATCGGCGTGTTGACGGCGGCGATCTCGATCGGCGTCATGCAGGCGCAGAAGCGCGCGAACCTGGGTGCCGCCAAGACCGCGTGCAACACCGTCCGCCAGGCCACGATGCAGTGGAAGGCGGTCCACCCAGGTGAGGACTGTCCCTCGGTCGACATTCTCCGCAAGGAGAAGGACCTGGACACCGGGTTCAACCCCAAGGATCCCTGGGGGCAGCTCTACAAGGTGAACTGCGACAACGACGAGATCACGTGCACGAGCAACGGCCCCGACAAGAAGGAAGGGACCGAGGACGACATCGTGGTCCCTCAGCCGGATCTGCCGGGGAAGTGAGGGTGCCGTGGGTCCCGCCGAGCTCTTCGAAGGCGCGAAGCGTGCGCGTGCGGGTGGCACGTGCGCGCGTCGGGCCAGGCTCCGCGGGCTCACGATCATCGAGATCATCGTCGTCATTGCGATCATCGCCATCATCACGGGAGTCGCCATCGCCGGCTCGGGGCAGCTCCCGTCCGCACGGCTCAGCCGCTCGACGACGATGATCGCGAGCGCCATCAAGGTCGCCTACACGAGGGCCACGGCGACGTCGCGCGACATTCGGCTCGTCATGGACCTCGATCAGAAGAAGATCTGGCTCGAGGAGAGCGACGCTCCGATGCTTGCCCAGGCCAGGGACAAGAGCGCCACGGGCGGCGCCGACCCGATGAACCAGCTCGAGATGGCTGCGATCGCCGAGGGCAAGCGCATCATGAACGGCCCGCCCATCCCGAAACCCAAGTTCCACGCCATCGAGGTGTACGGCTTCGGCGACACCGAGTCGGGCAAGGGCGGCAAGCCGCTCCAGCGCGGCATCACGTTCCGCTCGGTGCAGACGACGCACGACGACACGGCGCGCACGTCGGGCCGGGCCTACCTCTACTTCTGGCCCGGCGGCCGGACGGAGCGCGCCGCGATCCAGCTTCGCGTCGGCGAGTCGGAAGAGGACGGGCAGACGTTGACCCTCCTCGTGTCGCCGTTGACCGGCAAGGTCACCGTCAAGGGCGGCCCGGCCGAGCTCGTGGTTCCCGTCGACGACGCGCATTCGTCCGAACGAACGGACACGGCGTTCTGAGCCATGAGAAAGCGTAGAGGTTTCTCCCTGCTCGAGGTTCTGATGGCGGTCGCGCTGTTCGGCGCGGTCGTCACCACGATCCTCTCCGCGCAGGCGGGGCTGATGGCCGGCAACAAGGCTGCCGCGAACATGAGCCAGGCCATCGAGATTGGCCGCTGCCGCATGAGCGAGGTCGAGGAAAAGCAGCTCAAGCTCGGCTATCCCGAGATCGAAGAGAAAGACTCGAGCCAGTTCTGCTGCGACGAAAAGGAGGTACCCGGGTTCCTCTGCGAGTGGCGCGTCGAGCGAGTCCTCTTGCCGCAGGCGACCTCGCTCGCGGCGGACGCAGGGCTGAACTCCGTGCTCGGAGGGGGACTCGGGCTCGACGCGGGCAACATCGGATCCATCGCGTCGGGCATGGGCACGTCCCTGGCGAGCCCGATTGGCTCGATGCTCTCCAACCCCCTCGGCGGCGCTCAGCTCGATCTGGACGGCGGGTTGCAGAACATGCAGGTCCTCGGCCAGTCGTTCGGCGGCGGCGGGGGCATGGGCGTGCAGGGCTTGCTCACCCTGGTGTTCTCGCTCGTCTATCCGTCGCTCAAGCCTTTGCTCGAGCTGGCGATCCGGCGCGTGACGGTGGTCGTGAAATGGAAGGAGGGGAAGATCGACCGAGACTTCACCCTGGTGCAGTACATCACGAACCCGTCGCAGTCCGGGCTGCTCGCCGGCCTCGCCGACGCGGGGCTCGGCGGCGGCGAAGGCGGGACGGCACCGAACACGGCGAGCACGGGTACGACCGCGTCTCCCATCATCCCGGTGGCGCACTGATGACGCGCCGGTCGATCGCCCGGGCGCGCGGCATGACCATGATCGAGATCATGGTCGCGATCGGCATCCTGACGATGGTGGCCGTCCTCATCCACGGCGTCATCGACTCGCTCTCCCGCGGCCGCAAGGGAGAGGGCATGCGTGCCGAGCGAGCCCACGAGGGGCGCGAAGCGATGCAGCGCATGGTGCGGGACCTTTCGGGCGCGTACCTCAGCATGCACGTCCCCTCGGTCCCGGCATTGATGACCGAGCGCACCGCGTTCGTGGGCAAGAGCTCACCGCCCTACGACCGGCTCGACTTCACGTCGTTCGCGCACCTGAGGACCGAGCGCGACTCGCACGAGTCGGACCAGGCCGAGGTGGGCTATTTCGTCGTGAAGGATCCGGAGGTCCCCGAGAAGATGGACCTCGTGAGGCGCGAACAGACGCCCATCGACTACGAGCCTCTCAAAGGCGGCATCGTCAACGTGGTGGCCGAGGACGTCGAGAAGTTCGACGTCCGATTCCTCGATCCGACGACGTCTCAGTGGATCGAGACGTGGGACTCGCAGCAGATCACCGGTCAGCCCAATCGCCTGCCGTTCGAGGTGGACATCACGCTCGTGCTCAAGGGCGTCGGTGGAGGGCCGCCGTACAGCTACACGACGAAGATGTTCATCCCCATCCAGACCCCGCTCTCCTTCGGGATTCCGAGCCAATGAGCCGCCCGATCCCGAATCGAGCGACCGTGCGTGCACGGCGTAGGAAGCGCGAGCGCGGCGTCGCGCTCATCATGGTGCTCGGGGCCATCGCGATCATGATCGTGATGCTCGCGGAGTTCCAGGACGAAGCGGGCGCGGAGTTCGCCGCCGCCACCGCCGCTCGCGACAGCGTGCAGGCCGAGTACTTCGCCCGAAGCGCCATCAACCTCGCGCGGCTGCTCATCGCGGCGGAGCCGACGATGCGGGCCGGGATCGCGCCGCTCTTCATGTTGATGAAGAAGACGCCGCCGCAGCTGCCGGTGTGGGAGTACTCCGATCGCATCCTCGGCGCCTTCAACGACACGGACGGCTCGCAGGACTTCGCGGGGCTCTCCGGCCTCAACATGTCGCAGTCGAAGAACCTCGGCCTGAAGGGCGGGCACTTCGAGATCAACATCGTCGACGAGGACGCCAAGATCAACGTCAACATGGGAGCGGCGAACGAGATCGCGCACATCCGGCTGGCCAAGGAGCTGATGAGCACCATGTCGCCCATCCAGTACGACCAGCTCTTTCAGCAGCGCGACGCGAGCGGCAACTACCACGACCGCCTGACCATCTGCTCGGCGCTCATCGACTGGGCCGATCCGGACGTGCAGCTCTACTCGTGCGACCTGACGACGGCGTCGTCGTCCAACGCCGCGGAAGATGCCTGGTACGACCTGCAGCCCAAGCCCTATCGCCGGAAGAACGCGCCCTACGACTCGCTCGAGGAGCTCCACATGGTCCGGGGCATCTCCGACGATTTCTGGGCCACGTTCGTCGACCCGGACCCGACGAACCCCAAGAAGCGCGTCATGACGGTGTGGGGCCAGGGCACGGTGAACGTGAACTCGGCCAACGGCCTGACCCTCTACGCGATCACTTGCGCCGGTGCGCCGACCGCCGAGCTCTGCACCAACCCGATGCAGATGCAGACGTTCCTGATGGGCGTGACCATGGCCCAGGGCATCACCATGGGCGCGCCGCTCTTCGGTTCGGCGAAGGACTTCGTCCAGACGATGGAGGGGCAGGGGATGCTCGGACCTCTCCTCACGATGATGGGAATGAAGCCCGTCAAGTTTCAGTCGGAGAGCGACTTCACCAAGAGCATCTCGGTCGAGAGCAAGGTCTTCTCGATCTACGCCATCGGCGTCGTGAAGGGGTACAAGAGGCAGACGCGCGTGAAGATCCACACCGTGGTCGACTTTCGCTCGACCCCGTCGCTTCTTCAGACCGGAACGGGCAGTACGACGCCGAAGACCGCCCCGACGGCTCCGGTCGGGGGGGGCGGAGGGCAGCAGATCGGAGGCTTGAGCTCCATGGATGCCGCGCTGCAGCCGAACGTGGGCGGTCAGATTCTCTACTTCAACATCGAATAGGCGAAGGAGCACCTGCGAGCATGCCGACATGGTTGGGCATCGACATCGGTAGCGCGAGCGTGAAGGCGGCCGTCATAAGGTCCACCTACCGCAAGCTGGCGCTCTTGCGCCTCGCGTCCGCCGAGGTCGTGGCGAGCGGCGGGGTCGTCGAGGCCGTGCGTGCCGCGGTCGCTCGCGCCATGGAGGGCGAACGCCAGGGCGTGGACGCGAACGCGGTGGCCATCGACGGCTCGCGAGCCGCGATCCACCGTCTCCTTCTCCCGGCCACCGCCCAGAAGCAGCTCAGCGACATCCTCGCGTACGAGCTCGAGGCGCAGATTCCCTTCGATCTGGCGGGCGCCGTCTTCGACTGGCGACTGCTCGAGCGTGCCGGCGACGACGGACAGCTGCCGATCGTGGCCGCCGTGGCGCGCGTGGAGGACGTGCGCGCTCGCATCGACCTGGCGAAGCTCGTGACCGGTCAGGAGCCCGAGCGCGTGGGGGTGGGCGCATTCACCCTCGGCGCCCTCGTCCCGTATGTCCCGGCGCTCGGCGAGGGGGAGACCATCGCCGTGGTCGATCTGGGCGCGAAGGCGAGCGAGGTGCTCGTGCTCGAACGCGGGGAGCCGGTCTTCGCTCGGACCCTGTCGACCGGCACAGAGGGGCTCCCGGCAACCGCCGAACGACTCGCGCGCGACCTCCGCGTGAGCTTCGCGGCCCATCGCGCCCAGGGCGGCGCCACGCCGGCCCGCGTCTACCTTTGCGGGGGCGGCGCGTTCGTCTCGGGCGCCGAAGGCTTCCTCTCCGGCTCCCTCGAGGTTCCAGTGCAGGTCTTGCCGGAGCCCGTGCTCGATGCGACCACCGTGGACGCCGAGGCCATGCGTGAGCTCCCTCGCTTCGCGAAGGCGATCTCACTTGCACTCTCGCTTGCCGGGCGAGGCGCAGGCATGAACCTCCGACGGGGCCCCCTCTCCTTCGAGCGCGGCTTTGCCTGGGTGAGGGAGCGCATCCCGCTGCTCGCGGGCCTCGCGGCCGTCATCCTCGTCAGCTTCGTCTTCAGCGCGTGGGCGCGACTCCACGCCGTGCACAAGGAGCGTGACGCCCTGCAGGCGGCGCTCGGAACGGTGACCAAGGAGGTCCTCGGCACGGAGGCGACGTCGGTCGACGAGGCGCAGGATCTGCTGAGCAAGGAAGCGGCGCTGACCGACGAGGACCCGCTCCCCCACGCCGACGGCTTCGACGTGATGGTCCGGCTGTCGGAGGCGATCCCCTCCACCATGGTGCACGACATCGAGGAGCTCGACATCCAGAGGAGCCATGTCAGCGTGCGCGGAATCGTGGGCTCGATCCCGGACGCCCAGGCCATCGAGGCGACGCTCTCGGACGAGAAGTGCCTCAACGACGTGAAGATCAAGAACACCACGCAGGCCGTCGGGTCCGATCGGCAGAAGTACGTGCTCGAGTTCGATCTGAAGTGCCCCGAGGACGTGAAGGTCCCACCGAAGAAGAAGGGCGAGGTCTCGTCGGGCGCGAGCGCCGCCCCCAGCAGCACGGGAGGGAAGTGACGTGGCCGGCCCCGTCCTGCAGATGAACGCGCGCGAGCGACGCCTCCTCGGCGTGCTCGCCTTCGCCGGCGCCGTGGTCTTGCTGCTCGCGGTCCCTTTCGGTCTCGAAGCGCTCGTGCATTCGAGCGCGGCGGACAACGACGATCTCAGACAAGCGCTGTCCGATGTTCAGGACGCGCGAGGGCGCGTCCGCGAGCGCCAGGCGAAGAAGGACGCGGTCGCGGCGCGATACGCGCGGAAGGCCCCGGCCCTGGCGGGCTACCTCGAGCAGACCGCGCGCCAGCAGAAGCTGGAGGTGACCGACTCGACGCCGCTGCCGGACGTTCCGCACGGCAAGCGATACGTCGAGCATGCAACGGACATCCACCTCAAGAAGACGGGCATGCTGGCTCTCTCGCGATTCCTCGAGGCGCTCGAGAAGAGCGGGTATCCCCTCGCCGTGACGCGCCTGAGCATCCGGAAGCGCAGCGGCGAAAACGACTCGTACGACGTCGAGGTCGGGGTCTCGGCCTACGACAGGTCGGAGGCCGCTGCCGCCTCGCCGGCCGGGAGCTCGAAGCCATGACGACGAGGCTGGGATGAAGGAGCGTCTCCTCAAGCTCGCGGTCAAATACGCCGGTCTCGTCGGCTATCCACTGTTCTACGTGGTGTGTCTGTGCGTGTTCGCGTCGCTCACGTTTCCGTACGACAAGCTGAAGGAGCGGATCGTCGCGGGCTACAACGCGCAGCAGCGGGCCACCAACGGACAGGAGGAGCTTCAGATCGACGAGATGAGCGGCTACTGGCTCAGCGGCGTTCGGGTGAAGGGGGTCCGGCTCCTCTCGGCGCCCTCCGAGCCGGGAAAGCCTCTCTCCAAGATCCAGATCGACCAGGCCACCGCCCGCTACGGGATCCTGCCTGCTCTGGTCGGCGCCACCGACGTGTCCTTCGACGCGTTCGCCTTCGGCGGCGAGGCGTCCGGCTCCTACGACGTCCACGGGGCCGACCGGTCGATCGACCTGACGTTGGACGGGATCGACCTCGGCGAGCTCACGCCCCTCGTGCAGCTCCTCGGCGTCCCTGTGCAGGGCAAGCTGGGTGGGACCATCCGGTTGAGCATGCCCGAGGGCAAGACCTCGAAGGCCACGGGGGCGGTGTCGCTCGAGGCGAAGGGCGTCGCGGTCGGCGATGGCAAGGCCAAGATCAAGGGCGCGCTCGCGCTGCCCAAGGTGGACGTCGGTTCGCTCACGTTCGCGGCGGAGGCGAAGGACGGGACGCTCCGCATCACCAAGCTGGTTGCGGGCGGCAAGGACGTCGAGCTGCAAGGCGAGGGTCGGATCACCATGCGCGACCCCGCCACCGACTCGCTCTGCGACGCGCAGGCGAGGTTCAAGATCAACGACGCCTATCGGAACAAGAGCGACATCACGAAGAGCCTCTTCGGTACGCCGGGGTCCACCGTGCCCGCCCTCTTCGAGCTGGCCGACCCGAAAGTGAAGCAGTCGAAGCGGGCCGACGGGTTCTACGTGTGGACCCTGCGTGGGCCGCTGAGCCGCATCGAGTTCATCCCGGCCGGCAACGTCGGAGGCATCCAGCCGGCCGCCGGGCTGGGCATGCCTCGGGTGAACCCTTGACGCGAGCACCGTCTCTCGTCGGCGTCGTTCATCTTCCGCCCCTGCCGGGCTCGCCGCGCGCGAGCAAGGGCTGCGAGGAGATCGCCGCGGGCGCGGTTCGCGATGCGCGGCTGCTTCAGAGCGCAGGGTTCGACGTCGTCGTCGTCGAGAACTTCGGCGATGCACCTTTCTTCGCCGAGCGCGTCCCCGCGGTCACCGTCAGCGCGATGACGGCGTGCGCCGTCGCCATTCGTCAGGCTTGCCCCGACTTTCCGCTCGGCATCAATGTACTGCGAAACGATGCGGAGGCGGCCCTCGCGATCGCGGCGGTCACCGATGCTCGATGCATCCGCGTCAACGTCCACACGGGGGCGAGAGTCACGGACCAGGGGCTCGTACAGGGCCGGGCAGCCGAGACGCTGCGAGCGCGACGAGCCCTCGGCGCCGGTCGAGTCGCGATCTGGGCCGACGTGGACGTGAAACACTCGACTCCTCTCGGCGAAGGCGATCCCGCTCGCGAGGCCGAGGACCTCGCCAAGCGCGGGCTGGTGGACGTCGTGCTCGTCACGGGCGATGGGACGGGCCGGAGCGTCGACGAAGGGAAGCTGCGCCGGGTTCGCGAGGCCGTCGCCGGGGTCCCGGTGCTTGTCGCCAGCGGCGCCACCGAGGAGACGCTCGCGAGTCTCGCCCCCCTCTGCGACGGGGTCATCGTGGGAAGCGCGCTCCGGGTGGACGGTGTTGCGGGGGGGGCCGTGGACCCCGAACGGGCCGCACGCTTCGCCGCCGCCTTTGCGCGTGCGTTCGCGAATCGGCCTCGACACGCCTGAATCCAGTCTGAACGTGAAATTGCGTGATCGAGGGAGCCCCCCTTGATCCACCGCAACCCTCCGCCCATTCCCCTGGACGCGCTGTCCGTGGAGGGCGTACGAGGCGGCGGCTTGGTCTTTTGTTCACGGGGAGAGGAGTCGCGATCGAAGCTCGAGGCCGTGAGGTTGCGCAGTCGGCAGCCGTCGCCTTCCTTTTGCTCCATCGCACGCACCGTCAGTCGTCTTACGGATCGCAGGTACGGTTCCACGTGCGCACACGCACGAAACGACTGGAGATGCGTCGCTTCCCGCGGGCTTGCTTGAGAGGTCCGAGGTTTGCAGTCCGGCGCGCGGCATTCTCTGGGGGAGTGCCCGAGGGTGATGTTCGAGCTCTGCCACAGGCCAGGGCCAACATGTTTGCCGTCGACACGACGGCGTAGATCGTGAGGGTATCCATGCGTAGGTCGAAGTCCCCCGCTCGTTTCAGCCCGATTCGCGGCGCGGCCACCTTGTCGAGCACCGTCGTCGCAGTCCTTGCGGCGATGACGTCGATCGGCGCTGCCGGCTGCGAGGACGGGCCGAACCAGACGTATTCGCCCACCACCCCGGGAGAGGCCAACTCCTGGGTCGCCCCTCCCGGGACCGTGACCTACCCCTCGACCAAGAACTACTCGTATCTGCAGGGGGGGACCAACGCGAACATCATCTGCAACGGTGCCCAGCTGGCGAAGACCTGGGCGCTCATGGACAAGCAGCCCATCTTGCCGCCCGTCGCCGCTGCGGGGCTCGACATGGCGGGTCCGGGCTGCACGCCCACGGACCCGAATTGCACGTGGCCGGGTCTGACGATCGAGGAAGCGGAGCAGGTCCTCTGCCAGAGCTCGAATCAGGGTGACGTCTTCGGCGACGGCCAGCTCGACAACAGCTGGGGTGACAGCGCCGAGGTGCTCGCGCACTACCTCATCACCACCCACAAGATCGACTTTCTCTGGCTCGGCGGCGGCTACCTGGGGAACGTCACCGCAACCGGTTGCGCCGGCACCGCGTCGGCGGGACACACCTACACGATCCCCATCCTCACGCAGATCCAGCGGGACAATCAGCCCTTCGAAATCGATTGGGCCGCGCCCAAGTCGTCGACCGACTGGCGCAATCAGCTGACGAGCGCCCTGCTCTGCACGTTCGCTCCGACGCTCGCCTCGTCTCAGGATTGCAGCGAGACAGGGGCCTGCATCCAGGGCTCGTTCGGTGACGAGGCCTACTTCTTCCTCGCGTCGCTCGGGATCGGGTTCTACATCGCGAGCCAGAGCGCGCCGCAGCCGACCCCCAGCATCATGGACGTCATCCAGGTGCCGCTGGCCAAGGTGACGCCGTTCGCCGGCGCCTCGATCAATCTCAAGATCGACGCAGTCGGGCCGACGGCCACGACCGGTGTCTTGAACACGATGACGAACAAGCCGTGCGTGATGCAGTTCGGCTCGCAGTTCAGTGAGTTCCTGAGCGACTGCGTCGAGACCACGGGCAACACGACCCAGGACACCGGCGAGTACAACAAGCTCCTCGGCGGCATCCAGCACGACGAGGAACGCTTCTTCTTCAACATCACCGGCGTCGACCTCAACTTCGGCGACGGCCGTCTCATGCCGACGCAGGTCGTGACCGACACGGACATCCCGGCCGCCACGGATACGGCGAGCGAGTTCGACATCGACCAGGACACGCTCGGCCCGATCGTCCAGGACTATCCCGGCAACGACACGACGCAGAACAAGGACGCCCACGGAAACGGGATGATGCTGCTGCAGATGATGCGCATCGCGCAGCAGAACCTCAACGCCGACATGCTGGCGGCCAATCCCTCGTTCAAGGCGCACTACCTCGGCGACCCGACGTGCTCGGACACCAATCCGGGCGGCCCCGCGGCAGGTTGCACCGGCCTCGAGACGGTCGTCACGACTGCGCCGCAATCGTTCATCACGGCAACGCAGACCCTGGGCTCCTCGCCCAGCACCCTGACGGCGGCCGAGCTCGTGACGCTCGTGAATGCGGGCATCGCCGACGGGACCCCGATCCTCGCCACGAACGGGGCGCCCCCCGCGCTGTCCTCCCAATCGCTGGGAATGCGCCCGGGCACGCCGAACATCTCGTTCTGCTCCGATTTGACGGCGGCGGGTCACACGAGCCTCGAGACCTGCGCCTCCACGTACCAGGGCCTCATCATCCCCAATTCGTTCGCAAGGGTCGTTGCCGTCCTGGGCAAGGGCAACAAGAACAACCTGCCCGTCGACGCGCAGGATGACCGGTTCTTCTTCAAGGCCTACGTCACCGCGATGCTCGAGTACCTGAAGGCCGAGGGCACCGCCACCGAGGCCGGCAAGGACCCGTCGAAGGTCACCATCGCCGACATCGACGTGACGCCGCTCGATACCTACAACCTCTACTTCGACTCGACGGGCGCGGGTCAGTACGAGCAGGCCGAGTACATCGAGCGTCAGTACTCGCAGGACCCGAACAACCCGAACATCCCGCTCGATTTCGTGTTCACCGCGGACATCATCCACGGGATCATGAACGACTACGACTTCTCGAAGTACCTCTACCGCGGTGAGAACGCGCTCTACCAGGCGATGATCGACGAGAGGGACAACAGCGTCCACGAGATCGCCAGCCAGGACAACGCGCTGCTCACGAACATGTTCGGCAGCCCGGTGCTCTTGGCGGGATGGGCAGACCACACGGCGGACAGCGGGCCTCAGTACACCGCGTACTACTGCGCGACGAACAACGACCCTGTTCCTTGCGAGGGTCAGACGGCTCCTCTCGACGCCAACGGCAAGATCTTGATGGACGAGACGGGGACGCAGCCGCTCCTCGCGGCCTATCCGGGTGCCTTCAGCGGAGCCGCGACGGCGTTCACCCTCGGCGGCGCGCAGAGCCCGAGCGTGCCGGTCGCCGTCAGCTTCGTGAAGAACTCCGGCGACACGGGCACCGGGACGTTCGCGAGCCTCCAGGCCGCCTTCGTCCAGGTGCCGCTCCACCAGAACCCGTACGACCTGACGTCCGCCCCGCAGCTCGGAGGTGGCGCTCCGGTGGCCCAGGCGCTGGTGGACTGGGTGCCCAAGCAGCCGGGCATCGGCTTCCCCGTCGCCCAGGACGGTCAGCGCGAGCAGCTCATCGAGACCGCCGCGATTGACTTCAGCGGCGAGCAGATCACCGCGAACGTCGACTACGACTTCCAGCTCGACGTGAACGGAAATCCGACGGACAAGATGCTGTTCCTCGCCGTCGAGACGACGGACTTCCTGGGCGACGTCTTCGTCTGCCAGGACCCGAACACGAAGGACCTGCTGACGGCCCGCATGTACACCTCGGTGGAGACGATCCTGCAGTGGATCGCCGCTCACCCGACGGCATACGCCACGTGTCAGCTCATCATGGAATACAGCCCGTACGAGAACTACCTCGACTACGTGAACTCGCTGTCGAACGGCGTGCGGCTGTCGTCCACGCAGGGCGGCGGGTTTGGGCGCATCGTCGACGGGACGCTGTTCGACCCGTCGCTCCCCAACAACAGTTTGAGCAACTGAGCGCTTGCGAAGGAACACGGAGAGGAAATCATGATCAATTCGACCTTCCGAGCACTCTTCGCCGCAAGCGCGCTTGTGGCGCTCGCCATGGGCTCCGGCTGCGTGGCAGACCGGCCCTCGCGTAACGGCGTCTTCGACGAGAACCAGTACCTTCGTAAGGCGTTCCTGACCACGGACGGCACGCATCCCGACACGGGTTGGTTCCTCAAGGGAACCGTGACGCAGATGTCGACGCCGAACCCGCTCGGCGGAATGGGTCTGACGGTGACGACGAGCGGAGGCGGCGCGACCGGCCCCGCTCTCATCCAGTTCGGGATCACCTCGGACAAGCTGCAGATGATCAACATGCGGCAGATCTCGAGCATCCCCTCGGACTCGACCATCCCGGAGATCATCAACGCCTGGCCGATCACGAACGTCGACCTGAAGTACCGCGTCAACCTCGACGGCGAGAAGAGCAACTTCTACGAGGAGAACCAGGAGCTCGACTGGCAGGTCCGCCAGTGGGTGAAGGTCAACTTCGACAAGAACGACATGAGTGACGTGGCGCCGCTCGGCGACTTCATCACGGAGTCGCTCGAGAAGTGCACGGACATCAGCAACGCCTCGACGACCCTCGTGCCGGGCAGCTTCCTCACGTACGAGGGCGCGACCTACCTCGACGACTACATGCAGTGGACGGTGAACGTCTCCGTGCCGCTGAACTTCACCGACACGTCGTGCACGGACAGCTTCGCGACGAGCCTCGGATCCGCAGCCTCGTTCGATCGGCAGAACGTGTCGTTCAACCTGATGTACTCGCTGATGCGCGCGAAGCCCGTCGACGATCCGACGACGAACCCCCAGGCCTACGTGCCGCTCGTCGTCGACGAGAAGGACGCGATCCACCACAAGTACGGCCTCCTCGAGATGATCGCGATGAACCGCGATCCGTCCTCCGAGCTTCTGGCCGCACAGCAGATGGTGATCCGGCACAATCCGCTTCAGACCGTCACCTACTACTTCACGGACGCGGTGCCGGCGTACTTCAAGGACCCCTTCCTCGGGCATCGCGTCTACGACTCGGTCGACTCGCAGAACGCGGACACGACGGGCAACTGCCTCGACAGCGCACACTGCACGCGCCAGCAAGACGGCATCATGCAGCAGACGAACGCGCTCATGGTGCAGGCGGGGTCGAAGTTTGCAATCAACTTCCTGAACTCGAACGACGCGACGACCTTCGGGGACGGGCTCGCGCCGGATCGCATGTTCGGTGACATCCGGTACCACTTCATCAACTGGGTGCCGGACATCGACGCGGACACCGGCTGGTGGGGAGCGACCTATACCGACGCGGATCCCCGCACGGGACAGCTCTTCGCCGAGACGGTCAACTTCAACGAGGCTGGTCCGTTGCAGGAGCTCGCCTACCAGCTCGACTACTTCCTGCAGGAGCTCGGAGCCAGCCAGGGCCTCGGCATGGCGAACGCGAGCGGTACCCCGCAGGACTGGCCTGCGACGCCTCCCGGGCAGTCGGGGACGTGCACGCTGGGCGCGACCGTGCCGCTCGTGACGTCGGTCGTCCAGTCGACGCTCGACGGGAACTCGACGCTCTTCACGAAGATGCAGCAGTACCTCGACAAGCCGGCGTCCACGTACGGCAACCTGGGGCCCGAGAACTTCATCGTCAGCCAGGACCAGGACTTCCTGAACGCCTATTACATGCTCATCCCCTACGCGATCTTCGCGGATCCCGACACGAACCCGTTCGTCGTGCGCGAGGGCGGGGCGGGCATCTACGGCCCGACGGAGAGCTTCTGGGAGCAGCAGGCGCAGGAGGTTCAGTTCCACCAGATCGGCGCGCAGATCGATCAAGGTCTCGCTCCGTTCGAGGACGTGACCGGGCCGAACGGCCTCCAGAACGCCACCGCCTTCGTGAACCAGTGGCGCCAGCTGACGCAGAACCACACCGACTTCAACTACACGAAGCAGTTCATTCGCCGCTCGCCCAACACGTTCGACGCGTACGACGCTTCCTCACTCACCAACATCGCGGGCAACGCGGCACGCCACTGCATCGCGACGGTCGGTGGAGGAACGCACTGGGAGTCGAAGACCGAGTGGGTCGCCGACTTCAAGCAGACGTTCTACGAGCACCTCGCACTGCACGAGTTCGGCCACTCGCTCGGCCTCGATCACAACTTCATGGGCAACGTCGATCAGCGGAACTTCCCGGTGAAGACCGACGCGAACGGGAACCCGGTGAAGGACGCGAACGGCAACCCCGTTTACACGTCGTTCTCGAACTCCGTCATGGAGTACGAGCCGGAGTTCGCCGAGTCGTTCAACGCGCTGGAGTGGGGCCCGTACGACAAGGCGGCGCTCGGCTGGATCTACACGAACAACGGCGCGAAGCCGCTCCCGTCGGGTGTGACGCCCACGAGCATCACGGGCCAGATCAGCTCGACGGTGCCGTGGAACGACAAGCTCGGGTTCAGCGCCGACGGGAAGACCGAGACGCAGTACCTGATGTGCCAGCCGCAACATCAGAAGTACACGCCGCTCTGCAGGACGTGGGACACCGGCTCTACGCCGAGCGCCATCATCGCGAACGCGATCGAGACCTACGACTGGAACTGGGCATTCACGAACTTCCGCGTCTATCGCAAGTACTGGAACAACCAGAACTACGCGAACATCCCGCCGAACCTGATGGGGGATCTGCGCCGGTTCCTGATGCTCTGGATCTACGACTGGAACAGCGGCGAGATCACCGACACGCTGCGCCGCATCGGTTTCCAGCCTCCGGCGGGCGTGCCCGCGCTGCAGTACTACACGCAGCTGGAAAACAAGTTCAACAACGAGCTCTCCGTCACCAATCAGCTCGTCGGCGCCTTCCACGAGGCGGTCATCCAGCAGTCCGACGGCGAGCGTCCGGTGGCGACGGTCTACGACCAGTTCTACGGGGACGTGACCCAGCAGGGCATCATTCTCGATAAGCTCACCGCGATGCAGTACTGGGTCGGCCTCTGGCCCGGCACGAACTACGACCCGAACCAGGCGGGCGCCTACTTCGCGTCGTACTCGGATACGCCCGACGCGTCCTACCAGACGGTTGCGCAGAACGCGGTCAGCTCGATGATCGGCGGACAGTACGACGCCTTCCCCTACTTCGCCCCGTCCGCTGTGGCGCTCTTCGCGCAGGACACGCACAACCCCGCTTTCAGCGGCAGCCTCCAGATCCGCAACTGGATCGGTGGCAAGACCTTCCAGGGTGCTGACCCGGTGCAGGACTTCCTCGACTACTTCAGGGATCTCGCGACGCAGCACAACTGGGTGTCGGCCGACGGGACCATCAACTGCAGCCAGGGCTTCGACACCTGCATGTACGACCCGAGGAATCTGTCGACCGCCGATGGCCTCGTGGATCCGACGCACAACGAGTTCATCGGACCCGATCAGACCTACTGGGCCTGGGCGTACATCCCGGATCGTAACGAGTACATCGCCGTCCAGAAGTACGTGAACACGGCGTCGTACATCGTCGTGCGCGCATACAACGACGACCTCGTCCTCAACCTCGACGACGGCTCGACCGGCTCCGCGTACCCCGACGAGCTCCCGATGAAGTACGTCCTGGACGCGTTCAATCAGTACAACTGAGGCCCAAAATAGTTACGTAGAAAGAACACCTTGCGTGTGCCCGGGCTTTTGGCTTCACTGCCCTCGCTCGCAGCGCACGCAAGGCAGGTCGCAGGTTCGGAAATCGAGGAGTAGCCGTATGCGTTTCATCGCTTTCGGGTTCGGGATCGCCGCATTGCTCGCCACCACCGCCGCTTCGGCGACGGGGGGCGTGGGTGGCAAGGGTGACACGGGTGGCAAGGGCGGAGTGGGCCCGGAGAACTCGACGTCCTCCGGAGCAGCCGGCACCGCGGAGACTCCGTCGGAGATGGACACGACCCTGCAGGCGTTCGGGGGCAGGAGCACGCAGAACCCGGACGTGGCGGGCAACAAGAAGGTCGAAGAGAAGCCCTGGGAGATTGGCGCCACGTTCGAGACGCACCGGCTGCTCCGCCAGGATTACAACGAAGAGGGCCTCGGCAGCGTCAAGGTCTTCAACGTGCTCTTCGCCGTCGCGAAGTACGCGTTCTCGGACTACGACACCGTCCTTCTGAGCGGCGGCGGCTATCAGTACTTCCTCGCGGACAGCGGCGAAAGCGGGTTTCGCTCCTCCGACCTGTCGCTCGCGTACACGCGCCTCTTCGTCCTTCCGGAGAAGTTCAAGCTGCGCGCGACGGTGGGCGCGACGATCCCCATCTCGTACGACAGTCAGCTGGCCAGCAACATCACCTCGCCCTCGCTCTCCGTTTCCATCTCGCGCAAGTTCGGTGACCTCGCGCTCGAGGCCCGCATCAGCGGTCGCTACTTCTGGGACCGGTACACCAGCCAGGACTCGATCGGAGCGCCCAGCAGCGGGGACGGCAGCGGAAGCGGCGCGACGAACGTGAAGCTGACGACCGGCGCGGCGATCAGCGCCGAGTACGACCTGCCGTTCTATCGCCCGATCTCCGCCGGTGTCGCGCTGACCGACTCCTACGCCTGGTTCTACAACGTGGGGCAGTGCCCCGCGGACAGCGGCCTGGGAAATGCGACAGGCACGGGGGCCAACGGTTGCCCGGGCGCCACCACGAACCCGAGCACGGACAACCAGCCGTGGCAGCAGAGCTACGGCGGTGAGGTCTTCGTGAGGTACGTGATGCCGGATCTCTCCGGGTTCAAGAGCGATCTCACGATCGCGCTGGCGAACGGTGACCCGAGCCTCGGGTATCCGTCGGTGCTCCACGACGGCATCGTTCACCCCTACTTCCTCTATTACAACTCGGCCGAGGTCTACGCCGCTCTCAGCGGGCGCTACTAGAGCCGCGGTCGCGTCTCTTCGCGGGCGGCACCAGAGCCGCGCTCGCGTCGCCTCAGGCTCGTCGTCGCGGCTCGAGGATCCGCTGAACGACGGACGCCTCGAGCTCCTTCGACCGGGCCCGCAACCGGCCCAGCAGCTCGTCGCGGTCGGGCGGTGCATGGGCGACCTGCCTCGCCGGCGGGGGGGGACCCTCCGACCGTTTGGCCGAAGGAACCTCGGCGTGCGTCGACTCGAGGTCCAGCGGAGCTTCAGCCGCGACGGGCGCGACAGGCGCGGGCGACGGAGGGGCGCGCACGTCCTCCGTAGCGGCTGCCGGTGGGGGAAGGGACGCGCTCACCTCGGGCTGAATCGAGGGCCGGCGTCGCTCGCGGAACGTCGTCGCCTTGTCGACCAGCGACTTGGACCGCGTGTCGAGGCGCGTGAACCGGAGCGTCAGCCCGCCCATGCCTTGGTGCACGTTCGGACGGAACCCGACCACGCGCCCCTCTCCGCGCATGAGGACGTGACCCGACGAAAGCACGAGCTCGAACCGCAGCACCACGCCTTGAGGTCGCGGCTGGGCTCCGAGGAGGGTCACGCTCGTCCGCGACAGCGTCTCCAGCTCTTGCTCGAGAAACTCGTCTTCCGTCGTGTACGGCCGCGTGATGCGGATCGCCACGGGGGGCGAGAGCGATCGAGAATCCTCGGCCACATCCCGAGAATACCCTGGGCCGCCTCCGCTTGGCGAGGGGGCGGCCCCGTGTTACGGGCCGGGCCTGCGCGCGATGGGGAGTGGTGCACGGATCATCGTCGTCGGTGCGGGGTCGCGCGAGCACGCGCTCGGCTCGGCGCTCGTCGCGGGCGGGCATCATGTGCTCACGGCTCCGGGAAACGCCGGCACCGAGGCGCTCGGTCGCAACGCCCCGGTGCGCGTCGACGACGTCGCCGGTCTCGTCGAGCTCGCGGTCCGCGAACGGGCCGAGCTGGTCGTCGTTGGTCCGGAGCTCCCGCTGACGGCCGGCCTGGTCGACGCCCTCGAAGGCAAGGGCATCCGCGCGTTCGGCCCCACGCGCGCCGCCGCGCGGCTCGAGGGGTCCAAGGCCTTCATGAAGGCCTTCTGCCAGCGCCACGGCATCGCGACGGCCCCGTTCGCCGTGTTCGACGAGCCCGACGCCGCCGAGCGCCATGCCCGCGCCGCGGGGCGCCCCCTCGTGGTCAAGGCCGACGGGCTCGCCGCGGGGAAAGGCGTCGTCGTGGCGGACACCGTGGACGAGGCCTGCGCCGCGATCGACCGCTTCGCGCGGCGACGCGAGCTCGGCGACGCCGGCGCCACCGTGGTGCTCGAGGAGCGTCTCGCCGGCGAGGAGGCCAGCTTTCACGTCGTGTGCGACGGCGTGCGCGCCGTGCCCCTCGCGGCGGCCCAGGACCACAAGCGTGTGGCCGACGGCGACCGCGGTCCCAATACTGGCGGCATGGGCGCCTACGCGCCGGCGCCGGTCGTCACGCCCGAGGTCCACGAACGGGTCATGCGCGAGATCGTCGAGCCCACGCTGCGCGGCATGGCGGCCGAAGGGGCCCCGTTCCGCGGCGTGCTCTTCGTCGGCCTGATGATCGAAGCGGGGACCCCGCGCGTCCTCGAATACAACGTCCGATTCGGCGATCCGGAGGCGACGGTCCTCGTGCCGACCTACGACGGCGACTGGTTCGAGCTCCTCGACGCGGCGGCGCGCGGCGATCTCTCCGGCCTGCGGCCCCGCGCTGCCCGGGGAGCGGCGCTCTCGGTCGTCATGGCGGCCGCGGGCTACCCCGGCAAGCCGCGTACGGGCGACCGGATCTCCGGCCTCGAGGCGCCGCTCCCGGAAGGCGCATTCCTTTTCCACGCCGGCACCGCGAGGTCCCCGGACGGCTCGGTCGTCACGAACGGCGGCCGCGTGCTCACCGTCGGCGCCCGGGCTTCCACGCTCCAAGACGCCGCCCGCATCGCCTACGACCTCGTCGGACGCGTGCACTGGGAGGGCGAGCATCACCGAAGCGACATCGGACGAAGCGCCCTCACGCCACGGAAAGGCGGTCCCTAGCTCATGGCTCGAATCGCGCCCCTCAGCCCCCTCCGCTACGACCTCGCCCGCCTGCACGGCGAGCTCTCGCGCGTGGTCTCTCCGCCTTACGACGTCATCTCCCCCGAGGAGCGGGCCGTGCTCGCCGCGCGCGACCCTCACAACATCGTCCACCTCATCCTGCCGGAAGGGGACGCGCCGGCGAAGTACGTCCACGCGGGCGAGCTCCTCGCTCGGTGGCGCGCCGAGAGCGTGCTCACGCGCGACGCCGAGCCGGCGTTCTACCGCCTGGATCAGACCTTCGTTCCCCCCGGCGCCCCGCCCGGGACGCCCGCCATCACGCGCCGCGGCTTCCTCGCCCTGGTCGAGCTCGTCCCTTTCAGCGACCGCATCGTCCTGCCGCACGAGCGGACCCTGTCCGGACCCAAGGCCGACCGCCTCGAGCTGTTCCGGGCGACGCGGGCGAACCTCAGCCCGGGGTTCATGCTGTACCGCGATCCGGAGCGGCGGCTCGACTCCGCGCTCGCCACCGCCGAGATCTTCGCCGAGCTCTCGACGCCCGACGGCGTCCGCCACGCCGTGGCCAAGGTGAGCCGGCCCGAAGCCGTGCGCGCCATCGTCGACGGCGTCGCGCGCTCGACGCTGCTCATCGCGGACGGCCATCACCGCTACGAGACCGCCCTCGCCTACGCCCGCGAGGTGACCGCCGCGACGCCCTCGGCGTCCCCACGCGGCGAGCACCGCTACTTCATGACCTTCCTCACCAACGGCGACGACCCTTCGCTCGTCGTCTTCCCGACGCATCGCCACGTGCACGGGGTGCCGGGGTTCTCGTTCGGCCACCTGCTTCGCGAGGCGGCCGCGACCTTCGAGGTGGAGCGCCTTCCGCAAGGCGCCTCCGCCCAGGCTCTCACGGAGGCCCTCCGGCGCGCGAAGGCGAAGGGACCCGCGGTGGTCGCGGCCGCGGCCGACGGCAGCGCCGCCCTTCTGACGCTTCGCGGCGACGTCGACCTCGCGGGCCACGCGACCCTCTCGCGACAGCCTCCGGTGCTCCGGAAGACCGACGTCGCCGTGCTGCACGCGGGTCTGCTCGAAGGGGTGCTCGGGATCACGCCCGCCGCGCAGGCGGCGAAGACGAACCTCTGGTACCCGCAGGACGCGGCGGCGGCCCTGGGCGAGCTTCGGTCGGGAAAAGGCGATGTGCTCTTTCTCATGAACGCGACCCCGGTGGCCGACGTCCGCGACGTGGCCGAGGCCGGCGAGGTGATGCCCCAGAAGAGCACGTTCTTCTATCCCAAGGTGCCTACGGGGCTCGCCGTCCACACGCTCGACCCCGCGCGTGCGGTGCCGGGCGACGCTACCGGCCCAGCTCTTGCCGACGACGCAGTAGCGCTCGTTCCAGGCCATGCTTAGGATGCGCCAATCAGGCGGAAACTCACGCACGCCGGCGTGGTATCGGTTTGCTGTGGGACACGATCGCTACTAGCGGAGCCAGACCATGTCGGAAAAGAAGCAGACTCCCCCCGCGCGCCAGGAAGAAGAGGCGGTCCAGTTCGGCGACGAGCTCCCGGTCCTGCCGATCCGGAATGCCGTCCTCTTTCCCGGGGCCGTCGCGCCGTTCGACGTCGGCCGGGAGAAGTCCGTTGCCCTCGTCGAGGACGTCGACAACCTCACGGCGCCCGTCATCGCCATCTTCGCCCAGCGGGACCCGTCCACGGACGACCCCGGCAAGGACGACCTGCATCAGGTGGGCTGCGCGGCGCGTGTCCTCAAAGCGCTCAAGCACAGCTCGGGCAACTATTCGCTCATCCTTCAGGGGCTGACCCGCATCCGCCTCGACGAGATGACGCAGACGGGGCCCTACCTCAAGGCCAAGGTCGGCCGCCTCGACGAGCAGAACTCGGGCGACGACGAGGCCGAGGCGCTCAGCATGAGCCTGCGTGACATCGCCAAGCAGGTCATTCAGCTGATGCCCGAGCTCCCGCGCGAGGCGGGCTCGCTCATCGACTCGATCCAGGCGCCGGGCGCGCTGGCCGACCTCGTGGCCGCGAACCTCGACGCGCCTGTCGACGAGAAGGCGCAGCTGCTCGAGACGGTCGACGTGAAGGACCGCATCCGCAAGGTGCTGAAGCTCCTCACGCGGCAGCTCGAGATCCTCAAGATGCGCGAGCGCATCAACTCCCAGATCAAAGAGGAGATGGGGAAAAACCAGCGCGAGTACGTGCTCCGCCAGCAGCTCAAGGCCATCAAGGAGGAGCTCGGGGAGGACGAGGGCGATCAGGGCGATCTCGACGGCCTCGAGGAGCGCATCGCGAAGGCGAACCTCCCCACCGAGGCCGAGCAGGTGGCGAAGAAGCAGCTGAAGCGCCTCCGCAACATGCAGGTCGGCAGCGCCGAGTACACCGTCGTCCGCACGTACCTCGACTGGATCCTCGATCTGCCGTGGCACGTGCAGACCCCCGACAACATGGACATCGGGAGCGTCCGCAAGGTGCTCGACGAGGACCACTACGGCCTCGAGAAGGTCAAAAAGCGCATCCTCGAGTACCTCGCCGTCCGCAAGCTGAAGAAGGACAAGAAGGGGCCCATCCTGTGCCTCATCGGGCCGCCCGGCGTCGGCAAGACGTCGCTCGGCAAGAGCATCGCGCGGGCGCTCGGGCGCAAGTTCGTGCGCATCTCGCTCGGCGGCGTGCACGACGAGGCGGCCATCCGCGGCCACCGGCGCACCTACGTGGGCGCGCTCCCCGGGCAGATCATCCAGGGGATGAAGAAGAGCGGGACCATCAACCCGGTCTTCATGATGGACGAGGTCGACAAGATCGGTCACGACTTCCGCGGCGACCCCGCGGCGGCGCTCCTCGAGGTGCTCGATCCCGAGCAGAACAACACGTTCGCGGATCACTACCTCGAGATCCCGTACGACCTCTCCAACGTCATGTTCGTCGCCACGGCGAACGTCGCCGATCCCATCCCGGCGCCGCTCCGCGATCGCATGGAGATCCTCGAGATCCCCGGCTACACGCGCCGCGAGAAGCTCGCCATCGCGCGCCGGCACCTCATCCCGAAGCAGCTCGAGGAGCACGGCATCACGAAGGAGCAGCTCGACATCACCGACAAGGCGGTCGACCTCGTCATCGATTTCTACACGCGGGAGGCCGGCGTCCGCACGCTCGAGCGGCAGGTCGCCAGCATCATCCGCGGCGTGGCCGTGAAGATCGCCGAGGGCGACACGACCGCGCGCAAGGTCGACGACGAGGACGCGGTGCGCGAGTTCCTCGGCCCGCAGAAGTACACGAGCGAGGTCGCGGAGCGCACCGAGGAAGCCGGCGTCGCCACGGGGCTCGCGTGGACGAGCGTCGGCGGGGAGATCCTCTTCATCGAGGCGACCCGCATGTACGGCTCGGGCAAGCTGCAGCTCACCGGGCAGCTGGGTGACGTCATGAAGGAGTCGGCGCAGGCCGCCCTCAGCTACGTCCGCACGAACGCCGAGAAGTACGGCATCAGCAAGGACTTCCTCGAGAAGAGCGACATCCACATCCACATCCCGGCCGGCGCGATGCCGAAGGACGGGCCGAGCGCGGGCGTCACCATGTTCACCGCGCTCATCTCGATGCTCACGGGCATCCGGGTGCGCCACGACGTGGCGATGACCGGCGAGATCACGCTCCGCGGGCGCGTCCTTCCCATCGGAGGCCTGAAGGAGAAGGTGCTCGCGGCGCACCGCGCGGGCATCAAGCGGGTCCTCGTCCCCGAGCGGAACAAGGCCGACCTCGACGAGGTGCCGGCCGAGGTGAAGAACGACCTCGAGTTCTTCTTCGTCAGCAAGATGGACCAGGTCCTCGAGGCCGCCCTCGAGGAGATGCCCAAGCCGAAGCCCGAGGCGCCCCCGCCCCAGGTGACTCCGCCGAGCAACTGAGGTAGCGCTCCCGGTGTGAAGCCGATTCGTATCGGTCTGTTGGGCTGTGGCACGGTCGGCGGCGGCGTCATCCAGCTGCTGAACGCGAACGCGGAGTACCTGGCCGAGAGCGTCGGGGCTCCGCTCGAGGTGGCGCGGGTGCTGGTGCGCGCTCCCGACAAGGAGCGCGTGCCGGAGCTCGATCGCGCGCTCCTCACGACCGATCCGGAGGACGTGTTCGGCGCGGGGGACATCGACGTCTACGTCGAGGTCATGGGGGGCGTCGCGCCGACGCGCGGCTACGTCGAGCGGGCGCTCGACGCGAAGCGGAGCGTCGTCACCGCGAACAAGATGCTGCTCGCCATGCACGGGCCGTCGCTCGTCGACCGCGCCCTGGCGAACGGGGTCGACCTGGCCTTCGAGGGCTCCGTCGGCGGAGGGATCCCGGTCATCCGGGTGCTCCGCGAGGCGCTCGCGAGCGACTGGGTGACGCGGCTGGAGGGCATCGTCAACGGCACGTGCAACTACGTCCTCACCCGCATGCGAAGCGACGGCCTCGGCTTCGACGCCGCGGTGAAGGAGGCGCAGGCCAAGGGGTACGCCGAGGCCGATCCCACCCTCGACGTCGACGGGCACGACGCCGCGCACAAGCTCGTCGTCCTGGCGATGCTCGCGTTCGGCGCGCGCGTCGAGGCGGCGCGCGTCCCCACCGAGGGCATCCGCGGGATCGAGCCCATCGACCACCGCTTCGCCGAGCGCTTCGGCTTCATCATCAAGCACCTCGCCATCGGGCGCGACCGCGGCGAGGGCGTCGAGCTCCGCGTTCACCCGGCCCTCGTCCGCCGTGACACACCGCTCGCCAACGTCGGCGGCGTCCTCAACGCCATCGCCCTCGAGGGCCGCGCCCTCGGGCCGTGCCTCCTCTCCGGCCGCGGGGCGGGGGACCTGCCCACCGCCGTCAGCGTCGTCGCCGACGTGCTCGACGTGGCCCGCGCCTGGCGCAGCGGCTTCGCGGGGACGGCGACGCGCGCCATCCAGATGCAGGCGCGCCCGCTCACGTCGGTCGACGACGTGCAGATGCGATACTACCTGCGCTTCCAGGTCCACGACCGCCCGGGCGTCCTCGCGCGCCTCGCGGGGGCGCTCGGCGAGGCCGGCGTGTCCATCGAGCAGATGGTGCAGGAGGGGGGCGCGGGCTCCAGCGGCGTCGCCGTGGACATCGTGATGTTGACGCACGACGCCGTAGAGCGCGATGTCCGGCGCGCCCTCGATACGATCGCCCGCAGCGAGGTCGCCGCCGCCCCACCCCGCCTCATCCGCATCCAGGAGTAGGTGCGGCCCGCTTGCGGAGCGGGCGCAGCGGCTGCGGCGGCATTACATTGAGGGCATGAGCCTCCGCGGCGCGCTCGTCCTCGTCCTCCTCTCTGCGCCATTCGTGGCGGCCTGCGGCTCCGAGACGGCCGTCGACGGCAGCACCCGCGCGGCCGACCCCCACAACGCGAACACGCCCACCCAGGGCATCGGTCCCAGCGGCAACGTCGGCGCCTCCCCGCGCGACATGGCCGGAGGCGGCCGGGGCAGCCTGGGTCCTCACGGCCGCTGACCGCCGGAGATCGCCTCGGCCGCCCCTGCTGTCATCCTTGAGGCCGAAGGCCGAAGGACCCCACGGCATCCCAGTGAGGTCCCTCGCTGCGCTCGGGATGACAGCGGCAAACCTGGTCCCCCCGGACGGCGGTGCACGAGCGGTCTCCCGGCAGCCTACCCGCGTCTCAGCGGCTTCTACAGGTCCACTTGCTCGACCGCGTGGACCGTGTCCCCGAGGAAGCGCGACGCCACCTCGGCGAAGGTCCGCGGGATGTCCGTCACGCGGAGCTCGACCGAGCCCTCGCTGCCCGCCCGCACGAGCTCCCGCGACTCGAGGAAGGCCTTCACGTCGGCCGCCGTCGCCCGCGCGCTGTCGACCACCGCCACGTCGGGCCCGATGCGCGCGCGCACCTCGTCCTCGATGACGGCGCGCAGCAGCGGGTAGTGCGTGCACCCCAGCACCACCACGTCGACCCCCGCCTTCGCCAGCGGCTCCACGTAGCGGCGCACGACCAGCCGCGGCACCTCCCCCTCGGTCCACCCTTCTTCCGCCAGCGGGACCAGCAGGGGAGCCGGCTGCCCCACCACCTCGGCGCGGGTCGACCGCTGCGCCACGGCCCGCGGGTAGGCGCCCGACGCGATGGTCCCCGCCGTCGCGAGGACGCCGATCCGACCCGTACGCGTCGCCGCCACCGCCGCGCGCGCGCCCGGCTCGATGACCTCGAGCACCGGGATGTCGAGCTCGACGCGCAGCCGCTCCGGCGCGACGGCGCTCACCGTGTTGCAGGCGACGACGATGGCCTTCACGTCGCACGCCACGAGGTGACGCGCGCACCCGAGCGCGTACTTGACGACCGTCGCCGCCCCCTTGGTGCCGTACGGCACGCGCGCCGTGTCGCCCAGGTACACGATGCGCTCTCCCGGCAGCGCCTCGCGGAGCGCCCGCACCACCGTGAGCCCACCGAGACCCGAGTCGAACACGCCGAGCGGCGCGTCGGCCCTCACGCGGGCGCCCGGCTCGCCCGGAGACCCGACGCGGACCCCTGCGTCGCGGCCGGCCCCCGCTCGGCGTCGCCCGCCTGGACCACCGCGTCGAGCACCGCCATCCGCACCGCCACGCCCGCCTCGACCTGGTCGAGGATGACGCTCCGCTCGCCGTCGGCGATGCGTGGATCGATCTCCACGCCGCGGTTGATGGGCCCCGGGTGCATCACGATGGCGTCGCCCTTGGCCAGCGCGAGGACGCGCGCGTTGAGGCCGAAGGTGCGCGCGTACTCCCGCGTGCTCGCGATCATCGCGCCCGCGAGCCGCTCGGTCTGGATGCGCAGCATCATGACGACGTCCGCCCCCGCGACGGCGTCGTCGATCCGGCTCATCGCCCGCACCGTCGGCCCCAGCGACGCGGCCTCCCGCGGCATCAGCGTCCGCGGCCCGCAGAGCCGCACCTCGGCCCCGAGCGCGCCGAGGAGCAGCGCGTTGGAGCGCGCGACGCGCGAGTGCAGAATGTCCCCGCAGATGGCCACGACGAGGCCCTCGATGCGCTTCTTCTCGCGGCGCATGATGAACGCGTCGAGCAGCGCCTGCGTGGGGTGCTCGTGCGCGCCGTCCCCCGCGTTGACGATGGAGGCGCGCGTGTGCCTCGAGACGAACTCGGCGGCGCCCGAGGAGGGGTGGCGCATCACGATGGCGTCGGCCCGCAGCGCCTCGAGGTTCTTCACCGTGTCGAGGAGCGTCTCGCCCTTCGTGACGCTGGAGGTCTGCGGGCTCACGTTGACGACGTCGGCCCCGAGGCGCTTGCCCGCCACCTCGAACGAGGTGCGCGTCCGCGTCGACGCCTCGAAGAAGAGGTTCACGACGGTGCGCCCGAGGAGCACGCGCGCGTTCTTCACCTCGTCGCGAGGCATCGCGAACCAGCGCTCCGCGGCGTCGAGGACGTGGAGGATGTCGCCCCGGGAGAGCGCGGCGATGCCGAGGTGGTGACGGTGGGTCCACATGGGACGGGCGGTGGGCCGAATGTCGACGCCCGCGGCCCCGCCGTCAAGCGCGGGCGGTGGAGAGAGTCGGCCGCGGTGGTCCCGCGTCGAAGCCAGGGCGGGCGACGACGCGCTCGACGCGGCCGCGGGGAAAGCAAGGCGGCTCGCACCGAGCCCAAGGCGTTCGGCGAAGAAGGGAGTGGGGCTGGGAGCGAGCGCAGAGCGGACGGCGACGCCCGTGAGGCGGCCGATGAGGCTCGTAATGGGCGTGGCGATGCCCGTGAGGCGGCCGATGAGGCTCGTAAGGCGGCTGGCAATGCCCCCAAGGCGGCCGACGAGGCTCGTAAGGCGGCTGGCGGCGGTTGCCACGAGCCTGGCGAGGCTCGCCATCCGCGTCGTGAGCCTCGCCACCCGCCTTACGGGCATGGCCATCCGCGTCGTGAGCCTCGCCAGGCCCGTTACGAGCCTCGCCAGCCGCGTCGCGAGGCTCGCGAGCCGCCTTACGGGCCTCGCCAGCCGCGTCGCGAGGCTCGCGAGCCGCCTTACGAGCCTCGCCAGCCGCGTCGCCAGCCTCGCCACGCCCGTTACAAGCTTCATCGGTCGCGTGTCGGCGAACGCTCACGGCCTGGTGAGGCTCGTGAGCGGCCTCGGCCCCCCGCACTCGCTCCCAGCTCGCTGGTGCGCGGACGTCGAGATGCGTTCAATCGTTGCTGCATCCCGAGGCCGCAGGCCGAAGGACCCCTGTTTTCCCATCTCTCCGCTGATGGACGAGAATCGCGGTCCCTGATCTAAATGAGCGAGCGCTAGCGAGCGCGATCCTCGATGGATCTCGGACGGGCGGCGGAGCCGCCGTCAGCACCGCGAGCGTGAGCGAGCGGTGAGCCGCGCCGCTTGCACACGGCACTCCGCGCCGCGACCTTGGTCGCTCACCGCTCGCTCACGCTCGCGGTGCTGATGCC
>DASXZL010000028.1:0-21233 GCA_036501935.1 Polyangiaceae bacterium | reverse complement strand
GCTCGCGACTTGCTCGGCATCTTCGTCGAGGAGCTCCTCCTGGAAATCCGCGCCCGCGATGCGGATCGCGAAGACTCGTTCCAGCGGCTCATCCCCCTATTGAAGGCCGCTTAAGGGATCACGGATGGCGCTCGGTCATTTAGTGGACGCGGAGCCAGGCGCAGCCGTCGCGGTTGCCGAGGTCGCACGCGCGGGACATGGCCTTCTGGCTGCGTGGCTCGTCGCGCGCGAAGCCGTCGGGGCCGTCCTCGAAGAGGACCCCGATGAACGCGCAGGCCTTCGCGTCCTTGGCGTCGCACGCGCGCTGCCAGTGCGCGACCGAGTGGGGCGGATCGCGGGGGGCGCCGGCTTCCTCGGCGGCGAGGAGCGCGAGGTGCAAGCACCCGTAGGTGTCGCCGCCGGCGCACGCGTCGCGGAAGAGGACCCGCGCGCGGGCCACGTCGCGCGCGACCCCTTCGCCGTGCTTCAGCAGGTGCCCGAGGTTCGAGCAGCCGAGGGGCGTGCCGAGGCGGCAGGCGCGCTCGTAGAGGGATGCCGCCCTCGGCAGATCCCGCGGGACTCCGCTGCCGTACTCGCAGGCGTCGCCGAGGTTGCTGCACGCGAGCCCGCTGCCGAGATCGCACCCGCGCTGGTACTCGACGGCGGAGCGCGCGGCGTCCTTGGGGTACGGCGCCCGGCCCACGTAGAAATCTTGCCCGAGCTGCATGCACTGGTCGGCCACGCCGGTGAGGCACGTGTGCTCGTCGTCGAGGCGCTTGTGGAGCGCGGGGCCGTCCTTCACCGTCTCCTCGCGCCGGTCCTCCGACAGCCATCTCAGGCCGGCCACGCACGCCAGCGGCACGCCGCCCTCGCACGCGCGGAGGACCATCGCCATCCCGCGCTCGACGTCCGCCGGCAGACCGCGCCCGTCGAGCCACATCCGGCCCGCCGTCCCGCAAGCCGCCGCGTCGCCCAGCGTGCACGCCTCGGTGAGCATGCGCCCCACGCACGCCACTTCGCGATCGTCCTGCGCGTCCCCCCAGGCCGCCATCGCCCGCGCGGCGCACTCGGCGGCGGGGCTCCCCGCGCACGGGGCCTCCCCCGCGCTCGGACAGACCCCGGGCGCATGCTCGGATGCGATGCGGGCGGCCCGGGCGCCGTCGCAACCCTCGAGCGGACACGTGGGCGCGAGCGGGGCGGAGGGCGCGATGTCCAGCGGCGCGCGTTCGCACGCCGCGAGAGAGACCACGAGGGCCGAGGCGAAGAGGGGCGCGAGGAGGCGAAGCACCGGCGACGAAAGGATACGTCAGCCCGTCAGCCCCCGCGGCAGACTCGCGTCCGGCTCTTCCGGCGGGCCTTCCACCGAGCGCCATCCCCCGTCGCGCGAGTACGCGTACCCCAGCCGGCGCAGGATCGCCCGGACGCTCGACACGCTGTACGCGACGCCGTGGGCCCGCTCGATGAGCTCGCGGACTTGCGGCGTCGTCAGCGGAGTCCCCGCGACGCGACCCCGCTCGATCGCCTTCGACACCTCGGCCAGCGGGACCCGTCCACGCTTGCGGCGCGGGCGCGACGCGAGCGCCGGCTCCCCCCCGCCGCGATACGCGTGCACCCATTGCCGAACCGCCTCGCGCGAGACCGACAGCCGGCGCGCCACCTCGGCCTGGGAGGCCCCCTGCGCGACCATTCCGATCGCCATGAGCCTCCGTGCCTCGAGGTGCGTCGGCCCCGGGCGTGACTGCGACCCTCCCATGTTGCCGGATGAGAACACGCCTTCCGCGCGTGCGCATCAGGCGCGTGCGCTGTTAGAGTGGGACCGGTTGCCCCACCCATGACGCCCGCCCACCACGACGCCGAAGTCGCCATCCTCGGCTACGGGCGGTTCGGCCGCGCGCTCGGAGGGCTCCTCGCCGAGGCGGGGGTCTCGCACCGCGCGTACGACCCGCTGACGGCGTCCGAAGTCCCCCCGGAATTCCGGGCAGATTCGCTGCGAGACCTGGCCGCCGGAGTGAAGTTCGTGGTCGTCGCGGTGCCGGTCCCGCGGATCCGATCGGCGCTCGTCGATCTCCGGCCCCACCTCGGGCCGGGGACCATCGTGCTCGACGTGGGCAGCGTGAAGGTCGGCCCCGCCGCGGCGCTCGCCGAGGTGCTCGGGGACGCCGTTCCGTGGGTCGCGACCCACCCGCTCTTCGGACCGCTGAGCCTCGCGCTGGCCGAGCGCCCGCTCCGCGTCGTGCTCTGCCCGGCCGCGGCTCACCCGGCGGCCGCCGCGGAGGTGCGCGCCCTCTACGAGCGGATCGGGTGCGAGGTGGTGGAGCAGACGCCGGAGGGCCACGACCGCGTGATGGCGCACACGCACGCGCTGACGTTCTTCGTGGCCAAGGGGATGATCGACGCGGGCGCCGGGATGGAGGTGCCGTTCGCGCCGCCGAGCTTCCAGGCCATCGCGCGCACCATCGAGACGGTGCGCTCGGACGCGGGCCACCTCTTCTCGGCCATCGCGAGGGACAACCCCTTCGCCGCGGAGGCGCGCAAGCAGCTCGTGCAGGCGCTGTCGGCCATCGATCGCGCGCTCGACGCCCAGGGGAAAGAAGGGGCGACCGCCGGCGAAGCGGCGGGAGAGGGGTCGCCCGAGGGCTCCGGCAAGTTCGCCATCCCGGATCTCGGCGATCGCTCGCCGGAGCTGAAGCAGACGCGCGAGCACATCGACGCGGTCGACCGCGAGATCGTGCGCCTCCTCGCCCAGCGCGCGCAGCTCGCCCAGCGCGCCGCCCGCGCCAAGGCGAAGCTCGGCGCCCCCGTGCTCGACTCGACGCGCGAAGCCGAGGTGATGGGCGCCCGCCGCGCCTGGGCCGACGAGCTGAAGGTCGACCCCGACGCGGTGGCCGACGTATTCCGCGCCATCATGACCATGTCCCGGAGAGCCCAGCGGAGCTAGGCGGCGCCGCCCTGCGCGCAGGGGTCGTTGACGTGGTCGTGGTCGTCGACGTCGTCCTGGTCGGTCGCCCTCTGGGACCACGACCACGGCCTTCGGCGGGACCACGACGACGTCAGCGTCAGCGTCGACGACCACGACCACGTCCACGACCACGACCACGACTCTGCTACTTGTGCTTTCGGAGCACCGCTTCGGGGACGGTCCAGTAGGCGTACTCGCCGTCGAGGGCGACGTTCGCGCCGGGCTGGCTCAGCTGGCCGTCGGCGAAATGCTCGGCGCCGACGTTGCAGCCGGTGACGGGGCATCGGTAGACGACCGCGTCGATGTCGTCGAGCCAGTAGAGGTCGACGCCGTCGGTGCCGAGGCCGTACGGATCGTCGGAGGCGCCGATGGTGTGGGGGTGCGCGCACGCCTCGGTCGTCGGGCACGAGACGACGGCGTTGTTGCTCGTGAAGTAGACGAAGCCGTTCTTCACGACGACGCTCGTCCCGGACGCGGGGGCGATCACCGTCGGCGCCGCCCCGCAGCCGGCCACGGGGCACGACTCGAGCGAGCCTCCGCTCACGAAGTACGCGACGCCGTCCTGCGAGGCGACGTCCACGAGCGTCGTGCTGACCCCCGTCGCGATGGCCGTGAGCGTCGTGCACGCCGGCGGCAGGCACGTGAGCACGCTGCCGCTGCTCGCCCAGTAGAGGTTCGTCCCGTCGAAGGTCACGCCCTCGGCGCGCGTCTGATCGGGCGCGAGGACCATGGGCTGGTTCGCGCACCCGCCGATGGCGCAGCCCACGACCGCGCCGCCCGCGAAGTCGTTCCAATAGACGTTCTTCCCGTCGGTCCCGAGGCCCGTCGCGAAGCCGGGACCGAGCGGCGTCGGCTTGGCGCAGCCGCTCTTCGGGCACTGGTAGACGTTGCCCGTGATGGTCCCCTCGTCGCCGAAGTACACGTTCGTGTCGTCGACGAGCACCAGCGTGCCCTGGTTCAGGTTGCCGACGACCGTCTCGATGGGGCACGAGGCTCCGTCGCAGTCCGCGCCGCCGTCGCCCGAGGACGGGGGGCCGTCGTCGCCGGACGCGGGCGAGTCCTGGCCCGCCGCGCCGTCCATGCCCGAGGGTCCGCCCGGTCCCGGCGAGCCGTCGCCCGACGCCGCGTCGGCCGGGCCGGCGCCCGCGCCGCTCTGCTTGAAGCTCGTGCAGGCCGCGAGGGCCACGAGCCCCGCCGCGAGCGCGCACGGTAGAAGGCAGGGAGCTCGTCGCGGGTAACTCACGACCCCACCATCGTGTCACGGCTCCTTCTGGTGCGCTTCGAAGAACGACTGCTACCTTCGTCGGCCATGAAGGCGACGATCCGGATCGTGCTCGGCGGAGTGCTGCTGCTCGGGTGCGGCGGCGAGGTGGCCGGCTCGGGGTCGGACGGCGGCTCTGGCCCGGACGGCGGCGCCCTGGGACGCGACGCGGGCTACGGCCTGGATGCCCAGTCGGGCGTGGACTCCCCCGTCGTCCAGCTGGAGGCGTCGACGACCTTCGACGGGAACGTCGGCGTCACCTGCGTCCAGGGCCCCTCCAGCGGCCTCTCCATGGGAAGCACCTGCCAGATGTCGGCGGTCGAGATGTGCTCGGACGGGACGACCTATTCGGTCACGTGCAACTGCCCGTCGGCGACGTGCTCCTGCTCGGAGATGAGCGCCAACATGGGCGGCTCGAGCGGGGGCGGGATGGCGTACACGGGGTGCCCCGACTGCAGCGACGTGAGCAACGCCAACGCCGCGTGGGTTGCGTGCGGCTTTCCTCACTGAACCGACGCCGTCTACGGCGTCTTTGCGTGCGCCTCGAAGAACGCCCAGACCGACTCGAGCGCCGGCGTCGTCCAGCTGAAGACGTGCGGCGCCCCCTGCACCTTCCAGAGCTCCCCCGCCGCGTTCGACGGACACCCGTCGTAGCGAAAGACCTCCGTCTCGTTGCCGTCCGCGTCCACGTCGACGTGCATCGTCGTCCCCGTGTCGTTCAGCATGCCGGGGCACGCGTTCTTCTGCGCCCAGATGGCCAGCGTCTCGACGGCTCCCGGGTAGACGCCGGTGGGCAGCGCGCCCGCGTCGGGGATGTCGCCGCCGAAGAGCACCTCGGTGTCGGCCGTGCCGTGCACCTGGAGGATCCCGACGGGCGCGCTCGGGCTGCACTTCGTGGGATCGCTCCACACGGCGCCGGCGTAGCTGGCGATCGCGGCGACGACGTCGGCGTGGTCGCACGCCATGCGGTGCGCCATGAAGCCGCCGTTCGAGTGGCCCATCACGTAGATGCGGTTCGGGTCGATGTTGTAGGCCGCGCGCGTCTCCGCGATGAGCGACGCGAGGTACCCCGAGTCGTCGACGCCGGTGTGGTCGAAGTCGCAGCAGGCGTCGGTGGCGTTCCAGAAGCGCTCGTCGGTCGAGTCGAGCGTCCCGTTGGGGGCGACGTAGAAGAAGCCGTGCTCGTCGGCGATCGTGTGCATCGGGAAGTAGTACTCGGTGAGGATGTTCGCGCTCCCGTAGCCGTGCAGCATCATGACGAGGGGCGCGGGCTTGGTCGGGTCGTAGCCCGCGGGGACACGCACGGTGACCGGGCGATCGCCGCCGATGGTGATGCCGGCCTCGTCGCCCCCGTCGTCGCCCGCGGAGGAGTCCGGGGCGGACGCGGACGACGAGCCGCTGTGGCAGGAGGCGATGAGAGCGGTCGCCGCGACGAGGGGGAGGAAGGCGAGGAAGGCGCGCATGGGCGGCGGAGCATAGTCGGGGCTGGGGGCGAAGCTCGGGGATAGGTCCGCTTACTCCCCGAACTTCACGCCTTGCGCCAGCGGCAGCTCGCGGCCGTAGTTGACCGTCACCGTCTGCCTCCTCATGTACGCCTTCCACGAATCGGAGCCGCTCTCGCGTCCCCCGCCGGTGTCCTTCTCTCCGCCGAAGGCTCCCCCGATCTCCGCCCCGCTCGTGCCGAGGTTCACGTTGGCGATGCCGCAGTCCGAGCCCGCCACGGCGAGGAACGCCTCGGCCGCGCGCAGATCCCGCGTGAACACCGCCGACGACAGGCCCTGCCGCACGTCGTTCTGCGCGGCGATGGCCTCCTCGAGCGAGCCCACCTCCGTCACGTAGAGGATCGGCGCGAACGTCTCCTCCTTCACGATGGCCATGCCCGCCTTCGCGCGCACGATCGCCGGCGTCACGAAGAACCCCGGCCGGTCCAGGCGCTCCCCGCCGCAGAGCACCTCGCCGCCCTGGGCTCGCGCCGCGTCGAGGGCCGCCATCATCGCGTCCACCGCGCGCGCGTGGATGAGGGGGCCCATGAGCGTCCCGGCCGCGAGCGGATCCCCGATGGTCACCTTGCCGTACGCGGCGACGAGGCGCGCCGTCAGCGAGCCCGCCACGCCGCGCTGCACGAGGAGCCGGCGCGTCGTCGTGCACCGCTGGCCGGCCGTGCCGACCGCGCCGAAGAGCACCGCGCGCACCGCGAGATCGAGGTCGGCGTCGTCGAGGACGATGACGGCGTTGTTGCCGCCCAGCTCGAGCAGCGACCTCCCCATCCGGCGCGCCACCGCCTGCCCGACCTCCCGCCCCATCCGGCAGCTGCCCGTCGCCGAGACCAGCGGCAAGCGCGCGTCGTTCGCCATGCGCTGGCCGAGCTCGGCGCCGCCCACCGCGAGCGCGAAGAGCGGCGGGTGCCCGGCGCGCCGGCAAACGTCGTTGGCGATGCGGGTCACCGCGATGGCGCAGAGCGGCGCCTCTTCCGACGGCTTCCACACGACCGAGTCGCCGCAGACCGCCGCGAGGAGCGCGTTCCACGCCCACACGGCGACCGGGAAGTTGAACGCCGTCAGCACGCCCACCGGACCGAGCGGGTGCCACTGCTCGAACATGCGGTGGTCCGGCCGCTCCGAGTGCATCGCCTTGCCGTAGAGCTGCCTCGACAGACCGACCGCGAAGTCCGCGACGTCGATCATCTCTTGCACCTCGCCCTCGCCCTCCGCCAAAATCTTGCCGGTCTCCAGGCTGACGAGCTTCCCCAGCGCGGCCTTCTTCTCGCGCAGCGCCTCCGCGATGCCGCGCACGAGCTCCCCGCGGCGAGGCGCCGGGACCCCCCGCCACCGCTCGAAGGCCCGCACCGACGCCTCGACCGCCGCGTCGTAGTCCCCCGGGGTCGCCGCGAGCACGCGCGCGATGGGCTGCCCCGTCGACGGCGCGACCGAGACGACCTCGCCACCCCCTGGCACATTTTGCCATTCGTCGGCAAAGACGCCGGAGCTCACTGCGGAAAGGCCCAGCGCCGCGAGGATGTCCTGCATGTCCAGTGGGCGCGCAGCATAGCCTTGGCCCGGGGCTCGTGCGCCCGCCGTCCCCGTCCGCCGTGAATGGATGCACACAGACCGGGCGGAACCCATTGGGGACGCGCAGTTCGGCGGCGGCCCCGGGATTGCAAACGCCTCCCCCGCCATGCCGACCCCCTCCCCCATCACGCAGGCCGCGCGCGCCCGCCTGGGAAGCGTGGTCGGCGGGCGGTGGCGGCTCGACGCGCTCGTCGCCGTCGGCGGCTGCTCGGCCATCTACGCGGCCACGCACGCCAACGGGCACCGCGTCGCCATGAAGGTCTTCGACATCGAGCTGACCGACAACCCCACCGCCGTCGCGCACTTTCTCCGCGAAGGCCGGGCCGCCAACCGCATCGGCCACCCTGGCGTCGTCGCGGTGGTCGACGAGGGGACGACCGACGACGGCGCGCCCTTCCTCATCATGCCGCTGCTCGAGGGGGAGACCGCGCAGCAGCGCCTGTCGCGCTCACCGGAAGGGCTCGCCCCGGCCGAGGCGCTCGCCATCGTCGAGGCGGTCCTCGATGTCCTGGTCGCCGCCCACGGGCGGGGCATCGTGCACCGCGACCTCAAGCCGGACAACATCTTCCTCGAGACGGCGGGCCGCGTGCGCGTGCTGGACTTCGGCATCGCGCGCGTCGAGGGCTGCCTCGACGAGACCGCGTGCGGCACGGTGATGGGGACGCCGGGGTTCATGGCCCCGGAGCAAGCGTGCGGCCGTTCGGAGGACGTCGGGCCCCGCACCGACGTCTGGGCGACGGGCGCGCTCCTCTACACGCTGATGACCGGGCGCCTCTTGCACGACGCGCCGAACCCCATCGCCTCGGTGCTCCGCGCGCAGCGCGAGCCGGTGGCCCCGGCCGAGGTGCTCCTCGAGGGCGTGTCCGACGCGGTGGCGCACGTGCTCGACGGGGCGCTCGCGTTCGAGGCGGCGCAGCGCTGGATGGATGCGACGGCGATGCGATGGGCCGTCCGCGCGGCGCTCGACGAGCTTCGAGGAAAGCGCGAAGGGGCGGGCTCGTGCGCCGGCGTGGCGGTCGACACGCTCGCGCCGAGGACCGCGCCGAGCCACGCGCCCGCCGCCGCCAGCGCGTCGCCGTGGGCGGGCTGGACGCACCGGCCCCCGCACACCGCCCCGAAGGCGCCCGAGCTCGTGCGAAAGGTCGACTTTTGAAGCTGCGCGGCTGGGGCATCGCGCTCGCCGGGCTCGTCGCGTGCGGCGGGTCGACGGCGGGCTCCGTGGGGGACGCGGGGGGCTCCGACGCGGGGGCCGTCGACGCGTACGTCGTCCCGGACACCTCCATCTCGGACGACAGCTCGAGGCCCGCGGAAACGGGCACCCCCGACGTGGGCTCGACCGCCCTTCTCTACGACGGCACGACCGGCCAGGCGTGCACGACCGACACCGACTGCACCGTGCCGAACGGCCCCGGCGTCGCGCGTTGCTCGAGCACCGTCTTCGCGCCCCAGGCCTATTACCCGACGGCCGTCTGCGTCCTCCCCTCGTGCAGCCCCGTCAGCGACACGACCATCCACTACTGCGACGGCCCCGACGTCCCCACCTCGCCGGGCATCTGCGTGCCGCAGTCGACCGGCGGCCTCTGCTTGCCGAAGTGCACCTTCGACAAGACGGGCGACCCGGCCACCGGCTGCCAGGGGAAGGACATCTGCCGCGTCTACACGTCGGCGACCGAGACGGGCGCCGGCTACTGCTGGGGAGGCTGCCTGCAGGACAGCGACTGCCCGACGGGCCAGCAGTGCCAGGTCGACCAGGGCCTGTGCATGGAGGGTCTCGTCCCGCCGACGAAGACGTACGGCACCGCCTGCAGCCAGGCCGACACCGACGACGGCGCCTGCAACTGCCTCTTCGGCGGCGCCTCGCAGACCGGCTACTGCAGCGACTTCTGCGTCGTCGGAGGCGCGGCGACCTGCCCGACCGGCTCGGTGTGCGACGGCCTGGAGTACCGGCAAGACGGCTTCACGATGAACAACCCCGGCCTCGGCGGCTACTGCGCCGTCGGGTGCAGCACGACCGACGCGGGCATCACGTGCCCTCCGAGCTCGACCTGCACCGACATCTTCGCCGCCGGCCCCGACTGCGTCCCGTGACGCCCGCGCTTCGTCCCTCTTCCCGCGGCCGCCGCTTGTTTTTTTGACGCGGAGGGGAGGGAGAGGAGAGGAGGCGCGGATTGGTGGGGGGGAGACGGGTGGGGGCCAGGTTTCCCCCAACAAACCCGCGCCTCCTCTTCTTCTCCCCCCCTCCGCGACAAAATCTCGCGAGGGTGAATCGGGGTCTAGGCGCTGGCGTAGATGAGGGTCGACGGGGTGATCGTGGGCTCGAAGGTGATCTGCTTGAAGCCGGCCTCGGTGAGCCAGGTGCGGTAGTCGGCCTCGCGCCAGGTCGCGCCTTCCTTCGAGCCGACGAGCATCTGGCTGTGGAAGAGGAGCGAGAAGGGCGGGCCGCTGCGGTCGTCCTTCACGACGAAGTCGCTGACGACCAGCGTGCCGCCCGTGTGGAGCGCGCCGCGGAACTTGCGGTAGAGGGCGACGTTCTGCGCCGGCGACTCCTGGTGCGCGATGTTCGAGAAGATGGCGACGTCGTGGCCGGTGCCCCAGTCGGCCGTGTGAAAGTCGCCGTCGACGGTGTGGAAGCGGTCGCCGACGCCGAACTTGGCGACGAAGCCCTTCGCGATCTGGTTCACCGTCGGCCAGTCGACCTGCGTCGACTTCGCCTCGCGGTTCGCGCCGAGGAGGATCGCCGAGTAGATGCCCGACCCGCCGCCGACGTCGAGGATGGAGAGCGGCCCGCGCTTGGCCACGTCGAGCCGCGCCGCGACGGCCTGCGCGGAAGGGACCGCGAGCGGCGCGATGGCCGGGACGAGCATCCGCCAGAACGCGAGGTCGTTCGACTCGAGCGACTCGCCCATCACGGGCGCCCCGGTCTTCACCGCGAGCGGCAGCTTCGCCCACTGGTCGAAGCCGTGGAGAGAGATGCGCGCCATGCCCGTGAGCGACGCGGGCTTTCCCTCGACGAGGAACGTGGAGGCCTCGGGCGAGTTGCCGTACTTGCCGTCGGCGACCGTGAGGAGGCCGAGCCCCACGAGCCCGTCGAGCAGCGCGCGGGCCCCGCGCGGAGCAATCGACGCGGCCTTCGCCAGCTCGTCGACCGTCATCGCGCCGCCCTCGAGGCGCGTGAACACCTCGTACTCGACGCCCGTGCCGAGCAGCGCCGCCGCCTGCGCGCCGCCGTTGAGCTGCATGATCTTCTCGGGTGTGACTGCGTTCGTCGTCATGGTGGTTGCCCTCTGGCAGGTGAGAAGGGCGAGGAAAACAGGAAGGGAGGAGGAGCGGAAGGCCTGAACACGAACCCTCCGCTCACTCCTCCTCTTCCCGTTCACCCTCTCGTGGCTACGCCGTCACGCCGTCTTGGGCGGGACCGGCGCCGGCGTCGTCGCGGCGGGCGACGCGGGAGCCGGCGAGGCGCCCGTCGTCGTCACCGTGGCGAGCGCGGCCTTCTTCGCCGCGCGCGTGGCCTTCGCCTTGGCGACCGCCGCCGCCTTCGACGCCGCCGTTCTCACCGGCGGCTTTTCGGGCTCGTACCCGAACTCCGCCATCTTCGTGCTCGTGGCCCCCCACTGGGCCTCGAGCGACTTGTGCAGCGACGCCAGGACGGGCTTCGTCGTGGCGAGCTGCGTCTGTTCGGACGCCACCGCGGCGAGCCACGCATCGTGGGCCGCCTTGGTGTTCTGCGAGGCGGTGATGGCCGCCTGCAGCATGTTGAGGAGGTCGCCCCGCGTGTAGGTCTTCGTCTCGAAGACCCACGACTGCGTCGCGGGATAATTCGCCGTCAGCCCGTTGGAGCACGTGGTGTAGCTCGCAGCGAGGTCCGTCTTCTTGATGGTCGCCATGGTGGTCTCTCCGTGTCATCGAATGGACGTATGGGGCCAGGGGCGGAGCACCATGCTCCGTCCCCGTCCCCTCTTTGCTTTAACGGGCCGAGTCGGTTTCTTTCGCGAAAGTATTTTCGGAAAAAGCGTAAGTGCGCGAGAAGAGGTCGCCGAGCCGCGCGATCCGACCGCCCTCACCCCTGTGTCGGAAAGCGGGGCGCTCATCTCTCGCTCCATTTTCGAAATCGACCGGACCGATCGGCCCGCCCGGGGCTTCGGGATCGCGGGATGGGGCTCCGGGATCGCGGGATGGGGCTCCGGGTCGGCGACCCGGGACCCTGGGATCGCGGGATGGGGCTCCGGGTCCGCGACCCGGGACCCTGGGATCGCGGGATGAGGCTCCGGGCCGGCGACCCGGGACCCTGGGATCGCGGGATGACGCTCCGGGCCGGCGACTCAGGGCTCCGTCTCGCCCCTCCTATATCTAGGGCCGTACGACCCCCGTTTTTGTTGCACGAAATCGACCGGGGGTCCGGTCGATTTCCTGGGGGAGGATGGCCGCAGAGCCGCAGAGACGCAGAGAATTGGGGGGAAGAAGAGTCCTCTCTCCCCAAAATCCTCTGCTCTGCGTCTCTGCGCCCCTGCGGCCCACCTCTCTCGTACGAGAGGGACCGGGGTGTCCGTGGATTCAGCCGGCGACCGGCGGCGGCGGCGTCAGCCACTCGGCCATCCAGTCGGCGGGCGGCGGCTCGGGCGGGATCGTGACGGGGGCGGCCCCGATGTCTCCGCCGGCGACGCCGATGATCTCGTCGAGCTCGCGCACCCTCTCGGCCCGGTGCCCCTCGTCGCGGTGCATGGTCCGGCCGGCCAGGAACCCCGCGACGGCGCCCGCCGCGAGCCCGAGCAGGACCCCGGCGATCCCCGCGACCATCCCCAGCAGAACCCCGGCCGACAGCCCCAGCGTCACGCCGACGCCGATCGGCGTCGCCATCTCGATGCGCGTCATGGATCGCCTCACGCCCTCATCGTAGTGGGCGCCGCGCGCGGACCCGAAGTTTCCGGCCACTTCCCCCGCGGCCGCCCCTCAGACGACCTCGGCGCCGCGGTACGCCGAGTGCGGGCCGCCGTTCCCGTTTCGCTTCACGAAGTACCCCGCGCCGCGCGTCGCGAAGAGGATGCCCACCGCGGCGAGGAACACGGCGGCCACGACGAAGCCGCCGACGTACGGGATGGACGAGAGGGCCACGAAGAGCGCGCAGCCGACGGCGAGGTGCATGTACGGGTTCTCCGTCTTGTGCCGGAGCAGCGCCTCGCCCACCACCGAGAGGACCGCGCACATCGCCCCGAGCACCGCGAAGCCCCCCACGATGGCCACGACGAGCGCCACCGGGGCGCCGATGACCGTCACCGTGAGCGCGATGAGCACCACCGCCGACGCGAACGTCCCGAGGAGCCCCATCGCGAGCGACCGCATCGGCCGCACCGCCACCTCGCCGCGCAGCTTGTCCATCCGCCGGCCCGCGAGCGCCAGCAGCACCGTCCCGAGGACGAAGAGCACGGCCGCGAGACGCACCCCGCCGAGGACCCCTTGCGCCGCCCGGCGCAGCGCGCTCACGTGCGCGTCGCGGTGGAGGTGCTGGGCGAGCGCCGCGGCGTGCCCGGCGTTCTCGTCGTCCGGCGTCGTGTTGCCCGTGTCGTGCCCGCCCTTCACCGTGACCGATCCGCCGACGAACGAGCCCGGATCCCGGTTCACCTCGCCGCCCGCGCAGCTCACGTCGCCGTCGACGCGGGCGCCCTTGTCGAGCTGGATCTCGCCGCCGAAGAGCGTCACGTCGCTGTGGACCTCGGCGCCGTCGTGGAGGCGCGCCTCGCCGCCGAACACGGTGAGGTCGCCGGTCACCTGGCCCTCGACGTCGACGCTGCCGCCAAACACGGTGAGGTCGCGCACCGTCTCGCCCTTCTCCACCGTCACGTCGCCGCCCATCACGGTCTTGTCCGAGCCCCGCTTGTGCGGCTCGTCGATGGTCGACGTCGGGAACCCGAGCTGGATCTTCATCTCCTTCGCGCCGAACGAGGCGGCCGGCGCGGGCGCGGGCGGCGGGGCAGGAGGCGCGGGCGGCGCGGGGGCCACCGCGGGCACGACCGGAGGCGGCGGCGCGGGAGGCGCGGCGGACGCCGTCCCGGCGCGCTCGACCGAGAGGAGCGTCCCGTCGCGCTTCACGGTGTAGTCGCCGTCGTCGAGCAGGAGCTCCATCACCTTGGTCGCCGGCTGCGCCTTCACGTGGACATCCACGGGATCGCCGGCCGGCGCGTGCACGACGAGGCTCCAGCCGGCGGCGTCGGCGAGCTTTCGCAGGGCGTCGCGGCGCGGCGTGCCGTCGAGGTCGAGCGTCACGGCCTTGTCCGCGTCCGGCCAGACGCCCTCGCGCTTCACGCGCGCGTCGGCGGCGACCGCCGTCATCATCACGAGACCTGCCGCGAGACCCGAGCCGAGAATCCACTTCATGGCGTGCTCCCTTCGACCGAACGCGATCGCGCCTTGGCGATCATCAGACCCATGCCCACGAGCAGCGCCGACGCGCCGAGCGTCGCGGCCGGCAACGCGCTCGTCACCGCCTCGCTCGTCGCCAGCGCGAAGCCCCCGCGCGCGATCACCGGGACCCCGCGCGCGAAGAACACCGCCACGAAGTCGGCGAGGCTGCCGAGCTGCCCGAGCGCGGGGAGCCCCGCGAGCACCGCGACGGCCGTGCCGACTCCCAGCGCACGCCACGGCTTCGGCATCGGGCGGGCCGGCGCGCGCGACGAGACCGACGCGGCCCTCCCCTGCGTCACCGCGTGCCCCACGGCCTCCGCGAGGAGGGCCAGCCGGCCGAGCCTCCCGCCGCACCACTCGCACGCGTCGGCGTGCTCGACCGCGCCCGCGCCGACGAGCGCCGTCTCGCCGTCCGCGATGGCCGAGAGCCCGAGATCGGAGACGTGCGCCCCCTCCCAGACGAGCTCCCTCGGCAGCTCTTCGTCGCTCTTCATGACTCCTCCTGGACGCCGACCGAGGCGGCGACGCTCTTGCGGGCGCGCATCACCCAGGTGGCGACCGTGCCGAGCGGCACGCCGAGGCGCGCCGCGATCTCCTGGTATTGCAGTCCTTCCATGTGAAACATCGTGAGGGCGCGGCGCTGGCCTTCGGGGAGCGCCGAGAGGGCGCGCGCGATCTGGTCGAAGCGGCGCGCGTCGGAGAGGCGGTCGAAGGCGCTCGGCGCGGAGTCGGCGAGGCGGTCGACGGGATCGGGCGAGCTGTCGTCGGTCTCGCGGGTCGTGGCGGTGCGGTCGCGCTGGCGCTTGCGGGCGCGGAGGGCGTCGAGGGCGACGTGGCGGGCGATGCCGGTGAGCCAGGGGCGGACGGGCTCGTTGTCGCGGAGGCGCGCGCGGCCCTCGAGGGCGCGGCGGAGGGCTTCGTGGGCGCAGTCGTCGACGTCGGGGTGGTCGCGGCCGAGGCCGAGCACGGCGGCGACGACGGCGCGCACGTGGGGACGGAGCTCCGCGGTCTGCGCGGCGAAGGCGCGCTCGTCGAGCCTCGAAGGGAGCTCCGCGGCGGTGGGCATCAGCAGGGAGATCATTCCCGTGGGTGGCTGTTCGCCCGGGCCCACCGACAAATTTCAGTCCCGGGCCGGGCCACCCTACCGCGACGCGGTGCCCCGGGGCGAGCCGGGAGGCGGGGCGCGCTGGGCGAAGGCCGAACGGGGGACAGGGGCGCGAAGTCGCGGGGGATTTCGCCGTCGGGCCGCCGGCACGGGGCTTGAAGTACGCGAGAGCCCATGCGCCCTTCGATGCTTGCCCTGGTCCCCTTTCTGGCCGTCCTCGCCACCGCCTCCGACGCCCTGGCCGGCGACCACCACCCCGTCTTCGTCGCCCACGAGTCGCACGCCGCCGCCCACGAGGCTCGCGCGCCCGAGCACGAAGCCCGCGCCGCCGAGCACGTCGCCCGCGCCACGGCGGGCCTCATCGTGGCCGCGGGGGAGGTCGCCGAAGCCAGCGGCAACCCCGAGGCCGAGTCGACCGAGGCGGACGACTCCGGCCCGCCCGACATCGTCGTCGTCCAGGTCGGCCCCCACCCCGTCCCGCTGCACATGCCGGCTTCGGCCGCGGACCATCGCGTCGAGCGGCACGTCGCCTTCGACCTCGGCGGCGCGTACGGAGCCCTCGCGAAGGTCGACCTCGATGCGTGCAAGGCGCAGGGCCTCACCGGCGGCTACGGGCGCGTCGTCCTCGCCTTCGCCCCCGACGGCAGCGCGGCCGGCACGAGCATCGACCTCCCCGAAGGCTCCTCCCCCGCGGCGCGCACGTGCGTCGAGCAGGCCTTCGGCGCCGTCCACGTCTCCGCGTTCGACGGCGCGCCGATGAACGTGCGCCGCGCCTTCTTCGTGAAGGCCTGACCGCCGGACCCCGGGGCTTCGAGCGTCGGCCTTCGGGCGCCTCACGCGGCGCGCGCGATCATCCTCTCGAAGCGCGCGACGGCCTTCTCCATCACGCTCATCGCCGGCCCGAACGAGAAGCGCACGTACGACTTGAAGCGCGACGCCCGTCCGTGCCGGCGCTTGCCGGGGTTCACGTCGAAGAACTCGCCCGGGACGACGATGACCTTCTCCTCGAGCGCCGCGCGGAAGAAGCCCATCCCGTCGTTCAGCGGCGCGGGCAGCCGGTCGACCGAGCCCCAGACGTAGAACGTCCCGTCGGGCGCGCGGTCGACGCGCACGCCGAGCCGCTCGAGCTGCGAGAGCAGGTAGTCGCGCTTGCCGCGGAAGGCGGCCTGGATGGCGCGCGTCTCGGCCACCACGTGATCCTCGGCGAGGAGCGGCACGGCCGCGCGCTGGAGCGGCTTGCTCCCGCCGCCGTCGAGGAAAGACCCCGCGCTCGACAGCGCCTCGACGACGTCCTTCGGGGCGAGGGTCCAGGTGACGCGCCAGCCCGGGTAGCGCCAGTTCTTGGTGAAGCCGTCGAAGACGACCACCGGATCGCGGTCGACGTCCTCCACGTAACGCGCCGCGCTCTCCAGCGGGAGCCGCCCGGGGGCCGAGCGGTAGACGTAGTGCGAGTAGAACTCGTCGAGGAGAAGGGTGCAGTCGAGCTCGCGCGCCGTCGCCACCCACCGCGCCAGCTCGTCGCCCTCGACCAGCTTGCCCGTCGGGTTGCACGGGTTGCTCATCAGGATGGCGGAGAAGCCGCGCCCGAGGACCTCGCGGCGCAGGTCGTCGGCGCCGAAGGCGTAGCCGCGCTCGCCCTCGAGGAGGATGGGAATGGCGGTGAACGCCTTGAAGATGTCGAGGAGCTCTTCGTACGCGGTGTAGTCCGGGAGAAAGTGGCCGAGGTTCACGTGGCCGAGGCTCGCCGCCGCGCGCGTGAGGGCCGCACGCCCGCCGCCCGAGACGCAGACGTTCTCGGCCGAGTACTGCGAGCGCATGCCGCGCCGATAGAGCCCGTTGTAGAGCGAGGCGATGGCCTCACGCAGCTCCCAGAGCCCGGCGATGGGCGCGTAGTCGAGGTCGTCGAGGGCGACCTCCACGTGCTTCACGCGCGGGGGCGCGCCGGGAAGGTCCCCCGTCTCGGGCTGCCCCTGCCCGAGGTTGCACCACTCGGCGTCCCCAGCCGAGAACCCGAGCTTCTGCGCCTCGGTGGTGACGTAGATGACGCCCGTGCGCGGAACGGGCCGGAAGGCGCTGTGCTCGTGGGACATCGTCGGGCGGAAGCTTACTACCGCGGCCCGTCCTACCCGCCAACGACGGTCGAATCGGCGCAACTCTCCTCGGCGGTCGGACGATGGGAGGGCGAGAACCAAGGAAGGGGAAAGGGAATGGAACCGATGGGTCTGTGTAGGGAGCCAGAGGGCGGGATGAACCTGCTGACGGAGGAGGTGATCGGCGGGGCCATCGAGGTTCACCGGATCCTCGGACCGGGGCTTCTCGAATCATTCTATGAAGAGGCCCTCTGTCTGGAGCTGAAAGAGCGAGGCCTTTCCTTCGTCCGACAACCGCCGCATGCCATTCTCTACAAGGGCACTCTCCTCGGCGAGGCCCGACCGGACCTGCTCGTCGAAGGACGGCTCCTCGTGGAGCTGAAGGCAAGCACCGGCTACTCGCCCGTCCACATGGCGCAGCTGCTGTCGTACTTGAGGGCGACTCGTCTGACCGTCGGCCTACTCATCAACTTCAACGTCCGCATGCTCCGGGAAGGACTGCGTCGCGTCGTCAACTCAGCCCCGTCCTTCGCGACCGGCGAGGCAGACTGATCCTCCCCCGCTTCCGTGGACACCAGCAATCGCACGCCAGTGCGGTAGGAGTGTTCACACACGGCACGGAAGCGAAGGTCGTTCAGCACGGAGTTCAAGGCCGAGGCGGTGCGTCTCTGCAAGGTCGGGGATCGCAGCATCGGGCAGGTCGCTCGGGACCTTGATTTGACCGAGGGCGCGCTGCGCGAGTGGGTGAAGCGCGCGGACATCGACGTGGGTCAGGGCCCTCCCGGGGCGCTCACGACGGCGGAGCGCGAGGAGCTCGGGAAGCTGCGCAAGCAGGTGAAGCGTCTGGAGATGGAGCGCGAGATCTTAAAAAAAGCGGCGGCCTTCTTCGCGAAGGAAAACACGTGAGGTTCGTGTTCATCGCGGCGGAGAAGGCGCAGTACCCGGTCCGATTGCTCTGCGAAGTGCTCGGCGTGAAGGCCAGCGGCTACTACGCGTGGGTCGGTCGCCCTGCGTCGTCCAAGACGATCGCGGACGCCCAGCTGCTCGTCGAGATCAAAGCCGCCATGCTGCGTGGCCGTGGCGCGTACGGCAGCCCGCGCGTTCATCGCGAGCTGCGCGCTCATGGCGTTCGCGTGGGCAAGAAGCGCATCGAGCGGTTGATGCGCGAAAACGGCCTGGAGGCGCGGCAAAAGCGTCGTTTCGTGCACACGACCGACTCGCGACATGCGCATCCCATCGCGCCCAACCTGCTCGAGCGCGACTTCGACCCGAAGGCCGCCAATACGACGTGGGCAGGCGACGTGACGTACATCGCGACGGGCGAGGGTTGGTTGTACTTGGCGGTGCTGCTCGACCTGTTCTCGCGGCGGGTCGTGGGTTGGGCCACCAGCGCCGTCAACGACCGCCAGCTCGCCCTCGACGCGCTCGGCCGCGCTCTGCGCTCCAGACGCCCCGCGCCCGGCCTGGTACACCACACCGACCGCGGGAGCCCCTACGCCAGCGACGAGTACCGCCGCGCCCTCGCCGACAGCGGCATCGTTGCCAGCATGAGCCGCACCGGTGACTGCTACGACAACGCCGTCGCCGAGAGCTTCTTCGCCACCCTCAAGGCCGAGCACGTCGACCACGAGGCCTTCCCCACGCGAGCGATCGGCACCGCCTCCATCAGCGACTACGTCGAGCGGTTCTACAACACCGCCCGAAGGCACTCGCATCTCGGCTACGTCAGCCCCATCGAGTTTGAATTGAGATCGCAGACCGCAGCCTTTGCGGCATAGTCAGACCGTCCACGGCGGCGGGGGAAGATCACTCCGGCCAGCTCCTAGTACGAGCCGCCATCGGAGGCCGCGAAGGTCGCGCCCTTGGCGCGCTCGAAGGGGGCGAGGAGGCGCGCGGGGGTCGGGAAGCGGGAGGCCGCGAGCACGGTGCCGGCGGCGACGAAGCCGAGCGCGAGAGGCAGCGGTCCGCCCACGGCGTGAAGCGAGAGGCCCACGAGCGACACGGCCTCCGACAGCGCCATCGACATGATGAACGGCGTGAACGCGTTCGCCATCGCCTTTCGCGCCGCGTCCTGCGGGTTCGCGAAGCGTCCGGCGGGGCGGTCCGGTACGGGCGGCCCGTCGCCCGCGAGCAGCTCGACGCGCACGCGGGCCAGGGCCTGCGCGCGCGCCCTCATCGGCACGATGAAGCTCGCCACGGCCGCGGCGAGGGCAAACACGGAGAGCATGACGAGCTGCTGCGACTGCAGCACCTGCCCGCGGGGCGGCGGCATGAAGCACGTGACCACGCCGATCAGCACGTTGGAGAACGTGAGCGCCGCCCACAGGATGCGGACGACCTTCATCGGCTTCGCCAGGATCCGCTGGGTATCCATGCCCGGCCCATGGTAGCGCAGGCGCGACCGCATGATGCGCGCCGACATCGTCGTCCTCGGAGGGGGCATCGTGGGGCTCGCAACCGCCCTCGCGCTCCTCGCGCGGCGGCCCGGCGCGTCGCTGCTCGTCCTCGAGAAGGAGGCCGCGCTCGCCGCCCACCAGACGGGACGCAACAGCGGCGTCCTTCACGCCGGCCTCTATTACAAGCCCGGGTCCCTCAAGGCCACGATGTGCGCCCGCGGGCGCGCGATGCTCGAGCGGTTCTGCGAGGAGCACGGCGTCCCCTTCGAGCGATGCGGCAAGGTCGTCGTCGCGACGCGCGACGAGGAGCGCCCGCGCCTCGACGAGCTCGAGCGGCGCGGCCGGGCCAACGGCCTCGCCGGCGTGCGTCGCCTCTCGCCCGACGAGCTGCGCGACCACGAGCCCCACGCGGCCGGCGTGGCGGCGCTCTTCGTGCCCGAGACGGGCATCGTCGACTACGCGGAGGTCGCGCGCGCCTACGCGGCCGAGGTCCGGCGCCGCGGCGGCGAGGTGCGCACGGGCGCGCGCGCCATCGGCATCTGGCGCCGCGGCGAGCGCGTCGTCGTGGCGACGACGGCGGGCGACGTGGAGGCGAAGGTGCTCGTCGCGTGCGCCGGGCTGGAGAGCGATCGGATCGCGCGCATGGCGGGGCTCCACGTCGACGTCGCCATCGTCCCCTTCCGCGGCGAGTACTGGATGCTCGCGCCCGAGCGAGCCGGCCTCGTGAAGAGCCTCGTCTACCCGGTGCCCGATCCGTCCTTCCCGTTTCTCGGCGTGCACTTCACGCGACGCATCCACGGCGGCGTCGAGGCCGGCCCGAACGCCGTCCTGGCCCTGGCGCGCGAGGGCTACCAGCGCGCGAGCTTCGACCTCCGCGACGCGTGGGGCGTGGCGAGCTGGCCGGGCTTCTGGCGGATGGCGCGCACGCACTGGCGCGCGGGCCTGGCCGAGCAGGCGCGGTCGCTGAGCCGGGCGGCGTTCGCGCGGGCGTGCGCGGCGCTCGTGCCGGAGGTGAAGGCGGCGGACCTCGTCCCCGGCGGGGCGGGCGTACGCGCGCAGGCGGTGCGGCGCGACGGCGCGCTGGTCGACGACTTCGCCCTCGCGGAGGCCGAGCGCATGATCCACGTGCTGAACGCCCCGTCGCCGGCGGCCACGGCGTCGCTGGCCATCGGCGAGGAGATCGCCGGACGCGCACTCCGTTGGGTATGATCCGCACGATGAAGCTCCCGGCCCTCGCGCTCCACGTGCTCCTCGCCGCCGCCGTCGCCCTCCCCACCGTGGCCTGCAAGCGCCTCGCCGAGAGGGCCGCCGAGAAGGCGGAGGAGAAGGCCATCCAGAAGCAGACCGGGGGCCAGGTCTCCGTCAACGGCCAGAAGGGCACGATGACCGTCGTCACCGACGCGGGCGAGATCATGATCGGCCCCTCGGCCACCATCCCGGCCGACTTCCCCAAAGAGGTCCCCCTCTACCCGGGCGCGAAGCCGCAGCTCGCCGTCAAGCAGGCCAACGCCCAGGGCAAGATCACCTGGGAGCTGAACCTCGAAACCCCCGACCCGACCGCGAAGGTCACCGACTACTACAAGGCGAACACCGCCGGGTACACGCTGGCGACGACCTTCGACATGGGGACCTCGGCGACGCGCATCTACCAGGGCCCGAAGTACGACATCACGCTGATGGTCGGCGCGGAGAGCGGCGGCAAGACCTCGATCACCCAGAGCGTCTCCCAGAAGTAGCGACGCCTCCGAGGTGCCGTCGGTTTTTTTGACGCGGAGGTGCGGAGGCGAGAGGAGGCACGGAAGGGGATCGGGGAGAAGCTCGTGACGGCGTCTTCGCGGGCCAAATGACCGAGCGCCATCCGTGATCCCTTAAGCGGCCTTCAATAGGGGGATGAGCCGCTGGAACGAGTCTTCGCGATCCGCATCGCGGGCGCGGATTTCCAGGAGGAGCTCCTCGACGAAGATGCCGAGCAAGTC
>DASXZL010000027.1:0-133759 GCA_036501935.1 Polyangiaceae bacterium | reverse complement strand
CCTGACCGGGGGCCTGTGGAAAAGTGATCACGATGCGCGAAACAGGTGATCACCATCCGCGAAACGGGTGATCACGATGCCGCGAAACGAGCGATCAGGATGGCGCGAAACGGGTGATCACGATGACGCGTTACGCGCAGTCGGAGCCAGGTCTTGCTGTCCCTATCCGCCTTCGAGAAGCGGACCCAAAAGACACCGCCACGGGAAATAGAGATCGCCGAGACGCGCCTCCGCGACTGGCGCAACCGCGGCGTCAAGAAGAGGGCGGCGAAGGTGCGGACCAAGCGGTAGCGCCACGGCGGCGCAGCGTTAGCCTTGACGCCATAGCTTTGAAGCTACAGGCTTCTGGCATGGCGAAGGACTTCCTGGCCGAGATCGTGGCCAACCGCACGCGTAGCAACCCACAGTTCCCAGCGCTCGTGGCCGAGGCCGAGGTGCGCCGCAAGCTCGCCCGGAAGCTCGCTGCCATCCGGGAGAAGAAAGCGCTCTCGCAGACGGTGGTTGCGGCGCTCATGGGGACGGCGGCGTCCGTTGTGAGCAAGCTCGAGGCCGGCGGAGACGTGAAACTTTCCACCCTGCAGAGGTACTGCGCGGCGATCGGGGAGCGGTTCTCGGTAGCCATATGAGGCTGCCTTCGGGTCGTCGGCCGTCGCGCCAGGGACGAGGCGTGTCTATCTCCTTCTGATTCGTCTTTCACCGTCGCGCGTACATCGGGATGTCTTCTTCAATCCGGCTGCGCGAACCTGAACGGGGATGCCGTGGGCTTCGGCGCTTGCCGAGGCCTTGCCGGGGAGACCGTCGGCCCTTGCGTCGGCGCCGGCCTCTCTGACGCAACGGGGGAAGCTCGCTCCGACGCCACAGCGGAGGCCGGCGAAGAGGCGCTGGGCGTCGTGTTGTCGGCGTGAGACGCCGACGGCAGCGGCGCAACGGAGCTCGCCGCGCTCGGCGCCACCGCGGCGCGCGCCGCGACGGGGCCCGGTGCGACGAGCGTTCGCCACGCGACGACGATCGCCACGATGGCGATCAGGCTCGCCGCCATCGCACCGGCGAGCGTCGTCCGGCGCGAGATCGATTGGCCGGCGACCCCCGGAACCGGGGTCGGCCTGGACCGGCTCAAGCTCCGTGAGGCCACGGTCGGTACGTCCTCCGTGCTCTCGCTGGCGGGGGACCGCGGCCGCGGCGGCGCTAGCAGGCTGGCCACGTCCGATCGGCTCTCGATGTCGGCCAGTGTCGCGCCACGCCGCGCCAGCGTCTCCGTGGCCACCTCCGCGACCCACTTCCCGATCTCGGTCGGGAAGGCAGGGGCCACCAAGTCACGCAGCGCTTCGGCCATCGCCAGCGCGGAGCTGAAGCGGTCGGACGCCTCGCGCGCGAGGGCCTTCATCACCAGGGCATCGAGCGCGGCGGGCACCTCGGGCGCATGCCGGCTCGGCGGGTCGCCTACTCCGGCAAGCACCTGTAGGACGAGCTGCGCATCGCCGTCGCCCTTGAACAGGCGTCTTCCCGTCAGGAGCTCCCAGAGCACGACGCCCATCGCGTAGATGTCCGCCGTGCGCGTCACCACTTCCGCCCGGAGCTGCTCGGGCGCCATGTAAGCCACTTTGCCTTTGACCACGCCCGCGCGGGTGGTCTGCAACCGCTCGGCGGCGGTGGCGACGCCGAAATCGATGATCCGGGCGGCGCCATCCACGTCGACGAGGATGTTCTGGGGTGAAACGTCGCGGTGCACGATTCCGAGCGGTAGCCCCCGGTCGTTGGTGGCCTCGTGAGCGGCGTGCAGGCCGTGCAGGGCGCCGACCACGATCCCGCTCACGGTGGACAGAGGTACCTTGCGAGCACGCGACGCCTCCGCCTTGAGGAGCTTCGCCAGGGACTCGCCACGCACGTACTCCATGACGACGAGGAGCTCGCGATTGCTGGCGACCACGTCGAGCGTCGGCACGACATTCGGGTGGTGGATGCGAGCGGCGAGGCGAGCCTCGTCGATCATCGTCGCCAAAAATTCCGGATCTTCGGCCAGGTGCGCGTGAAGCCGCTTCACGGCCACCGTGCGCGAGAAGCCGGCGGCGCCGGCCAACCGTCCGAAGTGCACGCTCGCCATCCCCCCCGACGCGATCTTGCCGTAGATCGCGTAGCGGCCGATGACCTCCGGGACGGGCGCTGCCAGGGACATCTCGGCCGCGAGTATACCGCGAGCGTCCGCGAGCCCATGACCGCTCGGCACGTCAGGGAGTTCGGGCGCAGCGCGCCCCGGTGTTGGAGTAGCGGGCCGTGGGCACGTCGGCCGGCCGGTTGGAGACGAGGACGTCGGTCGCGTCGTCGTTGAAAGCTCCACCTCGAAACACCCGCCCCGAGGACGCGACGAGACTGGCGCAATCGCTGCAGGGGTACGGATAGGGCGCGAGCCAGTCGAGGGTCCATTCCCATGCGTTGCCGACGAGGTCGGACTGGCCCCACTTGCCGTCGCCCACCGGCGACTCACTTCCCACTGCGATCACCCCTCCGAAGGGGGCACGCGCCGTAGTTCGCGTTCGCGCAACTGATCGATGCTGAGCCCGGCGGGTAGGGGAGCGACCATGGGTAGGCCCTCTGATCGCTCCCGCCCGCCGCCGCGTAGTTCCACTCGGCTTCGCTCGGCAGAAATCCCCCGTCCCAGATGCAGAAAGCGTAAGCCTCGAACCAATCGATGGACGTGACGGGTTGGTTCTCGTTGGTTCCTGGGGCTGCCGTCCATGTTCCTCCAGAGAGGTTCTGGTTCCATCCGGTTGCCGTCGTTGCCACCTGCCCATTCCAATCGGCGGCGTCCCAGCCAGCTTCGTAGCCGCCGCCGGCGGCGCTCAGGCCGAGGCCACCATTCAGGTGCGTGTGCTTGCCGGCGCCATCGGTCGGGAGACTGCCTCCTCCCGCGAGGTAGTCGACGTACTGCCGGAAGCGTCCCACCGTGATCTCGTAGGCGTCGAGGCGAAACCCGCTCACGGTCGCCGGAAAGGACGTGCTCGCGTAGGTGAGCCCGTCGTAGCTCCGGTCGTACGTGCCTCCCGGTACTTCCAGGCTCGCGCAGCAGCTAGCACCCCCGCTGCCGCACATGGTCATTCCAGGGCCACCCGCACTGCAGCTAGGCGAGGAGGCAGTGCAGGCGTCGCAGTCGCCGGCGCACTGGCCCGCTTCGCACGTGCCGCTGCCGCACTGGCCCGCGTCGCACATGCCGCTGGCGCACGCGCCGGCCGTACCCCATACCGCGCACCCGGCATGGCCGCTCACGCAGCTTTGCACGGCATTGCCGGAGCACTGCGTTGCGCCCAGCGTGCACACGTCCGTGCACGGACCACCGGCGTCCTGCCGCCCATCCGGTTCGGCGGCAGAATCGGCGCCGCTGCTCGATCCCGCGTCCCCGTCGTAGCCCGAGCTCGAGTCGACGGGGGCGCTCGAATCCGTCGCCGCCTCCGCGGCGGCATCCGCCGCCGACACCTCGTGATCGGAGTTTCCCAGCAAGCCGTTGCAGCCCGCTGCGAACACGCCCACCGCCGTGAACCACACGACGAGTGTCCGGCGCATCACCACGCTCCTCGGAGCTGAATCCACCCGGGGCCCACGCCGACCTGCGTGTGATCCGGCTTCGATGGCAACGTCACGAGCCACAGCAGGGCTCCCGCTGCCAGGGCGGCGCCTCCGACGACGAACGCCACGGTGGATGCGTCCCCCGCGGAGACCGCCTCGTTCCACAGTTGGGCGCCACTGGCATCGGCGCAGGTCGCGCCGGGGCAGGCCCGCTGAGCCTGATCGTGTTTCGAGATCGACTGAATGCCGAACGCCGCTCCGATGCCGAGCCCGGCCAGGCCTGCGCCAGCCGTCACGAGGCCGATGACGTGCCAGGCCCCCGTGCCCTGACCGGTGGCCTCCGCTCCAGGCTCCGCGGTTCGACCGCCCCCGCGGGGAACCTCCGGCCCCTCGCCGCGCGAGGCCGCATCGGTCGTCGACGGTGGCACGGGGGCAGCGGTTGCGACGGCCGCCGTGTCGAGGCGTAGTGGTACGTCGAGCCGCGCGGCCTCGCTGACCGCTACGTCCGTGGCGACCTCCTGCATCCCGGGCACGCCGACCGCGATTCGATGGGTTCCCGGATCGACCGGGATCGCCACGCCGACCGGCACCGTCCGATCATCGAGCGTGACCGCCACCGCGCGGTCCCGCGCCCCGAGGACCAGGATCCGAACCTGCGGAACCCTCGCCGCGATCGCGGAAGCCGCCTGCTCGGCCGCCGCGATGACTTCGCCCTGGCCCGAAGCCTTTGCGTCCGCGAGCGCGCGAAGGTAGTCGGCCTGCGCGCTCGCCAGCTGATCCAGCTGCTCCTCGGCTTGCGCCAGCGAGAAAAGGACCTTGGGCGAGCTCCGGATCTGCAGCGCCGCGCGCAGATCGTCGCGCGCCTCGGTCCAGCGCCCCGCCGCCCCGGCGGAGGAGGCCTGCCGGAACAATGCCGTTCGCTGCTCCTCGGAGCTTCCCCGCGCCGCCGGCTGCGCCCACGCCTCGCGGGGAGAACAGGGCGCCGAGAGCGCGAGGGCGCACCCGAACGCCAGACCGATTGTCCACCGCCCCCAGCGGACTCGACGTCGCGCCTTCCCGCCGGGCGCCATGGGAGCAATAGCCACGATCACGAGAGGCCGAGCACCCCCGAAACCGGCTCAAGAAAAAACCTGAGCCGATCGCACGAGGTGGGGGCCTCTTGCCGGCATGATCCGAGCCGCCGTCCTCCTTGCGTTCCTGAGCGCCGCATCGATCGCCTGCTCCGCCGCGGAGAATGTGCCACCCTCGGCAGCGCCCTCGCGCGCCGACTCCGGCCCCGAGGATGGCTCCCGCGCGGAGTCCGGCGCGGTCGAATCGGGGTCGAGCTCGGGATCGGCCTCCGGATCGTCGAGCGGGGCCGGTTCGGTTGGCCCGGACGGCGGCACGCCGGACGGCGGGTGGGTGGAGGCAGGGAATCCCGGCGGCGCCTGCAGCGCAGGCGTACCGGCGGGTGGGAACGCGGTCGACACGTCTCATCCCACGACGCTGGTCGGGACCGGGACTGCCGCCAGCTGCACCTTCGCGACGCTCGAGGCGGCCGTCGCGAAGGGAGGGGTCATCACCTTCGACTGCGGCAGCGCTCCCGTCACCCTCTCCGTCACCGCGACCCTCAACCTCCCGACCGGCGCCGACACCGTCATCGACGGCGGCAACAAGGTCACGCTCGACGGGGGCGGTGCCGTACAGATCCTGCGCTTCGACAGCCCCAATTTTCAGGCGAACGAGACCCGACTGACGCTGCAGCACATCGCTCTCGCGAACGGGAAAGCCACGCCGACGCAAGCCATCCCGTCCGCACCGGCCCCGTGTTCGCAGGGCTGGGACGATGGCGAGGGCGGTGCCTTGTACATGCGCGACGGCAATCTCACCGTCATCGACGCGACCTTCACGAACAACCACGCCGCGCCGCTCGGGCCCGACACCGGCGGGGGGGCGATCTACGTCCTCGGCAGCAAGCACGGGGCGCTCATCGTGGGGAGCACGTTCACGGGCAACGAAGCGAGCAACGCGGGCGCCGTCGGCGGTCTCTTCGCCGAGCTCGACGTGTACGACAGCCTCTTCGAGGGCAACACGGCGACGGGCAGTGGTGCCAACGGCGACGATCCGACCAAGTGCTCGGCCATGAACAACGGTCAGAACGAGGTCGGATCGGGCGGGAACGGGGGTGCCCTCTACAGCGACGGAAACTCCGTGAACGTGACCCTCTGCGGCGACGCGATCGACGACAACACGGCCGGGGTGGGCGCGTTCGGCGGAGGGCTCTTCTTCACGAGCGACAACATGATGGGGACTCTGACCATCACCGACACGACGATGATGGGAAACACCGGCGGTTACTGGACGTCCGTTTCGAGCGGAGCAGTCACCAACGCCGGGACCGCCATCGGCGTCAACGCCAAGAGCATCACGATCACGAGCTCGATGATCCAGGGGGCGCCGTAGGTGTCGGGGTCATCGGAATGAGGCGAGGGGCTATTGCGAGGTGGGTAGCGTCACCGGAGTGAAGACGTCGCGCTCGTTCGTGTCGCCGAGACCGAGCTGGCCGCTGTCGTTCTTGCCGGTGCACTGGACCTGCAGCAAGGTGGTCCCGGCGCACGTGTGGAACCGCCCCACGGACACGCTCTGGAACACGTCCCCGCTCCCCGTCGCGGTCGGGGACGTGCGCTCCTGGGTGTCGCCCGTGCCGAGCTGCCCCTCGACGTTGCGTCCCCAGCAATAGAGGACGCCGTCGCGCTTGATGGCGCAGGTCGAGAACTCGTCCGTGCTGAGCGTGGCCCAGTCTGTGTCGACGCCGATCTGGGTAGGCGTCGGCAAGGCGGCCGCCGGCTGTGCGAGGTTGCCGTTCGTGCCGTCTCCCCAGCACCACAGCGAGCCGTCGGCACGCAGCGCACAAGCCTGATCCTGGCCGACGTCGAGCGACGTCCAGTCGGTGAGCTGCCCGACCTGGGTGGGCGCGCGGAGCTGGTCGGGCTGCACCGTGCCAAGCCCCAGCTGGTATTGATTGTTGCGGCCCCAGCACCACATGGTCCCGGGGGCGCGGATGCCGCACGTGTGCCCCTGGCCCCCCGAGACGGCCATCCAGTCGACGGCCATGCCGACGCGCACGGGAACGGGTTGGTTCGGCGACCCATAGGCGTCGTTGAGGCCGAGCTCTCCCTCGTCGTTGTCGCCCCAGCACCAGAGCGAGCCGTCGAAGAGGATGGCGCACGTGTGCTGGTAGCCGGTGGTGATCGAGACCGCGGGGAAGGGAAGCGAGACGATCTGCGGGGTCGGCCGGTCCGCGCCGTCGCCCACACCCAGCTGGCCGTTGGTATTTCCGCCCCAGCAGAGGACGCTCGCGTCGGGCGCGCGAATCGCGCACGCGTGGACTTCACCGACGGCGGCCGTGGTGAGGCGGCTGTTCGTGTCGACTGCGACGGGCTCGAGGTGCGCTTGTTCGTCCCCGGCACCGACTTCGCCGTTGGCGTTGTCGCCCCAGCAAAACGCGGCGCCCGAGGAGATGGCGCAGGTGCTCGACTGGCCGGCAAAGACTCCGGCCGCTGCCGACGCGTCGACGCCGGGAAAGCTCGGAGCGTCGTCGCCGGCGTCGGCGGGCACCGACTCGCTCCGCAGCACCGTCGCGTTGATTCCGCAGGCGATGGCGGCCAGGGTGCACGTGGCCATGGCCATCGCGCCCTTGTGCGCGTGACGGCTCATGGCGCCCGTTCCGCCAGACCCGCGACCAGGCTCGCCCCGAGCCACATCCCTCCGATGGACAGCTCGCGGTCGGCGGTCGAGCTCGCGACGATCCGCGGCGCCGTGGCGCCGGCCGTCGCGAGCAGTCCGATGCGCGCGTGTCCGAGGACCAGCGTCGGCCCGAGGTCCAGCGCCGCCTCCCCCACCGCGCCAGACGCGGTCGTTCCGACGGCGCCGCTCGTAGCGTCGCCGCTCACGCTCACATAGGCGGCCCCGACGCGCAGATCGATTTCCAGCTCGACCGGGCCGACGAGCGCGCGCACGCCGGCGCCGACCGCGCCCGAGCCGAGGCTGTACGCGATGACGCCCTGAGCCCGGTCGGCCGCGCCGCGCTCGTAAGCCGCTTCGACGAAGACACGCCACGAGCGCCCCAGGAGCAGCGACGGCCGCAACGTCGCGTTGCCACCGACGACGGGTGAGGACAGCTCGCGAACGCGGGCTCCGACGCCGACGGTGAGCTCGCCGCGCGAATCTGTCGTCGAAAGCGCGGATCGGACGGACTGCTCGGCTGCGTGCTCGACGGCCGGAGACTGCGGCGGCTGCGGAGACAGCCCCTGCGCAGCCGAACGAGCCAGGAGGAGCTCGGACCATGAGGTGAGAAAGAGCTGCGACACGAGCAGCGCGACGGTTCGATCGTAATCCGGCGTGCGCCGGTCGATTGCGACGGTGCGGGTGAGGCGCTTGTAGGTCACCGGATCGATGGCGACGATGGATAGCCGCGCGTCGTCGCACGAGAGCTCCGCTCGGAGGCGTTCGCTGCCACTCGACGCGCTCAACACCGGGGCGAGCTCGATGGCGAGGACGCGGTCGACCTCCTCGGCATGCACATGAGGGCACTCGTCGACCACGAGGTCGACGCCCGAGGGTCCCGCCGCCGACACTCCGGAATACGCCAGGACGGCGGATACGACGGTGAGCGCACACGCGCGGCGGATCATGGGCCGGCGATGGCCTTCATCTTGTTCGCGGCGCCGCCGTGTGGCCACCGCTTGAGGTAGTTGACGGCGTCCGCGCGTGCTGCCTCGTCGTTGCCGGCGTTGGCCCACGACTGCGCTGCCTCGGCGAGGGCGTCCTGCGCGAGGGGCCCGCCGGGGGAGGCCGTGTAGCACCGTTCGAAGGCGCGCCCGGAGGCGGGTAGGTTCCGGCGCGCGCGCTCGACACGGCCCAGGCTGAAGAGCGCGTCGGGCACGGCCGGATCGCGAGGATGCAGCGCGACGAGGCGCTCGAGCGCCGAGGCGGCCTGCGCGTTGTCGCCACGAATGCGCGCCGCGTCCGCGGTCGCCTGCAGGGAAGAAGCGGAGGGGACGACCGGCTCGCTCGGGCCAGCCTCCGCCGTCTCGCTGGCGCTCGGAATCGGCGCGGCGAAGGGGTTGTCGTCCGGCGAGCTCCCGGGCGCCGATGCCTGGCCGGTGGGGACGCGAAGCGACTCGCCGACGACGAGATCGCGCTTCGATCCGGCGTGCTCGACCTCGACGCGGCCACGCTGGACACGCACCTCCACCGCGCCGTCGCGCACGTCGACGACGAAGATCGTGCCCCGGACGCGCACCACGGCGTCGGCGGCGCGAACCACGAACTCGCGTGAGGCATCGGGCCGGACCTCGTAGCGCACGCTGCCGCGGCGCTGAAGGAGCTGGACCCGGTCCGGCCGCTGCTCCTGGATCTCGACGGCCGCATTGGCGAGAAGCACCGCCATCGATCCGTCCGCGAGCGCCATGGTCGACTCGGTGGGTGCCGGTTCCGAGGCGACCGGACGGGGTGTCGCGATCCACGGCCGAACCACCAGAAGGACGGCCGCCGCGGCGAGCACGAGCGCCGCGGCCACGGGCACGAGGACCCGAACCCGGCGCGGGGCGCGTGACCCTCGCCGCTTCTCGAGCACCGCGCCGAGGACACGCCTCTCGCGGAGCTCGTCCCACGGCGGCTCCAGCTTGGCCTTGAGGTCGGGCAGCTCAACGCTTTTCATCGAGAGTCCATTCGACGTGGGCCGCCGCTTTCGCGATGCGACGCTTGGCCGTGGCCAACGAGATGTCGCACATCCGCGCGACGTCCGGCAGCGTTTCCCCCTCGATCGCGTGGAGCACCCAGGGGATCCGGATGTTCGGGGCGAGCCGCTCGAGGGTGCGATAAAGGTCGGTCACCCGCGTCTTCAACGCGGGGTCGGAGACGGTCACGGCGAGCTCCTGCTGGTCTCGCTGGAGCCACCGCCAGCGGCGGCGGCGCGCGAGCCGCTTGTAGACGCGGCGCACCGTGATGCGCGCGAGCCAGCCGCGCAGTCCGTCCGCTTCCCGCACGCTGGCGAGCGCGCCCGAGGCGTCGAGGAACACCTCCTGAACCACGTCGTCGAGCTCGGCGTCGCTCCCCATGACGCGGTACGCCACTCCCGCTACGTAGCGGGCATGGCGGCGGTAGAGCAGCGCGAACGCGCGTTCATTGCCGTCGACCGCCTGGGCCAGCAAGGCGCGGTCGTCGGGCGCGACCTCGTGGAGGGAAATGCTCGCCATCCGTCGACTCATGAGAGGCTCGCACGGCTCCGTTCCGGCTCATCGAAATTCGCCTCATCCCACATGCACCGTCACGGCGCCGTCAGCGCCTTCGCCCCGGAGAATCCCTGCGGCGACGAGGTCACGTACGTCTGACAGGTCGCGCCGGACACCGGGCACTCGACCGTGCTCCCGGGTTGCCAGGACCACCACAGCCAGCTCATGCTGTCGGTGTCGGCCTGCGCGATCTCGGCCTGGTAGTCGAGGTTCGTGTCGCCGGCATAGTTGTCGACGCCGATCTCGATGGGGAAGGGCTGAGCGGCGGCAAACTGATGAATGGCCTGTGCGCCGCTGAGGGTGCTGCTGCCGCCGAGGAGCAGGCCGCCCTGCCACGCCGGGTAGTATCCGTCGCTCGTCCCCCAATACGCCTGCCAGCCGAACATCGTCTGCGGGTTGCCGTTGACCACCACCGTGTCCACGGCACGCACGGCCGACCCGTACTCGACGATGGCGTACAGATCGCGCCCCGAGAAGTTGCTCATGATCTGCAGGGGGTTCGTGTACCCCTGCGACCGCATGAACTGAATGTTCGTCTCGCCGGCCGTCGCCCATTCGACGCGACCCGCTTCCGTGCCCGGGTCCGCCGTTCCGATGAACTCCTGCCCGGCGTCGATGATGATGTTGGCGCGATACTTCAGCGCCAGATCCTTGAGCCACTGCCGGCTCCACATCGCCAGGTAGCAGGGTCCTGGCGTCGCCGTCGAGCACGTGCCGGTTCCGGACGGTGCGGTCAGCGCATAGAAGTTCCCGCCGCCGAGACTGGCGCCGACCACGTTGCTGTTGGCCGAGTCCCACGTGTAGAGCGACACCCAGACGAGCATCTTGCGGGACACGGCCTCGGCGAGGACGGCATCGAACGAGGCCGGCGTCATCCCGTTGGCCGCGTCGAGCGTCAGAAGCATGCGCATGGCGTTCGAGCCCATACCGGACAGGGTGTCGACGTCGGCCGTCTGGCTAGCGTTCGCGACCACGTCCTCGGCGCCCCGGGCCACGATGGGCACGCCGGCGATGTCGAGGATGCGGTTCCCGGAGAGAAGAACCTGCTCGGAGGTCACCCCTCCCGTGTCGGCCGACGCACCCGAATCGCTCGAACCGCCGGAATCGTTGGACGCGCTGGCATCGCTCGAACCGCCGGCATCCGTCGCCGCGCCGGCGTCACTAGGGATGCCCACGTCCCCCGAAGCATCGGACGAGGCGGAGGCTCGGTCCTCGGTGGACCCTCCCGACGCGTCGTGCGAAACGCTGCCCGCATCGTCGCCCCGCGAGCCCGAATCCACCTCCGCGGAAGGCGAGCTGCCGGCCGAGCATCCAGCGACCAGGAACAACGAAGTCACGCAGACGGCCATCGAATACGATCGCATTCCTTTTCTCTCCCTCGCAGGTTCATCCGGTTCCGAGCGCTCCGGGACCTGCATTCCCGGTGGTCCACACCGAAAGAGGAGGGGCGTGCACCGGACCGGCTCAACTTTTTTCGATCCGACGGCGCAGGTCGTGGGACCGCCCGAACTAGGGCGCAGACGGTGGACGTTTCGGAGCCTCCGCTCTCGCGGAGAGGGGAAGTCCGTCTTCGCCACGCCGCAGAGCTGGCCAGGCGCGGCGACCTCCGCTCACGGCATGCACGCTCCCGACGGATCGTTGTACGTCAGGATGACGAGACCGGCGTTGCCACCCGCGCCCTCACTGGATCCTGCGTTGCCCGCCGCTGTTGACCAAGTGGTCCAACTCGAGGCTCCCAGTCCGGCGTTTGATCCAGCCCCGTTCGAGCCGGCGCTGCCACCGTTCGTACCCCCGCCGCCTCCACCGAACCCTCCGCCCCCGGCGCCGACGCCGGAGCCGGTGGCGCCGCCGTTTGGCCCATTACCGCCACCCGCGGAAGGAGGGGGCATCTCCGGGGGGAGGGCCCCAGTTCCGCCAAACAAGCTCCCTCCATTCGTCACGTCTGCGCCCTGGCCGGAGGTCCCTCCCGCGGTGCTCCCCCCCTGCGCAAAGCAGACGGAGCTACAACTCGTGTCCCCCGTGAGATCGTTGCCGCCTCCGCCGCCACCGTAGAATCCGCTCCCGCCTCCACCCCCCCGCCGGGCCATAGGCGCCGCCGCCGCCACCGCCGACGTAGACGGTGATGTTCGCTCCGGATGCCAGCTGGAAGGTCAAGTTCGTCGACGCGACGGCGCTGGCTCCGGAGGCGCCGCCGTTGGCCACGATGGGCGAAGGCGAACCCCCGAGGATGGCGCTGCTGCCACCGCCGCCGCCCCCGGCGTAGCTGCTCACTCCCCCGCCCCCGCCGCCGACGATGGAGTAGGTGATGCTCAGCGTCGAACCCGAAGTGTTCTGCGCGGTCCAGTCGCTGGTGACGATCTTCGTGCACTGCGCGTTGCACACGCCCGCCAGGCATATGCCGCCGGTGCCACAGTTCGCGCCGGAGACGTCCTGCCACTGGGTCGTGCTCGTCTACGGCGTGCAGGTCTGGCACGAGTTGCTCGGGTTCGCGCCGGGCGCATAGAAAGCCCCACCGACTCTGGCACGCGTTGCTCGGGTTGGCTCCGGCCGCATAATACGTGCCGCCGATCTCGCAGCCGCCCGCGCACGTGCCGGTGTGGCAGATCATCGCGCTTCCACACGTCATCCCGTCGGCCACGTCGCTCCAGGCCGATGGGGTCACGCTCGGCTCGCACGTCTCGCAAGCGTTCGTGGGGTTCGACGCGCCGCTCGCATACGACGTCCCGCCGATAACGCATCCACCCCCGTCGCCTCCGCTGCTCGAGCCCGACTCGCTACCGCTGCTCGGGCCGGACTCCGCGCCGCTGCTCGATCCGGCGCCGTCCCAGCCGTCGAGTCGGCCCCTGCATCGGCGATGTCCGGCACGTCGGGGAACCCGACGATGCTCCAGCACGCGAAAGCTGCGAACGCGATGGCCGGCAGGAGGAAGAAGTGGAGAGGTCGCATGGCTCGGTCTCCTCGCGACGCGCGGGCGCCGCCGCGACTCGGATTGCGGGACGGAAGCATTCAGAACTCCCTTCGGAGCCAGACCCCGCCCCCGCCCGGCCCCGCGCTCGGCGCGACGAGCCACCCCGTGATGGGCTGGGACGATGGGTGCGCCGTCAAGAACAGCACCGCGCCGCCGACCAGGAGCGCGCCCGCGGCAATGAAGCCAACCGTCGAGATCGTGGCGTCGGTCATCCCGACGGAGTGGTCGTTGACCGCCTGCGTGTGGCTAGCGGGCGAGCACGCGCTGCCGCAGTCGCTCTGCTGCTGGCTCTTCTTGGAGAGCGTCAGCATGCCGAACACCCCACCGACGACGAGCCCTGCCACGCCGACGCCACCCGCGGCGAGCCCGAGGATCTTCTGGGTGCCCATTCCCCCTCCTCCGTCGGTGGGCGCCGGCTGGGGTGACGGGGCACTCGACTGCGGCGGAACGGGCGCCAGGGCTACACCGCAACTACTTCGCGCACGATCCTGACTTCGGGAAGGATGACGACGACAGGCCCAGGCGGCACGAGGAGGTCGGCAAGGTTTTCGAGGGCGCTTGCGGCGTCACGCGGCCGCATGGCGCGGCCCACTGGCGAACCGCACAGGGGCACCTGCTCGAGCAGCTCGTCCTGTCCGCGAAAGCGCTCCTCTCGCGAGTTCGTCAGGTCGATGGCGGAAAATCGCGCTGACCCCCGGTCCGCCTCCGCTTCTGCGTGGCCGGGGGCGCTCTTGAGGACGATGCTCGCCGAATTACTGGGTGTTGGGTGCCCGCCCGCCCGCGCGCGTCAGAAACGCTGCCAGCAGCCGCTCAAGAGCCGCGTCCAGCGCGTCAGTCTGCTGCTTGGTGGCGAGGCGGTTTTCCGCGAGCACGGGGGGTGCCTCGGCCCTCACATTCGCTCCGTGCGTGGCACGCTGCCGTTCGAACTCGACCTCGCGCTCCCGCAACGTGAGCCACCGGTCGAGCATCTTCAGGCGCGCGGTTTCGCGGTCCCGTTCGCGGTCGGTACGCCACCGTTCGTAGCGATTGCGGGCTTCTTCGTCCGCGACGCGCCGCATCTCGTCGACGTGGCGTTCGAGCTCCATCTCGGCCGGCTCCTTGAGTGGCGTGACGAACTCTTTCCACAGCCGGCGCACCTCCGACAGGGGCAACCGCGTCTCGCGCACGATGCGGGCCAGCGGTGCCTTCTTCGAGAACAGCCGGAATGCCTTCGCGTGAAGGGCGCCCAGTTCGAGCTGTTCGCGCCGTTTCTCCGCGGATGTCTGCCGGCGTCGCGGTGCCCGCTCCGGAGGATGAGCCGGCGTCGTGTGGTCGGGAGGAGCGGCGTCGCTTCCAAGCCCGTACGTCTCGCCGTGGCGGGCCTCGGGCTCGCTGTCCGGGGAGACGGGCGGTCCGACGACGGCGACCTTCACGCGGGCCGTGATTCGACGATTGCGCGCACAACGCCCGATTAGCTCGTACTCGCCGCCGCCGTAGCGGGCCGCGATCGGTTCGGCGGTCATCAGCGTGTCGGCGGGGAAGGTCGCGAGCACGGGACTCCAGCGCTGGCGCTCCAGATCGCGTCGGCGCACCTGGATGAACCCAATCTCGGGTGGTCGTGCCGTCGAGAGCCGGGCGTGGGCGAAGAGAGGATGCATCGGATGAACCCCCGAGCGCGCCAACGTGTGTCTTGACCGACGCTCTGGCAATGCCTTGAGAATCTCGACGATCTCTTGGCGGCGACGTCGTTCGATGGCGGTTGGCATGTCTTGGCGAGCCAAGAGCGTTGCCCCCCTACTTGGCCGCGAGCGGGTACCGGTGGGGGGCGCGCAGGGGGCGAGATGTCCGCGAACGCCCCGAAATGCGCACGCATTAGGGGGGCAGTCGGCGGGGCGCGGGGTCGACCGAGGAGGCCCGCGTGCTTCCGCCCCATCAAGGCACAATCTTCGCTCGTCGGTCCGTACGTGACAGCCGGTGTCACGAGTGGGCCTCATACTTGGCCAATGGAGCCTGACCTCGCTAACGGCGGCGCTGAGGGACGCGAGGGCGCCGAGCAACGGCGGCTCATAGACGACCTGGTCCGAAGGCACGTACGCCTTCTGCGGGATCGCCTCGGCGTCGGGGCACCGCACACCAACGCCGCGCCTCCGGTTGACACCGCCGATAGCTCGATCGGCCGACAGGCAACCGAGGCATGGGACGTCACGCCGATGGCAACCGCCGGGGTCGAGGAAGCCCGAACGCCAAGCCGCGAGATGTCCGTGAATCCCGAGCCTTCGATCCTCGTCAACTACAAGGAGGCGGCCCAGCTCTTGTCTCTTTGCCGGCGTAAGCCCAGCGACGTGACCCCGGAGCAGGCCGAGAAGCGCGGCGTGGACGCCCTCAAGCAGCGGGTCGCCGCCGGCCGCATCCCAGAACGGTGCATCAAGCGCTCCGGCCGGCGCGTACAGTTCGTGCGCGCGGCGCTGGTCGACTGGGCGAACGGGCGAGGGAGGGGGCAGCGGTGAGCGTACGCGTCGTGGCGTGGAAGCCGGAGCTGGGACCTGGCAAGTGGCGCGTCGACATCCGGTTCAAGAAGCCGGACGGGACGAAGGTCCGGAACCAGACGGTGCACGAGGCGCCGACGAAGGGCATGGCGCTGAAGTGGGCGCAAGCGAGGGAGAGCCAGCTACGCGCCGAGTCGCTGACCGCGACGCGCCCCTCGTGCCCGGCGTTCGCGAGCTTCGTCGAGAACGACTGGATGCCCGTCTACCCCAAGGCAGCGGGGAACAAGCCGTCGGTGGTGCGCGAGAAGAAGAGCCACCTCGAACGGCACCTCGTCCCGTTCTTCGGGACGATGACCCTCGACGCCATCGATCGCCGCGCCATGGAGCAGTTCATCGCTGCGGCGCTCGACAAGACGAAGGGCAAGGCGAAGGACGAGAGGACGAGCCGCAACGGGTACCTGTCGGAACCGAAGACGCTCAGCGCCAAGCGCGTGAAGAACATCCTCGGCACGCTGCACACGATCCTGGCGTCGGCCGTGGAGTGGGGCGTGCTCGACAAGCTTCCGCGGTTCCCGCAGATCCGGTGCAGCCTCCCGTCGTTCGACTTCTACGACGCATCCGAGGTGGCCGCGCTCGTGGACTCAGCGAGACACGACGAGCGCATCCTGATTCTGCTCGCGGCTCACACGGGAGCGCGCGCGGGCGAGCTCCTCGCCCTGGAGTGGACGGACCTCGACTTCCGGCAGCAGCTCGTCACGTTCCGGCGCTCCCGGACCGGCGGGATCACGACCGACACGAAGTCCCGCCGTCCCCGCCAGGTCCCGATGAGCGGCACGCTGGTCGACGCGCTGCAAGCCCACCGCCACCTGCGCGGCCCTCTCGTCTTCTGCCAGGAGGACGGCACCCACCTGACGCTCTGGTTCCTGCACGGCGCCCTGGAGCGCGCTGCCCGACGGGCCAAGCTGCGGCTCCTCCGCTGGCACGACCTGCGTCACTCATTCGCCAGCAACCTCACCATCGGCGGCACGCCGCTCCGCCAGGTGCAGGAGTGGATGGGCCACAGCTCCATCACGATGACGATGCGCTACGCGCACCTCGCCCCGACCGAGCAGGCCCGCAAGTACCTCGACGCGCTCGAAGCCCCGCCCCCCGAAGCCACGCGCTCCGCATACTCCGCCCCCCGGCAGACCTCACCTCGCGAGGTGATCTCCTCCGCTCGCGCTGCCCGCCGGGGTAACCCCCGGGGTAACGCCGCGGCTCGATCCACGATCCGCCCCGAAACAAGCGGATCCAGGGCGTCCCCAGCGGGAGTCGAACCCGCGTTAGCGACGTGAAAAGCCGCGGTCCTGGGCCTCTAGACGATGGGGACAGAAGACGAAGCCAGCGCGCGTACTTAGCCGCTCGCGGCCCCCCTTGTCCAGTCATCCTCCCCGTCCCCGTTTCCCCGTCCCCGCTTCCCCGTACCTGCTTCCCCGTCCCCGCTTCCCGCTTCCCCGTTTCGCCCGTCCACCTCCGCACGACTGGCCCGCTCTATTCATCGGGTCACCGCCGTGAACCCGAACCCGAGCGCCCCCCTACGGTACCCGGAACGCGATCGGCTCGCTCCAATCGGTCTCGCTCTTGCGGGTCTTCGTCCGGTACCGGAACAGGCACACCTGGCCGGGCGGAAGGGCCTTCAGCACGGTGTTCGCCTTGAGGGCCTTCGACTCGGCGGACCACGTTTTGCCGGCGTCGGCGCTCCATTGCCAGTAGTAGACCGCCTCCTTGGCGGCGGCGCGAACGACCAGCCGGACCGCTCCCTCCACGGCGCCGGCCTTCACGTCGAACGGCAGCTTCGCGCCGGGCCCGGGCTTCCAGACGCTCATGTGCGCGCTTTCGATGATGCTCGCGGCCTTCTCCGGATCGTCGTCCGCCACGCCCTGGACGTACGCCTTGAGCCGCTTGACCAGCGACACGAGCGCCGTGCGTTTCTCGTTCCGAACCGCGGCCATGCCGCGCGTCCTCGACTCCGCCGTCACCTGGCTCTCGCGCAGCTCCGAGAGCGCCGCGCCGACGGTCGAGAGAGGGGGCGTCGGGTTCGGGAAGAACGGGTTGCCGGTCATCGCCTCGAGGACCGCCTGGACGGCGAGAAGGAGCGCCGGAACCGAGTCGGGAAGGTACAGCGCGACCTGCGTGCGGTGCGTGCTCTCGGTCATGGGACCACCCTTGCTTAGCAGGACCGGCGGCGATCGAGGGAGAAGCCGAGGTCGACCTCCGCGGAGCGACACTTTCTTCGCAAGGAGCGGCTCCCGAATGGTCGGGAGCCGCTTCGTGTCGAAAAGGAGCCGCTTCGTGTCGAGCGAATGCGTCCCCCGAGCACTCGGGAGCCGCTTCGTGTCGAGCGGATGCCTCTCCCGAGCACTCGGGAGCCGCTTCGTATCGAGCGAACGCCGCTGCCGTCCATCCGGGAGCGGCTCCTCGCCTTGGGGTTGCGGCTCCCTCTCGACGAGCTGCGGCTCCCGTCGACTCGGGAGCGGCTTTCTGGAGAGAAGCCGCGGCCCCCCGGTGCTCGGGAGCGTCATCGTGTCGAGCGAATGCGGCTCCCGAGGACTCGAGAGCATGATTCCGTGGAGAGAACGCGGCTCCCGAGTGCTCTCGAGCCGCGTTGGCTCTTCAATCAGCGCGCTTATCCCCGGCGAGCCGCCTCGATCGCGGCGACGTCGATCTTCCTCATCGACATCATGGCCGAAAAGGCGCGCTTCGCCTCCGCGCCTCCCGCCGCGAGGGCGTCGGTGAGGGCGCGCGGCGTAATCTGCCAGGACAACCCCCAGCGGTCCCGGCACCAGCCACACTGGCTCTCCTGGCCGCCGTTGCCGACGATCGCGGCCCAGTAGCGGTCGGTCTCTTCCTGGCTGTCGGTGGCGATCTGGAAGGAGAACGCCTCGCTGTGCTTGAACTGCGGGCCGCCGTTGAGGCCGAGGCAGGGAATGCCCAGCACGGTGAACTCGACGGTGAGCACGTCGCCCTGCTTGCCCCCCGGGAAATCGCCCGGGGCCTGGTGAACGGCGGTCACCTCGCTGTCGGGGAAGGTGGCGGCGTAGAAGGTCGCCGCCTCGTGCGCGCCCTTGTCGAACCAGAGGCAGATGGTGTTCTTCGCTTTCATCGTGGTGAGCTTCTACTTCCCCGCCAGCGCCACCGCCAGCAGCGTCACCACCGCGCCCGCGAGCATCGCGATCACCGCGGCCACCACCATCCTCGTCCGCGCCCGCCTCCTCGCGCGTCGCTCATCCCCGACCCCCACTCTGCCGATCCCCCGCAACACGCCCAGCATCTCGTCCGCCGACGCGAACCTGTCCTCCCGCTCCCTCTCCAGCGCCCTCCTCACGAACGCCGCCAGCGCATCGGGCACCTCGGGGGCCCACCGCCGCACGTCGGGCGCGTCCTCCATGCAGATGCGGAGGAGGATCTGTTCGTACGTCTCCCCCGTGAACGGCGGTCTGCCCGTCAGGCACTCGAAGAGGATCGCCCCGACCGAAAACAGGTCCGACCGCGCATCCACGTCGCCCGCGGCGCGCGCCTGCTCGGGCGACATGTAGAGCGGCGTCCCGAGGACGACGCCCTTCCGCGTCAGGGCGAGCGGCGCCGTGGAGCCTGCCGGCCGGTCGAGCTTGGACATGCCGAAGTCGACGATCTTCACGAAGTCGGGCTCGCCGCCGTGCTCGACGAGGATGACGTTGTCCGGCTTGAGATCCCTGTGCACGATGCCCGCCGCGTGGGCCGCGACGAGGCCCTCGAGCATGCCCTCGACGATGTGCATCGATTCGTCGAGGCCGAGGTGCCGCCGCTGCCGCAGCCGGTTTCCCAGGTCCTCCCCGCGGAGCAGCTCCATCACCAGATAGGGGACGCCGCCCTCGGTGCCGCCTTCCAGCACCTTCACGATGTGCTCGCTGGCGACGTCGCTCGCCGCGCCGGCCTCGCGCGCGAACCGTCCCCCCGCCACCTCGTCCTTCGCCCAGCCCGGGTCGAGGATCTTCACGGCGAAGCGCGCTCCTTCGGCGCCCTCCGCTTCGTACACCGCTCCCATTCCGCCCCGTCCGATGAGGCGGAGGATGCGGTACTTGCCGCCCAGCGTCCGGCCGGGCCAGTCGTCCACGGCCGCGCTCAGGCGCCGAGCTTGTGGACCTGCGCCGCGAGGCGGGACACCGTGCGCGACGCCGTTTCCTTCGCGATGACGCCCTTGCTGGACGCCTTGTCGATGGCGACCGTCGCGGCCTTCAGCGCTTCCTTGGCGGCCTTCGCGTCCTTCGCCTCGATGAGGGCACGGACGTGCTTCACGTGCGTGCGGACGGAGCTCTTCACGGCGCGGTTGCGCAGGGTGCGCTTGATTCGCTGGCGATTGCGCTTCTCGGCGGACGGATGATTGGCCACGGTTTCCTCGAGTTTTCGGAGCGCCGGAACATACGGGGAGGGGAGGGAAAGTCAAGCCGCGGCGAGGGGCTACCCCGGAAGGACCAGCCGGAAAGCCGCTCCCCCGGCGTCGCCCGTCGTCACCGCGATGGTCCCGTGGTGGGCCTCGGCGATGCCCCGGGCGATGGCGAGACCCAGCCCGGCGCCGCCCGCCGCGCGTCCTCGCGCCCCCTGCTTGTACCGATCGAAGATGCCCTCGCGCTCGGCCGCGGGGATGCCGGGCCCGGTGTCGGAGATCTCGAAGACCACGCTCTCGCCCTCGCGGGTCACGCGGACGACGACCCTGCCCCCCCGAGGGGTGAACTTCACGGCGTTGGCCACCAGATTGTCGAGCGCTTGCCGGAGCTTCTGCGGGTCGGCGCGCACGCCCATCTCGAGCGAGCCGTCGAACACGAGCGCCACGCGCCGCCGCGTCGCCACCGGGGTGAAGACCCGCAGCATCGGCTCGATCACCTGGCCCACGGTGATGGTGCGGGGCTCCACCGAGAAGACGCCCGCCTCCAGGCGGCTCGCCACGAGGACCCCGTCGACGAGGCGCGCCATCTCGGTGCACATGCCGCGGATCTGGGTCACGGCGGCGTGCCGCTCGGCCGGCGTCATGTCCTCGGACTCGAGCACCTCGGCGATGAGGCCGAGCGACGACAGGGGGTGACGGAGGTCGTGCACCAGCATGGCGATGTGGTCGCGGCGCTGGGCGTCGAGCATCCGCTTCAGCCGGAAGGTCTCCAGCGCGGCGCGCACGCGGGCCATGAGCTCGCGCGAGTCGATGGGCTTCGTGAGGTACGCGTCCGCGCCCTCTTTCAGCCCCGCCTCGATGGCGTGCGGCTCGCGCCTCGCCGCCGTCAGCATGATGACCGAGGGCCCTCCGCCGCGCCGCAGCCGCAGGCGGCGCAGCACCTCGACGCCGTCGAGCCCCGGCATCGACACGTCGAGCAGAACGAGCTCCGGCTCGCGCTCCTCGACGAGGCGCAGCGCCTCGAGGCCGCTCTGCGCGGTGCGGACCCTGTGACCGTCGTCGGTCAGCACCGCGTCGTAGAGGACCAGCGTGTCGGGGAAGTCGTCGACGATGAGCACGTCGCCGCCGGCGTCGCCCATCGACGTCAGCGAGGGGCGATCGAGGACCGAGGAGCGGTCGGTCACTGCAAGGCTCCGGTGCTCACCGGCGGAGGCATGCTCGGAGGCGAGGGCTCGGCGGACGCCGCCAGAGCGGTGCGCGGCAGGATCAGCGTGAACACCGAGCCGCGGCCTTCCTCGGAGCGGGCCTCGATCTCGCCGCCCAGCGCGCGCGCCAGCCGCCGCGACAGCGCGAGACCGACGCCGGTGCCCTCGTAGCGGCGACCGTCGCCGGCCTCGAGCTGGTGAAAGTCCTGAAAGAGCTCCTTCATGGCGTGCGCCGGGATGCCGATGCCGGTGTCGCGCACCGAGACGTGGATCTCGTTCTTGGCAGAGCGGACGCCGAGGGTCACCTCGCCCTCGTCGGTGAACTTGATCGCGTTCGACAGCAGGTTGAGCAGGATCTGCCGCACCCGCTGCGAGTCGGTCGACGTCTCCAGGGGTCCGTCCGCGACCTCGACCACCAGCTTGAGGTCCTTGCCCGAGCGAAGGCTGTCGACCTCCGCCAGGCACGCCCGCGCGAGGTTCGCGACGTTGACGGGCGCCAGGCGGACCTCGACGCGTCCGGCCTCGGCCTTCGCCAGATCCAGCACGTCGTTGATGAGGCCCAGCAGGTGCTCGCCGTTCCTCTTGATGCGCTCGAGCGACTCGCGCGCCCGGGACGAGAGCTGCTCCTTCGGGGAGTTCATCAGCAGATCGGCGAAGCCGAGGATGGCCGAAAGCGGCGTGCGAAGCTCGTGGCTCATCGACGCGAGGAACTCGGTCTTCACGGTGTTGGCGCGCGTCAGGCGGATGCCCTGCTCGGTGAGCGCGACGCTCTTCTCGCGGAGCCTGTCGTGCGTCCACGCGTTGTGGAGCGCGACGGAGAGCTGCCTCGCGGCGTCCCGCACGTCCCCCGTGTCGGCGGAGGCGTGGATCCCGCCGAGGACCATGGCGCCTGCGCCCTCGTCGCCGAGGGCGATGGGGTAGGCGAGCACCCAGCGGAGGGGCGCCTTGCCGATGCCGAGGTCGAGCTCGGGGACCGAATCGCCGAGCGCCTCCGAGCTGAGGTAGACCGGCTCGCGCTTCTCGAGGACGCTCTTCGGGAGCCCGTCGGCCCCGAAGGCGCCGTGATCCACGGCGCGCCCGTCGGCGGCGTTCGCGTGGACCGGGACGAGCCGGTCCGCGTCGTCGAGCAGGTACACGACGCCCACCTGCGCGTCGGCGAGGCGCATCAGCGTTTGCAGACCGCCCGCCGCCAGGGCTCCGACGTCGAGGGTCTTCAGCTCGCGCACGAACTCGGCGTAGGCGCGGGCCCGCGCGTCGCGGGCGGCCAGGTCCTCGTTGGCCCGCGTCAGCTCGGCCATCGCGCGCTCGCGGTCGGCGAGAGTGGCGCGCAGGCTCGCGTCCTTGTCGAGCAAGAGGGCGTTCATCTTCACGAGGCTCTGCTGCACCGCGCCCAGCTCGTCACGCCGGGTCGGCATCTGCGGCAGCCGTTCCAGCCGCCCCGTCGCGCCGAGGGCCTCCTCGAGCTGCGCCGTCGTCCCCGCGATGTCCCGCGCGATCCAGGCGCCGCTGCCGAGCGCGATGATGATCGCGAGGAGCAGCACGGTGCGGGTCGCGCGCTGCGAATCCGCGGCCGACTCGAAGGCCTTCTGCTCGCCGTCCTCGGCGTCGCTGATCGCGTTCTTGCGGAGGTCGGTCAGGATGACGCGCATCGCGTCGGTCTTGGCCTTGCCCTCGTCGGCCGTCCGCGAATCGGGGGCGAGACCGAGCTCGCGCGCGTGGATCTGCGGCTCGCTGATGTTGTTGATCCACTCGTGCACGAGCTCCCCGAACCGGTCGACGCGCTCGTCCTCGATGCCGGTCTCGGCGACGCCCTTGGCCTCGGCGAGCACCCCTTCGAGGTCCTGGCGGGCCTGGTTGTAGGGATCCAGAAACGAGCGGTCCGACGTGAGGAGAAAGCCTCGCTTGCCGGTCTCGAGGTCGGACATGAGCCGGAGGAGGCGCTCGGCGTCGTAGGCGAGCTTGAGGTCGTGCTGGACGAGGCGCTCGAACTGCTTCTCGAGCTGCTCGTGGGCGGTGTTCGCGCGCGAGAGGCCCACCCCGAGCACGCCCACCACGAGCAGGGAGCTCAGCAGGATTCGCCAGAAAAGGGCGCTCTTGAGCATGCGCACGCGGGAACCGGAGGAGATTCTGGCACGGGCCCGCGAGGGGCGCCTGCTTTCCTCGTTCTACGCTTCGCGGCCGATCCATGCCCCCACGCAGGCCAGCACCCAGGCGATCGGCGACAGCGCGAGCGCGAAGACGACGGTGAACGGCGCGGCGACGCCGAGGCCCACGAGGGTGATGACGAGCGCCAGGACGCAGGCCAGCGCCGGCTCGAGCAGCGTCCGGACGCCGGCGGCGCGGGCGATGAGCCAGCCGCTGGTCGGAAACGAGGCGAGGAGACCGATGCCGAGGAGGAGCACCGGGGCGGCGGCGCCGAGGTCGTGCTCGTCGACCGTGGAGAGGTCGACCTTCAGCAGGCGCGCCATGAGGACGCCCGCTCCGAGGCCGACGATCATCGCGCCGATCGTGACGAGCGAGCCGAAGAAGACCCAGCGCACCTTCACGGGCTGGTCGGCGCGCGAGAGGGCCGAGCGGACGGCCGAGAGGCTCGGCGGCTGGGCGACGACCGAGAGGCGCGAGAGGCGGCTTCCCCCCGAGCCCGACGGCAGGCGGGACGGGCGGTCGCCGCGCATGCGCAGATCGCGCGCGAGCATCCAGGCGATGACGCCCATGACGGCGAGCAGCGGCGTGACGGCGAGGAGAGCCCCGGGCCCGCGGCCGTAGACGAAGTGCGCGTAGAGGCCGTGCGCGACGATGCTGGCGAGGAAGGCAGCGGGGAAGATGGGGATGCGCGCCTTCGACTGCTTCGCGCGTCCGAGCGCGTAGCCCCAGAAGCACGCGAAGAAGACGTGCGCGGGCAGGGAGAGGAGGGCGCGCGCCAGCCAGATGCCGCCGACGGGGTGTGCGTGGAGGATGAAGCCGTTCTCGACGGCGGCGAAGCCCAGCGCCGACGAGGCGGCATAGACGACGCCGTCGTAGGGCTCGTCGAAGTGCTTCGACAGGAAGGCGGGCCACGCGGCGGCGACCTTGCCGGCCTCCTGCGCCGGCGCGACGACGAAGAAGAGAAAGACGAGCGCGCCGCTCTCGCCCGCGGCCGACACGCGCACGTCGAGGCCCGTCAGCCCCGCGGCGCGCCCGACGACCAGCAGCGACACGAGCGCCGCCACCGAGCCGAGGACGAACGTGAGGATGACCAGCCACGGGGGCTCACGGCGGGCGTCGGTCCGGTGGACGAGGACCGCGAAGAGGACCGCCGGGAGGATCGCCGGCAAGAGCCAGCGCAGCGTCGCGAGCACGTCAGAAGTGGATGCCGAGGTGGGCGGTGGGGACGAAGGCGACGCCCGCGCTGCTGCCGGACTCGTTGTAGAGCTGCTGCTCCTGCGCCGGGAGGAGATTGACGTCGGCCTGGGTCACGCCGTCGGGCAGGGGGACCTTCGGCCGCTGGAGGAAGAGGAACTGGACGTCGGCGTCGACGCCGATGGAGACGTATTTGACGATGTAATAGTCGAGCCCGAGCATCGGCCCCACGTTGAAGCCGTGGATGCTGATGCTCGAGGGCGTGTTGCCGGCCGCCACCCCGACGGTGGACGAGTTGAGCGAGCCGACGAAGTTGTAACCGCCGCGTACGCCGAAGTAGCCGTCGACGTGCCCGACGCGCACGTGGAAGGCCGCCTCGCCGTTGAGCTCCCAGAGGTCCGCCGTCCCGCCGGTCGGCGTGAGGTCCGAGAGCTGCAGATCGCGGAAGCGGAGACCGACGCTGAAGAAGAGGAGGCGGATGCCCGCCGCGGCGCCGAACGCCGGCCCTCCCGACGAGGTCTTCTGCAGACCGAGGGTCGTCGAGTTGAACGAGTCCATGCTCGCGAACCCGCCGCCCACGTCGGCGTTCAGGTACACCCACTCGAGACCGAGGCCGCTGTCCTTGCTCTCCTCTTCGGTGTTGATGGCGGGGTTGCTCGGGGGGGCTCCGGGGGTCGCCGACGTCGCAGACCCGCCTGACGCCGGATACCCCGGGGGAGGTTGAAGGGCCTGCGCGAACGCGGGGGACGCGGCCGCCGTGGTGCCCGCGAGGGCGGCGGTCGATACGAGCCAAGCGAAGGTGCGCGTCATTCCTGCTCCTGGGAGGTGGGTTCGTCGCCGGGCTCGCGTTCCTCGTCGTCGGGCGAGCCCGTGACGGGGACGCGGTACTCCTCGTTCAGCCATTTCCCGAGATCCACCAGCCTGCATCGGGGCGAGCAGAACGGAAACGCCGCGTTCGTGTCACGCGGCGCGGCCGGCCGATCGCAGGTCGGACAGCGGGGCATCTCCCGCAGGATACTACTCCGCGGTCGCTTGCGCCTCCGGAGGCGGCGGCTCCTCGACCGGGACGACGGGGAGCGGCTCCGGCGCCGGGACCTCGCGCACCTCGCACGCGCGCTCGAGGAGCTCCGCGACGTCGAGCTGCTTCACCTTCTCTTCGAGGCTCTTGCTCTTGATGCCGTCGGTCAGCATCGTCATGCAGAAGGGGCACGCGCTGGCGACCGTCGTCGCGCCCGTGTCGAGCAGCTGGAGCGTGCGCTTCACGTTCACGCGGTCCTTGTTCTGCTCCTCCATGAACATCTGTGCGCCGCCGGCGCCGCAGCAGAGGCCCCGCTGCTTGGTCCAGTACTCGGGCTCGACGAGCTCGACGCCCTCGATGCGCCGGAGGATCTCGCGCGGCGGATCGTAGATGCCGTTGTACCGGCCGAGGTAACAGCTGTCGTGGTAGACGACGCGCCCTTCGACGGCGTTCTGGGGAACGAGCTTCCCCTCGGCGAGGAGGCCGAGGAGGAAGTCCGTGTGGTGCACGACCTCGAGCTTCAGGCCGAAGTCCGGGTACTCGTTCTTCAGCGAGTTGAAGCAGTGCGGGCACGTCGTGACGACGGTCCGCGCGCCGCCCTTGTCCTTGTAGCCGTTGAGGACGGCCGCGTTGCCCTCGGCGAGCGTCGCGAAGAGAAACTCGTTGCCCGCGCGGCGCGCCGGGTCGCCGGTGCAGTTCTCTTCCTGCCCGAGGATGGCGAAGTCGACGCCCGCTTGCTTGAGGAGCTTCGCTGTGGCGCGCGCGATCTTCTTCGCGCGATCGTCGTAGCTCGCCGCGCACCCGACCCAGAAAAGGACGGGCGCCGCCGGCTTGTCGCTCATCGTGGCGATGCCGAGGCCGTCGCTCCACGCCGAGCGATCCATGCGCGACAGGTTCCACGGGTTGCCGTTGCCATCGATGGCGTTGAACGTGCGCCCGAGCTCGGGCGGGAACTCGCCCTTGATGAGGACGAGGTTTCGCCGCATGTCGACGATCTTGTCGACGTACGAGATGAGGACCGGGCATTGCTCCTCGCAGGCGCGGCAGCTCGTGCAGGCCCAGAGGACGTCCGGATGGATGACGTCGGCGATGAGGTTCACCGGCTTGAGCGCGGGCGGCGTCCCCTCCTTCTTCGCGTCCTTCTCGCGGTGGACGATCTCTTCCTCGCGGGAATAGAGGTGGTCGCGGAGGGCCAGCGTGAGGTGCTTCGGGCTGAGGATCTTGCCCGTCTTGTGGGCGGGGCAGTTGTCCGAGCAGCGCCCGCACTCGGTGCACGTGTAGAAGTCGAGGAGCGCCTTCCACGTGAAGTGCTCGATCCGCCCGATGCCCACCGGGTGCGCCAGCGGATCGGGCGAGTCCCCCGCCGCCATCACGCGCTCCGCGAGCTTCTCGGCGTTCTCGGCCATGGGCTCGAGGCGGCCGGCGGGCTGGAGGCTCCGCGCGAAGACGTTGGGGATCGCCGTGATGACGTGGAAATGCTTCGAGTGGGGCAGCAGGTTGAGGAACAGAAGGACGAGCGTCGAGTGCGTCCAGAACCCCAGGTGCGAGAGGACGACGAGCGTCGCCGGCGACAGGGAGTGAAAGAGGAGGGCGAAGAAGGAGCCGGCGGGCGCGGGCCAGGGCGACCACGTCCCCTCGAAGTGCTCGGTGCCCAGTGGCGCGACGATGGTCGTGATGGAGGCGCACTCCTTGACCGACGACACGCGCGTCGCCGCGTCGCAGAGGGCCGCCTTGTGGGAGGCGAGCACGAGCGCGGCGCCGTTGTAGGCCATGTCGGCGATCATCATCGTGAAGATGATGCCGATGATGACGAGGCCCTCGAAGGTGAGCGCCATGCGCTTCGGCTTGGCGACGAGGCGGTAGTAGAAGAAGACGAGGCTGCCGACGACGACGCCGATGGCCGTGCAGTCTTTGGCGAACTCGTAGATGGCCCCGAGGGGCTTGTCCGGCGCGAGGACCCAGAGGTTGAACGGCGCGTAGAAGCCGCGCCCCCAGAGCATCAGCGTGTTGAAGAGGAGGACGACGAACCCCGTGAAGATGAGCTTGTGAGCCCATCCGGCCGGGTTGTAGTAGTCCATCTTCTCCTGCCGGAACGCGTACCTCCAGGTGCCCCGCAGGCGCGCGCCGATGTGGTCGAGACGGCTGCTCGGCCGGGCGATCTGCAGGAGCTGCCAGCGGCGGCTCGCCGACCACGCGAACATCGCGAACGCCGCGAAGATGAGGGTCAGCATCGCCGTCGGGGACATCGGAGAAGCTTTATAGGGTCACGGCCGATCGCGTCAAACGGCAGAACGGAAGCGGGCGAGGCGGGAGAGTTCCCCCCCGTTTCACGTTCACCCGTTGACGCCGCGCCCCCCCCGCCCACAATCATCCCCAGCCGCCCCCCCAATGACCTACGACTTCGTCATCATCGGCTCCGGGTTCGGCGGGAGTGTCTCGGCGCTGCGGCTCGTCGAGAAGGGGTACCGCGTGCTGCTCCTCGAGAAGGGGCGGCGCTTCGGCCCCGAGGACTTCCCGCGGACCAACTGGGAGCTGCGTCGCTGGATGTGGATGCCCGAGCTGGGGCTGCGGGGCATCTTCAAGATGAGCTTCTTTCCGCACCTCACCGTCGTGCACGGCGTGGGGTACGGCGGCGGGTCGCTCGTCTACGCGAACACGCTGCCCGTCCCGAAGGACGCGTTCTTTTCCGGCGGCACGTGGCGGGGGCTCGCCGACTGGAAGGCGGAGCTCGAGCCTCATTACAGGACGGCGCAGCGCATGCTCGGCTCCACGCGCAACCCCAACGTCACGTACGTCGACGAGGTCATCCGCGACGTGGCGAAGGACATGGGGCGGCCCGACGACTTTCATCCTACCGACGTGGCCGTGTACTTCGGCAAGCCGGGGGTGACCGTCCCCGATCCGTACTTCGGGGGTGACGGCCCCGATCGCACGGGGTGCATCGGCTGCGGCGGGTGCATGACGGGGTGCCGCTTCAACGCGAAGAACACCCTCGACAAGAACTACCTCTACCTCGCCGAGAAGCGCGGCCTCGAGGTCGCGACCGAGACGGAGGTGACGGCGGTGCGTCCATCCGAGGCCGGGTATCGCATCGAGGCCAAGGGCGGCCGCGTCTTCGCGACGAAGAGGGTGGTCTTCGCGGGCGGCGTGCTCGGCACGCTGGAGCTGCTCCTCCGCATGAAGGCCGATCCGGCCGGGCTGCCGCGGCTCTCGGACCGGCTCGGGCACTTCGTGAGGACCAACTCGGAGTCGCTCATCGAGGTCGTCAGCGAGAAGCGCGATCACGATCTCTCGAAGGGCATCGCCATCGGCTCCATCCTCGAGACCGACGAGCACTCGCACCTCGAGCCGACCCGCTACGGCGCGGGCTCGGGCTTCTTCCGCCTGCTCGCGGCGCCGCACGTCGCCGGGGCCTCTTTCTGGACGCGCATGGCCAACCTCGCGGGCACGGTCGCCCGTCACCCCGTGAAGCTCCTCCGGGCGATGCTCGTGCCGGACTTCGCGAAGTACAGCGTCATCCTCCTCTACATGCGCACCCTCGAAGGGTCGCTGCGGATGAAGCTCGGGCGCGGCCTCACGACGGGCTTCGCCACCGGACTCACGACGGAGCTCGGCGACGGCCCCGCGCCGACCGCATCCATCCCCGAGGCCACCGACCTCGCGCGCCGCGTCGCCGACAAGCTCCAGGGGCTCCCCGTGAGCCTCGTGACCGAGACGGCGCTCGGCGTGCCGACGACGGCCCACATCCTCGGCGGATGCTGCATGGGCGCCTCGCAGGAGGAGGGCGTCATCGACGCCGAGAACCGCGTCTTCGGCTACGAGGGCCTCTACGTGGTCGACGGAAGCGCCGTCTCGGCGAATCCCGGCGTGAACCCGTCGCTGACGATCACCGCGCTCGCCGAGCGGGCGATGAGCCGGATCGCGGCGGCCTTCCAACCCCGGCCGACCGCGTAGGCCACGCGAACGCTAGCAATGGCAGCCCGACCGGGGAGCCGCTCCGTGCCACGGCGTCGTTCGCGCGATGCCCAGCTTGCAGCGCCTGGCCCCAATCCACACGTTCCTGAATGCGTGATCCGCTGGCTTCTGCCTCGACCACGCAGAAGGGAGATGATCCATGGGAACGCCGACGAGGAGCGAGGTGACTCGTGAGATCGAACAGGCGTTCGGGCGCGTGCCCGAATGGATTGGCGCGATGCCCGACAGCGCGCTGGGCGGATTCTGGACGCTCTTCCGCGATTTCTACCTCGCGGAGACGAAGATTCCGAACAAGTACAAGGAGCTCATCGGTCTCGGCGTCTCGGGTGCGACCCGTTGCAAGTACTGCGCGCTCTTCCATACCGAGGCCGCCCGGCTTTACGGTGCGACCGACGACGAGATCGCCGAGGCGAGCATGATGGGTGGGGTGACGATGATGGCCAGCACCTTCATCAACGCCGAGCAGGTCGACTACGAGCGGTTCCGCAAGGAGACGCTCGACATCGTCGCCTACGTCAAGAAAGAGCAGTCGAAGAAGACGAAGGGCGCGCCGGCGGCGGCTGCCCATGCGTGAGCCCGAGCTCCTGCGGCGGCTCGAGGCGGATGGTGTCGTTCGCTTCGAGCCGAGCGGGAGGCCGAGAACGACGCGAAGATGGCAGAGCGCGATGGCACGCGCTGCCCTGCGGCTGTACGGCGCGGGCCAGGACGCAGCCGATCTCCGGGTGCCCATGGCGTTTGCGATCGTCGAGCTCTACGGCGCGGAGCTCCCTGACGAGGAGGTGGCGACGCTGGTCGAGGCGTTGCTGCCGGTCGAGCGCGCGGAGCTCGACCCGCGGGCGTTCGGCTGACGCGGCCTTCTGCTAGACAGCCCCTCCGGCATCTCTCCGCAGAGCCTCACGGGCGACGCGGACTTCGCTCAGGATGGCGCGAGCGTGGTGGAGAAACACTTGCCCCTCGCCCGACAGCCGCATGCCCCGCGGCGTCCGCAGGAAGAGATGGGCCCCGAGCTCGTCCTCGAGACGGCGGATCTGGCGGCTCACGGCGGGTTGCGCGATGTGCAGCATGCGGGCCGCGCGGCCCACGTGCCCCTCTTCGGCCACCGCGACGAAGTACTCGATCTGGGCCAGGCTCATGGCGTCATCGTAGCTCGGCGGACGGGTCGTCGGGCAGCGCCCCGAGATCCAAACGGTATTGGATCCGTCGCGAGAGCCCGACCACCGTGTGCGGATGGGCGTCGAGGTGTTTGGACCGCGTGAGATCGCCGGCCTGCGCCGAGCCGGGGAGGCCGCCGCGGCCACGCTGGCCCAGGTCGGCCGAAGGCTTCGAGCGGGAGTGACGACGGGCGAGATCGACACCTGGGTGCGCGTCCACACGCGAGAGCTGGGAGGAACGCCGAGCCAGCTCGGTTACGAAGGCTTCCCGGCCGCGGTGTGCACGAGTCGAAACGACGTCGTCTGCCATGGCATTCCACGCCGGGAAGACGTCCTGCAACCCGGAGACATCCTCAACGTCGACGTGACGACGAAGCTCGGGGAATTCCACGGGGACACGTCTGCCACGTTCGTCATCGGCGAGGCCTCGAAATCGGCTCGGCACGTCGTCGAGGTGGCCCGCGCGTGTCGGGACGCGGGCATCTCCGTCATCCGGGACGGGGCTCGTCTCGGTGACATCGGCGCTGCCATCGTCGAGGTGGCCGAGCGAGAGGGGTGCTCGGTGGTCCACGACTTCGGCGGTCATGGCATCGGCCGCGCGATGCACACGCCTCCACACGTCCCGCACGTCGGCATCCGCGGCGCGGGGATGCGGCTCCGGTCGGGGATGGCGCTCACCGTCGAGCCGATGATCAACCTCGGTGGCCCCGAGGTCCGCACCCTCGACGACGGCTGGACCGTGGTGACGCGCGACGGTTCCCTGTCGGCCCAGTTCGAGCACACGGTTCTCGTCACGCGCGACGGCTTCGAGGTTCTGACTGTCGCGGAGCGCTGATCCCTGGTGGGATGGTCGCTCGTCTTCGTCATGGCCCTCACCGCCACCATGCACCACGTCGAGGTCACTCTCTCGGACGTGGACCGCTCCGTCTACGAGAGCCTGGACCTGCGGCTCGCGAGGCACCCGTCCGAGAGCCCCCGCTACCTGCTCACGCGCCTCTTCGCCTACTGCCTCTCGTACGAGGAGGGCATCGCCTTCAGCAAGGGAGGCCTCTCGTCGAACGACGAGCCGCCCATCGCCGTGCGCGATCCCACGGGCCTGCTGCTCGCCTGGATCGACGTCGGGTCGCCTTCGGCCGAGCGCCTCCACAAGGCCTCGAAGGCGGCGCGGCGCGTCCTCCTCTACACGCACGTCGAGCCGGCGCTGCTCCGCCGCGAGGCTTCGACGCGCGCCATCCACAAGGTGGAGGACATCGAGGTGTGGCGACTCGAGCCGGCCTTCCTCGACGCGCTGGAGCCGATGCTCGATCGGAGCACGAAGCTGGAGGTCGCGCGCAACGACGGCGGGCTCTACGTCACCGTCGGAGGGCGTGTCATCGAAGGGTCTATCGCGCGTGTGAGCCTGCTATGAGAGAGACGTGGCTCGCCGCCTCGCCCTCCTCTCGCTTCTCGTCGCCCTCGCGGTCGCCTGCAAGCGCGACGGAGCCGCGGCCTCCCACGCCGCGAGCACGACGCCCGTCCCGGCTCCTCCCACGCTGATCGCCGAGGGGGTGCTGCGCGATCCCGACGTCTTCTGGAAACGACTGCGCAGCGGCGGTGGGGTCTCCCTCGCGCACCTGCACGAGAGCGCCGCCGGGGCGATCCTCGGCTGGGCGGGGGTGGATCCTTCGGTGGCGCCGCTCGTGGCGGGCGGAGCACCGTTCGAGCTCGCTCTCGGCGATGCGCCCGACGGGGTCGCGTACGCGATGGCGATGAAGCTCTCCGATCCCGACGCCGCGCGCGCGAAGCTCGTCGAGGGCGAGACCGCGATGTTCCGGGGCGAGGACGACAGCGGGATGATCCGCCTCGTTCCGCGGCAGGAGACGGCGTCGACCGCCGTGCTCGCGGTCTCGTGGACGGGTTACCTCGTGCTCGCGTCGAGCGCGGCGGACCTCGCGACGCTGGGGCCCTATGCGTCGCGAACGTTGCCGACCAAGGCGCCGCCCGCGTCCTCGTTCGAGCTGCGCGTGGAGCCCGCCGCGCTCGAGGTCACGGGAAGGAAGGCGCCCGAGCTCGCCACGAAGGCGACGGCCGCCATCGCCGTCGTCGCGCGCGGGATGTTGCCTCCGGACGTCGACGCGGCCCTCTTCGCGGAGTGCTTCACGCCGGGCATCCGCGAGACGCTCGCCGCGGCCGGTGATCTCGCCGAGGCGCGCGTCGACGCCGACGCGGACGACGCGCAGCTCGACGCGGTCGCGGCCCTCGTGCCGAAGCCCGGCGACAACCTCGCGCGGGCGCGCTTCGCGGCGATGCACCCGGCCAGCGCCGCGCCACTGCTCGAGGCGCCTCGCGACGCGCTGGCAGCGCTCTTCTGGAGCGACACGGCCGCGGCCCGGGAGGACGACGCGAAGACAGTCGGCGCATGCGTCGGCAAGGCTCTCGCGCCGATGCTCGGTCCCGGGGGAGGGACGAAGCTCGCCGACCTGCTCGTCGCGTGGGCCCACGGCCGGGGCGACTGGGAAACGGCTTCGTTCCTGGCCAAACCCGGGCTGGCAGGTCTCGTGCTCCGGGCGCCGGTCACCGACGGCCCGGGGATCTCGGCGACGGTGCGCGGCTTCGTCGATCTCGCGTCGCAGCCCTCCGTGGCCGAGGCCATCGAGCGACTCCTTCCGTTGAGGGCAGGCGCCGCGATCGAGCCCGTCGACGTTCCGCGCGTCGGCAAGGTGCAGATGGTGATGTTCCCGTCGCACGCGCCGCCGCCAAAGGATCCGACGGCCGCTCCGGCGGCGTTCCCGGGGCTCGCGCCTCCCGGTCTCGCGTGGTTCGTCGACGCGAAGGAGGCGGACATCGGCCTGGGTACCTCGCCGGCGGACCTGGTCGGCCTCGCGAAGCCGGCGGCGCCCTTCCGGACGAACGCCGCCGTCGCGCGCGCGCTCGGGGCGCTCGGCGCTGACGCGAGCTTCGCCGCCGTCGTCGTGCCGCCCGGGTGCTGCGCGGGGACGGCCCCCGTGTCGGCGCCGCTCACGCTGGGATGGGGAAAGCGCGCCACGGACGGACGCGTGACCCTGGCGATCGGCGAGGAGCTCTTCGGACAGCTCGTCGCTCGCATCACGGCGCCGTAGGGGCTCACGCGCTCGAGCTTCCGGCGGCTCATCCTTCTCGTGGAACGACGCTTGCTCCACGGACGGGCATGCTGATGACCATCCTCTTCGTCATTCTCATCCTCGCCCTCATCGGCTCGGTTCCGGCCTGGCCGTACAGTCGCAGCTGGGGTTACTACCCGAGCGGCGGCCTCGGTCTTCTCGTCATCGTGCTGCTCGTCCTCGTCCTCGCCGGCAACGTCCGTTTCTGACCGCGCAGGCCGGCACGCCCCTCACCGGGGCTTGTCCGTCCCCATGGCGTGGTCGAGCTCCTGCTTCACCTCTTTCTCGACGGGATCGAGGGGAAAGCCGTGGGCCTCCCGCGCCTGCGGGTTGTCGAAGGCGAGCGACACCTTGTAGAGCTCGAACCGCCCGTCGGCGGCCGTGTCGCGGCAACGGTCGCGCAGCTTCTGCATCGCGGTGTGGCTCATCGGCTCGAAGCCCTGCGCGACCTTCAGGTTCGCGCGCAACTTGTCGACGCTCTCCATGCCGCAGATCGTGGTGGCGACGGGGAGGCTCATCGCATAGCGGAGCATCTCCTCGGCGGAGACGAGGCCCTTCTGGATGGGGCTCGCCTTGCCGGTCATGGGCTTCATGCCGAGGACGGCGATGCCGCGCGTGTTGCACGCCGGGAGCACGCGCTCGGCGAAGCTGCGGTAGGTCGCGTCGAACGGGTTGAGCGGGAACTGGCACGTGTCCCACGCGTAGCCTCGCGCGATCATGTCGAAGTGGACATCGGGGCTCCTGTGCCCGCTGAAGCCGACGAAGCGCGTCTTGCCCGCGCGCTTCGCGGCGTCGAGGGCCTCGAGCACGCCGCCCTTCCGGTAGGCCAGGTCGGGGTCGTCGTCGAAGACGACGCCGTGCACCTGCCACACGTCGAGGTGGTCGGTGCGGAGCCGCCGGAGCGACTCCTCGAGCATCTTCGTGGCGAGGGCCGCGTCGCGGCCGTGCGTGCACACCTTGGTCATGAGGGCGATCTTGTCGCGCCGCCCTCCGACCGAGAGCGCCCGCCCCATCCAGTCCTCGCTGCGGCCGTTGTTGTACTCCCAGCAGTTGTCGAAGAACGTCACGCCCCCGTCGATGGCCTCGCCGACGATGCGGTCCGCCTCCGCAAAGCTCGCCGCGTCGCCGAGGTGATGGCCGCCCACCCCCAGCGCCGACACCTTCGCGCCCGTCAATCCGAGAGCACGCATCGGAATGGCGGCCGTCATAGCGGAAGCTCCTCCTCGGTCGGGTAGCCGTGCTGCTCGCGGCCGACCTTGGCGTCGTAGTGCGTCGTCGTCTTGTAGAGCTCCATGCGCCCGTCGCCGGAGACGTCGCGCACGCGATCGCGGAGCGCCTGCATCGCGTCGTCCGTCATCGGCTCGAAGCCGCGGACGATGGCGAGGTTCTGGTGCAGGACGTCGAGCGCGTCGACGCCGCTCACCGTGGTGGCGACGCCGGGCACGCTCATCGCGTAGCGGAGGGCCTCCTCGACGGTGACGACGCCCTCCCGGATCGGGTCCCCGGCGCCGGTGAGGCTCTTCATGCCGATGGGCGCGATCCCTCGCTGGACGGCCTCGGGGACGACGACGTTCTCGAAGCTCCGGAACGCGCCGTCGAAGCAGTTGAGCGGCATCTGCACCGTGTCGAACGGGAACGGGTGCCCGAGCATCGCGAGATGAATGCGCGGGTCCTTGTGCCCCGTGAACCCGACGAAGCGCACCTTGCCCTGCTGCCTCGCCTGCTGGAGCGCTCCGACGACGCCGTCGGGCGCGAAGTGCAGGTCGGGATCGTTGTCGTAGATGCACTCGTGGATCTGCCAGAGGTCCAGGTGGTCGGTTCCGAGGCGGCGCAGCGAGTCCTCGAGCTGCTTCATGGCGACGTCCGCCTTGCGTCCGTGCGTGCAGACCTTGGTCATCAGAAAGACCTGGTCCCGCTTTCCGGCGAGCGCGCGGCCGAGGATCTCTTCGCTCCATCCGTCGTGGTACTCCCAGGCGTTGTCGAAGAAGTTGATGCCCGCGTCGATCGCCTCGTGGACGATCCGCACCGCCTCGTCGGGATCGCGCACGTCGCCGAGGTGCGAGCCACCGATCCCGAGGATGGATACGGCCACGCCCGTCTTGCCGAGCGGGCGGCGCGGGATCGACGAGGTACCGCCGATCGTGGGAGGGTCGGGATCGGGATCGGGGCCAGGCCCGGACGGATCCGTGCGGCGACGTGAGCAGCCGGCCAGAGCGAGGCCGACGCCGGCGGCCGAGGCGGAGAGGAACTGCCGTCGCGTCCGGCCCGCCGTCATGAGGCAGGTACTCTCGGCGGGGCGCGATGCCACGCGGTTCGACGGCGTGAGTTTCATACGGCCTCCCAGACCGCAAACCGAGCAACGCGCGCGCCATGGCGGGCGGCTCAGCCCTTCTCGAGGTGCTCGTGGACGCGTCGCGCCAGCCAGGCCCGGAACCGTGCGGCGCCGCAGACCTCGTCTTCGTCTTCCGCTTCGTGTCCCGGCTGCCCCGTCACGGACATGGCGAGCAGCGCGAGCGCCGGCAAGAGCACGGTGAAGTACGTGTCCTCGAAGGTCGGCATCGGCACCTCGCCGCGCCTGTGCTCGCAACGGACGGCATGCACGGCCTCGGCGAGGGCCTTGACCCGCAGCCCCTCCGTCGTCGGCGCGTAGCCCGACAATGCCAGCCACAGGAACGCGCGACCGTGTCCCTGGCTCGCGAGCGCCTCGAAGCAGCCGTCGAGGATGGTCGCGAGCTGATCGGCGCCCTGGGGCGACGCGCGCACGGCCTCGAGCAGGCGCGCGTGGAGCGAGTCGAGCGCGCGTGCGACCACGGCCTCGACGAGGCCCTCGCGGCTGCCGAAGTGGTGCAGCACCGTGGGATGCGAGAGCCCGACGTCGGCGGCGACCTCTTGCAACCGGATCCCGGCTGGTCCGGACGCGACGAGCCGCTGCTCGGCCGCGTCGAGGATGGCCGTCCGCGCGTCCTCGGCGGTGCGCCGCTTGCGCGGGGGCGGAGCCTTGCGCCGCATGGTCCTTCTTCTCGTGTACCACGTGCCCGTCAGGGCGACTGTTGACAATCCTGTAGGCAGCGCTATCTACAACATTGTCAGCGACGCAGACGGGAGGTTCCCATGATGGACGCGCTCGTGCTTCCCCGCTTCGACTTTCCGCGCGCAGGTCGCGCTCTGGCCGTGCTGCTGCGCGACCCCGACGATTTGCCGCAGGTCTTCAACCTGATCGACGCCATCTCCGGCACGGCGCCGCACCGGCTGCTCTTCGCGTTCCGGCGGACCGAGAGCGGGCGGCGCTTGCTGCGGGACCGCCCGGACATCCTGCCCATCCTGGCGGACCGCGCCGCCCTGCGAGCCCTGCCCGAGGGCTCGTTCGGACGCGCGTACCTCGCCTTCGTCGAGAGCGAGGGCATCACGCCCGAGGGCATCAAGAGCGCGAGCGAGGCGATCACCCCGCGCACGGCGGCCTTCTCCTTTCTCAACCAGCGGATGCGCGACACGCACGATCTCTGGCACACCGCGACCGGCTACAAGGGCGACGTGCTCGGGGAGGCGTCGCTCCTGGCGTTCACGCTCGCCCAGCACTGGAACACGGGCGTCGCGTTCATCGTGATGGCGGCGCTGCTGAAGGGGTTCGGGCGGCTGGAGACGCGCACCATCCGGGAGGGATACCGGCGGGGACGCGCGGCCGCGTGGCTGCCGGCGCAGGAATGGGAGTCGCTGCTGCCCCTCCCGCTCGAAGAGGTGCGAGCGCGCCTCGAGGTGGGCTCTCCGCCGGTCTACACGCCGATGAGGACGAGCGAACTGCGCGCGGCCGGGATGCTCTGAGAGCGGCGGCACCACACTACTTGGGCTCGATCCACTCCACTTCGAGCACGATGCGCCCCTGCCCGCGCTCGCTCTTGTCGAGGCGCACCACGCCGGTCGCGCCCATCGCATCGAGCGCGCCGTAAGCCGAGCCCTGCGCCGAATCGAGCCACGCGTCGGAGGTCGTGCACACGGCCGGTAGGCCCGAGTAGAGAAGACGACCGTGCGCCGGCCCGAGCAGCTCGCCCGATACGCTCCCGCAGTTCCGGAAGCTCGAGTTCCAGCCGTGGCCGGCCCAGCGGATCATCGACGCCGGCGTCACGCCGAGGATGCGGATGCCGGTGCGCAGAAGGGGCCCGAGCACCGGGCCGCGAAGAGACGCCGCGAAGGCCCGCCGGTAGTAGGCGTGTGCGCGCGCCGGGCCGAACGCCTCGCCGAGGATCTCGGCGAGCACGACGTGCATGCGCGCGGGAAGCCACTCGACCTTGGAGGTGGCCTCGATGGTCTGTCGCATGTCCGTGGGCAACGCCGCGAAGAAGCGCGCCCGCCAGGGGTCGTCCTCGCGTGCGACGTTGGCGAGCCACTCCTGCAGATGGCGCGCACGGGTGAGCGGCTCCGCGGCGTCCATGCGCCGAGTATGGCACGCTACGGCATCCCGGACGCTGTACGCTCGGCCCATGGATGAGCGTGCACTTCGCGTCGATCTCGCCGCCTGCTACCGCCTCGTGGCCCTTTACGGCTGGGACGACCTCGTCTTCACGCACATCTCGGCCCGGATCCCGGGCGAGAAGGACGCGTTTCTCATCAATCCGTACGGGATGCTCTTCGAGGAGATCACCGCCAGTAGCCTCGTGAAGGTCGACGCGAACGGGGAGAAGCTCGCGCCGAGCGAATGGCCCGTGAACCCGGCCGGCTTCGTCATCCACAGCGCCGTTCATGCCGCGCGCCACGACGTCGGGTGCGTGCTCCATCTCCACACGAACGCCGGCGTCGCGGTGTCCACGCAGAAGGCGGGCCTCCTCCCCATTTCCCAGTACGCCACGATCGCCCTCGCGTCGCTCGGTTATCACGACTACGAGGGCATCGCGCTCCGCGACGACGAGAAGCCGCGCCTCGTGCGCGACCTGGGGACGTCGTCGGCGCTCGTCCTGCGAAATCACGGTCTGCTGACGGTGGGGGCGACGGTCGCCGACGCCTTCGTGAACATGTACGCGCTGCAGCGCGCGTGCGAGACGCAGGTGATGGCGCAGGCGGGCGGCGCCGAGCTCGTGCCCGTCGACCCCCGGATCGTGGCCGGCGTGAAGGCCAACGTGGCCGCGGTGACGAGGGGAATGGGCGGCGGAGGCATCGCCTGGCCCGGTCTGCTGCGGAAGCTCGATCGACTCGACCCGAGCTACAAGGCCTGAGCGAGCAGCTCAGTCGCCGCCCTCGCTCGGGCAGTCGGCGTCGCCGCCGGCGGCGCAGATCGAAGCCTGCCCGCCGTTGCATCCGGGCTGGCAGAACGCGTTGCTGGAAGTGCCCGCGGTCGGGCAGCAATAGTTCTCCGGGCAGTCCTTCGGCTGGGTGCACGTGAGGCCGGTCCCGCATTCGTCGTGGCTGAGGTTCGGGTTGCAACGCTCGCCCTCGTTGCCGACGTTGCAGCCGCTTCCCACCGCGAGGACGCCGGCGAGGAAGAAGACGGCGACTCCGATTCGTGAGCGGGTATTCATGGCGATCTCCCGGAAAGCCCTAGAAGCGAAGCAGCATGGCCGCGATGATGCGCGAATCGCTCTTGACGAGATCCGGGCGCCAGCCGAGCGGCACCGCCGTCGTCGTGTATCCGTCCGGCGACGTGACCCCGCCGTGGCCGGCGAAGTAATTCGTGTCCGCCTGGCGGTGGTTGTACTCGAGGTCGTACGTAATCAGCTCGTTCGGCATGTACTGGAATCCCGCCTCGTAATCGAAGGCGTTGAACGTCGTGCCGGGACTCAGGCTGAAGGCCTGCTGTCCCGGAGCCGTGTAGCCGACGCCCTGGATGCTTTCCGGCTGGAACGGCGAGGCCACGCCCGTCGGTGCGAGGACGAGGTAGCGCCCCGGGTTGCTCATCATCCCGCCGCCGACCGTGAAGGCGAGGGTCTCGTGGATCCAGACGCGGTTGTAGGCCATCCAGCTGAGGAAATGTTGAGTGCACGGATTCGAGACGACGCACGACTTGCCCGTGCCGCTGCTGTCGCCGTGCCCGCCGAACGGCGTCACGCCGTCGCCCTGCTCGCCGCCGATGTCGGCCGTCACCGAGAACGCCGCGCGCTTGAAGATCGAGCGGTCGTTATTCTGGTAGTAGCGAACGAGGAGGCTGTTGTCGCTGTGGAAGCGGGTGCGGCCGGGGTTGTCCTGCGTGTCCCAGCCCGCGTAGTCGTTCGAGAGGACCGAGACCTCCTCGACCGGGCGCCAGAGGATCTGCATCCCGAACCCCGGCATCTCGTTGAACTTCCCGTAGGTCTGCCATCCGTTGATGAGCCAGGGTTCGATCTTGAGCTTGTCGCTCGTGAAGACCTGCATCCGCAGGCCGTTGAAGAACCACGGCGTATTGTCCGACGTGTACGACGGCAGGTACATCCAGTTCTCGAAGTTGTCGTACGAAAAGAGGCCGACATACGACATGAAGATCCCGGCGTCGAGGTTGATGCCGTGGAGCGCGTCCCAGTGGTAACCCCCGTAAGCCTCGCTGATGTAACGAAGCGCGTCCTGAAGATCGAACTGGCCGCGCATCGTGCTCCCGTCGTTCCGGGGTACGAGCGTCGAGCGCACGCCGAACTGCGTCATCAGCCGGCCGCGCGCGTGCTCGTAGTGAAAGTCCCCCCCGAAGCCGAGGAACGCGAGCGTGATCTCGTCGTTTCGCGAGAGCGCGGTGGAGCCGACGACGGTATTGTCGATGGGATTGTTCTGCGACGCGGTGTAGTTGACGTCGACGAGGATCTCCGGCGTGAAGTACGGCGTGTCGAGGACGGCCTTGTGCGCGCGGTTGGAGCCGTTGAGCCAGGTGAAGTCGCCGTATGCGAAGGGCTCGCTCGGCTTCTCCTCGGCGGGCGCCGCGGGTGGCGTCATGGCGCTCGTCGGTCCCGGAGGGGGAGCGGACTGCGGCCACGTGTACGTGGTCTGCGCCTTCGCGGGGGCGGGCGCGAGCAGCGACGCGACGAGCGAAGCCGTGAAGCAGGTTCGGGCGCGGACCATGGTGTCGCGCCAGCCTAGGGACTCGAGGATCAAGGCCCCGTAAAGACCGAGCCTCCGCGCATCAAGATTTCATCAACGGGCCGCGACGATTGGGTTGCGTGGCCTCTTGGCACGCTCGGCGGCGAATGCCCCACGACCGCCGGGCTCGTGAATGGGCCTTGAGGTTTTCTTGATGTCGCCGGTCACCGTCTTTACGTCCTCTTGATGGCGGACGGCCTACGGTTTGCGCGGACCATGAGCCTCGCATGATGGATATCGCCTTTCTCGCGCTCACCGCGGTCCTGCTCGCTGCTTCCTGGGGCCTCGTCCGCCTCTGCGACAGGGTCTGAGGAGAAGCCATGCCCATCCTTTACGCGATCGGCGGAGTGCTCTCTCTCGGGCTCCTCGTCTACCTGTTCGTCGCGCTGCTCGAGCCAGAGGCGTTCTCGTGAGCTGGCAGGGCTACGCACAGATCGTCGTCCTTCTCGCCGCCGTCGTGGCCGCCGTGAAGCCGCTCGGCGCGTACATGGCGCGCGTCTACGAAGGCTCTCCGCTCGTCCTCGAGAGGGGACTCGGCGGGCTCGAGCGCTTGCTCTACCGGCTCGCCGGCGTCCCGGCCGACGCCGAGGAGCGCGAGATGCGCTGGACGACGTACGCGGGCGCGATGCTCCTCTTCAACGCGGCCGGCGTGGTCGTCGTCTATGCCTTCCAGCGCCTCCAGGCTCACTTGCCGCTCAATCCCGACGGAATGGGCGCGGTGACGCCGGATCTCTCGTGGAATACCGCCATCAGCTTCGTGACGAATACGAACTGGCAGTCCTACGGCGGGGAGACGACGATGAGCTACCTCACCCAGATGTCCGCGCTCGCGGTGCAGAACTTCGTCTGCGCCGCCTCGGGAATGGCCGTGATGGTCGCGCTCGTCCGCGGCATCTCCCGGCGGACGTCGTCGACGCTGGGGAACTTCTGGGTCGATCTCACGCGGAGCACGCTGTACATCCTGCTTCCCCTCTCGATCGTCTTCGCGGTCGTGCTGGTCTCACAGGGCGTCGTTCAGACCTTCTCGGCCGCGCACCACGCGACGCTGCTTCAGGCGACGAAAGACGCGAGCGGCCGGAGCATGACCGAGCAGGTCCTCAGCGTCGGACCGGTGGCCTCGCAGGAGGCCATCAAGCAGCTCGGCACGAACGGCGGCGGCTTCTTCAACGTCAACGCGGCCCACCCCTTCGAGAACCCGACGCCGCTCAGCAACTTCCTCGGCATCTTCACCCTCCTGCTGATTCCGGCGGCGCTCACCCACACGTTCGGCAAGCTGGTGAAGGACACGCGCCAGGGCTGGGCCCTCCTCGCGGCGATGTTCGTGGTCTTCCTGCCGCTGCTCTGGCTTTGCGTTGCACGGGAGCAGGCCGGCAACCCGGGGCTCGCGCACCTTCGCGTCGACCAGGTGGCGAGCGTGCTGGAGTCGGGCGGCAACATGGAAGGCAAGGAGGTGCGCTTCGGCATCTCGGGCTCGGGCCTCTATGCGACGGCGACGACGGCGGTCTCGTGTGGCGCGGTCGACGGCGCGCACGACTCGTTCACGCCGCTCGGGGGATTCGTCCCGCTCTTTCTCATCCAGCTCGGCGAGGTCGTCTTCGGAGGCGTGGGCGCGGGGATGTACGGCATGCTGATGTTCGCCGTCGTCGCCGTGTTCGTCGCCGGGCTGATGGTGGGCCGCACGCCCGAGTACATCGGCAAGAAGATCGAAGCCAAGGAGATGAAGATGGCGTCGCTCGCCATCCTCGTGCCGGCGGCGAGCATCCTCGTCTTCACGGCCATCGCCGTGGCGACCGAGGCCGGGCGCAAGGGGGTGTCGAACCCGGGGCCCCACGGCTTCAGCGAGATCCTCTACGCGTACTCGTCGGCCACGGGCAACAACGGCAGCGCTTTCGGCGGCCTCTCCGCGAATACGCCCTTTTACAACACGACCCTCGGGCTCGCGATGTACTTCGGTCGCTTCTTCATCAAGATTCCCGTGCTCGCCCTCGCGGGCGCGCTGGCCGCCAAGAAGATCGTCCCCACCGGCGCGGGCACGCTGCCGACGCACACCCCGCTCTTCGTCGCGATGCTCGTGGGGATCATCGTCATCGTCGGCGCGCTGACGTTCATCCCTGCGCTCGCGCTGGGACCCTTCGTCGAGCAGCTGCTCACGGGGGCATGAAGGCCATGGAGACCGCCTTCCAGCATCGGACGCGCGGGCAAGCGCGGCCCCTCTTCGAGCCGGCCATCCTCCGCCGCGCCATCGTCGACTCCTTCCGCAAGCTCGATCCGCGCCATCAGGTGCGGAACCCGGTCATGTTCGTCGTGGAGGTCGGCAGCGTCCTCACGACCGGTCTGTTCGTCCAGGCGCTCGTCGGCCAGGGGGAGGCGCCTGCGGGCTTCATCCTCGCCGTGTCTCTGTGGCTGTGGTTCACCGTCGTCTTCGCGAACTTCGCCGAGGCGATGGCGGAAGGACGGGGCAAGGCGCAGGCCGATTCGCTCCGCAAGGCCCGTCAGGACATCCCGGCGAAGAAGCTCTCTCAGCCGCGGCGCGACGCGGAGACGAGCCCCGTGCGCGCCTCGCAGCTCCGCAAGGGCGACCTCGTGCTGGCCGAGGCGGGTGACTTCGTCCCGGCCGACGGCGAGATCGTCGAGGGCGTCGCGTCCGTCGACGAGAGCGCCATCACGGGTGAGAGCGCGCCCGTCATCCGCGAGAGCGGCGGCGACCGCAGCGCCGTCACCGGCGGGACACGCGTCCTCTCGGACTGGCTCGTCGTGCGCGTGACGGCCGACCCCGGCGAGACCTTCCTCGATCGGATGATCGCCATGGTCGAAGGCGCCAAGCGGCAGAAGACACCCAACGAGATCGCGCTCGACATCCTCCTCGCGGCCCTCACGATCATCTTCCTCCTCGCGACCGTCACGCTCCTGCCGTTCTCGCTCTTCAGCGTGCATGCAGCAGGGAAGGGGACACCCGTCACGATCACCGTGCTCGTCGCGCTGCTCGTCTGCCTCATCCCGACGACGATCGGGGGCCTGCTCTCGGCGATCGGGATCGCCGGCATGGACCGCATGATCCAGGCCAACATCATCGCCACGAGTGGCCGCGCCGTGGAAGCGGCGGGCGACGTCGACGTCCTCCTCCTCGACAAGACCGGCACGATCACCCTCGGCAACCGTCAGGCGACCGCGTTCCTCCCCGCTGCCGGGGTGGACGAGGCGGGTCTGGCGGACTCCGCGCAGCTCAGCTCCCTCGCCGACGAGACCCCCGAGGGCCGGAGCATCGTCATCCTGGCGAAGGAGAAATACGGCATTCGCGAGCGAGACATCCACGCGCTCAAGGCGACCTTCGTCCCCTTCACCGCGCAGACGCGCATGAGCGGCGTCGACCTCGACGGGCGCGAGGTGCGGAAGGGCGCCGCCGACTCCATCCAGGCCTACGTCGAGGAGAAGGGGGGCGCGTTTCCGCCCGACGTCCGCGCGTCGGTCGAGAAGATCGCCAAGCAGGGCGGTACGCCTCTCGTGGTCGCCGAGGGTCGCCGCGTGCTCGGCGTCGTGCAGCTGAAGGACATCGTCAAGGGCGGCATCAAGGAGCGGTTCGCGGAGCTCCGGCGCATGGGCATCAAGACGGTGATGATCACCGGCGACAACCCGCTGACGGCCGCGGCGATCGCCGCCGAGGCGGGGGTCGACGACTACCTCGCGCAGGCGACGCCCGAGACTAAGCTGGCGCTCATCCGCGAGCACCAGAAGGGCGGGCGCCTTGTCGCGATGACGGGCGACGGGACCAACGACGCACCGGCCCTCGCCCAGGCGGACGTCGCCGTGGCGATGAACACGGGGACGCAGGCCGCCAAGGAGGCCGGCAACATGGTCGACCTCGACTCGAACCCGACGAAGCTCATCGAGGTGGTCGAGATCGGCAAGCAGCTCCTGATGACGCGCGGCGCCCTCACGACGTTCAGCATCGCCAACGACGTCGCCAAGTACTTCGCCATCATCCCCGCGGCCTTCGCCACGACCTATCCGGCCCTCGACGCGCTCAACGTGATGCATCTGGCGTCGCCGCGGAGCGCCATCATGAGCGCCGTCATCTTCAACGCGCTCGTCATCGTCGCGCTCATTCCGCTCGCCCTTCGCGGCATCCAGTACCGCGCGGTGGGCGCGTCCCGCCTGCTTCGCGATCACCTCCTCATCTACGGGCTCGGCGGAATCGTCGCGCCGTTCGTGGGGATCAAGCTCATCGATCTCCTCCTCGTCGTCCTGCGCCTCACCTGAGGGAAAGCCGCCATGCTCGCTCAGCTCCGCGCTGCGGTCGTCATGCTCTTCACGCTCACGGTGATCACGGGCGTGGGGTACCCGCTGCTCGTCACGGGCGTCGCGCAGGCCGCGTTCCCCCGGCAGGCCGAGGGGAGCCTCCTCGTCAGGGACGGCAAGACGGTCGGCTCATCGCTCATCGGGCAGTCGTTCGACGATCCGAGGTACTTCTGGGGGCGCCTGTCGGCGACGCTCGACGCGAACGGCAAGGCCCAGGCTTACAACGCCGCGTCCTCGTACGCATCGAACCTCGGCCCGACGAACCCCGCGCTCGTCGACGAGGTGCAGGGGCGCATCGACGCGCTCCGCGCCGCGGACCCGGGCAACGCCGCCCTCATCCCGGTGGACCTCGTCACGTCGTCGGGCAGCGGCCTCGATCCGGAGATCACGCCGGCCGCGGCGGAGTACCAGGTGAAGCGCGTCGCTCGGTCGCGCGGGCTCGACGAATCGCGCGTGAGGGCGCTCGTCTCGGAGCACACGGAGGGGCGGCAGCTGGGGTTTCTCGGCGAGCCGAGGGTCAACGTGCTGGAGCTGAACCTCGCGCTCGACGGGGCGCACTGATCGACCTCGACCTCGACCTCGACCTCGACCTCGACCTCGACCTCGACCAGACTAGCGCGGCATGGACGCCGTCGAGGTCGTGCGCCGTCGCCTCCGTAACCAGCGGCTCGTCGCGCCGAAGCTCGACCGACCCGCCGATGTGGTGCGCTGGCTCGGCGCGGTCCAGGCCCAGGACTATCTCGGCTCGCTGTGGGGGATCGGCCTTCGCACGACGAGCGCCCGGGAGGTCGACGTCGAGCGCGCCGTCGAGGAGCGCGCGATCGTCCGCACGTGGCCCATGCGCGGGACGCTGCACTTCGTCGCCGCCGAGGACGTCCGCTGGATGCTGCGGCTCCTCGCGCCGCGGGTCATCGCTCGAAGCGCAGGTCGTCGCCGTCAGCTCGGGCTCGACGCGACCACCTTCACGAAGAGCCGCTCCCGCCTCGAGAGGGCCCTCGGCGACGGCGGCGTCCTCACGCGGCCCGAGGTCTACCGGGTCCTCGAGCGCTCCGGCATCGTCACGACCGAGCAGCGCGGCATCCACATCCTCGGCCACCTCGCGATGCAGGGTGTCCTCTGCCTCGGTCCTCGGCGCGGTCGCCAGCCTACGTTCACGTTGCTCGAGCAGTGGCTGCCGCCGGCGCCGCTCCTCGATCGCGACGAGGCGCTGGGGGAGCTGGCCCTCCGCTATTTCACCGGGCACGGCCCCGCGACGGTGCAGGACTTCGCGTGGTGGTCGGGCCTTCCCCTCGGGGACGCGCGCCGCGGGCTCGACGTGGCGGGCAAGCGGCTGACGAGCGACGCGGTCGGGGACACCCAGTACTGGAGCGCGCGGTCCCCCGTCACGGCCGGTCGCGTCTCGGCCGCTCACCTCCTGCCGGCCTACGACGAGTCCACGGTCGCCTACTTCGACCGGAGCGCCTTTCTCGATGCGACGCACGCGGCGCGCACGAAAAACGGGATCTTTTCTCCCGTCGTGCTGGTCGCGGGGAGGATCGCAGGCACCTGGCGTCGTCGCACGGCGCGCGATCGCGTCGTCGTCACCACGGACCTCTTCGAGCGACCGAGCGGCCCCCTCGCGCGCCTGCTCGACCGTGCCCTCGCGCGGTACGGCGCCTTTCTGGGACTCGCCGCCTCGTTCGATCTCTCGGCCTCGTTCGAGGGACGGCCTTCCGCCCGGAAGTCGGTACGCTCGGGACGATGAAGGCGTGGTCGGTCTACATCGCCCGGTGCGCCGACGGGACGCTCTACGTCGGGATCGCCCGCGACGTGGCCGCCCGGATCGCGGCGCACGACGCAGGAAAGGGCGCGCGCTACACGCGGGGCCGGGGGCCCCTGCGTCTGCTCGCCAAGCGGCGGTGCATGACGCAGGGAGACGCGCTGCGGCTCGAGCTGGCGCTGAAGGCGCTGCCGCGCGACGAGAAGCTCGCGCTCGCCGCTTCGAGGCACAAGCTGAGTCGCTTCGCCCGCGGCTTGGCCCCCTCGGCGCGTAGTCTGGTCTCCTCAGGGACACGGCCGGCCCAGGGCGGATGACCCCCGATCCATGTCGTAGGACCCGCTCCACGACCCGCGTGGCTGGAAAAGCCCGCCCGGCATGAATCCCGCTGCAATCGCCCGGCCGGATGCAGCAGGAACGCGGCTCGCATCAGCGGCCACGCTGGATCCTGGAGGGACGCGCAAATGGCCCGGAGATTCCGCACCAGTGGCGAAGGCGCCGAACCGATGACGTTCTCCGCTACCATGCGTCCGACAGCCGTGAGGATCGCGAAGAAAGTCGAGTTCTACCTCCTGCCGCGACCGATCCAGGACCGGTTCGTCGCCGCCACCCGTCGCACGGCTCCCCCCGCTCCCGTCCTCTTCCAGAAGGCGCCCCGGACCATGACGTGGGCCTTCCTCGGCGGCAGCGCCGTGGTCGCCCTCGCGGCCATCCTCCTTCTCCGGGTCGGCTGGGGGGACGTGACCAGCCCCACGGCGCTCCACGGGGTGAAGCTCATCGCCCTCGACGGCGTCCTCTGGGCCGTCGCCGCCTACGGCGTCGTCCACGCGATGGCGCTCATCCGCGCGCTCGACTCGCTCCCCTACAAGGCCGGGACCTACCTCTTCCCGGGGTGCGTGGTCGAGGCGCTCGGGCCGGTGCTGCGGGTCTGGGCCGTCGTGGACGCCGAGTCCATCGAGAGGCTCGCGACCCCGGCGCCCGGCCTGGCGCTTGTCATGCGAGACGGCTCGCGCGTCTCGGTCCTGGCCCAGAACGTCGAGGAGGCCGAGCGCGCCGACAAGCAGCTCACGCAGACGCGGACCGAGCTGGCGCGGGCGATCGCGGAGGACGAGGGGCACGTCCTCGCCGAGCTCGATCCGCTGCACGACAGCGCCCTGTCGAGCCCCATCGGCCCGACGGAGATGATGAAGCGAGCCGTCCCGGCATGGACGCGCTTCGACTGGGGCGTCGCGGCGGTGCTGGGCGTCGTGCTCGGCGTCGGTCTCGGCTGGGCGCGCAACGGGATGAGCGACGACGCGATGTACCGCTCGGTGGCCGCCTCCGCGACCGTCGCGAGCTACGAGGAGTACCTGTCGCAGGGCGGCCGCCACTCGAACGAGGTGCGGGACGTGCTTCTCCCGCGCGCCGAGCTGCAGACCGCGGAGGCCAACGGCTCGGTCGAAGCCGTGGAGGCCTTCGCGCAGGCGCACGCGGGGTCGAAGATCGCTCCCGAGATCGACGCCGCGCTCCGGAAGGCGATGCTCGGGGAGCTCGACAAGGCGAAGAAGGTCGGCACGGTCGCCGCGCTCGACGACTTCGCCAAGAAGTATCCCGACAATAACCTCGCTCCCGAGCTCAAGACCGCGCGCCACGCCCTCTACGCCCAGGCCCTCGCGGGCTGGAGGAACAAGGCCAAGGCCGACGCGCAGACCAACGCGTTCATGGAGCGTCTCTTCGCGTGGGTCGAGAAGAGCGGGAGCCCGGCGTGCGAAGTGCGCTTCCGCCTCAAGCCGTCGAAATCGCTCGACGACGCCGACAAGAAGGCGATGAAGAGCATGCACTACCCCGGCCCCGACGCCCTCCCGTCGAAGTACGCGACGACGGCGGCGATGCGCTCGCGCGAGGAGCGTGTGGCGGCCGACATCGTGAAGGGCTTCGCCGGGGAGATCTCGCCGGACGTGCTGGCGGTCCGCGCAGGCGACCCGCTCGATCCGGCCGCGCCCAACCCGGCCACGGTGCCGACGCTCGTCATCGACTACTCGCCGGAGTGGTCGCACGTGAACACGGTGAGCATCAAGCCGAACACCCTGTTCGCGGGCTTCAACTTCGCGTTCGAGGCGAGCTTCATCGTCCCCGAGGGCGCCCCGCTGCAGATGAAGGTGAAGTCGTGGCGCGGCGCCGAGCTCTGGAAGGTGAAGGACGACAGCCTGTCGCGCGAGGACTTCCAGCAGAAGGTGTACGACGCGATGTTCGACGGGGCCTTCGATCAACTCGACAAGAAGCTCGAAGACACGTTGTTCTAGGACACGGGACCGCCACGCGCTGGCTGTAGAATCCCGCCCGTACTGGAGCGGTGCGGTGCATGTGCGCTGCCTCTCGTGCTCGGCTTGGTCCGGGTGGTACACAAGCGCCCCATGAAGTCCTCGAAGACCGTCTCCGTCTTCGTCGCGCTGTTCGCCGTCGGTGCCGTGGTCGTCGCGGCGGCCTGCTCGTCGCAACAGTGCAACGACAACCCGTTCTCCTGCGGAAATAGCGAGACGTGCGCCCTCGCCGCGCCGGATCTCTACGCCTGCCTCAAGGCAGGCCCCGGCTCCGCCGGCTCCGCATGCGACGAGACGCAAGGGACGCCGTCGTGCGGCTCGAAGCTGATCTGCATCGGGGGCCAGTGCCTCTCGTTCTGCGACTCGTCGCACGACTGCCCGGGGGGCACGACGTGCCAGCCGTCCGCTCCGAACGGGACGTCGACGACGGTCCCCGTGTGCGTCGGTGGTCCGGGGCCGAGCAGCTCGAGCAGCGGCAGCGGCTCCAGCAGCGGCTCGTCGAGCGGTTCGAGCAGCGGCTCGTCGACCTCGTCGGGCAGCTCCAGCGGGTCGAGCACGAGCAGCTCCGGGAGCAGCAGCGGGTCGAGCACGAGCAGCTCGGGAAGCAGCAGCGGGTCGAGCACGAGTAGCTCGGGAAGCAGCAGCGGGAGCAGCAGCGGCTCGTCGAGCGGTTCGAGCAGCGGGAGCAGCAGCGGTTCGTCGAGCGGTTCGAGCAGCGGGAGCAGCAGCGGCTCGTCGAGCGGCTCGAGCAGCGGTTCGTCGAGCGGCAGCTCTTCCGGTAGCTCGAGCGGTTCGAGCAGCGGGAGCAGCAGCGGTTCGTCGAGCGGCAGCTCTTCGGGCAGCTCCAGTGGGGGCGGCGTGGGCAGCTGCACCGCGGCCAACCAGGAGAAGTGCTTCAAGGCCGACGACGGCTCGTCCACCGAGAACTCGACCTGCGTGCAGACCTGCTGCGCGGTGACGTACTGCTCCGCCGGCAGCGCCGACTTCTTCAACGACATCGCCGCCTGCATCTGCACCTCGAGCACGTGCAAGACGGCGTGCGGCGGGGCCGGGGACTACTGCGCGTCGCCGGGCATGGTCACGTCGACCGCGTGCAACACGTGCTTCAACAAGTACACGGCGAGCGGCGCGAAGTGCGATCCCAGCTCGGGGACCATCGCGTCGTCGTGTGCAGGGGATGCTGCGTGCAACGCTTACCTCACCTGCGCCAACGGCTGCCCGTAGCTCGGCCGTCCGGTAGCTCCTCCCTCTCGACGACTTTCGTCAGCCGAAGCGTCGACCCGCGCGTCGGCAGAGGCTATGCCTTGCCGTGATCAAATTCATCGCTTGCACGGTCGCGCTCCTCCCGCTCTCGCTCGGTTGTTCGTCCAGCTCCAGCTCTTCGCCTGCTACGCAGCCCGACGCCTCCGCGGGAGGGGGCGACGCCGGCGTGATGACGGCCGAGGCTTCCGCCGAGGCGGAGGTCGAAGCGTCGACGCTCGACGCCGCGGGCATCGTCGCGGCCCGTCCGTACACCCTGCACGTGCCCACCGGCTACCAGTCGGGCCAGCCCACGCCGCTCGTCGTGATGTTCCACGGGTACGGCGTCACGGGCGCCGACCAGGAGGCGTACTTTCAGCTGACGAACGCCAGCGACGAGCACACCTACCTCTACGCCTACGGCGACGGGACGCTCGACAAGACCAACAGCTGGTTCTGGAACGCCACCGACGCGTGCTGCGACCTCTACGGTGTCGCGGTCGACGACGTGCAGTGGTTCGACGCGGTCGTGGCCGACATCTCGTCCAAGTACACGGTCGATCCCAAGCGCATCTTCGTCGTGGGGCACTCGAACGGCGGCTTCATGGCCCACCGGCTCGCCTGCGACCGCTCCTCGACCGTCGCGGCGATCTTCAGCCTGGCCGGAGCCCAGTGGGATGATCTCAGCCACTGTGAGCCGACCGACAAGGTGTCCGTGGCCGAGGTGCACGGCAACGCGGACACGGAGATCGACTACGACGGCGGCAGCACGGCGGAGGGGGTCTACCCGGCCGCGCCGACGACGGTCGCCGACTGGGCGACGAGGAACGGGTGCACCGGCCCCCTCGCCCCCACCGGGCAGACGTACACCATCGACGTCACGCTGCCCGCCAACCAGACGGTGGTGCAGGCCTACGGCGGCTGTCCCTCCGGGATCGACGTGCAGCTCTGGACGATCAACGGCGGCGGGCACATCCCGGCCCTGAACCAGCCGGCCTGGGGCGAGTACGTCTGGGGCTTTCTCTCGGCGCACCCGAAGCCGTAGGAGGGCTCTCCCCGCGCGCTCAGGGCGGGCGACACGCCGCGGGGTCGGCCTCGCGAACCCAGGCGATGGCATCGCACATCCTCGCGTCCATGTCGGGAGGCTCGGGCAAGGGCAGCTCGTGTCCGAGCGCGCCGAGGCTGACGAAGCGCGTGGGCACGCCCGCGGCATCCGTCCGTGCCGCCAGGGCCTTCATCGCGTCGCGCGCGCCGTCCTTGTCCCCCGCGCCGAGGACCACGCGCCGGATGCCTGCGGCGCGCAGGCGCGCGACGTCGAGCTCGAGGTGCATCGAGAGGAGCACGAGGCCCGTCCATTTGCCCGGCTCGGACTGCGCGACCTCCGCCGCGAAATAGGCGCCGTTGGAGTAGCCCATCAGCGTCCCGCCGTCGGAGCGGAGCTTTCCCGGCGCGAGCAGCGCGGCGGCGTCGAGGGCGGCGTGGATGCCGGGCGACACGGTGGCGTAGGTGCCCGTCCACATCTTGCCGTCGCCGAACGGCGCGTTGCCTCGCGGGCACACGAGGAACCCGAACGGCGTCGACGCGTGCTCGAAGGCGCCGCACGAGTCCTCCGGGCTCGCCCACATTCCGTGCAGGTAGACGATGGCCGGCCGCGGCACGCTCGTGTCCGCCGGCGGCATCGCGACCCCCCAGGTCCCGTGCGCGCGCACCGCGCCGAGGCAGAGCACGGCGACCGTCAGCGAGCGGTGATGGCGCAGCGCGGTCTCAAAGGACATCGAACGCAAAGGTCTTCTTTGCATCGTCGCCCGGCGAGACGTCGACGTCGAACCCCACGGTCCGCGCCCCGAGCCTCCCGCCGAACCGCACCTTCACGGGCGCGTCGGCTCCGTGCAGATCGACCAGCGTGATCTCGACGACGTAGTGCCCGGAGGGAGGCTGGATACCGTCGAAGAAGATGTTCTCGACGTTCTGCCCGTTGCACCCTTCGTCGGAGGGACAGTCGCGGTCGAGGTGGAAGCCGCTCGCCGTGGACCGCGTCCGCTCGTTGGGCACCCGCTCGTGGGCGGGCGTCACCAGCGTGATGTTCACGTCCGCCGTCGCGGCGCTCCAGGCGATGGCGACCTGCACCGGACCGGTCTGCATGCCGCATCCCTCGTCGATGACGCCGTTGCAGTTGTCGTCGATCGCGTTGAAGCAGAGCTCCGGGCCCGTCGGCGTGCACGCCTGCACCAGCGTCGTCCCCTGCGGCGGCGTCAGGTTCGTCGCCTGCACGGCCGTGCCGGGCGCCTTCGCGGGCGCGGACGGCCCGCAGGCGGCCACCATCAGCGCGGCCACCGTGAGGCGACGTGCCGTCACTTGGGCATCGGGATGACGTTCGATCCGCTGAACCCGGCCGGAGGCGAGCCCGCGTTCGCCCTCTGCGCCTTCGGCGATTCCGGCACGGACTCCGCGCTCGACTTGGGGTTCATCACCTCGAAGAACGCCTGGCGCGCGAGCTCACCCACGGGTCCGGGCTCCCCGCGCAGCGCCATCAAGACACCCTTCTCCTTGATGAACTTCAGGATGTGGATCGCCTCGTCGCGCTTCACGGCGTTCGAGCCCTTCGCGTCCGCCATCAGCCTCCAGCGGAGCTGCACGCGCGTCATCGAGTGGGGGCCGTTGTCGATCTCGATCGACTCGACGAGGTTTCGCCCGAGGATGAGCCGCGGCCAGTCTTGCAGCTGATCGTGCACCTTCACGTGCGCGATGGCCTCGGCGTTGTCGACCCACCGCGCGATGTCACCGGTCTCGTAGTTCCGGTCGCTCCAGTAGCCGAACGTCTTGTTGAAGACGTCCTTCAGCTCCTCCATCGCCTCCGCCGGCGCCGCCGGATCGTTGTACGTCGCGATGGCCCGCGCCGCCGTGTCCGAGTCCGCCCCGAGCACGAGCGCCAGGGCCGCGTCGGCCTTGAGCGAGACGTCGCTCAGCTTGTCGAAGATCGGCTGCACCATGTTGCGCGTGATGCCGCCCATGCCGATGGCGCGCGCGATCTGGTGGCGCACTTCCATGTCGGGCACGCTCGGCGTCAGGAGGTCGACCAGACCGGCCGTCGCGTCGGGCACCGGACGGTGGATGACCGTCTCCAGGTAGCACTGGCGCATGAAGTTGCCCTTGGCGTCGGTCTTCGTGTTGTCGTGAATCTTCTTCACGACCTCCTTCATCTGATCGTCGGTCGCCACCCACGAGAGGCCGAAGCAGGCCTCCATGCGCGCCTGCTCGTTTTCCATGGGGTCCTCGGCGTACTTCACGAGATCGTCGTACGCCTTGGAGTCACCCCACATCGCGAAGCCGTCCGACGAGCCGACCCCGATGGCCCGCAGCGTCATCCCGAGGATCGTCAGCCCGCCCTGCATCAGCGAGTCCCACGACACGTCCGTCTTGCGGCTGCGCCGGTGGAGCTGCTTCTCGAGGATGCCCCACCCGCGCGGGTCCTTCGTCTGCCCGAGGTAGCGGAGCGCGCTCTGCGCGGTCGCCCAGTCCTCCGGGAAGGGAGGCTGCGCGCCTTCGTTCGGCAGCTTCGCCTTCGGGTCGGCCCACTTCTCGAGCATCGGGATCGCCTTCTGCGACCCGACCGCCGCGAGGAAGCGCATCCCGTTCGCGTGCGGCTGCGGCTTGTTCTCGGGGTCGACCCAGTAGAGGACGCCCGGCTCCGCCGTCTTCGCGAGGTAGTCGCGCTTCTCCGGGTGGATCGCCGCGAGGTCGGCCAGGTGGCGCGCCCCGTAGACGCGCTCGTTGTCGTCGCGCCGGAGCTCCGGCCAGTCGACGTCGTTGTAGAGCTTGAGCGGGTCCTGCTGCATGCGCCAGCCGAGCACCTCGGCCGCCCGCACGTCGCCGATCTCCGCCATGCGCATCGCCGCCTCGTACCTCCAGTGCGGCTTGGGGTTCGTCTTGATGTACTCGTAGAGCGCGTCGCCCCCGCGCGGGTCCTCAAGCTCGCGCAGCATGTCGAAGAGCTGCTTGGTCTGGAACTTCTCGGTCTCGGCCGACGTGTGCTGCACCGTCTTGATCGCGAGAACGAGACCGGTCGCGCCCGCGCCGTCGCGGAGCGCCTGCAGGAACTTCTCGCGCGAGGGCTTGTCGGCCTTCGTCAACGCGTCGACGAGCGGCTGCGTCGCCTTGTCGCTCCCGATCTTGCCCAGGCCGACCGCGGCCTCGCGCGCGACCTCGACCTGCTTGTCGGTCACGAGCTTGATGAGCGTATCGGTCCACTTGGGGTCGGCGTTCTTCGAGAGCGTCGTCGCCACGAGCTGCCGCACGCTGTCGCTCTCGTCGCCCGCCAGCGACGCGATCTTGTCGATCGGCACGAGCCCCGCGAGCATCTCCGCGTCGAAGGCCGGGTAGCCGTCGAGGCGCTGCACGGTGGCCAGGTGCCCGAGGCGGTATTCGCCCATCACCGTGTCGAACGCGCTCGACTCGTGCAGGGCGATGAGAGCCCAGCAGATCTGCGGCTTGTCGGCGTTCGTGGCCTCTGCGACCGCCTTCAGTAGCTCAGGCTTGGCGGCGTCTGCGGCGGGCGTCCCGAAGCCGGCGAGGGCCATCGCCGCCGTGCCGCGGACCGTGTGATCGATCGACCCCAGACCCTTCACGATGGCCGGGATGCTCTGCGTGTCATGGGCCCACGAGAGGTGCACGAACGCCTCTTGCTGCAGGCGCGGCTCGCTCTCGACCTCGGCCCACTTGCGCCAGCGCGGCAGCTGCTCGGCCTTCGGCAGCAGCTGGATGTCGAGGATCTCCTTGTTGGCGGCCTCCTTCGTCATCGACTGCGCCTCGGTCTTGGCGCTGAGGAAGATGAAGACGGCAGCCCCCGCGACCATCAGCAGGCCGACGATGATCGCGATGGGCTTGAAGGCCCCGCGCTTGAAATTGCCGTCGTCGACCGGGAAGGCGTTGTTCATGGCGGCTCGCTCGCTTGGAAAAAGGCGCCCGAACGATACCGCAAGGGGAGGGGCCGGGAGCGCGGAAAAGACGGTAGAATCTTCCCCCGCCGATGAAGACCGTGGTCGTGGCCGCCGCCGTCGTCGTCGAGGCGGGGCGCGTCCTCCTGACGCAGCGCAAGGCGGGGACGCACCTGGCCGGCGCGTGGGAGTTCCCCGGCGGCAAGGTCGAGCCGGGCGAGGATCCGCGCGAGGCCCTCCGCCGCGAGCTACGGGAAGAGATCGGCATCGAGGCCACGGTCGGCGAGATCGTCGACGTGACGTTCCACCGCTACGAAGAGGTGGACAAGGCGGTGCTGCTGCTCTTCTTCGAGGTCACGCGGGAGGCGGGCTCGGAGCCGCGCCCTATCGACGTGGCGGCTGTGAAATGGGCGGGGCAGGGCGAGCTGAGGCAGGAGGAATTTCCGCCCGCCGACGTGGGGGTTCTCGAGAAAGTGCGCCGTGCGCTACGCGCGGGCGCGTCCGGCTCGTAGACTGCCCGGTGTGCGCACCCGCGCCTTTGCCCTCGCCCTCGCCTCGCTGCTCGCGGCGTGCTCGCCCGACATGGACTCCGGGGAGCCCACGCCCGACGCGAGCGCCGACGCCGCGGTCGACGCGACGACCGACGCCGGAGTGGCCTGCCTCGTCTGCGGGGACGCGACCGAGGACCTTCCGCTCGCGGTCGCCGTGCGGGGCGAGATCGACCGCGTCTGCTCCGAGGCCGACAATTGCCACGGCTCCGGCGCCGGCGGGATGGGGCTCGCTCCGACGCACGAGTTCGAGAGCATGATCGACGTCACGTCGTACGAGAACCCGCCGATGAAGCGCGTCTTGCCGGGCGATCCGGCGCAGAGCTACGTCTACCTCAAGCTCGCGTGCGAGGGCGGCATCGTCGGAGATTGCATGCCGAACTACGCGACGCACAGCGATGCGCTCGCCCGGCTCTTCCACGACTGGATCGAGGCCGGAGCACCGACCGAGTGAGTCGAGCCCCGGTCGTGGCCTACGCGCGCGAATCGGTCACCCCGCTAGGGGTCGCCTCGGGAGAGAAAGGCGTCGACCCCGCCTGCCAGCTCGTAGGGCACTTCGTTGGCCAGCGAGTGACGCGCGCCGTGGAACACACGCAGGCGCGCATTGGGGAGGAGCTTGGCCAGGCGCTGGACGCCGTGGCCCATTCCGAGCGCGTGGTCCTGATCCCCCCAGAAGAGCAGCGTCGGATGGGCGATCGCCGGCGCGATGGGGAAGAGGGACGTCAGCACCTGCTCGCGCACGATCTCGAAGTACATCCGCACGAAGCCACGTCCGAACACCTCGCGGTAATGGTTGAAGGTCTGACGGAGGGCGTCGTCGCGTCCCTTCCACGTGCGTCGGTACCAGAAACGCGACTGCACCCAGATCACCGGCCAGAAGGCGGCCGACCCCAGGCGCAGCCAGAGGCTCCCGAGCGCGCCGAGCACCCGCATGGGCTCCCACGCGCCTGCCGGAGCCCACGGCACGAGCCGCCGGAATCGCTGTGGCGCGCGGTGACCGAGGCGCAGGACCAGGTTGCCGCCGAGGCTTCCGCCGGCGAGATCGGCCTGCTTCACCGCGAGATGATCGAGGAGCCCGAGCACCGCGTCCTCGAGGAAGGTGAGCGTGTAGAGCCGATCCGGTTTGTCCGAGTACCCGTTGCCCGGAAGATCCATCACGAGCACGCGCCGGTTGGCCGCGAGCCCGCCGATCATCTCCTCGTACTCCTCGATGCGCGACGCGATCCCGTGCAGCAGCACGACCGGCGGTCCGCTCTCGTGTGCGGGGCGCACGTCCACGTAGCGGAGACGCACGTCCCCGAGCACGGTCGCGTCGCGCTGCTCGTGCTTCGTCACGCGGACGGACAGCGGCCGGCGGGGCGTCACCGGCTCGCGCACGCCTGCCGCTCCGTCGAGCGGGAACTCGGGATTCGCGCTCGCCATGGTAGATCGTAGCTCGTATGCCCCCCCTACGCATGGGCGTCCTCGGAGCAGCTCGCATCGTACCGACGGCGCTGCTGACGCCGGCGAAGCACGTCCCCGAGGTGGCCGTCACCGCCATCGCGGCGCGCGACCCCGGCCGGGCTCGTTCCTTTGCCGGACGCCACGGCATCCCGCGAGCCCTCGCCAGCTACGACGAGCTCGTCGACGATCCGGACATCGACGCGGTCTACAACCCGCTGCCCAACGGCCTGCATTGCGCGTGGACGCTCCGCGCTCTCTCCGCAGGCAAGCACGTGCTCTGCGAGAAGCCGCTCGCCTCGAACGCCGACGAGGCCGAACGGATGGCCGAGGCCGCCGACCGCGCGGGGCGCGTGCTGATGGAGGCCTTCCACTGGCGGTACCATCCGCTCGCCGCCCGGATGCTCGCCATCGTGGCGGACGGGACGCTCGGGCGGGTGCAGCGCATCGAGACCAACATGTGCGTCCCCCTGCCGCTGCCCGGCAACATCCGATACGACTACGCGCTCGGCGGCGGCGCCACGATGGACACCGGCTGCTACGCGGTGCACATGCTCCGCCACCTCGCGGGCGCCGAGCCGGAGGTGACGCGCGCCGAGGCGCGGCTGTCGTCGCCGAAGGTCGATCGCTGCATGGAGGCGGACGTGACGTTCGCCGACGGGCGCACCGGGCGTGTGCGCTGCTCGTTGTTCTCGTGGACGCTGTTCGACATCTCGGCGCGCGTCGTCGGCGACGCGGGCGAGATGCGCGTCTTCAACCCGATCGCGCCCCAGCTCTACCATCGCCTCACCGTCCGCACGGCGACGGGCAAGAGCGTGGAGCGCGTCCCGGGCCGCTCGACCTACGAGCACCAGCTCCGCGCCTTCGCCGAGTGCGTGACCCTCGGCGCGCCCGTCCTCACGTCGGCGCGCGACGGCGTCGCCAACATGCGGGTCCTCGACCGGATCTACGAAAAGGCCGGCCTGCCGCTGCGGGGCGTCGCTTGAGTGTCGTGGTGTTTCGAGCTCGACACCCTCTAAGATAGCGCCGCGATGGTCCCCGCGTTCGGCAAGACGGAAGTCTCGATAGGCAGCGCGCCGGACAACGACCTCGTGCTCCCCGCGCCGGTCGCGCCTCATCACGCGCGCGTCGTCCGCCAGAACGGCCAGCTCTTCCTCGTCGACCTCGGCGCCGGGTCCACCGCGGCGAACGGCGCGCCCGTCGCGCCTCAGCAGTCGGTCCCGTTCGACTTCCGGACGGTCTTCACTCTCGCCGGCGTGCCCGTGCCGCTCGCGCACGTCGCCCTGTGCACGATGCTCATGGCGCCGGGTCAGCTGCAGCCTCCCCGCGGCCAGGTCATCGTCGGTCGCGACGCGGCGCGCGCCTCGCTGGTCCTCTCGCACGGCGCCGTCAGCGGCCAGCACGCGACCATCATGCTCGACCGCATGATGGCCGTGGACCACGGCTCGACGAGCGGGACCTGGGTCGGCGGGCAGCAGCTCGTGCCCAACCAGCCGGCGCCCATCGACCCCAACGGCCTCATCGCCTTCGGTCCCGTCCCCGTGCCGGTGGCGTTGCTGGCTCACGTCGCGCAGGGCGGGCTCGCGGGGGCCGCGCCGGCCGTGGCGATGTCGCCCATGGCGTTGACCTCGGGGCAGCCCATGACGCCGCCGCAGCCGGGAGCGTCGCCGCCGAACGAGGGCGCGACCGTCCCCCGCAAGCACCGCACCGTCATCGGGGAGCTCAACCTCGACCAGCTCCAGTCGAACGTCATCTCCATCGGCCGCACGCCGGACAACCAGATCGTCGTCAATCATCCGCAGGTGTCGTCGAAGCACGCGCAGATCGTGATGGCCGGCGGTCAGCTCTTTCTCGAGGACCGGGGCAGCGCGAACGGGACATACGTGCGCGGGCAGCGGCTCGCGTCCGGGCAGCGCGTGCCGGTGGCCAACGGCGAGAAGGTCTTCGTCGGGCCGATGCCGCTGCTCATCCACCTCGCGGACAGCCGCATCGACGTGGTGGTCGAGGACCAGGCCAACTGGGCCGGCAAGCCCCTCTACGAGATCGAGGCGTGGGACCTCTACCTCGAGGTCCCCGATCGCGACGACAAGTCGCAGATGAAGGTGCTGCTCGACCACGTCTCCTTCAAGGCGCTGCCGGGGGACATGATCGCGCTGATGGGCCCCTCGGGCGCGGGCAAGACGACGCTGCTGCTCGCCCTCAACGGCTATCTGCCGCCGACGAGCGGCCAGGTCCGCATCAACGGCGAGGACCTCTACACGATCTACGACGCCCTCCGCGGCAGCATCGGGTACGTGCCGCAGGACGACATCGTGCACCCGGAGCTCACCGTCTTCGAGGCGGTGAAGTACTCCGCGCGTTTCCGCCTGCCACCCGACTACTCGGAGGACGAGATCGACCGCCGCGTCGACGACACGCTGCGCGACCTCGGCCTCGAGGCGGTGCGAAACCTCCAGATCGGCAAGCCGGAGAAGAAGGTGCTCTCGGGCGGGCAGCGAAAGCGCGTGAACATCGCGCTCGAGCTCGTGACCGACCCGGTCATCCTGTTCCTCGACGAGCCGACGAGCGGCCTCGCCGCCGACGACACGACGACGCTCATCAGCCTCCTCGCCGACCTGACGAAGAAGACCGGCAAGACGATCGTGATGACGATCCACCAGCCGGCGAAGGACGAGTTCGAGAAGTTCAACCTCGGCTTCATCATGGGCTACGGCGGCGTCCCGACGTACTTCGGGCCGGCCGGCGAGGCCGCGTATGCGTTCTTCGGGTCGATCCTCGCGCGGTCCCCCGGCGGCTCGGCGCACAAGCGAATCGACAACCCGCGCGACATGTTCGACATGCTCAACGTCCGCGAGCGCATGGTGCTCGAGGAGATGAAGCGGACGAACCCCGCGGCGCTCCGGCAGCACGCGCGCGTCGCGGCCTCCAAGGGCTGGCGCGCGGAGTTCTTCCGCCAGGAGAACCCGGTCTACCAGTCCATGTACTCGGGCCGGCGCGCGATCGGCACCGTGCCGGCCGCGCGCGGGGTTCCACATCGCGCCGACGTGGCGGTCGTCCGGCAGCTCGGGCTTCTCCTCTCGCGGTACTGGCGGGTCAAGCTGCGCGACCGGATGGGGTCCGCCATCATGTTCCTGCAGGCGCCGATCATCGGCGTCCTCTTGTGGCTCGTCTTCGGCAACCAGACCTCCGGAGTGCCGTACTGGTGCCTGGGGGCGCTGCAGGAGCTGTCGAAGAAGAGCGACATGGCGGCGGCGACGACGACGAACCTGCTCAACACGATGCAGCCGACGACCGATCACACCGCGGCGATGTTCTTCGTCGTCGTGAGCTGCGTCTGGTTCGGGACGAGCAACGCGGCGCGCGAGATCGTCACCGAGCGGGCCATCTACATGCGCGAGCGCATGGTCAACCTGCGCCTTCTCAACTACGTCCTGTCGAAGTACCTCCTTCTCAGCTTCTTCTGCGTCCTGCAGTGCTCGATGCTGCTCGGCATCGTCTTCTTCACGCTCGGCTTCAACGGGGGCCCCGTCGCCTTCGCCCTCGAGCTCGGCAATCTGGTGGCCCTCGCGATGAACGCGACCGCGCTCGGCCTCTGCATGTCGACCGTGGTCTCGTCCGCGGAGGCGGCGATGGCGCTCACGCCCATCGCGCTCATCCCCCAGGTCGTCCTCGGAGGGCTGATGGTCCCGATGACGACCAACCCGAACCTGAAACCGCTGATGTACATGATGCCGTCGCGGTGGGGCTTCGAGGGGGCCATCGCGAGCGAGCGCATGGCCATCGCGGGCGACGCGGCCTGGAACATCGAGCTCCACAAGCCCGACCTCACGAGCCTGCCGGACTTCATCCAGAACGGGAAGTTTCAGTGCGCCATCGCGCAGGTGTCGAGCGACACGCTGACCGGAGCCTGGGGGTTCACCGAGTGGGATCAGCTGTGGATGCCGTCCGCCGCGCTCTTCGCGTCGACGTTCCTCATGCTCATCGTGCTGCTCATCGCGCTCAAGCGACGCGACCCGGTCTGACCGCTCGCTTCAATCGGGCTGGGTCGTCTCGGCGACGGCCCGCGCGATCGCGCCACGCAGCACGTCGGCCGACTGGGCCCCGCTGACGGCCAGGCGCCCTCCGAGGACGAAGAACGGGACGCCGCGTACTCCGCTCGCGGCGGCCTCCTGAGCTTCTTCGCGGGTCTTCGCGAGCTCTGCCTCGTCACGGACGATGCGCGTCGCTTCGTCGGCGTCGAACCCGTGGGCGGCCGCGAGGGCGGCCAGCACGTCGGCGTCGCCGATGTCCCGCCCCTCGAGGAAGTAGCCCTCGAAGAGCGCGCGCGCGAGCGCGGGCTGCGTCCCTTTGTCGATCGCGTGGCGAAGGAGCGTGTGCGCGGCCACGGTCGACGGCGTGCGACGGACCTTCGCGAAGTCGAGGGGAATGCCGCTCGACCGCGCCGCGGCCTCGACGTTGGCGAACATCTTCTCCGGATCCGCGCCGTACTTCGCGCGCAGTCGTTCCCGGAGATCGGCTCCTTCCCGCGGCGTGGACGGATCGAGGAGAAAGGCACGGTACGTCACGTCGACGGCGACCCCATCCGGGGGCGTCGCGAGCGCCTGCTCGAGGCGCCGCGAGCCGATGAAGCACCACGGACAGATGACGTCCGAGACGAGGTCGATGTGGAGCTGTTTCAACGAGCTACTGAGATGTCGGAGCTCGCCGTCGCGTCGCTCTCTCGCAGCTCGTAGACCGTCACGCCCTTGTGCCAGCCGTTCGGGCCTCCCACGAACCCGGGCGGGTGGTAGTGCGGCTCGAGCACGAAGGCGCAGCGCTTGCCGTCGAGGGTGAGGTACCGCTCGGCCCCCATCGGAAGATCGAGGAAGCCCTGCGCAATGCCCACGATCTCGGGGGTCACGAGCTTCAGCTTCACGCGCTCTCCGGACGTATCCAGCTCGTCGCTCGCGGCCTGCAGCTGATCGAGCGACAGCGGAGGCTGCGAGGTCGGGAGTGAGACCATCCACAAGGCGAAGGCGATCGTGGGTACGAGCATGTGCATCCTCCTCGGTGGGGGTTGGCGTCGGGTGGGTAGCCGCCTTGATAGAACCGGGCCAACTTCGGCCCATTCGGTCGAAAGCGCAACCTTTCCGTGGGCCCCCATGCTCGTCGCGGGCGCTGGCACGGCGGCGCAACCTGCGGCTTTGAGGACCGCAGGCATCAGCTCGGAAGCAGCAGCTCGTCCCTTCGCGGCGGTTCCGGGCGGCCGAGGGCGTACTCGTCGCTCCGTCCGAGCCTGCCGCCCGCCACTCACCCCACCATGAACGACCCGTACCCGACCACCTCGGCGAGCTCCCCCGAGACCTCGCCCGAGTGACGCACGTCGAGCCGGGTCGCCTTCAGCTTCCTCGCCCTCGCCGCCGTCAGGAGGCCCCGCAGCGCCGCGTGGCCGCACGCCTGCTCCTCGCCGATCGACCCGGCGTCCAGCGTCTCCACCGAGCGGGCCGTGGCCTCGTCGAGCCGCTTCGCCGTGACGGCGTCGTAGTAGTGGCTCAGATCCGTCGAGACGACGAGCAGCGTGTCGTCGACCCAGAGCGTGTCGAGCACCTCGGCCGCGTCCAGATCGTCGATGTCGCCGACGAGGAGCGGCACGATGGTGGCGTTCGGCAGCAGGGTCTGCACGAAGGGGAGCTGCACCTCGAGCGACGGCTCCTGCTCGTGAGGATCGTCGCTGACGATGAGGTGCGGGAACCGGCGCACGACCTCGATGGCGATGCGGTCGACCTCCACCGCGCCGAGGGGCGTCGCGAACGTGTCGGCGAACGGCGCCGCGATGCCGATGAACTGCGTGTGGTGCGCGGGGCCGAGCAGCACGACGCGCCGGAAACGCGCCGCGTGCGCCGCGACCCGCGCCCATGCCGTCGCCGCCACTGCTCCGGACGGCCCGGAGACGCCGTGCGGCACGACGATGGCGCGCAGGCGAGCGGCCCGCCCCGTGTTGCGCGAAGGGGGAACGGCGTCGAGGAGATCGCGCACCGTGCGCGCGAGGAGCTCGCGCTCGGCTGGGTAAAACACGCCCGCGGCCGCGGGCTTCCGAGCGTCGACCATCGCCTGGGCCGGCATTGTGACACAGAGCTCATCCCATCACCGGCCGATCGCCTCGCCGGGGCGGCGCGTCACGGCGCGGGCTCGGTGTCCGGATCGGTGCAGCAACGGAAGCCGAGCTGGTAGTACCGGAACCAGGCCGCGTGTCCGTTGGTGTGCGGGCGGCAGGCGTTGCGCCACTCGCCCCAGTTGCCGCCCTTCAGGGTCCCGTGGTCGGGGATGCCCGTCTCGTTGGTGGTCCACTCGTCGACGTTGCCGGTCAGATCGTAGACGCCGAACGGGCTGCCGCAGCCGGGGCGCGCGCCGCTCGGCTCGCGGCGATCGATGCGCGCGATCTCCTTGTCCTTGTCGACGGAGTAAAAGCGCTTCTCGTCGATCATGGGCCCGTACTCGTCGATGTGGCAGGCCTTCGAGTCGCGCACGTAGCCGTAGGGGTAGGGGAGGCGGTCGGGCCCCTCGCAGGCGAGCGTCCACTCGTGGCTGCGGCAGACGCGCTTCTGGAGCGCCCGGCAGGCCTTGTCGGCGTCGTACCAGGACTGCATGACGAGCGGCTTCTCCCCCTCGGTGTTGGGGAACTCGTACTTGTCCATGCAGAAGCGCATGTGCGTCTGCTTGCCCACGCAGACGCTCGGCGCCGCGTATTCCAGGCACCCGACGTGGGGCTTGGGTCGCTCGTTGATGCACTTCTCCTCCACCTCGTCGCAGTAGTCGCCGTCGACGAGCACCATCCCCGGCGCACACGGGGGCGTCGGAGGGGTCGGCGCCAGCGCGATGGCCAGCGGCATCTGGTCGGGCGGCGCAGGAGAAGGCTTCGCCGGCACGGGGCGAATGGCGACCCACGCCAGCGCGAGGAGAGGGATGCGGAGCAGGAGCTCCGACAGGGTACGGCGCATCGACGGGCGGTCCTTCCAGGCCGACGATGCATGTAGTTTCCCACGGAAGGGGCCGCCGGGCCAGTTCCCGGCTCGGAAAGGCGGCGGCGGGATCCTCCGCCGACGGGGGTTGCCACGAGCCCTCGCGGGCCCGAGGTTACGGTCCCATGCTCCGACTGCCGACCGGTCCCATCACCTCCGCGGCACGCCACAACCTCGACGCCTTCCAGACGACCTCGGCCGCGAGCGAGCTCGCCAGCGACGCGCACACGTGGACGGCGGTCGCCTGGTCCTGGGTGCCCGGCCCGCCGCTCCGCGTGACGCTGCGCAGCGAGCGCGGCGACGTGGTCGACTTCGAGATGGACGAGCAGGGCCTCTGGCGGATGTACCCCGATCCGAACGAGCCAAAGGAGCCGCCGCCGGTCGCCGGGTAGCGGCCTGCGTCAGAGCAGGGGCTGCGGGATCGGCTCTTCCCGCGCGACGAAGCCCGCCGCCGGGTTCCCGGTGATCGTGCCCTGCCCGAGGTCGATGGGTCCCTCGACCACCCCGGTCATGACGACGCCACGCACCGGCGCCACGGCGAGGGACACGATCTGCGCCGCCGCGCCGAGCCCGTAGCGCTGGCCGCACGTCGCTTGCCCGGCCGCCGTGGTCATGACGACGAAGGCTTGGCCCGTCTGGTCCGCGCTCGTCGGAGCGAGGTTGCACGCGCCGAAGTCGAACGACGCGTGGACCTGCCCGGCGACGTAGGCGTTTCCCTGTCCGTCGACGGCCAGCGCGGTGCTCTGCTCGCGCGGGTCGCCGCTTCCGAAGCGGTCGGTCCACAGCGAGCTCCCCGCGGGATCGTACTTAAGGAGCAGCATCCGCCCCGCAGCCGACGTCGCGGCGCCGGCGAGCGGAGCGTCGGACGAGACGGCACCCGAGTAGTTGCCGAGCGTGATGACGTCTCCGGACGGATCGAAGGCGACTCCCACGGCGTCGTCCGCCGTCGGGCCTCCGGAGGCCTTCGTCCACTCCAGGCTGCCCTGCGCGTCGAGCTTCGCCAGAAAGACGTCGCTCTGCCCGAACGTCGGCAGCGCTCCGGCTCCGAAATCGATGGCCCCCTGGTAGGTCCCCGTGACCGCCAGCTCGCCTTGCGCGTTCGCGGCGACCGACGTTCCCACGTCGGTGCCCCCGCCGCCGAAGCTCTTGGTCCACTGCAGGTGCCCGCCCGCGTCGAGCAGCGCGACGAACACGTCGCTGTCGGCCGCCCCCGCCGGCGCCTTCGGCACGAGGCCATGGCGGAGCCCGCCGGTCAGCGCGATCGCGCCGTTCGCGCCGAGAGCCACGGACCGCGCTTCGGTCGTCGTCCCCGCGCTGCCGAGGCGCGTGCTCCACACGAGGCTCCCGCCGGCATCGAGCTTCGCCACGAACGCGTCGCTCGCGCCGGCGGCGACCATCGCCGCGGTCCCCGGCGTGGCGGCCGAGGGCGTCAGCGCGACGGATTGCACGGTGGGCGCGACGGACGACTGGAAGTCGAGGGTGCCGGCGAAGGTTCCGACGACGATCACGTTGCCCGCCGCATCGACGACCGCGTCGCTCGCCGATTGATCGAGCGAGTCGCCGTAGTCGTGGGCCCACAAGGGCTCGCCGTTCGCCCCCAGCTCGGCCACGAGGACGTCCTGCCCTCCCGCCGTGGCGAGGGTGGTTCCGCCGAGGGTGACAGTCCCGCGCAGTGTGGCGGCGATGCGTACCGTGCCGTCCGGCGCCGCGGCGACGGCCGCCGGGGTGACCGAGCTCGCGCCGAACGGCGTGGTCCACGCGACCGAAGACTCGTCGCCGAGCTGACCGTAGGTCGGGCCCGCATCGGGTACGGGGACGCTCCCTGCGCTGCCGCAGTCGATCGACGTCGCGGCCGCGCAGGCGGCGGAGAGAGAGAGCAGCCAGGCGGAGGTGTGGGGCGGCTTCGGGCTCATGGGTCTCTGTGACCGAGCATCGGGCGTGCCGTTCTTCCTGTTCGCCCGGCACGGCTTGAGCTACGACCAGCGGCTCGTGGGGATCGCTCGGCTGGAAATCCTCGAGAACGCGCGCGCGCACGACCGGCTCGCCACAATGGCGGCCGAGGTGCGCGCCGGGCTCGGGAATGGCGCGCGCCGCATCCCCCCGAAGTACTTCTACGACGACGCGGGGTGCCGCCTCTTCGACGCCATCTGCGACCTCGACGAGTACTACCTGACTCGCACCGAGCGCGCGCTGCTCGAGCGTCATGCTCGGGCCATCGTCTCGAGCATCGGCCCACCGAACGCGACCGCGCTCGTCGAGATCGGGAGCGGCCTCGCACGCAAGACGGGCATCCTCGTCGGGGCGCTCTGCGCTCGCGGCGGGTCGCCGAGCTACGTCCCCTTCGACATCGCGCCCTCGGCGATCGAGCTCTCCGCGGAGTCGCTGCTGCCCGAGCACCCCAGCCTCTCGGTGCGAGGCGTGGTGGGGGACTTCGCGCACGACCTCGGGCGGATCGCGCTCGTGGCGCCGCCCTCGGCGGGGCCGCGCCTCTTCGCCTTCCTCGGCAGCACCATCGGCAACCTCGACGAGCACGAGGCGCCCTCGCTCCTGCGCGACATCTCGCGCCTGATGACGGGGCGCGACCGCTTCTTGCTCGGCGTCGATCTGGTGAAGGACCCGCGCGTGCTCGTCGCGGCGTACGACGACGCGCTCGGCGTCACGGCAGAGTTCAACAGGAACGTCCTCCGGGTCCTCTCGCGCGAGCTCGACGGCGACTTCGACCCGTCGGCGTTCGACCACAGCGCGATCTACGACGACGCGCGCCAGCGCATCGAGATGCGCCTCGTGTCGAAGCGACGACAATCGGCGCACCTCCGCGCCATCGACCTCTCGCTGGAGCTCGAGCGCGGCGAGAGCATTCTCACCGAGATCAGCCGCAAGTTCACCCGGGCCACGGTCGAGCGGACGCTCTTTCAGGGGGCGATGCGGCTCGTCGATTGGCTGAGCGACGCGGACGGGCAGTTCGCGCTCGTGGTGGCCGCGAAGGCGTGAGCTTCACCCCCTGCTGGGGCGCCCGATTGCGGCCCAATCGCGATTATTTCGGCCGGGGCTGAACTTCCGCGAACGCCCTGCCGTTCTACTGGTCGAGGTGGCCCCAGTGGAAGGCAAAGACCGTCGCCAGCACCCCCGGCTCTCCATGTCCGTCGCCGTCGACTTCACGTCGGGTCACAACTTCTACTCGGCGCTCATCCGCGACATCTCGATGGGCGGTCTCTTCATCGAGACCGACGCGGTCATCCCCATCGGCACGCAGATCCTCGTCGACCTGCGCTTCCTGAACAAGCACCTGCGCGTCGAGTGCGAGGTCATGTGGGCGCTCGGCCAGGGCGAATCCGGATCCGGCGTCGGCGTGCGCTTCATGGACCTCCAGCCCTCGCAGCGGCGCAGCATCGAGGCCTTCATGGTGCTCCGGCATCCCGTCTCCTGCGGCGAGATCGAGGAGGACACGACGCCGGAGAGCCATCACGCGTAGCGGCCGACCCGCGCCGTCCCCGCGACCCCGGCCTCGATCCGACCGATGATCGCCGCGCAGGGCGTCCCCACGCGCGCGAGGGCGTCGACCAGCTGCCCGGCGCGCTCCGGGGCGACCGCGATGAGCAACCCTCCGCTCGTCTGCGCGTCGCAGACGAGGAGCTGGTCCGCCTCGTCCACGCCTTCCCGGTATTCCACGCTCTCGGCGAGGAAGCGCCGGTTCGCGTGCGTGCCGCCGGGCACGATCCCCTCGCGGGCGTAGGCGCGCGCCGCCTCGAGGACAGGCACGCGGTCGACCCACACGGTCGCGGCGCACCCGCTCGCCTTGGTCACGTTCCGCAAGTGGCCGAGCAGGCCGAAGCCCGTCACGTCCGTCGCCGCGTGGACGCCGACCTCCAGCATCGCGTCGCACGCGCCGCGGTTGAGCGTCGCCATCAGCTCGATGGCCTCCCGGATGGCGCCGCGCGAGTCGACGTCCTGCTTGGCGGCCGTCGTGATGATGCCCACGCCGATGGGCTTCGTGAGCACGAGCGCGTCGCCCGGCCGGGCGCCCGCGTTGGTCACGACGCGCGCGGGGTGGACGAGCCCCGTGACGGCCAGCCCGTAGATCGGCTCGTCGGTCTTGATGGTGTGCCCGCCCACGATGTCGATGCCGGCCTCCCGGGCCTTGTCCGCCCCGCCGCGAAGGATGTCACCGAGGACGCTCGCCTCGAGGGTCGCGTCGGGGAATCCGACGAGGTTCAGCGCCGTGATGGGACGCCCGCCCATCGCGTAGACGTCGCTGAGGGCGTTGGCCGCCGCGACGCGGCCGAAGTCGTACGGAGCGTCGACGACCGGCGTGAAGAAGTCGGTCGTGAGGACGAGCGCGAGCTCGCCCGTGAGCCGGTAGACGGCCGCGTCGTCTGCGGTCGCGCTGCCGACGAGCACGTTCGGATCGGTCACCGGAGGCAGGGCCCCGACGAGCGGAAAGAGGTACCCCGGCGGGTGCTTTGCCGCGCACCCTGCGCGTTTGGCGAGGCTCGTGAGGCGGACCGTCATGGGGCAGCACCTTCCTTGCGGCGGATGTAGCCGTTGTCGTCACTTTTGGCGATGGGAGGACGGCCCGCTAGCCCGTATGCTCTGTTCTTCATGCACTGTCTCCCATGCGGGTCGGGCGCCAAGATCACCGGCGTGAAGTGAGCGAAGTGGACGAGCTGCTGCGAGCCCCCCCCGGCGTACCTCCGCTGCTGCACCGCGCGGCGATGACGAAAGAGCACGGTGCGTACGCGTTCGACTTCTTCCGGAGCGCGTGGTGGTGCCACAGGTGCCGCGCGCACGCGTCGTCGGGGCCGCCCGCCGCCGTCATCGCGCTCGTCACCTACGCCGACGTCGATTCGTTCGTCGCCAACGTGGAGTCGGCCGCGACGCACGCGGTGGAGGACGCCGAGGCCGCGCCGCTCTGCGAGGCGTGCGGCGACCGGGCGGCCATCGATCACCTCGACTACCACGCGTTCTGCTCGGGGAAGCGGGCCGACCTCGTGGCGCGTTTTCGCACGTCGCGGCCCATCGAGCTGCTCTGGTGGAGCCCGGAGGAGGGCTTCCGGCCGGCCACGGTCGATCCGGAGATGCGCCAGGCGTTCACGCGCGACGCGCTGCTGCGCGGCGCCCGGGCGGCGCGCGAGACGGGCGACGCGGCCCGCGCGGACGAGGCCCTCCAGGCCGCCTCCGCAGCCATCCCGGGCGATCCGGATCTGCTGGCCTTCTTGCCGTGGCTCTGCAGCCGGCAGAAGACGAGCATCGCGGGAGCCATCGCCGAGGCTCACTCGCGCGTGCGTCCGCACGATCCCGAGGGCTGGTACTGGCTCGCGCAGATCGGGGTCGAGGTCGTCGCCGGGGGCACCTACGGGCCCGAGCTTCTCCCCCAGGTGGAGCAGCACCTGCAGCGCGCGCTGGCGATCGCGCCGAGCCACGCCCAATCGCTGGTCGCGGTGGCGAACATCGCGCGGCTGAGGGGCGACGAGTCGACGGCGATCGCGACGCTGGAGAAGCTGCTCGCGATTCACCCCGGGCACCCGGAGGCGAGCTACACGCTCGGCCTCATGCTTCTCGAGCGAAACCCGGCGCGGGCGCTGGCCTGCTTCGAGGCGGGCGAGAAAGCGCAGCCGCGGGATCCGGACTACCCGAGAGGCCGGGCGAGGGCCCTGCTGGCGCTGGACCGGTACGCCGAGGCGCGGGTCGCGGCGGGGCGGGCGCAGGAGCTCGCACCGGACGACCCGAAGGTGATCGAGCTATTGTCGCGCCTGGCGACCTGAGAGGAGGGCAGGCTCCGCGACGAGTCCTCGCCGCCACCCGGCGAGGAGCCGCAGCTCCGAGTCGAGGAGCCCGGCCTCCTCGGCCAGCCATCGCGATGGCTCGTTCAGGAGCCGCAACTCCGAGTCGAGGAGCCGCGGCTCCTCGGCCAGCGGTCGCGATGGCTCGCCGAGCCGCCGCGACTCCACGCGGAGGAGCCGCGATTCCCGACCGGGTTGCCCGGGCTCCTCGCCGAGGAGCCGCGACTCCTCGAGACACGGTCGACCCGATCTGGCTCGAGGAGCCCGGCTCCAAGTCGGGTGGCCCCGGCTCCTCGCCGAGGAGCCGCGACTCCTCGGGCGGAGGGCCACCTCCACACGTCGAGGAGCTGCGACTCCTCGACGAGTTGTCCCGGCTCCACGGCGAGCCATCGCGACCGCTGGCCGAGGAGCCCGGGCTCCTCGACCCGGAGCCCGCCCTCCTGCGCCAGGAGTCCGGGTCGCTGCTCGAGGGGTCTGGGCTCCTCGACGGGCGGCCCGGGCTCCTCGACGAGCGGCCCGGGCTCCTCGACGACCGGTCCGCTACGCTCGGACGAGATCCCGCGTCACGTCGGCGACGTGGGCGCAGCCTGCGAGGGCCATCGCCTGGTCGAGCTCCTCGCGCAACGTGTCGAGGACGCCGAAGGCCCCCTCTTCGCCCGCCACCGCCAGGCCCCACAGGATGGGACGACCGACCAGCACGGCGCGCGCCCCGAGCGCGAGGGCCCGCAGCACGTCGGCCCCTCGGCGCACGCCCCCGTCGACCAGGACCTCGATGCGCCCCTGCACGGCGTCGGCGATGGAGCCGAGCACCGAGGCCGTCGCGGGCGCGCCGTCGAGCTGGCGCCCTCCGTGGTTGCTGACCACGATGCCGCTCGCCCCGTGGTCGATCGCCCGCAGCGCGTCGTCCGGCCGCACGAGGCCCTTCACGAGGACGGGCAGCCGCGTGATCGACCGGAGCCACGCGACGTCCTTCCATTGCAGCGAAGGATCGAGCTTCTCGGCCACGTAGGCGGCGAGGCCGCTCTCGGCCTTCTGGAGCTCGACGACCCCGTGCCCCTCCGCGCTCATGTTCTCCACCGAGAGCCCCGGCGGCAGGTGAAAGCGGTTCCGCACGTCGCGCTCGCGTCGTCCGAGCAGCGGCGCGTCTACCGTGAGCACGAGCGCCCGCGCACCCGCCGCCTCGGCCCGGGCCACGAGCGCCGCCGTCGCCGCCCGGTCGCGATACACGTAGAGCTGGAACCACACCGGGCCCGTCGCGGCCGCGCACACGTCCTCCACCCGCGTGTTCGACAGCGACGAGAGGACCATCACCGTTCCGGCGCGGGACGCCGCGCGCACCGTCGCCAGCTCGCCCTCCGGGCACGCGAGCTTGTGGAACGCCGTCGGCGCGACCAGGATCGGCATCGCGACGTGCTGGCCGAGGACCGTCGTCGTCGTGTCGCGCGCGCTGACGTCGACGAGCACGCGGTAGTGCAAGGGGACGCGCGCCCACGCGTCCACGTTGTCCCGCAGGGTGTGCTCGTCGTGAGCGCCGCTGGCGTAGTAGTCGAAGGCGAGGGAGGTCAGTCGCTCGCGCGCGAGCTGCTCGAGCTCACGCGTGTTGAGGGCGCCGCCGGGGAGCATGGGCGAGCAGCTTAGAATGTTCCCGCGCAGCCGACCGAGCCGAAGCCCCCGAAGCACCGGAAGGCGGTCGCGGGCGTGCCGGTCGCGGCCTTCGGTCCGGGAGCGATGAGCAAGAGCGTCGCGCCGCCCGCCAGCGCGATGCCGCTGGCGACGAAGCTCACCACGGCGACGGTGTTCCACGTGTTGGCCGCGTTGACGAGGTCGTTGCAGTGGGCGGGTCGGCCGGCGGCCGTGATGGCCGGGCAGCTGGAGTCCGCGTTGTAATCGCTCACCTCGGCGGCGTGCTCCCCGAGGCCGGCGACGCCCATGCCCGCGAAGACGACCGCCGCCCCGAGGACGATGAAGGCGGCCGTGTGGTCCGGGCCCGCCGGAGGGTAGACCACGATGGGAGGCGGCGGCGAAGGTGGGGGCAAGGCGGGGGCCCTCTCGACGGCAGCGGCCCCCGTGGCGGCGGGAGGAGGAGGCGGCGCCGGAAGAGCGACGGGAAGGTCGGGGACCGTGATGGAGGCGGTCTGTCCATCCTGGGTGTGCACGACCGCGGACCAGGGGCGCCGCCCGGGCGCCCGGGCCTCGACGCGATGGTCTCCGGCGTCGACCGGGACGGCGATGCCCCAGAGCGCGTCGCGAAGGAGCTCTCCGTCGCGCCGCACCTCGAGATCGGGGACGCGTCGCAGGAGTGGTACCTCGACGCTGAGCCTTCCCAGGCGCGGCGCCACCGCGTCCGCCCGCTGCCGCGCGGCCTGCTCGCGCTCTACTTCTCCGCGCCGGTGCGTCAGATCGGCCACCTCGAGGAACGCCGCCCACGAGCTCGCGAGCTTTCCCACGTGCTCCCAGCAGTCCGCCAGGTTGAACTCGGTCCCGACCGCGGGCGACAGGCGCTGGCTCTCGGCGAGCTTGGGGCACGCGTTCGCGAAGTCGCCCTGCGCCATCCGCTTGCGTCCCTCGTCGAACAAGAGCTGCGCGGCGGCCACGTCGTCCCCCGACGCTCGCGCGGGGCGCGCCGAGGCGGCCGACGCCGCCACGCAGGTCACGAGGAGCACACGCGCGAGTCTCATCCGACGCCAGCATAACGCTTCCCTTTGCGCTCGCGCGCCGTCCGCGCTTTGATCGGGGGCATGCCCGCCGTATCCGTCGCCGTCACGGTCACCATCGGCTCCCGGACGATGCCCCTCGATCAGGTGACCGACGCCCGGATCTCGACGGCGCTGCGCGCTGCGGGCCTCGACATCGGCCGGCGCCTGGAGGCGCTGCGCTGCCCCGTGCACCACAAGACCGCGTCGAACATCCGCGTTCACTTCGACGCCAAGGGCAACGCGGACCTGAAGTACGACTCGTGCTGCGCCGAGCTCGGAGCGCACATCGGAAAGGCGCTCGGCTGAAGTTGGCGCGCGGAGGTTTGGCGCGCTGATACCGTCGGCGCATGCCCATCGACGCCTTCCGCAAGGTCTCGCAGGCGCCCACCAACCCGACGCCCGCCCCCTCGACGCGCGCTGCCTTCGACGTGGCGGACCTCTACCGCGGCCCGCTCGGGGACGCGTCGGGAGCGCCTGCGCCGGAGGGGGCCCCCCGCCTCGACGAGAAGCTGCGCCAGGCCTACTTCTGGATCGTCAACTCGGCCATCCTCAGCCCGTACTACGACATCGAGTACCTCGACGGTCCGCCGCCGACGTTCACGTTCGGCGACGCCAAGGCGAAGGTCACCCTCCCGACGGCGCAGAGCTACTCGAGCTTCGTGCTCCTGCCGCTCTTGAACCTCGCCGTGCGGCGCCGGTGCCTGCTCGTCGGCGGCCCGGGCCGGGGAAAGACGGCGAGCGCCATCCTGATGGGCGTCCTCTCGGGGTACTCGCTCCGCGAGGTCAAGCGCGCCATCCAGCACGGGCAGCCGCAGATGACGATCGCCGATCTCCTCGGCAACCCGCTGCCGAAGGATCTCGTGAGCGCCGAAAGCGCCGACGACATCCGCGTGGCGTGGCGGAAATGGCTCGGCATGCGCGTCAAGATCATCGACGAGTACAACCGCATCCCGACGCGCACGCAGAGCGCCCTCCTCACGGTGATGGGCGACAACTACGCCGAGGTCTACGACCAGATCTACGAGTGCCCGGAGGCCGCCTGGTACCTGACCGCGAACGACGACGCGGGGGGAGGCACCTACGACGTCATCGAGGCCCTGCGCGACCGCATCGACGTCGTGGTCAAGGCGCTCCACTTCAACACGCGCTTTCTCGGCGAGCTGCTCGAGCGCATCGAGGCCGGCGTGCAGCCGGAGGAGATCGTCCCCGCGTCCATCGTCTTCACCGAGGCCGAGCTCGAACGCATGAGCCGCGAGGTCCTCGCGGTCTCCGTCCCGCTGGAGATCCGCCGGCGGCTCGAGATGTTCGCGAGCCAGTTCGAGCTGTGCGAGTCCGCCGGGGCGCAGTTCGAGTACCGGACCAAGGACACGCTGAAGCTCTCCGGCGTCGACTGGCACACGGTCACCTCGCGCGAGACGGGCAAGGACAAGGCGAGCGACATCGGGTCGACGACGCGGAACGGCCTCAGCGTCCGCGCGCTCATGACGAGCCTCGTCTTCGTGAAGGCGATGGCGTACATGCGCGGCGACGCGAGCGTCTCGCTGGAAGACGTCCGGCAGATCCTGCCCTTCGTCCTCCACGACAAGCTCGTCCCCGACCACGATTCTCCGTTCTTCGATACGGGGGACAACGCGACGCTCCGCGTGGACCGCATCTCGTGGATCCGGCGGCTCTTCGATCTCTCGTGCGCGGACTACGACCGGCGCGATCTCGATCGGGACGATCCCGTCGGCGCGCTCGGGGACGAGCTCTGGCTGGGCCTCGAGGGAGTTCCCGAGGCCGCCGTGCGGGCGCGCCTCGTGAAGATCGAGCGGCTGCTGCGGCAGGAGAGCGAGGCACGAAAGCTCTACGGGCCGACGTTCGACGACGTGCTCGCCCTCAAGTCGATGCACCAGCGCTACACGAACTACCTGCGTTGGCTCCGGTGGAAGACGTAGCCGGGCCGCTCGAGGGGCCGCTCGCCGAGGCGCTCGCGAGGGGCCGGGCCGCGTACAACGCGCGGGCCGCGGCGGCGAAGCTCTCGCCCACGGGCGACGTTCCGGCGCTCATGGCGACCCTTCGCCGGCTGGATCCCATCGTGCGCGCGGCCCATGCCCGCGACCCGGCGGTCGTGGACACCGTCGTCAGCGCGCTCTTCGATGCGGCGCTGGAGCTCGTGCCCCGGGGGTTCCTCGGCCCCGGCGCGCGCTCGCCGGAGCTGGAAGCGGCGTGGCGCGCGCTCCTCGCGGGGTCGGGGCGGATGCTGTGCGCCGACCCGCGGCGCGTCGTGGCGGCCACGATGAACGCGCTGACGACGCTCGCCGACTGCCGCGGCGCCCGGCCGGCGGACTGGGTCGAGACGATGGCCCGGCTCTCGGAGCGCGCGGGCGACGTCGAGGTCTGGTTGAAGGCCGGAGTGGTGGCGGCGTGGCGCTCCGGTCTGGCGCACGCGCGCACGGGCGCGCTCGATGCGTGTGCGCGATTGCCGGCGGAGCTCGGCGCGGTGGCGATGGGGCTCGACCCGTCGACCGACGTCGGGACGATGGCGCGCGTGGTCGAACGGCTCCGCCGGGACCCGTGGGCGTGGCCTCCCCACGTGGCCAGCGCCCGGCAACCGCCGCTCGGCGTCAAGCTGGTCGCCTACGTCGGAGGGTTCCGCGGCTTCGGAGCGGGCGGCGTGTTCATCGCGCCGCCCACCGTGGGCCTGCGGGACGGGGTGTTCATCGTCACCGACGGCGAGCGCGTCTTCGAGCTTCACGCCGACTTCTTCGGGGCGACGCTGCTGCCCATCGGGCCGGCGAGCCCGGGCTTCGAGCCGCCTCCCGGCCGCGGAGCCATGGTGCTCGCCGACGGAGGCGAGGTGCGCCACGGCGAGGACCGTCGCGCCTTCCCCGGTCTCGTGAGCGTCACGAGCTGGGCGTCGACGGACCTCACGCTCGTCGCCACGCGGCCCATCTCGCATCGCCTCGCGCTCGTCGCGCGCTCGGGGTACGGCCTTTGAGCGACGTGCTCGCAGAGCTCCGCGACGCCTGGGACGGCCGCTGGAACGAGGCCTTGGCGGCGTGGAGCAAGCTCACTCGCCTCTCGCCGCCGCACTGGTGCATGACGGTCGAGGACGAGACGCGCGAGGGGCTCGCCGACACGTTCGCCCAGATACGCCTCGACGACCACGTCGTCGTGCTCTCCGCGCGCAAGCTCCACGAGCGGCGGCTCGGTGGCTTCCCGCTCGAGATCATGGCGCACGAGATCGGCCACCACGTCTTCTGTCCGGGGGATCTCACCGACCACGGCCGCCTGATGGCGCGCGTACGGCGGGGCCTCCCGGGCAAGCTCCAGCACGCGCCGATGGTGGCCAACCTCTACGAGGACATGCTCATCAACGATCGCCTCCAGCGCTCGGCCGGGCTCGATGTGGCCGGCGTGTGGCGGGCGCTCGCGGGCGCCGACGCGGGGAGCCGCCTCTGGACGCTGTACACGAGCATCTACGAGCACCTCTGGTCGCTGCCGCGCGGCGAGCTCTCTCGAGCGCGGACCGACGAGCGCACCGATCTCGACGCCGTGCTCGGCGCCCGGCTGGCCCGCGTCTACGCGAGGGACTGGCTGCGCGGGGCAGGGCGCTTCGCCGCGCTGCTCTTGCCGTATCTGGAGGACCAAGCGAAAGGCGACGCGCTCGGCGCGAGCATGGACATGCACGGTCAGCGGACGGGGACCATCCCCGACGGGCTCGTGGAGATGGATGGCGACGAGGGGGACGCGATCCATCCGGCGTTCGATCCCGAGCTGTCCGGCATGGACGCCCCGCCCGGCGCGGCCACCCGCGACGACGGACGACACACGCTGGGCAGCCACCGCGATCTCGGCGAATACGGCGCGCTCCTGAAGGCGCTCGGGGTGAACGCGGACGCGAAGGACGTCGCCGCGCGCTACTACCGCGAGCTCGCGCTGCCTCACCTCGTCCGGTTTCCCACGCGCCGTTCGCCGAGCGCGGTCGAGCCGCTGCCCGAGGGGCTCGACCTCTGGGACGCGGGCTCACCGCTGGAGCGCGTCGACTGGTTCGAGAGCCTCCTGCGGAGCCCGCGCGTCGTCCCCGGAGTGACGACCGTCGAGCGCGTCTACGGGGATTCACCGGGGCGCGAGCCCCGCCGCGCTCCTGTCGACCTCTACGTGGGCATCGACTGCTCGGGCTCGATGCCCCGGCCGCGCGTCCTCACCTCGTACCCTGCGATCGCGGGGGCCATCGTCTGCCTCAGCGCCTTGCGGGCGGGGGCGCGCGTCAAGGTGGTGCTCTCCGGCGAGCCGAAGGGTCGTACCTACGCGATGCCCGCGTTCGTGCGCGACGAGCGCGCGATCCTCGACGTGCTGACCGACTACCTCGGCACGGGCATCGGCTTCGGCGTCCATCGCTTGGCCGACACCTTCGACGCCCGGAAACCGACCGATCGCCCCGTGCACGTGCTGCTCCTCAGCGACCACGACCTCTTCCGCCTCCTCGACCACGAAGAGAACGGCGAGACCGGCTGGGTCGTCGCGAGGCGCGCCCTCGTCGCCGCACGCGGCGGGGGAACGATCGTGCTGAACATGGTGCGGAGCCCGAGCCACGCGGGCTTCGAACGGCTCGAGAGGGACGGCTGGGCGGTCTACTGCGTATCGGGCGCCGAGAAGCTCGTCGACTTCGCGCGGGAGTTCTCGCGGCGGGTGTATACGGAGGAGGGGCGGCCGTGACCGAAGAAGGACCGGAGCTCGTCGCGCTGCTGCGCCGGCTCACCGAGTGCCCGGCCGAGATCCTCGAGGAGCCGCGCATCGGAACCTCGGGTCGCATCGTCGTCTGCGCGGTGGTGTTCGATCTCATCGACGCTCTCGGCTGGGCCGGTGCCCCTCACGTGGAGTTGCCCTTCCAGAGCTCGGATCCGTCCGACCGGAACGCGCTGCGGATCGTCCTCATCGCGTGCTGGCTGCTCCACGATCCCTGGTTCGTCTCGCGGCGCGACCTCGGAGCGCGGGCCCACGCGTTTCTCGTCGAGATGCCGCCACGGCTGGCCAGGGTGGTCGACGCCGAACGGCTCGTGACCGATCCGGAGCGCCGCGAAGAGCTCGTCCGCCACTGCCTCGCGAGCCTGGGCCTGCGGCCGCGCGGGGAGACGGAAGCGCAAGCGAACGACCGGCGGACGTCGCTCGACAGCGTCGAACGGCGCCGCGTCATCGAGGCGACGCGCGCGGCGGAAGAGCGCGCCCGGCAGGTGCGCGAGGCGCTGGCGAACAAGGCGGCCGAAGAGGCGGCCGCGAAGGCGACACGCGAATGACGTCCGCCGGGGACGTCCGCCGCACCTCCCCGCTCATCGACGAGCGAGGGCTCCGCGCCGTCGCGCGCATCGCCCAGCATCCCTGCGCCCCTCGGTGGAACCGTGTCGCGGGGGACCGCCTCGAGCGAGACGACGTGCGCGCCGTGGAGGCGTTCCGTGACGCGCTCACACGGGACCGCGTGCCCTTCGGCCCCGAGCCCCCCGAGGCCATTCGCGCCTGGGTGCTCGCTCGGCGCGCCCTCGTGCCGTCCTTCCGCGCGCGCCTCGCGGACGCGTCGCTCGTCGAGCGCGCATGGGGCTCGATCGCCACGACGAGCCGCGAGGACCTGGCGATGCGTCCGGAGACGCTCGTCCCCGACGACGCTCCGCTCGACCGCATGATCGTGTACCGCACCGCGGGGACGACCGGACACGCGCTCCTCGTGCCCCACGACGCGCGTGCGGCCGCCTGCTACCTGCCGCTCCTCGAGGTCGCCCTGGCGCGCTGGGGCGTCGACGCGAGGCTCGGGGGCGGCGACGTGGCGATGCTGGTCGGCGCGCAGGCCCGTACGGTGACCTACGCGACGGCGCTCGCCGTGTGGGATCACGCGGGCTTCGCGAAGCTGAACCTCGCGCGGAGCGAGTGGCCCGGCGAGGACGCCCCGGCGAGGTTCTTCGCGGACCTGGCGCCGGCGCTGCTGACGGGCGACCCGACGTCGTTCGCCGAGCTCCTGGCCCGGGGCGTCGGCGCGCGGCCGCGCGCGCTGGTCACGACCGCGGTGGCCATGAGCGACGCCCTCCGCGCCCGGCTGGCGCAGCACTTCGACGCGCCGGTCGTCGACTGGTACTCGCTGACCGAGACGGGCCCCATCGGGTACGCGTGCCCCCGCGGCGAAGGGGCGTACCACGTCGTGTCGTCGGATCTGTTCGTCGAGTCGGTCGACCCGGAAGGCCTGCCGGTGGGCCCGGGCAAGCGCGGCGAGATCGCCGTGACCGGCGGGCGCAACCCGTTCCTTCCGCTCCTTCGCTACCGCACGGGAGACTGGGGGCGCATCGACCTCGCGCCGTGCGCTTGCGGCGATCCGATGCCGCGCATCGTCGAGCTCGAGGGGAGGGCGCCCGTCGTCTTCCGGTCGGCGCGCGGCGACGGCGTCAATCCGGTCGACGTCTCCGGCGTCCTCCGAGCGTATCCCATCGTCCAGCACGAGCTCGTTCAGCGCGCGGACCTCTCGTGCGAGCTGGCGATCCGGGCGATGAGCGGAGTCCCGGTGGACCTCGCCGCGCTGAGGGCCGAGCTCCGCGGCCTCTTCGGGGAGGTGCCGGTCGTCGTCCGCGTCGATCCCTCGCTCGGCGACCGCACGGGGAAGATCGCCCCCTACCGCAGCGAGCTCCTCTTCGAGGAATGACGATGACGACGCCTCTCGATCATCCCGTCCCCGGCCGCCCGCACCGCGTCTACGCGGCGCTCACCAACCACTGCAACCGCGCGTGCCCGTGGTGCAGCACCTGCTCCTCGCCGGCGGGGGGCACGTTCCTCTCGATCGACGACTTCGAGCGCGCCCTTCCGCCCGACGGGCCCTTCGAGGTCCAGCTCGAAGGGGGCGAGCCGACGGTTCATCCGCGCTTTTGGGACTTCGTGGCTCGCTCGCGCGCCGTCGAGCGCTGCCGGCGACTGGTGCTCTGCACGAACGGCGTCGTCTTCCCGCGCCGGCCCGAGCGCCTCGCGCCCTGGCTCGAGCGCCTCGGCGCGCCGCTCACCGTGAAGCTCTCCTTCAACCACCACCTCCTCGACCACGATCCGGGGCTGGTCGAGCTGGCCCGGGCGACGCGCGACGCGCTCGGCGTTCTCGGAGGAGACCGGCTCTTCGTGCTGAACGTGAGGTTGCGACGGGGCGTGGAGGAGGACGATCGCCGGATCGTCGAGGCCGTCCAGGCGGCGGGGCTGGGGGGAGACGCCAACGTCTTCTACCTGCAGCGATACGGCTTCGCCGAGGGCGAGTCGTCGTGGGACGAGCCCTTCCTCGTCGGCCACGATTTCCGCTTCGTGAACCCGGACGGCCGCGTGCTGGGACCGGACCTGCCGGCGCGGTCGGCGGCCATGCGGGTGTTGCCGTGACCGCCTTCGTCGAATCCTGGCGTCGCGGCAAGAGCGCGGTGTTCTCGCTGCACGAGAACAGCAGCGCGCGCCGCACCGTCCGCGTGGACTTCGGAGGCGTCGTGCGCGAGGTCTATGCGAACGCGAACCTCAGCGTCTACAGCGCGCAGACGTGCAATGCCCGGTGCGCCTTCTGCGTCGAGGAGCTTCGGCCGGCCTCGCGCGGCGCGGAGCTCGCGGCGCAGCGCGCGGTCGAGCCCGACGATGGCCGCTGGTTCGCGGCGCTGGAGCGCGTCCTCGACACCGTGCAGCGCGGTCTCCGTCCCAGCGTGTCGGTGACGGGGGGCGAGCCGAGCAAGGACCCGCGCCTGCCGCGCGTCCTGCGCACGCTGGCCGCTCGCGCCGCACGCCGGCGGACGCTCACGACGAACGGCTCGGGCCTGCTCGACGTCCGCGAGGGCCAGCGCGTCGTCGACTGGATCGCGGGCACCGGCGTCATGCACCTCAACGTCAGCCGGGCGCACCCGGACCAGGACACCAACGCGCGCCTGATGCGATACGCCGAGGGCCCGACGGTCGACGAGATGCGCGCGATCGTGGCCGCGGCCCGTGCCGGGGGGACGCGGGTCCGCCTGTCGTGCGTGCTCGTCGAGGGGGCGATCGCGTCGCTCGACGACGTCGTCCGGTACGTCGACTTCGCGCGCTCGATCGGCGTGGACCGCGTCATCTTCCGACAGCTCATGAAGACCGACCCGCGCACGGTCGCGGCGAATTTCGTCGTCCGCTTCTCGGATCGCAAGCGCGTCGCGCTCGAGCCGCTCCTCGACCGGGTGTCGGGCGATCCGCGCTTCACCTTCGAGCAGCAGATCGTCGGCTACTACTACTACGTGGAGGTCTGGCGCATGGGCGACGTCCACGTCGTCTTCGAGGAGGCCGACCTCGCGCGGCTGGAGGACGTGAAGCGCGCCGACCCGAGCGTCGTCCACGAGCTCGTCTTCCATCCGGACGGAAAGCTCGCCTCGACCTGGCAGCCGTGGGACGGCGTGCTGCTCGACGCCGCCCATCCCACTCTGTAGCTATCGGACGTCGACGGATCGCACGTCCCCCACGGTGCGGCTCCCAGGCCGCTGGGGGCGTGCCATCGACGCGACAATCCAGCGCCCGCAGTCGTGTCCGGGGCAGGGCACCTTCAACATTCGAGCCAGGACGCACGGCACTCCCGTTGCTTCAGCGGGCGGGCATGCGCGCCTTCTGGGCGGGGATCTCCGTCGTGGCCGTCGTTCTCGCGGCGACTCCAGCGCCGGCACGCGAACGGTCTCCGTCCCGCGCTTGCCGGGCGGCCTACGAGGGCGCCCAGGAGAGCGAGCGGTCCGGCCACCTGAGGGAGGGCCGGGCGCAGCTGCTCGAGTGCGCGAAGGCCTCGTGCGGCGCTCTGCAGAAGAAGTGCGCCTCGAGGGCTGGTCAGCTGGCTTCGGACATCGCCCTGATCGAGCCCGTGGTCACCGACGCGGGGGGCGCAGCTCTTCTCGACGCGCAGGTGAAGGTGGATGGAGAGCTGCTGACCTCGCGGCTGGACGGGCGGCCCCTGGCCGTCGATCCCGGCGCTCACCAGCTTTCGGTCACCGCGCGCGTCGGGCCCTGGCCCGGCCGCGAGGTCTCGACGACACAGGCCATCACGATCGAGCAGGGCCAGCGCGGCCCCATCGCGATCGCGCTGCCGCCCCTCGACGACGGAGCGCTCGCCACGGCCCCCGATCTCACGGGAGACGCCGGGACGAGCGCGGCCGCGAGCAAGACCCCCGCCCCGGCGAATCCCGAGCACGAGCCCGCCGTGACGGTGCGGCACCACGGGCCGTCCGCGTTTGCCTACCTGCTCGGCGGCGTGGGCCTCCTCGGCGTAGGCGCCGGAGGGCTTCTGACGTACTGGGGCAAGACCGACAACACCGCGCTCGCCGGGTGTGCGCCCAATTGCGCGCCGGCCAGCGTGGCTCACATCCGCGAGCTTTATCTCGCGTCCGATGTCTCCCTCGCCGCGGGAGGAGCCATGCTCGGCCTCGCGGCGTTGCTCTTCTCGACGACGTCGCACGTCGAGGTCCAGCCGGTCCACTCCGGAGCTCTCGCCTCGTTCCGGGGAGCGTTCTGAACATGGGCCGCGAAGTCTGCGTTCTCGCGGCCGTCACCGCCCTTGCGCTCGCCGGTGTCGCTCCGCTCGTCTCGTGCAAGGATCCGACGCCCTTCAGCGCCGCGCCGCTCGTCATGCCTCAAGCGGACTCCTCGTCTGCGGTCACGGCGTTCGAAGACTGCCCCGCCAGCGCCGAATGGTTCCCGACGACCCCGCCGGTGCGGATGTTCGCGCCGAGCCCGCACCCCGACACCGAGTGCCCGTTCTATCGCGGCGCGTATCAGAGCTTCCTCCTCGCGACGCAACCGGATGCCCAGGGAAGGCCCGCGCTCGTGCACTGGGCCACCCTCGACGACGCGTTCGTGAGCGCAACGCCGCACGCGACGCGCAACACGGCGGGCAGGGCCTGGCTCGGCACGGTCCTCCAGGCCGGATACCGCAACGTCCTCATCGATCAGGACGGCCACACTCTCTATTACGGCCTCCACATGAATCAGGCGTTCGTCGATTTCATCCGGACGAACAACCTGCAGACCGTGAATGGAATCCTGAACGTCGACCCCGCGCTGTCGTTCCCGCCGGGGCTCATCGAGCTGAAGACGGCCTGGAAGGACATCGACCCGGGCGATTTCCCGGGCGGCAAGGTGCCCCCGCCGGGCGGCTACCCGGGGGACCCCGGGGATTACTCGAACTACATCACGACGACCGCGTGGGTCGCTCACCTCAGCACGGATCCGCAGACCGGCGCCCTCGTCGAGGATCCCGACCATCCTCGCCTCATCCGCGTGGCCCTCGTGGGGATTCACGCCGTCTACACGCTCCCCGGACATCCGGAGCTCATCTGGGGCACCATCCAGCACGTCGACCTGGGGACCGTCGACGCGACGGCGTCCGCGGCGCAAGGCGCGACGGTCCTCGGCGCGCCGGACGACCAGCCGGACCCCGCGGCCATCCCCGTCGCCGCCTCCGACCCGCAGAACCAGCACGTGACGACGGCGGTGAGCGCGACCAGCTTTCTCCTCTACAAGGGCGGGACCCCCGAGAACCTCGCGAACCAGCCGTACACGAACCAGGAGCTCGCGTTCGACGAGGCCACCCAGTCGTTCCCGGGGCAGCAGACGTCGATCTATCGGATGTTTCCCGGCTCGAAGTCGCAGCAGGTGGGACCGGACACCGCCGTCGTCTCGCTCGACGCCAACCTCACCGCGCTCGCCCAGCAACAGCTCCAGCATGGCCCGCTCGACGTCCGGCTGAACTACCACCTCGTCTCGGCCGTCTGGATGGACAAGCCCGTCCTCTTCGGCCTCGGCCCGAACGGCCAGGGGATGTCGCTCCAGAACGACGACGGGTCGAATCCGCTGATCATCGACGCCGTCACCGGCCATGGCGTCGACCCGCAGATCAACGAGGGGAGCTTCTGCGGGACGCCGCTCGGCCCCAGCGGCGGGAGCGGCGACGTGCCGGGTGCGACCAACACCGTGCCCGGTTGCCGGACGCGGGCCGACGTCCTCGCGTCCGGGCCGGCGCAGCAAGCGGTCGAGCAGGACCTCCTGCAGAACGGCACCGACAGTCCGTTCTCGATTCTCGGAGGCGAGGACCGGCTGTCGAGCGCGTCGATGGAGTCGTTCACGCAGTCGGCGGTGGCCTTCCCCAACTGCTTCAGCTGCCACAACACCGGGCCGATCACGATGAACGGCGTCCCTTCCAGCCGGGACACCGGCAGCCCCGTGGTCCTCCAGAAGCCCGCGCTCATCAACGTGAGCCATCTCTTCTCGGAGTTCGTGATGCGAGAGTGCGGCGGCCCGCCGACCGCCGCGTGCGGCGCGCCATGAGGCCTCGCGTCGTTCTCCTCGCGCTGTCGGGGGCCGCGCTCCTCGGCGTCGCGGTGGCCGGGACCGGCTGCTTTCAGCAGCTCGACACGGACGCGGCGAACGGGGGTCCGCTCGCGGGCCCCGAGGGCGGTGCGAACGAGAGCCACGGCGGCGGGACGACGTGGGAGCTCTGCCAGTCGCCCTCGTGCGATTCGCCGGACGGGGACATCCCGTTCCTCGCGCAGACGCCGCCCATCTACCTCCCCGACGGCGGCACGACGACGGACCCTTGCGTCCAGGTCGAGCAGGCCTCGATGGCCGTCCGCCAGACGTACTGCGCGGGATGCCACCAGGCGCCCGCGGATCAGGGGGGGCTCAGCTTCGTCCTCTCCGACAGTCAGCTCGCCGGCGCCGTCGCGCAGACGGCGACGGACGACGCCGGAGTGCCGCAGAAGCTCGTCGCCGCGGGCGATCCAATCCACTCCGCGCTCTACCAGTCCGTCGCGCAGGGGTTGAGCGGCTCGCCGACCGGCATGCCGCCGCTGACCTTGGCCGGGTACTCGAACATCCCGCGACCGAGTCCCAGCGATGTCTCCATGCTCTACGCGTGGATCACCGCGTGCTTCCCGGGCGCCGGAGGGTACGCCGCGGGAGGCGTCGACTACGCGCCCACCGACGACGCCGGCTCGGAGTAGCGTTGTCGCCGGGCCACGGCGACCCCATGATCTCACGCTGTGGGGCTCCTGGCTCGAACGGTGTACGGCATCTATTACCCGGAGACGCGACGCATCGTCGACGCACTCTGGGCCGAGCGGCCGCACGACTGGTACGAGCGCAACTACACGGGACGGCAGGACGCCATGCATCGCCCGTGCTTCGAGCGGTGGCGTGCGTGGACGCGAGAAGCCGGCGTCACGCTCGGCGACGGGTACGCGCACGAGTACCCCACGGCCGGCGCCAACGAGGCCATCCACGCCCTCCTGGCTCTGCATGCAGCGCACGGGGGTCGACGCATTCACGTCTTCGCGGGCGACTACGAGGGATACGCATACCTCGGTCAGGCGCTGGGGCTCGAGGTCGTGTCGCACGCGCGGGAGCCCGGTCGGTACCGGGAGTCGCTCGCCGCCGCCGCGCGAAGCGGGGACGTCTTCTGGCTCTCTCAGCCTTCGTCGATCGACGGCAACCTCTGGTCGGGCTTCGACGCGTTCCGAGACTGGCTCGCGGGCGCGATGTCGGGGGTGGCGCTCGTCGTGGACGTCACGTACGTGGGCGCCGTCGCCGTCGAGTCGCGGATCGACCTCGACCACGACGTGGTGAAGGCCGTCATCTTCAGCCTGAGCAAGCCGTTCGGCGTCTACTACCACCGCATCGGCGGCCTCGTCAGCCGCGCGGAGGTGCCGACGCTGCGCGGACATCACTGGTTCAAGAACCTCTTCTCGGTGCACCTCGGCGAGCGCTTGATGGCGGCCCACGGTCCGCGCGAGCTGCCGGCGCGCTACCTGCCCCTCCAGCGCGAGACGCTCGAACGGTGCGTCGCGGCCGGCGAGGCGCCGCCCACCGCGCGTCCCAGCGACGTCGTCATGCTGGCGCACGCGCCCGCCGGCGACGCGGCCTTTGCCGGTTATGCGCGGGGCGACGGCCTGCGCTTCTGCCTGAGCCCGGGCATGGATGGAGCCTTGCGCCCGTGAAGAACCTCACAGTCCTCGCGACCCCGGGGGAGGCCACGACGTACCTGCGTGGCCTCTGGCGGACCGAGATCTTTCGCCAAAGCGACTACGTCGAAGGCTGGGTCCAGAAGGCCACCGCGCATCCGATGGTCTTCGCGGAGATGAGCGACGTCGAGCTCGAGTATCCGCACTTCGCGACGTGGTTCGGCATGACGTATCTGCGGACGTACGACGACCCCGCGGTCTCGGACCTCTATTACCTCCACGAGATCGTCCACGCCGCGCTGCTCCATTACGGGCCCCGGCCGCTCTTCACGGCGTGGTACCGCAAGATGAACGGCATCGAGCTCTCCGCCTCGCTCGAGACCGAGTGTTACGTCTACCTCCACGTGCCCGGCGCGCGGGACATCTCGTTCAAGGACGAAATCTGGGCGGACCGCTACCTCGGGGGGCAGGCGCGCCTCGGGGACAGCCTGCGCGACGTCATCCGCCAGGATCGGTACAAGGCGATGCAGCACCCCGACCCGATGGACTACTGCGAGCAGCAGATCGCCGCGTACGCGCGCCAGAACTTCGAGTGGGCCAACACGTGGAAGCTCGAGTCCTCGCCGGGACGCCCGGCGTTCGTCGAGGTGGAGGAGCACATGAGCGGGCTCCGCGCCGGAGCAGTGTCCACCGCCGACCACGTGGCCTGGCTGAAGAGCCGCGGCGACGTCCCGTTCCTGGATCAGGCGAGGCTCTTCGCGCCGGTCTACTGGAACAGCAAGCTGTCGCACCGGCTCAGGCGCGGCCCTTGATCCTCACGAGCGCGTTCGCGATCGCCTCGGTGACCTGGTCCTGTCCGATGGAGCGGAGGTATGCGCCATACTCCTCGAACTTCGTGCGGACGACGTCGTCCATGACGACCTGCGGGCCGTCGACGACCTCGACGTGCGCGGCGTCCTCGTCGGTGACATCGAAGTTGATGAACCCGCGGCAGCGCGGCGAGCCGCAGCGGCAGGGATCCCGCTCGGGTTCGTTCTCGCTGACCCACCCGTAGAAGATGGTGACCTCGTCGCCGGGGGCAATGGGCCGGAGACACTGGATGCGCCCGTCGCCGCTCGCGTAGAGGGTCGCGTTGGGATCGCAGCTGTGGTTGCACAGCCAGCCGCCGGGCACGGCGGTGTCGGGGATGATGACCTGATCGCCGGACAGGAGCGTGAGCTTCGTGTGCGAGGCGGCGGCCGCCTCCGGGCTCTTCGCGGGGACTCTCCTCTGCCGGGGGGCATAGGCCACGACGACCTCGCCGGGCTCGAAGCGCCGCCTCGCGAAGACGCCGCGGCCCGCGATGTCGCTGTTGCGAAAGAGCACCGGCGACAGGCTGAACATCGGCTTGATGGCGCGACGCTTGCTCTGCGAACTGCTCATCGGCTCGCTACCTCGACTGTGGTTGACCGAACGTGGGCCTTGCGCGAGCGTGGAGGAATGATGACAGCGATGCGGTCCAAGATCATGGGGAAGGTGATGGCCTTGGCGATCTGCGGAGTGGGCGTCACGGCCTGCTACGCCTCGGTGCAGGGCGGCACCGAGGAGTGTCGCACGGCCGAGGTGCGCCGACCGCAAGACGTCCAGGTCTGCGTCTCGCGCTGCGGCGACGAAGGCTGCCGCACCCATTGCCACGAGCGCGAACGCTGGGCGCGCGAGCACCACTGCTGGGTCGAATAGCCGCGGATCACGAGGTCGCCGCACGGCTCGTCGCCGACAGCCGTGACGTCCTCGACGAGCGCCCCGGCGCGAGCGGCATCGCCCCGCGCGCGCTGACCGGAAGAGGCTGGGATTCGTTCCTCCTGTCGCTCGACGGGGACGAGCTGGCCGGCATCGAGTCGCGCGGACACGCCGCGCGCTGGCCCGAGCGCACTCCGACGAGCCTCCGCGCGTTGGTCGAGCGGGCCGCCGCCGTCTGCGCCATCCCGGCGTTCCCGGCGTCGGACGACTCGCCCGGGTCGCCCCGGAGAGGCGAGACGCCACGCAAGCGCGCTCAGGTCGATGCATTCGGCCGACTCGTCGGGTCGCTGGCGGCAGGCGCTCGTCGGGTCGTCGACGTCGGATCCGGTCACGGGCACCTCACGCGCGCGATCGCCGGAGGGACCGGCCTTCCGGTCGTCGGGCTCGAACGGGACGCGACGCTGGCTCGACGGGCGCGCGCGCTGTCGCCCGCTCGCTCGCCCGCCTTTGCGGTGACCGATGTCCTGCGCGACGGGCTTTCCGTGTCGACCGGCGACTGCGTCATCGGGCTCCACGCCTGCGGTGAGCTCGGGGACGTCATGGTCACCAGCGTCGCCCCGGTCCCGGGAGTGACGCTCGCGCTGGTCGGGTGCTGTCTGCAGAAGAGGCGGCAGACGACGCGCGCTCCTCTCTGCGCCGTGGCGGGGGTCGACGATCGGCTCGCGCTGCCGAGAGCGCTGCTCGGGCTCAGCAACCTCGCGGCGAGCGATGAGGGCGTCGAGGCCTCGCGCGCCGCGAACCTCGCCGGGCGGGAGCGAAGGCTGGCGCTTCACCGGCTGCTGTCGAACGCGGGCGAGCCGCTCCGGTTCGGCGCGGAGATCGAAGGGCTCAACCGGCGCGTCGCGCAGCGGGACCTGTCGCAGCTGGTGGCGCGAGCCTTCGCGCTCCGGGGCCGGCCCCCGCCGTCGCCGAAATCCATCGACGAGGCGGCCCTGTGGGCGCGCGGGGAGCATGCCCGGGCGCGGCGCCTGTCTCTTCCCCGCGCGATGCTCGCCCGTGTCCTCGAGGTGTACGTCCTCCTCGATCGCGCCGCATTCCTGAGAGCGCACGGGTTCTCCGTCGAGGTCGGCACGCTCTTCCCGGCGACCATCAGCGCGCGCAACCTCGCCCTCCTCGCACGCCCTGGGTGAATGGTCAGCCCTCCGCCGCCGCGAGCTCCTTCTCGATGCCCTCCCACTCGGCGAGCCAGGTCTGGATCTGCGACTCCAGCTGGGCGTCCTCCCGCTCGAGCGCCTTCACGTCGTCCCCCGCGGTGCGCTCGAAGAAGCCCGGCTCCGCGTAGAGAGACGCGATGGCTCGCCGCCGCGCTTCGGCCGCGTCGATGGCCGCGAGCACTTTGTCGCGCCGCGCCGGCAGAGCGTTCATCCGGTTGCGCCGGCGCTTCTGATCCTCCCACGAGAGGCCGCCGTCGGTCGTCGAGGCCTGGGGCCGCGCGCGCTGGTCCTTGGCCTTGAGGACCACCGCGTCGGCGTCGAGATGGTCGTCGCCGCACCGCTCGAGGTACTCGGGGTACGTCCCGGGGAAGTCGCGGGGCCCCTCGGGGGTCACCTCCAGGATGCGCGTCGCCAGCTCCGACACGAACCAGCGGTCGTGCGACACGAACACGACCGTGCCCTCGAAGGCCTTCAGGCCCGCCACCAGCGCGTGGATGGCCTCGAGGTCGAGGTGGTTGGTCGGCTCGTCGAGGACGAGGAGGTTGGGCTTCTCGACGATGATGCGGCCGAAGATGAGGCGCGCGGCCTCGCCGCCGGACAGCGTCCCGATGGGCTTCTCGACGTCGTCCCCCGAGAAGAGCACGCGCCCGAGCTGACCGCGCACGTGGCTGGTCCCCTCCTGCGGGCAGGCGCCCCAGACGTAGTCGAGGGCGGTCATCGCGCCGTCGCGGAGCAGCTCGTGGTGATCCTGCGCGAAGTAGCCGGCGCGGACCTCGTGCCCGAAGCGCACCGTCCCCCGATCGGCCTCCAGGCGCCCCATGACGATCTTCAGCAGCGTCGACTTGCCGAGGCCGTTCGGGCCGATGACGGCGACCTTCTCCCCGCGCCGGACGGCGAGCGACACGTCGCGCAGCACGTCCTTCGCCCCGTACGCCTTGGAGACCGCCGCGACCTCGAGGACGTCCCGCCCGCTCGCGCGCTCGAGGCCGAACCGGAAGAGAGGGGTGCGGCGCGAGCTCGTCTTCAGCTCCTCGACCTCGATCCGCTCGATCTGCTTCAGGCGGCTCTGCGCCTGCTTCGCCTTGGTCGCCTTCGCGCCGAACCTCTCCACGAACGCGCGCTTGTCGGCGATGATCTTCTCGGCGCGCGCGATCTCCCCCTCCTTGCGCTCGCGCGTGGCCGCCTTCTCGACCACGAAGGCCGAGTAGTTGCCCGTGTACGGGGTGATGGTCTCGTAGTCGACGTCGAGGATGTGCGTGGCGACGTTGTCGAGGAAGCGCTGGTCGTGCGAGATGACGATGGCCGCGCCCCGGTAGCCGGCGAGGAACTTCTCGAGCCAGCGGATGGAAAGGATGTCGAGGTGGTTCGTGGGCTCGTCGAGGAGCAGCGCGTCCGGCCCGCCGACGAGCACCTGCGCCAGGAGGACACGCAACTTGAACCCGCCCGAGAGCGTCGAGAGGGCCTGCCGGTGGGACGCCAGCGGGATGCCGAGGCCCTCGAGGATGGCGGTGGCGCGCGCCTCGAGTGTGTACCCGTCGGACGTGCGCAGGGTGTCCTCGAGCTCGGCGAGGCGGCCGGCGTCCCCCTCGCCGTGGTCGATGATCCGCCCCCGCTCGTGGAGCGCGCCCCACACGTCGCGGTCGCCCATCATCGCCAGGTCGAGGATGATCTGAGCGTCGTCGAGGAATAGATCCTGCCGCAGGACGCCGACGCGCGCGCGACCGGGGATGGCCACGGTCCCGTCGGTCGCCGGCTCGTCGCCCGCCAGGACCTTCAAGAAGGTCGTCTTGCCCGAGCCGTTCGCGCCCACGAGCCCGTAGCGCGACCCGGCATTGAGCTGGAGCGAGACGTCCTCGAACAGCGTGCGGCCTCCGTACGACTTCGAGAGGCGAGAGACGCCGATCATGCTTTCGGGCGCTCGGGGGCGCCCGTCCTCAGCGGCTTCCTAGCACGAGCTGCATGGCGCCGGGGAACCGCTCGGCCCAGTACGTCTCGCTGTGCGCGGCTCCAGGCTGGATCACGTGGCGGAAGCTCGTGCCGTCGGCGTATCCGAGCGCCAGGTAGGCGGCCGCCAGCTCGTCGGTGTCCGACTCGTCGTCGACCGTGCCTTGCCCCGAGTCGACGTAGACGACCAGCGGTCGCGCCGGCGCCGGGAGGGTCCCCATCACGTCGGTCACGATGACGTCGCTGTCCCACCACGTCGACGGAGACAGCGCGGCGATCCGCCCGTAGACGTCCGGCCGCTTCAGGCCCGCGTAGGCCGTGACCAGCCCGCCGAGCGAGCTCCCCGCCATCGCCGTCGAGCCGACGTCGGGACGGGTTCGCAGCATCGCGTCGATCGTCGGCTTGAGCTCCGTCACGAGCATCTGGATGTACTGGTCGGCGCCCGCCGCGGGGCCGAGCGACGTCTCGGTCGGGTCGACCGTCGGCGTGTACTCGTAGACGCGGTTCGCGTCGTTCGCCACGCCGATGACGATGGCCTCCGGAAACGTCTCGCAGTCGCCGGCCGTGCCGCAGTCGCTGTCTCCGTTGCACGTCGTCGCCGCGGCGCCGAGCGGCTGCGCTCCCCACCCGATGACTCCGCCCCCCGAGCAGGCGCCGACCTGCGACGCGGTGTCGAACGCCGTGTCGACGTTCCACGTCCCGCTGAACGCGAGCTGCGGCATCGCCGCCCAGAGGTTCTGCCCGTCGTGCATGTAGACGACCGGGTAGGTCGCGTCCGTGTTCTCGGAGTAGCTCGCCGGGAGGTACGCGTAGATGGCGCGGTCGTCGTCGAGGACGGTCGAGTGGAAATCGGCGATGAGCGTCGTCACCGTGCCCGTCATGGTCGTGAAGTGCGGCCACACGTCCACGGTGGCGCCCGGGGCGACGTGGTAGTTCGGCCCGATCGACCAGGTCGTGTCGTCGAGCAGCGGCTTCCATTCGACGGCGCCCGTCACCCCCGTGAGCGTGTACGTGAACGTATCGCCGGAGGACGCGGTCGCTGCGCCCGCGGTCCAGCTCAAGCCTCCCGCGCTGCCACGCACGTTGACCGTGTGCGTCCCGGCCGGATAGTGCACCCGGACCATGGCCGTGCCTGCCGGGAGCGACGAGGCACCGTCGTTCCCCGCGTCGGTGCTGCCGCCCTCCATCCCCCCGCCGGAATCCACGCCGGGTGCGCCCCCTGCATCGCCGCCCGCGCCCACTTCTGCGCCGCCATCCTTGCTCCCGCTGGAGACTGCGCCCGCGTCGTCGCTCGAGCCGCCGAGGGCGGGCGTGTGAGTGGAGGACGCCCCGCACGCGCCGAGAAGGAGCGCGCACGGGACGAGGAGGAAGGAGGGAGAGCGAAGGGGGACTCGGGACGCCACGCGCCACCCGGTAGCACGTAACGCGGATCGGAGTCACTACACCCCGGTCAGGCTCTCCCCGGAAGCGGACCTAGCGGCGTCCGTGGGCCCACGAGCGCCGGACCGGCGCGGCGTGAGCGCGGTGATCGGCGAGGACGGCCGGCTCGTGGTCGTAGTGGTTCCACACGCCGTGCTCGTCGTGCCAGAACCAGTGGCCGCTGTACCAGTAGGCCGCGTGGCCTTCGTAGTAGACCGGCTCCGTCGTCGCGATGTACTCCGCCGGCGGGGGAGCCCACTGGGCGGCAGCGGACGACCCCACGAGGGACACGGCGGCGAGCGCTCCGAGCGCGGTCAGGATCAGGAGGCCCTTCGACAGGCCCTTGGACGAGATGGTCTTGTTCATGGTGTCCTCACTTGGCCGCAGCGGCATGTTGGTCGTCGAGTCGCTCGCGCAGGTGCGCTGCCAGCTTCGTGCGCTGGTCCGGGGTGAGCACGGGCGTCACGGCCTCGTAGAAGCGTGCCATCCGCGCCCCTCCGTGCCTCGCCATGTGGCCCGCCGCCGCGGTCGCCGGCGCGTTCAGCGACTTGGGGTCGAACTTGTCGGCCGTGAAGGCCGTGGCAAACGCCTGGATGTACGTATCTACCGGCTTCTGGTCGGTCTGCGGCGTCGCAGCGGGCTCCGTGGCGAGGGCGGTCGAGATCTTGTCGACCTGGTCCGGCGTCAGGGTGAGAAGCTCGGTGAGCCGCGCGAGGTGCGTGCCCTTTTCCTTGGCCGAAGCCTTCTCGTCGACGTTGACCTTGTGCCAGACCTCCGCGTGCGCCTTCACCTTGTCGACGAGGGCGGCCCGCTCCGCCGGGCTGAGCGCATCGTGCAGCTGCGTCATCGCGTCCATCGTCGCGGTGTGGACATTCGCGGACGCCGTGCCGACCTTGGCGACCGCCGCGTCCACCTTGGCGGTGTCGATCTTGCCCGCCGCAATCCCGTCGGCGAGCGTCGAAAGGAGATCGTGGTCGGCGTCCCTCGCCGGCGCCATCTTGGCGTGCAAATCGGTCTGGATCTTCTCGACCTGCGCCTTCTTCGCGGGGTCGAGGCCCAGCGTGTCGATGGCCATCGAGACGAACATCGCCACGCCGCCGTGATGGTGAAGCCGGTGGTAGCTGCGGAGATCCTCGTCGATTGCCTCGTCCGCGGGCGTCATGCCCGCCTGCGCAGAGCCCGCCGGTGCCGCCGAGCTGGCCGTGCTCGCCGACGGAGAGGTTGCCCCCGCGGACGTCGTGGCCGAAGGCGTCGCCGACGTCGCCCCGCCGCTCGAGCCGTTTTCGCACCCTGCGAGCCCCAGTCCCGTGATCAGGACCAGCCCCGCGATTGTCCCGCTTCGAATGTGACGCATGGGATTTCCTCCGAGGCGGCTGAGCCTAGCCTCGCGTGGGAGCGCGCGGAAACGGCGTTATGCGCTGAGGCTGCCACTTAGGGAGCAGGCTGGACCACCCGAGGTCGTCGCATGCTCCTCACATCATGCACCCCTGGCCCAACGGGTTGCCCGCCCAGACGCCGGCGTCAGGTTCGCAATAGAGATCCTGCTGACAGCTACACCCCCACCCCATCTGGCAGAAGGACGACGCGTCCGGCGAGCACGGGGTGCCGTAGCGTGGGCGTGGCGACGCGCACCCGGGCTGGACCGGCAGGCACGACCAGGTATCGGCGCTGCAGGACGTCACCGTGCCCGCGCCGCACAAGCAGTCTCCTTCGGGGTACTGGCACGAGGACGCTGGGCAAGGGCCGGCGTCGGTGATGGCGACGGCCTCCGCCCAGGTGGCCGGGCACGTGTCCGCAGCGCACGCGCCGCCGCTCGGTCCCGCGTCGAGCTCCGGGCAGCTCCGCGGCCCGTAGTCGGACGACTGCCAGACGCCTTGCGTGCACGAGAGCAGGAGGTCGCACCGGCTCCACCAGCTGCTGCCGTATTCGCACAAGAGATTCGTCGTCCCGCACGGCGAGCCGGCGACGGGCGGTCGCAGGGGGCAAGGACCGCTGCCGGTAGCTCCGCCTTCGGGGGCCATGCCGCCCGCGTCGTAGAGGCAGTCGAACGAACCGTCGGGGCCGGCATCGCCGATCGACGCGTCGACGCCGCCGGCGTCCGAGGGAGGGGCGTCCGGGGCGGGCGCGTCCGCCGAGCGTGCGTCCCCGGGGGCGGGCGTCGAATCCGCGCTGGCGTCGCCGGCGTCTTCCTCGGCGACGATGCCGCCGCAACCACTGCAGCCGACGAGGAGCGCCGCCCCCCCGACGACGAAGATCTGACCAGCGATCACCCCGAGGGCGCGGAAGCCCATGGCCGTCCCTCCGCCGAGCGCTGGATGAACACGACGGCCACGAGGAGGAGGAGCCCCGCGACGACCTGGTGCGGCAGCAGCGCGTCCCCGAGCACTCCCCACGTTACCACCAGCGACGCGAAGGTCTGCGTCATCTCGGCGAACGTCGCCACAGAGGCGCGCGTGCGCGCGAGTCCCGCGAAGTAGAGGAACGTCGGCGTGATGGCCGCGACCAGGAGGAGGCCCGCCATGAGGCGCAGCGTCGACGGCGTCGCCAGCACGCTCCACCGCAGCCGCTCGCCGACGTCGCCGTGAGCCGCGACCAGCGCGAACGTCGCGACGGTGCCGATGAGGTAGCGGAGGGCGGTTCCCGTCTTGAAGTCGATTTCGAGCATGGCCGCGCGCCCGAACGTCGTCGACGCTCCCCAGCAGAGGGCGGTCGCGCCGATGAAGAAGAGGCCGAGCCCGAGCCGGTGGGGACTCTCGATGCCTCCCGGGGTCCAGACCAGCGCCACGCCGCACGCGAGCGCCACCGCGGCCCACGCGTAGAACCGCGGGCGCGGCCGTTCGTGAAGCCATAGCCACGAAACGAAGACACTGATGATCGGCTGCACGTTGAGCAGCAGGTTCGCCAGGGACGAGTTGAGCAGCGCGAGGGCCTGCGTGAAGCACACGGTGCCGAGCGCGCTGCCGAGCACGCCGCTGCCGAGGATGGAGACCAAGGCTTTGCGCGACACCGTCCGGAGCGCGCCCGCGCCGAGGAAGAGGAAGGGCGACGTCAGGAGGAGGCCCAGCCAGTGCTCGTGAAAGACGAGGACGTCCGCGTCGAACCGCTGACCGAGGGGAATGCGCCAGTACGTCTCCAGGCCCCACATCGAGGAGCCTGCAACCACGAGCGCCGGTCCGACGAGCGCGTGAAGGGACCCGGCCCGCCGAGCGGGGGCTGCTGCGGCGAGACGCTCCGGCAGATGCACGCGCTGCGCACTATGGCGCAGAACGGGTTCTCAGAGGGCGCCGTTCTGGGTCGCTTGCCGCTCCTCGGTCGTCGCCTGCGGCGTCGTCGGCTCCTCGCGCTCGGGCTTCGACTCGTCCGCGGTGGCGAGGGCTTCTCGGACCATCGGCCCGAGCCACATCGCGAGCGCCGAGCCCGCGGCGATGCCGGCGAGCGCTCCGAGGCTCACGCCGAGCACGGAGGACCGGCGCCGCTGGAGCCCGACGTGGGAGAGAAGCCGCTCGAGCTCGAGCTCCCGCGCGGCCACATCCCGCGCGGCGGCGCCGCCCGAAGCGATGCCGCGCGCCGCCGAGACCAGGATCCGTCCCAGCTGCTCGCGGAGCAGGACGCCGGCGATCGCGGCGAGGCCGCTCCCCAGCACCGCCGCTCCGGGGATGGCATAGTCGGAGGCGAGCTGCTTCGCCTTCTCGGCAGTGGCCTGCACCGGGGTCGCGCCGGCGACGTCCTTCGACTCCTCCCCGGCCCTCGTCTCGGCGGGCCGCGGCGCCTTGTGGCTCTTGCGCGTTCGCATTTTGTTCACCATGACGGCCCATGCCAGCAAACCACGTGCCCTTCGCTCTTCTGCGTGCATCCGTCTCTCCCCAGGCAGACCTCCCGCAGCACCGCCGCCACGGCGCGGGGCAGAACGCGACTGCCGACGTAAGCTCGACCCCGAGGTCACAGGCTGATCACTCTCGACGATCTTCGGCGCTTCGCCGCGACGCATACCCTGTTCCGCCCGACCACACTCCGGCGAGCGATGGACAGGCTGAGCTTCGTTCAGGCCGATCCGATCCGCGCACCCGCCCGCGCCCAGGACCTCACGCTCCGGCATCGCGTCACCGGCTACCTCGCCGGCGACCTCGAACGCCGCTACGCCGAGCTCGGCGTGGAGGAGGACTTCTTCGTCAACTACGGCTTCGTGACGCGCGCCCTGCAAGCGTTGATGCACCCGCGGCCGGCGGCCACGGTCCCCGCCGATGGGGGCCGCCCCTCACCCTCCGAGCAGCGCAAACGAGCGCGCCTCCTGCTCGAGTTCGTCCGCGAGCGAGGGACCGTCCACCCGCGGGAGGTCGACGATCGCTTCGCGCACGGCACGGTGACCAACTACTGGGGCGGCTCTTCGAACGCCACGACCCAGATGCTCGACGCCATGCACTACCGCGGGCTGCTCCGCGTGGTGCGGCGCGAGGGCGGCGTTCGCCTCTACGCGACGCGTGAGCACGGTCCCGGGCCCAACGGTGCCGCCGAACGCGCCGCTCACCTCGACGCCCTCGTCGACGTCGTCCTCCGCCTCTACGCGCCGCTGCCGGGCCCGAGCATGTCGTTCTTCGTCCGCCGTCTGCGACACGCCGTACCGCAGTGGCGCCAGGACCTCACGGCCGCCCTCCGCCGGGCACGCGATAGGCTGGCCCACGCGCGCGTCGACGGCGTCGACTGGTACTGGCCCGCCGGCGAAGACGCGGCGGGGCGGGCGCCGGGCGATACCGTGCGCTTCCTCGCGCCGTTCGACCCCGTGGTGCAGGACCGCGCCCGCTTCGAGCGCCTCTGGGGCTGGGAGTACCGGTTCGAGGCGTACACGCCGGTCCCCAAGCGCAAACGAGGCTATTACGCCTTGCCGCTCCTCTGGCGCGATCGGGTGGTCGGCTGGGGCAACCTCTCCGTGAAAGACGGAGGGCTCGAGTCCCAGGTCGGGTACGTCGCCTCGCGGCCGCCGCGGGAACCCGCGTTTCGTCGCGAGCTCGAGGCGGAGCTGGAGCGGATGCGCGTCTTCCTCGGCCTGCGTGACCCATCAGCGTGATTCTCCTCTGCGTTCGATCGCAGGCGGCGCCGGCGCGATGTGAGCCTTGCGCCGACGTGGCCCATCGGACCACCATCGGCGGCGATGTTCCGCTGCTCCAAGCTCCACGAGCTCACGTTCTCCCCCGGTCGCCTTCCATGGCCCTGGGTCGCCTTCGCGCCGGACCGCCGCGCGCTCGCCATGCCCGTGGGACCGAGGACGCTCGCGATCCGCGGCGTCGCATCGCTCGGGGAAGAGCGACGCGTGGAGCTGCCCGAGGCGCTCGCGGTGCCTTCCGCCGAGCCCAGCTCCTTCGGGACGACCTCGCGGCAGCCGGGGCTTCACGCGACCGCGCTCCACCCCGACGGCCGCACCGTCGTCGGCGTCGGTTGGAATCGGGACATCCCCGTGGCCTGTGTGGAGCGGGTGGGCGGGGCTCCCGAGCTCGTCGATCTCGGACCGGCGCTCGGCGAGATGGGCCCGATGGCCGCGACGTTCACGAGGGACGGGGATTCGCTCTGGCTCTCCGCGGAGAGCGCCACGGGCGGCGCCCTCGTGCGCCTCCGGTTCCGGGACTTCGGGCTCGAGGCGAAGGTGGCGTTCCCTCCGGCGCCGCCGCCCGCGGCCCACGAGCTCTTTCTGCATCCCACGGAGGACGCCGTCCTTCTCACGCTGGCGTGCGGGCAGGACGGCACCTTCGTGCGCGTCGCCCGCAGGGTGGGGGACAAGCTCGAGCTCGTCCGGACCGAAGGGGACGGCGGCTTCGAGCCGTGCGGCGTCGCCGAGGCCACCGACGACGGCGAGCACGTGTGCCTGGTCGCCGTCGATCGCGTCGAGCTCCGGCGCTGGCCGAGCCTCGAGAAGGCCGCCGAGATCCTGCTCGGCGACGAGCGGACGTCCAACCACAACGGGGTGCGCATCGGCGGTCGGTTCCTCGTCTCGGCCACGGACCCGGAGGACGAGGAGGAGGAGCGCGCGCTCGTGCTGAGCGACGCGCTGGCGATCGAGGACGACGCGGCGGCGCCTCCCGGCATGTGGGCGGGAAGGCTCGGCGAGGACAGGCTCGTCACGATCGGCCGGGAGAAAGGCGAGGAGCGGCGGCTCTTCGTCTACGCGATCGAGGTGTGAGCGAAGGCCCCGCTGCCGTTCACGCGCCGTCCAGACTGCGTCCGCCGAGGTTCGCCACGACGGTGACGAGCTGCAGCGGCTCCACGGGCTTCGCCACGTGCCTCTGGTACCCGGCCGAGAAAGCCCGCTGCGCATCCTGGACCCGGGCGTAGGCGGTGAGGGCCACCGCCGGCGTGCGTCCCCCCTTGTCCAGCGGCAGCGAGCGAATCTTCCGGATGAGGGCGAAGCCGTCGGTGTCGGGCATTCCGATGTCGCTCACGACGACGTCGAGCTTCAACACGGCCAGGCTCTCGAGCGCCTCGAGCGCGGAGCTGGCCAAGTGGACCTCCGCGCCCTGCTCGCGGAGCACCTCCCCCACGAGGCCCCGTGCGTCATCCTCGTCGTCCACGACGAGCACTCTCAGGCCGTCGAGCCTCGGCAGCGTTCCCCCCGGGTCCACAGTGTGCAGGTCGGCCGCCTGCCCCGCGCGGCGGACGGCGGCGACGGCCGTGCGTGCCGGAAGCCGCACGGTGAACGTCGCCCCCTGGCCGTCGCCGCCGCTCTCGGCGTGCACCGTGCCCCCGTGTGCCGCCACGAGCTGCTTCACGATGGACAGACCCAGCCCCAGCCCTCCGTGGCGGCGCGTGGTCGATGCGTCCGCCTGCCGGAATCGCTCGAAGATGACCGGAAGCACCTCGCGACGGATGCCCTCACCCGTGTCGCGCACCCGGATGCATACCTCGGACCCCTCGGGATGGACGCTCACCTCGATGGAGCCCCCCTTTGGCGTGAATTTCACGGAGTTCGACAGGATGTTCCAGACGATCTGTTGCAGGCGATCGGCGTCGGCCGTGATGGTCAGGGGCTCGGCGGGCAGGTCGGTCGAGATCTGGATGCCCTTGGCCTCCGCCGCGGGCATCACCGTCTCGATGGCCGCCGCCGCGGCCTCGGTGACGTCGGCGGGGCCGAGGTTGAGCGAAAGCTTGCCGCTGATGATGCGCGAGGTGTCGAGCACGTCCTCGATGAGCTTCGACTGGAGGCGCGCGTTTCTCTCGACGATCGCCAGGCCACGCTCCGCGTCCTCCGAAGGGTTCCTGCGGCGCAGGATCGTGGTCCACCCCAGGATCGCGTTGAGGGGTGTTCGCAGCTCGTGGGACACGGTCGCGAGGAACTCGTCCTTCGCGCGGTTGGCCAGCTCGGCCTCACCGCGGAGAAGGCGCTCGCGGGCGCGTCCCTCTTCCATCTCCTTCAGCGCCAGCGAGTTCTCGATCGCCATCGCCGCCCGCCGCGCGAAGTCCTCCGCGAAGACGAGGTCGTCCTCCGAGTAGCGGCGGTCCGACTCGGCGTGGACGAAGGTCATGGCGCCGAACGTGTGGCCGCGGACGCGGAGGGGCACGATCATCGCGGAGCGTAGCTGCAGCTCGCGGATGACTCGCAGGTGCTCGGCGTCGACCGCTCCTTGCTCCAGCATCGCCGAGGAGATCTCCGCGTAGAGCTCGGAACGGCCGCTGCGGATGACCTGCGGGACGCCCCTCGTCGCGTCCCTGTCGATGGGATAACGCTCTCCGAGCTCCCGGGCGAAGCGCACTTTGTTCTCGTCGACGTGGGCGACCGCCACCTGCCGTGACACCTTCGTGGCGGGATCCACGAGCTCGACGGAGCACCAGTCCGCCAGGGTGGGCACGGCCAGCCGGGCAACCGTCGCGAGCGTGGCCTCGTGGTCGATCGACGCGACGAGGGCCTCTCCCGCCTTGGAGAGGAACTCACTGCGCACGCGGCCACGCTTCTCGTGCGTGGCGTCCCGGAAGACGAGCACGACCCCGACGATGCGGCCTGCCTCGGTGCGGATGGGCGCGCCGCTGTCGTCGATGGGCGTTTCGGGACCGCCCCGGGCGCGGAGCACCGTGTGATTCGCGAGCCCGACGACCTTCCCTTCGCGGAGCACCTTGGTGACGGGGCTCTCCACCGCCGCCCGCGTCTGCTCGGAGAGGATGCAGAAGACCTCGTCCAGGGCTCGTCCCTTCGCCTCGGCCTCCGTCCAGCGCGTCAGCGATTCGGCGACCGGGTTCATGAAGGTCACGCGGCCCTCGGCGTCGGTCGCGATGACGGCGTCTCCGATGCTCCGCAGCGTCGTCGTGAACCAGCGTCGGGCTTCGTCCTCCCGTTCGAGGCGGGAGGCGCGGAGGAGTGCCTGCGCGCAGTGGTTGGTCAGCGTTTCGACGAAGGCCTTCTCGTCCTGCGAAAAGGTCCGCGGCTGGAAGAACCCCACACCGAGGAGGCCCACCGGCTCTCCCTCGGCGACCAGCGGTACGCTCCAGAACGCCCTGGCCCTCGCGCCCTCGGCCTTCATGGCAGCGAGCGCGGGGTAGGTCTGCGCGTAGTCCGCCTCGCTCTCCGCCCAGGTCGCCGTCCCGGACTCGAACGTCGCGAACGTCGCCGGGTTGCCCGTGGTCGCGTCGATGCGCCGGAGCCGCTCCAGCACGGCCGGAGCGACGCCGCGGTCGCCGATGAGATCGAGCCCCCGTCCGGTCGCGTCGACCTGGTAGAGGGTGCACGTATCGGCGCCGGCAGCGCGCATCCCGTGGACGACGACGACCTCTGCCACCTCCCGGACGGTGCGCACGGCGGAGAGGGCAGCGGCGAGCTCGGAGAGATCGTCGAGCCGTCCGCGGGCTTCCAGCGCCAGCGTGCTGAACGAGCGCTCGTGCGCCCGCTCGCGGCGCCACGCGATCATGAGCAGGCCGCCGCAGACCAGCGCCGGCGTGGCCGCGCCGAACAGAGTCGTCAGACCCCAGGACTGCGCCCTCTCGCGACGCAGGCCGAGCAGCCGCTCTTCCTCCACGCGGATGCTCTGGACGTCGGCGCGGAACGCGTTCATGCGGTCGCTTCGTTCGTCCGACTCGAGCATGGCCAGCGCCTCGGAGCGACGGCCCGCCCGGGCGATCGACACGAGCCGCTGCAGGTCGTCGAGCACCGCTTGCGCGTCGATGCGCGTGGCCTCGACGTTGCGCACCTGGTTCGGGTTGTCCTCGGCGACGTTCCGCATTCGCGGGCCCTTGTCCCTCGCCACCGCGAGGGCCGTCTCGTAGCGAGCGAGAAGGTCGGCGCTGCCCGTCGCGATGTAGTCGCGGGCCTGGGAGTGCGCGTCGAGCACGGCTGTCAGCCACTCGTAGGACTCCTGACGAACCTCGATGGTGTGGTCGACCCAGCGCGCCGAGGAGATGTACGCGTTGAGGGCCCCGGCGCACAGGGCGACGACCACCAGCAGGCCCGCGGCGGCGCCGAGGTAGAGCCGTCGCGCGAGCGCTCCCGTGACTACCGGAGGCATGGCCCTTCGAACATAGCGCAGCCAGCGGTATTGACCGCCCGGTACCAACCCACGACGAGCTGTGCCATGAAGGTCGCCATGCGCCTCTCTCACCCCGCGACGGCCCTGCTCTTCGCGCTCCTCGCCTGCCACGAGCCGAGCGTGCCGCAGGCCGTCACGCCGGCCCCGAGCACCGCGCCGCTCGTGGCCCCCATCGCCTCGCCCCCCGCTTCGGCGCCGAGCCTCGACGCGCGCCGCGCGCAGCTCGGCCAGATCATCGCCGAGCGGTGGGACTACACGATGCGGACGAGCCCGGAGTGGGCCAGCACACTCGGCGACAAGCGCTACAACGACCGCTGGAGCGACTACTCGGAGAAGTTCGTCATGGACGACCTCGCCGAGAGCCGGAAGTACCTCGCCCGGCTCGAAGCCGTGGACACGACGGGTTTTCCCGAACAGGAGCGGCTCAGCGAGGTGCTCCTCGCGCGCAAGCTGCGCCTCGCGCTCGAAGGGGCCCGCTTCGAAGACTGGCTCATGCCCGTCAACCAGTTCGATAGCCCGCACCTCAACATGGCCGAGCTCGTCTCGCTCCTCCCGTTCACCTCGGTGAAGGACTACGACGACTATCTCACGCGCCTTCGAACGCTTCCCGTGGTCCTCGACCAGGTGGTCGTCCTGATGCGCGCCGGAATGGCCAAGGGGCTCATCCCGCCGAAGATCCTCCTCGGAAAGGTGGCCCAGCAGGCCGACGACGTCGCGGCCGCCGCGCCCGAGGCGAGCGCCTTCGCCGCGCCGCTGCGTTCCTTCCCCGCGGCTGTGCCCGAGGTGGACCGGGTCCGGATCCGCGCTGCCTGCCTGGCGGCGATCAAGGGCGAGGTGAACCCCGCGTACCGGCGCTTCGCGACGTTCGTGCGCGCCGAGTACGAGCCGCACGGACGGGCCGAGCCGGGCGCGTGGTCGCTGCCGCTCGGTCCGGAGCGCTACGCCTTTCAGGTCAAAGACACGACGACCACCGACCTGACGCCCGACGCGATCCACGAGATCGGGCTGAGGGAGGTCGCGCGCATCGAGACGGAGATGCACGCGGTGGCAAAGCAGCTCGGTTACTCGGACCTGAAGTCGCTGGCGGCGTCCGTCGCGAAGAACCCCGCGCTGCACTTCAAGTCGCGGGAGGGGATCCTCGATCTCTACCGGCGGTACACCGACGGGATGTACGGCAAGCTGCCCGCACTCTTCGGGCGCTTGCCCAAAGCGAAGCTCGAGTTCTTGCCGGTGGAGCAGTTCCGCGAGAAGAGCTTCGCCGCCGCCGCGTACGACCAGGGGACGCCCGACGGCTCCCGCCCCGGTCACGTGATGGTCAACACGGGCGACTTCGCCAAGCGTACGACGCTCTCCGTCGAGACGACCGCTTACCACGAGGGTGTCCCCGGACATCACCTGCAGATCTCCATCGCGCAGGAGGTGCCCGACCTGCCACAGTTCCGGCAGCAATACTCCGTCACCGCGTACATCGAGGGGTGGGCGCTCTACTCCGAGCGGCTCGGCGAGGAGGTCGGCCTCTACCAGGACCCGTACAGCAGGTACGGGCACCTTCAGGACGAGATGCTGCGCGCGATCCGCCTCGTGGTGGACACCGGGCTTCACGCGAAGAAATGGACACGCCAGCAGGTGGTCGATTACTTCCACGCCCACTCGACCATCGACGAGGTGGACGTGCAGGCCGAGACGGACCGCTACATCGCGATCCCGAGCCAGGCGCTCGCGTACAAGATCGGTCAGCTGAAGCTCCTCGAGCTGCGCGAGAAGGCGAAGAAGGCGCTCGGCGACCGATTCGACATCCGCGCCTTCCACGACGTCGTGCTCGGCTCCGGCGCGCTGCCGCTCGACGTGCTCGAGCAGCAGGTGGACCGGTGGATCGCCGGGCAGCGCGCCGGATGACGCGCTAGTCTCGAGTCACGGCTCCGCGGGAGGTGACGGATGCAATCGGTCGTCGAGACGGACACGAGGCCACGCGCGGAGCCGAGCATCGACGCCCGTCTCGCGGCGCTCGAGGAGCAGATCCGGGCGCTCCGTCCGCGCGTCGAGCGGGGGACGCTCGAGGACAAGCTGGCGATCATCGTCTTCTCCGGGGAGATGGACAAGGTGATGGCGTCCTTCATCATCGCGACCGGCGCCGCGGCGATGGGGATGGAGGTGCACCTCTTCTTCACGTTCTGGGGCACGTCGGTCCTCAAGACGGCGCGCCCGCAGGCGGGGGGCAAGAGCCTTCTCCAGCGCATGTTCGGCTGGATGGTGCCCAAGGGGCCCGAGGCGCTGCCCCTGTCGCGCATGAACTTCGGCGGCGCGGGACCGGCGATGATGAAGACGCTGATGCGCCGGCACAAGACGGCGAGCATCGCCGAGCTCATCGCGGTCGCGATCGAGACCGGCGTGCAGTTTCACGTCTGCACCATGTCGATGGAGCTCATGGGCATCAAGCCGGAGGAGCTGCGCGACATCAAGGGCCTCGACTATTGCGGCGTGGCGAAGTTCCTCGAGGTCGCGGACCGGGGAAAGCAGACGCTGTTCATCTAGTCTCGCCGATCCTCGTGCACCTCTCCGCGCCGCCTTCGTCGGGCACGGAGCCCCGTCGTCAGAGCTTCTCGCAGTCGATGGTCGGGTTGCTCGGATCCTGCACCGGGTAAAACTGCATCGAATAGATGCACATCACGTTGGTCTCGGCCGATTCGCCGAAGGTGAGCGTCTCGGTCGTGTCGTTGACGTAGGTGCAACTCCAGGTGATGGGCGCGCCGGAGGGCAGGGCGATCGGCGGGTCGTACTTGCCCGGGACGGGATCGGCCCAGGTCTCCGTCGTGTAGAGCGTCTGCGAGCCGGTCGTGGCGACGAAGTCCGTCGCCCGGTTGTGCATGTGGCTCGACGAGCCCATGACGTTCATGGCGTAGGGCGTCGTGCACGTCGCGCTCGAGGTGCTCGGCATGTCGGTCGCGGGGACCGTGATGCCCGCCTGGTTCATGAACATGACGCCCGCGTACTGCGTGACGGCGCCCGGCGACGCGACGTGCAGCGTGACCGTCATCGTGGCCTGGTAGTCGGTCGTCTCGATGTTGATGAAGTGGGCATTGAGCATGAAGCCCATCGTGCCGGGAATCTGCGAGCCCACGGTCGGCGGGTACGTGAGCGTCGCGTCCGGGCTCTGCGCTCCGAAGGGATACGGGTGAAACTCGAGGCCGCCGTTCGGGCAGTCCTCGACCGGACCGTCGGTCGCGCCGGGCGAGAAGAAGAGGAACATGTGGTGCGAGCCCGTCGTCATGTGCTCGTCGTATTCCTTGATGTCCGTCGTCACCCCGCCGAACGGGTTGGCGAAGGTCTGGCACTTGAAGACCTCCGTCCCCGCGGGCACCGTGAAGGGGCCCATCGTGAACGTGATGCTGTCGGCGCTGACGCCGGCATCGGGATCGGCCCCGCTGTCAGTGCCGCTTCCACTACCGCTGCTGCCGGTGCTGCTGCCTCCGCTGCTGGAGCCGCCACCGCTCGATCCCCCGCCGCTCGAGCCGCCGGAGCTGCCGCCTCCGGAGCTGCCGCTGCTGCCGCCGGTGGTCCCGCCGTTTCCGGAGCTTCCTCCGCTGCACGCGACCAGGACAGCAGTCAGCACGAGTACGGCGAACCAGGGAACCCTCATGGCCGTGCCTCCGCGACTTCGTTCCGAGCAAGCGTGCAGGTGACTCTCCGCGAGCGCTCGCCCCGAATGCGTCTCGGCTGCGCATCGTGCGAAGAGGAGAGGAGGACCGAGGGCCATGACTGCGAGGTCGCGGTCCGTGTACCGCCCCGGAGGGAAGAAGGCCCGCGGCGCTGGAAAACGTTGGCACCCTCGCGGGGGCCTGCCGCTTGCTATCGCCCCTGGAATGCGGCGAGACCTCGCGGTGGCGGTGCTCGTGGCCGGAGCTCTCGGCAGCGCGCCGTCGCTCGCCCGCGCCGACGACGTGGTCCGGGTGACCGGGCACACCTTCCACGGCACCGTGGTGGAGGCTCGCCCGCGGGTCCTCGTTCGCATCCGCCTCGCCGACGGCGCCGAGATGACCGTCCCGTGGTCGGAGGTCCTCGCCATCGAGCACGCCGACGGCACCCCGTTGCCTCTGGCTGCGCCGCCCCGTGCGACCGAGCCTGCCGGCGCGGACTTGCCGCGCCACTGGTACGGCTGGCAGATCCTGCTCGTGGACGGCGGCTCGCTGGCGCTGTTGCCCCTCGGGGGCGCCGGCCTCGTGACCTACGCGGTCGGCCCGGCGGTGGTGCACGCAGCGCATGGACGGGCGGCTCCGGCGATCGGAAGCGTCTTGCTGCGGGTCGGTCTTCCGCTCGTGCTGGGCCTGGCCGGATTGTGGGTCGGCACCGTGGCGACGCGGCCCGACCAAAACAGCAACGACATCGCGACGGGGCCGATCTTCGGCGGCGCGCTCGGTCTCCTCGCCGGGTTCATCGGGGCGATGGTGGTCGACGACGCCGTCCTCGCATGGGAGCCGGTCAAGCCGTCGCCCGCGTCCAAGCCGGGCGCAGCGGCGCCGATCCGCCTCGTCCCGCGGCTCGCGCTCGCGGGTGACGCGGAGCACGGGCGTGGCGGGTGGATGGGCCTCGCCGTCGCCTTCTAGGTCAATCGGCGACGAGCTTCACGTCGATGTTGCCGCGCGTGGCGCGCGAGTAGGGGCATACCTCGTGCGCCGCCTGGAGCAGCGTGCTCGCCTCGTCCTTCGACACGCCCTCGATCTGGCCGTGCAGCTCGACGCCGAGCGTGTACTTGCCGTCGTCGGACGCGTTCAGCGTCACGTGCGCCGTGATGTGGGCGTCCTTCAGCGGCTTCTTCTGCAGACGCGCCACGAGCCGAAGCGCGCTCTCGAAGCAGGCCGCGTAGCCGGCCGCGAAGAGCTGCTCGGGGTTCGTCCCCGCGCCGCCCGGGCCGCCCATGCTCTTGGGAATGCGCAGATCGACGTCGAGGATGCCGTCGTCGGACTTCACGTGGCCTTCGCGGCCACCATGGGCGGTGGCGACTGCCGTGTAGAGGGTCTTCATGGGTGGCTTGGATGCCAGGGGACGGCGCGCGTGGCAAGGGGACGCGTCCGCCGGGTTGAACATGGACTCTCGCCCGCGACGGTGAACGAAGGGTTCTACGGCGGGCTGGGCCGAGGCCGGCCTGCCGGTCTGCGGGGCGGGACAGTCCGTGAGGGGCGAGATGGCACTGGCGAGGTCGACCCGCGGCGACCTCGGCGGCGCGCCTTGCGCTGGATTTCGCGGTTCGAGGCTCCGGCTCGGCTCGTGCACTCCGCGAGGGTTCGCCATGAGCTTTTTCGAGCGTCCTTCGCGGCCGTCCACGCGAAGGGAGGAAACCGTCGAGGCCACTCCCTCGCGCGCCCGTACCGTCCGCCCCGGCGGCGAGAGCGATGCCGACGACCTCGACGAGCAGAAGCCCCCCCCCGCCGGGACGCTGGTCGACGGCCTCTACCGCGTCATCCGGTCACTCGGCCGCGGTGGGATGGGCGTCGTCATGCTGGCCCGCGACGAGGTCCTCGACCGGGACGTCGCCCTGAAACTGATCCGTCCCCCTGGTGCGGGCAGCGGCCTGCGCGACCGCTTCCTCACCGAGGCGCGCGCCATGGCTCGCGTGAACCACCCGAACGTCCTCCAGATCTACGCCTTCGGGCACTTCGAGGAGACGCCCTATCTCGTCATGGAATTCGTCGACGGGCGCACCGTCGCAGACTGGCTGAAGGAGGCCAAGCGGGGAGGGACGCTGCCGGATCTCGACATGTCGCTGCGCGTCCTCGACGCCATGTGTCTGGGGACGCAGGCGATCCACGACGCGAACACCCTCCACTGCGATCTCAAGCCGAGCAACGTGCTCCTCGACGGCGACCTCCGCGTGCGCGTGGCCGACCTGGGCCTGGCCGAGCTCGTGCGCGACCTCCAGAGCTCGGGGCGCCGGGAGATCGCGGGGACGACCTGGTACATGGCGCCCGAGATCGCGCTGGAGCACGAGGTCGAGCCGCACCTGCTCGCGCGCGCCGACGTCTACTCGCTGGGCTGCATCGCCTACGAGCTGCTGACTGGGCGAGTGCCTTTCGACGGTCCCACCGCCCTGGCGACGCTCCTCGACCATATCCTCGGGAGGCCGCCGCCTCCGAGCACTCTTCGCGCGGGCCTCGATCCCGAGTTCGACGAGGTCGTCATGCGCGCGCTGGCGAAGGACCCCGCCCAGCGTACGCCGAGCGCCGAGGCGTTCCGCAGGGAGCTGGCGGCCGCGCGCGGGGGGACACGCGAGCCCGCCGGCATCCTGATCGCCGAGGACGACCGGGACTCGCGGGAGATCCTCGAGATCGTGCTGCGCGAGCAGTTCCCCCATGCGCAGATCGAGACCGTCGCGGACGGCGCGCAGGCGCTGGCGGCCTTCGACGCGCACCGTCACTCCGTGGCCATCATCGATCTGCGGATGCCCCACCTGGACGGCCTCGAGCTCACGGGCCTGCTCCGGGCGCGCGACACGGCGTCGCGCGTGCCCATCATCGTGCTGACGGCCGAGGGAGGAGCCGACGAATGGCGGCGCCTCTCGGCGATGGGCGCGGACGGATTCCTGGTCAAGCCGGTCCACGCCGCCGACGTGGTGACGCTCGTCCGTCGCGCGCTCGCGGATCGCTCGCGAAGCGTGCCGCCGCCGGCGGCCACGGGGTAATCCCGGGAATACCGGACCCTCCTGGCAAGTACTAGGAGCGTGGCCGCTCGGGCCCGAGGAGGCGTGAGGCATTGCCCAACCCGATTCTCGACGGCCTGGCGCTCGTCGACTCGACCGGCCGGCTCATCCTGGAGACCACGGTCGCCGCCCTGGTCGCCGGCATCGGCGCCAACCTGCTCCTCCGCGCGCGGTACGCCGCCCTCGAGCGGGACCTTCACCGCAACGCCGAGCCTCGACCGCATTTCTCGAACCCCGCCCTGAGTCGCATCGCGCGGGACGCCGAGGAAGCCGCGGGCCGCTCGGGGGAGCGCAACACGCAAGCGATCATCGAAGAGGGCTTCCAGGCCGAGCTCGGGTGGATGCTTCTGGCGGAGCGGTTCGTGCGGGCCGCGACGGGCCTCGTCATCATCCTCGGCCTGCTGGGGACGTTCTACGGATTGACCCTGTCCATCGGCAAGCTCGTACACCTGGTGTCCGAGGACAGTGTCGCGACGGCGGACGTCGCGCAGGCCGTCAGCCACGGGCTGACGCAGGCCCTCGCGGGCATGGCGGTGGCCTTCTCGAACTCCCTCGTCGGCATCGGCTCGGCGGTCGTGCTCACGGTGGTCGGGGTCGTGTCCAACGTCACCGACCGCCGTACCGCCCTGATGGTGCAGATCGAGACGTGCCTCGATCGGGTGTTTCCGGGCGGCGCCGCGGCCGCGGACGACCCGGCCGGATCCGTCGACCGCTTCGTGGCATCGGTGAACCGGCTCGAGGGCACGGTCGCGCGGATCGAGTCGGCGTTGCAGCGCTTCGCGGCGAGCACCAAGGATCTGCGCGAGGTTCAGCTCGTCGTCGCGCTGAAGGGTGGCGACGAGCGGGGGCGCGAGGGCCCGTGAGAAGGCGGAGGCTCCTTCTGTCGGAGCACGAGGGCACGAGGGAGATCTGGCCCGCGTTCACCGACGTGATGTCGACGCTGGCGCTGATCCTGTTCGTGCTCGTCCTCCTCTCTTTCGTTCGCAGCTTGGTGAGCAGCAAGCGTCTCGAGGCCTTTCAGCGCCAGATCGCGGCCTCGGCGCTCGAGCTCGAGGGCCTGCGCGGCGAGATCCAGGCGGGCAAGGCGGAGCTCGCGGCGTCGCAGGCCACGCTCCAGCGGCAGCAGGCGGTCATCACCGACAGCGACCGCCAGCTCGACACGCTGCGCACGCAGCTCCAGAGCATCGCCGTCCTGCGCGTTGCCGTGCTGAACAAGCTGAAGCAGGCCATCGAGGCGCAGCTCGGTCCGAGCAACCCGAGCGGCACGGCGCTGGTGACGATCGGCGACAACGGCGACATCGTCATCAACGAGAGCCTCGTGTTCGAGTACAACTCGTACGCCATCAAGAAGGAGGGAAAGCCGCTCCTCGACACCCTGGCGAAGGCGCTCGCCAACGTGCTGGCGGACCCCGATGTCCGCGCGAACATCGACACGATCCTCATCCAGGGACACACCGACGAGCGCGGCTCCGCCTCGGTCAACTGGGATCTCTCGGCACGTCGCGCGACGGCGGTGCTCGACTATCTCTTCGAGGCCGACAAGACGCTCGCCGATTCGTACGGCAGCTATTTCGCTGCCAGCGCCTATTCGAAGTTCCGACCGATCGACCGCGCCGCGACCGAGCCCGCGTACCAGCGCAATCGTCGGATCGAGATCTCGGTCATTCCCAGGGACGACAACGTCCGCAAGGTCATCGACGACTACATGCGCGGCACGCCGGTCCCGCCTCCGCCCGTCGCTCCCTGAGGCCCGGGAAAAACCGACGGCGCTTCGGGCGGAGTCAGTCCGGACACCATGCCCCGTGAAACCCGACGGGCACCCGGCACGGCAAGCGAACCGTCGCCACGGGCGGCTCCTCGAAGCGCCCGGCGTCGAGGATGACCAGGTCGCTCGCTTCGCGGGCGTGGTCGTACACGAAGGTGATCGCCCAGGCCTCGTCCTCGGCACTCGCCCCTCGACGGGGTGCGATGACGAGCTCGCCCGGCAAGCGGGACGGTCCGAAGTCGTGCGTGAGCGACGCGCCGGTTGCCATTTCGTACTTCCTCGCCGTCGCCCGCTGCCAGCCGGTGCCCTCCCAGTCCGAGAGCTCGACCCCGTAGCCGTGCTTGTACGGGCGACCCTCGGACGCGGGATGGACGCGCGGGAAGTCGATGAAATGCGGAACGACGACGTCCTCCGTTACCTTTCCGGTGCGCAGATCGAACGTGTATCGGTAGAGCGCGCACTTGGTCATGAGCCGCGGCGCGCGCACGACGTCGAGGACGACGAGATCGCCGTCCTCGAACGCGTTCACGGTGTGGCTGATGAAGCCCGGCGCGACGTCGAACCATTGGACGCCGTCGTCGTGGCCGTCGCGACGGAGGACCCCGATCCGCGGGTGGTAGTCGTCGGTCCACCGGAACGGCACTGGCGAGCGCCAGTCGCCGAGCAGCACGGGCATGTCCCAGAAGACCGCGTGACGCTCGGTGATGGCGAAGTCGTGCAGGTATGTCAGGGCCGGGACGCGGATGGGTGCGCGGTGCACGATGCGGCCGCTGGCGTCGGCCCGGTAATACGTGAGGTACGGCGGCTCGCGCGCGTAGGAGAGGAAGAGCAGCTCGCCGGTCGTGGGGCACGTCTTCGGATGGGCGATCATCGAGGCGGGCAGGTCACCGCCGAAGTCGAACGGACCGACGGTCCCGAGCTCGCCGTCGACCTCGACGGGCAGGGCCGTCTCCACCAGCGCGAGGATGCGCCCCGCGTGCCGCACGACGTTCGTGTTCGGGCCGCGCCCGCCCGTCATCCAGCGGTTGCGGTACCAGCGGGCGCCCCCGCCCTCGAGCCGGACGCCGTGGAGCATGCCCTCGCCCGCGAACCACCCAGGGGACGTCCCCGTCCGCGGGTTCGGCCCGTTGCGCAGGTACGTCCCGCACAGGTCCGGTGGGATCGTGCCGATGACCTCGAGGTCGCGGAGCGTGCGCTCCTCGAGCACCGGAGCGTATGCTCCCTTCAGATGGAACGGGACGGCCGTCCGCGCGTCGTTCATGTATGCGCTGTATACTTGGAGGTTCGACGTTGTCAAGGAGGCTCCGGAAGAAGAGCGAAGAGACGTACCATCACGGCGATCTCCGCCGGTCTCTCGTCGAAGCGGCGCTCCGCGCGATCGAGCGGCACGGCGTCGGCGAGCTCTCTCTTCGCGCGTTGGGGCGCTCGCTCGGGGTCAGCCCGGGCGCTCCGTACCGTCACTTCGCGACGAAGGAGGACCTGCTCGCCGCCGTGGCGGTCGAGGCCCATCGCAAGTGGCAGAGCTTCCTCGAGCCGCGGGTCCAGGGAGCCGACGATGCGGTCGCGCGACTCCGGATCGTCGTCGAGGCGTACGTCCTCTTCGCCGTGGAGCATCCAGCGGCCTTTCGCGTGATGCACGCGCCGTACGCCACCGTCGAGGAGTCCGCCCCCGAGCTCGTGGCCGCGCGCGCCGAAGGCCATGCCGGCATGCTCGGTCTCATCGAGGACGCCCAGAAGACCAGAGCGCTCCGCGAGGGCGATCCGATGCAGCTCGCCCTCGCGCTCTGGTCGACGATGCACGGGCTCGCGGTGCTCCTCGTCGAGGGACAGCTCGGGCGCTACGACCGCCCCGTCGACGCGGCGAAGCTCGCCAAGCTGGTCGCGAACCTCCTCTTCGAAGGGTTGCTGCGGCGGGAATGAGCCGAGCGCGCTTGCGCGGAGATAGTTGTGCGTGTACAACAGTTGTACATGAGCAAGTATTCGACGGCGTCGCGCCGCCCGTCGTCGCACCCGTACGTGGTGCTCGCGACCTGTTGCATCAGCCTTCTCCTCGTCACGATGGACGTCACCATCGTGAACGTCGCCCTCCCGGCCATCCGCCGGGACCTGGGTGCCTCCGTCGGTGGGCTGCAGTGGTCGATCGATGGATACACGGTCGTCGTCGCGTGCTTCCTCATGTTCGCGGGCGCCATGGCCGACCGTCACGGCCGTCGGCGCACGTTCCAGCTCGGCCTCGCGCTCTTCAGCACCGGGTCCCTTCTCTGCAGCCTCGCGCCGTCCACGGGGGCGCTCGTCGGCTTTCGCGTCGTACAGGCGCTCGGGGGGGCGATGCTCAACCCGGTGGCCATGTCGATCATCGTCAACACGTTCACCGACCCCCGCGAACGGGCCCGCGCCATCGGCATCTGGGGCGCGGTCTTCGGCGTCTCGATGGCGGTCGGACCGGTGGTCGGCGGGTTTCTCACGCAGCACGTCGGGTGGCGGTCGATCTTCTGGATCAACATCCCCATCGGCCTCGCCGCGATCGCCCTCTCGGCTCGCTTCGTCCCCGAGTCGCGCGCCCGGCGTGCGCGGCGGGTCGATCCCGTCGGGCAGCTGCTCGTCGTGTTGGCCCTCGCGTCGCTGACGTCCGGGGTCATCGACGGGCGGCGCCTCGGGTGGTCGTCGCCGTTCATCGTGCTCGCCTTCGGCGTCAGCGCGACGGCCATCGCGATGCTCATCGCCTACGAACGGCGGAGGGTAGACCCGCTCCTCGACCTGCGTTTCTTCAAGAGCCTCCCATTCGCGGCGGCGACCCTCACCGCCGTCATCGCGTTCGCGAGCTTCAGCGGGTTCCTGTTCCTCAATTCGCTCTACCTTCAGGAGTCGCGCGGGCTGGCCCCGGCCGCGGCCGGGCTTTGCACGCTCCCCATTGCCGCGGCGCTGACCATCTGCTCGCCGATCTCCGGCCGGCTCGTCGGCGCCGGGCACGTCCGCTCCGCGCTCGTCCTTGCCGGGGGAGCGATCGCGGTCGCTGCATTCCTGCTGGTCGACCTCCAGCCGGACACGCCGCTCGCGCGGCTCATCGCGGCCTATGCCATCTTCGGTGTGGGGCTCGGGATGGTGAACGCGCCGATCACGAATACCGCCGTCTCGGGGATGCCGCTCGCGCAGGCGGGCGTTGCGGCCGCGACGGCGTCGACGAGCCGTCAGGTCGGAGCGTCGCTCGGGGTCGCGATCGCAGGGACGCTGGCGGGCGCGGGTATCCGTGTGGCGCACAGCGCGACCTTCGCGGCCTCGACGCACCCCGTGTTCTGGCTCACGGTCGGCTACGGGAGCGCGATCGTGATGCTCGGCGTGGTCTCGACGGGCGCGCGGGCTCGAGCGAGCGCGCTCCGCGTGGCGCCGCTGCTCGAAGAGGCGAAGTCGGATGGCGCGGCGGGAGCCGCGCCGCTCGTGGTGGAGGCGAAATGACCAGAGGGCGAACGGAGATCGACGAGGTCTGGCAGGCCATCGTCGCGATGGTCATGGATAGCCGCGGCGACTGGCGCCGGAAGGTGGCGGAGGCGACGGGCCTGCCGTTCACGCGCGTCCGCGCGCTTCGGCGGCTGGCCGGTGGACCGCTCACGCTGCGCGCCCTCGCAGAGTCCCTCGGCACGGACGCCCCCGCCGCCACGGTCGCCGTGAACGATCTCGAGCGACGCGGGCTGGTGACGCGGTGCGAGCATCCGGACGATCGACGGGCGAAGCTCGTATCGCTCACGCCCGCGGGCCGCGCGACGCTGCGCGCGGGCAAGAGCGTGCCCGATCCGGCGCCGAGGCCCCTGGCGGCCCTCTCGCGCGAGGACGTGAAGACGCTGGCCAGGATTTTCAAGTGACGCGGCACGCGGAGCGACGGGGCCCCCATCCCCCGCTATCGTGCCGCTCATGGGCCAGGTCCTCGACCAACTCGTCACGCTCCTCGCCCTCGAACGGCTCGAGGTCGATCTCTTCCGCGGGCAGAGCCAGGATCTCGGCTGGGGGACCGTGTTCGGCGGTCAGGTGCTCGGTCAGGCCCTCTCGGCCGCGGCGCAGACGGTGCAGGCCGATCGCCCCGTGCACTCGATGCACGCGTATTTCCTGCGCCCGGGCGACGTGTCGAAGCCCATCGTCTACGAGGTCGACCGCATCCGGGACGGGGGCTCGTTCACCACGCGGCGGGTCGTCGCGATCCAGTCGGGAGCGGCGATCTTCAACATGGCGGCCTCGTTCCAGAAGGAAGAGGCGGGCTTCGAGCATCAGGACACGATGCCGGAGGTGCCGCCGCCCGAGGACGTGCCGACCGAGCAGGAGCGCTTCGCCGAGGCCGCCGCCGCGAGCCGCATGCCCAAGCAGTTCCTCGAGCGGTTCACGCGCGAGCAGCCGTTCGAGATGCGCCCCGTCGAGGTGATCGACGATCCGTTCAGGCCATCGCCCATGCCTCCCCGAAGGACGGTGTGGCTGAAGGCGACGGGGCGCCTCCCGGACGATGCGGCTCTGCACCGGTACCTGCTCGCGTACACCTCCGATCACGGGTTCCTCGCGACCGCGCTCTTCCCCCACGGCGTCACCTTCTTCGCAGGGCAGGTGCAGGTGGCGAGCCTCGACCACGCCATCTGGTTTCATGCGCCGCTGCGCATCGACGAATGGCTGCTCCACGTCATGGACTCGCCCGTGGCGCACGGGTCGCGAGGGCTCGTCCGGGGGCGTGTCTTCACGCGGGATGGTCGCCTCGTCGCGTCGACGGCGCAGGAAGGACTGATCCGCCGGCACCGGCAGCAGTCGTCGGCTTCCGAGCCGTCGGTCTCGCCGTCGACGCGCAAGTAGGTCCGTGCGACACGCTGTTCCGCTACGGTGCTCGGGGCCGTGCTTCCGTTCGTCTTCGCACCCGATGGCGTGATCTTCGGGATCAGCCCGTGGGCCTTCGCCGTCTTCTTCGGCGGATGGGTGGGCATCCACTTCGCCGAACGCATGGCCCGGGAGAGGGGGCACGACGTCCGCCTGTTTCACACGGCGGTCGCGTGGGTCGTGATGACCGGCCTCGTGCTCGGTCACGTGCTCGACGAGGTCTTCTACCACCCTGACCTCCTGGTCGAGCACCCCGCGTCGCTCCTCTTCCTCAACCGGGGCCAGAGCTCGTGCGGCGGCTTCGTCGGCGCCATCGTCGGAGGGCTGATGTGGAAGTACTTCGACGTGACGCGCAATGGCGCCGTACCGTCGATCGCCCGCCGCCCGCGACCGCTCCCGTTGCTGCCCGTCGCCGAGATCATGATGGCCACGTTTCCCGTCACCTGGGTGTTCGCGCGCCTCGGCTGCGCGCTCGTCCACGACCACCCCGGTCGCGTCGCGCCGGCCGGGTCGTGGCTCGCGCTCGCGTGGCCGACCGGTCCCGAGGATGGCCTCGTCCATGCGCTCGGCCCGCTCCGCTACGTGTACGGCTCGACGAGCCGCTACGACCTCGGGCTCCTCGAGTGCCTCCTCACGGTTCCGCTGGCCCTCGCGTTCGCGATGACGTGGCGGCGGCGGCTGCCCGTGGGCTTCTACAACGCCGTCGTGTGCCTCACGTACGCGCCCGTTCGATTCGCGCTCGATTTCCTGCGCGTCACCGACATGCCCGAGGCCGACCGGCGCTACGGGTCGCTGACCTTCGCGCAGTGGTTCTGCCTCGCGATGTTCGCGGTCGGCGTCGTGGTCGTCGCGGGCACGCGTCGCCGCACGCGTCCAGCGTAACACGCGCGCGATCCGCGCGGCAAAGCTCACTGCGATTGACGGCCCGCGCGGTTATGGTTTGCTCATACGCGTCATGAGCAACGTTCAGAGCATCCGGGCGAAGTTCGGCGGCACGCCCGTCCGCGAAGAGATCAAGAAGGACGTCTTCGAAGAGAGCACGGTGACCCTCGCCGCCGGTTCGACGGGCGACGTCAGCGATCCGAGCTGCGAGTTCGCGATCAAGGACGAGAGCGTCGGCACCGCCCCGGTGACGCGCGCATACAACCTCAACGACCCGGCCATCAAGTACAAGCTCCCGCTCGTGCCCGACGACAAGGCGACGTACAAGTTCGGGTACACGTTCAAGCACAAGGGCGTGTCGACCCCCAGCCTGCAGCGCACGGTGTGGCCGAAGACGCTGAAGCTCACGGCGAAGTACGTGAAGAAGGCCGGCGACGTGACGGCGTTCACGGACAACCAGGCCGTCGAGGGCTTCGAGTTCAAGGTGATCCAGGGCGACACGGTGAGCGCGAAGTACACGACCGACGCCGTCGGCTACTGCGCGCCGCCGCTCGACAAGTGCTCCGCGGCGCGCGTCGTCGCGGTGAGCCCGTGGGTGCTCGACAGCCCGGCTGATCAGTCGAAGTCGCCGCGAGCGCGCGAGCTCAAGGTGTTCAAGGCGCCCTGGACGGCCACCATCCGCACGCACACCGGTCGCGGAAAGGCCGAGGACTCGCCCGTCAAGCACTACGTCAACCTCGCCAAGGACTACGCCGCGAACGCGGGCAGGCTCGTCAAGCTGGAGCTCGGCCCCGCCGACCTCACGACGGCCCTGAAGGACCAGGTCATCAACGTGAAGGTCACGTTCAGCGAGAAGAACGTGAAGACCAAGGACCCGCGCGCGGCCGTGCAGACGGGTGAGGACCCTTCGACCGCGCTCCCGATGAAGACGGATCCTGGCACGGGAAAGATGATCTACGAGACCACGCTGCCGATTCCGAGCGATGGAGCCGCTGCGCTGCTCTACATCGACATGGGCATCGGCGGCGGCGACAAGTGCCTCGTCGAGGTCGGCGCCACGCCGTCGTGCGAGGACGACAAAGTGTATCTGGAGGGGTGGCGCAAGCTGAAGCTGCAGATCATCCAGCCGACGCCGGACACGGTGACTTCGTTCACGGTGTTCAAGCCCGACAAGACGGTCGGCATGAGCCCCGCCCAAGAGACGATGCTGAAGGACGAGTTCAAGAAGTTCTTCACGGAGTTCGAGTTCTTCGATCCGAAGCTCTTTCCCGCGACCGACGTGGGCGACGCGACCGTGCAGAAGTGCCGGGTCCTCGACGCGAAGCAGGTCGGCCTCACCGCGGGCAAGAAGGTCGTCATCCTGAAGTGGGACGATTACTGGAGGCTCGCGCAAAAGTACCGGCCTGCCGGAGACAAGCTCTGCTGGTGCACGGTCTGGGCCGACTACTGGTTGAACCCGGGCGCCAACAAGGTGCAGGGCGTCGTCTTCAGCAGCCTCACGCAAGAGTGGACGCTCACGCTGAGCGCGCCCGACGCCGCGTTCAAGTTCGACGCCGGTCCCGCAGATGGCACGCTCGGCCTGGCGAAGGTCACGTGGCAGGCCACCGAATACAATTCGGGCGGCTGGAAGCCCTTCGTGGCAACCGACCCCACTCTCGTGACGGCCCTCGGGGCCGGCGAAGCGGCGAGGCTTGCGGGCGCGAACGTGGTCACGCCCGACGAGGCGGAACAAGACCTGTGGATCGAGTACACCAACTTCCGCAGCCTCAAGCTCAAGCTCCCCACGCGCCCGGCCGACTTCAAGGTTGGCGTGAAGTACTCCGTCACGTACGAGATTCGCACCTCGAAGTTCAGCACGAACGCCGGCGCCGCCGTGGGCATCGTCGGGATGTCCACGATGTGCACGTTCAAGGATGAAGGGTTGATCCAGACGCTCGCGCACGAGCTGGGCCACAACATGGGACAGGCCTACGGCGTCGCCCTCGCCGGTACCGCACTGCTGCCCAACCCCAATAGCCTCCTCACGACGTTCGGCGGCCGGAGCGCGGAGATCACGGGTGTGCCTTTCCCGTCACAGGTTCCGGACGGCGACTTCTACACCGGCCGGGGCCATACGGGCGGGCACTGCGCGCACGGGCTCAGTCGCTCCCAGAAGATCAAGCCGAACTATCAGGAGCAAACCTTCTCGGGCGACTGCATCATGTACGGCTCCGGTGACATGAACAGCACGACCAAGAAGGTCTTCTGCGAGACTTGCGTCGGCTTCATGAAGTCCACCGAGCTCACCGACATCACGAAGAAGTGGTGAGCAAGATGAACGATTCGATCCACCTCAACATCGACGACGCTGCGTTCTGGAGTGACCCCTGGGTGAACCTGGGGGAACGCGTCACGCAACTCGTCCTCGAGGGGACCCCCGCGCTCGCGTTCGCAGCCCCCGGTCGGGTCGACCTTCGACACCGCGACACCCTGCCCGTCGCCGTGCTCTACGTCGCTCCCCGCAAGGACACCTACGAATTCCGATTCGAGAACATCGCGCTCGTCGCCGCGACCCGTCTGGAGGACGGCGCCACTTTCGTCGGCCGGCCGTTCGAGTGGGCCGCGTTCGCGCGCATCGAGGGCGAGCCTCCGCCGGGCTTCGTCGGCGCGAAGCACACTGCCGAGCTGCGACAGGCGCTCGATCTTCCGTGGCGGCCCGCGACCTACCAGGTCTGGCTCCTCTTCCGCGACCAGCAGACGAAGCCCGTCCGCGTGAGCGTCGAGCATACGGCTTCATTCGAAGATCCCGAGGTCAAGAAGTTCCTCGAGGCCGCCGCGTTGCCCGAGCCGGCGCCCCCGTGGCCGGCGCAGGCCGACCCGTTTCCGACGTTCCGGCCCACCGCCGGCTCGCCTCCGCTACCGGAGCGCGGGATCGCGCTTGCCGCAGACCGTGTCGTCGTCGTGAAGAAGGGGGCCGTCGCCGCCGTGCGCGGCAGCTTCCGGCTCCCGGTCGCCAGGCTCAACGTCGTCCGCCACCCGGAGGGCCCGGGGCCGCATCCGACGGCGATCGTGCGGGTGACGCTCGTCATCACGGGCTCCGAGGAGGTGGGACCGCTCGTCATCCCCCTGCGCGTCCCGACCTTCGATCCCATCCCCAAGGACGCGGCCGACGCGCTCGTGACGGGACACTTCGCGGTCGATCTGAACGCGTGGCCCGACAAGCTCGGCGCGGGCCAGACGCTCTTCGTGCGGGCGTTCGCGGCCGGCGAGACGGCCGGCCCGGCCCTGATGGGGCTCGTGCCGGAAGACGGCCTGCCCGGTCGAGGATTGTAGGCGATGGGCGCGCGCGCCGTCGATCCGCGGCGCCTTCGCGCGAGCTACCCGCTTCGCGAGCGGCTCGACGTGCACAAGGGCACCCGCGTGGCGACGATCGTCGCGCGCGGAGGGCACTTCGACCCCGGTGGCATGGGCGACGAGCGGCTGCCTGTGGCGGCCGCGGTCCGCTTCGTGCGCTCCTGGCTCTCGGCGCCGCACGCGGCGGGCGGGCTCGCGGACTTCTTGCGACGCACGCGGATGACCCCCGGGGTCGATCCGTCGCGGCTGACCATCCACGAGCTGACCGCAGTGGCGACGCGCCTCCTCGAGGCGCGGAGGCTCGCCGTCTTCGAGCACGTCCGCATCGCGGTGGGGGTCCCTCAGGGCGACCAGGAGGAAGCGCAGGCGGAGCCCGCGTTGGGGCCCGTGGTGTCGGGCTACTACCTGCAGGAGGACGTCGATGAGCCGCCGCCCATCGTGCTCCTCGACGACATCGACTCCCAACCGATCCTCGAGCTGGTCGACGACGTGGAGGAGACGACGCTCCACCTCGTCGAATCGGTCGACGACGAGGAGCAGCCGCTCGACGACGAGGTCGCCGCGCTGGACATCGAGGCGCAGGCGCAGACCCTCATCGCCGCTTCCCAGGCGGGCACGCCTTTCTGCGAGGAGTGCGAGCGGTTGAAGCTAGCCGCCGCGAAGGAGGCCGCCGAGGCCGCCGCCGCCGCCGAGGCCCTGGAGGACGAAGCCGCGGCCTCCGAGGCGGCGGAGGACGAGGCGGCCGCCACCGAGGCGGTGGAGGACGACGCCGCCGCCATCGACGCCGCGGCTCAAGCGGAGACCTTGGTCGCGGCGGCCGCCGAAGGCATGCCCTTCTGCGAGGAATGCGAGAAGGCGAGGCTCGCGGCCGCGCAGGGCGCCTGAGGACGGCCGGAGCTACGCTGGGGGGCGGGGCCGGGATGCACACCGATTCGTTCGGCTGGGTCGGCCACACTGTGGCCGGCAAGTTTCGCGTCGACGCGGTCGTCGCCGAGGGCGGGTTCGGCGTCGTCTATCGGGCGCTGCACCTCGGCTTCGACGCGCGGATCGCCCTCAAGTGCCTCAAGGTCCCGGCCCGGCTTCAGGGGGCCGACCGCGATCGGTTCCTCGAAGCGTTCCTTGCCGAGGGCCGCCTGCTGCATCAGCTCTCCCGCTCGACGGCCGGGATCGTCCAGGCGCTCGACGTCGGCGCCGCCGTCTCGCCGAGCGGCGCGTGGACCCCATATCTCGCGCTCGAATGGCTCGAAGGGGCGCCCCTCGACATCGAGCTCGCCGAGCGCGCCCGCCGCGGCATGCCCGGCCGCTCCGTGGGCGAGGCCGTGGCCCTCCTCGATTCGGCGGCGCGAGCGCTCGCTCTGGCGCACGAACAGGGCGTCGCGCATCGTGACCTCAAGCCGGGCAACCTGTTCTTCGCCGAGATCGGCGGCAAGCGCGTCTGCAAGGTCGTGGACTTCGGCATCGCGAAGGTCGTCGCCGACGTGTCGAACCTCACGCGCGCGCTTCAGGAGACGGGTGCGGCGATCCAGGCGTTCACGCCCATGTACGGGGCGCCCGAGCAGTTCGACCGGAAATACGGCGCGACCGGGCCCTGGACGGACGTCTTCGCGTTTGCGTTGGTCCTCGTGGAGGTGATGACGGGGCGACCGGCGCTCGACGGCGGGGACACGACGCAGCTCTTCGTGTCCTCGATGCGCCCCGACCGCCGGCCCACGCCGCGCGCGTGCGGCGTTCCCGTCACGGACGCGGTCGAGCAGATCTTCGCTCGCGCCCTCGCCGTCGAGCCGAAGGCCAGGTTCCACGCGGTCGGGCCTTTCTGGCAGGCGCTCGTGGCGGAGCTGGCGCGCACTCCCGTCCCGGCCTCGCTGGCGGCGACCGCGTATGGCCCGGCCCCGACGGCGGAGGGATCCATGGCGCTGGCAGTCACAGCGCTGGCGCCGACGGCGCTGGGTCCTGCACCGGGTCCTTCGACCACGGCTCCGCAGATGGCCCCGATGCCCTCCGGACCGCCGCCGGCGGAGCTCGCGCGCGCGGCGTCCGGTCCCACGTCGAGGGTGTGGATCGGCGTCGTCGCCGGCGCGGGCGCGCTGGTCGTGGTGGCGGCGGTGGCGGTCGCCCTCGTCGCGCTCCGGGTCTCTAGCCGTGAGCCTGTGGCGGCGGGTGCGTCCGGAGGGCCCTCCTCGGCGGCTGTCCTGCGCGCGTCGGCCGCGCAGAAGATGGCCCGCAAGGACCCTTCCTGCCTCGCCGACTTCAACGCCGCCGAGCGCCTCGATCCGGGTGGAAGCCCGCCCACGCTGGAACCGGCGCGCGCGTACTGCGAGATGGTCGCGGGAAAATGCGAGCAGGGTCGCAAGCGCTACCGCGAGTACATTCTACAGAGCAACCCCGCCGCCAGCGTCGAGGTGGCCGTGCACGCCGTCGTGGCGCAGTACTGCCCCCGCGATCAGCTCACACCGGGCGAGCGCGCCGTGGCGCTCTCGCAGGACGCGAACGCGGCTTGGCAGAAGGGCGACACGAGCCAGTGCCTCGCGATCGGCAACGATCTCGTCGCAACGCTCGACGTCCTCCCCGACCGGACGGGCGCGCAGCAGACCGAGCGCGCGCAGGCCGCTGCGGCCCTGTCGATCGCGGCGCAGTGCGCCGCCAAGGGCGGCCATTGCGACGAGGCGCGCGCGTTCTACCGGACGCGCATGCACGCCATCACGAAGCTGCCGCCGACCGCGGCGATCGACGTCGAGTTCCGGGCGGCGTATCCGGAGTGCGCGAAGAAGTGAGCGTCGAGCCCTGCGCGTTCACCGCGACCCGCCGACACCGACGACGGGGCAGCCGCGGGCGATCATCTGCTCGACGAAGGCCCTCAACCCGGCCTGTTCGACCCGCCGGCGTGAAGTGCACCAACGTGCAACGCTCGAACATTGCCAGCAGAGCAGCGGCGTCAACGGGCTCTCCAGCGACCATCCGGACCCGCGCAGCATATGCGGAAAGGGCGCCTGGGCCTTTGTTGATGGCTTCGAGCGCCGGTCGTACCCTCTGCTCTCGCATGGCTTCGACACCGAAGCGCGCGCGCGCCAAGAAGAGCTCGGAGAAAAGCTCGCCAGCGTCGCGCGCGTTCGCATTCTCGCCTCGCCTCGAGCAGGTCCCGGGGGGTGGTCCGTACTACGTCAGCATCCCTGCTGCGGTGACCAAGGCGATCGGGCGGCGCGGCATCGTGCCGGTCGTCGCCACGGTGAACGGCGTCGCCGAGGTGCACGCGAGCATGGTTCCGTGCGGTGGCGGGCGCCATCGCCTGCGGCTCAACGCGCTGGCGCGCGACGCCGCGGGCGCCGTGCTCGGTGGGCGCGTCTCGATGCGCATGCACGTCGACGAAAACCCTGCCGCCGATCCCGTTCCGGGCGACCTCGCGCGCTCGCTGCGCGACATGGACGTCTTCGAGGCCTTCCGGCAGATGCCCGTGGGCAGGCAGAACCACATCCTTCGCTGGCTCGAAGCCGCGGTGCGCGAAGAGACGCGCGAGAAGCGCATCGCCCAAATCGTCGAGAGCGCGCTCGCGTGGCGCGAGGATCCCAGAGACCGCCGGTGGGAAGGGGCCGGTCGGGGCTGACAGCTCCTGAGGCGGCCAAAGCGTCGCGAGGCGCGTGGCGCAGCCGGCGGTGGGGACTGGGCGTGCGTGCTCGGCTCGACGATGTTCAGGGCCCGGCGCCGCACGGTCCCGCGCAGTAGTCGACGATGCAGCTCACCTCGGCGTTTCCCTCCGCCAGCTCGCAAGCGCACGTGGTCGCAGTTTAGTTGGCCATGCAACAGCTCGAGCACGACACCGCGTGACCTTGGAGCGTGCCAGCAAGCGCACATCGGCGATGGTGCGTCGTACGCACGCGGTGGACGAGACCTCCCCTTGCCTCTGCGAAGAACGGTCGGCTCGGACTGGCCGCCGCCTCGCGCCAACGCCCGGCTCCTGCCTCGCCGGTGGCAGGTCCCCTCATTGCTTCGTGCACGTCCCCGTCGTCGCGCCCGTCCCCGCGACCTGAACTTGAGCGCCGGCGTCGGTGGTGACGGTCCCGGCGAAGTTGAATTGGCGGTCGATGGTGTAGGTCGTGGCGCTGGTAATCGTATTGACCCCGCTCGTGTAGCTGGCGGTGACGCCGTTGGAGCCGAGGCACATCTGGTTGGGCTCGAGCGTCGCGGTATCCCCGGACACGCTGCTCTGGAGGGCGCAGCCGGCGCCGCCGTCGGCCGACACGACGGTCGCCGTCTGGGAGCCGTCGGCGTTCGCGACGATGAGCACGTTCGTGGTGAAAGGATCCGTCTGCTGCTTGGCGCCGGCGGGCTGCGTGAAGGTGAGCACGTCGTCGCCGGTGCAGGTCCAGTTGCCGACGAAGGGATCGGCGGAGGAGGCGTCGCCCCCGCCGGAGGAGGAGCCGGACGACGACGAACCGGACGACGAGGATCCCGACGACGAGGAGGAACCGCCGTCGCTTCCGTTGCCGCCGCCGCTGCTGCTCGAGCAATGCGTGCCTGCGGAAATGGCGGCGACGATGGGGAGGACAGACAGAAGAGAGCCGAGGGAACGGGTGGAAGAGGGCATCGAGGCAGAATACTTTGCCCGCGTCGCAAGTCCCACAGGCTGCGCTCCCTTCCGGACTGGCGTCCGCTCAAGCGAGGCGGATTCGCCCCAAGTCCCGTGGAACGGAGCGCCCCGCGGCGGCCGGAACGGTCAGGAAGAAGGTCGTGCCGTGCCCCCGTCCGCTGTGAACCCAGATCTCCCCTCCGTGACTGCGAACGATCCCACGAGCGATGAAGAGACCGAGCCCGGCTCCGGCGCCCTTCGCCGACCCGGTCCAGTTTCGGTCGAACACGTGCCCCTCCTGCTCCGCCTTGATGCCGGGGCCCGTGTCGCTCACCTCGACGCGCACGAAGGCCCCGAGGTGCACGGCGCGCACGGTGACGTGACCGGCCTCCGGAGTGAATTTCACGGCGTTCGAGAGCAGGTTGCCGAGCACCTGCAGCATTCGATCTCGGTCGCAGCGGGCTCGGAGATGCGGGCTCAGCTCGGCCGCGACCTGGACGCCCTTTCGCGCCGCATCCATGGTCGACGCGGCGATGGCCTCTTCGACGATCGTGCCGACGTCTTCATCGGCAAAGACCATCGTCAGCTCGGCATCGTTTTCGAGCACTGAGGCGTCGACGAGGTCGCGGATCAAGCGTTCCATCCGGTTGGCCGCGCGCGCGATCACCTCGATGCGGTCCACTTCGCCCTGCCTGCGAGGCAAGAGCGACGACGCGAGGGTGATCGTGTTCAAGGGATTGCGCAGGTCGTGCGCGACGATCCCGAGCACCATCTCCCGGGAGCGTCGGAGCCGCCGTTCCTCGGCGCGCGCCCGGTGCAGGCGATCGATGAGGAGGGTCACGACGACGCCGAGGAGCGCGTAGACCGCCAACGCGACGAGATCGCTCGGGTGCGTCACCAGCAGCGAGCGAGCGGGGTCGACCCAGTAGAACAGGATCCCGAGCGTCGACAGAGCCGTCGCCGTCAGCCCAGGCCCGAGGCCGCCCAGCCAAGCGGCGACGATGATCGTGGGCCACTCGACGAGGTAAGGGTGCTGAAGGGTGACGTCCCAGACCGACTCCAGCTCTCGGGCCACCAGCGTGACGGCCACCGTCACGACCACCGCCGCCGCGTAGCGCAGCAATCCCGAGATGCAGCCGCTCCCCGCGGATGCGCTCGTCGACCGCGCCCGAGAAGGCATGCGGCCCACCTAATGCCGCGAATCGTCCGTGTCGAGACGCCGAGCGGCGCCCCGTGCTGGACCCCGAAGCTCGTGCGCGGCGGCGTGCGGAATCGCAGACGTAGAGCGCGCATGAGGCCGTGCCCCGGAGCTGGACGACTCCCAGGTCAGGCTCGTCCGTCCGGGGTAAGCTCGCTCGGTGGAGCCCGACTTCGACGTCATCATCCCCGTCGTGCTGGCGGTCGTGCTCTCGCTCGTCGGCCTCTTCATCGTCGTCGCCATCATTCGCTCCGTTCGGCGCCGGGGCCTCGCCCCGCAGGGTCTGCCCGCGGCGCCCCAGGGTCTGCCGGCGCGCGGGCTCGTCCTCACGAGCGATCGCGTGTCCACGGGCGTGACGATGAACGGGCGTCGCTTCGAGAGCCGACGCATGACGCTCGACGTCGAGATCCCCGGCCGCCCGCCCTACCTGGCGACGGGCACATTCCTCGTCCCGCGCGGCCTCGTCGAGGCCCTCCCAGGCTCGTTGCTCGAGCTGGTCGTTCATCCGACCGACATGAGCCAGGTCACCGTGCTCGGCCCCGGCGGCTTCACCGGCCCGTGGTTGAGCTACGGGCCGCCGAACGCGTATTGAAGCTCGTCGGCGCTCACGCGGGCCAAGGCGCCTCGCCTCCCGGTGTCTCCGTTTCGCCCACACCGCGCAGTGTTCTGCTGGTCGTCGTACCGACCGCGGTCGCGCAATGTCACGCTCCTTTGCCGGCGCCGTGCGCGTCCCATATCTTCTAGGAAGGGAGCGCCATGACCTCTGCTCGATGGGCGACGCTTTGCGCGATCGTCTTGTTGGGAGTCGCGCCTTTCGGTCTCTTGGCATCGTGCGGGAGCACCAGCTCCTCCGGCGGTGACCACGGCGGAGACGACGCGACGGCCGAAGGCGCGAGCACGTTCGACGGAACCGGCGGAGGCGACTCACCGCGAGACGGCGCCGCGGGTGAGCAGACGCCACCGTCCGAGGGCGGAGGTTGCTCGAACACTTGCCCGCCCAGCGTGCAGTGCGGCCACTACACGACGTGCTCTGGGGCCACGATCCCCTGTGGCGCCGCGTGCGCCAAGGGCCAGGTCTGCGTCAGCAACGGCGGCAGTCCGCCGGCGCAGACCTGTCAGGCCACGATGGGCATCTGCACGGGCAAGTGCGGCGTCATCGGCACCGACTCCTGCGGCGTCGCCATCAGCTGCGGCGGGTGCACCGCCGGACAGGAGTGCCTCAACAATCAGTGTGTCCCCGAGACCATCAGCGACGCCGGTCTCAGCGACGCGGGCTGTGCGCCCCTCACGTGCATGCCGAACCAGAACGTGAACCTCTGCGGAACGATCACCGACGGGTGCGGCAACACCAAGGCCTGCTCCTGCCCCTCGGGTCAGCAGTGCTTCGGCAACCTGTGCGGCAGCACGCCGCCCGAGTGCACTCCCGCGGACGCGGGGGTCGACGGCGGTCCGGGCGCGAAGTGCGGCGCCGTCGAGAACGCGTGCGGCAGCGCCACCGTTCAGTGCGGCGGCTGCGCGGGCGCCACCAAGTGCGAGAACGGCACGTGCACCACTTGCACGGCTCCCGCGTGCGGCACCACCACCTGCGGCTCGGTGAGCAACGGATGCGGGCCGGCCGTGACGTGCGGCACGTGCGGCACGAACGAGGACTGCTACGACGGGGGCTGCTGCACACCCCTGACCTGTGGCGAGGCCCAGGACGCGGGGCTGGTCCACGGGTGCGGCCAGGTCGACCTCGGGTGCGGGCAGCAAAAGAGCTGCTCGACCTGCGGCTCGGGGGAGAGCTGCTACGACGGGGGCTGCTGCACGCCGCTCGACTGCGCGTCGGCGATGGACGCAGGGCTCGTCACCGGGTGCGCACCGGTCGCCGTGGGGTGCGGGCAGACGGCGAGCTGCGCGCCCTGCCCGACGGGAGAGGTCTGCCAGAACAACGCCTGCGTCCAGTGCGTCCCGCTGACGTGCGCCCACTTCGGCGACGCCGGCTGCAACCACCCGGACGAGTGCGGCAACCTCCTCGACTGCTGCGCGAGCGGGACGGCGTGCCAGGAGGGGGCCTGCTGCCCGCCCGGCACGGTCAACCAGAGCGGCATCTGCTGTCCGGTCGGTGACGTGAACTACCAGCAGACCTGCTGCCGACCCACGTGCGACAACAACCTGCCGCCCGGCCCTCAGATCAGCTGCGGCCTGACGATCGACTGCGGCGGAGTGCCCTGAGCCCGCAAAGGGCGACAAGTCGCTGCGCCGCAAGCAGACGTGTAGGCGCGGGGAATCGATGAGAGCGTCGTAGCGCGCCCCTTTATGCGAGGTGGATGTGTCCCAAGGCCGTCTGCGGTCGGTCGGAGCACCCCGCGGCGGCCGGAACGGTCAGGAAGAACGTCGTGCCGTGCCCCCCACTGCTGTGAAGCCAGATCTGCCCTCCATGACCACGAACGATCCCGCGGGCGATGAAGAGCCCGAGCCCGGCTCCAGCGCCCGTCGCCCCCCCGGTCCAGTTTCGGTCGAATACGTTTCCCTCCTGCTCCGGCTTGATGCCGGGGCCAGTGTCGCTCACCTCGATGCGCACGAATGAGCCGAGGTGTACTGCGCGCACCGTGACGCAACCAGCCTCCGGGGTGAACTTCACCGCGTTCGAGAGCAGGTTGCCCAGCACCTGCAGCATTCGCCCTCGGTCGCAGCGGGCGCGAAGGCGCGTGCCCGGCTCGGCCGCGATCCGGACGCCTTTTCGCGCCGCCTCGACGGTCGACGCGGTGATGGCTTCCTCGACGATCGTGTCGACGTCTTCGTCCGCGAAGACCATCGTCAGCTCGGCGTTGTTCTCGAGCACGGAGGCATCGACCAGGTCGCCAATCAAGCGATCCATCCGGCTGGCCGCGCGCGCAATCACGTCGATGCGGTGCGCATCGCCAGGCCTGCGAGGCAAGAGCGACGTCGCCGCGGCGATCGTGTTCAGGGAATTGCGCAGGTCGTGCGCAACGACGCCAAGGACCATCTCCCGAGATCGCCGGAGCCGCCGTTCCTCGGCGCGCGCGCGGTGCAGGCGGTCGATGAGGACGCTCATGACGACGCCGAGGAGCGCATAGAGCGCCAAGGCGACGAGATCGCTCGGGTGCGACGCCCGCAGCGAGCGGGCAGGCTCGACCCAGTAAAAGAGGATCCCGACGGTCGACAGCGTGGTCGCCACCAGCCCAGGCCCGCGGCCACCCAGCCAAGCGGCGACGATGATCGTGGGCCACTCGACCAGGTAGGGGTGCTGAAGGGTAATGTCCCAGAACGACTCGAGCTCGCGGGCAACCAGCGTGACCGCCACCGTCACGACCACCGCTGCCCCGTAGCGCTGCGGCCATGCGACGTGGCGGCTGCCCGTGGATGCGATGGTCGACCACGCCCCCGAATGCATGCGCGCCCATCTACTACTGCGAATCGTCGTTGTCGAGGCGCAGCCCGAGCTGTTCGTCTTGGTCACGACATGGTGCGCCGACGAGATTGAAGCTCATCTGAGGACGATCGCGAGAAGCTCGTACGAGAGCGGCCCGAGGCCAGGGCGGCCGTCACCGAAGAGGTGCTTGGGCGCGCCACGAGAGCCTCGGTCGACTGCGCCCGGAACCTCGCGATCCGGGGCCCCAGGCCGCTCACTCGTGCACCCGTGCCTCGACGATTGGGGTGGTGAGCACGACTCGAAGGACTGCCCCCTTTGCCATCGACACTTGGTCGGTCGCGACCCTCGAAGACCGAGCTCCGGCCGCAGGCTGCATGCTCGTCACCCCCGGGGGCTGGGGAAGCTCGCGGTAACGGCTTTCCTGCACGGAGAGCACGTTCGTGCCGACCGGAACGGATCCGCCTTGCAGCCCGAGAGAATCGAACACGAGCACGATGCGGGGGAAGGGCGAGTGGTAGACGGCCTCGACTCTGCCGAGGAGCCGCGTCCCCTCGGGAACGAGGGCGTCGCCGTTGGTGGCGAGGATGGGCTGGATGAGCGTCGCGCTGACCGCCTCACCCGGCGCGTTCAGGCGCGTGTCGACGGCCTGGTCGAGTCTCACGTCGAATGCGGTCCCGCTCGGCGCGTAGGGCAACGCGCGTGCATGCCCCGCACCCGTCACGACGAGGGCGCCGCCGTGTACCGATGTCGCGGTGGCTGGCGGCGGCCCAGCTCTCGACGCGCACCCCCCGCCAGCGAATGCGCTCATGCAGGCGGCCATCGAGAGGAGCCACGGCTTTGCGATCCCGAGCTTCATGACGGTCACCTCCGGTCGCGATATCGCGACGCAAGCGCGATGCCATGTACGACGGCTCGCGCGGGCGTCGGTCGAGCACGGGTGCGCAAGCAGTTGCCCGACCCCGCGCCGGCTGCGAGGGTGACGCAAGAGTGTCATCGGACTCCGACCCGGTCCGATCCTGGAAGCGCGCAGCGGTGAGGGGCCAGGTCCCTCGATCGCGCTATGCTCGCCGCTTGCGCCTCCGCGCCAGACCCCCAAAGAGGAGGGCGGCGAGGCCGCCCAGCCCCGCGACGCGTGAGTCCGACGTGGACGTGAGCACGCAGCCACATCCGCCCGAGGATGCAGGCGAGGCGCCGTTGCCGCCGTCGCCCGCGCCGGCGCCGCTGCTCGACGAAGCGTCCCCGCTGGAGCTCGCCGTTCCGCTGCTCGAGCCGCTGCTCGAGCCGCTGCTTGCTCCGCTGCTGCTCCCGCTGCCGCTGCCGCTTCCACCGCCGCTGCTTCCGCCACTGCCGCTGCCGCTCGCGTCCGGCGGCGCCGCGTCCGGGCCGATGACGCCGGCGTCGTCGGCGACGCCGTACTCGTAAGCGCCGATGTCGATGGCCGAGCCGATCACCGTGCGCGCGACCTCGCTCAGCGGGTGGACGTACTCGAACACCGGCGACAAGGACTGCGATCCCGCATTTCCGGGCGCGCTGCCCTTGTCGATGCAGGCCGAGGTGCCGAGGAGCGTCACGTCGTAGCTCGCGACGTTCGTGAACCCCGGATCGGCGCCGGCGGTGCCGTCGAAGTTGGTGGTGAGCGTGGCGCCGGCCTGGCCGCTGATGGTGCCGGCCTTGTAGAAGATGTTGTTCTCGATGACGGCGGGCGTGGGAGTCGTGTCGGCCACGAAGGTGCCGGAGCCGAGATCGTTGATGAAGGTGTTGTTCACGACGTAGAGGTGCGTGTCGTAGCCGGCCGGCGAGCCCTCCTCGCCAAAGGTGAGGATCGTCGGGTTCTGCGTCGTGGCGCTCTGTTCGACGACGTTGCCGATGACGTAGGCCGTGCCGCCGTTCGGAATGTCGATCTCGTAGCTGGCCGTCCCGCCCGTCTCGTCGGTGATGCGGTTGTAGAAGACGTTCGTGACGTACGCGCGGGACTTGAAGAGGTGCCCGACGTTGCCGTCGTGCGAATAGGAGAACTGCAGCGTGAACTGTGCGAAGTCCCCGATGTACATGTTGTGCGAGAAGCCGTCGCCCGCGCCGTTGTGCGAGAACTCCGAGCTCTCGACGAGGATGGTCCCGGTGTTGGCGGTGCCGGGCGCCGCGAGGATCCCGTCCTGGTTGTCGTGGATGTAGCAGTTTCGCACGGTGAGGTTCAGCCCCTGATGCCGGATGCCGGCGCCGTTGTTGCCGTCGCCGGCCGAGATGGCCGCCCCCGAGAGCTCGAAGTTCTCGATGGTGGCGCTCGCGGTGCCGCCGATGGTGAAGATCCCCTTCTCCTGGGCGGGGGTCACGCCCGTGATGTCGATCTTCGCCCGCCCGTTCACGCCGGTGACGGTGAGCCCGTCGGTCGACCATGCGCACGTGTTCCCCGTGTACGTCCCGGCCGCGTCCACCTCGATGGTGTCGCCCGTCTGGGCGGCCGCGATGGCGTCGCAAGGCATCGCGTACGTCTTGCCGGGACCTACCTGGAGTGTGTTGGCGGCCGAGGCGGTGCTCGCGGACCCGACGAGGGCGAGCGCGGAAACGATCGAGAGCGGAAGAGGGCGCATGGGGCTCCGATGGGAAGGATGTGTCCCCATTGTGGCGCGCCGCGCTGCGCCTTGGGTCTCAACCGGGTCGCGTCGGGCGGACCCGAGACGTTGTCTCGAGGAGCGGGACCGTGGCGTGCGCCAGCGATGGCTGCCTTCACCGCCCGCGGCGCAAGAGCTTCCGGATCGGCCCGACGAGCAGCTTGCCCGTGCACTCGGCCAGGTCGAAGTAGTCCCGCCACAGCGTGACGCGGCCGCCCTTCACTTCGAACGTCCCGCAGACCCAGATGTCCAGATACACGAGCGGCCCTGTGAGCACGTCGACCCGCTCGGTGAGGACGACGCCGTCGCGTTCCGCGATGTGATGCATCCGGACCTCGAACCCCGTGACGACGCGCTGGAACGCGCGGAGCGTCCGCAGCACGGCGCGCTTGCCGCGGTCGGCCGGGAACGGCACGTTCTGGTACGTGATGTCCTCCGCCATGAGAGAGGCGGCCCGATCGAGGTCCTTGGCCTGGAGCGCGGAGAGGAACGACTCGACGACGTCGATGGGAGAGGTGGGCGTCGCGATCGAAGGGGAGGGCTCGGTGTGCATGGCGGAGAGACATAGGGCCGGAGCGGGCAGGGGGCTACGCGCGACGCGGTCTCGTCGCGTCCGCTGCGGTCACGGGCAGGTGCACGTTGCCGCGGGCTCGGGCGACCGGCACTTGCATCCCGTCCCCCACGAGATGGCCATCGTGAGGTGGCGTCGGGCTCGGCGGTGCCGGACGCAGGCGTTCGCACGCAACTCCTCCGCTGGCCGGCCGACAGGGTGGCAGGAGAACGAACATGGCAACGAAGGCACTCTTCGCCGCGGCGGCACTCATCGGGGCTATCGGCGCGACGGCGACCACGGCGAAAGCCGTGCTGGCGTCGGAGACCGTGAGCGCACTGCCTTCTGCCGCAAGCCGAGATGAAGACGCCGCCTGGCACGACGCGGGGAAGTTGCCGAGACCCTCGCAACGCCTACTGACAGGTCGAGGCCACGCACGCCGTCGCGTAGACGCCGCAATCGACGCAGGCGGCGCCACCTTTCCCGCACGCCACGAGCTGATCCCCCACGGCGCACACGTCCCCGTCGCAACAGCCCGGGCACGTCGCGGGCCCGCAAGCGCCGGCCTCCGGCATCACGCAAACCCCGCCGGTGCCGCCGTAGGTGCACTGCGTGCCGCCGGTGCAGGCGTGGCAGGTCTCTCCAAGGCTCCCGCACTCGGTCTGGCTGATGCCCATCAGGCACTCGAGCGGATCGCCCGGACCGCCGGCCACGCAGCAACCGCCGCAGGGGAAGCAACTGCTGCACGCGCCTCCACCGTCGGGCTGCGGGACGCACCCGCCGGCTTGCTCGGCCGGCAGGCAGCGCGCGCACGCTTGCCCCCCGCCGCCGCATGCGACGTCGTCGCGCCCTGTCGTCGCGCACGTGCTCGCGTCGACGCAGCACCCGGCGCAGTTGGTCGGACCGCAGTCGGGCTGGGGGTGCACGCACGCGCCGTTGCCGCAGGAGTCGCCCGGCGCGCAGACGATGCACGGGTCGCCACCGGCGCCGCACGCGCTCGCGGTGCCTGGAGACACGCAGCTGTTGTCGGGGAGGCAGCACCCCTGCGGGCAGACGTGGTCGCACCCCGTCGGAAGGGGAGCGCCGTCGCCGGTCGGCGGTGGGCTCGTCGCGTCGGCGGGAGGAAGGTACACGTCGCCGAAGAGCGCAGGCGCGTCGGAGGCGCCCGCGTCCGCGCCGCCCACGCTGGCGTCGAGGGCCGTCGAGCCGGGACCGTCGGCACCGCCGTCGACCGCGGAGGCCGCATGACCGCCGCATCCCGCGAACAGCGCGAACAGCGCAAACAGGAGGAGCGGCATGACCCGGGCGGCGAGACGAACACTTTGCATCCTCGACCTCAATGGCACGCGCTCTGGGCGCACTTCTGTCCCGAAGCGGCGCAGCTCACGCACGCCTGCCCTCCCTTCCCGCAGGCGACGTCCTGATCGCCCAGGGCGCACACCAGCCCGTCGCAGCAGCCCGCGCACGTGGATGGATCGCAAGGCGCCGCGATGCACGCGTAGCCCGTCGGGGTGGAGGCACAGGCTTGCCCCGCGGAGCACGTCGCGCAGGCCGCGCCGAAGCTCCCGCAGCTATCCTCGGTGTCGCCGACGAGGCACGCGTTTCCCTCGCAGCAGCCGTTGCAGCTCGAGGGGTTGCACGACTGGACGCCGTTGCAGAGCCCACCGCCGGCCGCGAGCGGCACACACTGGCCGGTCCCCTCGTCCGGGACGCACCGCTGGCACTCTTCGCCCGAGTGACCGCACGCGAAGTCGTCGTTCCCGGTCGCGCAGAGGTCCGAATTCTCGCAACATCCGGCGCAATTCGAAGGGCCGCAATTGTCCTGATACCCGACGCAGCCGCCCTTGCAGAACTCGCCGGGCGCACAGACCATGCACGCTTGACCGCCGGCTCCGCAGGCGAGCTTGCTCAAGAAGCTCGCGCAGGTGCCGTCGGGGAGACAGCAGCTGTCGCAGTTGGCGGGGCCGCACCCCCCGGGAGAGCCGTCGTCCGTGGCGCCGCCGCCGTCGGGTGCGCCTACCTCCGCCGTCATGCCGGAGTCTGAAGGCACGGACTCCTCGCTCGTCGCGTCCGGCGGCGAATCCTCCCGGAGTGGGGCATCGGCCGGCGCGGCGTCGGCGAGAACAGGAGCGGCGTCAATGCCCTCCGTGGCGCTCGACAGGAGAAGGTCGGTGCGGCCGCACGCGATCGCGAGCGTAACAATCGCGACCGACGGAGCGACCCGGTTTCCCACCCCTCATCATGGCCCTGAAGGGGCGCATCCGTCACGGGGCGCCGAACGACACTCGCGTCGACGGGTTCAGCAGCCAGAGCGGCAGCCCGACGCCGATGGCGGTGCCGCCGGTCGCGAGCAGGCCGATCACGCCGGTGTCGCGGGGTCCCGGCGTGGCGGCCGCGATACCCGCGACGGCGAGGACCACCAGACCCGCGAACGTCGCGCCGATGCCGATCTCGCGCATCGTCTGCGAGCCTCCCGCCTTGACCGCTCGGGAACGATCTACGGCGAGACGAGCTTGGCCACGACGGCGCTGCGGATCATCGCCATCGCCGTCTCGTTCGTCGTCCAGTAGGGGCTGCCGGCCGGCGCCGCGCCATCGTGCCGCCGAGCTGCGTGTACACGGTGGCTACCTGCTGCTGCACGAACGACGTGAGCCCCTGGCTGTCGGCGTAGCGGAAGAGCGCCCAGTCCTGCAGGCCCTGGCGGATCATCTTGAGGCGGTACGACGGGAC
>DASXZL010000026.1:0-26167 GCA_036501935.1 Polyangiaceae bacterium | reverse complement strand
GCTCGCGACTTGCTCGGCATCTTCGTCGAGGAGCTCCTCCTGGAAATCCGCGCCCGCGATGCGGATCGCGAAGACTCGTTCCAGCGGCTCATCCCCCTATTGAAGGCCGCTTAAGGGATCACGGATGGCGCTCGGTCATTTGGATGCCGTCGCTCGTCTTCGCTCGTTCCCTGCTCGGGAACGCTCGCCCGCTGCTCGGGAACGATCGCCGGCCGTCCGGGTTCAACCGTCCCCGGCACACCGAAGATCGCCGGTTGCTCGCGATGGACCGAAAAAGAGCAAAGGTCCATCGTCAGCTGCTCACGAACGGTTCATCGCGAACAACGGTGATTCGAAGATCGTCAACGATGAGTCCATCGCTGTTCTTTTCGTGTCTTCCGTTGCTCGCGACGAACCGAAAAGGAGCGACGGTCGATACACCGTCGTTCTCGATGTTCTCGTCGTGGCTTTCTTTCGATCGACCATTGTTTCCGGTCGATCGTTCGCAGGCAAAAGTCGAAACGACGTTGCTCGCGAACGATCCTTCGCGAACAAATCTCGGGGCATCCTTGCTCTCGTTCGTGACGACGAGAGCAGCGAACCATTCATCGCTGCTCGCGCTCCTTCGACATTTGCTTCCTACCGACCGAATTTTGCTCCCGAATGATCGAACCTTGTCTTTTCACGACCTTCCGAGAACGACGTCGCTCGCATCGCTTCGGTTTTTCTCATGTTTCCGGGGCGGGACGCATCGACCCCGAACCGGGAGAGCGTGTTCACGAGCGACTCCGACAGGTCCGTTCACCGGGCGACGACCACCCTGGGCATTTCCGACGAGAACGCCGCCGGCTACGCGACGCTGACGTCGATCGAAGCCCCTCGGTCCGTCGGTCTCACCCGAAGCACGAGCTTCTGCAGGTCGGCTCCCCCGCGTCTTCGCTGCTCGGAGACCATCGCCACGACGGCGTCGAACAGGTTCTGGGAGGCGTCGAGGGCGTGGAGATCGCCGTTCATGTCGCTGGCGGCGACGTGGACGAAGAGGCGCGCCTTCTCGCCGCGCGCGTCGATCATCACCGTCAGCATCGCCTGGCGGAAGCCGCCGGGCAGGGACGCCTGCACGACGCTCATCGTCTCCACGGCGACCGGCGAGACGAGCTCACGCGGCGGCTCCGCCGGTCCTGACGAGGCCGCGGGGCGCGTCTCCGCGGGGCGCACCTCCGGGGGAGGCAGCGAGCGCGATGCGTGGGCCGCGGGGGTGAGCGCACCGGCCGAGATCGGCGGCGCCGGGATGGTGATGCGCGAGCCGGTCGCGTCGTAGAGGACGAAGAACGACGAGTCCCCGCCGTCGTCGAGCCGCAGCATCCCGTCGGCGCCCGCGAGATGCGCGGCGAGGGCGCACACCGTGTCGGAGTGCTCGATGGATTCGGTCTGCACGGAGTCCTTCGTGAGCTCCTCGATGCCGTAGCGTTGCCCTTCCGCGACGATCTGGTCGAGCCGCGAGCGCGCCGAGCCGAGCTTCTGGCCGTGCCACCACCAGCGGAGGAGGCCCATGTCGCCGTCGAAGCGCGCGACGGGCTCGGCGCGGGCCGTCCAGAGGTTCCTGTCGCCCTGGGCGAAGGTGACGAGCCGTTCCGTGGGGGAGTGCTGGACGGCGTCGTAGCCGCTGACGCGCGCCGCGAAGCGCCCCCGCATCCGGGCCACGTCGTGCTCGTGAAGCGCGAGCAGTCTTCGAAACGCCACCCCCAGACCCATGCTCGCGCGAGCATACCTCAACCGTGGTAAAGCCAACGTGGCGCATGGCCTGGCCTTACGAAATCCGCGGCGCGACTCCGGCCGACGAGGACCAGCTCCTGGCGGTGGCGGGGCACCTCAATACGGTCAACCTGCCGAACGACCGCGAGGAGATCCGCGGCATCCTCGAGCACGCGCAGAAGAGCTTCACCGGCGCCATCAAGGACGCGCGGCGGCGCGAGTACGTCTTCGTGCTGGTGGATCTGGCCGAGCAGCGCATCGTCGGCACGTCGATGGTCATCGGGCAGCTCGGGCGGCGCGACGCGCCGTACATCTACGTCGACGTCTCGGAGGAGGAGCGCTACTCGGCGACGCTCGACAAGCACTTCCGGCACACGGTGCTGAAGATCGGCTACTCGTACAACGGGCCGACGGAGATCGGCGGTCTCATCGTGAGCCCCGCGTACCGCAAGAAGCCCGAGAAGCTCGGGCTCCTCATCTCGTACGTGCGCTTTCTCTTCATCAAGATGCACCGCGAGTGGTTCAAGGAGGAGCTCCTCGCCGAGCTCTTGCCCCCGCTCGAGCCGGACGGGACGTCGCACCTGTGGGACGCGCTCGGGCGCAAGTTCACGGACATGACGTACGCCGAGGCCGACCGAGCCTCGAAGAAGAACAAGGAGTTCATCAAGGGCCTCTTCCCCGAGGGCGCCATCTACGCGACGCTCCTGCCGCAGAACGCGCAGGACGTCATCGGCAAGGTGGGGACGGCGACGCGCGGCGTCGAGAAGATGCTCCGACGCATCGGCTTCAACTACGCGTGGCGCGTCGATCCGTTCGACGGCGGTCCGCACTTCACGGCGCAGACCGACGACGTGGCGCTCGTGCAGCGGACGCACGAGGCGAGGGTGACGAAGATCGTCGAGGCGAAGGAGGGGGCGAAGAGCCGCGCCCTCGTCGCGGTCGAGACCAGCGAGGCGCCGTTCTTCCGGTGTGTCTACGCGCCGTGGAAGGCCGGCGGCGACGCGGAGGGGGAGCTCGTGAAGGGCGCGGCCGAGCACCTCGGCGTCGCCGAGGGCGCGAAGGTGTGGGTCCTCCCCATCGAGTGACCCGGAGCCGTCTACTTGGTGACGGGCGAGAGCAGGAGCGGCGAGAGGAGCGGCCGCGTGTACGGGGTCTGCGTCGAGTCGAGGAGCTCGCTCGTCGCGCGCTGGGCCGTCACGTAGGCGAGGGCCACGTTCTTCGCCGTCGGCTTGATGGGCGAGTCCTTCAGGTCCGTCAGGATGCCGACGAGCGCGCTGAGGAGCTTCTCCTCATAGTGCGACAGCCCCGTCGTGCCGCCCGCCAGCGTCATGTCCGGCGGGACGCCGAAGTTGACCATCGGCGCGAACGCTTCTTCGACCGACGAGACCCAACGCTTCTGGCGCTGCACGGTGGGCAGCGTGCCCGCGTCGCCGACGGCCGCCTGCGCCTTCGCGCCCGCCGTCGCCGCGAGGTCGGTCAGCCGGCCCGCGACGTTGCCCCCGATGGCGGCGAGCGGCGAGTCGGGCGACGGTTGCAGGCGCGTGTTCTCGGCCATCGTCTGCAGGAGCATCAGCATCGGCCACGGCGTCTCGCTCGCCTCGGAGAGCTCCTTCAGCGCGCCCATGTCGTCGGTCGGATGGCGGAACTCCAGGTCCTTCACGAAGGCGGCCCACGCGTCGCGGTACTCGTTGAAGTAGCGCGTCTGCAGCTGGCCCAGCCCGGCCATGATCTCCTTCACGCCCTGCTCTTCCGACTCTCCGAGGACCCAGCGGTCGCGGGCGAGCTTCTTCGCGCGGCGTTCGTCGAGCTCGTCGCGCACGTACGACTCCCAGCCGTTGCGCGTGAAGGCCCCCGTCACGGTGACCTCGGGGGTCGACTTCGACTGGACGTACTCCGCGAACGACGCCCCCCGGAACACGTTGGCCCGCGTGATGGGCGCGACGTTCTCGTTCGCGTCGTGCACGAGGGCGCTGTAGTCCCGATCGACGCGCGAGGTCTGCGCGAGCACCGCGCGGACGCGCGTCACGAGCGACGCCTCGGGCACCCAGGGAGGCACGATGCCGCGGGCGACCATGCGCACGTACTCCTCGACGTGCGCGTGGAGAACGGACTTGTCCGGCCCCGAGGTGACGCCGACCGAGCGCGCCCACGTCTCGGTGAGAGAGTTGATCTCGCGATCCCCGTCGTCGCCCTGGAGGCGCTGGCGGTCGGCCATGGAGAGGTAGGTCTTCAGGCGCGCGAAGTAGGCTCCGTATTGCTCGATGCTCGACCGCGTTTGCCCCGCCGCGGGGGCCAGCTCGTGCTCGAGCTGCGCCTTGGTCGGCTGCACGAACGCCACCTGCAGGATCTGCACGTAGACCGCGCGCAGCGCATCGAGCAGGCGATCGCCCGCGTACATGCCCCAGCCCATCCCCATCGGCACGCCGCGCTCGTGCCAGCCGTCGAGCAGCTCGACCTGGTTTCGCAGGTCGTCGAGCGCGCGCACCTTGTCGAGCGCGGGGGCGGAGTCGTGCCAGTCGATGTGCTTGGCCCGGGTCGCGATGTCGTGCGACTCCGACGCGAGCGCCATGTTGCGCCCGAACGTGTAGAGCGACGGCAAGACGCCGCAGACGGCGACGACGAGCGCCACGATCGAGAAGACGAGCCGGTTGATGAACTGTCGCCGCGCCTCGCCTTGCGTCCGCGCGGCCACGTGCTGGTCCGGGAAGACGACGCGGCGGAAGAGGTCCGTCACGAAGTAGCTCTTCGAGTCGGTCTGCGGCTGGCCGTACTGCTGCTGCTGTTGCTGTTGCTGCTGTTGCTGGCCGTAGGGCGCCTGTTGCCCGTACGGCTGGGGCTGTCCGTAGGGCTCCGGCTGTCCGTAGGGCTGCTGTCCGAAGGCCTGCGGCGGCTGCGCGGGTCCTCCCGGCGCGCCCATGTTGAACGCCGCCATCATCCCGCCGATGACGCGGTCGATGGGGCGCCCCTCCTGCGTGCCGCTCGTGAAGTAGACCCCGCGCAGCACCGGCGTGTCGCGGTAGGTGTTCGGCTGCAGCAGCGCGCCGACGAAGTCGACCAGCTGGCGCTTGATGGACTCGAGCTCGAGCGGGAACTGGTAGATGCGCGCGCGAAGCTCGGGCTGCCGCTCCGTTCCCACGCGCCGGAGCGCCCGGGCGTGCACCGCCTCGACGAGGAGATCCATCTCGGGCTCGAACGCCTTGGCGGGATCGCGTCTCTCCGCGCCCGCCAGCGGGAAGGTCACGCCCCAGATCTGCCCGCGCTCGCTCTTGCGGAGGTCGCCCCACATCTCGACGAAGCCGGCGATGAGGTCGACCTTCGTGAACATCACGTAGACGGGGACGAGCATCTGAAGGCGCGTCGCGATCTCGTCGATGCGCGCGCGCAGGCGCTTGGCGATGCCGTCGATCTGGTCCTCGCGCGCCTCGATGAGGTCCGTCACGCTGATGGCCACGAGGACGCCGTTGATCGGCTTGGCCGAGCGGTAGCGCTTCAGCGTGTCGAGGAAGGCCGTCCACTCGTCGTAGTCGTCGGCCTCGGTGGCGTAGCGGCCGGCGGTATCGAGGAGGATGGCCTCGTTCGTCAGCCACCAGTCGCAGTTGCGCGTGCCGCCGATGCCGCGCATCCCGCCGCCGCTGCGCGGGTCGAGGGCAGGGAAGGCGAGGCCCGACTGACGGAGAGCGGTCGTCTTCCCCGCGCCGGGGGGGCCGACGATCATGTACCAGGGCAGGCGAAAGAGGGCGCTCCCGCCGCCGCTGTTCGGCGCCTGGCGGAGCGCCTGCAGGCCCTTCTGCATCTGCGCCTGGAGGTCGAGGATCTCCGCCCGCCGGTCGGGGCGCGCGTTGAGCGCCTGCTGCTGCGCCTGTTTGAGCATGTCGCGCTCGATGGCGCGCGCCTTGAGGACACCGCGGACGCGGCCGCCGATGTACCAGGCCACGATGAGCAGGACGGCGAAGACCGTGAGGAGGATCTCGAGCCAGAGCGGCCACCCGAGCAGCGTGCCGCCGACCCAGGTGCCGACGACGATGAGGATTGCGATGAGCCAGATCCACATGAGCGGTCCGGCCGAAGGATACGCGATCGGGCGGCCGTGTCCGAGCCTCGATGCACGAGGGCACGTGGAGCCCGGCGCGGCATGTGGCAAGCTAGGTCGGTTCCCCCCCCGAAGGTGACCCGCCGCATGCGCCTCCCCCTTCTCCGCCGGATCCTGCTCGGGGGCGAACCCCTGCCGTTCGACATGTTCGACGGCCGCCTGGTCGACGCCGAGGCGCGCCGGGCCCGGCGCATGGAGAGCATCTACCACGTGGGGCAGTCGCGCATCTGGGACGGGCGCGAGGTCCTGGCGGAGCTGGTCGCGAAGCACGGTCCGCCGCGCCTCCCCCGCGAGACGGCGCGGGCCCTCGCGCGGGTCTTCGCCATCATCATGTGGGGGGAGCTCGCGGCGTGGAAGATCAGCGCCCAGCTCTCGGACGCGCTCGTCCCGCTCGAGGCCAAGCTCGCGGCCGCGAGCCAGGTGCACGACGAGGCCCGGCACTTTTACGTGATGCACGACTACCTGGAGCTCCTCGGCGAGAAGCCGGGGCCGATGGAATTCTGGTCGCAGCGCGTGCTCGCGATGACGCTCGGGACGAACGACCTCACGAAGAAGCTCCTCGGCATGCAGCTCACCGTGGAGACCATCGCGCTCGTCATCTTCCAGCGCGTCCGGGAGCTCGAGGTGGAGCCCGTGCTGACGGAGCTCTTGCCGTACTACGAGCGCGACGAGGCGCGACACGTCGGCCTCGGGGTGCAGCTCGTGCCGCAGCTCATGAACCAGCTCTCCATCCCGAAGGTCGTCGACGTGGCGCTCTTCCAGCTCGATCTCCTGGTGACGACGCTCATCGCCCTGAAGGCCATCGAGCCCGATCTGCTCGCGCTGGGGGTGGATCCCCGGAGCATGCTCGGCATCGCGTTTCGCAAGCAGTCCGAGATCGACGCGGCCATCCAGAAGGAGTTCCCGCTCTGGCCGAAGGACCCGCCGGTGCGCCGCGTCTTCGAGGGCGCGTGCGAGGCGCTCTTCCCGAGCGAGGGGCCCGGCGAGCGCGTGCCCGTGGCGACGCGCGTGCGGCACGCGTGGCAGGTCGTGGCGCGGGCGCGGCCGAGCGTCGCCGAGCAGTGGGGAGCTCGCGCGGAGCGGTCGCCGACGGCCCGCGCCGCCGAGTAGCGGACGACGCCTGTTTGCCCGATGTCCGTGCCGCCTCCCAAGCCACGACGGCGCCCGCGCGCCCGGGCGCGGCCCGACGTCGCCGTGAAGGGCACCGAGTCGATCGACGTTCGCACGAGCGACGGCTGGTCGCTGCGGGCCGACGTTCACGAGCCGGGTGGAGCGCCCGTCGGAGTGGCGGTCCTGGCGCACGCGATGATGGCGCGGCGGAGCGAGTTCGAGCGGCCCCGGGGGGCAGGACTGGCGTCGAGGCTCGTCGCGCGGGGGTGGCGGGTCGTCGCCTTCGACTTCCGCGGCCACGGCGACAGCACGGCGCCCGCCCGCGAGGGAGGCACCTATGGCTACGACGACCTCGTCGCGAAGGATCTGCCCGCGGTGCACGAGTTCGTCCGCTCGCGCCTGCGGCGGAAGGCGCCCGTGGTGCTCGTCGGGCACTCGCTCGGAGGGCACGTCGGGCTGGCGTCGCAGGGGACGGGGCTCGTCTCCTTCGACGCCGTCGTCTGCGTGGGCGCCAACGTGTGGCTGCGGGACCTCGAGCCGCTGCGCCCGCGCTGGCTGGTCAAGCGCGCGACGCTCGCGGCCATCCTCGCCGTCTCGCGCCGCGTCGGGCGCTTCCCGGCCCGCCTCTTGCGCCTCGGGAGCGACGACGAGTCGCGCGCCTACTTCGAGGACTTCGAGAGGTTCGCGCGGACCGGCGGCTGGACGAGCGCCGACGGGGGCGTCGACTACCTCGCCGCGCTCGGAGCCGTGCGCGTGCCGGTGCTGCAGCTCGTCAGCGACGGCGACCGCCTCGCGTGCGCCCCCGAGTGCGGGGCGCGCTTCGTGGCGCGGTGTGGAGGAGAGCACGAGGTCATCCGGGTGGAGGCAGGAGACGACGGAGGCCCGCCCCCGGACCACATGGGCATGGTCACGAGCGGGCGCATCGGGAGAGTCTGGGAGCGAATCGAGGCCTGGATGAGAGCCCGGCTGGTTGCATCCTGAACATTCTGCGGTTACAGAACCATCGTCATGGCCGCTGCCGTCAGCGTCACCGAGGCGCCCTCCGTTTCTTCCGCCGCCACGCCGCGCGGGCTCACCGAGCGCGAGCGCCGCATCGTCCGTGCCCTGGCCGCCGCCGTCATCCCGGCCGGCACCGTCTTCGAGCCCGGCGGGGAAGGGACGGTCCGGCGCTTCGAGCGCTGGCTCCACGGCTCGAACGCCTTCCAGATGCGTGTCCTCAAGTCGCTCCTCTGGGCGGCCGAGCTGGCGGCCGTCCCGGCGACGGGGCGCGTCCTCAGCGCGCTCTCGCCCGAGCGCGCGGCGCGCTTTCTCGAGACCTGGGAGAGCTCCAGCCTGCACGCCCGGCGCATGCTCCTCCGCGCCATCGTCAGCCCCATCAAGGTCGCCCACTTCGACGACAGCCGCGCCTTCGAGGCCGTCGGCTGCAAGAGCTTCCACGAGTACAAGCTCCCGGCCGCCGAGCCCGCCCGGTGGACCCAGCAGGTGCTCGACGGACGCGCCCTCGACGAGGACCTGGACCTCGAGTGCGAGGTGGTCGTCGTCGGCACCGGGGCCGGCGGCGCCGCCTGCGCCTACGAGCTGGCCTCGCGGGGCCGCGCCGTCCTGCTCCTCGAAGAGGGGGATCTGCACCGACGCGAGAGCTTCGACGGCCGTACGCAGCACATGGTCAAGAAGCTCTACCGCGACCAGGGGATGACCATCGCGCTCGGCAACGTCGGCATCCCCGTCTTCGCGGGGAGGGCCGTCGGCGGCACGACCATCGTCAACAGCGGGACGTGCTACCGCACGCCGGAGCGCGTCTTCCGCCGGTGGCGCGAGGAGCAGGGGCTCGTCTGGTTCACGGGCGAGGCGATGGCGCCTTACTACGCGCGCGTCGAGGCCATGCTGCGGGTCGAGCGGGCCCGCTTCGAGCTGACGGGCGGCGTCGGGCGGGTCGTGGCGCGGGGCGCCGAGAAGATGGGCATGAGCCATCGTCCGGTGGACCGGAACGCGCCCGACTGCGACGGGCAGGGCGTGTGCTGCTTCGGCTGTCCGACCGGGGCGAAGCGGTCGACCGACGTGAGCTACGTCCCCTCGGCGCTGGAGCGAGGGGCGCAGCTCGTCACGGCGGCGCACGTCGACGGGATCGACGTCGTCGCCGGGCGGGCCCGCGGGGTGAGGGCGCGACTCGCGTCCGGCAAGCGGCTCCGGGTGAAGGCCGAGGCCGTGGTCGTCGCGGGAGGGGCGCTCATGACGCCGCTCGTCCTCCGGCAGGCGGGCGTCTGCACGTCGAGCCCGGCGCTCGGGAAGAACCTCTCCATCCATCCCGCCACGAAGACGCTCGCGCTCTTCGACGAGGCGATCGACATGGCCCACGGGATCCCCCAGGGCTATTCGATCGACGCGCTGGAGCACGAAGGGATCATGTTCGAGGGCGGCTCGATGCCGCTCGACGTGATGGCGGTGAGCGTCCCCTGGGTCGGCGCGCGCTTCGTGGAGCTCATGGCCCGCTACCGGAACCTGGCGCTCTTCGGCTTCATGATCGAGGACACGTCGCGCGGCGAGGTGCGGCCCGGTCCGGGGGGCTCGCCGCTCATCGTCTACAACCTGAACCGCCGCGACGCGGAGCGGATGCAGAAGGCGATGGCCGTCATGTGCGAGGTGTTCCTCGCGGCCGGCGCGCGGCGCGTCTACCCGATGATCCCGGGCATGGAGGAGCTGTCGACGCTCGAGGAGGTGCGCACGCTGCGCGCGATGACGCTCGGACCGACGGCGTTCGACGTGACCGCGTACCACCCGCTCGGCACGTGCCGCATGGGGACGGACCCCGAGACGAGCGTCGTCGGCCCGGACTTCGAGACGCACGAAGTGGAGCGGCTCTTCGTCGCCGACGGCAGCGCCATACCGAGCCCGCTCGGCGTGAACCCCCAGCTGACCATCATGTCGATGGCCCTCCGGGCCGGCGAGATCATCGATCGCCGCCTGGCCGTCGCCTGACGCTCAGCAGGAGACGTGCGTCCCGCTGCCGGGGAAGATCTTCCCCGGGTTGAGCAGGCCCTTGGGGTCGAACGCGCGCTTGATGTCCTTCTGCAGCGCGATGAGCTCCTCGCTCTGCTCGAGGGGCAGATACTGGGCCTTGCTGACGCCGATGCCGTGCTCGCCCGTCAGCGTCCCGCCGAGATCGATCGTGGCCCGCATGAGCAGGCCGATGGCCCGGTCGACCGCGGGGCGCTCGGCGTCCTCGTTCCAGAGAAAGTTCACGTGGAGGTTCCCGTCGCCCGCGTGCCCGTAGGCGAGGTGGCGGACGCCGGTGGCGTGGCCGATGTCGTCGGTGCGGGCGAGGAGATCCGCGATGCGCGTCCGCGGGACGACGATGTCCTCGCTCAGCTTGTGACGCGCGAGCTTCCGCGTCGCCGTCGAGAGCATGCGGCGTGCCGCCCACAGACGGTCCCGCTGGCCGGCGTCCTGGGCCACGACGACGTCGATGCACCCTGCCGAGGCCGTCGCCACCTCGCCGACGCGAAGGAGCATGCCGTCGGAGCCCTCGCCGTCGACCTCGATGAGCAGCATGCCCCCGGCGCGGGCATCGATGGAGACCCCAGCGGCGCGCACGGCGTCGAGGGTCGCCGCGTCGAGCATCTCCAGGCACCGCGGGACGACGCCGGAGGCGATGATGGCGCTCACCGCGCCGGCCGCTGCCCGGACATCGGTGAAGAGCGCGAGCGCGGTCGCCACGCCGGGCGGCTTCGGCACGAGGCGAAGGGTCGCCTGCGTGAACACCGCCAGCGTCCCCTCGCTGCCCACGAGGAGCGACGTCACGTCGTAGCCGGTCACTCCCTTCACCGTGCGCTTGCCGGTCCGCACGACGCGCCCGCCGACGAGGCACGCCTCGAGGCCCAGCACCCAGTCGCGCGTCGCGCCGTACTTGAAGACGCGCGGGCCGCCTGCGTTCTCGGCGATGTTGCCCCCGATCATGCAGCTGGCGAGCGAGTTGGGGTCGGGAGCATAGAAGAGGCCTTCGCGCTCGACCGCGGCGTGGAGCTCGCCCGTGACGACGCCCGGCTCCACGACGGCCACGAGGTTGCCCCGGTCGATCTCCCGGATGCGCGCGAGCGCGTGCGTCGCCAGCACGATCCCGCCGGCGACCGGCACCGCCCCGCCCGTCCTCCCGGTCCCGCCGGCGCGCGGGGTCACCGGGACGTCGCACGCCTCCGCGATGGCCAGCGTCGTCGCCACGTCGTCGGCGGAGGCCGCGAGGACGACCGCGTCGGGCATCGGTCCCGCGACGTCGCTGTCGTCGCTGGCGTACGGCGCGCATGCGTCGGCGCCGGTGAGCACCTTCGAGGGCCCGAGGCGTCGCTCCAGCTCGGCCTTCGCCCGGTCGACCGCGGCGCGCGAAGGGAAGCTCACCCCGGAGCCGGCATCGGGCGCGCGAAGGACCACGCTGGCCAGCCTAGCGCGGCCGGGCAGCCAGGCTAGGCTCGAAGCGCGAGCATGTTCGTCCCGTTTCTCTTCGAGCTCCGCAAGCGCAAGATCAAGGTCGGCTTGCAGGAGGCGATGGCCCTCGCGCGCGCCCTCTCGATGGGCCTCCACGACAGCTCGCTCGACGGCTTCTACCACGTGGCCCGCGCGCTCTGCGTCCACACCGAGGCCGATCTCGACGCCTTCGACGAGGCGTTCCTCGTGTCCTACAAGGGCATCGAAGGGAAGTCCCTCCAGCTCGCGAAGGAGCTCGAGGAGTGGCTGCGCGATCCCAAGATGCGGCGCGACCTCTCGCCCGAAGAGCTCGCGGCCCTCGAGACGCTCGACCTCGAGTCGCTCCGCCGCCTCTTCGAGCAGCGCATGCGCGAGCAGAAGGAGCGGCACGACGGGGGCAACCGCTGGATCGGTACGGGCGGCACGAGCCCCTTCGGCGCCCACGGGGCGCACCCGAGCGGGGTCCGCGTCGGCCCCAAGGGTGGAGGCCGCAGCGCCATGGCGGTCGCCGACGCGCGCGTCTACCGCCCGTACCGCTCGGACCTCGTGCTCGACGTCCGCCAGATCGAGGTCGCCCTTCGCAAGCTCCGCGCCTTCCACCGGGAGGGGGCCGAGCTCGAGCTCGACCTCGACGAGACCATCGACCAGACCGCGAAGAACGCGGGCGAGCTCGAGATCGTCATGCGGCCGCCGCGCAAGTCGAACATCCGCGTGCTGTTGCTGATGGACGTGGGAGGGTCGATGGACCCGCACGCGGAGCTCGTCAGCCAGCTCTTCTCCGCGTCGAAGCGCGCGTCGAACTTCCGCGAGCTGAAGACCTACTATTTCCACAACTGCATCTACGGCAAGCTCTACGAGACCGAGAGCTTCCGCGACCCGCTCCGGGTGCGGGACGTGCTCCACCACTGCACCAAGGAGTGGAAGCTCGTCGTCGTCGGCGACGCGGCGATGCACCCGGCCGAGCTCCTCGGCGGCGGGGACTGGTACGCGAACCGCGACGAGCTCGGCGGCGACGCGATGCACGGCGTCCGCTGGATGCAGATGCTCGCGGACCACTTCGACAAGAGCGTGTGGCTCAACCCCGACCCTCCGAACTACTGGAAGGGCGGTACGGCCGAGATGCTCGGCGGGATGTTCTCGATGTTCCCGCTCACGCTCGAGGGGCTCGGCGAGGCGATGGCGCACCTGTCGAAGGGCGTCCCGCGAAGGCGCTAGCCTCCGCCGTGACGCTCACGGCGCCGGCGTCGCCATGGTCGATCGCGGCGTCTCGTCCGACGCGGCGGCGGGCCGGCGGGCCTCGACGATCTCCACCGTGGTCGGGCTGGTCTTCCGGACCGCCACATGCGCTATCTCGCCGCCCGGGCATCGGACCCCCCAGGCCGTCACGTCGCTCGTCGCTTCGCGGCGGGTGGTCGTGAAACCGCCCTTGGCCAGGGATTCATCGAAGAAGGTCACGACGTCGCCATAGGCGAGGTCCGACGAGTACGTCCGGTCGACGCCCTCGACCGCGATCGCGTCCTTCGCGATCTCGTCCACCGACATGCGCTGGAGCTCTTCCGCGAACGATTGAACCTCGTTCACGCTCTCGCTCGATACGAGCGTCGCGCCGGGAGGGACCGGGACCTTGCCGACCGAGAGCTTGATCTCGCCCGCCGACACGGGCGTTCCGTCCGGTCTGACGGCGACCAGCGCATCGGGCGCGGGCGCGGGCAACGGCAGCATCGAGGACGTGCTCACGGCGGAGGACGTGCTCACGGGGGACGAGGGCACTTCATCCGCGGCCGAGCTCCGATCGGCGACCTCGGTCGACGGCGCTTGCAGCTCGGTCCGTCCCATCGGCTCTGCCGGGCTTGCAGCGGCAGGCTCGGCTCCTCTTGGCTGGACGGTGGCCACCTCCGGCTCTCTCGCGCAGCCGAGCCACGCTACGGCCGCCACCGCGACTCCTCCGAGCACTCTGGCCATGCCCATGACCTGCGAAAGTGCATCTGCCGTACCACCACGATCGAGCTACCGCGCCGCCGCGATGGATGAGTTGCGATCAGCCATCGGCTCACTGCGACACACGCGAACGCGCGGATCCCGCGGAGAAACGAGAGGCACGAGGCGTGCTCTACGCCACGCGATGCGACTCCGGACGACTCTCTTCCACGTGGCGTTCCTTCTGACGGCAGGCTGCGGGGGCTCGACGGCCGCCGGGGAGGCACCCGACGCCGCGGGCACCGACGCCGGCCACGGGGCCGATGCGACGAAGGACGGCCCCGGGCCCGACGTCGCCGAGCCCGCGGAGGCGGCGTGCGGTGGCTGCAACTGCGGGCAGCCGGGCAACCCGAGCGCCACCGCCACGCCCGAGCAAGCCTGCGTGCTGGCGGCGAGCTTCGGCGGGGTCTCGTCGGGGTTCGACATGGCGTGCGACGCGTTCTGCGCCAGCGTCAACGACGGAGGAGGGGCCGGCTACTACTGCACGCTGCCGCAGCCGTACGTCACGGCCTATGCGGAGGCGGCCGACGCAGGCGCCGACGCGGGCGCGGACGCCGGCCCGCAGTGCCCCGCGTGGTCGGGAGGCGTCGTCGTCGAGTGCGCGTACGAGTGTCTCGGACGTCGCACCGACGGCGTCGACGACGAACCTGCGCAGAGCGGCGACGCGAGTCTCGGCGCGGTCTTCGCCGGGCGGGCGTACCTCGAGGAGGTGAGCGTCCATGCCTTCGCGAGGCTCGAGCGCGAGCTCGCCGCGCACGGCGCGCCCGCGGAGCTCCGAAGGGACGCGCGGCGAGCCAAGCGCGACGAGATCCGTCACACGGCGATGATGGCGAGGCTCGCCCGCCGGTTCGGCGAGCCGCCCCGTTCGCCCGAGCCGCCCTCCACGACGGGCGTGCGGTCGCTGCTCGCGATCGCGATGGAGAACGCCGTCGAGGGCTGCGTGCGAGAGACGTACGGCGCGGTCATGGGTCTCATCGAGGCGCGTGCGTCGAGCGATCCGGACGTGCGCCGTGCCATGGAGCGCATCGGGGCGGACGAGTGCCGTCACGCCGAGCTCTCGTGGGCGGTGGCCGCGTGGCTGGCGCCGAGGCTCACCGCGTCCGAGCAGGCGGAGGTACGCCGAGCGGCGAGGGCAGCGGTCGCCGAGCTGGCCCAGGCGGGGAATGCGCGCGTCGTGGCGATGCTGGATGAGCGCGTCTGGCGGCAGGTGGCCTGAGCTGCTGCGGAGCGGCGCGAGCCGGGGTCGGCCGCGATGGGTCGAGCGTGACCGCGACCCTGGGTCGTCGCAAGGGGTCGCTTCGTACCCGCCCAGCAGGCAGATGGGCAGGATCATTGCGCATGATCGCGTGGCACGCCTTACGCATTACGAGTCGCCATGAGCCCAACTCACGGAACGTCGCCCTTGCCTTCGCCCGACCGGCAGACCCTCATCGAGGGGCTCCGCCATAAGGACGCCACGTTCTCCCGGGAGCGCGTGCTCGCGTGCGATGCCCTCCGTCGCCCCAATCTCACCGCGCACTGCGTGAGCTGCGGGGCCAACGCCTCCGACTGGCGGAGGCTCCTCGGTATCGGCGCGCAGATCGTTCCCGCCACGCCTCCGGCCGGCCACATGGTCCTTCGTCACCCACATGCGTGCTCGAGGTGTGGCGGTTCGGACCTGATCGTGGCGCCGTCGAGCGCTGCCGCGGCAGCCTAGGGGTTTACCCGAGGCGCCGTACCTTCCCGTAGCGTCCGTTACAGCCGGACGTCGATGTACACGTTGTGCCGCAGCTCCTCGAGCCACTGCTTTCGTGCTCGCTCCAGCCCCTCCAGAAGGGCCCGCTGCATCATCTCGTTCTTCACCTCCTCGTAGGAGGGGACGCGCGCTTGCGGCATCGGCATCGCGATGACCATCACGTCGTCCTGCCCGATGTGCACGCGCGTCGCGTTCGACACCGTCCCCGGCTTCTGGCCCTGCACGATCTGCTGGATGGGGGGGAAGAGGTCCTTGAACGGCTGCGGGCCGTGCGTGCCACACGTGCCGCGCGTCGACGGATCGTCGCTGTACTGGGCGATGAGCTGGCAGAAGTCCTGCCCCGACTGCGCCTGCTGGGCGAGCGCTTCCGCCAGCGTGACGGTGGCCTGCACCTGCGCCGGGGTCGAGCTCGCGAGGATGCGCTTCACGAGCATGCGCACGTCGATCATCTGCTGCTGCTGGAGTTCGGTCACCCAGTGCTGGTAGGCGGAGCGGGCGTCCTGATCCGTCGTCCGCACGCGCGGTCGGACGCGAAGCTCGATGAGCTTGCCCTCGAGGATCTGGCGGCGGATCTCGTCGCGAAAGTCCTGCTCGCTGAGGCCGCGGCGGCGGACCTCGCTCATCACGTCGGCGGCGGTCACCGTGCGACCCTGCTGCTGCTGGGCCTGCGTGGCGATGTTGTTGATGCCGCGGTCGATCTCCTCGGGATTGACCTGGATGTGCGCCTTGTCGGCCTGCTGCTCCTCCAGACGATCGTCGATCATCCGGTCGAGCAGCTCCTTGTACATCTCCTGCTCCTGCACGCTGATGACGTTGGGATCGTGCGTCTGCATGCGGATCTGAACGCGCGTCGCCGCGGCGCGGTGCAGGAGCTCGGTCCAAAGGAGAGGACGCTCGCCGATGACGGCCACGACGCGCTCGACGATGGTCGCGCGCGCCGTGCTCGCCGACGTGGCGAAGGCGGCCGTCGTGGCCAGCAGAAGCAGGACGAGCCGGGAGAATCGCACGGAGAGAATGTGTAGTCGTCCCGTGGACCTGGGGCAAGGGCCCGGGTCCTCCGCGTCAGTCGTGTGAGCTCTCGTCCGCCGCGTCGTCCCCCTCGTCGTCCTCGTCGTCATTCTCCTCTTCCTCGTCCTCCTCGCTCGCCGCTCCGCCCGCCGCGGGCGTGAAGACCACGCGCCCGTCGCCGTTGGCGGTCGCCGCCGCCTGCGGGAGCTCGGCGTACGGGCCCGGAACGTCACCCAGGTCTTTGCCGCGCTCGAGCGCGCCGAGCTCCTGCGCCGCCCAGACGTCGAACGGGACGAAGCCTCCGATCTTCGCCACCCCGTCTTGCCAGGTCATCGCCAGGACCGGGTACTCGCCCTGCTCGTCCGCCTCGCCCACGTAGAGGCACGCCGGGCGCTCGAGCTCCGTCGTGAAGAGCACGCAGTCGTCGCCGAGCAGCTCGTAGGCCTCGGCGAACGCCGGGACCGCTTCCTCGCCGAAGTGCTCTTCCACCACTTCCTCGAGCGACGTGCCCTCGATCTCCGCCTCCTCGTCGTCGTACGCGATGCCGAGCCAGGCCGCGTCGACCGCGAGCAGCTCCTTCATCGCCGGCGACATGGGCTCGCCGTTCGGCAGCTTGAGCTTGCGCACGAGCGACGCGGGCTCGACCGGCTCGGGCGACCCGAGCACGCCGGTCGCCTTGGCGGCCTCGATGGCCTTCTTCATGAGCTTCGCGCCCCGCAGGGCCGCGCCTTCCTTCTTGGTTGCCATGCGAGTCCGATTTTCATGCGCAGGGCGCGGCGTCAAGCGCTCGCGGGTAGCATCGGCCCCTTGTCCCAGCTCCGCCGTATCCTCGGCGTTCGCGCCCTAGCCCTCACCATGGTCAACCTGACCATCGGAGCGGGCATCTTCGGGCTCCCCGCGCTCGCGGCGCGTGAGCTCGGCGTCGGCGCCCTCTTCGCGTACCTCGTGTGCATGGGGCTCGTGGGGCTCGTGGGCCTCTGCCTCGCCGAGGCGGGGAGCCGGGTCTTGAACGCGGGGGGCCTCTACGGGTACGCCCGCGCGTCGTTCGGACCCGTCGTCGGCACCGTCACGGGGCACCTGCTCTGGTTCGCCAACGGTGCCGTCGGCAACGCCGCCGTCGCCGTCCTCCTCGCGGACACGCTGGGCGTGCTCGTGCCGTGGCTCGCCGGGCCGCTCCCGCGCGCCGCGGTCCTCGTGGGCTATTACGCGATCCTCGTCGTCGTCAACGTGCGCGGGACGCGGCAGGGCGCCGGGCTCTCGCAGGTCACCACGGTCCTCAAGCTCGTGCCCCTCGTGGCGCTCGTCCTGTGCGGCTTGCCGTTCGTCCATGGCGCGAACCTTCACCTGGGCGAGCTGCCGTCGGCGCGCGGGCTCGGACGGACCTCGGTGCTGCTGTTCTTCGCGTTCATGGGCTTCGAGTCGGGGCTCGGCGCGAGCGCCGAGGTGAGCGAGCCCGCGCGCACCGTTCCGCGCGCCCTCCTCTTCGCGTTGACGCTCGTCGGCGCGACGTATCTGGGCCTCCAGATCGTGGCCCAGGGAGTGCTCGGCCCGGCGCTCGCCACGGCCGGGGACGCGCCGCTCGGCGCCACCGCGGTGGCGGCGTTCGGCCCCTTTGGTGGGACGGTCATGCTGCTCGCCGCGGTGCTGGCGACGGCCGGAGGGGTGGCGGCCGACACCCTCGCCACGTCGCGCGTGGTGCACGCGCTCGGGCTCGACGGCGCGTTGCCGAGGCGACTCGGACGGGTCGACGACGCCCGCGCGACCCCCGCCGCCGCCATCGTGAGTTACGCCGTCGTCTGCGCCGTGCTCGCCCTCTCGGGGACGTTTCGCGTGCTGGCCACGTTGAGCGCCTCGGGGACGCTGTGCGTCTACCTCGTCTGCTGCGTCGGGGTGCTGCGACTTCGCGCCCGAGGCGTGCGGTCGGAGCGCGAGCCGTTCGTCGTCCCCGGAGGGCCCCTCGTGCCGGTCCTCGCCGCGCTCACCGTGCTGGCCGTGCTCGGCGGCCTCGAGCGCCGCGACTTCCTCGCTCTCGGCGCGATGCTCGGCGTGACCGTCATCCTGGCGCTCCTCCGACGCCGAGAGGCTCGACGCGGAAACGCCCCGGGCGACTGAGCCGGCCTTTCAGTCCCACGTGGCGGCGAAGACGCACGCGGGATCCCCGCGCGAGGCGCAGGCGACGCGCCGGAGGGTGCCGTTCTTCGCGCCGACGAGCTGGAACAGGCGGAACATGTACGCGCCGAGGCGCATGCAAATGAGCTCGTCCTTCGCTCCCCAGCCCTTGAGGGTGGCGCGCACGCCGTTGGGAGGCACGCGCACGACCGACCAGGTCCCCGAATCCTGGAAGCGCCTCCAGAAGCCTGCCGAACGCTCGATGACGTACGCGGGATTGGCGAGACGGAGGAAGAGCCGGTGCGTGGTCTTGAGGTCGCGCTCCGCGGCGAAGTAGCCGGCGCCCTCCATCACGTCCTCGGCCTCGCCGCCCAGCACGTCGACCGTGGCGCGGTTGGTCCGCTCGTAGAGACCGATGTCGTACCAGCCCACGGGGATGACCGCCGCCAGCGCCTGGCGATCCGGCTCTGCTAGGTGCGCGAGCACGCGGTCCCAGGCCTCCGCGCCCCCGGAGGCTCGGACGTAGTCACGCCCGTTGAGGATCACCGACCCTTTGACGTTCGCCATCCGCCGCCCCCCCAGCATAGCGCCCTGCCCCACGCGGCAGGACGACGTCCCCCGTCGTCGCAGGGACGGCATCCGCAGTACTGTGCATCTCGACCGATGCGTCCTGCGGTCCTGCTCTTGCTCCTCTCGGCTTCAGCCTGCGGCGCGCGCTCGGAGCTCGACGTGAGCCCGCGGGACGGCGGCGTCGCGCCCGGCGGCGGCGATGCGTCGGTCCCCTCGTGCGCCACGCCCGACGCCGCGGTCGCCCCGACGTGCTCCACGTGGCAGGTGGCCGGGCCCGACCGGCTCGTGTCGGAGTCCACCAACAGCTCCACGGCTTCGCAGGAGCTCGGGTCCGTGATCCCGCTCGGCTGCGGCGTGATGCTGGCGTGGAGCACGTACACGTACGTCGATCCGCAGACCTCCGAGCTGGGCTTCGTGACCCGCACGGTGGCCTTCGACGGGACGGCGACGGGCGCGGAGATCGTTCACACGTCGCTCGGCGTGACGTCCCAGGCCAGCGGCACCATCGCGGTCGCCGCGAGCGCGACGGGCGTCGGCGCCCTCGCCGTCGACGAGTACGACTGCCGCTTTCTCGCGCTCGACCCCACGGGCGCCGACGTCGGGAGCCCCGTCACCCAGACCGGCTCGAGCTGCCTCGGGCTGGCCTCCGTCGGCGACGGCGTCTTTTCGTACCTCGTCGCCGATGGCCCGCAGGGCAGCACGCCGACATCGCTCGTCGACGTCGACGGCGCCGGCAAGCTCATCTCGAGCCAGCCCCTCGGAGACGCTCCCGGCGACGCCCTCTGGGGACGCCTCCTCTTCGCCGACGGGACCTTTCTCCTCAACGCGTTTCGCGAGGACCCGACGACGGAGGTCTACACGGGCGTGCTCCAGCACTTCGACGCGGAGGCCGCCCCGCTGTCGCCCCCGGTCGCGCAGCCGCCGAACTCCGCCCCGGTGATGCTCGCGGTGAATCGCCTGGGCGCCCTCGCTTCGTGGTGGACGGAGGACTCCTCGGCCGCCTTCGTTCCCCTCGACCCCACGGGGCGCGAATCGGGCTCGGTCTCGACGGTGGCGTTCCAGGCTGCCCCCTACGGGGAGGCGCTCGCGTCGACGCCGAGCGGCGACGTTCTCGTCACGCTGCTGGAGGACGCCGTCGAGATGAACGACACGTGGACCATCTTCGTCCAGGAGCGGGCCGGCGACGGCACCGCGCGGGGCCCTCTCGTGGCGCTGCCCAGCCCGACGGGCGGCTTCGACCCGGGCGACGTGACCCCCATCGTCGCCCCCGACGGGCTCCACGCGCTCGTCGTCTACATCAACGGCGGGGTCCACACCGTCCCGCTCGTCTGCGCCGACTGACGAGGCGCCGTCGAGGAGATGGCAGCGGACGTTCTACCGCTTGCTGTACTGGAACCGCTTGCGGGCGCCGGGCTGGCCGTACTTCTTGCGCTCCTTCTTCCGCGCGTCGCGCGTGAGGAAGCCCGCCTTCTTGATGACGCTGCGCTTCTCCGGATCGAGCGTCACGAGGGCGCGCGAGATGCCGTGGCGCATGGCCTCGGCCTGGGCGGCCTTGCCGCCGCCGGTGCACGTGGCCCACACGTCGAACTGGTCCTGCGCCTCGAGCAGCTCGAACGCCTGGCGAAGCACCATGCGCGAGGTCTCGCGCTCGAAGTAGTCGTCACACGGCTTGCCGTTGACGGTGATCTGGCCGCTGCCGGCCTTGAGCCAGATGCGGGCGATGGCGGTCTTGCGCTTGCCGGTGGCGTACGTGCGGGAGTCGGTGGCCATGGAGTCTTCTTCTGTCCTGCGCGCTTACTTGAGCGTGAGCGGCTGCGGCTTCTGGGCCGCATGCGGGTGGTCGGGCGTGGTGTAGAGCTTGAGCTTGGTGAGCATCTCGCGGCCGAGGACGCCCTTGGGGAGCATGCCCTTCACGGCCTTCTCGACGGGGAACGTGCCGTCGCGCGCGAGCAGGTGGCGGTAGCTCTCGGCCTGGAAGCCGCCCGGGATGCCGGAGTGGTGGTAGTAGAACTTCTTGTCGAGCTTCGCGCCGGTGAGCGTGATCTTGTCCGCGTTGACGACGATGACGAAGTCACCCGTGTCTTCGTGCGGGGTGTAGCCCGGCTTGTGCTTGCCGCGCAGCACGTGGGCCACCTGGCTCGCGAGGCGCCCGAGGGGCTTGCCGGTCGCGTCGACCACCCACCAGGCGCGCGACGACACCGCCTCGGCCTTGGTCATCACGTACGTCTTGTGGCGGGGCGCCTTTTTCGCGGCCGTGGTCGCGGTCGGGGCAACCTTGGTCGCGGGCGTCGTCTCCGTGGAGGGCATAGCGGAAGGACCTTTTGTTCTCGGGCGAAGGGGCGCGGGAAACTACGGGACAGGGGGGGGCCTGTCAAGGGCGAGGACCACAAGAAAAACCCGGCGCATCCACGATGAAGCGGACGCCCGGGCCGGCCAACCCCCGCACGCTATCCGGCAAGACGACGACGGAGGAGACCCCCCGAGTCTAGCGCAACGGCCCGGGGAATGCTCCGGGGGGGCTTGCCCACACCTTCCAGTCGGGTGGCTCGCTCGGCCCGGGGCGCCCGACGAGGAGCTCGTGGGGGCCGAAAGAGGCCTTGTAACGGAGGGATGCGCAGCCCAGGACGCGGAACCCCAGGTAAACGTGCGCCCGGCCGGCGGCGCGGGCGTCGGCGAGGAGGGCGAGGACGTTCGCGGTTCCGAGGGACATCCGGGCGTAGTCCGGGTCGTAGAAGAAGAAGGCCGCCGAGAGGGCGCGCGGGGTCTCGTCGAACAGGCCGACGCCGACGAGCCGCCCCCCGGCGACGCCGGCGGCGTCGTCGTAGAAGGCGGCCTCGCGGGCGCAGGGGTGCTCGAAGCCGAACTCGAGGGCGTACCGCTCGCGGGTCTGGGGGTTGGCCTCCCAGCCGCGCGCGTCTTCCCGGGAGGCGTGCCACTTCTCGTAGAGATCGAGGCGGGCGTCGTCGATGAGCGGGGGGCCGACGACCCGGCGCAGGGCCTGGCAGGCGCGGGCGGCGCGCCGCTGGCTCTTGTTCGGACGGAAGCGGTCGACGAGGACGCGCAGGCTCACGCACTCGCTGCACCCCGCGCACGCGGGACGGAAGTAGATGGGCCCGAACCGCCGCCAGCCCCGCTCGAGCAGGCCCTCGGTTTCGCTCGCCGTGACGTCGAGCATCACGCGCACGTCGAGGCTCGCCCGCTCCCCCTCGAGGTAGGTGCACGGGTGGGGCTTCTCGACGACGCGCTCGAGGAGGTGCATCGCTCCTCTCCGGTTTAGCGCAGTCCGGCGGATCCGCGCCGCCATGAAGAGCCCGTCCGCCCCGTGCTAGGCTTGCGGCCGCCGTCCCGTGGGCCCGCAGCATCCCGACTCGACCAGCAGCGTCACCTACAGCGTCGTCGTCCCCGTTTTCAACGAGGAGGGGAACGTCGAGGCGCTCGCGTCGCGCGTGCTGGCGGCGATGGAGGGCGTGGGCGAGCCGTTCGAGCTGCTCCTCGTCGACGACGGGTCGCGCGACCGCACGCCCGAGCTGCTCCGGAAGATCGCGGCCCGCGACGCGCGCGTCCGGGTCGTCCGCTTCACGCGCAACTACGGGCAGGAGGCCGCGGTCGAGGCGCTCTACCTCAACGCGCGCGGGCGCTGGCTCATCCAGATGGACGGCGATCTCCAGCATCCGCCGGAGGAGATTCCGCGGCTCATCGCGAAGAAGGACGAGGGGTACGACGTCGTCTACGGCGTGCGCGAGGGGCGGCAGGACACGGTCTTCCGCGTCGGCGCGTCGCGCACGATGCAGTGGGCGATGCGCTCGATGATGGAGATCGAGCTCCCGGAGGACGTGTCCACGTTCCGCCTGATGAGCTCCCCCATCGCGCGCCTCGTCGCGGCCCTGCCCGAGCGGCGCAAGTTCTTCAGCGCGCTCCTCGTGTGGAGCGGCGCGCGCATCGGGACGGTCCGCGTGAAGCACGAGGCCCGCCACGCCGGGGCGACGCACTACAACTTCACGAAGCTCCTCAACCACACGTTCGACCTCATCGTCGGCTTCTCCAGCAAGCCGCTCCGCTACATCGGCACGCTGGGGTTCGTCTTCGCCCTCGTGGGGCTCGGGCTCGGCCTCTGGGTCATCGCGCGCAAGCTCCTCTGGGACTACGGCTTCGTCGGGTGGCCCTCGCTCTTCGCGGCGGTCGTCATCCTCGGCGGGATGCAGCTCATCGCCACGAGCGTCATCGGCGAGTACATCGCGCGCATCTACGTGCAGGCCCAGGGCCGTCCCCTCTACAACATCGGAGAGCGCCTCAACTTCGAGCCCCACCAGGCCCCCGACGAGCTCCACCGCACTTCTCTCGTCCCCCATCCCGCGCCCGTGACCGCGCCCGCGCCCGTCGCCGCCTCGGCTCCGGAGGCGCCCCCCGGGCTCGCCAAGGATCCCGCGCAATGAAGCGGGTGGTCGTCGTCGGCTGCGGCTTCCCTCAGCTCTCCCTGATCCGCGCGGCAAAGCGACGCGGGCTCCACGTGCTCGGCGCGGACATGAACCCGCAGGCCGTGGCCGTCCCCCTGTGCGACGAGTTCCACGAGGTCTCGACGAGCGACGCCGACGGGCTCGCCGCCCTCGTCCGCCGCGTGCGCGCCGACGCCGTCACGACGACCGGCAGCGAGGTCGCCCTCAAGGCCACGGCCGACGTGGCGGCCCGCGAGCGCCTCTCCTTCTACGCCACGCCCGAGACCGTGCGCCTCTGCCAGGACAAGGACGCCATGCGCGCCGCTTATGCGGCCCGCGGCGTCGCCGTCCCGCGCTTCGTCCGCTGCACCTCGGTCGACGAGGCCCGCGCCTTCGCCCGCGACGCGGGGTTCCCGCTCGTGGTGAAGCCGTCGCGAGGCTGGGGGCAGCGAGGCGTCGCGCGCGTGGAAAACGAGGAGCAGCTCGCGGCGGGCTTCGAGGAAGCGCGGGCTCACTCGGCGAGCGCGGGGCTGGCGGCCGTCGTCGTCGAGTCGTGGCTCGAGGGGCGCGAGTACTCGGTGAACGGCTGGATCGAGGAGGGGCGCCTCGTCAGCTACTGCGTGACCGAGCGGCTCACCGTACCGGGGCGAAGGCCGCTCGGGGTGATGCTGGCCGAGGTGTACCCGTCGGGATTGGGGAGGGAGGAAGAAGCGCGCGTCGTCGAGGAGGCGCGCCGCGGGGCGCTGGCGCTCGGTCACGTGCGCGGCCCCTGCTACTCGCAGGTGGCGCTCGGCCCGGCGGGGTGCGTCCTCTTCGAGACGGCGGCGCGCCTCGGGGGCGGCTTCGACGCCGACGTGACGCGGCTCGCGAGCGGCGTGGATCTCTACGACCGCGTGCTCGGAGTGGCCGTGGGCGACGGGGCGCTCGAGCGGCAGGGGGCCACCGGACCGACGCACGGAGCGGCCATCGCGAAGTTCCTCGTCGCCCGGCCGGGCGCGGTGCGCGCCGTCGCGGGCCTCGCCGAGGCGCGCGCGGTGGAGGGGGTCGACGAGGCGGAGGTGTTCGTCCCCGCCGGAGGCCGCGTGCTTCCGCTGACGGACAGCGCCAAGCGCGCGGCGTACGTCCTTTCCCACGGGAGCACGAGAGACGAGGCCACGGCGCGCGCCGACCAGGCGCTCGCCCACATCCGCATCGACACGGAGGCGAATTGACGTCCGCTCAGACCAACGGCACCGGCTCGGCCGGCATGTGGCAGCTCTTCAAGGAGCGGCGCACGCGCGACGCGCTCTACGGCGTCTCGTCGTACTGGGACTCGCGCGCCTCGGCGCGACGCGGGATGGCCCGGTCGCTCTGGCCGTCGAACACGTTCAACGCGCTGTGGGACGAGCGGCAGCGGGAGCTCCTCGTGCGCGCCCTCGGCGACGTCACGGGGCGCAAGATGGTCGACGTCGGCTGCGGCACGGGCCGCGTCACGCGCTGGCTCGCCGAGCAGCGGGGGGCGCGGCAGGTCGTCGGGCTCGACTTTTCGCGGGCGACCGTCGAGGCCGCGCGCCACGAGTCGAGCGCGCTGGTCTCGTCGGGGCTCGTGCGCTTCGAGCAGGGCGACGTCGTCGGCGGCGTCGACAAGCTCGGGGTCGGCGGGTTCGACGACGCCATCGTGCTCGGGTGCTTCTCGGTCGCGTGCAAGGACCGTCCCTCGCTCGAGAAGGCCATGACCCACGTGGCGCGCCTCGTCCGCAAGGGCGGCCGCGTCCTTCTCCTCGAGCCGATCCATCGCTCGCCGCTCCTCCGCCGCGTCCTCGACCTCGGGCTCGACGATTGGATCGCCTGCGCGAATCGCGCCGGGCTCTCGCTCACCCTCGGCGACCGCATGGGCTTCGTCCCCGTGCGCCTCGTCTTCAGCGTGCGCGACTTCCCGCGCCCCCTCGTCGCGCCGATCTTCCACGGCGGAGAGCAGCTCCTCGACGCCGCGCCGTGGCTCGCGCCGCTCTCGGACTACAAGCTCCTCCTCTTCACGCGCGGCTAGCCCCCCCGTGACGCTGACCCTCGCCACGGGAATCCTGCTCTTCTTCGCGGCCGTGGCGGGCGGCGCGATCAACTCGGTCGCCGGCGGGGGCAGCTTCGTCGCCTTCCCGGCGCTCCTCTTCGCCGGCGTCGCGCCCGTCCCGGCCAACGCCACGAACACGATCGCCCTCTGGCCGGGCAGCCTCGCCAGCGTGCTCGCCTACCGGCGGGAGCTCGGGGACGTGAAGCGCGAGCTCTTTCCGCTCGCCATCGCGGCGCTCGTCGGCGGTCTCGCCGGCTCGCTCTTGCTGCTGCGGACCTCGGAGAGCACGTTCGTCCTGCTCATCCCGTGGCTGCTTCTCTTCGCGACGGTGCTCTTCACGTTCGGCGGCACGGTGGCGCGCAAGCTGACGAAGGGGGCGCGGGCGCCGTTCGGGGTCGCGGCGGTCGCGCAGCTCGCCATCAGCGTCTACGGCGGATACTTCGGCGGCGGCATGGGCATCATGATGCTCGCCGTCCTGACGCTGCTCGGGATGACGCACATCCACCGGATGAACGCGCTGAAGAACGTGCTCGGCGCGCTCATCAACGGCGTCGCCGTCGTGGCCTTCATCATCGCCGGCGCAGTGTGCTGGGCGCCCGGCGTCGTCATGATCGTGGGCGGCATCACCGGCGGCTACGCGGGCGCGGCCATCGCGCGGCGCATCAGCCCCAAGTACGTGCGCTGGGTCGTGATGGCGATCGCGTGGGGAATGACGACGTACTTCTTCGTGAAGACGTACGGGGGGCACTAAATCGCCGAGCGTCATCGGCGTGATCGTAAGAACACAGCAAAATCGATCACTTGCGCGCGGAGCTGGGCGACGACGCGCGGCTTAAATAGCATCGGGGCCCATCCAAACCCTCACCGCCGACCACCGGCGATTCGGAGGCCCCGATGTCCGC
>DASXZL010000025.1:0-52762 GCA_036501935.1 Polyangiaceae bacterium | reverse complement strand
GCTAAAGGGCCCGTCCCGGCGAAAGGAACCCAACACCAAGGAGTAGACCAGGCCAGCGTCGCTTCGCTCCGATCACGACGCCCGGAACGGGCGATCACGATGGCGCGAAACGACTGATCACGATGCGCGGAATGCGCAGCTGCCTTTTCCTTTGTCAGTGGTAGTAGTCGCGCCCGCGCACGTTCTCGTGCGTGAGCGAAAGCTGCGTCGGCTCGTCGGATACCGCGACGCGATAGCTTCGCCTCGAGCTCGGCGTCGTCGAGCGTCTGCACGGTCTCCCACGTGAGCCCCGCCCTCACGGCGCGACCCAGCGCCTGGCTCACTGCGCCCACGCTCACCCCGACCGACGTCCCGACCGCCCGGTGCGTCCGACCGAGCAGCCACTTCTGGCGAAGAATCTCCCTGGTGTTGCGCATCGACAGTCTCTCCGTGGGCATGCGCCCCGGCTGGCTCTGCCACCACGACTGTGTGCGCTTCGCTCAGCGGCTCGCGGACACCCTGGGCGGGCTGTTCACGATGCCGATCCGCGTGTTCACGATGCCGATCCCGCTGTTCACCATCCGCCGATCTTGGCGTTCACGATGCGCCGATCCGCGCGTTCACGATGTGCCGAAACCCGCACCAGGTCTGGCGAGCTTCGCCGGGAGCCTCAAGGGGCGGACTTGATAGTCGCCAAGGCTTGCTCCAGTACCTCGTCGCGACCAGCCCGGATACCTTCGACGGTCGGACGGACCACGAGGTCGGGCACCAGACCGGTGCGCTGCAGCTGCCGTCCGTCGGCGTGGCGGACGTCGCGACCCGTGAAGCTCACGGAGATCCCCGCGGGGAGCACCAAGCGCGTCACGTCGCCGTCCGCACCTGCGGTCTGCGATCCGATGAATGTCGTGCCATTGGCCGCCTCGAGGAGGAGTCCAACGTGCTCCGCCTGGCTGATGGTTCGCTCATCGATGAGCATCACCGTCTTGCCCCGATATTGCGGCTGCTCCGTTTGAGGCAAGGCCTGCCCGAAGAAGCGGCGCGGCGCGACCTCGCCTGCCGCTCCCGGGGCGACGAAGGGCTCGAAGAACTGCGCGGCGACCCCGACATGGCGGACGTTCAGGCGCTGCGCAATGGCTGGCCCCGTGTTGTGCGGGTACCCGCGCATGTCGAAGACGATCGCCCTGGTCTTCTCGAACGCAGAAAACATCGCGTCCACGTCGCCGACCTCCAGGCGGTCGAGATCGGCGTACCCGACGTCGCCGTCGACGAGTCGGTAAACGGGGCCCGCTCGGCGTGGCTCGCGTTCTTTGGTCCTCGGCATCGACACGTCGTGAGTCGCGCCGGCGGCGTCGCGCACCGTCACGGTCAGCGACTCGCCCAATTCTCCCGCGAGCGCGGCGCCAGCGGCGCGGTAGGCGACGTAAGCCTCGTTCGAGCCTGCGATGTAAGGGCTCACGCGTTCCATCGCGGCGTCCATCGGCTCGCCGGCCACGGTGACGATCACATCGCCGGGGAGGATCCCAGGCGGCGGAGACTTCTGCGACAGAGACGTCACGACAACCTGTCCCCCGAGGACTTGCACCTCGAAGGGCGGACGCGCGCTGCCGAGCACGCGGTCGACCTCGGGTGACCCTGTCACATGCACGTGACCGTCGGGGATACGCGCGGCGAGCTCGGCGACGGCCAAGGCGTACTGGCGAGCGTCGGCGGCCAGCTCGAAGCGAGGCAGGAACTCGACGAGCGCCCGATCCCAGGTGTCGCCCATGAGCGTCAAGTACGGATAGAAGCGCTCGATGACGTTCCAGAAGCGAAACAGTGCGAGCAGCCGACGTTCGCGAGACGGATAGGGCGAACTGGCATAGGTGGCGTCGGGTCGCCACGAAGGCTCCGGAGGCGGAAGCGCGACCGCTCGACCGCGAGGGGGCGCCACATGGTGAGCCGCCCGGAGCACGGCTTCCCTCACTTGGGCCTCGGCAAGGTCCGCGCTCAGCGTGACGTCGGGCTGGGGCTCGGGGCCGCTCACGAAGGTCTGCCGCAGGTGCGCGCTCCATCCTTCGCCGAGAGGAACGATGCGCGGCGAGGAGAACTCGTCACGCGCGAGGTGGCCCTGAACGACGATCGTTGCGTCGCCCGAGCGCTGCATCGCCCAGGCAACGTCGGGAACGCGGCTCGCCTCGTTTGCGACGACCACTACGTGGGCGGGGTGCGGCTTGTTCGTTGCGAGGTAGAGCTCGGGGGCGTACGCGGTGAAGACGGTCGAGTAACCGCCGGACGGGCCGGACTGGGGGCGATAGCCGATGTGTTCCACGCCCCGTGCGACGAGCCCCGCGCCGTCATGCGAAACGATGGTGGGCGCAAGGCCGCTGAGCACCAGTCTCGCCGGCCACCCGAGACCTGACGATGGGACTCGAATGTCGAGCACGGCGAGCTTCGCCACGGCGAGCTCACCGGATAGTCGGCGGCTGGTAGCTTCGGCATCTCCCCAGCTCGAAGCTGCGATCGTCGCGACAAGCACGCCGTCGATCGTGCGCGTGCTCGTCGTGCGCGGCTTCACTGCGCCGAGCCCGGAAGAGTCGCGCTCGACGTACGTCGCAGTGTCGTGCAGCACGCCGAGCAGCACGCCCACAGCAGCTGCCTCCTCGTCGTCGGTTGTCGCCGACAGCGCCGCGGGGAGCGCGGCCTCGAGCGCAGCATCCCAATCGACGACACCCGATACGACCGAGGGGTGTAGATAGCGAACGTCCCCCCAGATGTGGCAAAGGCGCACGAGGCGCGCGGTTCGAGAGTCCAGAGGCCCGGGGGCCGTTGCCTCATTCGCTGCCCCCTGGAGCGCTGTCGGGCGGTCGGTGATTGCCCCGGGCGGGGGCGGTGGTCGAAGGGGAAGCGAAGGACATGGTGAGCCCGAGGTCGCCTGCCCGCCGGAGATGCAGGACGCGAGGACGAGAGCGAAAGCCGCAACACCGGGTAGTCCGCAGACCCGGTCTGCGGATCCCGCCTCGGACGTCATCGCCTCCATCAACGAGGAATGCCGAGTGTCCATATCGGTGCACGAAACTGACCCCTCAGAATGCTTGCACCTCGACCACGCGCGCCTTGACCACATGCACGAGAGGCATGTGCGCGATCGCGCCGAGGAGGGCGTCCGGCGGATCGAGGATCACCCCCAACGTCCTGGCGACAGGATTGTTCGTCGGCGTTCCACCGTCCACGGTCCTCATCGCCGAGGTGACCTCCAGCCACACCGAGACACCGCGGGCGCCGGCGGGGACCCGGGCTGGTTTCGCGCGCGCCTCGGCTGCGATCTGCGCGGCGACTTCGGCCCACTCGGGACGACCCGCGGACGCATCGAGCACGAGCACCGCGGTGACGACGCCGGCAGCGTCCGTGTCCAGTCGGAGAAAGGCGGAGCCGATCGTGGGGACGCGGCTGCGGCGGACGAGGTCCTTCGTGATCGTGGCGAAGGCGCCCCCGGGTGCGAGCCCGAGCTCCACCTCGCGAGCGCCGTAGGTCGGCAGAAGTTGGCGATTGTGAACGCGGTCCGCGTCTCTGGCGTCGGCGACGGTCGCGCGCACGCCGGCACGCACGGCCGCGTCGAGCGCCTTGCCCGAGAGCGGCGGTCCGGGCGCACCTGCGCCCGTCGTGGGCGAGAACGCCCAGGTCTCGTCGTTCCCGCCGGGCTCGGACGACGGTGCAGAGGTCTCCACGGGTGGGGTGGGACCGGAACCATCGACGCGCGCCGGGGAAGCACGTCGTTCGACCCGGTGGGCCACCGCGGTGGGCGAACGCCGCTCCATGGGTGGTTCGCTCGCCGAAGGGCCAGAAGTCTCGGTCGAGACTGTCTCCACGAGCTCGACGTCCATCTCGCTCGGGGGCGCGCGAGGGGCGGATTCAGCACGCGGACCGTCCTTCGGGCGGGGGTGGAGCGCCCACGCGAAGGCCGCCAGGTGGACGGCAACGGCCATGACTAACGTCCAGCGAATGCCCATGGCGGCCCTTACCGAGGGTGAGTGGCGCCAGGACCTACGGATTATCGACGCCCGTGTCGAAACCGAGCAGCCACTCGACGTGCCGCTGGTGGACCGAGCCGGGGAAAGACTGGAGGAATTGGCCTGCCCGCGAGCGAGCCTCATCATGACGGCGAAGCTTCACGAGCGCTTCGATGGCGACGAGCTCTCGTTCCTCCGCGAGCTTGCCCGACGGGTACTGACGCTCTTGACGGTTCGCGAGATCGAGCGCGCGCGCCGCATCCGACGGAAGCGCATGCTGCGCCCGCTGGAGGAGCTCGGGTTCCGTCTCGGTCGATGGCTCCTCGGCGAGCGCAGACGCAGCAGGGATGGCGCTACCCCACGTGGACCTCACGCCGGAGACCGTGGACGGCGTCGCGACCGGAGCGTTCGCGGATGCTGGTGCGCCACGGGTGGCCGGGGGACGCGAGCGAGGAGTGGGCCCAGTCGCCGAGGTCGCGGGCTTTGTCTCCGTGCTGGGCGGCGGCTCGCGGTCCTCCTGGCGCGCAGGCGTCGCTTCAGCGCTGGCCGCCGTCGGCACGATCTGGGGCCTCGATGCCGCGACGGCCGGGGGGCGGACGCTGTGCGTCGCGGCGACGCCGACGCCGGCACCCACGGCAAGGAGCAAGACGGCACCGACCTTGGCGCCGTTGCTGATTCCGAAGCTCGCTCCCGCGCTCTTCGCGGCGAGCGCATGGGTCGGAGCGGGCGCGATGGCGGCGAAGCCGAGGCGCTGCGCGATGTCGTCCAGACGGCGATTGTCGGGAACCTCCGCGCGCCCGGCGCGGAGCAGCTGCCGCAAGGTGGCCGGCGCCTTCGACCGTGGGCTGCTCAGTCGCACGGGATCACTCATGGAGTCCCTCCTTGGCCCGAAGGCGGCCGAGCGCGGCGTCGATCTCGCTCCGTGCTGCATGGAGGCGGGAGTAGGCGGTCTGGAGCGGGCAGCCCAAGGCGACGGCGACCTCCTTCATCGGCAGCTCTTCGATTTCGTAGAGGACGAAGACCGCGCGCTTGTTGTCGTCCAGTCCGTCGAGAAGTCGATCGAGCAACTCCCGAGCCTCACGCAGAGCCAGATCGTCCTCCTGATGGGCGGCGACGGCGCGCTCGGGGAGGCGCTCGGGAAGCGCCTCGCGCCGCGCGAGGCTCCGTTTTCGCTGGTCCGACGCCACGCGGACGCAGATCCCGTACACCCAGGTCTGCGTGGAGGAGCGTCCCTCGAACTGCGGAAGCCGACGGTGCACCGCGACGAAGACTTCCTGGCAGGCGTCGTCGGCGTCGCTCTCGGCCACGCCGAGCCGGCGGAGCAAGCGCCACGCGAAGGCACCGTGCTCGCGGAACAGCTCCGCCGCCGTTGGCGCGCTGGACGGAGCGCTCGCGGGCGAGTCGCCTGCCCGGTCGATGGCTAGGTCCTTGAGCAAGGTGGGCGGCGCTCCACCCCCGTGAGTGGCCCGAACCGCGAGGTTTTCTCACACAATCGTCGCCGGGAGGTGTGGTCCTTTCGGATCTGCGCGAGATCGTTGAGGTCCCCAAGCGCAGCTCTCGGCACGTGCCCCGAGCTTCTCGGCATGCGCCCCGAGCTTGTCGGAACGCGTCCCAAGCTTCTCGGCACGTGTCTCGATCGTCTCGGCATGCGTCCCGAGCTTCTCGGCATGCGCCCCGAGCTTCCCGGCAAGCGCCCCGAGCTTCTCGGCATGCGCCCCAAGCTTCTCGGCATGCGTCCCGAGCTTCCCGGCACAGCCCCGAGCTTTCCGGCACGAGCCCCCAGCTCCTCGGCACGCGTCCCGAGCTTCCCGGCACGCGCCCCAAGCTCCCCGGCACGCGCGCCAAGCTCCTCGGCACGCGTCCTGAGCTTTCCCGCGTGCGTCCCGAGCTTCTCGGCACGCGTCCCTTGGTTTCCTGCCTGCCTCCCGACCTTCCGTTGACCGGTGCCCTCCTCCTCGGCACGTGCGATGTCAGTCTCGTCGTGCCCCCCGCCGAACACGGCGCGCACGCCGATCTCCTCATCACGCTTCCTCTGGTCCTCGCCGCTCGCCCCCGTGCTCGCGCCCCGGGACCCGTCGTCCTCGGCACACGTGACGCTCCTCTCGTGCCGTGCCCCTGGGTCCTCGGCCTGCCCACGAACCCGCTCATCGCGCGGGGCGAGCCTCTCGGCGCGCGACCCGAGCCCCAGCCCGCATTCCCCGACCTCCTCTGCGCGCCCCCCGACCTTCTCCGCGCGCGCCCCGACCCTCTGCTCGTGCGTCCCCTCGTCCTCGGCACGCGCGGTCCACTCCTACCGGCGCTTCGCCCTGCGCTCGAGGTTCTCCACGTCGAGCTCGTCCTGCTTTCGACCGACCGTGCGCTTGTTGGCGATCAAGTCCTCAAACCCCAGCACGCGGATGGGGACGTCGGCGTAGGTCGTCGGGACCGACCTCGGGTAGGCAATGTCGAAGGTCACGCCGTCGATGCTCGTGAGAATGTCGATCCGGTTCGGCGGCACACCGATCTGGAAGATCGTCCCTTCGACGGCGAGGTCCTCGACGGTCAGGTCGCCGAGGGGGGCGCCGAACGCGGCGAGCGCGCGCCTGACTCGTGCTGCGTTCCCGGGAGACGGACGCACCCACACGTCGATGTCCTTCGTGAACCGCGGCGTCGAGTGGAACATGACGGCGTAGCCTCCGACGACGATGAACTCAGCGCCCTCGGCGGACAGTGCGGCAAACAGCTCGCTGAAGTCGGGGTTCGTCGCCATGCTCGCCTCGCAGCGCTCGCGCGTCGGCGATCATATCCCACGCTGCGCCGAAGATGGCCTCGGCGCCAAGCCCGGACCAGAAGGCGGCATCGAACGAGCCGTCGTCTTTGACTCCCCGGCGAAGTGTGCGCGCGACGATACGGCCGGAGCGATCCACACCCAAAGCATAGCCCGTCCCGGTACGACGTCGTGCTCGTCGAGCTGAGGCGACCACGTCATTCGGCCGGAGCTCGTGCGCCAGGTGCGCTACGAGCAGCACCGGGCGCGGTGAGCGACTTCCTCGAGCGGCCCAGAGGCGACCTCGGGCGAGCGCCCGCCTAGAGCCGCCCTTCACTCACGACGTGGCTCCGCACGACGCGCGTCGCGTGCGCCCCGATGTTCGTGGGGTCGCAGCCTCCGGTGATCGGGGACCCGAAGGTGAGCCCCAGGGTGACCGCAACAGCGTGCCGAGCTTCTTCGGGTCCACGCCGTTGGGGTACTGGACCTTCGACTCGACGAACGCCACGACGTGCCAGCCGTTCGCTCCGGGCGGGATGCGCATGTCGCCTGGCCGTCGGGCGCCTCGCTCCGCGCGGCCGCGAGCTCGAGCGCCGACGCACGCGAGACGCACTCTGCTCCGGCGGGGTCCAATGGTAGGGTCCGCGCCCGGTGCACCCCGTGGTCCACGTGAGGCTTGGCGTTCCGGCCGACGTCGCCGTCGTGGCGCGCCAGTTCCACGAGCTATGGCCCGATGGCTCGCTCGCCGAGCACGCGGAAGATGCGGCGGCGATCCTCGCCGGCCAGCCGCCCAGCACCACACCCCTCGTCGTCTTCGTGGCCGAGACGGAAGGCGAGGTCGTCGGCTTCGTCGAGGCGGGGCTCCGTTCCCACGCGGACGGGTGCGATCCCCGCCGGCCCGTCGGCTTCGTCGAGGGTTGGTACGTCGAGGAGGGGCATCGACGCCATGGGGTGGGTCGAGCGCTCCTCCAGGCTGCCGAGGATTGGGCGCGATCGCAGGGATGCCGCGAGCTCGCGTCCGACACGTGGGCCGACAACGAGCCCTCGCAGAGAGTCCACGAGGCGCTGGGGTTCGAGGTCGTGGACCGCTGCGTGCACTACCGCAAGCCGCTCGGTTGAAGGCGCTCATCGGGCGCGTGGACGCCGTCGTCATGGCTTCCGCCGCCCGTCGCGGCGACCTGGTCTACACGTCCGACGTCGCGGCTCTCGCCGGGCTGGCTTTCTTTCCCGGTGTCCGAGTCCTCTCGGTCTGACCCGCCTCGCACTGCCCGCTCGGGTCGGCCGACTCGGGAGGCTCTCCCGCCGGAGACTCCGCTCTTCGCGCGGCGAACGCGAGGGCCCCTTCGACGGAGGCGATGAGCGCGGCCGGCCGGACCGGCTTGCGCAGCACGGCCACGTCCGCGGGGGCCGGTACGTTCGGGTACGCGGTGCAGATGAGCACGGGCGTCGTGTCCCGCAGCAGCTGCTCGTGCCTCGCCTGGTGGATGAGCGCCGTGCCGGTCATCCCGGGCATGCTGTAGTCGGTGATGAGGACATCGATCCGCTCGCCGGATCGGAGGATGCGCAGCGCTTCGCTCCCGGACTCCGCGCGGTGGATGACGTAGCCCGCGTCCTCGAAGCATTCGCAGAGGAAGTCCAGCGCGTCCAGCTGGTCCTCGACGATGAGGATCGATGGAGCCCTCGTGCGGAGCGGGGTCATGAGGCGGCGCGCCATGCAGCGGGTGTGCCCGCATCGTTCCGGCCGAATTCGAGGGTCCCGCCGCGTGAGCCTGGTCGCGATTCGCCCCACACGTGGCAGCTGTGCGTGGTCCCGGGGATCACACCCTCCCCGGCCAGTCGCTCCCCACCGCCGCGAACCTCGCCGCGATCCGCGCCGTCACGGCTTCCGCGAGCGCGCCCGCGGCCACGTGCGCCGCGGCTTGCCGCAGGTGCGCGAGGCTCGTCGTCCCCACGACGGCGCAGGCGACGCCCGGGGCGAACGCCGCGAACCGCAGCGCCATTTCGGCCCACCCGAGCGGCGCCGGAACCAGCCCGAGCGTGTGCATCCGCTCCCAGGTGAGCTCCGCGTCCTGCCCCGCGGGGCGCTCGGCGAACCTCCACGGCGCGTTGCCGAGCGGGCGCTTCGCGACGACGCCCATCCGGCGATCCGCGGCCCGCGGAACGGAGGTCCGCAGGGCGTGCTGGTCGAACAGGTTGACCGAGCATTGCACCGACGCGAAGGCTCGTGAATCACGAGCCGCGGCCTCTCGAGGGTCGTCCAGCGCTGCGTCGACGGCCCAGGCGAGCCCTTCGTTGTCGCCGGAGTAGGCCGCGACGCGGATCTTGCCGGCGTCGCGCGCGCGCCCGAGCGCGTCGAGCAGGCCCTCGCGCCGGAGGACGTCGACGGGGCACGAGTGCAGGTGGAAGACGTCGATGCGGTCGGTTCGCAGGCGCGCGCAGGCTTCGTCGATGCCGCGCGTGATGGCCGCGGGCGTCCAGTCCGCGGCGTCGGTCGCGCCGTAGCCGCCCTTGGTCGAGAGGACCACGTCGTGCCGGCGGGACCCGAGGATGCGCCCGAGCCGCTCCTCGGCGAGGCCGTAGCTCCGCGCCGCGTCGAAGAAGGTGACGCCGAGGTCGAGCGCGCCGAGCACGAGCCGCTCGGCGTCCAGCTCGCCGACGCGCGCCTCGCCGAGGCCCCCGCACCCGAGACCGAGCCGCGAGACCATGAGGCCCGTGTCGCCGAAGGGGACGCGCTCCACGGGTTCCACGGGCTCCACGGGTCAAAGGCTCGCGCGGTAGACGGCGGCGGTGAGAGGCGGCAAAGAGAGCGTGACGCTGTCGGTCGCGACGGTCACCGTGGCCGGAGCGCCGGCGCCGAGCGCGTCGGTGAGCACGGTGCCGTCGGGCCAGGGGGTGGCCTTGCCGAGCGGGAGGGTGAGCGTCTGCGCCGCCGCGTCGTTCGAGAGGACGACGAGGTCGCGGCTCGTCCCGGTCGGCGCCGTTCGCGTGAAGGCGAAGACGTTGGCCCCGCCGTTCGGGCGCCACCGCTCGTCGTACGAGCCTTGCCACAGCGCCGCGTCCGCCGCGCGGAGCTGGATGAGCGACTGCACGAGCGCCCACGTCGCCTGCCCGTCGCCGGCGTACCCGGCGTGCGTCCCTGCGCGCGTCGCGGCGCTGAAGGCCCACGCGGGCATGTCGGTGCGGTTCGCGTTGCCGGCGAGGAGGCCGAGCGCGCCGAGCTCGTCGCCCTGATAGAGCTGCGGGATGCCGGGGAGCGTGAAGAGCGCCACGAGCCCCAGCGTGTACCGTTTCACGAGGTCGCCGGCGGAGGTGCCGGCGGGGGCGTCGCTGAGGAAGCGGTCGACGTCGTGGTTGTCGAGCATCGTGACCATGCGGGACGCCTGTGCCGGGCCGAGCGTCGTCATCGCGCTGGCCATCGCCGTCGCCACCTCGTCGAGGCTGCCGCCCTTGGCGAGCGAGTCGTCGAGCGCCTGGTAGAGCGGGTACTGGAAGGCCGAGTCGAACCCGGCCTGCAGGGTGGGCACGAAATCCGCGATGCTGCCGGTGTCGTAGTACTCGGCGATGAGAAAGAGGTTCGGCGCGAGGCCGCGCACGCCGGGCACGAACGACTGCGCGAAGTAGCTCGTGAGGACGTTCTTCGCCGTGTCCATGCGGATGCCGTCGGGCTGGACGCGGGTGACCCAGCCGCGCGAGAGGTTCGTGAGGTACGTCGCGACGACGGGGTTCTCCTGCGCGTAGTCGGGCAGGCCGTTGAGGGGGCAGTAGACGTTGGGGTCGCCGAGCTGCGCGCACGTGCCGGCGTCGTGAAACCACGTCGGGTCCTCGGTGACGATGCGCGCGCCGCGGCCCGAGTGGTTGACGACCATGTCGAGGATGAAGCGCATGCCGGAGGCGTGGAGGTCCGACGTGAGGCCGGCGACGTCGGCGAGCGTGCCGAGCTTCGGCTCCATCGCGCCGTCGTCCGGGTCCACCTCGTCGGCCCAGTAGCCGTGGTAGCCGCAGGCGCCGCTCCGCAAGGGGACCTGCACGTAAAGGGGCGTCGCCCACACCGCGCCGACGCCGAGCTCCTTCAGGTAGCCGACGTGCTGCCGGAGCCCCGCGATGTCGCCGCCGTGAAAGAGGTTCGCGTTGGTGGCGTCGAGGCAGCCGGGCTGCCCGAGGTTGTCGTTCGTGGGATCGCCGTTGGCGAAGCGATCGGGAATCGTCAGGTAGAGGACGCCGTGCTGCCAGGCGTCGGAGGGAACGGCGGCGTCGAAGGAGGCGTCGAGCGAGGCGTCGAACGAGGCGTCGAGCGAGGCGTCGGCGGGAACGGCGGCGTCGAAGGAGCCGTCGAGCGAGGCGTCGAACGTCGGCCCGTGGACGCCGCCGCCGGTGGAGGCGCCGCACGCGCACACGACGGACGAGGCGAGGAGCCCGAGCCGCAGGACGATACGCATCGCGACCTCCGAACAGTCACTAACGCCTGAGGTACGCACGGGCAACCGGTTTTTGCAGCCTCGCGCGCGTATGCTCCATGCCTCGCGCGTGACTCGCCCGCCCCATCCTCCCGAAGGCCGGATAGGAATGCTCGGCAAGACCGAGCGCCGCATCGCCCTGGTCATCCTGGTGACCTCCATCGTGCCGCTCGCGGCGGCGGTGCTGCTCGCGAACCTGATGCTCGACAACGCGTCGTCGGTCTGGCTGCGGCCCGACGTCGACCAGCAGCTCGAACGCGGGATCGATCTCTACAAGGACTACGTCCGCACCGTGAAGGAGGACATGAAGCACCAGACCGACGCGATGGCCGGCGACGAGGCGCTCCGCGACGCCGCCCGCAAGCGCGACGGCGCCCGCACGGCCGCGGCCCTCGACTCCCTCTTCCAGCGCTCGCCCCGCCTCGCGACGCTCACCGTCGAGGAGGGGCTCCACCTCGTCGACGGCGACGACGGCCTCATCATCGCGTCCCACGATCGCGGCCGCCCCTTCGACGAGAAGACCGAGCGGCGCCTGCCGGTCCGCCGCGCGCTCGGCCCGGAGGGGACGGGCCCGACGCTGGTGGCGACGTTCGCGTTCGACCGCCGCTACGAGGACGAGCTGAAGCAAGCCGGCGACGTGCGCGAGATCTACACGCAGCTCGAGAAGGAGCGCGCGAAGGTCTACGAGCCGGCGTACGAGGCGTTCGCGGCGCTCCTCGGCATCACGGTGGTGGTCACCTTCGGCCTCGGGTTCTTCCTGGCGCGCGGGATCACGAGGCGCATCAACCGGCTCGCCGTCGCCATCAACAGCGTCGCGGCGGGCGATTTCGACGTGCGCGTCCCGGTCACGGGCTCCGACGAGCTGACGGAGCTGGCGCGCGTCTTCAACCGGATGCTCGGGGAGATGCAGCAGTCGCGCGCGCGCATCGAATACCTCCAGCGCATCGGCGCGTGGCAGGAGATGGCCCAGCGCCTCGCCCACGAGATCAAGAACCCGCTGACGCCCATCCAGCTCGCCGTGCAGGAGTGCCACCGCAAGTACGCGGGGGACGACGCGCGCTTCCGGGGCCTGCTCGACACGACGCTGGAGATCGTCGAGGAGGAGGTGGGGACGCTGCGGCGCCTCGTCGGGAACTTCTCGGCGTTCGCGCGCCTGCCGCACGCCGAGCTCCACGAGGCGACGCTGCGGGACTTCTTGCGGGAGTGCTCGGAGCAGCTCGGGCACCTCGGCGCGGGCCTGACCGAAGAGGGGGTGGACGACACGCTCGTCGCGCACGACGTCGACGTGAAGTGGGAGGTGCCGGCCGACGCGTTCCCCGTGGCCATCGACCGGCAGATGCTCCGCCGGGTGCTCGTGAACCTCGTGCGCAACGCCGTGGAGGCCATCCGCGACGCGCGCCCGGCGAAGGAGGGCGAAGCGCGGGGCCACGTGGTGGTGCGCGCCGAGCCGACGGCCGAGGGCGTGGCCATCCTCGTGGAGGACGACGGCCCCGGCGTGCCCGAGGGGGCGCGCGACCGCGTGTTCGATCCGTACTTCACGACGAAGGCCGAGGGGACGGGCCTCGGCCTCGCGATCGTGAAGAAGATCGTGGTCGAGCACAACGGGTCGATCACCGCGCGGCCGAGCGAGCGCCTCGGAGGAGCGGCCTTCGTCGTGACCCTGCCGCCGCCGACGTCGCTGGCGATCGCGGTCGCCACGGGGAGGCACCAGCTCGAGGCGCCGCCGTCGTCGCGCCCGGTGCGCCGTCCGGCCGCCTGAGGCCACCCGAGGGTCGGCGCGCGCCCGCCGTGCTATCGATACGGTGCGATGAGTGAAGAGCCGCGCTCGATCCAGACGACGCTCGGCGCGCTCGGCCTGGTGATGGCGATCCTGGCGGGCTTCGCGCTCCTGCCGCGCGTCTTCACGCAGCGCGTGCGCGAGGCGCCGGACTTCAACGCCGCCGTGGTGGCCAACGGCGCGGGGCTCGGCGCCGCGATGGCCGACTCGAAGACGCTGAGCCTGAGCGCGCTCCGCGGAAACGCGGTCCTGCTCGACTTCTGGGCGACCTGGTGCGGCCCCTGCCGCGCCGAGGCCCCCATCGTCGACCAGGTCTCGCGCCGCTGGCACGACAAGGGCGTCGTCGTGGTGGGCGTGAACACGGACCTGCCCGACCAGGGCGATCCGAAGGCCTTCGCGATGGCCCACAACCTGACGTACCCCATCGTGCACGACACGACGGGCGAGGCCCAGCGCGCCTTCGCGGTCGACAGCCTGCCGACGCTGGTCGTCGTCTCGCGCACCGGGAAGATCACCGCGGTCCGGACGGGGATGACCGACGACGCGGAGCTCGAGAGGCTGATCCGTCAGGCGCTCTGACCGTCGCTGGCCTTCAAGGGCACGAAGTAACGTTGCCCGCTGCCGGCGTGGACGCCGACGTCGATGTCGGCGTCGAAGGTGGCTCGCAGGAGATCGCTGGTCATCACGTCTGCCGGCGGGCCCGCGGCGACGACGCGGCCGTCGCGGAGGAGGACGACGTGATCGGCGACGCGGGAGGCGGCGTCGAGGTCGTGCATGCTGACGATGCACGCGAGCCGATCGCGGCGCGCGAGTTCGGCGAGCAGATCGCTCTGCTCGAGGCGGTGGCGCACGTCGAGGAAGGCGCCGGGCTCGTCGAGGAGCAGCACGCGGGGGCGCGACGCGAGGGCGCGCGCGACGGCGACGCGACGCTGCTCGCCGCCGCTGAGGGTGTCGACGGCGCGCTCGGCGACGGCGCCGAGATCGCACCGCGCGAGGGCCTCGTCGACGGCGGCGCGGTCCTCGGGGCGCTCCCGCATCCAGCCGCTCTGGTGCGGCGCCCGCCCCATCGCGACGATCTCGCGCACGAGGAACCCCGCCGCGGCCACCTCGCTCTGGGGGACGAACGCGAGCTCCCGCGCGGCCGCCCGCCGCTCCATCCCGCGTACGTCCTTGCCGCCGATGCGCACCCCCCCCGATTCGGGCGCGAGGAGCCCCGCGGCGACGCGGAGGAGGGTCGACTTGCCGGCGCCGTTCGGGCCGAGCAGCGCGGCGATCTCTCCCGACCGGACGGAGAGGCTGACGCCTTCGAGGGCGGGGGGCGTTCCAGCGGGTCCGTAGCGCGCCGTGACACGGTCGAGCTCGACGCTCGGCGCGGCGCCGAAGGTCTTCTCGAAGGTGTGGCTCGCTTCTGTCACGTTTGACTCCGCGCGTTAGTGTATCTTTGCTGAGCGCGCGCCGCCGCCCGCAGCGCGTCGAAGGAGAAGGATCTTGGACACGAAGCCCGAGACGCCCGCCGCTGCACCGTCCGAGAAGCCGCGCCGCATCATCAAGCGCTACTCGAACCGCAAGCTCTACGACACGAAGGACAGCCGGTACGTCACGCTTCTGCAGATCGCCGAGATGGTCCGGGCGGCCGAAGAAGTGCAGATCATCGACAACAACACGAAGGACGATCTGACCGAGATTACGCTCGCGCAGATCATCTACGAGGAGCAGAAGGCGCACTCGCGGAACGTCCCGCTCCAGACGCTGAAGGAGCTCATTCACGCCCGCACGGAGAAGGTGCTCGCCGATCTCCGCGAGGGGCCCATCGGACGGCTCATCCCGGGAACGAAGCCGGGGGAAGAGAAGGTCGAGGTGGTGGCGAAAGACTCGAAGGACGCGAAGGACGTGAAGCCGACGCTCGTGGACCAGGCCAAGGAAAAGCTCGAGGAGATGCAGCACAACCTCGATGAACGGGTGCGCACCGTCCTGGCGAGCTTTCGCCCCCTCCAGCAGCTCCAGCAGGAGGTGAAACGGCTGAACGAACGTCTAGAAGAGCTCGAAAAGCGCCTCAAGGGCGGTCCCCCGAACGGCGAGTGATTGCAGCGTCTTGCCGAGAAGGTGGTTAAGTGGGGAATAGCTCTCCCGATGGCCTGTTCAACCTAGCGGAACACCTCAACAAGGCCCCCCATGACTGCTTCCCTTCCCGAACCTCCCAAGCCTCCGTCGAAGGACCCGTTTTCGGACGAAGCGCTGACGCACCTCGATGCGATGTACGGCGTCGCGTGCAAGCTGACGCGCAATCCGACGGACGCGGAGGACCTGGTGCAGGACGCCTTCGTCAAGGCGATGCGCGCGCGTGACCAGTTCAACGCCGGCACGAACCTCAAGGCGTGGCTGTTTCGCATCCTCACCAACACCTTCATCAACAAGTACCGCCGCGGAGGCCTCGAGCGCTCGGTGCTCGACGGGCCCGACGCCGATCCCCTGGCCGACGGGTGGGTCAGCGCCAGCACGATGCGCCAGCTCCGCGACCCGGAGATGCTCGCGCTGATGCCCATCGTCGAGGGCGAGATCCAGGTGGCGCTCGACGCGCTGCCGACCGAGTTCCGGCTCGCGGTCATCCTCTGCGACGTGGAAGAGTTCTCCTACGAGGAGATCGCGCAGATCATGGGCTGCCCCATCGGGACGGTGATGAGCCGCCTGCATCGCGGGCGAAAGCTCCTCCAGAGGGCGCTCTACAACCATGCGCTGGCGCTCGGCATCGTGAAGGGCGAAGAGGTCGTCGGACCGCGTGCCGACGCCGCGCAGGAGAGCAAGACCGCGAACCTCGCCGAGTACCGCGCCCGCAAGCGGGGTGCGGCATGACCATGCACGACTGTCGCGACCGCGCGCGCATGCTTGGCTCGTACCTCGACGGCGAGCTCGAGGCGGCGAAGCTCCTGGAGATCGACGAGCACGTGGCCGACTGCGAGACCTGCCGCGAGGAGACGCAGCTCCTTCGCGCGATGCGCGGCTCGCTGAAGCGCGTCGTACGCACGGCGGCCCCCGCGGGGCTGCGCGATCGCATCGGGGTGGCGATGACGGCCGAGCGGGTCCGCGAGGACGCGCGCGCCGATGCTTCCCTCACGAAGGACGCGATGGCGGCGGACGCCCTCGGGGCGAAGGCGCCGCTCGTGAGCCTGTCCTCGTGGCGGACGATGGTGCCGCTGGCCACGGCCGCGGCGCTGGCGCTCATGTGGGGCGCGGCGACGCGGGGGACGCAGGGCCCCTCGACGGAGGCCCGCGCGGGCTTCGGCGACGACCTGCTCGCCGAGCTGGTGGCGGAGCACTCTTCGCCGCTCCCGCTCGAGGCGAAGGACCCCGACGCGGTGCGGGGGCTCGAGCGCTACGTGGGCGTGCCGCTGCACCCGTCGAGCTTCGAGCGGCCGGGCCTCAACGCGCGCCTCGTCGGCGCTCGGGTGGTCCCGCTGCACGCCGAGCGGGCCGCGATGCTCCAGTACGTGGTGGGCACGGGCGACGACCTGCGTCGCGTGAGCGTCATCGTGTACGACGCGCAGAAGATCCAGATTGGCACGGCGAACCTGGCGCCGCGCGCCGTGGGCACCGCCGAGGTGCGCGTGGGGCGCGAGAAGGGCTACTCGATCGCCGCGACGCAGAGAGCCGGCGTCGGCTACCTCGTCGCGGGCGACCTCGATCCGGATCGCAGCGCCCAGCTCGCCGCCATGGTCTACGACGACCGCTGAGCGCCCGGCGCCCACGCCGCTCCTGGGCAAGCGAGCCCGTCGAGCTATCCTCGCTCGCACATGCGCTTCGTCTACGTGATGGACCCGATGGATCGGGTCCTCCCCGACAAGGACACGACGTTCGCCTTCCAGCGCGCCGCCGAGAGGCGCGGCCACGTGTCGCTCCACTGCACCCCGCGCGACGTCTACGTCGACGGGGGTGACGTCTGGGCGCGCGCCCGCACGGTCACGGTGAGCGACGCGGCGCCGCACTTCACCTTCGGCAAGGCCGACGACCTGCGCCTGGCCGACGTGGAGTGTGTCCTCATCCGCAAGGACCCGCCGTTCGACGCCGAGTATCTCTACATCACGCTGATGCTCGAGAAGCTCCGGGGGCGCACGCTGGTCGTCAACGACCCTCGGGGCCTCCGCGACGCCAACGAGAAGCTCTACACGCTCCACTTCGCCCGGCACATGCCGCGCACGCTGGTGACCGCCGACCGCGACCGCATCCACCGCTTCGTCGCCGACCTGGGGACGGCCGTCGTGAAGCCGCTCGACGGCGCGGGGGGCAGCGGCGTCATGGTGGTCGACAAGGGGGACCGCAACGCCCGGTCCATCGTCGACTACATCACCCACGAGGGGACGGCGCACGCCATGGTGCAGGAGTATCTGCCCGCGGTGCGCGCCGGCGACAAGCGCGTGCTCCTCCTCGCCGGGCAGGTGCTCGGCGCCATCAACCGTGTCCCGCGGGAGGACGACGTGCGGTCGAACATCCACGCCGGCGGAAGGGTCGAGGCGTGCGACGTGACGGCGGAGGAGCGCGCCGTCGTGGCCGACATGGCGACGCGCCTCGCCGCCGACGGCCTCGTCTTCGTGGGGCTCGACTTCATCGGCGGGCGGCTGACCGAGGTGAACGTCACCTCGCCCACCGGCATCCAGGAGCTGAGCCAGCACCGCGGGAGGGACGTGGCCGAGGACGTCATCGCCTGGATCGAGCGGCACGCCGGCGAGATGCGGCCCGTGCTCAACAGCATCCCGCCCAGCTGAGGCGCCGCCGCGATGCCCATCTCCGTCCTCGTCGGCGCGACGACCCGCGGACAGGCGCGTCTCACGTTCGACGGCATGCAGAGCGTCGTGCTGGGGCGCGGGGCGAGCTGCGACGTGCGCCTCCCCGACGCGAGCGTGAGCCATCGCCACGCGTCGCTGCGCGCCCAGGGGATGGACTTCGTGCTCGTCGACGAGGGCAGCGTCAACGGCACGTTCGTCGGAGGCATCCGCGTCGCGCCGCGGACCTCGCGGATCGTGCGTTCGGGCGACAAGGTGCGGCTCGGGAACGTGTGGATCGAGCTCCGCATCGATCAGAGCCCGGTGACGCGCGACGTGGGCTCGGCCACGCGCGAGGTGGCGCTCGCGCTCGTGTCGCAGGCGCTCGCCGAGATGGGGACGGATCTGACGATGAAGGTGCGCGTCCTCGAGGGGCGCGATCAGGGCCTGGCGCTGGCGCTGGCCGACGAGGGGCGACTCTACACGCTGGGTCGAGGGGCCGAGTGCGACCTGCCCATCGCCGACGCCGACGCGTCCCGGGAGCACGCGAAGGTCGTGCGGCGGGGCGCCGAGGTGAAGGTGCGCGACCTGGGGGCGAAGAACGGGACGTGGCTGGGCGAATCCGCGCTGCCGTCGGGCGGGGAGGCCGCGTGGAGGCCCGCGCTGATGCTGCGGATCGGGCGCACGGTGCTCGCGCTGGAGGAGCCGGTGGGCGATGCGCTGGCCCGCATCGAGAGCGGCCCGGACGAGCCGGTCGCGAACGAGGAGGTCGTGCCCCCGCCGCCCCCGCCGCCGCCGACGACTCCCGTTGCGGAGGGGCCGAGCAGCGTCGGTCGTGAGCCGGCCAGCGCGGCGCCGATGGCGGTCGTCCCCAGGCCGTCGGCGCCGCCGAAGCCGCGGCCGCGCAGCGGTCTCGCGCCAGCGGATCTCATGGTGATGGCGGCGGCCATCGGCGTGCTCGCCTTGAGCATCGCCGGCCTCATCTACCTGCTGCGCGGCTGAGCGCTTCAGGGCTCCGGCTTGTCGACCGGCTCCGGCGGGGCGCCCGTCATCCCCGGCATCGTGCGCGCATTTCCCTCGCCGGCCGGCTTCTTCGACGACGCCGCGCGCCGGCTGGTCCCCGGCGGATACGCCTTGAGCAGCCCCTCGAGAGGGACCGCCGCGAGGAGCAGCTCGAGCTCCGCCGCGCTCTTCGGTCGCTCGTTCAGGCGCTTCTTCAGGCACTTCATCACGGCCAGATCGAGCTGCTCGGGGATGTCGAGGTCCGGCCGCCGCTGGCGCATCGGCGTCGGGATCTGTCGCTGGTGGAGATCGAGCAGCTCGCGCCGGTTCGCCGCCACGATGGGGAGCTCCCCCGTCAGCGCCTCGTACATCATCACGCCGAGAGCATAGATGTCCGTCCGCGGCTCGACCTGCGCGCCGATGCACTGCTCGGGCGCCATGTACTCGGGCGTGCCCAGCGTGTAGCCCGTCTGCGTCAGCGACTCGGCCGTGGCGAGCTTGCTCATCCCGAAATCGAGCACCTTCGAGAGCCCCTCCTCGCAGAGAAAGATGTTGCCCGGCTTGAGGTCGCGGTGAACGACGCCCTTCTTGTGCGCCGCGTGCAGCGCGCGACAAACGTCGATGTAGACCGGAATGGCGAAGCCCGGGGCCAGCAGGCCGTCACGCGCCAGCTTGTCGGCGAGCGAGCGCCCGTTGAGGCGCTCCATGACGACGTAGATGCTGCCGTCGGGCATCTGGTCGAGGTCGAGCACGCGCACCACGTTGGGGTGCTCGACGTGGACCTGGATGTACGCCTCGCGCCGGAGACGCGCGATCTCGCCGCCGTCGCGGGCGGCCGCGCCGCGGAGGACCTTCACCGCGACCTCGTGGCCGAGCGTCACGTGCTCGGCGGCGTAGACGACGCCGATTCCTCCCGAGCCGATCTTGCGTCCGATGCGGTACTTGCCCCCGAGGACGGTGCCCGAGAGGTCCCCCGGCGTCGCGCCCATCTCGCCGCGGAGCTCGAGGCCGCGCTCGAGCGCCGCGATGCGGTTTCGTTCGAACGTGCGCCCGGCCCTCTCCTCGCGCGAGCGGTCCCACATGAACCCCGCGCCGCCTCCGAGGGCCGCGCCGAGCACGCCCGCGAGGACGCCCGAGAGCACTCCGCCGGTGGTCGCCACGATGCCGCCGCACGCGACCGCCGCGCCCGCCGCGCCGACGAGCATCCCTTCCCGCAGGCGCTTGGTCGTCCAGCGCACGTCGTAGATGCAGGCGTCGCCGCCCTTGGCGATGCACTTGTCGTGGGTCACCTCGGCCTCGCCGAGGCCCCAGATGCGCGGCAGGCTGGCCAGCTCGCCGGCGCGCGCGTCGCAGAGCAGCTCCTCGCCCTCGGCGTCGATGCGCTCGGCCGGATCGTCACCGCCGTCGGTGCGCGTGCGGTACGTGAGGCGCACGGCGCGAACGTCACCCGCCTTCTTGCGCTTGTCGTCGGCGAGCTCCTCGATTTCCCAGGTGCCCACGCGCGTCGCCTCGCGGGCGTTCTGGGCCAGGTAGCGGTAGGCGTCGACGGGGCGCTCGCTCGCGCGGAGCATGCGCACCAGCACACCGAGCGCCTCGGGGTGCGTGACCCACTCGCCGCGGTGGCGGATGGCGTCGCGGCCGAGCAGCTCGGCGATCCCGCGGAGCGCGCGCTTCGCGGCGAGCTGGCTCACCCAGCCCGTCTCGTTGTCGACGGCGGAGGGCTCGATCCCGGCGCCGCCGAGGAGCTGCCTCGCCACGCGCTCGCCCTTCTCGGTGCGCACCCGGAGCAGGTACGTCTTCAGGACCGACGCGCGGAGCTCTTCCTTTCCGCCCTGCCGAACGGTGCCCCGGGAGATGGGCGGGACGCTGCTGGGCATCCCTCGAAGGGTACGACGCGACCTCTCGGAGGGGAAGGCGGCTTGGCTGGGCATCGCCCGGCCCGCCAGCTCAGTGATTCGTGTGAACGCGCTCGACCGGCAAGCCGAGCCGAGGCGCCAGAGCGCGAAGCGCCTCGACCATCGACGAGACGCCGACGGCGAAGACGTGCGCGTCGGCGAGCGAGCCGGAGGCGATCCGCGCCGCCATGACGTCCTGCACGTACCCCTTGGCGAAGAGCTCGCCCGGCGGCGTCTCGGCGGGTTGCGACAGGCAGACGACGACCGACACCCCCGCCTCGCGCCACTCGGCGATGTCCACCACGAGAGGGAGCTCCGCTTGCGTCCTCACGCCGACCCACACCTGGGTGCGCGCGGCGTCGCCGTCGGCGATGCGGCGGCGAACGAGGGGTCGCCCCGCCGCGACGCCGGTCCCGCTGAGGGCGACGACGAGCAAGCGCTCGCGCGCCGCCTCGAAGGGGAAGCCGGCCCCGATGGCCGCCGTGACTTCCACGTCGAGGCCGAGCGGAGCGGGAAGCAGCACATCGGAGACGCCGCCGCCCGAGCGCATCACGAGCTCCCACGGCAGCTCGCCCGGGACCCCCGCGAGCACGAAGTATCCGGTCTCCCCCCGGGCGCGGACCTCGACGTATTGCCCCGGCGACGTGTACGACGGGCCGACGTCCGCGTCCGGCTCGAGGATGACGAGCGTCATCCCGCCGCCCGCGTCGGAGCGGGAGGCGAGGCGCGCAGGGTAGTAACGGACCGCCGACTCCACGCCAACGATTGTGCGCTAGAACGACCCGCCGAGCGACATGCCCGCGAACCCCGGCGTGACCACCGGGCTCAGGTAGGTGCCGGGGCTCGTCGAGCCCGTTTGCGCCGGCGGCGGCTCGGTGAAGTGCCAGACGAGCCCGGCGCCGATCCCCACGATGCCGGCCACGCCGCCGATGATTCCCACGGTCTCGAGCGTGCGGCCGGTGTTGCCCGAATCGGCCACCGACGACGGGCAGCCCGTGTGCGACGGGCAGGCGCTGTTCGCCGACGACACCTTCCCCGAGCCGACGACCAAGAGGACCGCCCCCGTCGCCAGCAGCGCGCCGCCGGCTCCGACGACGATCCAGGGCGCCAACGAGTGCTCTCCCGTCGCGGGGGGCGGCGGACCCGCCGTCGAGGCGGTCGGAGGCGCGGCGGTCGAGGTGGTCTCCGCGGTCGGGGTAGTCGCCGTCGCCGTCGGCGCGGTCGTCGTCGTCGCCGGGGGCGCGGTCGGCGTGCCGGTCGCCGTCGGCCTCTCCTGCGCGAGCTGCTCGCGAAGGTTCCGGATGCGGCGCTCGATGACCTCGCGGTCGGGCGTGTTGGGGACGCGGGAGATGTACTCGCCGAGGGCGCGGATGGCCTCGGCCTTGTCGCCCTTGCGCTCGTAGGCCGTGGCGATGATGGGCAGGATGCCGTGGACGCTGCAGTCGATGCTGTACGCGTCCTTGAAGTAGCTGATGGCCTTGTCGTAGTTCGACTCGTCGAGGAAGCCCTTGCCGCTGAGAAACACGGTGTGGGCGCGCTCGACGTCGACCTTGCTGACCTTCGACGCATCGCACGCGGCGGGATAGGGAGAGGGCGGGTCGGCGAGCGCGGGGACGGCGACGGCCATTCCCACGAGGACCAGAACGAGGAGCGGGGTGCGTGTGGAGCGCATCGCTTGCTGGGAGCGGACGGTAGCACGACCCTTCCGGGGAGATCACCTTACCGGTCGCGGTTCCCGAGCGCATAGACCACGCTGACGAGCCACGACAGGGAGGCGGGGTCGGCCCCGAGGGCCACCGGGGCGAGCACGAATCCTCCCGCCCTCACCTCGACGTGCGCGGGCGTGCGCCACGACAGCGCGAGGCGACGCATGCGCGGGCTGACGGCGTCGGCCAGATCGCTCGCCGAGGGAGCGAAGGTGGCGAACGCGGCGTCGAACGGCGCGTCCCCCGTCGTGCTCCGAGGCAGGGTCACGAGGTCGAGCGGCTCGCGGAAGACGCTGCCGGCGTCGCTCGTGAGCGCCGCGCGACCCTTCATCCGCGTATCTTGCGCGATGGCGATCCACGCCGAGGCGCCGCTCTCGACGACGAAGCGCGCGACCGTGAGAGAGCCCACGTCGCCCGTCGACTCGAGCACGTGCTCGTAGCGGAGCGGGACCCGCAAGGTGGCGTACGGCTCCCACGCGCGCATCCAGCGTTCGTCGGCCTCGGGCGAGTACCGGAACCCTTTCCGTCCCGCGTACTCCACGAGCCAGGGAACGTGTCCCGCCGCTTGCATCGCGCCTCCGTCGTCAGGGGCCGACCGCGAGCGGGCCATGGGGCATGTGCTCGCCGTTCTTCTTGCGCTGCTCCATCTCGTACTTGCTGGGGCACTTGGCGAGGATGCTCGTCGCCTCGAAGGAATTGTCGGCGTGGAGCTCGCCTTCGACGGTCACGCCGACGTCGAGATCCGCCACGTCCTTGAACGTGTCGGGGACGACGCACTGGCCATAACGGACCGGCAGGTCGGCGCCGTTCTTCTCGATGACGAAGCGGAACTCGCACGGCTGGTCGCGATGAACGAGGCTCCCGTGAACGAGGACGCCCTCGGCGCGGACGGGGCGGCCGATGAACTTGGCCTTCTGCGCGAGGAGCTCATCCACGGGCTTCGAGTACATCGCCTTGTCTTGCATCCCGGTGAGCACGAGCGTGGCGATCCCGGCGGCGCCCATGGCGAGGCCGACTGCGATGGCCAGCCCGACCCAGCGGCGCCGCTCGGGCTCGTCGCCGTCCGCCTGCCGGCGCCGCGGCGGGGGCGTGACCTTCGAGTCGTCGATCATCTCTTCTGAAGCCTAGCCCCCTCAACCGGGGCGTCAAACTGCCCTCGGGGGCCCCGCGTCCCCTTCGCAGGTTCGGCGGGGCCGGTGTACAATCGATGCGTGGCAGTCGCACCAAGTAGAACTCGCTCGGCGGACGATGACTGACGTCCTTTCGCTTCCCGTACTCGTCTTGAACCGACACCTCTGCCCCGTGCAGGTGACCACGGTCAAACGCGCCATCGTCCTCCTCTACGGAGGAGTCGCGCTCGCGCTCGACGAGGGCGGCGAGTCCTACGACTTCGACCTCTGGCGCGACGTGCAGCTCCGCGACGACGACGACGCCATCCCCATCGTCGGCGGCGCGCTCCGTGTCCCGCGCGTCGTCCACCTCCTCCGGTACGACAGGACGCCGCGCGTCACCGTGCGCCTCACGCGCCGCAACCTCATGTTCCGCGACGCGCACCAGTGCCAGTACTGCGGCAAGCGACCGCCGCTCCGCGACCTCAACATCGACCACGTGATGCCGCGCTCGCGCGGCGGCGACGACTCGTGGGAGAACCTGGTGACCGCGTGCCGCCAGTGCAACCTGCGCAAGGGCTGGAAGACGCCGGAGGAGGCGCAGATGCGCCTCGCGCGCCGCCCTTTTCGTCCGAAGTGGACGATGACCGCGCAGATCCTCCTCGGCAGCGGGTGGAAGTTCAAGGAGTGGGAGCCGTTCCTCAAGGCGGCGAGCTGAAGGGGCGATTCAGGGCCCGGCCGTGATCCCGCCGTCCACGCACTCGCCCCACGGCTCCCATCCCCCGCTGTCGCAGACGTAGAGGTCCGTGCACCCGCAGCAGTCGGCGGTGCCCGCGCACGCGAGGGCCGTTCCGAGCGAGCAGTCGGGCATCTCGAGGTCGACGCATCCGGGGCCGCCGTAGGTGCCGGGCGGAGCGTCGAACGGCGCATCGAGCTCGGACGACGTGTCGGGACCCGCCTCGACGGGGTGAACGCCGGCCTCGGGCGAGTAGTTGGGGCACGTCTGGACGAAGGTCCAGCTGCCACTGTTGCAGGCGTAGACCGAGGCGCACTCGACGTCGACGCAGACGTCCGCGTCTTCTTCGGTAGGACACGCCGGCGGCGCGAGGTCGTTGCAGGTGGCCGGGATGGGCGGGTCGCTGCACGCGGGGACTGCGAAAAGCGCCGCGGCGACGGGTACGACGAGGACGACCAGGGGGTGTTTCATTCAGCGAAGCTTGGTGAAGCCGTTGTGCACGGTGCCGACGGGGCGGACGGGACGAGCCGAAGAGGGGCGCGCCTCGGTGGCCGACGGCTCCGGAGCCACGAAGGCGTAGCCGTCGGGCTCGGGCCGCGCAATGCCGTCCTGCTCGCGGACGAAGCCCTCGGCGCGTGTCCCGTCGATGGCGATGACGGCGACCCTGTGGCGCGTCCCGCTCTCGGCCGCGACGTCGAACGCGGCGACGTCCGCCGGCGGGTCGAGCTCGCGGACGACGTCGTCGAGCTCGACGTGCGTCGCCAGGAACGGCAGCGGGACGACGACCTTGCGGGCCGTGGGAGCGACGACGATCTCGGTGACGGCGGGAGCCGGCGGCGTGCCGCGGATGACGATGGGGCCGGGCTTGGTCCGGTTGGCGACGATGGCGAGCGTCACGAGCACGCCGATGGCGATCCCTCCCGTGACGGCGCCGATGCCCCACCAGGGAAGGCGCCTCGGCCGGAGCTTGGCCACCTCCGCGCGAAGCTCCGTACCGATGGCGTAGCGGCCTGTGGGGGCGGGCGGCGCGAGCTCGGCCAGGAGCTGCCCGGTGGGGACGTCCGCCATCGACACGCGGTCGCGCGTCGGCAGCCCCGACTCGCGCAGCAGATCGGTCATCTCGCCCGGCCCGATCATGGCGCGGACGGTCTCCTGGCGGACGGCCATGCGCGCCCCGAAGATCGCTTCCATCAGCCGCGCCACGTCCGCGTGCGTGCCGGAGTGCTCGGGGCCGGCCGCGCGCTCCACCGCCTGCGCGAACTCGAGCGCCGTCGCGTATCGCGTCTCGAGGTCGCGCGAGAGCGCGCGCGCGATGACGTCGTCGAGCGGCTGGGGGATCTGCGCGCCGATCTGCTTGAGCGTGGCGATGGGCGCGCCGATGACGTCCTGCAGGATGTCCACGGCCTCCTCGCCGCGGAAGAGGCGCCTGCCGGCGAAGCACTCCCAGAGGACGACGGCCATCGAGAAGACGTCGCTCTGCACCGTGCACATGCGGCGCTTGTCGATGCGCTCGGGCGCGAGGTACGCGAGCTTTCCCTTGACCTCGTGGGTGCGCGTCGTCTGGATGCGGTCCTCGGCCTTGGCGATGCCGAAGTCCGTGACGTACGCCCGCCCGTCGCAGCCGATGAGGACGTTGTGAGGCGAGACGTCGCGATGGATGATGTGGAGCGGCTTGCCGTTGTCGTCCTTCAGCTCGTGGGCGGCGTGGAGGCCGAGGAGCGCGTCGACGATGAGGCGCACGGCGACGCGGACGTCGATGGCGCGGCCGATGGCGGAGAGCTCGCGCCGGAGCTCGGCCAGCGAGGTGCCCTCGACGTAGTCCATGATGATGAAGGGCATGCCGCCGTCGAAGCCGAGCTCGCGCACCTTGACGACGTTGGGGTGCTCGATGGCCGAGGCGAGGCGCGCCTCGTCGACGAGCATCGTGAGAAAGGTCTTGTCCCCCTGCAGGTGGCGGTGCGGGCGCTTGACCGCGACGAGCGGGGGCCCGAGGCGCTTGTCGGTGGCGCGCGCGAGGTGGACCGTGGCCATCCCGCCGGAGGCGAGCTCGAGAAGAAGCTCGTAGGCGCCGAGCCGCTCGGGCTTGGGCGGGGGCCCCGGCGCGGGGTTCGACTCCGACACGGCGAACCAAGCAAACCATGCGCGAGCGGGTCCGTCGAGTCGGGCTTGTAGTACCTTTGGGCCATGCGAACGCCCCTCGCCCTCGCGCTCTCCGCCCTACTCGCCTCACTGCCGCTCGCCGGGCTCGCCTGCGGGGGCGGCGCTGGAGGCGGCGCTGCCGGCGGCCCGACGACCCCCGGCAATCCGGCTTCGTCGGCGGCGCCGACCTCGGACGCGACCGCGATGGCCCCCGCCGATGCCGGTCCGACCACGACGACGACGACGACGCTCGGCGCGGGCGGCGACCTTCAGGGCGCGAAGCTGACGACGACGACCACCGTCGCCTCGACGACGGGGAGCGCCGCGCCGCCGCCGACCAAGGGCCCCCACACCCACGAGCCCGGGCGCGGTCCGGCCGATTTGCGCGCCATCGTGGTGGCCCACCGGGACGAAGCGCGCGCCTGCTACGACGCGGCGCTGCGCGCGCACCCCGGCATCAAGGGCGATCTGCTCATCCAGTGGACGATCGACCCGAAAGGAAACGTCACGCAGGTCTCGCAGGACACCGAGCGGAGCCAGATCACCGAGCCGGGGGTCGTCGCGTGCGTCGGCAACGTCATCAAGAAGATCCTCTTCGCCCCGAGCCCCGGCGGCTACGAGACGAAGGCGTTCTATCCGTTCAACTTCCAGCCGCGCCAGTCGGTGCCGGGACAGGGGACCGGAACGGGCACTCCGTAGCGGCGTCTCTAGGGTTCGATCCGGACCGCGCGAATCCAGCCCGCGGCGGTCCATTGCTGGAACCAGCCACCGAGGCTCTCGCCGATCTCGGTCGGATCCCGCCGACTCGTGCGCGCTGCCGCTTCGCACGCCTCACCCAGCGGGACTCCGCCGCGCAGCGTCTCCAGCAGCTCGAAGGCAACGGGGTCGACGGCGGCCGCGCGAAGGAAGCACGCCGCGTCCCGGTAGACCACGAGGTGCGTCCGCGCGGGAGCGGGGCGCTCGAGGGACACGCCGCCACGGCGGACCGCGTCGCGAAGCTCGTGGACGGGGTGGGCCAGCGAGAGCAGCCCGAGCGAGGCGTGCAGATCGATGCGGGCGCCGGGCCACGCGTCCTCCGGGGTCGAGGCGAGCACGCGCGGGTCGAACGGCGGCGAGTCGGCCGCGTCGAAGGCCTCCATGAAGGCCCAGTCGAGGCGGGCCGCATCACGGGCCAGCGGGTCGTCGGCCCAGCGCGGATGACCGGCGAGGTACGAAGGGAGGTCGATGCCGAGCCGTTGCAGATCCCACGTGCGAGGCGGGCAGGCTCGAAGGTACGCGGTCGCGAGCTCGCGAAACGCCTGGGCACCACCGACGACCCAGGTGAGCGTCGGGAAGTCCTCGTCGATGCTGGCCAGGTGCCGGAGCCAGAACTGCTCGCGGTACACCTCGAGCCGCTCGTACGAAGCCATGCCGCGCGGACCCGGCGAGATGAGCGCCTCGGCCCTGGAGCGGAGCGCCGCATCGCCGCCGATGGGGCTCGCGCCGCGCACCGCGTCGCTGACGAAGCGCTGGACGTCGCCTAGGTTGCGCTCACCCACGGTCGCTCCTTCGCGGGCGGCGCCAGCACTTCGTCGCGCACCTCGCGCGCGAGCGCGGCCTCCGCGGACAGTACGTCCCACGCCGGGATGCTCTCGTCCCATTCCACGAGCGTCGAAGTCGGGCCGCAGCGCCGGAGGGCGCGGCGATAGAGGTCCCACACCTCGGACTTGACGCGGTCGCCGTGGGTATCGAGGAGGTAGCCGCCCTTGTCGGCGTGTCCCGCGACGTGGATCTGCACGACCCGGTCGGCGGGGATCGCGTCGATGTACTCCGCGGCGTCGAAGCCGTGGTTATGGGCGCTGACGTAGACGTTGTTGACGTCGAGGAGTAGGCCGCAATCCGCGCGCTCGGCCAGCTCCGCCAGGAACGCGTGCTCGGGCATCGTGCTCTCGCGGTACTCCATGTACGACGACGCATTCTCGAGCGCGAAGGGGACGCCGAGCGAGTCCTCGACGCGCTTCACGCGGTCGACCACGTGATCGAGGTTCGCCTGCGTGAAGGGCAGCGGAAGGAGATCGTGCACGTCGAAGCGACCGAATCCCGTCCAGCACAGGTGATCGCTGCACCACGGGGCGTCGAGGCGGAGGACGAGCGCGCGCAGGCGCGAAAGGTAATCGGCGTCGAGCGGCTCGGCCCCGCCGATGGAAAGAGAGACGCCGTGGGGCACGACCCGGTAGGCGCCGCGAAGCTCGTCGAGGTTTCTCCGCTGGATGCCGCCCTCGGCGAAGTAGTTCTCGCTGATGACCTCGAACCAATCCATGGCGGGTCGCTCGTGCAGGATGTGCGCGACGTGAGGCTTGCGAAAGCCGACGCCGACTCCGAGGTCGGGGATGGCGTGTCGTTCGCGGAACCCCATGCTCTCGTTGGCTCTCGTTGGCTCTCGCTGACTCGTGTTCGTCGCCTTAAAGGACAACGCCGGATCGCGCTCGCGCACGACCCGGCGTCTTCCCGTCGGGTCTCAGTGCTTCGGAGCCGGAGCCGCGCCACTCGCACCGCTGCAGGAGGACTTTCCGCCCGCTGCCGCCCCGCTGGCCGCGGGAGCCGCACCGCCCGCGCCGCTGCAGGAGCTCTTGCCCCCCGCCGCGGGATCCGTAGCGCCGGCGCCGCCGGCGTTGCCGCCGCCGCACGCGACCATGGAGCCCATCAGCATTCCTGCAACCGCCGACACTGCCAGAGCCTTCGCGATGTTCATATCCGTGGTCTCCTCGCTCCCCGAGAGGAGCGTCCCTTGTTCGTCCGGCGAATCCGCGCCGGCTCGGTATGAGGTACGCGCCGAGGTTATCCAAGGTTCGTCCCCAGCAAGCATTTTTTTGCGTCGGGTCGCGAGGCTCGTGGGGAGGTGCCCCACACGCACCCGCGGAGGCGTCCCGAGGTTCCCCTGAGGCGCGTTCCGTGGGAAAAGGGGCCGGATGGCCGAACCGGACGTCGTGTCGGCGCTCGTTGCGCTGGGTTTCAGCTTGAACGAGTCGCGCGCCTATCGAGCGCTCCTCTTGGAGAGCCCCGCGACGGGCTACGAGGTCGGGGTGCGGGCGCAGATCCCACGTTCGGCGGTCTACGGGGTCCTGCGAAGGCTCGTCGCCGTGGGGGCCGCCCGCGCCATCGCGGGGACGCCCGAGCGGTTCGCGGCGGCACCGCCGCAGGAGGTGCTGACCCTCCTGCGAAAGCGCTTCGACGGGCAGGCGGGCGCGCTCGAAGAGGCCATTCTCGAGCTCGACGCGACCCCGGCCGCTCCGGACGCCTTCAGCGTGCGCGGCTACGCGCGGGTGCTCGAGGAGGCGGAGCGGCTCATCGCGGGTGCAGAGGACCGGCTGGTGATCAGCGGGTGGCCGCGTGAAGTCGAGCGCCTCGTGCCCGAGCTGAAGAAGGCGGCGAAGCGGCGTGTCTACCTGGTGACGTTCTCGCACGCCGAGCTCCCGAAGCTCCCGGGCGAGGTGTTCAGCTACGCGCTCGACGAGAACGCGCTGGAGAGCTTCTGGAAGCATCGTCTGCTCGTCGTGGCGGATGACTCGCGGACGCTCATCGCCGCCACGGAGGGAACCGACAAGGATGACGGCGTGGTGAGCGAGACCCCGGCGATCGCCGAGGTGGCGACGTCCCAGGTGGCGCTGGACATCACGCTGCTGGCGCAGAGACAGAAGCTCGACGTGCAGCACGTGATGGCGAGGATGCTGGGCCACAGGGTCGGGCGCCTGGACACCCTCCTCGCAGGAAAACCTTCGAGCGCGACGCGGGCGCGGTCGGCGCGGTAGCATCGCCTCGTGGCGACCGTAGGGCTCGAGCGACCGCCCGACGAACGCGACGTCTACGACGACCTGCTCCGCGACACGCGCGGCCTGCGCCGGGAGCACTCCCAGGCGCGCGAGGCATGGCTGGCGAGCCTTCCGTTCGAGCACAAGGTCGAAGCTCTCTTCGAGCTCGAGATCCTCCTCAAGGGCCTGGCCTGCTTCGCCAACCCGCGAAACCATCCCGGGCCGACGCGAAAGACGCCCGTCGTCGCCCAGGACTTCCGCGAGCACGCAGCGCTGGTGCGCGAAGCGCTCGGACGGATCGCGCACACCTGCCGCGGGCTCCTCGGAGAGGGGGAGCGCGCGTTCGTTTTCCAGCGCTACCTGGAGACGGTGCTGCCCGACGACAGGGCGCGCACGCGCCTCGTGGGTGAGGCGCTCGCGCAGGGCAGCCCGGAGCGCTCGCTGTACGTGCTCCGGCACGCCATGACCAATCTGCTCGAGGTCACGACCGGCGTCACCCGTTTGCAGCGCGTTCCCTTCCGGCTCTTCTATGCGCTCCTCGGCGTGGCGCAGCGTGAGATCGCGCAGAGCGTCTACTTCAATCCGCTCCACGCGCTGGAGTTCCGGCCCGAGTTCGACCGGATCACGAAGGCGCAGATGCTCGAGCTCATTCGGTCGGTGCCGGGAGAACAGGCGCGTCGTCTCGTCGCGCTGACGCTCCTCGCTCTCTTCCGGATGCTGCGGTACCTGTCGCTCGCCGAGACCGTCGCGCGCGAGGCGACTGACACGCCGAGACGCTCGGTCGCGGTCGTCTACCTCGTGCTCAGCGTGCTGCGTTCGGACGCGCGCGCGCTGTCCGGCTACCTGCGACGCCAGGCCGGACCTCTCCTCGCCGAAGGGTTCGAGGCCGACTGCTTCCGCGTGTCTGCTCCGCAGCTGGCCGCCGAGTACGAACGGCTGCTGGCGCGCGGACACGAGGTGCGGGACATCAAGGCGACGCTCGAGGGCGTGGCCGCCAACCTTCGCCTCGAGATGCGTCGGGCGTTCGAGCGGGACTTTCCGGCGATCGATCTGGCTCCTAACCCGGACGAGCTCCGCGCTTCCGTGCTCCACCTCGCGTCGAACCTGCGCCCCGCTCTCCAGAACGCGGTCATGTTCGTGGGCAAGTCACTCGGCGCGCGTCTCGATGCACGCGGCGTCTTCGACGACGAGACGGCGAGGCGCGTGCTCAGCGAGAGGCTGCGGCGCGACGTGTGGATGTTCGCTCAGATCGTTCGCGCGTTCGCGCTCAAGGCGCGCTCGGTGAGCGGCGAGGGGCAGGACCGCTGGGCAGGGGTATCGCCGCTGGCCTTCGTGCGAGAGTTCATGGCGTACTTTCGGGCCATGGGATACCCGCTCTTGCGAACGGCGGACTATCCACGCGTCGACGCGTTCCTCGACGCGATGGCCCACGTCCGCGACGCCGATCTGCTCGACCCCACCGGCCTGCAGGTCGCGGTGGACGAGGCGGAGCAATTCCACGGCTTCTTGACGGAGCTCTTCGAGGCCATCGGCCGCCGGGACGAGCTCTCGGGCGCCGTCTTCGATCGACGCGCCGCAGCAGAGGCCTTGAAGCTCTACCTGGGCGACTGACGCGACCGGGGCAACCGACGCGACGCCCTTCGTTCGTGGACAAACACGAAGGGCGCCCCCTGGAAGCGGAGGCGCCCTTCGTTTCTTGGTGCCCGCCGTTTCGTCGGCGACGGGCTCGAGGCTCGGAGACTTGGGGGAACCGAGCCAACCTTAAGAAAAGTGGTCTATTCCTCTCCGTCATCCAGCCCATGGCTGGATGTAGGAGCACCGCCCAGCATCGACGGCACACCGGCCGGCGGAGCGGCCTTCGTAGCGGCTTTGGGTGCCGCCGCGGGGGTCTTCGCTGCTGACCGAGGCGCCGCCTTTTTCGCGGGCTTCCTGGCGGCTGCCCGTTTTGCTGGCTTTTTTGCAGCCTTGCGCTTTGCCGGCTTCTTCGCCGTCTTGGCAGCCTTCTTGGTGGTCTTGGTCTTCTTCCCGCTCTTCTTCTTGGCACCCTTCTTACCAGCCATCAGAGTCCTCCTTTAGAGGTGATCTAAGTGACGTATATGGTCACGTACGTCACCTGTCAATCAGAAAAGTTGACACGGGAGCCTCCCCGGCGAGCGGCCCTCGGCGCCTTGACCCTCGGGAACGCGATCGATACCGTCCCTCCGTTTCTTGGCCATCCAACGAGGTCATCGATGCTCAACGTGAAAATGCGGCTTCTGGTCCTCTTCGCGGTCCTCGTTTCCGCGTTCGCTCTCGCCGGCTGCGGTCACGGTGAAGACGAGTGGCAGGCCGCGCAGCGCGACATCGCGAAGCTCAAGGCCGACCTCGATGCATCCAACAAGCGTCATTCGGACGACGAGCAGAAGTACACGGAGGCCGAGCAGCAGATCGAGGACCTGAAGGCGAAGCTCAAGGATCTCGGCGTCGGCCTCTCGAAGTCGGAAGAAGAGAGGGCCAAGCTTCGAACCGCGATGGCCGAATACCAGGCCCGCCTGAAGCAGCTCGACGACATGAAGGCTCGCTTTCGCGACCTGAAGAGCCGCCTCGACAAGCTGACCGGCGCGGGCCTGAACGTTCTCATTCGCCACAACAAGATGGTCATCCAGCTGCCGGGCGACGTGCTCTTCGATTCGGGCCGCGATTCGCTCAAGCCCGAGGGCAAGAAGATCCTGAAGCAGGTGGCCGACATCATCAAGTCGGACACCACGCTCAGCCAGCGCGATTTTCAGGTCGCCGGGCACACGGACAAGGAGCCGTACGCGGGCCAGTTCATCGACAACTGGGGCCTCAGCCTGATGCGGGCGCGGACCGTCCTCACGTTCCTCATTGCGCCGGACAAGGGCGCCGACGCCCGGGGCATCCCGACGGGTGGAGAGCTCAGCCCGGTTCACTTCTCGGCCGTCGGATACGGGCAGATGGACCCCGCCGCCGGGAGCATCGACATGCAGTCCCGCGACGAGGAGCAGAAGAACCGGCGCGTGGAGCTGGTCCTCCAGCCGGACGTCGCCGAGATGCTGAACTTGAAGGAGCTGACGGGCGGCTGAGCGCGATCCGCTCGAGAAGCGCGCGGGGTCGATCCTCGAGGGTCGGCCCCGCCGCATTTTGTGGATAGAGAAATGCGCGTCGCGACCATCGACATCGGAACGAACACCGTGCTGCTGCTCGTGGCGGAGCGGAGCGAGAATGGCGGGCTCCACGCGGTGGAGGAGCGGGCGACGATCACGCGGCTCGGAGAGGGCGTGGATCGCACGAAGGTCCTCGCGCCTGCGGCCATCGAACGAACGCTCGCTTGCCTCGACGAATACGCCGGCGTGGTGCGTGCCGCGAGCGCGGACCGCGTCGCCGTGGTGGGGACGAGCGCGATGCGCGACGCAGGCGGAAGCGAAACCGTTGGCGCCCACGTACGCGCCGCTTTCGGCGTGGACGCGCGCGTCGTGAGCGGCGACGAAGAGGCGCGCCTCACGTTCCGAGGAGCACTGAGCGGGCTGCCGTTCGAGCGTCGCGAGGTCGCCGTGTTCGACATCGGCGGCGGCAGCACCGAGGTGGTCATCGGCAGTCCGGGCGGTACCCCTTCCTTGTCGTTTGCGAAGAGCTTCGACATCGGAAGCGTCCGGCTCACCGAGCGCCACGTCCGTCACGACCCGCCCACGACCGAGGAGCGCGACGCGATCACCCACGCCGCACGGAAGGTCTTCGAGCTCGTGCCTCCGCGGCCTGGCCTCGAGGTGCCTGTGGGCATCGCCGGCACGGTGACGACGCTCGCGGCCGTATCGCTGGGGCTCGTTCCCTATGACGGCGCGCGCATTCACGGGCACGTCCTTTCGCGCGCGGATCTTCAGGCGGCCGTCGACCGGCTCGCGGCGCTCGATCTCGCGGCTCGCCGCGACGTCGCGGGGATGGAGCCCAAGCGCGCCGACGTCATCGTCGCCGGCGGGCTCATCGCGCTCGCGCTGGTCGATCACTGGGGTGCGGACGCTCTCCGGGTCTCGGATCGTGGCGTCCGATGGGGGCTGGCCGAAGAGCTCTCAGCCTAAGTATTGAGAATTCCCATGCTTGTCACAATGGATTTGACAAGTGGGGGGGTTGCCCACTACAGTGCGCGTGCCTGTTTCCCTGACCTCGGTTCGCCCGAGCGTCCTGAAATCCGCCTCGGCCTGGAATGCAGCCCGAGGCGTTCCCGTTTCCGCCACTAGCCAACGCTTTCAGGTCGACGGTTCGCGAAGCCCGACGGTCTTTCTGCTGGGGGGTACCTTTTCACTCAAGGTGCTCTCGCCGGTGAGATCCGCTCATCGGCCTATCTACTCAAGGAGACGCTATGCAAGCTGCTACCGACGTCAAATTCAAGGTGGGCGACAAGGCCGTGTACCCCGCTCAGGGCGTCGCGGAGGTCATCCGCATCGAGGAAAAGGACATCGCCGGCAGCCGTCAGAAGTTCTACGTACTGCGGATCCTCGATACCGACCGGAAGATCCTGGTCCCCGTCGCGAATGCTGGCGCCGTCGGATTGCGGCAGGTCATCAGTGAGCAGGAGATCCGCGAGATCTTCGACATCCTGCGCGAACGCACCATCGCCTTCGACAACCAGACGTGGAACCGGCGCTATCGCGGCTTCATGGACAAGATCAAGACGGGCTCGATCTACGACGTGGCCGAGGTTCTTCGCGACCTCTACCGGCTCAAGACCGACAAGCAACTGAGCTTCGGCGAGCGCCGGATGCTCGACACCGCCCGCGGCCTCATCGTCAAGGAGATCGCCATCGCGCGAAAGCAGACGGAGGAGCAGGTCAGGACGGAGATCGAGGCCATCTTCGTCGCGAACTGATCTCTCGTCGGCGTATCGAAAGGCGCGCGCTTCCCGCGGGAGGCGCGCGTTTTTCTTTGTGCGCGCCTTGTGCCTCTCACCGGGTCAATCGGCCGTATCGAGGATGCCGAAGTCCCACGCCTCGTCCGGTTGACGGAGCCCCGCGACGGCCGACTCGACCCGCCGGAGAAGGTCCGTCGGCGCCGTCATCGCGCCACCGCGAACACCGACCGCGACGCACCCCGGCGTCTGCCAGACGCGGGCCGCCACCACGCCTTCGACGCCGTACACGAGCTCCAGGGCGCGGCGGAGCCGCTCGGGAAGATCAGCCACGGGCAGCCGGGTATCACGATGAAGCCGGGCGCACCAACGGGAGACCCGGCGTGTGCCATCGTGGGCCGACCACGATCCGGAGCGCCTACCAAAGATCGCCGGCAGCTCGATTCTGTCGCACAATGCTCGTGGCCCATGCTGTGCAGCCCATCCTCCGGGGTCATGACGCTCGCGAGGTTTCGCCATTGCTGCTGCCTGCTCGGGGCGACCCTCGGCCTCGGCGCGGCCTACGCGTGCAGCCTCAACCCGCAGCCACTGCCGCCAGGCGAAGCCCCTGATGGAAGCGTCATGACCGTCGGCGGGGACGCCGGCGCCGCGGGATTCGGGCCTTCGGAAGGCGGGAGCTTCGGCGGCGACGCCCCGACGGGGACGGTTTCCCAGGACGGGAGCGCGGACGGCGGACCGGTGTCTGTCCCGCCCGAAGGCGGCGACGCAGGAGACGCAGGAGATGCCGCAGGCGACGGCGCCGCAGACGCCCCCGAGGGTGCGCCGGCGGACGCTCCGGACGACGGCGAGGAGGGTGGCGGATGAAACGAGCCGTCGTCGTGCTGGTCATCACCCTGGGGAGCATTGCCGCAGGGCAAGCGTGCAGCCTCAACCCGCAGCCGCTTCCCCCGGGCGAGCAACCGGATGCGGCCAATCCCAGCTCGGGGGGCACGAGCAGCGGCGGAGCCAACAACGGCGGGAGCGGGAGCGGGAGCGGCAGCAGCGGGGGCGGCGGAAGCAGCGGTTCGAGCGGGAGCAGCAGCTCGAGCTCGAGCGGCAGCGGGCCAGCGGACGCCGGACTCTCCGCCGATGCGGCCAGCGGGGACGCGGAAACCCCCGGCGAAGCCGGAGCCTCCATGGACGCCGGGGACGCCGGCGATGGGGCGCCCTCCGATGGCGCCACGGACGGCCACGCCGGCGACGCCAGCGAAGGCGGCGAGGACGCTGGAGACGGAGCGGCCCTCGGCGACTGAGCGATCCTTGCTCAGCGCTTCTGGGGCGCCACGTACTCGTCGAGCACGTTGGCGGTGAAGTCCGCGAGGATGCCGTCGGTGACGCGCAGCCGCCGAGAGAGGTCGCGCGCGATGTTGAGGATGATGAGCGCGTACGACTTCAGGTCGTACCGATAGAGGGCGTCCATGTCCTCGCTCGTGAACCGGATGAGGCGCGACGGCGCGAGCGCGCGGACCATGGCGGACCGAACCTGCATGTCGAGCACGGACATCTCCCCGAACCAATCGCCGGGGCCAAGGATGGCGACGCGCATGTCGCGGCCTCGACGGCTGCGCTTGGAGACCTCCATCTCGCCCTCGAGCAGGACGTACATCTCGCGCGCCGCCCCGTCCCCCTCGCGAAAGATGGTGTCACCGGGAGCGACGCGCATCGTCTTGAGCGAGCGGGCCAGGTGCTCGAGCACCTCGTCGCTGAGGGCCCCGAAGAGGCCGATCTCCCTCAGCGCCGCCGTCGTGAGCGGAAGGTCACGTGCCTCGCGCGACGCGGACTTGGGCGCGTTGGACATCATGTGTCTTCTCATCATACGGCGCGAGAACCCAGCACGCCGAATCAATCAACGAGCGGCTTCGTGAACACGATGCGGCGCCGGCCGGGTCCGGCGTAGTCGTCGGCCTCCAGCACGTTCCAGCCGAGCGCGACGTGGAAGCGAATGGAGCCTTCGTTGCCGGGGGTCGTGATCGCCTTCATGCGCACGCACTCCGCGGAGCGACTCTCCTCGGTGAAGCGGTCGTAGAGGAGCCGGCCGACGCCGCGGCGACGGTACTCGGGGTGAATCCCCACGAGGTGGACGTACCCCGTGCGAGGCGTGGCCTTGGCGGCGACGATGAAGCCCAGCAAAAAGCCGATGAGCTCGGACCCCTGCTCCACGACGAGGGCCTGATCGCCGAGCTCGTAGAAGAAGATGGGGTGCGCGAACGTCCCGATGGGCCCCCCCCACCAGTGGTCGATGACCTCGGCGATACGGTCGAAGTCGGCTTTCGTGATGCGGCGGACGTTCATGGGCGCGCTTCGCTCGGAGATGGCGCCCTAGACTCCCCGCTTTCAGACACGCGCGCAACCCAAACGCCTCGCGCAACTTGACGACAGGCTCCAGGTCCGCCACCTACTGGCAACGTGAGTCCGAGCCCCGGCCCGACATCGCCCGCTTCGCGCGTCCTCATAGCCCCGTCGATCCTCTCGGCCGACTTCGGGCGGCTTGCGGAAGAGGTGCGCGCCGTGGAGGCGGCCGGCGCGGACTGGATCCACGTCGACGTGATGGACGGGCGCTTCGTGCCGAACATCACGATTGGTCCCCTCGTCGTGAAGGCCATCCGCGCCGCCACCAAGCTCACGGTCGACGTCCACCTGATGATCGTCGAGCCCGACCGGTACCTCGACGACTTCGCCGCCGCCGGGGCCGATCGCATCAGCGTGCACGTCGAGGCCTGCCCCCACCTTCACCGCACGCTCCAGCACATCCGGCACCTCGGCAAGCGCTCCGGCGTCGTGCTCAACCCGGCGACCCACGAGAGCACCCTCGAGTACGCGCTCGACAGCGCGGACCTCGTCCTCGTCATGAGCGTCAATCCCGGCTTCGGCGGGCAGACGTTCATCCCCGAGGTGCTGCCCAAGGTGCGCGCCATCCGCAGCATGATCGACCGCCGCGGCTTGCCCATCGACCTCGAGATCGACGGCGGCATCTCCGAGAAGACCGCCGCCCATGCGACCGAAGCGGGGGCGCGGGTGCTCGTCGCCGGGAGCGCCGTCTTCGGTCACGCGAGCTACCGAGACGCCATCGCCGGCATCCGGCGCGAAGGCGAGCGCGGCACGCGGGACGGTGCCCGGTGAGGCGCGCTGCGCTGGTGCTCGCCGGAGCGCTCCTCGCCTGCGGCTCGACGCCGTCCCCCCCTCCTCCCCCGCCCGCGGTGGTGCCCGTCCCTCCGCCGCCGGTGGCCGTCGCGCCCACGGCCGCGCGCACGGCTCCACCCAGCGAAGAGTCCCGCCAGGCAAAGCTCATCTCCCGGATGCTCAAGCGCGTCGAGATTTCGCGCGGGCTCGACTCCAAGAAACCCGTCCCCGGCGTTCTTCTCGACCGGGCGGCGCTCATCGCCCGCGTGAAGGACCACGTGTCGCGCGAGCTTCCCCCCGAGGCCATCCGGAACGAGGGGCTCTCGCTCCAGCTCTTCGGCTTCATCCCCACCAAGTTCGACTACGAGGCGGCGGAGTACGATCTCCTCAAGGCCCAGCTGGCGGGTTACTACGAGCCCGCGGACGGCACGATGTACATGGCCGCCGATCTCGGCGACGAAGAGGCCGAGGCGACCCTCGCGCACGAGCTCGTGCACGCGCTGCAAGATCAGCGGTGGAACCTGCAGGAGCGCTCGAAGTACCGACCCGGCGACGGCGACCGGTCCGAGGTCGTCAGCGCGCTGGCCGAGGGCGACGCGACGAGCGCGATGTTCGACGTGACGATCGCGCGGGCCGCGCCCGGGAGCGGCAAGACCGCGGTCGACATCCCCGACGACGTCTTCGCCGAGCAGATCGGCGCCGCGATGAACAGCGATCCGAGCGTGAAGAACACGCCCCACGTGATGCGGACGTCCCTCGCGGCGCCTTACGTCTACGGAACGCTCTTCGTCCACGCGCTGAGGCGCCGCGGCGGGTGGGACGCCGTGAACCGCGCGTGGGACGACCCGCCGACGACCACCGAGCAGATCCTCCACCTCGACAAGTGGCTCGCTCGCGAGGCGCCGATGGCCGTGCCTGCGCCCACGTTCGCCGCGCTCGGCCCCGGATGGAAGGTGGACGACGAGGACACCGAGGGTGAGCTCGGCGCGCGGATCGCGTTCGAAGAGTGGATGGAGCCGAAGGCGGCCGCCGAGGTGAGCGGCGGCTGGGGCGGCGACCGCGGGGTGCTGGTGACGAACGGCGACAAGGCGGCGTTCGCCTGGAAGGTCCGGTACGACCCGGGCAAGTCGAGGGGCGACCGCGCCGCGCGCGCCTACGTCGGTCTCACGCGCGCGCTCGACAAGACCCTCGGCCCCGCCAAGACGAGCGACGCCGCGTTCAGCTGCCGCGAGCGCCCGGACCGTGGACCGCTCGCCCTGACCCTCTCGGGGGCCGACGTCGTCTTCATCCTCGGGCCGGTGTCGACCTCGGCCAGCGGCTGGACCAGCGCGGGCGACTGCGCGCAAGCGCGGAAGTGGGCGCACGAGGTCGCGAGCGCGCGCTGACGCTGCGTCAGGCGAGGCGGACGGCGCGGCTGGAGCGCGTCGTGACGGCCTCGCGCGCGAGCTCGTCGGCGCGCTCGTTCAGGGCGACCCCCTGGTGGCCCGGCACGTAGACGAGCTTCGCCCCGCGCTCGGCCACGACGCGCTTGGCGCGGGCGACGAGCTCGCCGTTGGCCTTCGCCTTCCACCCCTTCTGCAGCACTCCGATCGCGTACTGGCTGTCGGTGTGCACCACGATGGCGCGCGCATTGGACGGGATCCATTCGACCGCCCGCAGGATGGCCGTCAGCTCGGCGACGTTGTTCGTCGCCTCCCCCAGGTACTCGAGGCCCTCGTGCATCTTGCCGCCCGGCGCGATGAGGACCACGCCGGAGCCCGCCGGGCCCGGGTTGCCCGAGCAAGCCCCGTCCGTATAGGCAATCCACGCGTCCGCGGGGACGCTGTGCTGCGGAGGCGCCTTCGCCCCGCGTGGCGCCGCGACCGCCCCGACGGGACCGCACGCCTCGTCGGGGTGGACCTTCGCGCCGCCGGCGACCTCGAGGTTGCGGGCGCCCGCACGGTAGGACTTGCCGTCGGTCGGCTTGTAGCGGATTTCGACACGACCGCTCTCCTCGACCAGCGTGCCGTCGGCGCGCGCTCGCGCCAGGACGCGCTGGCCCCTCAGCGTCGCCTCGATCCAGGGCATCGGGCTCTCTTACCACGCTCCGCGATGCTATGTTCGCGCGCGAATGACCCGGCAACACGGCGCCCCCAGTCCGCGGCCGCTCGTGCTCGTCATCCTCGACGGCTTCGGGGAGCGTGAGGAGCGGGCCGACAACGCCATCCGCCTCGCGCACACCCCCGGGCTCGACGCCCTCTTCGCGCGCTACCCGCACACGACCATCGGGACGAGCGGTCCGGACGTCGGGCTGCCCCCCGGGCAGATGGGCAACAGCGAGGTGGGGCACTTGAACTTCGGCGCGGGCCGCATCGCGGTCATGGACATCGCGCGCATCGACAACGCCGTGCACGACGGGACGCTCGCCACGAACCCGGTCCTCGCCGACGTCGTCGCGAAGGCGAAGTCCGCGGGCGGGAGGCTCCACCTCCTCGGCCTCGTGAGCGACGGCGGCGTCCACTCTTCGCTCGTCCACCTCGCGGCGCTCGTCGACGTCGCGCGTCGCGCAGGCGTCCCGGTCGTCGTCCACGCCTTCCTCGACGGGCGCGACGTCCAGCCCGGGACGGCGCCCGGCTACGTCGCCACGGTGGAGCAGAAGCTCGCCGGCGGCGTCGGACGCATCGGCACGGTGGCAGGCCGCTACTGGGGGATGGATCGCGACAACCGGTGGGAGCGCGTCGAGCGGGCGTACCGCGCCATCGTCGAGGCGGGAGCTCCCCGCGCGGCGTCGGCGCTCGAGGGCATCGAGCAAAGCTACGCCGCCGGCAAGACCGACGAGTTCGTCGAGCCCTTCGTCGTCGGCGACTACGACGGCGTCCGGCCCGGCGACGCGGCCCTTCACTTCAACTTCCGCCCCGACCGCGCCCGCGAGCTCACCCGGGCCCTCGCCCTCCCCAGCTTCGACTCCTTCGCGCGCGCCGGGAAGGGCGCTCCGCTCGAGGGTCGCTACGCCTGCATGACGACGTACGACGGCACCTTCGGCTTGCCCATCGCCTTCCCCAAGGAGAGCTACCCGAACATCTTCCCCGAGGTCGTCGCGCGCGCCGGCAAGAAGCAGTTTCGCTGCGCCGAGACGGAGAAGTACGCGCACGTGACGTACTTCTTCAACGGCGGGCGCGAAGAGCCGTTCGACGGCGAGGAGCGCAAGATGCTCCCTTCCCCGAAGGACGTGCCGACCTACGACAAGAAGCCCGAGATGAGCGCCGCCGCCGTGGCCGACGCCACGGTCGACGCCGTGAAGAGCGGCGAGTTCGACTTCGTCCTCGTGAACTTCGCCAACCCCGACATGGTCGGGCACACGGGGGTGCTCGACGCCGCCATCCACGCCGTCGAGGCGGTCGACGCGGGCGTCGCGAGGATCGTCGATGCCGTGCGCGCCCAGGGCGGCGCCGTGCTGGTCACCGCCGACCACGGCAACTGCGAGCTCATGAAGGACCCCGCGACGGGCCAGCCCCACACCTCGCACACGCTCAACCCCGTCCCCCTCCTCTACGTCGACGACGCGAACGCGCACGCCGAGCTCCGCGCGGGAGGACGCATCTGCGACGTCGCGCCGACCATGCTCCAGCTCCTCGGTCTCCCCCAGCCGGCCGAGATGACCGGCGTCTCGCTCCTCGTCGGGTGAGGTCGGCCCGTGGCGGATCTACCGGACGTCGAGGGGTTCCGCGTGCTCGAAGAGCTGGGCTCCGGCTCGCTCTCGACCGTGTACAAGGCCGTCGACGACCCGCTCGGGCGGACGGTCGCCCTCAAGGTGCTCCGCGCCACCATCGCCACGACGTCACCCTTCGCCTCGCAGCTCGAGCGCGAGGCCAAAATGCTCGCGGGCCTGTGCCACCCGAACATCGGGCTGCTGCTCGCGTTCGTGAAGACCGAGGCGCGCATGGCCCTCGTGCTCGAGTACGTCGACGGCTTCAGCCTCTCCGCGCTGCTCCGCAAGAAGCCCGCCGTGCCGCCCGACAGCGTGGCCGCCATCGGCGCCGCCGTCGCGCGAGGGCTCGCGCACGCCCACGAGAGCGGCGTCGTCCACCGCGACATCAAGCCCGCGAACATCCTCCTCAGCCGCCGCGGCGAGGTGAAGATCTTCGACTTCGGCATCGCGCAGCGCTCGCCGGCCGAAGCCGAGCCGCTGACCCCGGCGGTGCGCGCGGACGACGTCGCCGCCTACGGAACGCCCGCGTACATGTCCCCCGAGCAGATCCTCGGCGAGAGCGTCGACCCGCGGAGCGACGTCTTCTCGCTCGGCGTCGTGCTCTACCAGATGGTGTGCGGCGCCCGCCCCTTCGAGCGCGGCGACGAGACCGACCGGCGCCCTGCCGCGCACCGCATCCGGCGCGACCCGCCCATCCCTCTCCACCGGCGCGCGCCCGACGTCCCCCACGCGCTCGAGCGCATCATCATGCGCGCCATCGAGAAGCTCCCGTCCGACCGCTACCAGACCGCCGAGGCCCTCGCCGAGCAGCTCGACGAGCTTCTGCTCTCGCGGTCCGGGATGCGCGGCGACAAGCTGGTGGTCCACGCGCTGGAAGAGGCGGGCCTCGTCAGCGCGCCCGAGCTCGGGGGGGCCGAGGTCCCGCGCGAGAGCAAGCGCGCCTCGGTGCGCCGCGCCGTGGCCGGCCTCGCGGTGCTCGGAGCGGTCGCCATCGGGGGAGGCATCGCGCTGCAGGCGACGGCGCACCGGGAGGGAAGGACCGCGGGCGCTCAGCCCCTCGAGCTCGTCCCCGCCTCACCCGGCTACCTGCGCGTCCTCGCCACCCCCTGGGCCGAGGTGTGGATCGACGGGCAGCGCATCGACGTCACCCCCTTCGCGCGGGGCATCCCCTTGCTCCCCGGCACGCACTACATCACCCTGGTTCACCCCAATGCGCCCGTCGAGAAGCGCACCATCGACATCGTGTCCGGCGAGACGTGGACCATGGACGTCGTGATGGCCGTCCACGACCTCTCCCCCGCGGGCGACGCCGGCGCCGATCCCGCCAGCGCCGAGAGGGACCCGCGATGACCCGTCCTGCTCTTTCCTGTGCCCTCGCCCTCGCCGTCGCGTCGACCGCCGCGGCCGGCGACGCGCACGCCTTCCAGCACATCGTGAAGCCCGGCGAGACCCTCGCGCAGATCGCCGAGCGCGTGTACGGCGCGGCGAAGCTCGAGACCGTGCTCGTGGGCGCCAACGCGCTCGACGTGCAGGGCGGCACCGTCATCGCCGCCGGCATGCGCCTCGAGGTCCCCGCCCCCGGGCATCACACCGTGATGCAGGGCGAGAGCTGGGCCGACCTCGCGCTCTCCTGGCTCGGCACGAACGACATGGCGCGCACCGAGCTTTTGGCGCACGCGAACAAGGGCGTCCCCTGGGTGCCGCCGGTCGAGGGGCAGGAGATCGAGATCCCCGCGGTCGTGACGTACCTCGCCGGCGAGGGCGAGACCGTGAACACGATCGCCGCGCGCTTCTGGGGGGACCCGAACCGCGGCTGGGAGCTCAACACGTACAACCGCCGCGAGGGCGTCCTCGTCCGCCATGGCGAGGTGATGCTCGTCGCGATGCCCGGGCTGCGCCTCACCGAGGCCGGCCGGGCCGAAGCGCGCGCCGCGGCCGAGCGCGACGGAGCCAGCGGAGGCATGGTCCTCGAGGCGCAGCGCCGGGGGGACGCCGAGCTCCCGCAGCTGCTCGCCGACGTGCGCTACGGGCGCTACGCCGAGGCCGTCGCGCGCGGCAACCGCCTCGTCGGGGGCGGCGCGCTGACCCACCCGCAGCTCGCCGTCGTCCACCGCGCCCTCCTCGAGGCCTACGTGGCGCTCGACGCGAAGGCCTCGGCCGCCGCCGCGTGCGCCGCGTGGAAGTCCAACGAGCCGCACCCGATGCTCGATCCGGTCCGCGTGTCCCCGAAGATCCGCGCCGCGTGCGACGAACCCTGAGCCCGATGAGCCACGCCTCCAGCCTGCCGCCGCTCAGCGCGGGTCGAAAGCTCGACGACAAGTTCGAGATCGTCGGCGTCCTCGGCGAGGGCGGCATGGGCATCGTGTACGACGCGAAGCGCATCGTCGAGGGCGACCGGGTGGCCCTCAAGGTCATCCACCAGCACCTCGCCGGCGACGCGCAGATCCGCGGGCGCTTCGCGCGCGAGGTCGCCATCCTGCGCCGCCTCGAGGGCGACCACCTGTGCCCGGTCCTCGACTCGGGCGAGATCGCCGACCCGCGGCGCGAGGGCGCGGGCCTTCTCTACATGGCGCTTCCGCGCATCGAGGGGCAGGCGCTCGACTCGCTTCTGAAGAAGGACGGCCCGCTGCCGCTCATTCGCTCCGTGACCATCGTGCTCGACATCTGCGAGGCGCTCCGCGAGGCCCACTCGCAGGGCGTCATCCACCGCGACCTCAAGCCGGGCAACGTGCTCCTCCGCGAGGGGGACCGCGCCGTCGTCGTCGACTTCGGCATGGCCAAGATCGTCACCGGCGGAGGGACCGGCACGACCGCGCTCACCCAGCACAACATGGTCTTCGGCACGCCCGAGTACATGGCCCCCGAGCAGGCCCGGGGCGACGAGCTCGACGCGCGGTGCGACGTCTACGCGACGGGCGTCATCCTCTACGAGATGCTCACCGGGAGCGTCCCCTTCTCCGGGCCGACGCCGCTCAACGTCCTCACGGCGCACCTCACCGAGGCGCCGCAGTCGCCGCGGGCGCGCGCCCCCGACCGCGGCATCTCCCCGGCGCTCGACGCCGTCACGCGGCACGCCATCACGAAGGACCCGTCGGAGCGGTACGCCACCGCCGGCGCCCTCGCCATGGCCATCCGCGCCGCCCTCGCTTCTCCGGACGACGCGGACGGCGTTCGCCCCGCCTCGCGCGTCAACGTCAGCGGCGACGCGACCGACGTGCACTCGGCGACGCTCCCCGCCCCGCTCCCGGTGCTGCCCTCCATCCCCATGCCGCGCACGGCCGTGCTGCCGAGCGTGCATCCGGCGTCGGTCATGCCTGCGGCGGAGACGACCTCGCCCCTCTGGATCGTCGTCTGCGTCCTCGCGGCTCTTGCGGGCATCGCGCTCGGGGCGTGGCTGTCGGTGCGAAACGGCCACTGACGAGCTGGCCGGCACGCAGCACGAAGTTGCCTCGGTGCCCCCCGGCGTTGAATGATCGCACCGCGATGCGCGTGCCGCTCCTCTTCCTGCTCAGCCTCGGCGTCGCCTGCGGAGGGCCCACCCGGCCGGTGAGCCCCCTTCCCGAAGCCCGAAGCCCGAGGCCCGAAGCCCACCTCCCCGCGCCCGACGTCCCTCCCTCCGCGTCCGTGGCCCCTCCCTCCGCATCCGTGGCCCTTCCCTCCGCCCCCGTCGCGAGCGCCGCCGATACCCACGACGCCGCGCCGCCGACGCCCGCGTGCCCCGACGGAGAGGTCTTCATCCCGCCGACGAGCGCCGAGGGCTACGTCATGGGCAAGGGCATCAAGGGCGAGCACCACGTCGTCCTCACCCATGGCTTCTGCATGGACGCGAACGAGGTCACCGTGCGCCAGTACACCCAGTGCGTCGAGGCGGGCGCCTGCAAGGAGCCGTGGCGCGGCGACCCGTGGTCCACCTACCCGGCCAAGCTCGACCAGCCCGTCAACATGATCAGCTGGACCAAGGCGCACGCCTACTGCGCCTGGGCCGGCGAGCGCCTCCCCACCGAGGCCGAGTGGGAGTGGGCCGCGACCGGGCCGGATCAGACGCGCTACCCCTGGGGCGACGAGCCCGACCCTTCGTGCGACTACGTCGACTACACGAAGTTCGGCGCGCCCAAGTGGGCGGCCGGGGCCGACGTCGGGTGCGGCGGCGGAGGGCCGTCGCCCGTCGGCTCGCATCCCAAGGGCGACAAGGTGTGGCCCGGCGGAGCGCTGCACGATGTCGCGGGCAACGTCTGGGAGTGGGTCGAGGACTCGTTCATGTCCTACCCGACCGGCACGGTGACCGATCCGGTCATGCGGCAGGAGAGCACCGTCCACGGCCTCCGCGGGGGCGGCTGGAACCGCTCTTACGCCGCCATGGTCGTCACCTACCGCGGCGCCGCCCACTACACCTACCAGGTGCCCGCCCTCGGGGTCCGCTGCGTCCGCGGCGAGCCCCTCGCGACGCCGTCACCCACGTACCCGTAGCCCCTCCGGGATCGGCCAGGGCGCGCGCCGCCAGCCGAGGTCGCGCCCGGCCCACGTCGCCGCCAGATCGCGCGCCGACACCGGCGCGTTCGTCGTCGCCAGACCGAGCCCCGCGGCCAGCTCGCCCAGGATCCCCTCCGGCGCCACGCCCGCCGCGCGCAGCTCGCGCACCGTCGCGGCGCCCGCCCGCTTCTCGAGGCGCCCTCCGTCCGGCGCGACGACGAGCGCCACGTGCGCGTACCGCGGCGGCTCGGCCCCGAGAGCCCGCGCCAGCCAGATCTGCCGCGGCGTCGACGACACGAGGTCCGCCCCGCGCACGACGTCGGTGATCCCCTGCGCCAGATCGTCGACCACGACGGCGAGCTGGTACGCGAAGACCCCGTCGCCGCGCCGGAGGACGAAGTCGCCCACCTCGCGCCGCAGGTTCTGCTCGACGTGCCCCACCGCCTCGTCCTCGTAGGACACGACCGCATCCGGCACGCGCACCCGCAGCGCCGGCGAGCGCTTCATCTCGCGGCCCGGCGCGAGGTCGCGGCACGTCCCCGGGTACACCGTCTCTTCTCCGGCATGCGGCGCGCTCGCCGCGCGCGCGATCTCCGCCCGCGAGCAGTCGCACGGGTAGACGCGGCCGCGGGCCGAGAGCGTCGCGAGGGCGTGCTCGTACGCCCCGGTGCGCGCGCTCTGGCGCATCGGCTCGCCGTCCCAGCCGAGGCCGAGCCACAGAAGGTCCTCCTCGATGCGCGCCTCCGAGCCGGCCACGACGCGCGGCGGATCGAGGTCCTCCACGCGGAGCACGTGCGACCCGTCGTCCTCCCGGCGCCCGACCACCCACGACGCCAGCGCCGTCCACGCGCCCCCGAGGTGCAGGTCGCCCGTCGGCGACGGCGCGAACCGCGTCCGCACGCCCACCGCTCAGCCGGCCTTCGCGTCCACGCGGCTCGCCGCCCCGAGCAGCCACACGAGGAGCGCCTTCTGCACGTGCAGCCGGTTCTCCGCCTGGTCCCACACGCGCGACCGCGGGCCCTCGAGCGTCGCGTCGTCGATCTCCTCGCCCCGGTGCGCCGGCAGGCAGTGGAGCACGATGGCCTCGGGAGCGCGCGCGAGCATCGCCGCGTTCACCATCCAGCCCGCGAACGCCTCCGTCCGCTCGTCACCCTCGGCCTCCTGGCCCATGCTCGTCCACACGTCGGTGTTCACGACGTCGCACCCGTCGGCCGCGTGCTCGGGCTCGTGGACCAGCGTCACGTGGTCCCCGGCGCGCGCCACCTCGTCCGGCGGCGGCATGTGCCCGCGCGGCCCGGCGAGCACCAGGTGGAACCCGAAGAGCGTCGCCGCCTCGAGCCACGACCGCGCCATGTTGCTCGCGCAGTCGCCCACGAACGCGACGCGCGCGCCCGCGATGGGGCGCCCGAGCGCCTCCTCCACCGTCAGCACGTCGCACAGCACCTGCACCGGGTGCCCCTCGTCGGACAGCGCGTTGACGACCGGGACGCGCGAGGTCGCCATCTCGAGGAGGCGCGCCGTCGTCGACGTGCGGAACACGATGACGTCGCAGTAGCGCTCGAGCACGCGCGCCGTGTCGCGGATCGGCTCTCCCCGAGCGAGCTGGCTCCCCTGCGTGCCGAGGACCACCGGATAGAGGCCGAGCTGCGCGCAGCCCACCTCGAAGGAGACGCGCGTCCGCGTGCTCGCCTTCTCCAGCACGATGGCCGCCGCCCGCCCCGCGAGGAGCTGCGTGCGAAGACCCTTGGGCTCCGCCTTGAGCTTCGCCGCCAGGGAGAGGACCACGCGGGCCTCGTCCCGGGACAGGTCGGTCAGGTGGAGGAAGTCGCGTTTCATGGCTCTCTCCTCATTCGCCCAGAGGCTCGGCGAAGACGCGCTGGGCCAGCGCGTCGAGCGATCCGTGCTTGCCCGCCGCGGCCCCGAGCTCCGCCGCCCGCCCGCGAAGCCACGCCACCTGCGCCTCGACCGCGAGCGGGCCCGTGCCTCCCGCGCTCTCCTTCGCGGCGACCGCGGTCCGCGGGTCGAGCGCCTGGAGGGCGTGATCGTCGAGGAGCGGGTGGAAGGTCTGCGCCTTCGCCGCCGCGATGGAACGCAGCGGGACGCCCTCGTCGACCGCGAGGGCCACGAGCCGCCCGACGGCCTTGTACGCCTCGCGGAACGGGACGCCCCGGCGGACGAGCGCCTCGGCGAGGTCCGTCGCCTGCGTGAATCCCTCGTCGAGGGCGCGGAGCCCTCGCTCGCGGTCGAACGTCACGTGCGGCAGCGCGAGCTCGACGACGCGCGCGCACCCGATCGCCAGCGGGCCGGCCTCGAGAAGCGGGAGCCGGTCCTCCTGCTGGTCGCGGTTGTAGCCGCTGGCGAGGCCCTTCATCAGCGCGAGCATCGCGACGACGTGGCCCACCGAGCGACCGCTCTTGCCGCGCACCAGCTCGAAGACGTCGGGGTTCTTCTTCTGCGGCATCATGCTCGAGCCGGCCGCGATGGCGCCGTCGAGCTTCACCAGCCCGAACTCGCTCGTCGCGAAGTCGACCAGGTCCGTCGCCATGCGACCGAGCGCGAGCATCACGCGCGCCGAGGACCAGGTGAAGTCGAGCGCGAAGTCGCGGTCACCCACCGTGTGGAGCGCGTTTCGGGTCGGCTCCCACGGGGCGAAGAGCCGCGCCACGAGCGCGCGATCGATCGGCAGCGACGTCCCCGAGCACGCGCCGCTCCCGAGGGGCATCTCGAGCTGATCGAGCGCGAAGACCACCGTGTCCGCCGCCCGCGCGAGCCCGACGCCCCACGACGCCACGACGAACGCGGCGCTGACCGGCTGCGCGCGCTGCCGGTGCGTGTAGGCCGGGAGCAGCGTGTCCATCTCGCGGACGGCGCGGTCGGCGAGCGAGCCGAGGAGCGTCGCCAGCGCCCGCAGGAGCTCCGCGCCGCGGTCGCGCACGTGGAGGCGCAGATCGAGCGCGATCTGGTCGTTGCGCGAGCGCGCCGTGTGGAGCCGCTGGGCCACGGCGCCGAGCCGCTTGCCGAGCTCCGCCTCGACGGCCATGTGCACGTCCTCCTCGTCGTGCGGGAGGAGCAGCATCCCCGCGCTCGCCTCGTCGAAGAGCGTCCGCAGCGCCGACCGGAGCGCCGCGGCGTCGGCCACCGGGATGACGCCCGTCCGCCCGAGCATCGTCACGTGGGCCGCGCTCCCCACGAGGTCCTCCCGCACGAGGGCGCGGTCGTGCTCGAACGACGACGACCACGCCAGGAGCTCGCCCAGCATGCCGGCGCCGCCGGTGGCGTGGGTGCGCGCGATGCCGGACATGGTGGCCACGTCTAGTAGGACGGAAGCCGGGACGCTAGGGTTGCCTCCCCATGCCGCGCATCCACCGCACGCTCCCGCCGAAGGGCACCCGCATCGGCATCGCCTTCTCGGGCGGGCTCGACACGCGCACCGCCGTCGCGTGGATGTCCCGCCAGGGGCTCGAGGTGCACGCCTACACGGCCGACCTCGCCCAGCCCGACGAGTCCGACGTCGCCTCCATCCCGCCCGTCGCCCTCGCGCACGGCGCGCGCGCCGCCCGCCTCGTCGACTGCCGCGACGCGATGGTCCGCGAGGGCGTCGTCGCCATCCAGTGCGGCGCCTTCCACCTCTCCACCGGCGGCCGCCGCTACTTCAACACGACCCCGCTCGGCCGCGCCGTCACGACGACCGCCATCATCCGCGCCATGCGCGAGGACGGCGTGCACGTCTTCTCCGACGGGAGCACCCACAAGGGCAACGACATCCAGCGATTCTTCCGCTACGGCGTCCTCGTCAACCCGGCGCTCGCCATCTACAAGCCGTGGCTCGACCGCGCGTTCGTCGAGGCCTTCGGCGGGCGCAAGGAGATGAGCGAGTACCTCGTCTCGATCGGCAAGCCCTACGGCATGGCGACCGAGAAGGCCTACTCGACCGACGCGAACGTGCTCGGCGCGACCCACGAGGCGAAGGACCTCGAGCGGCTCGACGCGTCGATGCGCATCGTGAGTCCCATCATGGGCGTCGCGCACTGGAAGAGCGACGTGAAGGTCGAGCCGGAAGAGGTGACCGTCGAGATGGCGCGCGGCGTGCCGGTCGCGGTGAACGGCACGAAGCACGCGTCGCTCTTCGAGACGTTCGCGGCCCTCAACACGGCGGGCGGGCGGCACGGGCTCGGCATGAGCGACCAGATCGAGAACCGCGTCATCGAGGCCAAGAGCCGCGGCATCTACGAGGCGCCGGGGATGGCGCTCCTCCACGTCGTCTACGAGCGCCTGCTCTCGGCGGTGCACAACGAGAACACGACGGACCTCTACGCGACCATGGGGCGCCGCCTCGGGAGGCTGCTCTACGAGGGCCGCTGGTACGATCCGGAGGCGCTGATGCTGAAGGAAGCGCTGACGCGCTGGGTGGCTCCCGCCGTGGCGGGCACGGTGAAGCTCGAGCTTCGGCGCGGCGAGGACTACACGCTCCTCGACACGAAGGCCGAGCGCAGCGCCTACGATCCGCACAAGCTCTCCATGGAGAAGACCGAGAGCGCGTTCAGCCCGGAGGACCGCGTGGGCGCCCTCGAGATGCAGTCGCTCGGCGTGATGGATAACCGCGAGCTCCTGCTCCACTTCGCGAGGGCCCTCGGCCAGGGCGCCGGGGGCGCGGGCAACCCGCTGCTCGGAGAAGGCGAAGAGCCGGGCTCGTGAAGGGCCGCGCCGGCGTCGTCGCGAGGGCGCTGACGCCGGCGGAGCGCGCGGTGGAGCTCGCGCGGCCGTGGGTGCTGCTCGCGACGTTCGCCGGGCTCGAGGCGCGGGGCCTCTGGTGGCTCGCCGTCCCCGTCGCGGCGGCCACGGGCTTCGCCGCGTTCGTCCAGATGCACGACGCCATCCACGCGTCCCTCGGTCTGTCGAAGCGCGCGAACGACGTGGTCCTCTTTCTCAGCGGGCTTCTCCTCCTGAAGAGCGGCCACGCCCTCCGCGCGACGCACCTGCGGCACCACGGCCGCTGCCTCGGCGAGGACGACCCCGAGGGCGCCCCCGCGCACTGGCCCCTGTGGCGCGCGCTCCTCGCCGGCCCGTTCCACATCCTCACGCTCCGCCTCGAGGCCCTCCGCATCGCCCCGCGAACGCGCGCCGTGCAGCTCGCCGAGACGCTGGCGACGGCCGCGGTGCTCGCGGGCGCGGTGGCGCTCTACCGGATGACGGGCGCCGCGGCGGGGCTCCTCTACTGGGGCGTCGCCGCGGCGATCAGCGGGACGATGCCCATCTGGGCGGCGTACCTGCCGCACCGCCTGGCCGCGCAGCACCCGGTCGTCCGGACCGCGGGAAGGCTCGCGCAAGTGTGGACGCCCATCGTGACGTCGTTCGCGTTCCATCACCCGCACCACGCGCACCCGAAGGTGCCGACGGCGCTGCTTCCCGAGGTGGCGCGGTCCGGCCCGGAGCCGTAGGGAAGCCGGCTGCGTGGGCTCGCGTTAGACTGGGGACCGTGGCCCAGGACACGAGATCCGCCGCGAACGAGCGGTACCACGAGCTGCTCCGCGCGGAAGCTCCTCGGGTACCGCGAGGGAGGCTTCGTATCGCAGAGGCAGTGGCGTGACGTCGTCGAGGTGCTGCGGGTGAGCGGCCCCGGGATGGACGCGGACTACCTGACGGGGTGGGCGAAGCGTCTGAACGTGTCGGAGCTGCTGGAGCGGGCGCGCGGGGAGGCCTCGGGCTGAAGAGAGTCCTTCTCGCCGGCGTCGGAGAAGGACTCGAGCGCGTGCGCGTGGCTTCCTTCGGGGTTTGCGAGAGACGCTGGACCGCCCGGGTGATTGCCGGCCGGGTCCGCGTTCGATCGCGGCGGCGGTGTGTCGTTCGCCGAGGTCCCGGTGTGGGACACGGGCGGCCGTGGATCCGATGCCGAGGGGTTGGTGCTCTTTTCCCCGGCCCAGGCATTCCGTGCCGGGAAGCCAGAGTGGTTCTCGAGGGGATCGGAGTGCCTTCCCGGGGCCTCGGAGTGCTTCTCCAGGGGGTCGGAGTGCTTCTCCGGGGCCTCGGGAAGAGACTCCGGGGCCTCGGGATTCTTCTCCAGGGGGCCAGAGTGCTTCTCCGGGGCCTCGGGATTCTTCTCCGAGGCATGCGGGTGCCTTCCTCGTGCCCGCGAGGTTCACCCTCCCGCCTTCGCATCGAATCCGCGCACGCGCACGCGGCATGCGCACGGCCCCGAAAAGACGACGACACCGCGGCCGTCGGACACGAGCATCGCCGGCGGCAAGGCACAGCACCACGGGCCGCAAGCACACCACCACGGGCCGCAAGCACAGCACCACGGGCCGCAAGCACAGCACCACGGGCCGCAGGCACAGCACCATGGGCCGCAGGCACAGCACCATGGGCCGCAGGCACAGCACCACGGGCCGCAAGCACAGCACCACGGGCCGCAAGCACAGCACCACGGGCCGCAAGCACAGCACCACGGGCCGCAAGCACAGCACCACGGGCCGCAAGCACCACGGGCCGCAGGCACAGCACCATGGGGCCGCAGGCACAGCACCGCGACCGTCA
>DASXZL010000024.1:0-97530 GCA_036501935.1 Polyangiaceae bacterium | reverse complement strand
TCGCCGACGCCCGCGCAGCCGCTACCGGACGACCTTCGCCAGCACGGCCCTCACGTGATCGAGCTGGCCGAGCAACACGGCATCCACCGCTTCGACGTAGCCCATGGCCAGCGCCACATCGAGACACGCGCCGACCTCCCGCGCCGACCCGAGCGCCGACCGGTACCGCACGCGCCGCGTGCCGCCCATCGAACCGCTGGCCTCCGCCATGTTGAGCGACACGCTGCTCGACGCGCGCCGGAGCTGGTTGCCGAGATCCCTATCGTGCTTCTCGATCTGGACAATCACCGGCCGAAGCATCCGCAGCACACCGAGCATCGTTTCGTAAACCTTGAGCATCGCAGCCTCCTGAGGTGGGCGCCGACGCGGTTCTCGCGAGGGCGCACCCCCGCGCCGCCGGACGAGCACGGCGGCACCATCGACAAGCCGAGCGAGCCGACCCTGAAAAGGGAAGACGCGCGGGCCAGAGCGCAGGCAAGAGACGGTCGCTCAACCACGTCGAGGTGACCCCGGAACCCTTCGTCCTATCCGATGGCCCCTTCCACGTACTCCACCCTCGTCACGCCGCCCTCGAACGTGACCGCCGCGACGTCGATGCGAACGCGCTGCACTTCCTTCATCGCCTGGAGCTTCTCCCGCCACAGCCGCTCGACCGCCTTGCGCAGCCGCACGCGCTTCGTGCCCCCGATGCTCTCGAACGGGCCTTGCATCGCCGTCGCTCCCCGCGTGCGCACTTCCACGACGGCCACGAGCGAGCCCTGACGCGCGACGATGTCGAGCTCCAGCGCCCCGAGGCGAACGTTGCGCCCGAGGATCGAGAACCCTCGTTCGACGAGATAGTCGACCACCGCGAGCTCGGCGCGCCGGCCGATCTCGGCGCGACTCAGTGCGATGAGACGCCCGGGGCGGAGCCGCAGTTGCCCGCCGCGGGATCACACGTGTTGGCACAGGAAGCGGACCCGTTCGGATCGTAGTCCGTGCCCTTGATGATGCAGTACGCCCCGGTGAGACCCTGATCGGTCGAGCCGATCGAGCTGACGAGCTGCGTGCACGAAAACCCGCTGGGGCACGTGCAGTAGTTGGCGCCGTCGTTGGTCTGGCCGTCGACGTTGGCGCAGCGGCAGGAGCAGTAGACGGCCTTGGCCGCCGTGCGATCCGTGCACTGGGGCATCACCTGCGCGCCGGTCGAGGCGTTGTCGACCGTGCCGGTCGCCGGGTCGATTCCGTTGATGGGCTGTCCGATCGGGTTGCAGCAGCCATAATTGCCGCCGCTGGCGCAGCTCGTCGCCGGCGGAATCGGGGCGCCCGTCGTATCCTGTCCGTAAGGGCACGTGACGCGCCCCTGGAAGTGGTTCGCGAGGCAAAGGCGCGTCTGGCACTGGAAGCTCTTCGACTCGACGTTCACTTCTTGGACGTTGAACCCGAGGAACGCCTGGCTGTACTCCGCCTCCGGCGTGCACGGGTCACCGACGCCGGTCGAATTGCATCCGCCGGTCGAGACGAGCAGGGCGACGGTTGCTGAGGCTGCAAGCGTGGCCAGGATTGAACGGGTCATCGTGTCGGCCTTCTCCCTGTGTATCTGGCAACGGACCACGGCGCGCGACTCAAAGCACGTGAGAGAGCCAGACTCACGCGAGACGACGGGGGAAAGCTAGTCGACGCGCGGAAACGGCGTCAAGCACGGTTCTCGCGGTTGGTGTCGACGAGCGGTCTCCCGCGGCGGCCCTTGCCGCGTCTGCAAGGTGCCACGAGACCCCCATGGCTCGGGAGTCCCCGTTCCGTCACGCCACGCGCGCTGACCCAAGCCGGGGACCACGCCCCGCGTCTCCCAGCAGTCTACGTATGCTGGGCGCTCTCTACAGGCCGGCTTTTCACCTTGACAACTGAGGAAGGCGCTCCGTACCATCACGGCCGCTCGACGAGAGTATCTTATCAACATCGTTGAGGTTTTTCGATACGCGCGGAACCTTCTCCATGGGGACGGGCTGTTGATGGCTTGGCGACGAACCGGCCATGGTGAACGAGGCAAGCGTGCTTCTCGAAAAGGCAATTCGCTCAGGGCCAGTGGCGACTCGATGAGGAGCACGACGATGCGTAGAGTTCTGGCGCGCGGGTTTGGGATCATCGGGCTGTCGGCGGCGATGCTGCTCACGGGCGCATCGGCGGAGGCGCAGCGCAGGCCGAAGCCACCGAAGCCCGCGCAGCCGGCGCCGGTCGATCTCGACGCGGACAGCGGGTCGACGCCCGCGAAGCCCGGCAAGCCGGGAAGGGCGGTCGACAACTCGCCGCCCGCGCAGGCCGGGCAGCCGACGGACGCCGCCTCGCAGGCCAAGCGCCTCTACGAGAGCGAGAAGTGGTGGGACGCCGCGCAGGCGCTCTACCGCGTGTCGACCGGCGAGACGGGCGACGACGAGGGGAACAAGCAGATCGCGCAGTTCAACCTCGCGAAGGCCCTCTACAAGCTCAAGTTCTTCCAGGCGGCGTACTCGATCTTCAGCGAGATCGCCGACAAGCCGAACCACCTGAAATACAACGAGACGCTGCTCTGGCTGGCGAAGCTCGCGACCGACCTGCCGGAGCCGGCGGACATCGTCGAGCGCGTCGGCAAGTACAACGTCGAGCAGGTCGCCAAGTTCAACAACAAGGAGCAGCAGGATCTCTTCTGGCAGCTCAACTATCTGCTCGGCCGCTACAAGTACCGGAACGGGCAGTACCCCGAGGCGCTCGGCCTCTTCGAGAAGGTCAACCGCAAGAGCAAGTTCTACGTCCAGTCGCAGTTCTTCGGCGGCATCTCGAACGTGCAGCTCCGCCAGAGCAAGCCGGCCGTCCAGGCGTTCCAGCGGATCCTCGGGGCCATCGAGGACGGTGACGTCGAGGTCGAGGACGAGGCGCGCATGCGCGACCTCGCGTACCTGTCGATGGCGCGCACGTTCTATTCGGCGAGCATCAAGCTCGACGATCAGACCAACGCGCCGACGGTCGACCAGACGCGCCTCTCGGCGGCGGTGAAGTACTGGAACAAGGTCGACATCAGCAGCGAGTACTGGCTCGACGCGCTCTTCGAGGAGTCGTGGGCGTACTTCATGGCGGGCGACTACAGCCACGCGCTCGGGAACATCCACACCATCGAGTCGCCGTACTTCCCGCACGCGAACTACCCGGAGGCCGACGTCCTCAAGGCGGTCATCTACTTCGCCAACTGCCAGTACGACGACGCGCTCACCATCGTCGCCAAGTTCCGCGGCCGGTACGAGCCCATCCGCGACGCGCTGACGAAGCAGCTCGACACGTTCAAGAAGTCCTCGAACCCGGAAGAGGCGTTCTACAAGTTCCTGAAGGAGGTGCGCGACGACAAGGCGCACATGGATCCGAAGATCGGACCCATCGTGAAGACGTCGATGTCCGACCGGCAGCTCCTCCGCAACCTCGAGTACGTGCGCGTGCTCGACGAGGAGGAGAAGCGCTTCAGCAAGGCCCCGAACAGCTTCAAGGGTTCGAAGGTGGCCGACCTCGTGAAGGACTCGGTGCACGACGCGCGCGAGCTCGCCATCCGCAACGCGGGTGACCTCGCAAAGGCCCGCTACGAGCGCAACCTGAGTGACTTGAACGAGCAGCTGCGCAACGGGCAGAAGATCCTCATCGACATCACGGCCGCCCAGCGCAACCAGCTCGATCAGGCCATCCAGGGCGCGCAAGTCACCGTCGAGGAGTCGAAGGCCAACATCGTCAAGCCGGACGACGAGCACGTCATCTGGCCGTTCAACGGCGAGTATTGGCGCGACGAGCTCGGCTTCTACCGCCAGACGATCACGTCGAAGTGCGGGAGGTAGTGGAGAGATGAAATCGAATCGCCTGCTCTCGATGTGGATGGTGGTGGCGGCGCTCCTCGTGAGCGCCGGCACGGCGCGCGCCGCGGGGGAACCTCCCGCCAAGGGCGACGCTCCAGGCAAGTCGGCCTCGAGCAGCACGCCGTCGTCGGGCGCCGTGTGCGTGTCGGAGAGCGCGAAGAGCGCGCTGTCGGCGTGCCCGGGCGGCCCGCAGCTGAAGCCCGTGCAGGGCAAGCAGCCGCAGATGTCGTTCCACTCGAAGGTGGAGGACCTGAAGAAGGGCACGAAGACGATCGGCATCGGGACGGCCGACGTCGAGATGGCCGCGGGGTTCCGCAATCAGCGCGCGTCGGCGCTGAAGCAGCGCGTTCTCGCGCTCCTCATCACGGAGATCCAGCAGCTCGAGATGCTCTTCAAGTCGACCGAGCCGCGGTCGAAGGACCGGCCGATGCTGCTCCGCCGCATGGCGGAGGACTACGTCGAGCTCGAGAACGCGGCGTTCCGCGAGAAGACCGAGGCCGAGGTCAAGCGCGACAACTTCAAGACGAGCAACCCGCGCGAGGCCGGCAAGCAGCAGGCGATCGCGAACTCGCGCAAGACGACGATGGACCGCGCCCGCAAGGCCGCCATCGCGAACTACACGATGCTCGTGACGGACTACTCGGGGCAGCCGTCGCAGATGTTCGCGACCAACCCGCCGCCGGCGTACCCGCAGCTCGACGAGGTCTACTACTACCTCGCCTACGAGTACGAGCAGGCGAGCGACACGGCCAACGCGCGGCGTGTCTACCTCGACCTCATCACGAAGACGCCGAACTCGAAGTACATCCCCAACGCGTACCTCGCGTTCGGTGAGCTCTTCTTCAACGAGGCCATGGGCGATCCCACCAAGTGGGAACCGGCGAAGCAGGCGTACATCAAGGTCATCGCCAAGCCGCCGCCGGAGAACAAGGTGTACGGGTACGCCTGGTACAAGCTGGCGTACGTCTTCTGGAACCAGGGCGATCTGCCGCACGCGCTCGACGCGTTCAAGAAGACCATCGACTTCGGGACGCAGTTCTCGCAGCTGCCGAACGCGAGCAAGCTCGCCGACAGCGCCCGGAGGGACGTCATCCCCGTGTACGCGCTCGCGGGCAACCCGACCGACGCCTACAACTTCTTCAAGAACCTGAGCGGCGACCAGGCCGGGTCGAACGACAAGACGTTCAAGATGATGGACGACCTCGGCCAGAACTACCTCGACACGGGTCACTATCCCGAGGCCATCTCGCTCTACAAGGATCTCCAGGTTCGCGACAACAACAGTGACAAGTCCTGCGAGTACCAGTCGCACATCACCGAAGCGACGATGGCGATGAAGTCGGGCGACAAGGTCGCCATCGTGGGAGAGCTGAACAACCAGTTCAAGCGTTACGCGACCTACAAGGCCGAGAACCACAAGGAAGAGGCCAAGCAGAAGTGCGCGAACCGCACGGCGGCGATGGCGACCGAGACCGCGATGGCGTGGCACCTCGAGGCCGTCGGCTCGCAGGGGCAGCGCGGCACGGGCGACCCGAAGACGATGGACCTCGCCTCGCTCCTCTACAAGAAGGTGGGCGACACCTGGGACGCGGCGACGTTCTCGAAGTTCGAGTTCCCGCGGCTCGTGAAGGAGGACTGGCCCACGATCTACAAGATCAAGTACAACATGGCCGACCTCCTCTACTTCCGGGAGCGCTGGGCCGAGTGCGGGCCCGCCTTCGACGCGGTCGTGCAGGAGGATCCGAAGGGCGAGGACGCGGCCAACGCCGCGTACGCCGCGGTGCTCTGCTACCAGAACATCTACCTCGCGCAGCACCAGAAGGGCTCCGACAAGAAGGGCAGCGGAAACCTGCCGGGCGTCGGTCACAAGATCTCCGAGGACTCGGACGACAAGTACCGCCCGAAGGACATGACCGACGCGCAGAAGTCGATGACGCAGTCGTTCAACCGCTACGTTTGCTACATCCAGCCGGACAAGAACGACGCGGACGGCCAGAAGCAGCTCGGCGAGGTCAAGTACGCGCGCTGCCGCCTCTACTTCGAGGCGCAGCACTGGGAGGAGGCGGCGGCCTGCTTCAAGGAGTTCGCGTTCGATCACACCGACAACGACTCGGCGCCGTACGCCGCGCAGCTCTACCTCGAGAGCATCAACGTGCTCACGTTCCACGGGCTCCCGAACCGGAACTCGTGCATCGACGACATGATCACGGACGTCCCCAAGTTCATCGACATGTTCTGCAGCGGCGACAAGATGCAGAAGAACGAGGAGACGTGCACCCTTCTCACGAAGGTGCAGTGCGACATCCAGCGCCTTCGCGCGCAGAAGATCGTCGAGGAGGCCGACAAGGGCGGCAACAACGCGCTCGAGCTCTTCGACAAGGGCGGCAAGGCGTACTTCGACCTGTGGGAGAAGTACGGCGCGACCCCGCTGCGGAACAACCAGCCGCCCCAGTGCGACAAGCTCGATGAAATCGTCGAGAACGCGGCGCGCGCCTTCCAGGCGGGCCACCTCGTCGCAAGCGCGATCCGCGCGCGCATGGTGCTGCTCAACCCGCAGATGCGGATGGACAAGAGCGAGCTCGCGAAGGACGCGATGTACAAGATCGGCGGCAACTGGCAGGCCATCGCGGTCTACGACCAGGCCGCCGACTGGTACGAGCGCTACGCGAAGGAGAACCCGCACCGCAAGAACGCGGCGACGGCCCTCTCCGACGCCATCACGCTGCGGCTCGGCCTCGGTCAAGAGGACATGGCCGTGTCCGACGTGAAGCAGTACGAGAAGGACTACGGCAACTCGAACCCGACGGAGGCCGCCCAGATCTCCTTCGCCATCGGCGCCCACTACGCCGAGAAGGAAGACTGGGAGAACGCGCGCAAGGCCCTCGCCGGCGCGATGCACACGCTCGACAAGGCGCCGCCGGACATCCAGGTGCAGGCGCACGCCACGTACGCGCGCGCGCTCATGCACCTCAAGTCGGCGCAGGCCAGGGGCGAGTATGCGCGGGTGCGTTCGATCTGGGGCGACGGTAGCGCCGCCCAGGCGAAGATCGCCGACGCCTACAAGTCCGACAGCGCGGACGGGCGCGACCACAAGCTCGGCAAGGCGCTCGACGCCGTCGGCGAGGCGATGTTCTTCGCCGCCGAGGAGCGGAAGAAGGACAAGGTCGATACCATCGCGTTCCCCGTCTACAAGGGACCGGGCACGAAGGACGACATCAAGCGGTACATGGACAAGTCGCTGATGCCGTGGGTCGGCAAGAAGCGCGAGGCGATCGAGGAAGTCGACAAGGACTACCAGAAGATCACCGAGCTCCAGCCCGTGCCGCCGCCGCGGTGGGTCATCGCGTCCGCGTCGCGCGCCGGGATGATGTGGGGCAACTTCGTCGACGACTTCCGCCGGGCCCCGTACCCCAAGGAGTGGGACAAGAAGGGCTTCGTGCCGGGCACGGGCGACACGCTCTCGTGGAACGAGGTCAAGGCGACGTACCTCGAGCACCTCGACGAGGCGTCGGAGCCCATCAAGAAGGAGAGGGCGAAGCCGGCGCTCAAGCGCTGCCTCGACGACTCCGTGAAGTACCAGTACTTCGACGAGTACTCGCGCGACTGCGAGAAGTGGCTCGCGAAGAACTACAAGACCGAATACCACGTGGTCGACGAGCTCCGCGGAGCGCCGACGCTCTCGAACGGCGGCCTCGACGACAAGCCGCCGCCGCTCATCGTGGGCGGTCAGCTCTGGCACCCGATCGAGACCGGCCCGGCCACCGAGAAGGTCGAGGTCCTCGATTCGAGCAACTCGAGCGGCGAGTCGCCGAAGAAGTCCGGCGGCAGGCCCCCGCCCCCCCGCCGCAGGGGTCACTGAGGCCAGGCGCACACCCGAGGATGACGAAGATGAAGAACATCGGACGGCGTTTGACGCAAACCTGGGCGCTGGCGCTCTGCGCGGGCCTGGTCGGCTTCGGCTGCGGAGGCGGGAACAAGGAAGTCAACACGGGCGGCAGGGGTGGTGGGCCCGTCAGCCCGAAGGCCGTGGTCGAGCAGAAGGCGATCGAGCGATTCAACGAGGCGCTCGACGTCTTCAACGCCCACGACAAGGCGAACGACTGGAGCGACCAGGCGTGCTCCGATACGGCCAAGCAGTTCGAGAGCGCCGCGTCGGTCAACGCCGGGGGCAAGTTCCCCGAGGCGACGTACGACGCGGGTCTCGCGTACCAGCGCTGCGGGGACGACAAGGAAGCCAAGGGGCACTTCCAGCAGGCGCTGTCGGACGAGCCCAAGTTCCACTACGCGCGCGCGCAGCTCGCCCTCTACCAGTTCAAGGCGGACGGCAACGCGGACGCGGCCATCAGCGCGCTCGAGCAGGCGGTGACGGACGCGAACTTCCAGAACGTGCCGGCGCTCGTCGACCTGGCGATGTTCCAGATGCAGCGTGATTCCTCGCAGGTCGGCGCCAACTGCCACACGAAGGCGGGCGGGAAGGACGTCGACCTCCAGGACTTCGACTGCGCGAAGCTGAACCTGCAGCGCGCCCTCGCCATCGACGACGGCTACATGCCGGCGTTCAACCAGCTGGCGCTCTACTACTTCGGCAGCGCGAAGAAGAAGGCGTCGCCCGGGCGCAAGTTCGGCCGCACGATCGCGACGAACGCGGCGCTCGCCAAGCGCGGTGACGTGCAGCAGCTCGCGCTGGCGGCGACGGTGTGCTCGCAGGCCGTCCGCAAGAACGCGAACTACGCGCCCATCCACAACACGTCGGGCCTCATCCTGAACGAGCTCGGACAGGTGAACACGGCCGTCAAAGAGTTCCAGACGGCCGCGCAGCTCGATCCGAAGTTCTTCGAGGCGCAGATGAACCTCGCGGCGATCAACCTCACGTTCCGCGGCTTCGACAAGGCCGAAGCTGCGTACCGCAAGGCGCTCGAGATGCACCCGAACGACTACGACGCGCACCTCGGGCTCGCGCTCGCCGAGCGCGGTCAGATCGACGGCACGAACGACGACAAGCAGGTGCCCGCGGCGCAGTCCGAGCTCGACGCGTGCAAGAAGATCGACCCCGCACGCCCCGACGCGTACTTCAACGAGGGGATCCTCACGCAGGAGTACAAGGCCAAGGGCGCGGGCGGGACCGACAAGGCCGTCGCGATCTACCAGCAGGCCAAGACGATCTTCCAGGCCTTCATGGACAAGGCGTCCGGCAAGCCGGAGTACGACGGCGCCGTGAAGAAGGCCAAGGAGCGGATGCAGGACCTCGACGACACGATCACCTTCCTCCAGGCGGGCGGCCCGGCCCCCGGAGCACCGCCTGCGCCGCCGCCTCCTCCTGCGCCGAGCGACAGCAGCGGCGCACCCGCGGCCGCGGGCAGTGGAGCGCCTCCGGCAGGCTCCGCGGCGCCCCCGGCTGCTTCGGCCCCTCCTCCGGCCCCTTCGTCCAAGCCGTGATCCCCGGGAACCTTGGCTCCTTTCGAATGTCTGACTCGGACAGTTCACCCGTGCTCCGAGACGCCGGGGTGACGCCCAATCGGATTGACCCCGACGCCCCAGGCACATACACTTATACTGTAATTCCAGCGGACAATTCCACCTGCGTTGGACCAGACGGAGCCCTGTCATGAAGCGTTCGAACAACAAATGGGTGCTCGGCGGACTCGTGACGGCCTCGTTCCTCCTTCTGTCTGCGCAGGCCTTTGCACAGGATGCCGCTGCTGCAGGAGCTGCGGCGGGGGCCAAGCCCGACAACGGGGGCGACTACGGGTACAAGTTCGAGGACGACCCGCTCAGCGCGGGCGGCTTCGGCCCGTCGGACGCGACGATCCGCGTCCGGCCGGGACCGGTTCGTACGACGCTCATCCGACCGCGCACGTCGTTCGTGCCGGAGATGCTCAAGTCCGTGGAGAACATCTGAGTATGGCAGCCCGCTGCCGGCTCGTTCCGCGCCCAGGGCGCGCGTAGGGGTATTTCGATGGATAGCCAGGGCAAGGCGAAGGTCGCGCTCACGTTTGCGCTCTATCAGGGCGATCAGCTCGTGCGCCGCGACACGATCGCGCAAGACATCGTGAAGGTCGGCAAGGATCCCCGCAGCCATCTGCGTGTGGACGACGAGCTCGCCTCACGCATGCACGCCGTGATCGAGGTCGCGTCGCCGCAGGACATCACGCTGATCGATCTGGGCAACGAGCCCGGCACGCTCGTGAACGGGCAACGGGTCAACAAGTGCAAGATCCGTCCGAGCGACCAGATCCAGATCGGGTCCACGCTCATCGTCCTCGAGAGCGCCGAGCCCGCGACCGCGTCGCCCCCGGTCGCTGCGCCGACTCCGGCTGCGGCGTTTGCCCCGGTCGACTCGCCCGTCGCCGCCGCCCCCCCGAGCGCACCGGGCAGCGGTCCGTCCGCCAACCCCTTTGCCGGCGCGAACCCCTTCGCCGCTTCGCCGGCCGCCGCGAATCCGTTCGCCGGCTCCAATCCGTTCGCAGCTCCCGCCGCCGCGGCCGCAGCGGCGCCCTTCGCGGCGCCGTCGGCTCCCTTCGTCGCGCAGGCGGCGCCCCAGTCGGTCGGCGTGGGCCTCGGCCTCGAGCCCGCGATGGACGGAGGCGGGACGGGATTCTCGTACTCGATGGTGAAGAGCGGTCCCGACGTGAGCCCCGACGAGGTCGAGGTCGCGCACCTGTCGGCGATCGAAGTGATGGTGCTCTGGGACTCGAACGTCCTCCACGTCTCGCACCTGACGCCGCCGCGCTCGTTCTACGTGGGCGAGGAGCTCGGCGACAAGGTGGCGTGCGACTACTTCATCCCGAGCGAGACGCTGGGGACCACGCGCGCTCCCATCGTCGTGTCCCGCGGCCTCGGGGCGTCGCTCGTCATTCTGCCGCGCTCGCGCGGTTACGTGGATCTCCAGGGGCAGGGCAAGGTCACCCTGGCCGACCTCATCTCGTCGGGCCGCGCCCACGCGTCGACCGAGATGAGCGGCGCCTACGAGTACGAGCTGCCCGCGGGTGCCAAGGCCCGCATGGAGCTCGAGGGGAGCTCGCTCGTCTTCCAGGTCAGCGCGGTCAACGCGGGCAAGCGCGTTCCGGTCGGCTTCCTCGCGACGATGGAGCCGGCGGCGTTCCTCTACACGGGCCTGTCGTTCCTGCTGCACATGGGCCTCGTGGCGGTCTTCGCCTTCTTCATGCCGAGCATGCGCGGCGACGACAGCGAGGCGATCGATCGCGACCAGATCCTGATGATGCAGAAGCTGCTCAACGCGGCAGCCGAGCGCGAGCAGGAGCAGCGCGACGATCCGACCACCGAGACTGCGAACGACCAGCAGGAGGGTGGAACGGGCACTCGCGCCAAGGGCGAAGAGGGGTCGATGGGCAACCCCAACACGAAGGACTCCGGCCACAAGTACGGAGTCCAGGGCCCGAAGGACAATCCGGATCCCCACCTCGCGAAGCAGGCGGCGCTCCAGGAGGCCGCGCAGTTCGGCATGATCGGCCTCATCTCGACGATGGGCGGCGGCGATCCCAACGCGCCGACGGCGCCATGGGGCCGTGAAGAGTCGGCGGGGCAGGACGAGAAGAGCGCACGCGGCAACATGTTCGGCGACACGATCGGTGACTCGTTCGGCGCGGGAGGGCTCGGTCTCTCGGGCGTCGGCGAGGGCGGCGGCGGTCGTGGCGAGGGCATCGGCCTCGGGAATTTCGGCGGCCTCGGTCACGGCGCCGGCACCGGCACCGGGCAGGGCATCGGCAGCGGACGTGGACGCCTTGGCGGTGGCCACCAGGTGAAGGCGCCGCGCATCCGAGAAGGCGCGACGAGCGTCAACGGGCGCCTGCCGCCCGAGGTCATCCAGCGCATCGTTCGCCAGAACTTCGGGCGCTTCCGGCTCTGCTACGAGAACGGCATGCGCAACAACCCCAACCTGCAGGGACGCGTGACGGTGAAGTTCGTCATCGACCGCAGCGGGGCGGTGGCGATGACCGCCGACGGCGGCAGCGACATCCCGGACTCGGCCGTCGTTCAGTGCGTCGTCCGCGGCTTCGGGAATCTTTCGTTCCCGCAGCCCGAGGGTGGCATGGTCACGGTCGTCTATCCGATCATGTTCAACCCGGGCGAGTGATCCACGCTCGTAAGCAGTGGACGGCGCGCGCGCGCGTCCCGTAGACTGCCCGGCGCCGACATGAGCGAGAATACCGCCAAGACCCTATGCGTTCTCGTCGCCGCGACGCTCGCCGCGTCCGCGTGCAGCCGCAACAACATCGAGGCGGTGAACCTCGCGAACGAGGGAGACTCCGCCAAGAAGGGCGGCAACCTCGACGAAGCGGTGTCCAAGTTCGATCAAGCGACGAAGCTCGATCCGGACAACACGCGCATCTGGTGGAAGCTCGCGCTCGCCTACGAGGGCAAAGAGGACTGGCAGAAGATGGCCAGCGCCTGCACCAAGGCCGAGGAAGCCGCCGAGAAGGCGGACAAGAAGAAGACGCACGCCGAGTACTACTTCCAGCAGGGCCACGCGCTCGAGGAGCTCGCGGACAAGGGGCAGGGGAGCTGGGCCGACGCGAAGGCGCCCTTCCAGATGGCCATCCAGCTCGATCCGAATTACGGGCAGGCCTACGGCGAGCTGGCCGAGGTCCTCATCCACGCCGACGACGAGGCGGGGGCCATCCAGAACTGGACGAAGGCGCTCGAAGTGCAGCCCGACGAGACGATGTACTACGTGAGCCTCGCCGACGAGTACAACCGGCTGATGTTCTTCGACCAGGCGGAGCAAGTGCTGCGCGAGGGCGTGTCGTTCGCCAAGGAAGACGACAAGCACCTCTTCAACATGCACGCGCTTCTCGGTAGCCTCTACGAGAACAAGGGGGACTTCACCCGTGCGGTCGCCGAGTACGAGGCGTCCAAGAAGTCGTGTGACAGCAACAAGTGCAACGACCACAAAGAGGCCTACTTCAACCTCGGGTCGGCCTACGCCGAGCTGAACCCGCCGAGGAAGAACGAGGCCATCCAGCAGCTCCAGTCGTTCTGGAAGGTCACCTGCAAGGGCGCGCTCGCGGTCAAATACGCCGACCAGTGCTCGCAGTCCCAGGAGATCGTGCGCCGCATGGGTGGCTCGCTTCAGTAGCTCCCGACCTCGAGCGCTGCGTCGCGCTCGCCCCGCCGTCGAAAAGCGAGCCCCGGCGTCGCATTTTGGCCAGCGGAACCCACCCCGTTCGGCGGTATAGTGGCGGTCGGGCGGAGGCCGTTGAAGGCCGCCCACTTCGAGGCTGCCTTTGGTACCGTATGAACGGCGTACCGTGTCGTTGCGCCGTCTTCTATCTCCCGCGGGCGATGTGACGAGCGTGCGCGCGGTGGGCGAGTGCGACGTGAGAACGCGCGACAACGCCGTGTCTTCCCCTTGAGCGGTCGGAACGAACCGAGGCGATCGATGGAGCTAGAGGAGCGTCTTTCGTATCTGGAGAATGTGCGGGACTGGCAGAGCCTCGTCGAGGAGCTCGAAAAGGGGATCGCGTCGCCGGCGGCCAACGCCGCCAAGGCGCAGTTTCACCTGAAGCTCGGCCGTGTCCTCGAGACGAAGTTCCTCGCCGGCGTGAAGGCGCTGAAGCACTTTCAGGACGCGTACAAGCTCAACCCGGCGCTGACCGAGAGCCTCGAGGCCGCGAGGAACGTCTACTGGGACCTCGGCAAGCTGAACATGGTCCAGAAGCTCCTCGAGCTGGAGCTGAAGGCCGGCGCCACGGGGGAGCGCGCGAGCGCGCTTCTGCTCGAGCTGGGTGACGTCCTCTGCGATCAGGGCGACTGGGAAAAGGCGGGGGCGACGTACGCCCGCAGCATCGGCATGGCTGCGGGCAATCCCGAGCCGAGCGGCTGCCTGGCCGACGTGCAGCTCGAAGCCGCCAGCTGGCAGGAGCACCTCGCGGGGCTGCTTCGCTCTTCCAACGAAGCCAGTGATCCCGTCGCCAAGGCGCGACTGCTCCTGCGTGCCGCCCGCATCGCGCGCCGGTTCGCCCCCGAAGAGGGCGAGGGGATGCTCGGGCGCGCCTATGCGGCCGACGGGCTGAACCGCCAGGTCGCTGCGCTCTACGAGGGGCTGCTCGCCGAGCAGGGGCGGTTCGACGTCCTCGAGCAGGCGCAGCACCAGATCCTTCAGCAGTCGACCGATCGCAAACGCCGCGCTCCGCTGGCGCTCGCGTTCGGCACGCGCTGGGTCCTGCGTCACCAGAACATCGACGTCGGGGCTCGCTTTCTCGAGGAAGCGCTCAAGCTCGACGCCTCGAACGAGGGGGCGTTCTTCTTCCTCCGCGAGGCCTACGGAAAGAAGGGCGGCGACTGGGACCGCGTGCTGACCATCGCCGAAGAGGCCGCGACTCGCGCGGACGACGGCGGGAGCACCTTCTTGCTCGCGCAGGCCGGGCTCATCGCGTGGAGGCAGCTCGGCAACTTGATCCGCGCGCGGCTCTCGTTCGAGCGCCTGAGCGCCGTCTCCCCCGAGCATCCCCAGCTCCGCGCCTTCGAAGCGCAGATCGGCGAGACCCTCCAGCCGACGCGCGGCCCGAGCCACGCCGACGGGGTCACGAAGCCGCAGACGGCTGCTGCCCCCAAGGCAGCCACGCCCCAGCCTGCCGCGGTGACGCCCAAGCCTGCCCCGGTGAAGACGAACGACGTGGCCATGCCCGTCTCCGAAGTGCCGACGCCTCGTGCGCCGATGCCGATGGAAAGCGCCCCGCCGGCGATGCACGTGCCCTCCGACCGACCTGCCGCGGCGCCGTCGGTCGCACCGGCGGCAGAGGCGCACCCATCGATCCCCGTCGCCGCCGACGACGCGAAGATCGCCGAGCTCCGGCAGCTGGCCGACAAGCAGGAAGGCGCCAAGCGCTACAACGAGTACGTCAAGACCATCCTGCAGCTCGCGGGGCTCGTCCCCGACAACGCCGAGAAGGTCGCCCTCTACTCGAAGGCCGCGGATCTCTACGTCTCGAAGTTCGCCAACCAGGCCGAGGCCGTGAAGGCGTACGAGGCCGTCCTCGCCATCGATCCGGACAACACGCAATCGGTCGAATACCTGCGGCAGATGTACGAGAAGCGCCGCGACTGGGAGAAGCTCCTCGGTCTGCAGCGGCGCGAGGCCGAAGGCATGTCGCCGGGCCCGGACCGCGCGGCGAAGTTCCTGGAGATCGCCAAGCTCGCGACCGAACGCGTCAAGAAGCCCGAGGTCTGCATCGACCTCTGGCAAGAAGTGCTCTCGAACGACGAGTCGAACGCCGACGCTCTCGGGGCCCTCGCGGGCCTCTACGAGCGCGCGAAGGACTTCGACAAGCTGGCGTCGGTCCTCGAGCGCCAGGCGGAGATCACGTTCGACGCGCCGGCGAAGATCCAGGTCCTCACGAAGCTCGGGACCATCTACGGCGAGCGCCTGAACAACGACGAGGGCGCCGTCAACGCGTGGCGCGTCCTGCTCACGCTCGACCCGAACGATCGCCGGGCGCAGGACGCCCTGAAGAAGAAGTACCTCGCGCTCGGCCGGTGGGACGACCTCGAGGTCTTCTACGCCGAGACCGGGAAGTGGGACGAGTTCATCCGCGTCCTCGAGCAGCAGGAGGCCAAGGAGACGAACGCGGCGGCGAAGATCTCGCTCCTCTTCAAGATCGCCCAGCTGTGGGCCGACAAGAAGCAGAAGCTCGATCGCGCCGCGAAGGCCTACGAAAAGGTGCTCGAGCTCGAGGCCGACAACCTGCAGGCCGCCGAAGCGCTCATCCCCATCTACACCGCGGCCAACAACAGCAAGGCTCTCGCCAACGCGATCGAGGTGAAGCTCGGCCACGAGCAGGATCCGCCGGCGAAGCTCGAGCTCTATCGCGAGGTGGCGGCGCTCTACGAGGGCAAGGTCAAGGACTCGCAGAAGGCGTTCGATCGCTATCTGTCGGCCTTCGAGCTCTTCCCCGCCGACGCTCGCACGAGCGAGGACGTCGAACGGGCCGCCAAGGCCACCTCGCGGTGGGACGAGGTGGTCGCCGCGTACCGGCGCGCCATCGAGGCCGCCGACATGAACGGCGAGCGCGACGCGGCCATCATGCTGCGCCTGCGTCTCGGTCGAGTGCTCGTCGACAACCTGCAGAAGATCGACGACGCCCTCGTGGCGTACCGCGCGGTGTACGAGGCGGACGGCGAGAACGTCGAGGCCATCTCGGCGCTCGAGCGTCTGTTCCGGCAGACCTCGCGCTTCACCGATCTGCTCGGCATCTACGAGAAGAAGCGGGATCTCTCGACCACGCCCGACGAGAAGAAGGCGATAAACTACGAGATCGCCAAGCTCTACGAGAACGAGATCCAGGACGTCGACAAGGCCATCGAGACCTACGTCCAGGTCCTCGAGGACGAAGCGACGGACGCGCAAGCCCTCGCGGCTCTCGACGTCCTCTACGGCCGCCTCGGTCGCTGGGAGCCTTACGTCGACGTCCTCCGCCGGAGGATCGAGCTCGACGTCGGCGAGCGCGAGCTCATCGATCTGAAGTACCGGCTCGGTCAGACGCTCGAGAAGCACCTGGCCGACTCCGCCGGCGCGCTCGAGAACTATCGCGAGATCCTGTTCATCGATCAGCAGCACGAGGGCGCGCGCACGGCGCTCGAGGCGATGCTGCGGGGCGATCTCCAGGCCGAAGCCGCGGCCATCCTCGAGTCGATCTACGAAGAGCGCGGCGACTGGCCGCAGCTCATCGGCGCGCTGGAGATCCTGAGCGCCGGCCAGGGTGAGGTCGAGAAGCGCGTCGCCCTGAAGCGCAAGGCGGCGAGGATCAGCGCCGAGCGCGTGAACGACTTCAAGCACGCGTTCGCCGTGCTCGCGTCGGCCCTGCGCGACGATCCCGCGCTCGCCGAGACGCGCGACGAGATCGAGCAGATCGCAGACTCCTCGGGCGCCCAGCGCGAGCTGGTGGCGCTCTACGGCGAGCTCGCCGAGAGCCTGACCGACGCGGCGCTGGCGCGCGACTACTGGCTGCGGATCGCGGGCATCGACGATCGGCTGGGGGACGTCGATCAGGCGGCGCAGGCCTACTACAAGGTCCTCTCGATCGACCCGGGGGACGCGGAGGCGCTCGCTGCGCTCGAGCAGCTCTTCACCCGTACGCAGCGGTGGAAGGACCTCATCGGCGTGGTCGAGCGCCGCATCGAGCAGACGAACGACGCGCGGGAACGCGAGACGCTCTACGGCTCGATGGCGCAGATCTACGACGAGCGCCTCGGCCGGCCGGACGACGCCGTCGCCGCCTACACGAAAGTGCTCGAGATCGACCCGGGCAGCGAGCGAGCGCTCAAGGCCCTCGACGACCTGTTCGTGCGCCAGAAGATGTGGGGCGAGCTCGCCGAGAACCTGGAAGCCCAGCTCGCCCTCGCGTCGACCGACGAGTCCCAGCTTGCGCTGATGCTGCGGCTGGCGGCGCTGCGTGAGCGCGAGATGGCGGCCGTGGAGGTCGCCATCGAGGGCTATCGGCAGGTCCTCGAGCGGGCGCCGACGAACACGGAGGCGCTCTCGGCCCTCGAGCGGCTCGGCAAGGACGCGAAGTACGAGCTCGTCATCGCCGACCTCCTCGAGCCGCTGTACCGGCACATCGGGGACTGGCAAAAGCTCGTCGGCGTTCACGAAGTGCAGGTCCGCCGCAGCGAGGACGTGACGCGGCGGGTGGATCTCCTCCACCAGATCGCGCAGCTCTACGAGGACTCCGCGGCCGATCTCGGCGCGGCGTTCGCCACCCTCGCGCGCGCCCTCAAGGAGGACTCCGCGAACGAGGCGACCCAGCAGCAGCTCGATCGCGTCGCGCGCGCCACCGGCCGCTTCGACGACCTCGCCCGCGTCTTCCAGGACCTGGCGGCGGAGATCGAGGATCCGACGCTCGCGAGCGCGCTCTACATGACGAGCGCGCGGGTGCAGGAGAACGACCTCGGCAACGTCGACACGGCGATCGCCCTCTATCGCAAGGTGCTCGAGATCGATCCGCTCAGCCTCTCGGCCGCGGAGTCGCTCGAGCGGCTCTTCCGGACGACCGAGCGGTACCAAGAGCTCTCCATCATCCTCCAGCGCAAGTCGGAGATCCTCGAAGAGCCCCTCGACAAGAAGGACGCGCTCTTCCAGGCGGCCGCCATCGAGGAGGACGTCCTCAATCGGTCCGAGGCGGCCATCGCCGTCTACAACAAGGTCCTCGAGATTGACGGCGACGACCTTCGCGCCATCGACGCGCTGATCCGGCGATACCTCGACCTGTCCCGCTGGCAGGATCTTCTGAGCGTCTACGCGAAGAAGGCCGATCTCGTCGCGGACGTCGACGAGAAGAAGGGCATCTACTACCAGGTCGGCGCCGTCTTCGAGCGCGAGCTCGGCGACGTCCCTCGCGCCATCGACACGTACACCAAGATCCTCGAGCTCGATCCGGACGACTTGCAGGCGCTCTCGCGCCTCGACGTCCTCTACGAGCAGGCGGAGAACTGGACGGAGCTGCTCTCGGTGCTGACGCGCGAGAGCGAGATGACGGGCGACCCGAACGAGGCGATCAGCTTCCAGTACCGGATCGCGGAGCTCTACGAGAAGCACCTCGACGACGTGTCGCGCGCGGTCGAGCTCTACCGAGACATCCTGCAAGCGCAGGCGGACCACGAGCCGACGCTCCGCGCCCTCGAGGGCCTGAAGGACGGCGACAAGGATCCGCTCGGCGCCGCCGCGGTCCTCGAGCCGGTTTACGAGGCCACGAGCGACTGGCCCAAGCTGATCCGCGTGCACGAGGTGCAGGTCCGCCGCGCCGCGGATCCGTTCCAGAAGGTCGAGCTTCTCCACCGCATCGCGCGCCTCTTCGAGGACGCCGTCGGGGACCACGCGTCGGCCTTCGACACGTACGCGCGCGCCCTGCCGCTCGACGACGGGAACGAGCAGACGCTCGGAAACCTCGAGCGGCTGGCGATGACCGTCAACCGATGGCCCGAGATCGCGAAGCTCTACGACGCCCAGCTCGACAAGCTCGACGGCGGCGAGAGCCGCGAGCGCTTCGTCGAGCTCGGCCTGCGCAACGCGCAGATCTTCGAGGTCCAGCTCGAGGACGTCGACGGCGCCATCGCGCGCTACCGGCGCGTGGTCGACTCGGACGCCGAGAACCTCACGGCCATCCGCGCGCTCGATCGGCTGTACGCCCAGACCGAGCGCTGGGCGGAGCTCGCGGCCATCCTGGGGCGCGAGGCGGAGATCGGACAGTCGCCCGACGAGGTGCTCGAGCTGAAGTACCGCCTCGGCCAGGTGGAGCAGACGCGCCTCGGCAACCTCGACGCGGCGATTGCCGCGTACCGCGACGTCATCGGCGCGGCGCCGGAGCACCAGGCGACGCTGGAGGCTCTCGAGGCCCTCTTCGCCAGCGGAGCCAAGCAGGCCGAGGTCGGCGACATCCTCGAGCCGCTCTACCGCTCGATGAGCGAGTGGGAAAAGCTCTCGACCGTCTACGAGGCGCAGCTGGCCCACACGAAGGGCGAGGAAGACCGGCTGGCGGCCTACTACCGGCTCGCCGAGCTCTTCGAGGAGAAGCTCCTCGATCCCGCGAACACGCTCGCCGTCTACATCCGCGCGCTCAAGGAGTTCCCGCTCGACGAAAAGGCGGGCGAAGAGTCGCCGCGCCTCGCCGGCGGCGTGGACGGGGGCTGGGAGACGCTGGCCAACGCGTACGCCGACGTCCTCGGCGCCCACACCGATCCGGGCGTGCAGCGCTCCATCGGCCGCCGTCTGGCGCGCACGTTCGAGGACGAGCTCGGCGACATCGGCAAGGCCGAGGAGACCTACAAGTACGTCCTCAGCGTCGACCAGGGGGACGTCGAGGCGCTCGCCAACCTCGACCGCATCTACCTCTCCCTCGAGTCGTGGCAGGACCTCGCGAACATCCTCGAGATGCGCGTGAAGGCGACGACCGACGGCATCGAGCTCGTCGAGCTCTATGCCCGTCTCGGTGAGCTCTACGAGACGCGCCTCGTCGATCTCGCCAACGCCATCCGGGCCTACCGCCACATCTTCGACGACCTCGACAAGAGCCACGAGGGCACCATCGCCGCGCTCGCGCGGATCTACGAGCACCAGGGGGCGTGGAAAGAGCTCGACGCGGTCTACCAGCGCGAGCTCGAGAACGCCTCGGGCGACACGGCCGAGGCCGAGATCCGCGCGAAAATCGCCCACATCGCCGCCGACAAGCTGGGGCAGCCCGAGCGCGCCATCGAGACGTGGAAGGCCGTCCTCGATCTTCGCGGGGAGGATCCCGAGGCGCTGCACGCGCTGTCGAACCTCTACGACTCGCTCGGCCAGTGGGCGAAGCTCGTCGACATCCTCGAGCGCGAGTTCGACATCGCGTCGACCGACGAGGACCGCGTCAACATCCTCACGCGGCGCGCGCGGACCACGAGCGACAAGCTGGGGCGCGACGACTCCGCGCTCCAGGACTGGAACCGCGTCCTCGACATCGACTACGCGAACCTCGCCGGGCTCCGCGCCATCGCCGACATCCGGCGCCGGCAGGGCGACTCGAACGAGCTCGTGACCGCGCTGCACCAGCTGGTCGATCGTGCCGCCTCGCTGCTGGACGGCGAGGAGCTGAAGGAGATCTTCCGCGAGCTCGGCAAGACCTACGGCGGTCAGCTCCAGCAGCCCTACGACGCCGCCGAGGCGTGGCGGAAGCTGCTCGAGGTCGGCGCCGACTTCGAGGCGATGGACGCCCTCGAGGCCATCTACCGCGGCGAGGAGAAGTGGACCGACGTCATCGACGTCAAGATGCAGCGCGCCGAGGCGCTCGGCGAGCCGACCGAGCGCATCGAGGAGCTGCGCAGCGTCGCGGCGATGTGGCGCGACCCGGCGGGCGACCCCGACGGAGCCCGCACGGCCTACGAGAAGATCCTCCAGATCGATCCCACGAACGACGAAGCCTTCACGGAGCTCGAGAAGCTGCACAACGCGGCGGGGCGCTGGGAGCCCCTCGTCGAGCTCCTCCTCGCGAGGCTCGAGACACGCGAGGAGATCTCCGACCAGACCGACCTTCTGCGCAAGATCGCGCGCGTCTTCGAGGAGAAGCTCGACGACAAGAACCAGGCGCTCGACGCGCTCGTCAATGCCCTGGCGATGAACTTCCACGACCGGGAGACGGCCCGTTACATCGAGCGGATGGCGCAGGCCACCGGGCGCTGGGCCGAGGTCATCAAGACGGTCAGCGACTGGCTGAAGCAGCAGACCGAGCCGCAGGAGAAGATCCGGCTCTGCCTGCACCTGGCCAAGTGGTACGGCGACGATCTCGGACACCCGGAGTACGCCCAGCCCTACTACGCCCAGATCATCCAGCTCGATCCGCAGAACGTCGGCGCGATGCGGCAGCTGGCGAGCCTCTACAAGAAGGCCGGCAACTGGCAGCAGATGGGCGCGACGCTCACGCGCGCCCTCGACGTCGCGACGAACGACGTCGACCGGAAAGAGGTCTTGAACGATCTCGGCGAGCTGCTCGATGCGCAGATGCAGCAGACCGAGCAGGCCATCACGTACTTCCAGCGCGCGCTCGAGGTCGACGCGCAGTTCTTGCCCGCGCTCGAGAACCTGGAGCGCATCTTCGCGGCGCGCGGCCAGAACCGCGAGCTCGTCGACGTCCTCCAGCGCAAGGTCCCCGCGGTCAAGGACCCGGCCGAGAACGCGACGACGAAGCTTCGAATCGCGCAGCTCTACGAGTCGAGCCTGGGCGACGCCGTACGCGCGGCGCAGGTCTATCGCGAGGTGCTCGACATCGACGGCACGAGCATCCAGGGGCTCCGCGGCCTGACGCGCGTCTCCGAGGTGCTCGAGCAGTGGCCCGAGCTCGTCGCCGTGCTCGAGCGCCAGCTCGAGGTGGTGACGACCGAGCGCGAGAAGATCGACGTCCTCCTTCATCTCGCCACGCTGCACGAGGAGCACTTCCTCAAGGCCGATCTCGCCGCGCAGCGGCTCGAGCAGGTTCTCGAGGTCGACCCCAACAACGAGGACGCGTACTTCAAGCTCGAGCGCAACTACCGCAAGCTCCGCCAGTGGCTCGACCTCATCAACACGTACGACCGGCACATCGCCGCGACGCTCGACCGGAAGACCAAGGTCGAGCTCTACGGAGCCATCGCGCAGGTGTACGCCGACGAGGTCGAGGACTCCGAGCGGGCCATCGACGCGTACAAGAACATCGTCGACCTCGACGAGCAGAACATCCCCGCGCTCGAGGCCCTCGCCAAGCTCTACGACAAGCTGGGCGACGCCGCGCAGTCGATCGACTTCATGACCCGCGTCGCCGAGCTGACGCAGGACACGAAGCAGCGCGTCGACTCGTTCTATCGCATCGGCAAGGCGCTCGACGAGAAGCTCGGTGATCGCGTGGCGGCCCAGGAGCGCTACGAGATGGCGCTGGATCTCGATCCGGCGCACCTGCCGACGCTGGCGGCTCTCCGCCAGATCGCCGTCGAGAGCGCGGACTACGACAAGGCCGCACGCTACCTCGATCAGGAGCAGAGCTACACGACGGCGCCGCGTCAGCGCGCGAAGCTCCTCGTGGAGCTCGGCAAGCTGCGAGAAGAGATGCTCGGCGATCACGCGAGCGCCGTGCTCGCGTGGGAGGCCGGCTACGAGGCCGATCCGGAGAACGAGGACGCGGCGCTGCCCCTCGTCGACGAGTACATCGCGAAGCCCGAGTGGGAGCGCGCCGAGCCTCTCCTCGAGATGCTGGTCCGCAAGAGCGGAAAGCGAGAGCGCGGCGAGCAGCACGCCCTGCAGAACAAGCTGGGCCAGGTGTGCGCGGCGCTGGGTCAGGACGACAAAGCGCTCAAGGCGTACACGGCGGCGCACCAGCTCGATCTCACCGATCAGGTGACGATCCGCGGCCTCGCCGACGTCTGCTTCCGCCTGAAGGACTGGGGCGCGGCCCTCACGAACTACCAGAAGGTGCTGACCGCCCTCGGGGAGGACGAGGGCGAGGCACGCGCCGACGTCTACTACCGCCTCGGCTGCATCAAGCGCGAGCAGGGTCAGGCCAAGCAGGCGATCAACAACTTCGAGAAGGCGCTGGCCGTCGACGCGGCGCACCGCCCGACGCTGGAGGCGCTCGTCTCGCTCTACAACGAGCTGAAGGACTGGAAGCAGGTCGTCGCGTACCGGCGGCAGATCCTCGACAACGTGTTCGAGGGCGAAGACCGCTTCCGGATGCTCAACGAGATCGCCGACGTCTGGAACGACCAGGACAAGAACCCCGGCAAGGCGATCGAGGCGCTCGAAGAGGCGCGCGAGCTGCAGCCGCTGAACCCGGGGCTGCTCCACAAGCTCATCGCGCTCTACCAGGCGACCGAGAACTGGTCGAAGATGATCGACACGCTGCAGGCCATCGCCGACAACGAGAAGGACCCGGGCCGCAAGAGCAAGTTCCTCTACACGATGGCGCAGCTCTATCGCGACAAGGAGGGCGACCAGGACAAGGCGGTCGAGCTCTTCAGCGAGGCGCTCGATCTCAACCCGGCATACCTCGAGGCCTTCGAGCGCATCAACAAGCTGCTCACGGGCAAGAAGGACTGGAAGGCGCTCGAGCGCGCGTTCCGGAAGATGCTCCGCCGGATGTCGACGGCGAACATCGCCAACCCGGATCTCGAGTTCAACCTCTGGCACAACCTGGGGCTCATCTACCGCGATCGCCTGAAGGACCTGACGAGCGCGATCGAGTCCTTCAAGATGGCGACGCGCTTCAAGCCGGACGAAGCGGTGGAGCGGCAGATCCTCGCGGAGCTCTACGAGGCGACCGACCAGACCGAGGCCGCCGTCGGCGAGCACGCGCTCGTCCTCCAGAAGGACCCGCTCCGCGTCGACCCGTACCGGAGCCTGTACAAGCTGTATCTGCGGATGCACGAGTACGACCGCGCGTGGTGCATGTGCGCGGCCCTCGCGTTCCTGCGAAAGACCGACGAGGAGGAGCAGCGCTTCTTCGAGGACTACCGTCCGCGCGGGATGATTCAGGTGAAGAGCCGCCTCGACAACGAGATGTGGGTGAAGAATCTCTTCCACAAGGACGAGAACCTCTACATCGGCAAGATCTTCGAGATGCTGACGCCCGCGGCGATCGTCGCGAAGACCAACCAGCTCAAGGAGAAGAAGCAGCTCCCGGTGCTCGACCGCCGGTTCCGGCAGGATCCGGCGACCAGCACGGTGACCTTCGCGAAGACCTTCGGGTGGGCGGCGCAGGTCCTCGGCGTCACGATGCCGGAGCTCTACGTCCGCAACGACGTCCCGGGGGCGCTCATGGCCGTCCCCGCGACGCCGCCGGCGAGCGTGGCGGGACAGACCGTGCTGACGGGCTTCACGCCGCAGGAGCTCACGTTCATCGTGGGCAAGCACCTCTCGGGGTATCGCGGCGAGCACTACATCAAGAACCTGTTCCCGACGCTCAACGAGCTGAAGGTGATCCTCTTCGCGGGCGTGAAGCTCGTGATGGGCGACTTCACGGTCCCGGGCGAGATGGCGCAGGCCGTCAACATGACCGCCCAGGAGCTCGTGAAGCACATGCAGCCGGTGCAGCGCGAGTCGCTCCGCATCGTCGTCCAGAAGTGGATGGAGGACGGCGCGAAGGCGGACCTGAAGCGGTGGATGCAGGCCATCGAGATCACCGCCAGCCGCGCGGGCCTGCTCCTCTGTGCAGACCTCGAGATCGCCAAGAAGATCATCGCCGCGGAGCCCCAGCTCCCGGGCGACCTTCCCCCGGCCGAAAAGATGAAGGAGCTCCTGGTGTTCTCGGTGAGCGAGCAGTACTTCGGTCTGCGGAAGTCCCTCGGGATCGCCGTCGGCTGACGAGCCCCGCGGAAGATCGTCCTTCGCCACGCAACCTCGGCCGCTCCGGGCCGATGGGGAGGTGCGAAGGGAGATCGCCGCATGCCCCCGAACATCGAAGAGCCGACGCCGTCCTCGCACACCCTCGAGATCGCGGTCAGCCAGCCCGCCGGCACGTGGCTCGTGGAGCTGCAGGACCAGGCGGGCGCACGGCGCGTCGCGCTGACGAAGGACAAGCTCGTGGTCGGCACGTCGGCCATGGCGGATCTGGTCGTGCGCGACGTCACCGTGAGCTCACGGCACTGCGCCCTCAGTGTCCTCGGCGGCGGGGTGGCCATCGAGGACCTCGGCTCGCTCAACGGGACCTTCGTCGGGAGCGCGCGCATCCGCGAAGCGTGGGGGCGGGCGGGAACGGCCGTGGCCATCGGTCACTCGACGCTGGTCGTGCTCGTCGCGGAGGCGCGGGAGACCTCGAAGCAGCCCGGCGAGCCCTTGCCCGGCATCGCGGGGGGCTCCATCGCCATGCGGCGGCTCGCCGACCAGGTGCGCAGACTGGCGTGCCACGCGCTCCCCGTGCTCATCGCGGGGGAGAGCGGCACCGGAAAGGAGCTGATCGCCCGCGCGCTTCATCACGAAGGTCCACGCCGGGAGCGACCCTTCGTCGCCATCAACGTCACCGCCCTTCCGCGCGAGCTCGTCGAGAGCGAGCTTTTCGGGCACGAGCGGGGCGCCTTCACGGGGGCCCACACGCGACGGCTCGGAGCGTTCGCGGAGGCCGAGGGCGGGACGCTGTTCCTCGACGAGGTGGGCGACCTCCCGCTGGACGCTCAGCCGAAGCTCCTGCGCGCGCTCGACGGTTACGAGGTCCGACGCGTCGGCGCACCGGGGAGCGGCCAGCGGGCCGACGTCCGCGTCCTCGCTGCAACGCACGCTCCGCTGGAGCAGCGCGTGACCGCGGGCGAGTTCAGGCGTGACCTCTTCCATCGGCTGGAGTGCTTCGTCGTGCACGTCCCGTCGCTGCGGGACCGTCGCGGCGACGTGGCGGCCATCGCCGAGGAGCTGCTCCACCAGGTCGCGCCCCAGGTCGGGCCGCGCACCCTCTCTCCCGCCGCGCTGGCGAGGCTGGCGGCGCACGATTGGCCCGGGAACGTGCGCGAGCTGCGCAACGTCCTTTGCCGCGCCGCGGACGCCACCACCCGCGCCAGCGGCATCGACGCGAAGGACGTCGACCTGGCCCTGCGCCGGGACACCCCGGCCGTCGCGAGCACGCTCTCCCCGCACGGGGCGCGCATCCTCCTCCGCGAGCACGACGGCAACCTCAGCGCCGCCGCGCGCGCCGCGGCCATGCCGCGCACCTCGTTTCGCAAGTTGCTTGGGGCGTGAGCCCGGCGCCGATGGTAGTGTCGCCAGGGATGCGCAGCCTGCTCCCGCTAGCGTTCGTCCCCATCGCGTTCGCCAGCGGGTGCACGTGCGGAGCGAAGCAGCCGCCGTCCCCCGGCGAGCCGACCGCCCCGATCCCCAGCGCGGCGGCGAGCGGCGTCGCCCACCCGGCCGGCCCCGGAGCGAAGCTCGATCCCTCCGTCTTCTCGGCGCCCATCGCCGCGGCGCGCGCCTCGCACCAGGACGTCGTCGCCGGCCTGGTCGTCGCCGACGGCGTCGTACGCGCCATGGGGATCGTCGACGGCAAGCCCGCGTGGGCGACGGACGTCTTCGGCGCCGTCAGCTGGGCTCCCGACGCGGAGCTCCACGCGCAATCGACGAGCGACGGCGGCGTCGCGTTCGTCTGGCGTGGGCCTCGCGCAGGGAAGGTCGGCCGCGCGCTCGTGCTCATCGGCCCGCACGGAGAGCTCCGCGGTGAGCCGACCGAGGTCGGGGCCGCCTTCTGCGCGACCGCCGATGGGCTCGCGTGGATCGACCCTCGCACGAGCGGTCCCACGCACGTCCTCGCACGCCGCCTCGGCGACCCCGCCGGCCGCGAAGTGCTCTCGGTCTCCCCCGACCGGGACCCCGCGCTCGTGTGCGGCGACCACGCCGTCGTCGTCCTCGGCGACGGGGACGACGATCTGACCGCCACCGCGTTCGTGCCCGGCGCGGCCCCCAGACCGCGCGTCGTCGCCATCCGCGACTCGGACTTCGGCGACGACGACGAGCGCGAGCACGACGCCTACACGCTGGGTGACGACCTCGGCCTGGTCCGCGTCGGCTCGTCGGGCGCCGTCGCGCTGCGCGAAGTCCCGCGCGACGGGCCGCCGAGCCCCTGGCGAAGGCTCAAGCAGAACATCCCCCCGGACGACGACGTCGTGGCCGTCGACGGGGACGCGGACGCGACGCTCATCGCCTACACGCACGACGCGGACGATGCTTGCCCTGGCATCGGGTCGACCGCCGAGAGCGTCCTCTTGCTCCGCGTCGACCGGAAGACCGGCGCCGAATCCCTGCTCACCCTCGCCCCGGCCGACTGCGACCGGTCTCCGGGTCCCTTCTGGATCGCCGCCGCGGCGCCCGGAGGCTCCACCGTCGCCTGGGTCGAGCGGGCCACGAAGCAGGCGGCCAAGGCCGCGCCCATCGCCGGAGTCGCGCTCCGCACCCTCACCGCCGCCGCACCCAAGGCGCGGCGCATCGAGCTCCTCGCCGACGCGGTCGTCGACGCCGGCTGCGACGACCGGGCCTGCTCCGTCGCGGCCCTGCGCCGCCCTGCCGGGGAAGACGGCATGCAGCGGGAGGCCATCTCCGTCTTTCCCTACCCCTGAGCGGGGAAGGCTCCTTCAGAAGCTCGTCGAGAGCGACAGGCCGCTGAGCGAGCGACCGACGAGCGGCGTCACCTCGGGGTGCATCACCGCGGACTTGTTCGAGCCGCCCTTGTCCGCCAGCAGCCAGTAGGCGATGAAGCCCACCGTCGACGCGACGCCCACGCCGACGAGGATGTTCCCCACCGTCGCGTCCTGGTTCACCTGGTTGTTGTCCGTCGAATAGGCCGAGCACGCCTGCTGGAAGTTCTGCGCCACGGGCGCCGTGCACGTCCCGGCCCCGCCGCCGTGGCCGACGATCTGCGCCGCCGTCGACGCGGCCTGGTTCTGCGCCTGGTTCTTGAACCCGACCATGATGCCGGCGCCCACGAACCCGCCGACCGCCGCCACCCCCAGCGCGATGGCAGGCCACAGCGTGGCCGGCGGAGACAGCGGGTTCGTGCCGTTCGACTCGGCCCCCGGCGGCTTCTGCGCCGCCTCGGCCGGCTTGGTCTCGTCCGGCGCCGGCTTGGTCTCCTCGGGCGCGGGCTCGGTCGTCGACGTGGTCGCCGCCGGGGTCGTGGTCGCCGCCGCCGTGCCCGCGGCCTTTCCGAAGCGCGCCGTCTGCTTCTCGCCGCCGAGCACCGTCACGCTCTGCGTATCGGTCCCTCCGTCGGGCCCCTTGAACTTCACCGTGTGCGCCCCCGCCTCCACCGAGACCGGATCCGAGAGCGGCGCCGTGCCGACCCTCTCGCCGTCGACCGTCACCTCGGTCCCCGCCGTCGCCGCGATCTCGATGCGCCCGAGCTTCGAGCGCGACTGCGTCAGCCCGTCGTTCGCGTCGGCGCGCTGCTTGTCGGTGATGTCCTTCCCGTCGGCGAGAAACTGCTTGAAGTACTTCTCCGCCTCGAGCGCGTGGCCGCTCTTGACGCAGCTCCACGCGAGGTTGAGGAGCACCGCCGGGTGCTTCTTCAGCGCATAGGCCTGGAGGAACGACGCGCGCGCCTGCTCGAAGTCGCCCTTGTCGTAGAAGTCGACACCCTCCTTGAAGCGGGCTCGGGCCATCGACGTCGTCGCGTCGTCCACCGGCGCCTGGGCCAGGGCGAGCGTGGGAAACGTCGCCGGTGCCAGGGCGAGGAGAAGGGCGACTGCAAGGGGCCGGGTCTTCATGCCAGCCTCCCTTTGGGAGCCTGGCACAGACAACCAGCTCGCAAGCTCGCTTTCATGTTCATGGTCATCCGTCCGACGGCGGATCTGAACCCCTCGACCGGCCTCGTGTAAAGCCCTTCGTCAAAACGGGACGTCGCGCACGATGGTCTGGCCGCCCTTGGGCTTGCCCGCGGGCCGGGCGACGGGGGTCGACCCGCCGTAGCTCGGCCGTGCCTGCACCACCGCCGCACGGGTCGGCGGCGCGGCCTGGGGGAGCGCGGTCACGGGCGTCGTCGGGATGGGCGCCGCCGTGGTCGCGGCCGGGGGAGGCGACGCTGCGGCGACCGTCGTCGCGGGCGGCGGCGGGTCCACCGTCGGCGCGGGGGCTGCGGCCGTCGTGGGCGGGGGAGGGATGGCCGAGAGCCGGTCGTCCGGCGCCTTCGTCGCCGTGGGCGCGGGCAGCTGGGCTGCCTTGTCGCCGCTCCCCGACGACATCGCCAGCCACGCCACGAGCCCCATCAACGCCATGCCTCCGACGCCGATCCCCACCCAGAGGCCCGTCTTCGCCTTCTTCGGATAGGACTCTTCCAGGTCGACCGAGACCGGCTTGGGCCGGGCCCTCGCCACCGGCGGCGACACGTTGAACGCCGGCGCGACGGGGCGTCCGGGCGTGGGCGGGCGCGCGAGCATCGGCGCGGGTGCCGGGGCTGCCGGCGGTGCGGGCTGCGGCGCGACCTGCAGCGCGGGCGGAGGAGCCATGCCGAGGATGGTCGCCCCCGCGGGCTTCGCGGCGGGCACCGCCTTCGGGGCGGGCGCGGCGTCCGCCGTGATGGTCCGGTCGATGATGACCGAGTTCTCCGGCTCGTGGGACTGCGTGGGCGGCGGCGCCGCGTGGGCTCCGTTGCTCGCGTACGCGTGCTTCTGATGCCCGTCCGACTGCGGAGCGGGCCGCACGTCGGCGTGCGTTCCACCCCCTTGCAGCGCGCGCAGATCGGCCTCCGAGAGCGTCCCCGGTCCCGTGAAGGGCGCGTCGTCGAGCTCCCAGGACGGGCGGAACGTCGACGCGAGGCGCTCGGCCTCCTCCGGCGAAAGCCGCCCCCCGGCGAAGGCCGCGGGCGTCTTGGGCGCGATATCGGCGGGGTGAGCCATCTTCGACCGAAAGGGTAACACCCGACCGGCGCCCGAACAAACGCGTCCGCCCGGCGTTTTCCTATTGCGCGAATTCCGCCCGGAGCGTGTCGTCCCAGTCGTCGGCGACCTTTCCCACCGTCTCCAGGAGATCCTCGAACTCCTCGTAATCGAGCCCAGAAAGGCGCCGCAGCGACCGCACGACGACCTCGTCGCGGTGGCCGTCGATGGCGAACGCCGCGTCCGACGTCGTCAGAAACGACAGCTCGAGGAGCCGCTTGTAGAAGGTCTCCCTCCCCGTGTGCGGGACGGGCATGACGGGCGCCACGAAGAGGAGGACCCCGTGGTCCTCGAGCACGTTGATGCCGACGCTCGCCGATCCCTTCTTGACGAGCGTGTAGCCGGCCGCGTCGAGCGATTCGAGCTTGCTCCCCGCGCGCTCGCCGAAGCGCTTCAGGTAGGCGTCGATCATCGTGCGCGCGTCGGGGAAGGTTTGGCCGCTGGCGCGGTCGGCGTATATGGGTTGTTGGCTCACCTGGGGTTCCGACACGTGGCTCTCCTCCGAAATGGGCAGCATAACGCTGTCGTGGCCCGCCGGGGAACGGCCCTCGCGCTTCGTGCCCTTGTGGCGCTGGGCGGGGTTGTGGCGCTGGGGGCGATGAGCGGGTGCTCGGGGAGGGGGTCGGGCGCGGGCGGGGGTGGGAGCGCGGGCGCGGGCGGGGGGCCGGGGCGGGGGGCGTCTGCGGAGGCCGCGGATGTCGCGCGGGCGCGGGGGATCGCGGACGAGGGGATCACGCCGCAGCTTCCTGCGCGGGCCGACGCGCTGACCCTCGCCGAGTCGATCGAGGCGCGGGCGGTTCGCGAGGGGGCGGGGGCGCGCGCCGCAGAGCTCCACACGGTCGCGGCCCGCGTGCTCGAGCGGGTCTGGCGCGTCGAGGCGCACGAGCAGGACGCGAAGGAGGCGCTCGATCTGTACCGCGCCGCCGCGCACGATCCGGAGGCCGCCGGGGCCTGCGAGGCCGCCCTCGCCGCCGCTCGCCTCGCGGGCGACGTCGCGCACGACGCGTCGACGACCTACGCGGAGCTTTATCGGGCCCAGCGACGGTTCGCCTCCGGGGCCGAGGGAAACGCCGGAGCGCCGTCCACCTGCCGGCGCGATCTGGAAGACGGGCTCGCGCTCCTCGTGGCCTACCGCCCTCCGCAGCGCGTGCTCGAGGCCATCGACGAGGGGCTCGCAGGCGAGGGGGCCATCGCGCAGCTCGCGTCGTCGCTCGACGCCGGCGTCGCCGTGAGCTCCGTCAAGCCGCCGCAGATCCTGCGGATCGAGTCGTGGCCCGGGCGCGACGCGGCGCGCATCGTCGTGGTGCTCGACCGCCCCGTCGTCTACCGGGTGGGCGACGAGGTGCTGGCGGGGACCGGCTCGCCGCGCACTTTCATCGACCTCGACGGCGTCGACCTCGGGAGCGTCCCGCGCGACACCCCCGCGACCGGCATCGTGGCGCGCGTGCGGGCGGAGGCGACCAGCACGGGGTCGCGCGTGTCGCTCGATCTCGACGGGCACGCCTGGCGCCGCGTCTTCTACATGCACGAGCCGTATCGGATCGTCGTCGACGTCGCGCGCCACCCGCCCGGTGTGAAGGGGCGCAACGCGCGCACCGTGACGCGCGTCGTGCTCGACCCCGGACACGGCGGCCGGGACACGGGTGCCGTCGGGGCCTCGGGGGTGAAGGAGAAGGACGTCACGCTCGACGTGGCCCACCGCGTCGCGCCGGTGCTGGCGACGCAGGGCGTGCAGGTCGTCCTCACGCGGGACGACGACCGCTTCGTGTCGCTCGAGGAGCGGACGGCGCGCGCGAACGCCTTCGGGGCGGACCTCTTCGTGTCGATCCATTGCAACGCGAGCGAGGGCAGGGGACGCCGCGGGATCGAGACGTACGTGCTGGACACGACGCGCGACGAGATCGCGGCGCGCGTGGCGGCGCGCGAGAACGCGACGACGCAGGCGGCGAGCGCGGAGCTGGCGTCCATCCTCGGCGGCATGCGGATGGCCGACGAGGCGCAGCGCTCGACACGGTTCGCGCAGCTGCTCGAGCGCGCGGCGACGACGTCGGTGCAGACGAAGTACGGCGACGCCGTGGACGGCGGGGTGCACACGGCGGGGTTCTACGTGCTCGTCGGCGCGCGGATGCCCAGCGTGCTGTTCGAGGTGAGCTACATCTCCAACGCGACCGAGGAGCAAAGGTTGGGGAGCGTGGAGTACCGGCAGCTGCTGGCGGATGCGATTGCCAATGCGGTGCAGGCGTACAGGGAAGGGCGGTAGAGGCGGGGGAGAGCGCGGGCGCGAGCGTGGGCGCGAGCGCGAGCGTGAGCATGGGCGCGGGCGCGGGGGTGAGCGTGAGCGCGGGCGTGGGCGTGGGCATGTGCGGGAGCGTGGGGTGGCGCGCGGGAGCAGGGCGCCTTGGCAGAACGCGACGAAGCGGCGGCACGACGAGGAGTCGCGTGAGAATCAGCTGGGCTCGCGTGCGGAGCAGCAGCGGGGAACCTTTGTACTACGGGGCCACGACGCCCTGCCGTCGCCAGGCGATGAGCTCCGCGGCGACCGAGGCTGCGATCTCGTCGGGCAATCTCGCGCCAATCGCGACGCCGAGGGGCATCCTCACACGCTCCACGTCGGTCTCCGCGAAGCCCTTCGCGGTCAGCCGGTCGCGCGTGCGCTGCGCCTTGGCGCGGCTTCCGATGCCGCCGACGAAGGCGAAGCTCCGCCGGAGGCCCCACTCGATGGCCTGCTGGTCGAGCGCGTGGTCGTGCGTCATCACGAGGAACACGGCGTCGCGCGGGAGAGCCGCGCCCACCTCGTCGTAGTCCCCCACCACGCACGCGACCCCCGGGATGCGTCCCTCCCGGCCCCACGCGTCGCGGGCGTCGACCACCGTGACGGCGAAGCCGACGCGCGCCAGCAGCGGGGCCACGGCCGTGGCGACGTGGCCGCCGCCGACGATGAGGCACGGGACGAGGCCCGCGATGGGCTCGAGCAGCGCCGTCACCTGGCCGCCGCAGCACATCCCCAGCTCGGCGCCGAGCTTGAAGGTGCGGACCTCGTGGGCGGGTGGGGCAGGGGCGGACACCATCGCCGAGAGCGCCGCGAGGATCTCCCGCTCCACGGCGCCGCCACCCACCGTTCCCACGCACGAGCCGTCGGCGCCCACCCAGAGCTTCTGGCCGGGCGTCGAGGGTGCGGATCCGTGGCGCTCCACGATGGTGGCCATCGCGCCGCCGATGCCGCGCCCGGTCCGCTCCGCGGCGACCTGCAGGACGCGGGCGGGGAGGGCCGGCTCGGGGACCAGCCGCGGCGCCTCTTCCGGCCGCGCGACGTGGAGATGGATCGGCTTCGCCATGCGCCCGGGTCTTAGTCTAGTCCACCGCCGTCGAGGTGGCCTCGAGTCAGCCATCTTGCCTAGCCCGCCGGCCGCGGCGCGGGTCGGTCGAGCGTCTCGCGGACCTTGCGCAGGAGGTTCGCCTCCGTCGTCGGCTTCTCGAGCACCACGTCACCCGCGTCGGGCGCGTCGAACGCGTAGCCGCTGAAGTAGAGGACGCGGGCGTGCGGGGCGACCGCGCGGAGGCGGTTTCGCAGCTCTTTCCCCGAGAGGCCCGGCATCGAGACGTCGAGGATCACGAGCGCGACCTCGGACGCCAGCGCCCCGTCGGCGAGCCGCTCCAGCGCCTCGTCGCCCGACGCCGCCAGGACCGTCCGGAAGCCCGCCCCCGCGAGCATCCGCTCGACGACTCGGCGGATGAGCGGCTCGTCGTCGACGACCAGCACCGTCTCGGTCCCGTGGACGGCGAAGGTCTCCTCGCGCGCGGGCTCCGCGTCCACCGCCGCGAGCTCGCGCGGGAGATACAGCGAGAACGTCGCCCCGCGCGACGGCGCCGAGTCGCAGACGACGAAGCCCCCGTGCTCCGCGACGATCGCGTGCGTGGTGGACAGCCCGAGGCCCGTCCCCTTGCCGACGGGCTTCGTCGTGAAGAACGGATCGAAGATGCGGCCCGCGGTCGCCCCGTCCATCCCCGGCCCGCTGTCGCCGACGCGGACGCGGACGTACTCGCCGAACCGCTCGCCCAGCTCCTCCGCGCCCTCCGCCACGACGTCCACCTCGACGGTCACGCGCGGCGTGTCCACCCCGGCGACCGCGTCGCGCGCGTTGATGAGCACGTTGAGCAGGGCCTGCTCGACCTGCGTCGGCTCGACCCGGACGCGCGCCGTGCGGTCGTAGCGGACCTGAAAGGCGATCCCCTGGGGGAAGGTCGTGCGACAGAAGGCGACGGTCCGCTCGACGAGCTCCGCGACGGACGCGACGCTGCGCTCCTTCGGCGCGTTGCGCCCCGCGTACGTCATGAGCTGCTGGACGAGCTGCGCGGCGCGCTGGGCCGAGTGCTCGGCGTCGTGAAGCAGCGGCGCGAGGTCGGCAGGGGCGCGGAGCGCGGCGACCTCCAGGCTCGAGAGGATCCCCATGAGCATGTTGTTGAAGTTGTGCGCGATGCCGGCGGTGAGCTGGCCCACCGCCTCGAGCTTCTGCGTCTGGCGGACGCGCGCCTCGCGCTCGCGCCGGTCGGTGACGTCGAGCACCGCGCCGAGGGCGACGCCGTCGACGACGGACGCCTTCGCGAGGACCCATCGCTCCGTGCCGTCGGGCCGGAGGATGCGGTACTCGTCCTCCCACCGACCACGGGCGACGCCGGCCGCGATGCGCGCGGCCGAGCGCGCGCGGTCTTCCGCGTGAATCATCGCGAAATAGGCGGCGCGGTCGGGCGGCGCGGCGCCGCCGGGCAGACCGAAGATGGCGCACATCCCGTCCTCCCACGTCACGACGTCGGCTCGCGTGTCCCACCGCCAGAGGCCGACGCCGCCGCCGTCGACGGCGACGCGGAGCTGAGCTTCCTTCGTGCGGAGCGCGTCCTCGGCGTTGCGCTGCGCCGTCACGTCGCGGACGATGGCGAGCACCCCCACGATCTCCGCGTCCTCGCGCAGGGGCAGGTAGAGGCGGTCGTGGTAGCGGCGCGACCCGTCGGCGAGATCGTGCGGGACGGCCGGGATCGTCACGGTCTCGCCGGCGAGCGCGCGGCCGAGCGCGACGTCGATCCCGTGCTCGCGCAGGAAAGGGAACACCTCGAGGGCGTTGCGCCCGAGCACCTCGCTCGCCGCCATCCCGGCGAACTGCTCCATCGCGCGGTTCCAGAGCGTGTACCGATACTCGCGGTCGACGGCGGCGAAGCCGTCCACGCTGTTCTCCACGAGGAGCTCCGCCAGCGTTCGATCCGCCATCTACGGCGCGTCCTCCGGCAGGAACCGATCCCCTCTCAGCACGTACCGCGACTTTCCTGGGGAGCGCGCCTCCTTCAGCTCGTGCTCCGGGTCCCCGGGCAGCACCAGGGCCATCGCGCCGTCCTGCGTGACGAGCCGGGGGCACACGGGATCGAGGCAGGCGGCCTCCGCGAGGGCCACCGCGTCGCGCGCGCTGCGGGCTCCGGCGAGGATCTCCAGCGTGCGGTGCGTCGGCGGGGCGAGCTGCAGCTCGGCCGCGACGAAGCGGCGCAAGACCTCGGCGGGCCGCGCCCAGAAGCTCGCCGTCGTCTCGTGGTCGTCGTGCGCCCCGGTGAGCGCCTCGCCCGCCACGAAGACGAAGAACCGCGTGTCGTAGCGCCTCGCCTCCGCGACCGGCGTGATCCACCGCGCGAAGGGGACGAGCGAGGCCAGGTCGAGCGTGCGCCCCGAGGCCGCGAGCAGCGCCCGCAGCGTCGTCTCGCCTCGGGCCACGCGCGTCCGCCACTCGAGCAGCTCGGCGTGCGCCAGCGCCGCGCCGGTCACCGGCAGGATCGCCGCTTCCTCGAGCGCCTCGCGGCAGGCCGCGATGGCCAGCCCGCGGCTCGTCGCCTCGTCCGTCGCCCAGGGCGCCTGCGTTGCGCGCGGCGCCGTCACCAGCGGCGTCCACGCGGCGTCGACGTCCCCCGGATCGAGCTTGCCCCCGGGGAAGACGATGGCCCCGCCGAGGAAGCCCACCTTCTGCCGCTCCACGCAGAAGACCTCGACGCCGCCCTCGTTCGCGCCCGCCTCGTTCGCGCCCGCTTCGTTCGCGACGTCTTCGTTCACGCCCGTCGCGTCGCGCACGACGACCAGCGTCGCCGCCTCCCTCGGAGGGACGCCCGCGCGCGTCGGATCCAGGTCGATCATGCTCATGGGCATGCCTCACGCCGTCCGCACGCGCCGGCGCTCGTCGGCCGCCCGCTGTTCCACCCGCTTCTGGCTCGCCGCGTCCTCCACCAGCCACCACGCGTCGTGCTCGGGCGAGGCGCCCACGCACTCCAGCGTCAGCGTGATCGCCTGCTCGGGATCGATGACGCCCCCGGCGCGCCCCGGCAGCTCGACGACCGCGCGCCGGACGCGCATCCCCTCGAGCGCCCGCGCGATGTGAAGAACAGCCCGGCGGAAGCCCCCGTCGCCGAAGCCGCTGCGCGCGCCGAGGCCGACGAGGAGCACCTTCTCGAACGGGACGTGCGGCTTGCCCGGCACGAGCAGCGCCTCGCCCGCCTCGCCCGTGACGAAGCCCGACGCGATGAGGGCGCTCAGCCTCCCCCCCATGCGCCAGTCGAGCAGCCCCGCGAAGCCCCGCAGCGGCCGCTCGTCGCTCCAGAGCGTGCAGGCGCAGAGCTCCACCGTGGGCTCGTCCATGCGGCGAAGCTCGGGGAGCAGGAAGCGCAGCTCCATCGCGCGCTCAGCCGGCCGGGGGCTCGGCGGCGCGCGGCTCGTCCTTGCGGCCCAGCGCGTCGGCGACCTTGTTGAGGACCCCGTTGACGAAGGCGCTCGAGTCGTCCGTGCCGTACGCCTTCGCCAGCTCCACCGCCTCGTCGAGCACGACGGCGCGCGGCACGTCCCCCTGGTGCACGAGCTCCCAGGTGCCGAGGCGGAGGACGTTGCGGTCGACCCGCGCCATCCGCTCGACGCGCCAGTGCTGCGACGCGGAGGCGATCTGCTGGTCGAGCTCGGGCCCGGTGCCGGCGACCCCGCGCACGCACGCGTCGGCGTAGACGCGCCCCTCGGGATCGGCGTCCGCGGCGAAGCTCCGCCAGTAGAGCTCGATGGCGTCGTCCGCGCTCGCGCCCGAGGCCTCGATCTGGAAGAGCATCTGCAGGGCCGCCTCGCGGCCCGAATGACGTGCGCCCATGCCGCTCTCTTAGAGGCCCGCCTCGGCGAGGGCCTTCCCGAGCGAGACCATCTCGATGGCGCTGACGGCCGCGTCCCAGCCCTTGTTGCCTTGCTTCGTGCCGGCTCGCTCGACCGCCTGCTCGATGGTCTCGGTCGTCAGCACGCCGAACGCGACCGGGACGTCGCTCGTCGCCGCCACCGCGCCGAGGCCCTTGGCGGCTTCGCCCGCGACGTAGTCGAAGTGCGGCGTCGCGCCGCGGATGACCGCGCCGAGCGCGATGACGGCGTCGACCTTCTTCGACGCGGCGAGGCGCCGGACGACGAGCGGCAGCTCGAAGGCGCCCGGGACGCGCACGAGCGTCACGTCCTTCGCGTCGGCGCCGTGCCGGACGAGCGCGTCGAGCGCGCCCTCGACGAGGCGGTCGACGACGAAGTGGTTGAACCGGCTCGCGACGACCGCGAAGCGCGCGCCCTTGGGGACGATGAGGTTTCCTTCGATGGTCCGCGCGCTCATTGCCCACCTCGCCCCATCGAGTGGAGGGGCAGCTGCTCGACGACGTTCAACCCGAAGCCGTGGATGCCTGCAATCTTACGCGGGTTATTGGTCAGCAGGCGGATCTCCTGCAATCCGAGGTCGACCAGCACCTGGGCGCCGAGCCCGAACTCGCGCAGCGGAGGGTCGCCCGTGCGGCCCGCCTTCGGGGAGGTCGACGGCAGGCTGGAGCTGCTGTTTTGCTCGGCACGGAGGGCGTCGAGCTCACTGCGGACGTTGCCCCGCGGCGCGATGTAGACGAGCGCCCCGCGCCCCGCCGACTCGATCTGCGCGACGGCCTCCCGAAGGTGCCGCCCGCCGTCCCGCGGCGTCGCTGCGAAGATGTCGCCGACCGTCGAGCCGGTGTGCATCCGGCAGAGGGGCGGCGGTCCGCCCGAGACGTCGCCCTTCACGAGCGCGAGAAACTGCCGCTCGTCGTCGATCCCGGTCTCGTAGACGACCGCTCGCCACTCGGTCCCGGTCTGGTCGAGCGTCACCAGCGCCTCGGACACGCGGCGCACGAGGCGCTCGGTGAAGAGGCGGTACTGGATGAGATCCGCGATGGTGAGGATGCGGAGGGCATGCTTCTGCGCGAATCGCTCGAGGTCGGGCACCCGGGCCATCGTGCCGTCCTCGTTCATGATCTCGCAGATGACCCCCGCCGGCGTGAGATCGGCGAGGCGCGCGAGATCGACCGAGCCCTCGGTCTGCCCTGTGCGCACGAGGACGCCGCCCTTGCGCGCGCGGAGCGGGAAGACGTGGCCGGGGGTCACGATGTCCTCGGCGCGCGCCCCGGGGTTGGCGACGACCCGGATGGTGTGCGCGCGGTCGGCGGCGCTGATCCCGGTCGTCACGCCGTGGCGCGCCTCGATGCTGACCGTGAACGCGGTGCCGAGCGGAGGGCCGAGGCGGCCCGGCGACTGCATCATCGGCAGCTCGAGCCGCTGCACGTGCTCCTCGCTCAGCGTGACGCAGATGAGGCCGCGCCCGTGGGTCGCCATGAAGTTGATGGCGTCGGGCGTCACGAACTGGGCGGCCATGGTGAGGTCGCCCTCGTTCTCGCGGTCCTCGTCGTCGACGAGGATGACCATCTTGCCGGCGCGCACGTCGGCGATGGCGCCCGCGACGCGCTCGGTGAGCCGGGGGTCGATGGTGCGGCTGCTGGGCATTCAGGGCTGATCCTTCGAGAGCCAGCGTGCCACGTAGCGCGCGACGAGGTCGACCTCCACGTTGACGCGGGCCCCGGGGCCGAGGGCGCCGAGGTTGGTTTCCGACCGGGTGATGGGGATGACCATGACGTCGAACGTGGTCCTGCCCACGGCGTTGACGGTCATGCTGACGCCGTTGAGGGCGATGGAGCCCTTCTCGGCGACGTACGGGGCGAGATCCGCCGGCAGCGTGAACGACAGGGCCAGGGCCTCGCCCACCTCCCGCCGCGACGCCAGCGTCCCCACCCCGTCCACGTGCCCCGTGACGATGTGCCCGCCGAGCCGGTCGCCGGCCCGCAGCGCCCGCTCGAGGTTCACGACCGCGCCGACCGTCAGCCCGCCGAGCGTCGTTCGCGCCAGCGTCTCGGCCGTGGCGTCGACCGCGAAGCCGTCCGGGAGGGCCTCGGTTACCGAGAGGCACGCGCCGTCGACCGTGATGGACTCGCCGTGCGCCAGCTCCTCGCCTTGGAGGCGAGCCTCGACGACGAGCCTCGCCCCGGGACCGCGGGCGAGGCGCTCGGCCAGCACACCCGTGGCGCCGACGAGGCCGGTGAACATGGGGCAGGGTGTAGTGACCCGCGTCCCTGCCGTCCAGCCTCGGACGATGGTTCGGGGGCTGGTTGCGCTACACTTGTCCTTCGTGGGCATCGGGCGCGCTGTTTTGCTGGTCCTCGCCGGCCTCGTGGTGGCGGGCGCGGCGGGGACGGCGACCGGCTGCGGCCCGAGCTACCAGGCCGTCTACGAGTGCGACGTGAACTTCGAGCATTGCTACGCGCTCGACCAGGGAAACGCCTCCCCCGACGCCATGAAGGCGTGCTGGCGCGACTGGCTCCACAGCTACACGTACGGGCAGTCCCGCGATCGCGTGGAGTACGCCGCGACGCGCTTCAGCGAGCTGTCGCTCGATCCGACGCTGCCCAACGAGGACACAGCGACCCGCCCGAAGCGCGTCCGCGGCATGGTGGCCCCGCTGCCGACGAGCGCCTTTTCCCCGCCGCCAAACCTGGCCGGCGACGGGCACGCCGACGGCCACGGCGACGGGTCTTCTCCGCTCACCTTCGCGGGCGCCACGCCCCCGCCGCACGTGGCCGCGACGGCCCCGCAGGCAACACTGGCCCCGGGGCAGCAGTGCACGAGCGCTTGCGCCGAGCGCTGGGGCGGATGCCGCAAGGGGTGCGCGGACGGCGCATGCGACGCGTGCGACCGCGCCTACAAGGAGTGCGTGCCCGGATGCTTCCAGGACGCGCGTCAGGCGCCGCGGAGCTTGCGGTAGTCGGCTCGACGTTCACCGTCTCTCACGCGCCGAGTGCTTCCGCGGCTTCGAGGGCGTGGTACGTGACGATCGCGTCGGCTCCCGCGCGGCGGATGCTCGTCAGCACCTCCATCATCGCGCGGCCGTAGTCGATCATCCCCGCGGCCGCCGCGGCCTTGAGCATCGAGTACTCGCCCGACACGTTGTAGGCGAAGAGCGGCAGCGTCGACTGCGCGCGGACGTCGCGGATGACGTCGAGGTAGGAGAGGGCCGGCTTGACCATGAGCATGTCGGCGCCCTCGTCCTCGTCGAGCTGCGCCTCGCGAAGCGCCTCGCGCGCGTTCGCCGGGTCCATCTGATAGCCCGCGCGGTCGCCGAACTGGGGCGCGCAGTCGGCCGCCTCGCGGAAGGGACCGTAGAAGCAGCTCGCGTACTTCACGGCGTACGACAGGATGCTCGTCGACTCGAAGCCTCCGCCGTCGAGCGCCGCCCGGATGTGGCCGACCCGCCCGTCCATCATGTCGCTCGGCGCCACGATGTCGGCCCCGGCGCGCGCGTGCACGAGCGCCATCTCGGCCAGCACGTCGAGGGTCGCGTCGTTGTCGACCTCCCACTCGTCCTCTTTCCGGCCCGCGACCTTGCGCTTGCGCAATATCCCGCAGTGGCCGTGATCGGTGTACTCGTCGACGCACACGTCGGTCACGACGACCAGGCCCGGCGCCGCGTCCTTCATCGCCGCGACCGCCTGCGGCACCGGGCCGTTCGGGTCGAGGCCGCTCGCCCCGCGGGGGTCTTTCGTCTTCGGAAGGCCGAAGAGCAGGACCCCCCCGAGGCCGCGTTTCTGCGCCTCTTTCGCGTGCGCCGCGGCCGCCTTCACCGGGAGCTGCGAGACGCCCGGCATCGTCCCCACCGGGCGCGGCTCGTCGACGGCGGCGCTGAAGAACAGCGGCCACAGGAAGTCGCGCGGGGCGAGCGTCGTCTCGCGGACGAGCGCGCGAATGGCCGGCGTGACCCGCAGGCGACGAGGGCGATGCAGAGGGAACGACATGGCGGCGCCTCCGCGCTGGGAATAGCATGTCCGCGACGCCCATGCGCCCGCGCCGCCGCCTGCTCTTCGCCGCCGTCGTGGCGCTCGTCGCGGCCTGCGGGAGCCGCACCGGGCTCCTCGTGCCCGTCGACTTCGACGCCGGCGCCGACGCCAAGGGCGACGGAAGCATCATCCACCGCATCGACGCGGCCATGCCGGAGGAGGACGCCCTCGACGAGGAAGAAGACGCGCTGCCCCCCCTCGACGTGCGCCCGCCGCCGCCGGACGTCGCGGTCCCCTCGGACTGCGTCGACGCGGGGTCGACGCTCATCTACGTCATCAGCGTCTCCAATAACCTCTACAGCTTCGATCCGGCGACGAACGCGTTCACGCAGCTCGGCACCATCGCTTGCCCGTCGATCGATCCGACGGCGACGCCGTTCTCCATGGCCGTCGACCGCAAGGGGATTGCGTACGTCGTCTTCAGCCCCACGGGGGAGCTCTTCCGCGTCAGCACCGCCAACGCGGCGTGTGTCCCGACGGGGTTCGCCTCGGGTCAGCAACAGTTCCCGCCCACCTTCGGGATGGGCTTCTCGCAGGACGACGACGGAGGCGAGACGCTGTACGTCGCCTCGGATGCCGTCGGCTCTCAGCCCTCGCAGCTGGCCACGATCGACGTCGCGAACGGGTACACGCTCGGGATCGTCAATTCGTTCAACCCGCCGATCAACCTCGCCGAGCTGACGGGGACGGGCGCGGGGGGACTCTTCGCGTTCTGGGCTCCCGGCGGCAACGCGAGCGCAGGCTCGGCGATCGTCCAGATCGACAAGGCGACCGCGCAGGTGACCAACTCCTCGCCGCTGCCGACCGTCACACAGGGCGACGGCTGGGCGTTCGGGTTCTGGGGCGGCGCCTTCTACACGTTCACCGCGCCGAACGGCTCCACGGTCGTCACCCGGTTCGACCCGACCACGGGCTCCGTCGTGCAGGTCGCGCAGACCGACGACGAGATCGTCGGCGCCGGCGTGTCGACCTGCGCTCCGCAGCAATAGGTCACACCTGTGTGACCTATTGACGGCTCGATCCGTGCAATTCTCGCGTTCGTGGAGCTGGTCGCCGCCTACATGAGCCTCGCGGTGACGCTGGGACTCGTGGTCTCGCGTCCCCGGGTGCGACCTGGACACCGGATCGGCCCTGCCCCAGCCGCGCTGGCCGGGGTGCTCATCATGGTCTTCGGCCACGTCGTGACGCTGAAGGACGCGGCGGGCGCGGCGCTCCTGCTCGCGCGGCCCCTCCTCGGCATCGTGGCGCTCATGGTGATGGCGACGGCGGCGCAGCGCACGGGCGTCGTCGTGCTCCTCGCGGAGCGCGTCTTCGCCGGGGCGGCGCGGACGGCGACGCGGCTCTTTCTCGGGGTCTTCGCGCTGTCGTTCGTGACGGCCGCGGTCCTCAACAACGACTCGGCCATCCTTTTGCTGACGCCCGCCGTGGTGCTGCTCGTACGGCGCCGTTGGCCCGGCGAGCCGCGCCTCGTCGTCGCGTTCGCCTTCGCGGTGTTCCTGGCGGCGGGCGTCGCGCCCCTCGTGCTCTCGAACCCGATGAACATGATCGTCGCTTCGTACGCGGGCATCGACTTCAACGCCTACGCGCGCGCGATGATCCCGGTCGCCCTCGCCGGCTCCGCCGTCGCCGCGGGCGCCGTCGTCCTGCTCTTCCGCCGCACGCTGGCCGCGGCCCCCGTCGTGCGCGTCGCGGACGCCCGGCGGCAGCCCCTCCGTCCGGCGCAGAAGCACTTGCTCGCGGTGGTCGGCGCGGTCCTCGTAGCGTGCCCTTTCGTCGCCTACTTCGGCGGACCGGTCGGCGTCGTCGCCGGGGTGGGGGCCATCGTCGCCGTCGCCATCGCGTCGCGCGACGCTCGCCTCTCGCCGGTCACCGTGCTGCGCGAGGGGATCGCGTGGGACATCCTGCTCTTTCTCGCCCTCGTGAACATCCTCGGCACCGGCCTCCGGAACGTGGGCCTCGTGACGAGCCTCGCGTCCCTCTACTCGCACACGGGGCTCGCCGGCATCGGCGTCGGCTCGGCCCTCGGCTCGGCCATCCTCAACAACCACCCCATGGCCGTCCTCGACATGCTGGCCCTCCGCGAGGTCCCCGGCGCCACGTCGCGGGACGTCCTCGCGGCGCTCGTCGGCGGCGACATCGGACCGCGCCTCCTGCCCATGGGGTCCCTCGCCGGGCTGCTCTGGACGGACCTCCTGCGCCGCGAGGGGATCGAGGTGCCGATCGGGCGGTTCGTGCTGATCGGCGCCGCCGTGCTCGCGCCGACGCTGGCCATCTCGCTCATGCTCCTTTAAGACCGAGGCATGGCCTCCCGGCGGGTCTCCTCGGAGCGGCGGGCGCTCTCGGGCAAGCGCGTGCTGGTGACGTCGCCGCGCGAGCAGGGCGGGCGCGCCGGGGCGCTGCTGCGCGAAGAGGGGGCGGAGGCCGTCCTCGTGCCCACCATCACCCTCGAGCCGCCGGCCGATCCCGCGCCGCTCGCCAGGGCCATCGAGGACGTGGGCGCCGGCGTCTACGCCTGGGTGGCCTTCACGAGCGCCAACGGGGTGGACGGCACGTGGCGCGCGGTCGAGGCGGCGGGGCGCGACGCGCAGGTCTTCCGTGGTGCACGGCTGGCCGCGGTCGGGCCGGCGACGGCGCGCGCGCTCGCCGCCCACGGGATGCGGGCCGACGTCGTGGCCGAGGAATCCCGCGGCGAGGGGCTCGCCCGGGCGATGCTGGCCGCGATGGGCCTGCACGAAGGGGCAAGCGAAGAGGCGAGGGGAGGGAGGCGCGTGCTCCTGGCGCGGGCCGCGCGGGCCCGGGAGGCGCTGCCGGACGCGCTGCGGGCCGCGGGCTGCACGGTCGACGTCGTGACGGCCTACGAGACGCGCCCCGCCACCGGGCCGGCCGTGGATGCTCTCGCGGCCGAGCTCGAGGCCGGGCGCCTCGACGCGGTCGTCTTCACCTCGGGGAGCACCGTCGACAACCTCTGCGAGGCCCTCGGCCCCCGCGCGGTCGCGCTCCTCGCCGGGGTCCGCCTGGCCAGCATCGGCCCCGTGACCAGCGAGTCCCTGCGCGCCCGCGGCCTGAGGGTCGACGTGGAGGCCGGGGAAACGTCGCTCCCGGGGCTGATTCGTGCGCTGGCGGACAGCTACACGAAGCCTGTAGCCTAGTGGACCGATCCCTCCGCGGTCGACCATGTCCCTGAGCTCTCTCATCGTCCAGCGCGAGGTCGCCACCATGCGGCAGGTCGAGGAGGCCCTCGCGCGCCAGGTCATCTACGGCGGCGACCTGGTGACGAACCTCCTCGAGGTCGCGCGCATCGACGAGGGGACGCTGACGCGGCTCCTCGCCGAGTCGATGAGCCTCACGGCGGCGCCCCCGGGGGAGCTCCCCGTCGCGGCGGACCGCGTGCGCGCGCTCGTCCCTCCCGAGATGGCGGCGCAGCGCTCGGTCGTGCCGCTCGAGCTCGAGGGCGAGACCCTCGTCCTCGCCGTGACCGAGCCGATGCCGGGCGAGCTCGAGGAGCAGCTGGCCTTCGCGCTGGGCATGACCATCGAGCAGCGCGCCGCGCCGGCCGTGCGCGTGAAGCAGGCGATCGCGCGCATTTACGGCGTGCCGCTCGAGCGACGCATGCAGCGGCTCGTCGCGCGGCTCTCGGGCGAGGCGCCGGCGAGCGGCTCGATGCCGCCTCCGCTCGGCTCCATGCCGTCGGTGATGGAGCCCCCGCGCCCGCCGAGCGGGCCCCCTCCGGGGCGCTCCACCGCGCGAAACTTCCTCGCCGCACGCGTCCTCGCTTCCGAGCCGGCGCCAGCGCTCGCGGCCTCGGATCCCCCGTCGGCGCTTGCTCTGTCGACGCCGCCCCTCGCGCTCTCGACGCCGCCCCTCGCTCTGTCGACGCCGCCCGACGCGGAGCCGGCGACCGAAGCCTCCGACTCGGCCCCGCCGTCGGCGCCCCTCGTCGAGCGTCGGACGGGGCTCCTCCAGCGCGAGGTCCCCCTGAGCGTGCGGACGGCGCGGCGGCGGCGGGGCCCGGTGACGCTCGAGACGGCCAAGAACGAGGCGGAAGAGGCGGCCGACCGCGATGCCCTGCTGGATCTCTTCTTCGACTTCTCGCGCCAGTTCTTCGACTACTCGGTGATGTTCCTCGTGCACGGCGACATCGCGGAGGGGCGCGACGCCTTCGGGGCCGGGGCTTCGCGCGAGCGCGTCGTGGGCATCGGCGTCCCGCTCGATCTGCCCGGGCTCATCGCCGGCGTCCGCGAGAATCGGACGACGCTCGTCACGAAGGCGCCGGCCGACGGGCTCGACGCGGAGCTCCTCGCCGACCTCCAGCGGCCGCGGGACGCCGAGGTGGCCATCGTGCCGCTCGTCGTGCGGACGCGCGCGGTCGCCATCCTCGTCGGCGACTGCGGCGAGCACGGGATCGACCGCAGCAGCGTGCAGCAGATCATCGGCTTCGCGAGCGTCATCGGCAGGGCCTTCGAGCGCATCATCGTCCGCAAGAAGCTCGACGGGTTCATCGCCGGCAGCCACGGGGCGGCGGCAGGGCGCGTCGATCCGTCGGTCGTCGCGGCCAGTCTGCCCAGGAAGCCGAGCCGGCCGCCGTCGCTGCTCTCGGAGCGGACCGGGTCGGCGCCTCCCCCGACGGCGAACATCGCCTCGATGCGCCCCATCCAGGGCCCGCCCATCCCGCGCGAGGAGCCGCCCGACTCGAGGCCGCCCGCCCGGACGCCCCCGGCTCCCCCCGTCCGCGCGACGCCGCCTCCCCGTGCGCGCTCGGTTCCGCCCCCGCGCGTCGCGCCGCCCGGCCCGCCCTTGCCGCTCGTCACCGCCGAGGCCGGGGCCGACACCGACGCCCGCATGCTCTTCGACGAGCTCGGGTGGGGCTCCGCCGTCGAAGATGTGCCGCCCCCGCCGCCGTCGGCCGCCATCGCCGTCCCGCCGCACCGCCCTCCCCTCCGTCACACCGATCCCCCCAACGAGCTCCCGTCGGTCATCGTCGACATGGACCGCGAGCTCGCGGCCATCGTGGAGCGGCTCGCCCAGGGAGCCAGCGACGAGCAGGCCGAGGGCGAGCTCCTGCGCCAGGGCGAGCGCGCGATGCGCGTCATCATGGCGTACTTCCCGGGGCCGCTCACCTTCGAGCGCTCGCGCATCGCGGTCACGAGCCCCCCTCCGCGGCCGAGCGAGTGCGGGCCCATCCTGCGGCTGGTGACGCGCGAGCGAAAGGTGGCCCTCCCGTTCGTGCTGGAGAAGCTGAGCGATCAGGACACCGAGACGCGCGGCTGGGCGACGCACGCGCTGAGCGAGCTGCCGTACCCCGAGGCCATCGCGCCCCTGCTCCTGCGCCTCCGCGACGTCGACCTGGGGACACGCGTCTCGGCGTCCTACGCGCTGGCGTCGGTGGCGCGGCTCTACCCCGAGGAGGTGCGCGCCGGCGTGCTCGCCCTGGCGCACAGCGCGGACCCCATCGATCGCGCCGCGGCCATGCGGGTCATGGGCGAGCTGCGGGAGCCCTCGCTGCTGCCGGAGCTCGTCCGCGCGCTGGGGGACGGCGACGAGGCGGTCGTCGCCTCGGCGCACGCGTCGCTGGTGCTCGTGACGAGGCAGGACTTCGGCCTCGACGCGCGCCCGTGGTTGCGCTGGTGGGAGCTGAACGCGTCGCGCTACCGCATCGAGTGGCTCATCGACGCGCTGACCCACGAGGTGTCGGAGATCCGCCGCGCCGCGGGCGAAGAGCTCCGCGCCGCGACCAAGGAGTACTTCGGCTACGCGAGCGATCTGCCCCAGCGGGACCGCGAGCGCGCGCAGCAGCGGTACCGCGACTGGTGGGTCACCGAGGGACGCGCGAGGTTCCGCCGCAAAGTGTGACGCTTCCCTCCGCTGTCACGCTGAGAAAATTGCGCTCGTTGACGGGAAGAATCGCTGTCATCCCGAAGCGAAGCCGAGGGACCCCAATCCCGCCGCGGTGCTTCGCGCTCCTAACGAAGGCGCGAGCTACGCCGCTTGCACGAGCCGCGCGCGCCAGTCCGACGGCAGATCGAGGAACCCGTCGTTGTAGAGGTAGTCGTAGATGGCGTCGCAGACGAGCTCGCAGACGTCGGTGAAGATCTGCGGATCGGCCACGAAGCGCAGCGTCTCCGCGCGGAACTCGCTCCCCTTGGCGCGCACCCGCTCGAGCATCCCGTCCTCGACGAAGCCGACGAGCCGCTGCAGGAACTTGCGCTCGAAGGTCGCGCGAAACCGCGGGAACGCCTCCGCCCCGATCTTGTACCCCGCGCGGGCCCGCGCGTCGGCGAGGCGCGCCTCCTTGACGACCTCCCACGCGAGCTCCCCCACCGCGGGCGGCAGCTCGACGGTGAAGAAGCCCCGGAGCAGCTCGTTCAGCATCTTCACGAGCGCGTTGAGCTCGGGCATCGTCGCGCTGAGGAACGCGTTGCGGAGCTCCTTCGTGATGTCCTCCAGGCGGCCCTTCGCGTCCTCCAGCTCCTCGGGCGACTGGTACTCGAACCCCTCGAGCTGCGCCTGGAGCACCTCGTGGTTGCGCGACAGCACGTGGTAGAGCGCCTGCACCCCGAAGCGCATCGTCTTCTGCTCGCCCTCCGAGCCGCGGATCCGCTCGCACAGCTCGCTCTCGAAGAAGACCCGCGCGAAGCGCTTGCTCGCCTCGCCCACCTTCCGCTCCACCGTGCCCGACAGCTCCCCCGCGCGAAAGAGGCGCGCGAGCCGCTGCTTCAGGCTCGAGATGAGCTCGATCTCCACCTGCGCACGGTCCGCCTCGGGCGGCGCGCTCGGCGAATCCGCGCCCGCCGCCTTCTGCAGCGCCTTCAGCTCCGCCACCACCGCCGCGGTCACCGCGTCGAGCTCCGGGCTCGTCTCCAGATCGGCCTTGTAGTGGACGATGCGCGCCTGAAGCTGCTCGTCCCGGAGCTGGAGCGCGATGTCCGCGAGGGACATCTTGGCCCGCGTCGACATGACGCCCTCGGGCGACGGAGCCGGCAGCGCGTGCTGCGGAGGCCGTGCGCGTGCGGGCAGCGGGGGAGGGCGCGGCGGCGGTTTGTCCACGGGCGGGTCCGGCGACCATCGTCGCGCCGGCGGAGAACGGTTGCAACCGCTCGCCCTTGCGAGGTCCGAACGGGGCCCCCGTCCGGTATTGCGGGGTCCGCGGGCGATCGAGCTTGCCCTTCCGGTGGGGGGCGGCTATTGACGTGCCGCGCGGTGGAGCAGCCTGGTAGCTCGTCGGGCTCATAACCCGAAGGTCGAAGGTTCAAATCCTTCCCGCGCAACTAAGAACGAGGGGTTCCGGCGTTGGTACAGCCGTGCCCCTGGCGCATTTTCTTGGTAGAGGGGTTCTGCGGGAACCCGCTTACGCCCGGCGTATCCGCTTCTTCTTCGGCACCGCGCGAGGGCTCGGCGTCTTCTCTCCAGCCGCCACCTCTTTCAGTGCGCCCACGGCCGCGCGGATGTGCGCGTCGAGCCCTAGCGGCTTCTTGCCGGTGACCCACCGCTCGAAGCCGATCTTGAAGGCCGCGATGCCCGCCTCGGCGGCGAGACTCGCGGCTGGCTCGAGGACGCCACGCTCACGGAGCGCCTTCGCGACGGCCGACGCGAGGGAAGCGAGCTTGATGAGCTCGCGCTCCTGGATCTCGGAATGCTTGGTGACGAGCGCGTATCGCGCCCGGACGAAGCGCATCTCGCGGTGCTCTTGGAGCGCGCGGCCCGCCGCCTCGAGGGCCGCGGCGACGATGTCGAGCGGCCCGGTTTGTTCCGGGGCGCCTTCGATGCGGTCGACGATGTTCTTCTCGAGGTCCTTCGACCCGGAGAACAGCACCTCGCGCTTGTCGGCGAAGTAGCGGAAGAAGGTCCGCTCGGTGAGGCCGGCGCGCGCCGCGATCTCTTCGACCGTCGTCGTTTCGTACCCGTGCTCCTCGAAGAGCTCCATCGCGGCCTTCTCCAGCCGGCCTCGAGCGTCGGGTTCCCAGCGCGCCATGGCCTCTCAGTCTACGTGATTGCAGGGACTGACATCACGTGTTACCGCTATGACAGAAGCTGACATCATGAGCTTCGCTCCAAGGAGGACGCCATGCGAGTTTTCGTGACGGGTGCCACGGGTTTCATCGGTTTGCCTCTCGTGAAGGAGCTGCGCGAAGCGGGCCACTCGGTCCTGGGGCTCGCCCGCAGCGACGCGGGCGCTGAGGCGCTTCGCACGGCCGGGGCGGACGTGCATCGCGGCGAGATGGAGCGCATCGACACGCTGACGAGCGGGGCCAAGGCGGCCGACGCGGTCGTCCATCTCGCCTTCAACCATGATTTTTCGAAGTTCGCGGAGAACGGCGAGCAGGAGAGGCGTGCGATTGCGGCGCTCGGCGAGACGCTCGCGGGGACGAAAAAGCTTCTCCTCGTCACCTCGGGGACCGCCATGGCCGCGGCGCCCGGCGGACGACCCTCCACGGAGGACGACGAGCCGGTGGGCGGCGATCAGTTCCCCCGGACCCCCGAGGCCGCGGCCCGCGCGTTCGTCGAGCGCGGAGTCCGTGTCGGCGTCGTGCGCTTGCCCCAGGTGCACGACACACGGAAGGCCGGCCTGGTGACGTTCGTCATCTCCATCGCGCGCGAGAAGGGCTTCGTGGCGTACGTCGGGGACGGGTCGAGCTGCTGGCCAGCGGCGCACGTGACGGACGTCGCACGGCTCTACCGGCTCGCGCTCGAAAAGACCGGCGACTTCGCGCGCTACCAGGCCGTCGCGGAGGAGGGCGTTCCGATGCGAGAGATCGCGGAGGTCCTCGGCAAGGGGCTGAAGCTCCCCGTGCGATCCATCACCCCGGAAGAAGGCGGCTCCTACTTCGGATGGATGGGCCACTTCGCGAGCCGCGACCTCCGCGCCTCGAGCGCGAAAACGAGGCGCGCGCTCGGCTGGGAGCCAAAGGGGCCCGGGCTGATCGAGGACCTCGGAAAGCTCGAATGGGTGTGACCCGGGTGAAGTCGAGCGCTATCGGCCGTTGCGTTCGCGGTGGCTGCAGCCCGGCCAGCAGCAGGGCCGACGCTGGCCCTCCTCCAGCTCCTCCTGGGTTCGGCGAATGCGGCGTGCTCGGGTGGTCCTCTGCTTGGCGTCCTCCACCCAGCAGATGAACTCATTGCGGGCGAGGGGCGTGATGTCCCTCCAGGCGTCGAGCGCCGCATGGTTGGAGAGCAGCGCGTCGCGCAGGTCTTCGGGGAGCTCGTGCACCACCCCCCCAGGCACTCGTTCGCGGCTCACGAAACCACGTTAGCGACAACTGTGCCGGCCGGCTCGCGTCGCACCGTCCCGGGCCCTACGTTTGCTGGGTGGACCTCCTCACATTGGGCGCCGTGATCGCCCTGTCACTCTGGGCGAAGAGGCTCTCACGTCGTCCGGGCGCGCCGCCGTATCTCGCGCGCGTATGGCTCGTCCTCGCGGCGTTCTGGGCCCTCGAGCTCGCAGGCTTCGTCGGCACCATCGCGACCCTGGTCCACGAATTTCACGCGGTCGAATCCGTCGCGCCCGAGAAGAAGGCGAAGACGCTTGCCGACGGGATCTCCCGCGCGATGGACTTCACGGTCATGGGCGCCGGCTTCATGTTCCTCGCGCTCGCCGTCACGACCGTGCTCCTCGTCCGCTGGCATCGCAGGCTGCCACCCGCGTCATCGGCGACGCCCGCATGAGGACCACGTTTCACTTCGACGCCCGCCGGGGAGCTACTTCAGCTGGCTGTCCTTGCTGCCTCGGCGGTTGTAGAGGCCCTGGCGCACGTCGAGCCGGTCGACCTCCGACTGGCACGGCACGCACCGTCGAACGCCCGGCAAGGCCTTGCGTCGCGCCTCCGGGATCGGCTCGCCGCACTCCTCGCAGGCGAGGAGGCTCTCTCCGTGCGCGAGCCGGCTCCGCGCCCGCTTCACGGCGCTGTCGACCGTCGCGTCGATCTGATCTTGCACGGCGCCGTCCTGCGCCCAACCGACTGCCATGGTCGAAACATAGGACGAGAACGGACGGCGTCGAGGTCGACCGCGGAGCTCGTGCGGCGCCCGGCGTTCGTGGCCCGGCCGCGTCGTGCCGTGGCGCGATGCGGCTCGAAGAGCCGAACCGACGTGATGCCGCTCCGTCCACCAGAGCACGGTCGCGCGCAGTCGCTCGTCGTCGCAGGGGTGCGGCTCGTCGGAAAGGGAATGCGCGCCGACGCGCCCCGGCGCTACGGAAGGAGAAGACACCTCGCTGGAGGAGCCGCGATGCTGAAGCTGCTGTGCACCGCCGTCGTCGTCACGTCGGTCGCCATCCCGGCGCTGGGGGCCGCCGACGACACGCCCGACGACCACGCCCACCACGCGCCCCGCCCCGAGTCCATCGCCGCGTGCAAGGGCAAGAGCGAGGGCGACGCGTGCACGCACGAGGGCCATCACGGGACAGTCTCGGGGACCTGTCGCAAGGTGCCGTCCGGCGATCTCGCGTGCGTGCATCCTCATCACCACCACGAGGGCACGGGGCGGTGACGCGCCGCAATGGCCCCCTGATTGGTCCGACGCCACGCGCGAGAGCCGGCTGGGGTCCGACGCCACATCCGGCGGCGGCGTGGCGTCGCCCTGCGAGGAGAAGGTGTGCTGCGAGAAGAGCGCCGGGTGTCGCGTCGAGGTAGTGAAGATCGGGAAATGCCTGCCGCTACCACCGACGAACGCCGCCGCAGCTTCGACCAGATGGCCCAGCTCTACGCCCGCGCGCGAGGGGCCCCACCGCCCGCGCTCTTCGATGCCGTGGCCGTCTTCGTGCCCCCGCCTGCGGACGTGCTCGAGATCGGCTGCGGCCCGGGCAACGCCTCGCTCCCGCTCCTCGAGCGCGGGTTCCGGATTCACGCGGTGGAGCTTGGCGAGAACCTGGCTGCCTTCGCGCGGGAACGGCTGGCGGCGTTTCCGTTCACCGTGGAGGTGGGCAAGGTCGAAGACGCGTCGCTCGAGGCCGAGAGCGTGGACCTCGTGGTGTGCAGCTCCGCGTTCCACTGGCTCGACCGCGAGCGTGCCCTACGCCAAGTGGTGAAGGTGCTCGAGCCTGGCGGCGCGCTGGCGCTCATCTGGGGCTCGCCCCGCCGCACCGCCGAGGACAACCGCGTGGACGAGGCGATGCAGGCGGCGTACCGCGCCCACGCGCCGGAGATCTCGCGCCAGACCGTCGATCGCATGGGCGGCAAGGTCGACGAGATCGGCCGGGCCGTGCGCGAAACGCCCGAGCTCTGCGACTTCGAGGAGCGGCTCTTCCCGCAGACGCACCTCTTCGATCGCCAACGCTACCTGGATACGCTCGCGACGTTCTCGGATCACGCGACGCTGCCGGCGGAGCAGCGCGCGCGGCTGTTCGAAGCCATCGGCGAGATCATCGACGGCCAGTTCGGCGGAAGCGTCGAGCGGCACTCCACCGCGCGGCTGCAGCTCGCACGGCGACGCTAGAGCGAAAGCCGCTCTCGATCGCGTCAGTGCTTGGCGGCCCGGAAGATGGGCCAGCCGATCTCCGTGCACCACTGCGCGGGGTCCGGAGTATTGAAGCGATCGGCGAGATAGTACTCACGCACAGGACCATCGACCCCGACCTCGTGCTCGGCGACGTAGGTGCCAAGCGCGCCGTACGTCCGATCCACGTCCGTGTGAGCGCCGCGGTGAACCGTAATCGCCAGCTCGGCGGCCGGGACGACGAAGGGTCGTGCACGGCCGACCATGCGCACGCCTCCTCTCACGGGCACGAAGACCGTGGCGTCGCCCTCTCCTTCCGTGAACGCCTCCATGGACCAGAGCGCCCCGGACGGGCCCGCCGCCTTCACCCCTTGCGCGCGGAGCGCGTCGTAGATCTCGGTGTACGCGGCGGTCATCCACGCCGTCACTTCCTTCACGCGCATCCGCTCCGCGATGGCCAGCGTGGACGCTTGCGGCACGGCGCGTTGCTTCACGTCGATCGGTGCTTCTGGGCGCGCCAGCAAAGCCCGCAGCGAAGCGACCCCCGCGCGCGTCTCCTGGAGCTGCCGCTCGAGCCGATCGAGGTGAACGGCGATCAGCTTGCTGCGTGCCTCCGGATCGGTCGTCGCGAGGATCGCCCGGACCTCCTCGACCGGCATGTCGAGGGCGCGAAACCGGCGAATCACCTGGGCGACCGGGACCTGAGCCTTCGCGTAGTAACGGTAGCCGGTCGTCTGGTCGGTCTCGGCCGGCACCAGCAGGCCCACGTCGTGGTAGTGCCGAAGCGTCTTCACGGTCAGGTGAGTCATCCGCGAGAAATCGCCGATCGAAACGGTCCCTCTCATGCGCGGCCCAGTCTGGGCGCCGCTCCTTCGCGGCGCAACCGACGGATCGACGAGCCTTTCCCGCGGCGCGAACGGTCGCGAGAGAAATCGTACTTCAGCCGGTTGACCCTCCCGTTACGGGAGGCCTCACGTTCTTCCCTGGGGCGAGAGAAGAGCCCGGAAGGAGACCAACATGGCCACATCCACACCCAGCACCGCCACCGCCGGCAGCCGCGAGAAGACCACGAGCTCGTACCTCGAGCAGCAGAAGGAGGGCATCGAGAAGGACAAGGGAGCTCTCGTCGCCATCGTCAAGGAGATGAGCGAATCGACGACGGGGGCGCAGAGCACGAAGCACTGGGCCGGGGATGCTCTCTGGTTCGACATCCCGGCCTTTGCCTCGCGAGGCGTCGCGCCGGCGTCGAGGTTCTTCGACAAGGTGTTCGCCGGCTTCCAGTCTTGCAAGGTCGACTTCCTCGAGATGGACACCGTCGTCAGCGGCACCATGGGCGTCGTCTGCTCGGTCCAGAGGGTGAACGTCGTCTTCAAGAACGGCGCCGCGAAGACGATGCTCGTTCGCGAGACGGACTGCTTCGAGAAGCGCGACGACGAGTGGCGACTGATTCACCAGCACGCCTCCCTCCCCGCAGGAGGGGAATGGGACGGCAAGATCGTCACCGAGTGAGCCGGACCATGGCCCTCTCGATGGATCCACACGTCGGGGCGGCGAAAGCCTAGCGCGCCCACCACCAGCTGGAGTGTCAGCGATCGACCCGCGCTGCAAAGCACCCCGGGCGAGCAAAGTGGACGTGGAGGTACTCCGCCTCGGGCTTGCCGAGCAGGCGCGCGATGAGCGCCTCGACCTCGCGGCCGTCGACGACGTCGGCGTCGAGGAGCATGCCTGCCGCGTCGAAGGCGCGCACCGAGAGAAGCCGGCTGCGGAGGATCTCGGGGACCTCGCCCGGCGCGAGGCGCGCCTGGGTGGCGTTGCGGCGCACGTAGATGGCGTAGGTCGACCGGAAGGGCGAGCGGGCCGGCTGGTGCTCGTAGTTGAGGAGGAGGACGGTCTCGCCGGGCTCCGCGTCGCGAAGCGATACGCGGCAGGGGAGGCTCCGCGGTCGATCGGCGACGCGGCGCACGGCTCCGCGCTCGGCGAGCGCGTCGTCGGAGAGGGCGAAGAGGGGAGCGAAGGGATCCGAGGGCAGGGCGCGCAGCTGGAACGACATGACCCCGGGTGTACCGGTCGTGCGGGGCGCGGGCTGGCGGCTTTCGGACGCTCAATCTCGAGGGATGGTCGTATGGTCTCGACGCGAGCACCGCAGATTTCGACGGGCGGTCCTTTCGTCTTGAAAGGACGACCGCGGATCTCGATGCGCGGTCCATTCGTCTCGAAAAGACGACCGCAGATCACGATCTGCGGTCGGAAGATCTCGACGAAACGACCGCCGATCATGATCCGCGGTAAGGAGATCTCTTCGAGCCGACCGCCGATCATGATCCGCGGTCGTCTCGTCTTGATCCGGGGTCGTCTCGCTTCGATCCGCGGTCGTCTCGTCTCGATCCGCGGTCGTCGAATCTCTTCGCGATCACCGCAACTTACGAAAGGCGGTCGTGCCGTCATGACGATCCGACCGCCCTTCGAGATCCCAGGCGATCCCGCTCAGGTCACCACCAGGGACGTCGGCTGGCTCCAGTCGGCCGCCCCGGTCTTCGTGACGGCGCGGTAGCGGAACTGCACGCTGGTTGCGACCGGCAACCCGCTGATCGAGGTCTTCGCCTGGAGGGTCGGAGGAGCCGCCGTCCAGGTCTTGCCGCCGTCGAGGCTCGACTCCCACTCGTACGACGCGCGCAGGGCGACGGCCTTGGCCGAGAGCTTCACCGATCCGGAGAGAGGGCCCTGACGCACGGAGAACGTCACCTTCGCGCTCGCCCTCGCCTTGCGCACGGTCATCCCCGCGCTCGTGATGATCGTCTCGGCCTGGTCCGGGTTGGCGTCGGCGACCTGCTGCACGTGGCCCTTCAGCGTGTGGAGATCCGAGAGGAGCTGCGTGCGCGCCGCGTTGCGCGAGGCGACGGTCCCCTTGGCGCGGGTCTGGGTGACCGTCTCGGCGGCGTTGAGCGCGCTCACGTCCGTATTGAGCGTCGCGAGGGGCGGGTTGGGGTTCGGAAAGTGCGCGTTGCCGGTGAGGGCCGAGATCGTGGCCTGCGCCACCTTGATGAGCGCCGGCGCGGACGTGGGGAGCTTGAAGACCACGAGGAGGCGGTGCTGGATGGTCGATGTCATGGGAGTGTCCTTGAGAGTCATGAGCGGCGTGATCGCCGCGGCGCGCCCCATCGCAACCTCGGTGCCAGCGTCATGCGTCGCGCAAGTGCGTGATCTCCCGTGCGCGGACCCCGCGCGGAGCACGCGCGCGCGCGCGCCGCGTGACGCGCGCGTGGGAGGCGCGCGTTCACTCCGACGGAAGCAGGCCGTGTTTCTTCCGCAGGCGGAAGAGCTGGTGGATGCTGATGCCGAGCGCCCTGGCCGCCGGCTCGAGCACCCCGCCGCTCTCTTCGATCGCACGCCGGATTTCTCTCTCGGTCGGAGTGCGCTCGGCGCGGATGCCGGTGAGCAGGTCGTCGGCGCTGGGGGCGCTCGGGGGCGGGGGCGGCACGCGCGACGCAGGCGCCGGCGCAGGCGGCGGGGGCGGCGGCATCGTGAGGCGCGACGGCCAGCGCGGCGGCCCGGAGCGCTCGGGAGGAGAGAGGGCCGCCGTGAGGATGTTGTGGAGCTCCCGCACGTTGCCGCGGAGGGGCGCGCGGAGCAGACCCACGATGAGTGACGCGTCGACCCGGGCGTATCGCCGGCCGCCCGGTTCCTCCTGGACGAAGGCCTTCTCGAGCGCCGCGTTGGCGTCCGCCCGCCGGAGCAGCTCCGCACGGACGAGCAGCGGGATGTCCTCGCGGCGCTCGGCGAGCGACGGCGTCTCCACGGTCACGCCGAGGCGGTAGAGCACGTCGAACTTGATGGCGTCCGGGTCGCGATTCGTGGCCGCGACGACGATGCACTGGGTCGGACGGGACAGGGGATCGCCCACGCGGTTGTACGTGCCGTCGAGCGCGCGGAGGAGCGGGATATGCAGGGCGGGGTGGACCTCGCCGATCTCGTCGAGGAAGAGGGTGCCGCCCGAGGCTGTGCCGAAGTAGCCGATGCGCTCGGGTGTGCCTGAATTCGGGTAGTTCTTCGGGCTGCCGAAGAGCTCCAGGGCCGCGAGCTCCGCGGTGAGGTTGCCGAAGTTCATCGCTTTGTACGGGCCCGCCGAGCGGGGCGAGAGGTCGTGGATCGCGCGCGCGACGCGCTCCTTGCCCGTGCCGGTCGGGCCATGGACGAAGACGTGAAGGCCCGCGGCGGCGGCGGAGGCGACGTCCTCGCGGAGCCGGTGCATGCGGGCCGATTCGCCGACCAGACCGACCCGGTCGGCCTCGCCGTACGCGTGCAGCGGCGAGAAGCGCGGCGGCGGCGGCGGCAGCGAGAGCGGCGAGTGCCCGGCGAGCAGGACGCAGTTGCCGCGCACCTCGACGACCGCGCCCGGGCGGAGCACGACGCTCGTGCCGCACGGGACGCTCGTGCCGTCGACGAGGACGCTGGCCTTGCCGGTGACGAGGACGCGGAGCGCGTCGTCCTCGACGGTGATGCGGAGTTGCTCGCGGGAGATGTTCTTGCCGGTGAGGGCGCCGCCGTCGTGCGACTCGCCGGGCCGGAGCTGGAAGAAGTGGACGCGCGCGGGATCGCCGGGGTCCTCGCGGCCCAGCGTGAAGGGCGCGCGGGCGCGGGGATCGAAGAGGGCGACCTCGCCGATGCGATGGGCATCGTGGGCGCTCCAGCAGAGAAAGAGCGCCGGGACGACGCGCTCGGAGAGCGACGAGGGAGGCGAAGAGGAGGGATCCTCGGGGGTGGGGACCGTGGTGTTGCCGGTAGGGGGCACGACGCTACCTTCGCGATCCGGGCCCGCCGGCATACCTCTCGCGGCGCGCGGACAGCTCATCGCGCATCTTGCGCAGATGCGGGGGAAGCGGGACCTTCGCCTCCTCGAACCACCGGAACGCCTGCAGGAACCCCTCCTGGCGCGTGGCGACGAACACGACCGGCGTCTCCGGTTTGCGGAACCAGTGGATGGCGGTGATCATGCCGCGGATGATGGCCGAGGGGGTGACGTTGGCGCCCCCGAGGCTGACCTCGCGCTGAAGCTGGATCGTCTTCTTGATCCATTCTCCGGTCATCTTGCGCTGGCTGGGCAAGGGCAGCGTCGTCATCGCCGAGGCGTCGGTCACCTGCACGCACTTCTCCCGGCTCTTCTTGCACTCGAGCATCATCTGCTCGATGTGCCCGAGCGCCGACTGCACGTCCGCGTCCGTCACCCGATGCTCGGGCATCACCATGAGAATGATGGGCCAATCGGTCGTGTCGACCCGAATGCCGGAGAAATCGCGGGCGACACGCGGAACCATGGAACGGACTTTACACCGACCACCCGGTGGCGCTCTGGGCAGTGGTTCGCGAACCGTGGCAGCGGCTCCGTTCAAATTGAGCCCCGTTCGGCCCGCCCGAGCAGCGCGGCTTGCTTGCGCCGGTCGGGAGCGGGGGTACGACACTCCCCAGCGATGGGAAAACAGGTCGCCATCGCGCTCTACGTCGTGTCGATGGCCGCCGTCGTGGTCGCGGTCGACTTGCTGTTCTTCAGAAACCGGTTCTGGGAGCGGCTGATGGCGAACGTGGGGATCGTCCTCGTCTTCCTGGCGTTCTACCTGAGGTTCCTGAAGCGTCCCTGAGGGCGCATCCGCGCCGGGCGCTCCCGCCGTCAGACGAGCGGGCGCAGCTCTCCCAAGATGGTCGGCAGCAGCTCCGACACGGTCGGGTGGATGCCGACGCTGTGCGTGAGCGTCTTCGCGGTCGCCCCGGCGTACATCGCGTAGAGGAGCGCGTGGATGGCCTCGTCGCCCCCCGTGCCGAGGATGGTCGCGCCGACGATCTTGCTCGTCTCCGCGTCCACGATCGCGCGCATGAATCCCTGCGTTTCCCCCTTCTCGACCGCCCGCGCGACACGCGTCATCCGGCGCTCGCCGACGAGATGCGCGCGCCCCGTCTTCCGCGCCGCGTCCGCGCTCAGGCCCGCGCGACCCAGCGGCGGATCCATGTAGACGGCGTAGGCCTCGATCCGGTCGCTCAGCTTGCGCGGCTCGCCGTCGAGCAGGTTCGCGGCGACGATCTCGTAGTCGTCGTACGCGGTGTGCGTGAAGGCGCCGTGGCCGTTGCACTCGCCGAGCGCCCAGATGCCCGGCGCGCTCGTGCGCAGCACGTCGTCGACCACCACGTAGCCGCGGCCGTCGACCTTCACGCCGGCGTGCTCGAGGCCGAGGTCGTCCGTGTTCGGCTTCCTTCCGATCGCGAGGAGCACGTGCGATCCCGTCACGGTCGGGTCGCCCGCCCCGCAGTCGAGGCTCACGGCCACGCCGTCGCGCGCCGGCGCGAGCGAGATGCACTCGGCGGCGAGGCGAACGCGGACCCCTTCGCCTTCGAGGGTCCGCTGCACCTCTATCGACACGTCCTCGTCTTCGTGATCCAGCAGGCGCGAGCGCATCTCGACGACCGTGACCTCGCTGCCGAAGCGCCGGTACATCTGCGCGAACTCGAGGCCCACGGGGCCGCCCCCGATGATGACGAGGTGCCGGGGGAGCGACTCGAGCGCGAGCATCGACGCATTGGTGAGGTGGGGGACCTCCGCCGCGCCTCGGATCGCGACGCGGGCGCGACCGCCGACGTCGATGAAGATGCGCTTGGCTTCCAGCGTGTCGTCGCCGACCTGCACGGCGTCGCGCGCCACGAAGCGCGCGTGGCCCTGCAGCACGGTGCAACGGGGGTTTTCGCGGAGGGACGACTCGACGCCTCGACGCGAGGCAAGCGAGGCCGCGTCGGCGCGGGCCTTGGCGCGCCGCAGATCGAAGCCGACCGGCCCCGACAGGAGCACGCCGTAGTCCGCGGCGCGCCGGGCGACCGCCGCGGCTCGTGCGCTCGCGACGAGCGTCTTCGTGGGGACGCAGCCCGTGTTGACGCACGTACCGCCGAAGAGCTTCCGCTCCACGATCGCAACGTTCTGCCCCGCCGTGGCGAGGCGGGCCGCCAGCGGTGGCCCCGCCTGACCCGTGCCGATCACGATGGCGTTGAAGCGCTTCACCTTCATCGGGTCCCCTTGCAGTGCGCTGCAAGCAGCGGACCGATTCGGCGCGCCTCGGCCGGACTCGGGTACGCGTCATGCGACCCGATTCGAGGGGGGGGCGCTGATGAGAGTCGTCACGGCGCAGATGGCTGCGTGATCCGCGTCACTGGCAGCTCGAGCAGTTGCCGTTCGCGTTCATGCAGAAGTTCTGCTGGCAGCTGGTCGTGACCCCGCCGATGTCGCACCCGTTGAAGTCGCACCCGGCGGGGTTCGACGCGGCGCTCTCGTAGCCGGTCGGCGGCGTCTGCCCGAAGGGGGTTCCCGTCGCGCTGCAGTAGGACACGCTGATGATGCAGAACCCGCTGACCGACTGCCCGCCCAGCGTCTGCCCGGAGGCCGGCGCCGCGCACGCCTGCGGCACCGGATCCGGCGGGGTGGGCGTGTACGAGCAGCTGCCGGCGGTGCTGCACGTGCCCGGCGACTCGTGGCAGACGTCCGGAGGGCTCGTGCAGTCGGCCCCCGTGCAGCAGTTCGCGCTGGGGATGCACGCGCCGCTGCAGACCTTGTCGCCGGAGAGGCAGCCGCAGCCCGTCGCCGAGCAGATCTCTCCGCCCGTGCACGCCGCGGCGCCGTTGCACGTGCACGCTCCGGCGCTGCAGATGTTCGTCGAGCCTGCGCAGTCGCTGTTCCCGCAGCAGTCGCTCGTCGGAATGCACGACCCGTTGCACGACTTGGTCCCGCTGAGGCACGCGCAGCCCGACGCGGTGCACGCCTCGCCGCCGGCGCACGCGATGGCCCCGTTGCACGTGCACGTCCCGCCGCTGCAGGTGTTCGTCGTCTCGCTGCTGCAGTCGCCATTCGTGCAGCAGCTCGCCGAGGGGATGCACGACGAACCGCACAGTTTGTAGCCGCTCTGGCAGCCGCAGGTGCCGGCGTTGCACTGCCCCCCGGTCCCGCAGTCGCTGTTCTGGCAGCAGCCGGAGCTCGCCTTGCAGGCGCCGTTGCACAGCGTCTGGCCCGTGGGGCACGCGCACGTCCCGCCCTGGCACGTCTCGCCGCCCGTGCAGTCGCCGCTGGTGCAGCAGCTCGCCTGCGGGATGCACGCCGCGTTGCAAAGCTTGCTGCCTGCGGGGCATGCGCACGTCCCTGCGTCGGCGCACGCGAGGCCGCCGCCGCACCCCGCGTCGGCGCAGCACGCGATGCCGAGCGTCCCGCACTGGTCGTTCCCTCCCTCGGACGCCTCGGCGCCGCCTCCGTCGGTCGCGCCGGAGTCGGGCCCGGCGTCGGCGGGCGCCTGGTGGTCCGCGTCGAGCCCGCCGTCCGCCGTCGTGGCGTCTCCCTTCGTCGAGGCGTCGCCGGGATCGGGACAATCGGCCTTCTCGCTGCAGTTGCTCGAGCTGCACCCGGCGAGCACCGCGCCGCCGCCCCACGCCGCGAGCACCACCGCGACGATGGCCGCCGCTCTTTTGAGGCTCACCATGGGCGCTCTCCAAGAATTAGCAGACTGCAGGCATGAAGGCCCGACGGAGACGCCGTCAGAACGTTCCCGCGATGCCCCCCGGTCCGATCCAGCGGAGCGACGCGGCCGCGGTCTCGGCCTGGGGCCACATGAGCCACATGACCACGGCGCCCGCGGCCAGGACACCCCCGGCGATGAGCGCGGTGGTGCCGATCGCGGCATCGCGATGCTGCGCGTCGACCGCGTCGCTCAGCTGCTGGCAGTTGGAGCTCGCGGGATCGTCGGTGCACGCGAAGGTGGGGATGCCCGTCCGAAGGCTCGCGGCGCTGCTCGACTGCTTTCCCGCCTGTACGAGCAGGACGGCGCCGGTGCCGATGCCCGCCGCCCCGAGGACCAGCATCGAGAGCGTCACCACCTTCTTCGTGGTCGTCGCTCCCCGGGGAGACGCTTCGGATGCGGGCGCCGCCGCCGGCCCGCTCGCCGCCGCACCGGCAGCGTGGAGCGTCACGGAGACGACGCGGTTCTTCTCGCCGGCGCGGACGACGACGTGCTCCTCCGCGGGGTCGCTGCCGGCTCTCTCGAAGCGCAGCACGTGCGGTCCGGGATCCACCGCGACGGGCTGGCCGTCGAGGACCTCGGTCAGGGGCGCGCCGTCGAGCGTGACGTGCGCGGCGGTGAAATCCTGCCCCTTGTCGTCCTTCGCGCCGAGGGCGACCGTCGGCATCGCGTCCTCGAGCTCGCGCATCCAGCGCGTGCACGACTTGGCGACGACCTTCGGACAGACGTCGCGCAGGCACACGGCGAAGGAGTCGCGCGCGCGGAGGTAGTGGCCTTCGTCGCGCTGCGACTGCCCCTGGTCGGCCGCGGCGATGCATTCGATCTTCGGATCGGCTCCACGGGCTGCAGGGGCGAACGCCGTCACCGCGGCTGCCAGGGCGACGGCGATGCGAGAGCTCCGCTCCATGCCTGCCTCCCCAGCATACGCCGTCCCGCGCGATCACATGCACCGAGGCTTGAAGTGAACGTGGCCTTTCGCGTCCGTCGTGTACGGCGGATCGCAGTCAGCCGGCTTCGGGCGAGCCACGGGGGGCATCGCTCGCGGCGGGGGCGACGGAGACGATGTCGTGGGAGGCGGCGCGGTCGGCAGCGCCGAGACCGCGACGACGGGGACGGCGGCGGGAGGCGAGGGCTCGACGCTGGGCTCGACGGTGGCGATCGGCGCGGACACGGAGGCGGCGAGGTCGGGGGGAGGCGCGTGGCCCCGGAGGACGATGACGGCGGTGGTCGCGATGGCCAGGACCGCCGTCGCTGTGGCCGCGGCGAGCCACGCGGTCCGCGCGCGAGGGCGCGGCTCCGGGGGAGCGGTCGTGGGGTGAGCCAGAGAGACGCCTGACGACTGGGAGGGCAGCTCGATGGCGATCGAGCGCCCCGTCGTCTCGGCGAGCTCCCGCTGGCCGACGGGGGTCGGCGCGTCCGGCGCGCCCCGCCCTGGCGACGAGGGAAGCACCGACGTCTCGGCGTCCCCACCCGCATCGAAGGCGCCGCGCTCGATCTCGGCGAGCCGCCCCGCGCGATCCTGCAGCTCCTTGGCGGCGACCCGCTCGACCCAGTCGCCGATCTCCGGAGCCGACGCCATGCCGACCGTCGTGGCGACGTCGTGCGCCATTTCGCGGGCCGTCGCGTAGCGATCCCCCGGCTCCCGCTGCAAGCCGCGAAGGACGATGCGGTCGAGCGCCGCGGGAAGCGACGGCACGATGGTGCTCGGCGGCGGGACCACTTCGTTGAGGACGCGAGCCATGACGTTCGCCTCGTTCTCTCCCTTGAAGAGGCGCTCGCCGGTCAGGGCCTCCCAGAGCACGACCGCCGCCGCGTACACGTCGGTCCGGCGGGTCACGGTCGTCCCGCGGATCTGCTCCGGCGCCATGTACGCGAGCTTGCCTTTGAGCTGCCCGTCGCGCGTCGTCTGCAGCCTGCCGGCCGCCTTGGCGACGCCGAAATCGAGCACGCGCGCCGCGCCGTCCGTACCGACGAGGATGTTCTGCGGAGAGACGTCGCGGTGGACGATGTCGAGCCGCGCGCCCGTCTCGTCCTTCGCTTCGTGAGCGGCGTCGAGCCCATGGAGCGCTCCGGCGATGATTCCCGTCGCGATGAGCGGAGGAATCCGCTCGCTACCCTGACGCAGAATGCGCGCGAGCTGCGACAGCGACGCCCCCCGGACGTAGTCCATGACGAGGAAGAGGTCGTCCTCCACCGCGACCACGTCGAGCGTGGACACGACGTTCGGGTGGTTGATGCGCGCCGCGAGCCGCGCCTCGTCGAGGAACATCTTCACGAACTCCGGATCGCGCGCGTAGTGGGCGTGCAGCCGCTTGATCGCCACCGAGCGCGCGAAGCCCGCAACCCCGGTGAGCCGACCGAAATGCACGGTGGCCATCCCGCCCGACGCGATCTCGCCGTAGACGACGTACCGGCCGACCGTGCGCGGCGTGCTCTTGGCGGCCTCGCCACTCGCCATCCCCTTCAGGCTAGCAGTTCCGCGACCGGACACGTCGCGGGGCCTCGCTCATCTCCGGGCGAGAGCCCACGCCAGCGCCACGATCGCGAGGACGCCCGCGATGAGAGCGCCGACCAGCCACCCCCGCGGCCGTCGAGGCGCGGGCTCCCCATGGCGCGCCTCGAGCATCACCGTGCCCGTGGGGCCGCGCCCCGCGCGCGCTTTCATGAGCACGGTGCCCGTCGGACCGCGCTCCTCGCGGGCCTTCATCCGCTGCGTGCCCTGCGGGCCGAGGTTCGCTTCGCGCGCCTTCATGCGCTGCGTGCGGTTCGGCGCCGCGTCGCGGGGGCGCGCCGACACCACCTCCCCGTCGACGGCCTCGACGGGCGGCGGCGTCGCCGACTCCGGCTCCGCCTCCGGCTTCGGCCCCGATTCCGGCTCCAGCTCCGGCTCCGGCTCCGGCTCCGGCTCCGGCGTGACGATGATGCTCGGCAGGGGCTCGATGGCCCCGGGCTCGGGGGCTCGCTCTTTCTCCCACTGCTGCTCGACCTCGGTCGGGGGCTGCCGCGTGAGCCAGTGCCGCGTCGGCTGGACCGAGCCGCGCGCCGACGACGTGTCTTCCACCGGCGAGACCTGCGACGGCACCTCCGGAGCCCAGGTCCCCACCACAGGGCGGAGATCGGCGCGCATCTCGCGTGCGGTCCGGTAACGCTGCTCCCGCTTCTTCTTCATCGCCTTCAGGCAGATCGCCTCGAGGCGCTCGTCGGCCAGCGGCTGGTGCACCCGCGGCGGCACCGGATCGTCGTTGAGCTGCTTGAGCACGATGCCGAGCGCCGTCTCGGCCTCGAAAGGCACGCATCCCGCCAGCAGCTGATAGAGGATGACCCCCATCGAGTAGAGATCGCTCCGCACGTCGAGGGGCTCGCCCCGGCACTGCTCGGGGGACATGTACTCCGGAGTGCCCACGACGATCCCGTGCTGCGTCAGCTTCACGCCTCCGGTGACGGGCGCGCCTCGATCCTCCACGAACATGGCGATCCCGAAGTCGCACACCTTCACGATGTCGCGGGGCCGCCCCTCGTCGTCGGTCCCGCGGAGGACCATGATGTTCTCGGGCTTGAGGTCCCGGTGCACGATCCCCATCGCGTCGGCCGCCCCGACCGCCGCGAGCGCCTGGGAGACGATGTCGGCCACCCGCTCGGGCGGCAGCGGCCCCTCGTCGACCAGGACCCCGTGGAGATCCCGCCCGTCGAGGTATTCCATGGCGATGTAGGCCAGCCCGTCCGGCTCGACGCCGAAATCGAGCACGCGCATCGAGTTGGGGTGATCGAGCTTGCTGGCGGCCTTCGCCTCGCGCTCGAAGCGCGCCGCGAACATCGCGTCTCGCGCGTGCTCGCCGTGCAGGAGCTTGATCGCGACGTCCTTGTCGAGCGCCAGCTGCCTCGCTTTGTAGACGGCGCCCACGGCGCCCCCTCCGAGGTACGACGCGATGAGGAACTTGCCCGCGATCGTGCGGCCGAGGGGCGCATCGGCAGGCGTCGGCTCCGGGTCCCCCACCCTCAACAAGCTATGCTGCACGAGCGGTGCGATCACGTTCCAAGTGACCGATGCCCCCGCAAAATGAGAAGCTGGGTCGGAAGGAATCCTTCCACGGGAGGTCGCGCGTGGCCAAGGATGGCAAAGGTGCGGTCGGGAGCCTCGAGGAGCGCGTGGCCGCGCTCGCCCAGTCCGAGCAGCTGGTCGGGATGGTCCTCGACCAGCTCCCCGTCGTGCTCTTCGCGACCGACCGGAACGGCGTCATCCTGCTCGCGCGCGGAAAGGGCGCCGTGCGCCTCGGCCCGGGCGCCGTCGGCCGCTCCGCGTTCGAGCTCTTCGCCGACGCCCCCAGCGTCGCCCAGAACCTCCGCCGGGCGCTCGCCGGAGAGGCCATCACCACCGAGGGCGAGAACGATCACGTCTGGTGGGAGACACGCTACATGCCGCTCCGCGGCGCGGACGGCGCCGTGGAGGGCGTCGTCGGCGTCACGATGGACGCGACCGCGCGAAAGCGCGCCGAGGAGGACCTGAAGAAGGCCAACGTCCGCCTCACGGAGCTCGACGCGCTCAAGGCGCGCTTCGTCGCGAACGTGAGCCACGAGCTGCGCACGCCCCTCGCGCTGGTCCTCGGGGTCACCGAGCGCATGCGCCGCTCGGAGGGCGCGGACGCGACGAGAGCGCCGAACGCGAGGGACCTCGCGACCATCGAGCACAATGCGCGCCTCCTGCTCAAGCAGGTCAACGATCTGCTCGACGTCGCGAAGCTCGACGCCGGCACGGCCCAGCCGGCCTATGCCGAGGTGGATCTCGCGAGCCTCGTGGCGCTCGCCGGCGCGCAGTTCGAGAGCATCGCCGCCGAGCGCGGGGTGACCTTCACCGTGGCGACGCCGGACGCGCTGCCCGCGGCCGTCGATCCGAACATGGTGCAGCAGGTGCTCTTCAACCTGCTGTCGAACGCGTTCAAGCTCACGCCGCCCGGCGGAACGGTGCGGTGCGCGCTCGAGCGGGAAGGGGACCAGGCCGCGATGACCGTGGCCGACAGCGGCCCCGGCGTGCCGCCGTCGCGACGCGAGGTCATCTTCGAGCGCTTCGTGCAGCTCGACCGGGGCGACGAGCAGCGCTTCGGCGGGACGGGCCTCGGGCTCTCGATCGTGCGCGACTACGTGCAGCTGCACGGCGGCCGCATCGCAGTGGAGGACGCGGCGGAGGGAGGGGCGCGCTTCGTCGTCCGGCTCCCGCTGGCCGCTCCCGCGGGCGCGGAGGTGCGGCCGCAGGTCGACGCGCGCCCACTGCATGACGGCGCGATGAACGGGCTCGCGCCGCTCCGCGCGTCGGTCGACGTGGAGGAGACCTCGCCGGCCGCGGACGGAAGGCCGCTCGTCCTCGTCGTGGAGGACAACCCCGAGATGCGCCGCTTCATGGCCGACGCCCTCGGCCGCGAGCTCTCCGTCGTGACCGCCGAGGACGGAGAGCGCGGCCTCGCGACCGCCCGCGCCCGCCGCCCCGCCGCCATCGTCACCGATCTCATGATGCCCCGCATGGGCGGCGAGAAGCTCCTCGGGGCCGTGCGCGCCGATCGCGCCCTCGCCGACACGCCCGTGCTCGTCCTCACCGCGCGGGCCGACGACGAGGTGCGCCTGCGCCTCCTGCGCGAAGGCGCCCACGACTACCTGCTCAAGCCGTTCGCCGCCGAGGAGCTGCTCGCCCGCGTCCGCAACGCGGTCGCCCTGAAGCGCGCGCGCGATCTGCTCGCGCAGGAGCTGCAGAGCACCTCGCGCGACGTCGGCGAGCTCGCCGCTCAGGTCGTCGAGCAGCAGCGTAACCTCCGGTATGCGCTCGACTCGACGCGCGCCGCCCGCGAGGACGCCGAGCGCGCGGTCGCCGCCAAGAGCGACTTCCTCGGCGCGTTCGCCGAGCAGGTGCGGCCGCCGCTGGCGAGCCTGAAGCGCGACGCGGAGACGCTGTCGGCGCGGGGCGATCTGCCGCGCGAGGCCGGCGCGACGGTCGGCGCGATCGCCTCGGCGTCGAGCCACCTCGTGGAGGCCGTCGACGCGCTCCTCGGGTACGCCGACGTGCATGGCGGCCGGCTCTCCACGCGCCCGGAGGACGTCGACGTGGCGCAGCTCGCGCGCGGCGTCGTCGACGACTTCGCGGGGCGCGCCGGGAAGAAGGGCATCACCGTGGAGCTCGCCGCCGACGCGGGCCTCGCGCCCGTGCGGACCGACGCGCGACTGCTGCGCGTGCTGCTCGCGAACCTCGTCGGCGACGCCGTCGAGGCTTGCCCCGCCGGCGCCGTGGCCGTCGCCGTCTCGCACGGGCCGCGGGGGCACGTCATCCGCGTCGGCGGCGCCGGCGGCGCCGGCGGCTCCGGCAGCTCTCCGCGCCCGCCCGATGGCCTCGCGCTCGGACGGGTCATCGTCCGTCACGTGGCCGACGCCCTCGGCGCATCGCTCGACCTCGACGGCGGCGATGGACCTGAGGGGACCCGCGTCACGGTCACGCTCCCTCGCCCTTCGTAGCCTTTTTGCCCGCCCGCTCCTTCGTCAAAAGCCGCGCGCGGGCGTCGCGCGGCGCAGCCAGTTCGTCCGCGGGTAGCCCGCACGGCCCGAGAGGACGTGCAGCGTGTACGCGTGCCGCGACCGCTCCGATTCGTTCTGCTTGCTGAGGTGCGGCAGGAGCCCGTCGAGCACGATGACCGCGCCCTTCTTGGCGGGCAGCGGCACGAGCGGCACGCCGCTCCACGTCTCGCCCCCGAGGGTGCGCATCGTCGTCGTGTCGTCCGCGTTGCGGACGAAGAGCGACTGCAGCCCCGCGCGGTGTCCGCCGGGGACGGCCCACAGGCAGCCGTTCTCCTCGGTCGCGTCCTCGAGCGCGAACCAAAGGCCGACCATGGCGTCCGGCGGATCGGTGTGAAGGAACGTCGCGTCCTGATGGCAGCGCACTTCGCCGCCGATCCTCGGCTGCTTGAAGATGTACATCGACTGAAGGAGCAAGGGCGCCGGCACGCCGAGTGATGCGACGAGGCGCTCGACCCGCGGCGCGCGCGAGAAGTGGTCGAAGAGAGGCTCGAGGTCGTGGAGCGCGTGGCCGATCTTGTTGATGGCGCGCGCCTTCGGGACCAAGAGGTTGTTCTCCGCGTCGACGGCGAGGGGCTCGTAGAAGAAGCGGACCTGGTCGCCCGACCCGAGGAAGTAGTCGTCCGTGCGGCGCGCTTGCTCGTCGGTGGTGAAGACCGAGCGTGTCTCGCGGGGATCGAAGGCGTCGACCAGCGCGCCGGCGCGGGCCCGGAGCGCGTCGCACTCTGCGCCGGGCGCGAAGCCTTCGACCACGAGGTAGCCGTCGCGCCGGTAGCGCTCGAGCTGCCCGTCCGAGAGCGTCATCGCCCGGACAGAACCACGACCCGACGGAGGGGGCAAGGCCGTCGCGCGGCTCGCGTCACGCGCCGCGGAGGGCCTCGGTCCAGAAGTCGCGGTAGACACCGGCGGCGCCGGGGAACGCCATGAGCTGCGTCATGAGGACGCCGATGAGCCCGCGCGCCGGGTCCGAGCGCCACGACGTCCCGAGACCCCCGTCCCACCCGTAGCGACCCGGGACCGGCGTGTAGTCGTCCGGACCGGTCACCACCTCCATCGCGTACCCCCAGCCGTGGTTCTTCCAGTACCCCGGCGGGTACACTTCGGAGAGCGCCTTCTCGTCGGCGGTGAGCTGGTCGGTCGTCATCGCGTCGACCGACGCTGCCGACAGGATGCGCGCCCTTCCGAGCGCGCCGCGGCCGAGCATCATGTGACCGAACGCGAGATAGTCGTCGACCGTCGACACGAGGCCCGCCGCGCCCGAAGGAAAGGCCGGCGGCGTCGCCCATTGCCCGCCCGCCGCCGGATCGTAGACGTCGAGCGCGCCGGCATCGACCGCGAGCATGTCCTTCGGTACGTAGCTCGTGGCGAGCCGGTCGACCTTCGAGGCGGGCACGCTGAACGACGTGTCCTTCATCCCGAGCGGCCCGAAGATCCGCTCCTCGAGGAACACCGGGAACGGCTTGCCCGCGGCGCGCGCGACGAGCACGCTCAGAACCTCGATCGACGTGTTGTACATCCACCGCTCGCCGGGCTGGTGCATGAGCGGCAGCGAGGCGAAGCGTCGCATCCACTCGTCGGGCGCCGGGGTCTCCAGCGGGCGAGGCGGCCCGAAAGCGCCGAGGTGGAGCGCGTCGGCGGCGCGCTGGATGGGCGTCGCGTCCCGGGGGCCCCAGACGATGCCGAACCCCATGCGCATCGTGAGCAGATCGCGCAGCGTGATGGCGCGCGCCGCGGGCACGGTGTCGTCGAGAGGGCCGTCGAGCCGCCGGAGCACCCTGCAGTGGGCGAGCTCGGGGAGGAGCGTTTCCAGCGGCGCATCGAGCGCGAGCTTGCCGTCCTCGACCAGCGCCATGGCCGCCACCGCCGTCACGGGTTTGGACATCGACGCGATCCGGAAGAGCGTGTCGCGGCGCATGGGCGCCTTCCCGCCCACCTCCAGCGTGCCCACCACCACCACCTCGACCTCGCCGCCTCGGCTCACCGCCGCGACCACGCCGGGGACCGCGCGGCGTTCCACGTGCTTCGCCATCGCCTCGTGCATCCGGTTCATGCCTGCCTCCTCGTGTCGTCGATTCCACTCGTCCGGACGACGAACGTAGCGCCTCGAAATCGACAAGGGATGGGGTCAGGCGCCGATTTTCGACGCGCGAGGGAGAGGGCAATGCCGCGTCGCCCGGGGCCGCTCCGTACTCGGACGCAATGCCCATGGCCCCGCGCGGTCCCCCCTCGTACCGTTGTGCCCATCCCACCATGAAGCTCCACCCCGTGCTCGCGCTCTTCGCCGCGGGACCCATCGCCGCGATCCTCCACGAGCATGCGTGGGTGAACCGGTTGCCCGAGCGCGTCGCGACGCACTTCGGGGCGGACGGCGTGCCCAACGGCTGGATGAGCCGCGACGACGCCACGACGACCTACCTGGCACTCGTCATCGGCCTCAACTTGCTCTTCTTCCTCATCGCGCTCTCGCTGGGCGCGCTGCCGTCCTCGATGGTCAACATCCCCAACCGCGACTACTGGCTCGCGCCGGAACGCCGCGACGACACCGTCCGCAAGATGGCCGTCCGCATGGCCATCTTCGGCGTGGCGGTGTCGACGTTTCTCATCGTCGTCTTCCAGATGGACTTTCAGGCAGCGGTGGACGCCCACCCGAGCCTGCCCATGTCCGCCATCCTGCCGGCGATGTGCGTTTTTTTCCTCTTCGTCGTGGTCTGGATCGGCTCGCTCGTCGTGGGCTTCCGCAAGCCCGCGTGACCCTCGGGCGCCTTGGGCGCCGTGCGACACGAACCGCGCACGACGGTCGTCGAACGCGGTCGAGGCGTCCTGGTCTGACGGCTGCACGCGGGAGGGCTCGGCCCCAGGCGGCTGCCCGGAGGAGGGTCCCCATGAGCTCGATCGCACCGCTCGGCATTCTCGTCCGCGACGACCGCCCCGACGAGGACGTGCTCGACGAGGTCTATCGGAGGTACGCGCCGAGCAACCCGTTCTTGCCGGTGACGCACTTCATCGACCACGCCACGATGGGCTCCGAGGCGCTCGTGGGTCTCGGCCTGGGACGGCAGGTGAGGCGCTGGAGCGAGAAGCACGCGGTCCGGCCGTACCAGCCGCCGACCGGCGGCGTCCCCATCGCATCGGCGTGGCAGGACGCGCTCGGACGCCAGGACTGCCACGGCGACTGGCTGAGGCACCTGGAGCGCGAGCTGGAGTCGGTCCCCTTCCCGCAGGTGCTCGGCCGCTGGGTCCCGCGCTTCGCGCACGAGGTCGGCGCCTTTCTCTTTCACGGGCTGATTCGCACGGCGCACGCCACGCGGGCGCTCGCCCACCGCGACACGCCGGCGCGACGCGGCGAGCTCGCGCGCGGGTTGGCGCTCTGGGCCATCGGGATCCGGACGCCGTCGCCCGAAGCGAACTCCGAACGCGAGGACGGCGCGGACTCGGGGCCGGGGTTCGTGGACTTCGCGCGGCTGGGGGCGGTCAGCTTCGTCACGGCGCCGAGCTTCCCGAACCTGCACCTCGTGACCGGTCCCATGGCCTACTGCCTGGTCGCGCCCTACCTCGATTGGGATACGCATCGCCGAGCCACGCGGAGCTTCGGCCAGACCCATGCGCGCGCGAGCCAGAGCTTCGCCGCGCTGAAGGACAGGGCCGACGCCGCGCCGGTCGCGTCGTTCACGCCGCGCCACCTCATGGCCCTCGCCGGTCAGGGCGACGCCCACCCGATCAAGCTGACCGAGGCGGCGCTTCGCGCATACGAGCAGACGCGGGACGACATCTTCCTGAAGGCCGCCGGCAAGGCGCTCGAGGTCCACAGCCTGCGCGCGCTCATCAGCGTGGCGAGGGCCACGCTCGCACGGCGCGCGGAGCGTTGACACCCGCAGAGCGTTGACACCCGCTTCGACGGAGTCTTAGGACATACGCCATGAGCGCATTCAGCGAAGCCGAGCTCGCCTATCTCCAGAGCCAGCGCCTCGGGCGCCTCGCCACCGTGGGCGGCGATTCGTCGCCGCATGTCGTGCCCGTGGGCTTCCGGTACGACGCCGAGCACGACGCCATCGCGATCGGTGGCCACGGCGGCTTCACGAAGCGCAAGAAGTACCGCGACGTGCTCGCCAATCCACGCGTCGCGTTCGTCATCGACGACGTGGTCTCGATCAAACCGTGGAAGGTGCGCGGGATCGAGATCCGAGGCGTGGCCGAGGTGCTGGCGACGGGCGGCGGCGCGCTGGGGCCGGGATTCGATCCCGAGATGTTCCGCATCCGGCCGAAGCGGATCGTCAGCTGGGGCATCGAGGGCGACCAGATGCAGCAGAACGCGCGCTCGGTGCCCTAGGAGGGTCGCCCATGAAAGCGCGACCGGGCGCTCTTCGAGGGCGAGACGGGCGCGGCGCGGGCGCTGCGCATGGTGGCGTCGTGACGACGGGGTCACGCCCACGTCAGCTCGCACCCGATGGTCACGAGGCGAAATCCGGAGCGCGACGGCAGGGCCACGGGCGGCAGCGAGGTCACCGCGACGCCCACTGCGCGGCCGATGCGCGCGCTCTCCTCGGTGTAGGCGGCCATCATCGCGCTCTGCCATTCGGCCGAGTACGCCGGCGCTTCGTGGAGGCGCGACAGGAGCCGCCTCGGTCCCGTCCAGGTCACCTCGCTGCGGCCGAAGTCCAGGTATTGCGCGTTGAAGCGCGGCACGCGCGACGGCATGTCGCGAACGGTGGCCACGTCGTAGAGCCGGTGAAAGACGTGCAGCGCGTCGTAGCGCGCCTGAGCGATGGTCCCCGCGCGGACGACGGCGTCGAAGGGTTGGCCGAGGAGCTTGGCCATCGCGTGGCTGATGGGCTGGATGGGCAGGAGGTCGTACCAGCCGCTCGCGAGGAACGGCTGGCGCACGAAGTCGCGCAGCGCGGGATCGTCGAGGACGTCGCAAAACGCGTCGAGGCCGCCCGGCATGGCGCCGACGGCGTGCACGAGGCCGCGATAGGCCAGGCCCTTGAGGTGGAACGGGCTCGCCCCAGGAGCGCACGGCAGCGGCGCCGCGGTCATCGCCGGGGAGCTTACCTCAGTCCGCGCATGGGTTGGGCGGCGCCGGTTGCGGTGCGGCGATATCCGCCGCCACAGGCGCCGCGATCTCCGTCGCGTCGAACCCGAGCCCGATGGAGATGGCGTTGCATGGCGTGCCGGCCCCGTTCGAGACGTCGCCGTTGCCGGGGTCGTACACCATGTCCGCCGCCTGCTCGATCTGCTGCGCGATGCTCTGGAAAGCGGCCCCGGAGCAGAGCGACGTCGAGATGCTGCCGGCTTCGGCCTGGAGCGCCTCGACGAGCTCCGTCGTGGCCATCACGCCCGCGATGGTGCCGTTGGTGACCGACCCCGGCGCCTTGGGCGCGAAGGAGATCACCGCGTGGCGGATCGGCAGAACGATCAGCGACCCCTGCCCGAAGCTCAGCTCCATGTCGACCGGCGTGCCGCTCACGAACGTGCCGCTCGACTGGTAGGCCAACGGGAAGCGGGTGCTCGCGTTCTGGACCGGATCGGTCCCCGCGGGGCATCCGGTGGTCGGCGTGCACCCCGCGATGGCCATCGGCAGGATGGGCCAGTTCGTCGTCGTGCTCCAGCTCGGGGCGCCGCCGGGGTAGGTGCCGCCGTAGAGGAAGACGCCCGTGAGCCCCGTGGCCGAGGTCGTGTTCCCGGCCGAGTCGTCGAAGCCGGTGACGTACGTCATCACGGTCGAGCTGCCCTCCTGGATGGACTCGTTGACCTTCGAGGCGAGGTCGCTGCCCGCGACGGTGATGTAGATGGGCAGGATGTTCTCGCCGAACGAGTTGTCGATGCCGCCGTTCCCGTCGACCTGCGTGGTCTTCGAGGCGCCCGCGGCGAGGGTGCAGACATCGACGGAGCTCTGGGTCGTCACCTTGTCGTCGAGGTTGTAGCCGTACGCCTTCCATGCAGCCGAGCTCGTGACGCCCGTTCGGTCGGTGTCGCCGAGATAGAGCGTGCGAAGCGCGTAGTTGTGCGCCGCGGCGGTGGGTGCTCCCGTGCCCGCGGGAGGAGGAGGTACGATGCAGGTGACGCCGGGGCTTCCGCAGGTGTCGGGCCCTGCGCCGCTGCTGCTCGAGCCGCTGGCGCCGCTGCTGCTGCTCGTGCTCGAGCCGCTGGCGCCGCTGCTGCTGCTGCTCGAGCCACTGGCCCCGCTGCTGCTGCTGGTGCTGCCCGTGCCGCTACCACTCCCGCTGCCGCTGCTGCCGCTGCTGCTGCTGCCTCCGTCCGGGGACGTGCCCCCGATCTCCTCACCCCCCTTGCAACCCGCGAAGAAAGTGACCGAGAGAGTCAGGCTCGCGGCGCCCGCGAGCGCCCAGGGAGCCATGTTCCGCATAAGCATGAGTGTCCTCGCTTTCGGTGGAAAGTCCGGTCGGTCTACCACGCGCCGCGCGGCGGGCTAGCGCCAGGCCGTCACCCGTCTGCGGGCTGCCGAATCTCCCGGGGTGGCGTATCGTAGGCGGGATGGCCGGCGACGGGTTTCGCGCGCTCGTCGAGAAGGCGCCGGACGCGATCGTCGTGTCCCGCAACGGCGTCGTGCTGTACGCGAACGCGGCGGCGGCGCGGCTGCTCGGTCACGACGACGTATCGGAGCTCGTCGGCAAGCCGATGACGTTCCTCGACCGACGTTCGATCGAGGTGATGCAGCGGCGCATCCAGCAGATGGCCGCGACGGGCGAGCAGCTCGTCCCGCGCGAGTACCCGGCGCGTCGTCGCGACGGGACGGAGATCACCGCCGAGATCGCCTCGACGATCATCGAGTTCGAAGGCGCGCCCGCGGTGCTGGCCTACGCGCGCGACGTCACCGAGCGCACGCGACTGCGGTCGCAGCTCGCGCACGCCGATCGCCTCGCGGCGCTCGGAACGATGGCCGCCGGGGTCGCGCACGAGATCAACAATCCCCTGTCGTTCATCAGCCTCGCGACGGACATGCTCGGCCTGCGCGTCGGGTCCGCCGAGGCGTCGCTCGTGGCGGAGGTGCGCACGGGGGTCGACCGCATCGCCGCCATCATGCGGGATCTGCGCTTCTTCGGACGCGACGACCAGGACCCGCCCGGCCCGATCGATCTCGGCGTGGCGATCGAAGCCGCGGAGCGCCTCGTCCTCCATGAGATCCGCCCCCGCGGTGAGCTCGTCAAGGAACACGGGGCGCTGCCGGCGGTGGTCGGCGTCGCGCGCCACATCGAGCAGGTCTTCGTGAACCTGTTCCTCAACGCGGCGCACGCGCTCGACGAGAAGCGGGGCGGGCGGATCGTCGTGCGCTCCCGCGTCACGGACGACCGGGTCGTCGTACTCGTCGAGGACGACGGTTGCGGCATCCCGAAGGAGGCGCTCGACGTCATCTTCGAGCCGTTCTTCACGACGCGCGCGGTCGGCGGCGGGACCGGGCTCGGGCTGTCGATCTGCCGTGACATCGTCAAGCGCGCGGGCGGCGACCTCGTGGTCCGGAGCGTCGTGGGGCAGGGGACGACGATGGAGCTGACGCTCGTGCGGGCGGCGGAGATCGTGGACGCGGCGGCCCTCGCGCCGCCGAGGCTGCCGGCGGAAGCGCACGCGGGCGCGGAGAAGAGGAGGGTGCTCATCGTCGACGACGAGCCGCTCATCGTGCAGACGCTCTCGAAGGTGCTGAGGTCCCGCGCGACGGTGGTGGGGGAGACGGCACCCGCGCGTGCGCTCGACCTCATCCTCGCGGAGCCCGCGTTCGACGCGATCATCTGCGACGTCATGATGCCCGGCATGACGGGAATCGAGCTCCACGAACGTGTGGCGCGCGAGAAGCCGGAGCGCGCCGAGCGCTTCGTGTTCGTCACGGGAGGCGTCTACACGGCGAGGGCGCGGGACTACCTCGGACGCGTCTCCAACGCCTGTATCGCCAAGCCGTTCGACGTCGCCGACCTCATCGCTGCGATCGAGCGACTCGGCAGCCACGCGGAGCGCGGGACAGGGGCGCCGGAAAAAAAGTAGCGGTACGTTGGCCGCATGGTTCACCCGCTCGCTGGTCAGCCCGCGCCCGCCTCGATGCTCGTCGACCTCGCCGCCCTCGAGCGCGCCTACGATCGCGATCACCCCGATCCGAGCGTCGCCGAGCAGAGGGTCGCGTTCGGGACCTCCGGTCATCGAGGCTCCTCCCTCCGGCGCAGCTTCAACGAGGATCACATCGTCGCCATCACCGAGGCGATCTGCGACTACCGCGCGGCGCGAGGCTTCACGGGGCCGCTCTTCGTGGGCGCCGACACGCACGCGCTGTCGGCCCCGGCGCAGCGGACCGCCCTCGAGGTGCTGGTCGCGCGCGGCGTCGACGCCGTGGTCGCGGCGGACGGCGCCTACACGCCGACGCCGGTCGTCTCGGCGCGCATCCTGCGGCACAACCATGGCAAGCCGCCGCGGGTCGCGGACGGCGTCGTCATCACCCCTTCGCACAACCCGCCCGAGGACGGCGGCTTCAAGTACAACCCTCCGCACGGCGGGCCCGCCGACACCGACGTCACGAAGTGGATCGAGGACCGCGCGAATACGCTCCTGAGGGAAGGCGTAGGGAGCGTGAAGCGCGCGCCCTACGAGACCGCCGCGCGCACCGTGCGCGCCGAGGACTTCATCGGACCGTACGTGGCCGAGCTCGGAGCCATCGTCGATCTGCCCGCCATCGCCGCGGCCCGCCTGAAGATCGGCGCCGACCCCCTCGGCGGCTCCAGCCTGCCGTGCTGGGCGCCCATCGCCGACCGCTACGGGATCGACGTGACGGTGGTCAACCCGAAGGTCGACAAGACCTTCTCGTTCATGCCGCTCGATCACGACGGCAAGATCCGCATGGATTGCTCGTCGCCCTACGCGATGAAGAACCTCGTCGCGCTCAAGGACCGGTACGACATCGCCTTCGGCAACGACACCGACAGCGACCGGCACGGCATCGTCACGCGGAGCGCGGGCCTGATGAACCCGAACCACTACCTCGCCGTGGCCATCGCGTACCTCTTCGCGCGGCGCAAGCAGTGGCGCGCCGACGCGGCCGTCGGCAAGACCCTCGTCAGCAGCGGGATGATCGACCGCGTCGCCGCGTCGCTCGGGCGCACGCTCGCGGAGGTCCCGGTCGGCTTCAAGTGGTTCGTGCCGGGCCTCCTCGACGGCTCGTTCGGGTTCGGCGGCGAAGAGAGCGCGGGCGCGTCGTTCCTTCGCTTCGACGGCGGCGTGTGGACGACGGACAAGGACGGCATCTTGCTCGATCTCCTCGCCGCCGAGATCCTCGCGACGACCGGCAAGGACCCCGGGGAGCACTACCGCGCGCTCGAGGCCCAGCACGGCGCGCCCGTCTACACGCGCATCGACGCCCCTGCGACGCCTGCCCAGAAAAAGCTCCTCGGGGCGCTCTCACCCGACGCCGTGAAGGCCGCGACGCTCGCGGGCGATGCCATCACGTCGCGCCTGACGCGCGCGCCCTTCAACGGGGCTGCCATCGGCGGGCTCAAGGTCACGACGCGCGAGGGATGGTTCGCCGCGAGGCCGTCGGGCACCGAGGACGTCTACAAGATCTACGCCGAGAGCTTCCGGGGTCCCGACCATCTCGGGCGCATCGTCGACGAGGCGCGAGAGATCGTGGGCCGCGCGCTGGGGGCTTGAGAGCGCTCCCCCGGAGCTGCCCGCTGCTCTCAATGAGCGAGCGCGATTCTCGATGGATCTCGGACGGGCGGCGGAGCCGCCGCCAGCACCGCGAGCGTGAGCGAGCGGTGAGCCGCGCCGCTTGCACACGGCACTCCGCGCCGCGACCTTGGTCGCTCACCGCTCGCTCACCGCTCGCTCACGCTCGCGGTGCTGATGCCGCTGGCGCGGCATCGGGTGGCGTCTGATCGACAATCGCGCTCGGTCATTTTAGCGTGCCCCGCCGAATGCTTCGGCGAGCGTCTGGATGACGTGCGTCGTGACGACGTCGGGCGTCACGGCGTCGACCTCGTACTCGCCGCGTTTCCCGACGGTCCCCCCGTGGTTGATCATCGTGTTGGTCGACGACACCGCGACCTTTCGCTCGGCGCGGTTGGCCGAGAACGTGACCTCGATGGAGACGGCGTTGGCCTCGCTCGCCTTGACGGCGAACGGCTTGGGGACGACGCGGAGCGAGATGGCCGCGGACTTGATGCCGCCCTCGGCGGTCGACGAGTCCTCCTGGTCGCGCACCGAGGCGACGTGCCCTCGCTCGTTCAGCATGTCGGCGATCTCCTGGATCGCCGGGTGGATGACCTGCGTCTTGAGCGTCACGAAGCGGCCCGGAAACGCCGCGTGCGCCTCGCGCTTCGCCTTTTCGACGCGCTCGAGCTCGGCGAGCTTGTCGTCGTAGTCGCCGATGATCTTCTTCAGCTGGGTCTTCGCTTCGTCCTTCATCCGGCACAAGGCGTAACACACCCGGTCGGCGCGCGACCGAAAGCTCAGGGGGCGGGGGTGCGCGCGTAGAGGCACCAGCCGCCGTCCCGGGCCCGGGCCGACCACGCGGGGGCGGCAGCCAGCGCGCCATCGTAGCCTCTCCGGTGGCCCGGCTCGACGGCGGGCGGGGACGGGACGATTGCGTAGGTGCAGCCGCGGCGCTCGAGCTCGTCGACGATGACGGCGGCGGGCTGCTCGAGGAGCGTGAGGCCGACGCGCCGCATCTCTGCGGAGTACGGATCGTTGCGCGGATCGTAGAAGACGCGCACGCCGCGCGGCGATGCCCGCCAGAGGACGAGGCCCGCCGAGCGGAACGGCGTCACGACGTTCGCGCCGTCCGGGAGCTGCGAGACGAGGCGGAGGAAGCTCGGGCCGCCGAGGGCGGGATCGATCCACGCGTCGGGCGCGCGCGAGGCGACCGTGGCGAACGCGATCGCGGCGATGCCCGCGAAAAGGACAGCGTAAACGGCGACCGTCGCCCGGCTCGGCCGCCACGGCCCGCCCGCGTAGGCCGCGAGCCGCGTGGGCGCCAGGGCATCGTCGAGCGCCGGGACGAGCAGGATCGCTGCGACGACGGCCAGCGTGGGGGCGAACCGCGCGTGCGCCACGGCGAGCGGCGCGAGGGCGACGACGAGGACGCTGCGTGCTCGATGGGTCGGGCTGCGGAGCGCCTGGAGGGCGAAGACCACGAGGCCGCCGAGGAGGATGACGGCGGCGACGGAGTGGACCGCGAAGTACCGCGCATCCCAGAGCGGGGCATATTCGACGATGGGCGTGAGATCGCCGACTCCGTGACCGGACGAGGCGAAGAGGTAGTCGAGGACGAGGGCGTGCAGCCGTGGGCCGTACGGGTTGACGAGCGTCACCGCCGCCGCCGCGAGCGTGGCGACGACGCGCCGGCGCCGATCGGTCGCGCACGCCCAGGCCGCCGCTGCGAGGAGGGTTACGCCCAGCGGGAAGCTGCCGTGCGCGTTCGCCCACCCGAGCTCTAGCCCGACGCAGGCGCACGCCGCGCGGGGACCGAACGTGTCGCGGAACGCGAGGAGGGCCATGGCCGCCGGAAAGGCGAGGGCGACCCAGCTCGGGCGCGCCGTCGGATGGGCGAAGAGCACGAGGGCGACGAACGCGGTCCCGCACCCCACGGCGAAGTGCCGCGCGCGCCCGACCGTCGCCGCGACGACCAGCGCGCCCGTCAGAGAAAAGGCTGCCGCCGCGACGAGCGCGAAGAAGCGCGGACCGAGCGTGCCGAGGCCCCAGGCGTACGGAGGGCCGAACAGCCACTCGTGCATCACCCAGGGATGGTCGGGCTCGACGAAGGAGAAGCCGTTCTGCCTCGGCACGTCCCCCGTCGCCAGCATCTGCCGCCCCGCCGCCGCGACCCACCACACGTCCGCGTCGCTCACGCGCGCCACGACGCTCCCCACGAGGAGCCGCGTCCACCATGCGCCGAGCGCCGCCGCCAGCAGCAGGGGGAAGGCGCGCTTCAGGGCAAGCGCCCCGTCGCGGCGAGGAGATCCACGCGCGCCTGCCTCGCGCCGTCCTCGGCCACCGCGACCGCGGTCTCGGCGTCCCGCGCGGTCCGCTCCGCGTCGATGACCTCGATGTTCGTCGACTGGCCCGCCCGGTAGGCGAGGTTGGCCAGGTCGAGGCCCGTCTGCGCGAGCTTGGCCGCGTCGCGCGCGGCCGCGAGCGAGGCGTCCGCGCGCGTCACTTCGTCGAAGGCGGTGCGCACGTCGCTCCGCGCTTGCCGCAGCGTCGCCTCGAGCTGCGTCTGCGCTTCGTCCCGCGCGACGCTCCGCTCCTTCTCCTGCCCGTAGCGGAGGCCCCCGTCGTAGAAGGGGATGGTCAGGATGAGCTCTGCCTGCCACCCCGTCGTCGGGTAGAGGACGACCGGGGGGTTCTGGTAGAACGGCAGGAACGTGCCCGACAGGTACGGCGAGTAGTCCGTCCAGTTGTCGTTCACCGCGTGCTGGGCGGCGTGGACGCGCGCCCCGGCCGCCTCGACGTCGGTCCGGTGCTCGGCCTCGCTCATGGCCTGGTGAGGGTCGTTCGGCGCGCGCAAGACAGGTTCCTCGGTGTCGAGCGGCCCACCGACGCCGACGAGGACGCCGAGCGCCTCGCGGTCCCGCGCGAGGTTCGCGTACTGCTGCTGCACGTTCGACTCGTCGCTCGCGAGCTGCTGGTTCGCGCGCACCTCGTCGATGCGGTTGCCGACGCCGCCGGCGTACCGCTGGCGCGAGTACTCGTAGTGCGCGCGGTCGGTGTCGCGCGCCCGCACGGCCGCGTCGATGACGCGCTTCTGCGCGACGATGGTCAGGTAGGCGCGGGCCACGGTGACCGCGACGACCCGCCGCGTGTCGGCCGCCGAGAGGCGCGACACGTCGACCTGGTCCTTCGCTTGCGACCACTGCGCCCACGGCTTCGGAGCGACCAGCGGGACCGTGACCAGCGCGTTCGCCTGGAAAGAGGAGCGGGGCTCCTCGATCGCCCCGGCGACGACGCGCGCCGAATCGAGCTGCGTGAAGTAGAGGCCTCCGTACACGGTCGGGAGCGACGACGAGCGGATCTGCTCGACGATGGCCTGCGCGCGCCGGATTTCCGCGTACGCGACCTGGGCGTTCGGGTTCCGGGAGAGAGCGGTCCCGATGGCGTCCTTCAGGCCGATGACCGGCGCGCCCCCCTCGAGCGAGGGCACGTGGGGCAGCACCGGCGGCGGCGGGGGCGGCTCGTCCTGGGCACGAGCGGGACTCGCCACGAGGAGGAGGAGGAGCAGCGGGATCGGTCCTCTTGACGGCATACGAGCGCGCAACCGTTAGTCCGGGAGGCCTCGCCGGTCCAGCGGTAGCGACGACGGTCGACTGGCGAGTCGGGGGTCTCGGGTCTACATGACGGACCAGGGAATGCTGCGCCCATGATGTGGCTGGTCCGGCTGGCGCTGAAGCGCCCCTACACGTTCGTCGTGATGTCGATGCTCATCGCCATCCTCGGCGCCGTCACGATCTTGCGGATGCCGACCGACATCTTCCCGGACATCGACATCCCCGTCATCTCGGTCGTGTGGAGCTACCCCGGCCTGTCGCCCGAGGAGATGGAGAAGCGCATCGTCAGCAACTACGAGCGCGGTCTGACGACGACGGTCAACGACATCGAGCACATCGAGAGCCAGACGCTGACCGGGATCGCCGTCATCAAGATCTTCTTCCAGCCCGGGGCGAAGATCGAAGCGGCGACGGCTCAGGTGACGGCCATCTCGCAGACCATGCTGCGTCAGGCCCCTCCGGGTACCACGCCGCCCTTCATCATCCGGTACAGCGCGTCGAACGTTCCCATCCTCCAGCTCGCGCTCGAGAGCGACTCGCTCAGCGAGCAGCAGCTCTTCGACTACGGGACGAACTTCATCCGCGCCGACATCGCCACCATCCAGGGAGCGCAGCTGCCCTGGCCGTACGGAGGCAAGCAGCGCGAGATCATGCTCGACATCGATCCCGCGCGCCTCTACGCGTGGGGCCTCTCGCCGCGCGACGTGAACAACGCCCTCTCCGCGCAGAACGTCATCGTCCCGACGGGCACGGCCAAGATCGGCCTCGACGAGTACCCCATCGTCCTCAACTCGAGCCCCGAGCTCCTCGACGAGATCGCGGCCATCCCGGTGAGGGTCGTCCACGGCACGACGGTGTACGTCCGCGACGTGGCCAACGTCCGCGACGGGTACGCGCCCCAGACGAACATCGTCCACGTCGCCGGCAAGAAGTCCGTCCTCATGTCGGTCCTCAAGCAGGGCAGCGTGAGCACGCTCGACATCGTCGCCCGCATCCGGGACATGCTGCCGACGACCATGGCGCGGCTCCCCAAGGAGCTCAAGGTCACGCCGCTCTTCGACCAGTCCTTCTTCGTGCGCGCGTCGGTCGAGGGGGTCGTCAAAGAGGCGGCGATCGCCGCCGGGCTCACGGCCATGATGTTGCTCGTCTTCCTCGGCAGCTGGCGGAGCACCGTCATCGTCCTCGTCTCGATCCCGCTTTCCATCCTCGTGTCCATCATCGTTCTCTCCTGGCTGGGGGAGACGCTGAACGTCATGACGCTGGGCGGGATGTCGCTGGCGGTCGGCATCCTGGTCGACGACGCGACGGTCGAGATCGAGAACGTCCACCGGAACATGGCCCAGCAAAAGCCCATCATCCGGGCCATCCTCGACGGCGCGAGCGAGATCGCGACCCCCGCGCTGGTCTCGACGCTCTGCATCTGCATCGTGTTCGTGCCGGTCGTCTTCATCACCGGCGCGGCGAAGTCGCTCTTCGTTCCGCTCGCGATGGCGGTCGTGCTCGCGATGCTCACGTCGTACTTCCTCTCGCGGACGCTCGTGCCGACGATGATGCGCTACCTGCTGCGTCACGGCGATCACCACGCGGACGCGTCGCGCAGCATCGCCGGGCGGTTCTTCAGCGCGTTCGAGCGCGGGTTCGTGCGGCTTCGGACCGTCTACGGCGGATGGCTCGCGTGGGCGCTGCATCACAGGAGGCTCGTCATCGGAGGCTTCCTCGCCTTCGTGGCCGCCTCGTTCATGCTCTTCCCGCTGGTGGGGCAGGACTTCTTCCCGAGCGTCGACGCGGGGCTCATCAAGCTGCACGTCCGCGGGCGGCCCGGCACGCGCATCGAGGAGACCGAGCGCAAGTTCGCGGAGATGGAGGACACGATCCGCAAGGTGATCCCACCCGACCAGATCGAGACGATGCTCGACAACGTCGGCATCCCTTACAGCGGCTTGAACCTCTCGCTCAGCGAGGGCGCCCTCATCTCGGCGGCCGACGGCGAGGTCCTCCTCGCCCTGAAGGAGGGCCACCGTCCCACGGTAGAGTACGTGCGGGCACTCCGGACGACGCTCGCGAAGGAGTATCCGGACCAGACCTTCTTCTTCCTCGCGCCGGACATCTCGACCCAGGTCCTGAACTTCGGTCTCGCGGCGCCCATCGACGTGCAGGTCATCGGCGCCATCGGCAACGAGGAGCAGACGTACGCCGTGGCGCAGCAGATCGCCGCGCGCGTGAAGGCCATCCCGGGCACGGCGGACGTGCACCTGGCCCAGGTCTCGAAGCAGCCCGAGCTGCGAATCGACGTCGATCGCACGATGGCCGGTCAGGTGGGGCTCACGGAGCGCGACGTGGCGAGCGACCTCCTCGTGTCCCTGGCGTCGAGCGTGATGGTGTCGCCGTCGTACTGGCTCGACAAGCGCGGGATCCAGTACCTCGTCGCCGTGCAGACGCCTCAACGCGCGGTGGACTCGATCGACGCCCTGAACACGACGCCCATCTCGACCGGGGGAGGCGCGCCGCAGCTCCTCTCGAACGTGGCGTCGCTCTCGCGGACCGAGGGTCCCGTCAACATCACGCACTTCAACGTGGCTCGGACGTTCGACGTGCAGGCGAACGTCGACCGCTCGGACCTGGGGACCGTGTCGAGCGCCGTCCGGAAGGTCGTCGCGGAGCTCAAGCCTACCTTTCCCCGCGGGACGACCGTCCGCATCAAGGGCCAGGTCGAGAGCATGGACTCGTCGTTCCGCGGCCTCGCCTACGGTCTCCTATTCGCGATCGTGCTCGTTTACCTGCTGATGGTCGTCAACTTCCAGTCGTGGCTCGACCCGCTGGTCATCCTGATGGCCCTCCCCGGCGCCCTCGCGGGCATCGCCTGGATCCTCTTCCTTTCTCACACTACGCTCAGCGTGCCGGCCTTGATGGGTGCCATCATGTGCGTCGGAGTGGCTACGGCCAACAGCATCCTCGTGGTGACCTTCGCAAACGATCAGAGACTGGTGGGCCGCACCGCGTCCGGAGCCGCGCTCGCCGCAGGGATGACGCGCCTCCGACCGGTCATCATGACGGCGCTCGCGATGATCCTCGGAATGCTCCCGATGTCGCTCGGCCTCGGCGAGGGGGGAGAGCAGAACGCGCCGCTCGGGCGCGCCGTCATCGGGGGGCTGCTCCTCGCGACCGTGACGACCCTCTTCTTCGTGCCCGTGATGTACAGCATCCTGCGGCGAAAGGCCCCCGTGGCCCCCGACCCCGCGCTGGAGGACGCATGACCCCGCCCGACGGTCACGATCTCGGCTTCGATCTCCCGCAGCCGGCGGCGATCTCGCGGGCGCGCGTGCTCGTGCTGGGTCTCGTCGGAGTGGGGGTCCTCGGCGTCGCGTTCGCGGTCGCGTACCTCCCGCGGCGCGCCGATCGGGCCGCCCTCGTCCAGGCGACCGACGTCGCGGGCGGCGCCCTGCTTCGCGTCGACGTGATGGCGCCCAAGCAAGGCTCGAGCGACCGCGCCCTGTCGCTGCCGGGGAGCGTCCAGCCGCTCGAGGAGACGACGGTGTACGCCCGGGCGAGCGGGTACGTGCGCAAGTGGTACGCGGACATCGGCGACAAGGTGACGGCGGGGCAGCTCCTCGCGGAGCTCGATACGCCCGAGCTCGACCAGGAGCTGGATCAGGCGCGGGCGCAGCTCCTCCAGGCGCAGGCCACGCTGGTGCAGTCGAAGGCGAACCGCGGGCTCTCGCAGACCAACCTCCAGCGCTACGTGAAGCTCGCCCCCTCGGGCGTCGTGTCGCAGGCCGATCTCGAGCAGCGCCAAGCGATGGCGGAGGTCGACGAGGCGAACGTGAGCGTCGCGCAAGCGGCGATCTCCGCGCAGCAGGCGAACATGCGGCGGCTGACGCAGCTCAAGTCGTTCGCGCGGGTCACGGCGCCGTTCGGGGGCACCGTCACGCAGCGGACGATCGAGGTGGGCTCGCTCGTGACGTCCGGCAACGGGCAGCCGATGTACAAGGTCGCGGCCATGGACCCGGCGCGCGTCTTCGTCCAGGTCCCGCAGGACGTCGCGGGGAGCGTGCGCGTCGGGGTGCCCGCCGCGGTGACGCTGCGCGAGTACCCGGGCCGCTCGTTCGGGGGGACCGTGGCGCGCGCCGCGGGCGAGCTCGATCCGATGACGCGGACGATGAACACCGAGGTCCGCGTCCCGAACGGGGACGGCGCGCTGCTCCCCGGAATGTATGCGCAGGTCGCGCTGACCTTGCCCTCGTCCCATCGCGTGTTCGAGATCCCCTCCACGGCGCTCATGACCGACTCGCACGGATCGCGCGTGGCGGTCGTCGACGCGGCGTCGAAGATCCACCTCGTGAAGGTGGTCGTCGAACGCGACACGGGGCCGACGGTGGAGGTCGCGAGCGGTCTCGCCGGGACCGAGCGCGTGGCCAAGCTCGCGAGCTCGCAGTTCGTCGAGGACCAGCTCGTCGACGTGGCGAAGTAGAGCGGCTCAGCTGCCCGCCGGTCCGGGACCGACGTCGAAGGCGACGCCGAGCCCCTCCAGCCTGGCCCACACCTCGCCCACGATCGCCCCCGCGCCGTCCGCCGACGCGCCGGAGTAGCGAGCGAGCAGGAGCTGCGTCCGCAACGCCTCGAGGAGCTCGGCCAGCTCCTCGAGCGCCTGCGCGTCGGCGCTTCGCAGCTGCTGCAGTCGGGTCAGGCTGTCGTGCTGCAGCCTCGCCGTCACCACCGTTCGCTCCGGCGCGCCACGGGCCTCGAGGTCCTTCAGGTGCTGCGCCGAGGCCGCGGCGTCGAACGCCGCCTGCGTCGTCAGGGCCGAGAGCTCGTCGAGCCGCGAGGCGACGCGCGCCACCTCCGCGGCGATTCGAGCCGCCGTCTTCGGCGAGAAGACCTCGCTCATCGGCGTGCCCGCCACCGCGGCGACGGCGTCCGCCAGGGCGCGGTCGATGCGCCCGACGCTCGCGGAATCCGGTCCGCGGCGGGGGATCGGCGGTTTCGCCGCGCCGAGCGCGAAGGGGGCCCAGAGGGGCCAGATGAACACGGTGGCGACCGCCGAGGTCACGGCGCGCGCGCCCGTCGCGGGGCCTCGTCGCAGCACGGCGATGGCGCACGCGAGGCCGATGATCCCGTAGAGCAGCAGGAGATCACGCAGGCTCACCGCGAGGCTCCCGTGCGCGGCGACGGAGTCCGCGCGAAGAGCCGTCCGAGGCTGACGCAGAGCTGGTAGGCGACCCCGCCCTCGTGCTCGCGCGTGAAGAGCGTGATCTCGTCGTGCCCCGGCGTCCCGATGTACGGTCGCAGGATCCACGCCGATTGGCCGCCGACGAGGAGGAAGACGCCCACGAAGGTCACCACCGTCGCCATCCTCCCCGGGCCCGGCCCGAGTCCTCGCAGGATGAGCCCGAGCGCCGCCAGACCCGCCAGCGCGTAGGCGAGCGCAGCCAGGAGCTTCACCGCGTCGTACGACGCGCCGAGGCTCACCGAGAGCCACACGACCGGCGTCGCGGCGAGCAGCACGAGCGAGAAGCGCGCGCCGGCGACGAGCATGATGGAGACCGCGGACCGGAGCGACCAGGGCCGACCGAAGACCGCCGCGATGGCGTAGAACGCCGGCACGCAGAGGACCAGCGTCCCCACCGTGACGAGCGGCAGCTTCATGGCGGCGAAGGCGATCTGCGGGCCGCCGCGCCACGAGCCGACGGAGGCGCCGAAGAGCAGCGCGCCGGCGACGATGGCCACGAGCGCGCTCGCCGCGATGCTGGGGAGATCCCGATCCTCGCGGCAGTCCTTCGCGACCTCCGATGGGGAGCGCAGGAGCCGGTTCATCATGGGGATATCGAACATCACGAGGCCTCCGTCAGCATGGGGAGCGCGAGCCACCAGACGCGCGCGGCGAGCAAGGCGGCGAAGAGGAGGAACGCCGGCAAGGCGAACATGAGGATCGCCCGGGTGTTGCGGGGAGCGTCCGCGAGCGCAGGCCGCAGCTCCGCGACGAAGGCCCGAGCGGCGATGGCGCCCGCGAGGAGCAACCCGCCGAACCCGATGACGTCGACCGTCACGCTCTCCTCGACCGTGACGACCAGCATCGCCACCGCCGGCGCGAGCCCTGCGAGAAAGAGCCCCGCCCGCATGGCTGCCCGCGAGGTGGCGTGCAGGAGGTCCATGCCCTCGAGCGGCGCGTTCGCGAGCGCCAGGACGATGGCGAACGCAGGAACCGCGACCGCCGCCACCGCCAGGATCCCGGCCGGCGCGCCGAGCGCCCCCACCCCGAGCGAGAGACCGCCGTGGCGCAGCCCGAGGGCCGCGCCGAAAGCGGCCGCGAGCGCCGCCCCCAGGAGGAGTCGCTGGGCTTCACCGGCCCACGTCGGCGCCGCCGGGCGCCCGAGCCATCGTTCCGTCCACGTGTGGGGACGTTCCTCCGCTGCCAGCGGTGGCGTGGGCATCGGCAGCGGGGCGTCCGGCGAAGTCGCGGTCTGGGCGTTCAAGGGGACCTCCTCGAAGGAAAGTCGTAGTTCGCCCGATAGGTTCTCCGGGGGAGGCCGTTGGGAGATTGATCGGAGAAACAAAGGAGGGCCCCGCCGTGTTCAAGCCAGGGATGCGGGACGAGGCGGGAGGGTCGAGCCACCCACGGGTCCTGGTCGTCGAGGACGATCCGGGCATCGCCGACGCGGTCCTCTACGCGCTGGAGCGAGACGGGATGACGGCCGTCGTGGCCCCGAGCGTCGCGGCCGCGCGCGCCGCGGACGCAGGGGTGGACCTCGCCATCCTCGATCTGGGGCTCCCCGACGGCAGCGGCTTCACGCTTCTCTCCGAGTGGCGCGCCCGGGGCGGGGGGCCCGCCGTCATCGTGCTCACCAGCCGCGACGCCGAGATCGACTGCGTCGCCTCCCTCGAGGCCGGCGCCGACGACTTCGTCGCCAAGCCGTTCTCGCCGCGCGCCCTCGTCGCTCGCGTGCGCGCCGTTCTACGGCGGGGCCGCGCGACCACGTCGTCGCCCCCTGCGACCGGCACGCCTGCCCTCGCCCTCGACCCGGAGCGACGCCTGGCGACCTACGCCGGGCGAACCATGGAGCTGACGAAGCTCGAGTTCGACCTCCTCGCGGCGCTCGCCAGCCGGCCAGGACGGGTGCACACGCGCGACCAGCTCGTGGAGCGCGTGTGGGGTGGCGACCACGTGCTCACGGAGCGGACGGTCGACTCGCACGTCAAGGCGCTCCGCCGCAAGCTCGGGGAGGCCGGCGCCGCCCCCACGCTCATCACGGCGGTCCGCGGCGTCGGCTTCAAGCTGTGCGAGGCGCCCTGAGCATGCCGCTCCCGGTGACGGCCCTCGCCGCGGTGTTCGATGCGTCGCTCGTCGCCGTCGTCGCGGCGCGCCTGTGGCGAGCCCGCCACCGCGGGGCGTCGCTGCGCATGCGGCTCTTCGCGGCGCTCGCGGCGTCCGTCCTGCTCGGAGCGCTCGCGACCGGTCTCTACGCGGTCGCCGAGGATGGGAGCTCGCTCGGCTTCGGGCCGCGGCTCCTCAGCGTGGCGCCGAAGGCGTTCGTGCTGGGCAGCGTGCTGCTCGCGGTCGCCGCGGCCGGAGCGGCGCTCGCGGGCCGACGCCTGGCGCGGTCGGTGGAACGCCTCGCCGACGTCGCTGCGCGCATCGCCGAGGGAGAGCGCACCGCGTGCCTGCCTGCCGCGGGCGAGGGGGAAGCTCGTCGCATCACGCGCGCGCTGGCGTCGCTCCGCCGCGAGGTCGAAAGCCGGCCCTACGCCGCGGCTTTTCTCCGGGACGCATGGCACGATCTGAAGACGCCGCTGGCCGCGATCCGCGCCACGGTGGAGCTGCTCGAAGACGGCGCCCTCGAGGACCCGCGGGCGGCCCGGCGCTTCGTCGGAAACGTCGCGCGCTCGGCCGCCGAGCTCGATCGGATGCTGGCCGATCTCGTCCTTCTGGCGCGCATGGAGACCTCGGCGCTCGCCGCGGAACGTACGACCCAGGTGAGCACGCTCATCACGGGCGCCATCGATCGCGTCGCGCCTCTGGCGACCGCACGCGGCGTCGCGCTCGAGCGGGAAGTGCCGCCGGGGCTGCCGTGGGACCGCACGCTGCGGTGCGACGCGGCGGCGTTGGAGCGCGCCCTCGGGAACTTGCTGGAGAACGCCGTGGACGCGACGCCGGGAGGGCGGGTGTCGGTGTCCTTCGCCGGCAGCGCACGCGACGCCATCACGGTGGACGTCGTGAACGAGCCTGCCTCGGTCCCCCGCGGCATGCGGGCCTCGCTCTTCCAGCGGGCCGCCACCTCCGGCAAGCCGATGGGCACCGGTCTCGGCCTTGCCATCGCCCGCGCCGCCGTCGAGGCGCACGGTGGGCGGTTGAGCTTCATCGAGATGGGGCCCCCGCGTGTGCGGGTGCGCGTCGAGCTGCCACGCTGAGCCTCAGTGGCCCGAGTCGAAGCTGATCGGCCCTGCGCCGAAGTACGCGATGAGCAGCGCGCCACCCAGCATCGAGACGTTCTTCAGGAACATGGCCTGCTGCATCTGCGCCATCATCGGATCGTGCGCCCTCCAGAAGGCGTGCATGGTGAGCGTCACGGGGACGAGGAAGATGACGAGCAGCCAGGCGCCGAGCTTCGCCTTGAAGCCGAAGAGAACGCTGAGCCCGCCGACCAGGGCGATCACCCCGGATATCGGCACGAGCGCGTGGGCGTAGGGGACGCCTTGCTGAGCGGCGTAGGCGATCTCCCTGGACGAGAAGTGACCGAACGACGCCAGGATGAAGATGGCGGCGAAGAGCAGACGCCCGAGTGGCGCCAGGATGTCGAGCTCGTGCGCATGGGTTTCACCGCGCGGCGGCGTGGGGGCGGCGCGCGGTTCGACGGCCTGCATGGACATGGCGGTCTCTCCCTATCGAGTCGGTAGAGGCGTCGAGAACGGTGGCGGCGTCGGGGACGGCGGGGGCGTCGGCGACGGAGTGGGGGTGGGCATCGGCGGCGGCGACGGCGGCGTCGGGGTGGGCGTCGGGCTCGGGGTCGGATTCGGAGGGGGAGCCGGACCCGGACCGGGAGGCGGCACCGGCGGCGGCATCTGGAGCTCATGTCCCGTGACGGCGGTCGCCACCACCGGCACCCCGACGACGATCCCCGCGAGGAGGAGCACCGCGGGCAGTATGCGGCTCAGCTTCATCGCGCACCTCCGCCCAGAACCCTTTCAACGCGCGTGCCAGATTGCCGGCTCAGGCATTCGGCACCCCCGCGATCCCAGCCGTCTGCGCTACCCTCCGCGCCATGCCTTCGCTGCGCGCCTCCTCCCTCCTCTTCCTCGCCCTCGTCGCCGGATGCGCGGCCGAGCAACCCCTGGTCGCTCCTCCGCCCGCGCCGCCGCCGCTGCCGGTCGCCCCCGTCGCGCCCGCAGCGCCTCCCGTGGCGTCGGTCGCCGCCCCCGCGCAGCCCCCTCCTTCGTACCTCGCGCAGTACCGGCAGCTCCTCGAGCAAATGGTGAGCGTCGACACGAGCCACGGCGGCGAGACCAAGCTGCTCGAGCCCGTCGCCGCGCTCTACCGCGAAGCCGGCGTCCCGGTGCAGATCCTCGAGTCCGCGCCGGGTCGCGGCAACCTCGTCGCGCGCCTGAAGGGCAGCGGCGCGAAGAAGCCCATGCTGCTCCTCGCGCACGTCGACGTGGTGCCCGTCGAGGGGCAACCCTGGACGGTCCCGCCGTTCGCGGTGACCGAGAAGGACGGCTTTCTCTGGGGCCGAGGGATCAACGACGACAAGAGCATGGCCGCCGCCATCGTGGCGGTGACCCTCGAGCTCGCGCGGACCCACGCGCCGCTCACGCGCGACGTCATCGTGGCGCTCACCTCCGGCGAGGAGACGGGGGGCGTGGTCGGCGCGCGGTGGCTGGCCGAGAAGCACAAGGACCTGCTCGACGCGGCGATCGCGCTGAACGAAGGCGGCGGGACGCTCATCACCGACGATCTGTCGAAGCCCGTGGCCATCCACGTCGGCGTGTCGGAGAAGGTCTTTCAGACCTTCCAGCTCGTCGTGAAGGGCAAAGGGGGGCACTCCTCGCGGCCGCCCACGACCGGCGATCCCGTGGTGGCCCTGGCGAAGGCGCTCGTGAAGGTCGGCGAGCATCGCTTCCCGGCGACCCTCCTGCCGGAAGAGAAGGCGGACTTCGCCTCCGAGCTCGCGACCGCCGAGCCGATGTACGTCGCGGCGCTGAAGCACGCCATCGCGTCCGCGCCGCGCATCTCCCCCGCGGACGAAGCGGTCCTCTCGAAGGACGCGGGATACAACGCGGACATCCGCACGACGTGCGTGACGACGATGCTCAAGGCGTCCCCCCAGGACAACGTGCTTCCGACGACGGCCGAGGCGGCGGTCAACTGCCGCATCCTCCCCGGCGAGACGCGCGCGGCGGTGCGCGCCACGCTCGTCAAGGTGATCGCGGATCCGACCGTCGAGGTGACCGACGTGGCGGAGTTCGGCGACGCCACGGCGACCCCCTTCGAAGGCGAGGTCGTCGAGGCGGTGAAGAAGGTGGCGGCGGAGAGGTTCCCCGGGACCCCGGTGATGCCGGGCATGTCGACGGGCGCGACCGACTCCGTTCACCTTCGCCGGCTGGGGATCCACGCCTACGGGGTCTCGCCCGGAATGAGCTCGCGCGCCGAAGGCAAGGCGGCCCACGGCGCTCACGGGCCCGACGAGCGCAAGCCCGTGAAGTGGCTCGACCCGGGGGCCGAGTACTTCCGGGAGATCGTGCGGACCCTCGCGCTCTAAATGAGCGAGCGCTAGCGAGCGCGATTCTCGAGGGATCTCGGGCCGGCGGCGGAGCCGCCGTCAGCACCGCGAGCGTGAGCGAGCGGCGAGCCGCGCCGCTTGCACACGGCACTCCGCGCCGCGACCTTGGTCACTCACCGCTCGCTCACGCTCGCGGTGCTGATGCCGGCTGGCGCGGCATCGGGTGGCGCCTGATCGACGGTCGCGCTCGGTCATTTAGGAGCCCGTAGGGAATTGCCCTGCGGGCAATGGGTCAGGACGGAGGCCGACTTGACGACTTGCCCGAAGGGCAATCCTCCACGGCCTCCTGGCGTCGTGAGGGAGGGCGGCGGCGACGCGCGGACGGCTGTGCTAACGCTGGTCGGCGCCGGACAGATCGGTGAACACGATCCCCGCACCCTGGCTCTTGTAGACGCGATTCAGATGAATCAAGACGGGCGTGAGCGACTCGAGGGCGATGGCATTGACGAGCGGCCCCGCGTCGAGGGCCCGCACGCCGAGGTCGCGAATGAGGGGCATGACGGTGGCCTTCGCACGGGCGTCGTCCGCAGCGACGAGGACGTCGCACGCGATGGCGTGCGACGGGTCGGCCAGGTGCGTCGCGCTGACGTGGTGGAGGGCGGCCACGACCGGGGTCGAGGCGCCGAGGAGCGCCTGGGCCTCGAGCGCCGCGGCCTGTCCGGCGGGAAGCTGCACGCGGCTCACCTTCGGCGGCTTGAGCGGGACGGTCATGTCGACCACCACCTTGCCGGCGGCGGCCTCCACGATGCCGCGGAGCGTCTCGGCGTGAGCCTCGTAGGGGACCGTGAGCACCACCACCTCGCCCGCCCGAGCGGCGAACGCGTTGTCACCGCCCTCGATGGCCTGCCCGTCGCCCGAGAGCTCCGCGGCGCGGGCCTTCGCCTTCGCCGCGTCGCGCGATCCGAGGACGACGGTGTGCCCGGCGCGCGCCCAGCGCACAGCCAGCCCGCTCCCCTGCTTGCCCGTTCCGCCGACGATCCCGATGCGCATCCTCGCTGCCTCCGCGGGAACCCCTAGCATGATCACTTGCAGCGATCGCCTCGAGGCTCTGGCCGTCCCCGGGCTGCCGCTCGTCGGACGGGGTGACGACGTCCCCGGGCTCGTGTGGCGCGCGCTCGTCGGGGCGGGCATTTCCGTGACGGACGGCGACGTGCTCGTCGTGACGTCCAAGCTCCTGTCCCGGGCCGAGGGCCGCTTCGTCGAGCTGCCGCGCGTCGAGCCGTCGGCGCGGGCCGTCGCCCTCGCGCAGCAGGTCGGCAAGGACGCGCGCCAGGTGGAGCTCATCCTGCGCGAGTCGACCGCCGTGTCCCGGCAGGCCCCGGGGGTGCTCGTCGTGAGGCACCGGCTCGGCTTCGTCGTCGCCAACGCGGGGATCGACTCGAGCAACGCCGTCCCTCCCGATGCCGCGCCCGGCAGCGGACCCTGGGCGCTGCTCCTCCCCGAGGCGCCGGATGCCTCGGCGGCGCAGGTCCGGGCGCGGGTCGAGCGCGAGTCGGGCGCGCGCGTGGGCGTGGTCGTCACGGATTCGTTCGGCCGCCCCTTCCGCGTGGGGACGGTCGGAGTCGCCATCGGCGTATCGGGGTTGCCCCCCGTCTGGGACCGTCGCGGAGAGCCGGATCTCTTCGGCCGCGTGCTCGAGAACACCATCACCGCGCTGGCGGACCAGGTGGCGGCGGTCGCCGACCTCGTCGCGGGGCAGGCCGCGGAAAGGCGCCCGCTCGTGCTCGTCCGCGGTCTCCGCTTCGAGCCGTCGGAGGAGGGGGCGGCGGCGCTCCTTCGCAGCACGAAGGAGGATCTCTACGCATGAAGGTGGTCGCTCTCTCCGGTGGCGTCGGCGGGGCGCGCCTCCTCGACGGGCTCGCGCGCGCGCTTCCGTCCGGCTCCATGACGGCCATCGTCAACACGGGGGACGACTTCGTGCACCTCGGCCTCGACGTGTCGCCGGATCTCGACACCGTGATGTACACGCTGTCGGGCCTCGCGGACGAGGAGCGCGGCTGGGGCCTCGAGGGGGAGACGTTCGCCGGGCTCGGGATGGTCAAGCGTTACGGGGGGCCGGACTGGTTCGGTCTCGGGGATCGCGATCTCGCGACGCACCTTCTCCGGACCGAGCAGCTGCGGGCGGGCGAGACGCTGTCGGCCATCACGGCGCGACTGTGCGCCGCGCTCGGGATCCCCCACCCGGTGCTGCCGATGAGCGACGCGCCGCTGGCCACGATGATCGAGACCGTGGGAGAGGGCACGCTCCCGTTCCAGCAGTGGTTCGTGCGGCGGCGCGCCGAGCCCGCGGTCCGCGCGGTCCACTTCGAAGGCGCGAAGAAGGCGGCCCCGGGCGTCCTGCCGGCCATCGTCGCGTGTGACCTCGTCGTCGTCGGCCCGTCGAATCCTTATGTCTCGGTCGATCCCATCCTCTGCCTCGACGGCGTGCGAGAGGCGCTCTCGCGCAAGCCCGTCGTCGCGCTCAGCCCCATCGTCGGCGGGGCGGCCGTCAAGGGGCCGCTGGCGACGATGATCCGCCAGCTCACGGGCGAGGCCCCGTCCGCGGGCGCCGTCGCGAAGCATTATCGCGGCCTCCTCCGGGCGATGGTGGTCGAGCGCGGCGACGAGGGGACGGTCGCCTCGATGCCGGTGCTCGGGACCTCGACGGTCATGCGCTCGCGCGACGATCGCCTGCGCCTGGCGCGCGAGGTGCTCGCCTTCGCCGCGGAGGTGACGCGATGAAGCGGCCGGCCTGGGCCATCGTGCCCGCCAAGTCGCTGCTCCAGGGCAAGTCGCGCCTGCGTCCCGTGCTCGACGACGGCGAGCGCGCCCTCTTCGCGCAGCGGCTCCTCGAGCACGTGCTCGACGTCCTCGCGAGCTGCGGGCTCGACGGGGTCCTCGTCGCGACGGGCGGCGACGACGTGGCGGCGCTCGCGTCGGCGCGCGGCGCGCACGTCCTGCGGGACGCGGGGGCGGGCTCGCTGGCCGACGTCGTCGATCGGGCCCTCGCCGAGGTGGCGTCCCGCGGGGCGGCGACGGCGGTCGTGCTCATGGCCGACCTTCCCCGCATCGAGCCCGCGGACGTCGCCGCGCTCCTCGCCGCCCTCGACGACCACGACGTCGCCCTCGTCCGCGATCACCTCGGCCGCCACACCAACGCGCTCGCCCTGACGCCGCCCACGGCCATCCGGACGTGCTTCGGCCGGGAGGACAGCTTCGCGGCGCACGCCGCGGCGGTGCGTGCGGCGGGGCTACGCGCCGCCGTCGTCGAGAGCGACCGGATCGCGTTCGACGTCGACGTCCCCGCCGATCATCGCGAGCTCACGACGGCGCGACCGGAAGGCGGTACCGGAACCGCTCGTCGCGCGTGAGCTTGTCGTAGCTGCCGAAGACCGCCTCGGGATTGTCCACGCCGTCGAGCGCGTCTCGTTCGACACCCTCCGGCTCGCGCGGGAACCTCCGGAGCACGTCGTAGCGCGTGCTCCGCTCGACCGGAATGCGCCCGGCGTCGCGGATGGCGCGCCGGAGGGCGGACGGCGTCTGGAGCTGGCCGTACGTCGCCCCCGCGGACGTCGAGATGCTCTCGTTGATGAGCGTGCCGCCGAAGTCGTTCGCCCCGCACGACAGGAGCCACTGCGCCTGGCGCATCCCGTCCTTCACCCAGGAGACCTGGAGATTGCGGATCGTGCTCCCGAGAACGAGCCGCGAGATGGCGTAGAGGCGGATGACGTCGTCCCCCGTCGGCCCCGGCCGCAGCTCGGGGACCTGGTGCCGCAAGGTCATCGGCGCCTCTTCGTGCACGAACGACAGCGGCACGAACTCGGTGAAGCCGCCCGTCTCCCGCTGGATCGAGCGCAGCAGATCCAGGTGCCGCATCCGCTCCGCGTCGGTCTCGACGTGGCCGTACATGATGGTCGACGTCGTGCGGAGGCCGACGGCGTGCGCGGTCGTCACGACCTCGACCCACTCGGCCGTCGTGATGCGCCCCGGGGCGATGCGCGCGCGCACCCGCTCGTCGAGCACCTCGGCCGACGTCCCGGGGAGAGAGCCGAGGCCGGCGTCCTTCATCTCCTCGAGCACCCGGCGGAAGGACCAGCCGCTCTGGGTGGCCGCGAACTTCACCTCCTCCGGCGAGAGGGCGTGGACGTGGAGCGCCGGCGCCGCCGCTTTCAGCGCGCGCACGAGATCGAGGTAGAACCGCGCGTCGACGCCCGGCGCGAGGCCCGCCTGGATGCAGATCTCCGTCGCGCCGAAGGCCTGCGCCTCGAGCGCGCGCCGCACGATCTCCTCGGTCGGCAGGAAGTAGCCCTCTTCGCTCCGGCGCGTGCGGGAGAAGGCGCAGAACCGGCACGCCTTGACGCACACGTTCGTGAAGTTGACGTTCCGGTTGACGACGTACCCCACCTCGTCGCCGACCTGCTCGCGCCGCAGGCGATCGGCCACCGCGACGAGCGCATGCAGGGAGGGCCCCCGCGCGCCGCAGAGGATCACCGCGTCGTCGACGCCGACGTCGCGCCCGTCGAGCGCACGCTCGAGCACCCGACGCACCTCGCCCGGGACCTCGCCGAGGATTCGCTCGAGCGTCACGACGGGCCCCCTGCGGCCGCGAGCCGTGCCTGCACGTCGCGCGTGGGAGCCACGAGGCGCGGATCGAGAAACTCCGGCCTCTCGACGTAGCGATCGTAGATGGACGCGCGTGGACGCAAGACGTATCCCGCGCGCGCGCAGGCCTCGCCGAGCGCGTCGAGGTGCGGCCACGGATGGCGCGGATTGATGTAGTCGGGCGTCAACGGCGAGATGCCGCCGAAGTCGTTCAGACCCGACGCGAGGAGCGCCTCGGCCGAGGCCGGGTTCAGGTTGGGGGGCGCTTGCAACGAGACGTCGCCGTCGAGGATGAGGCGCGCCATCGCGACGGCGAGCGTCACCTCGTCGTCGGCGGGCTCGGGCGCGTGCTCCATCGGGACGCCCGGCACGGCGCGGAAGTTCTGCACGATGACCTCCTGCACGTGGCCGTGCGCCCGGTGCGCCCGCCGGATGGCCAGCAGGCTCTCCACGCGCTCGCGCCGCGTCTCGCCGATGCCGACGAGGATGCCCGTCGTGAAGGGGATGCGCAGGCGTCCGGCCGAGTCGATCATCGCGAGGCGCTTGTCGGGCCGCTTGTCCGGCGCCCGGTGGTGCGGCATGCCGGGCTCGCACAGGCGTGGGCTCGAGCACTCGAGCATCAAGCCGAGGCTCACGTTCACCTCCTTCAGGCGCGTCATGTCCGCGTCGCTGAGGAGGCCCGCGTTCGTGTGGGGCAGGAGGCCGTGGGCGAGCGCCTTCGACCCCGCCCAGTGGAGGTACTCGACGGTGCTCGTCTGCCCCAGCGAGGCCAGCGTGCGGCGATACGCCGAGAAGGCCTTCTCCGGCTTGTCCCCCAGGCAGAACAGCGCCTCGGCGCACCCGAGCTCGCGCGCGCGGCCGAGCTGCTCCTCGATCTCCGCCGGCGTCATCGTCCACTCGCCGGGGTCACCCGGCGAGCGGCGGAACGAGCAGTAGTCGCAGTGGTTTCTGCACAGGTTCGTGAGCGGGAGAAAGACCTTCGGCGAGTAGGTCACCGTCCGCCCGAAGAGCGCGTCGCGCAGCGAGGCGGCCGCGGCGCGGATCTCGGCCGCGAGCGCGCCCGTCGCGTCGGCGATCGCGAGCGCTTCGTCGTCCGAGATCGGCGCGCGCAGCACGCCCTCAGCCCATCGCCGCGACGGAGGTCGGCTCGATCTCGTAGATGACGCGGACCTCGCCGGCCTGCCGGAAGGGGTACTTGTCGACGCCCATGTACTTCTTCGCGAGCGCGTCGATGCTGGCGTCCGCGCCCTCCTCGGTCTCCTTGACGATCTTGCCGCGAAGGGAGACGTGCGAGTACGGGTTCTCGGGATCCATGATCGACAGGGCGACGGGCGCGCCGACCTTCATGTTGCGGTCCTTCACGCGGCCGCGCGCCGTGTTCACGCGGATCATCCCGTCGGTATAGTCGAACCATACCGGCGTCACCTGCGGCGTGCCGTCCTTCATCAGGGTCGCGAGGTGTGCGAAGGCCTTCTTGCCGGTCAAAAGGTCG
>DASXZL010000023.1:0-406515 GCA_036501935.1 Polyangiaceae bacterium | reverse complement strand
CGGCCGACGAGCTCACGGACTTCAAGACGACGTACGCCATCCCGAAGTTCGTGCCGGCCACGTTCGAGCCGGGTGAGCTCGTGCGCGGCGTCATCGGCCTCGACGGCGGGTCGACCTCGAGCAAGGCGGTTCTCGTCGACTACGACACGGGCAACATCCTCTGCAAGGCCTACCAGCTCTCCAAGGGGAACCCGATCCAGGACACGAAGGAGCTCATGCTGGAGCTCCGCGCCTACGTCGAGACGAACCAGAAGGCCAAGCTCGAGATCATGGGCTTCGGCGCCACCGGCTACGCGGCCGACGTGCTCCAGGAGTGCGTTCGCTCGGACGTGAACATCGTCGAGACGGTCGCGCACATGCTCTCGGCGGTGCACTTCTTCGGCGACGTCGACGTCATCTGCGACATCGGCGGGCAGGACATCAAGGTCCTCTTCATGAAGAACGGCGACATCGCCAACTTCCGCCTGTCGAACAGCTGCTCGGCCGGCAACGGGATGCTCCTCCAGGCGACGAGCGACTCGTTCGGCGTCCCCGTGACGCAGTTCGCGGACGTCGCCTTCCAGGCCGAGCTCGCGCCCAAGTTCTCGTACGGGTGCGCCGTCTTCCTCGATACGGACCGCGTGAACTTCCAGAAAGAGGGTTTCTCGAAGGAGGAGATGCTCGCCGGGCTCGCGCAGGTGCTGCCGAAGAACGTGTGGCAGTACGTCGTGCAGATCCCGCGGCTCGCCTCGCTGGGGAAGAAGTTCGTCCTTCAGGGCGGCACTCAGTACAACCTCGCGGCCGTCAAGGCGCAGGTCGACTACATCAAGGAGCGCGTTCCGGGCGGCGAGGTGTACGTCCACCCGCACACCGGCGAGGCCGGCGCGATCGGCGCGGCCATGGAGACCGTGCGCGTCGTCAAGCGCAAGGGCCGCTCGAGCTTCATCGGCATCAACGCCGCGATCGACCTCGAGTACACGACGAAGAACGACGACGAGACGACGTGCCACTTCTGCGAGAACAACTGCAAGCGCACGTTCATCGACACGAAGCGCCCCGACGGCTCGACGAGCCGCTACATCGCCGGCTTCAGCTGCGAGAAGGGCACCGTCGAGAGCAAGGACGCGATGCTTTCGCTCGTCGAGGAGCGGAAGAAGATCGCCAAGGAGTTCCCGAACCTCGTCGACCACGAGGGGCGGCGCGCGTTCATGCACGTCTACGACACCGAACCCATGCCGGCCGACGGGGCGCCGACGGACGACGTGGAGATCAAGAGGGGGTTCCTCGGCCTCCGGCGCATCGCCGTGAAGCGCCCATTCAAGCGCTCGAGCAAGGAGTCGTGGGACGCGCGCAAGAAGGTGCGCATCGGCATCCCGCGCGTGCTGAACCTCTACTCGACGGGCCCCTTCTTCCGGGCGTACCTCGAGGCCATCGGCGTCCCGAAGACCGGCGTCGTCTTCAGCGACGAGACGACCGAGGAGCTGTGGGTCAAGGGCGGCAAGTACGGGAGCATCGACCCGTGCTTCCCGAGCAAGGTGGCGCAGGCGCACATCCACAACCTGCTCTTCGACCAGCACTCCGAGAAGAAGCCGCTCAAGTACATCTTCTTCCCGATCCTCACGCACGTACCGAACTGGATCGTCGACACGATGGACAACGCGAGCTGCCCCATCGTGGCAGGCGCGCCGGACGTCATGAAGGCGGCTTTCACGAAGGAGATCGACTTCTTCGCGACGCGCGGAATCGAGTTCATCGATCCGGCGCTGTCGTTCGTCGAGCCGACGCTGATGCACCGGCGCATGTTCGAGACCTTCGGTCCGCGCCTCGGCATCACGGAGGACGAGAACGACTTCGCGTGCAAGCAGGGATGGAAGGCCCTCGACGCGTTCGACCGCGACTTGCAGGAGAAGGGGCGCGCCATCCTCGACACGGTCGAGGACGAAGACCGCGTCGCCATCCTCATGATCGGGCGGCCGTACCACTCGGATCCCGGGCTGAACCACGGCATCCCGGAGGAATTCCAGGTCCTCGGATATCCCATCCTCAGCGTGCGGAGCATCCCGCGCGACGCGAAGTATCTGGAGAAGTACTACAAGCAGGACATCGAGGCGGGTCGCTGCAAGAGCGGCCTCGAGCTCAACCACGTGTGGCCCGAGAACTACTCGGTCAACAGCGCGCAGAAGGTGTGGGGGGCCGGGTTCGCCGCGCGCCACCCGAACGTCGTCGTGCTGGATCTCTCGTCCTTCAAGTGCGGCCACGACGCGCCCGTCTACGGCCTCATCGACTCGATCATCGAGAAGAGCAAGACGCCGTACGCCGCCCTCCACGACATCGACGCCAACAAGCCGAGCGGCAGCATCAAGATCCGCGTGAAGACCTACGCCCACGCGCTGAAGCTCCACGAGGAGCGCCTGCAGGACACGCGCAAGCGCAAGGGCGAGCTCGAGCACGCCATCGACCGGAAGCGCCTCGAGCTCCTCACGCTCCGCACCGAGCAGATGCAGTCCCGCCAGCAGACGGATCCCGCCATCGTCCAGCAGATCGCCGACGTGAAGGCGCGCATCGCCGCCTACGAGCAGAGCAAGCAGCAAGTCCCCGAGCTGGTGGACCTCCCCAAGGGCCTCATCCAGCTCCGCAAGAAGACCTCCGAGGGCAATCTCATGCCCACCACCGCCCCTGCCAGCAGCGCCGCCGAGTGAGGACATCATGAACAACGCCGGAACCGTCAACAGCAAGAAGTCGCTCCCCGTCGTCGATCTGGATGCCGAGCTCGCGGCGTTCGAAGCCGAGGAACGCAAGCGCCTCGGGCTCGATCAGAAGACCGAGCAGTGGATCGAGGACATGGCCAACCTCACCTTCACGAAGAAGGAGAAGGCCGAGATCAACATCCTCGTCAGCGGCCTGACGATGGCCCACGACTACTTCATCGAGGGGGCGCTCCGGGGCATCGGCTACAACGTGCAGATGATGGACTGCCCGGACGTGGCGGCCCTTCAGTACGGTAAGGAGTTCGGTAACCGCGGCCAGTGCAACCCGACGTACTTCACGGTCGGCAACCTCGTGAAGTTTCTCTGCACGCTGCGCGACAAGCACGGGATGACCTCGGAAGAGGTCGTGAAGAAGTACGTGTTCTTGACGGCCGGCGCGTGCGGCCCCTGTCGCTTCGGCATGTACGTCACCGAGTACCGCAAGGCGCTCCGGGACGCCGGGTTCGACGGCTTCCGCGTCGTTCTCTTCCAGCAGACGGGCGGCCTCTCGCAGGCGACCGGCGAGGAGAGCGGCCTCGAGATGACGCCGAAGTTCTTCTGGGCGCTCATCAAGGCGCTCGTGGCGGGCGACGTGCTCAACGCGCTCGGCTACCGCATCCGCCCCTACGAGGTGACGGCGGGCGACACCGACAAGGCGATGGACCAGTGCAAGAAGATCATCTACCGCGCGCTCGAGGAGCGCACGCCGATCCTCCTCGCGCTGTGGAAGTGCAAGCCGCTCCTCGAGCACGTCACGGTCGACCGCACGCAGCCCAAGCCGAAGACGAGCATCATCGGCGAGTTCTGGGCGATGACGACCGAGGGTGACGGCAACTACCAGCTCCAGCGCTTCCTCGAGGGCGAGGGCTCCGAGGCGGACATCCAGCTCGTGACGGCGTGGATCCTCTACATGCTGTGGGAGGCCAAGCACGACACGAACGACCGCAAGGATCTGCGCGGCGAGGACACGAGCTACTACGGCCTCGGCGGCAAGGGCCCCTTCGGCATCGCGCAGAAGCTCGTCGGCGTGGCGGCGGCAGAGAAGATCGTCCGCGGCCTCTTCCAGGTCTTCGCGAACACGATGGGCCTCTACGGCTACCACCTGCCCGACATGTTCGAGCTCGCGAAGATCAGCCACGACTATTACAACAACGATCTCCGCGGCGGCGAAGGCCACATGGAGGTCGGGAAGCTCATCATGAACGTCGTGCACTCGAAGGCGCACATGACGCTCAGCGTGAAGCCGTTCGGCTGCATGCCGAGCGCCGGCGTGTCCGATGGCGTGCAGTCGGCCATCACGGAGAAGTTCCCAGGCACCATCTACTGCCCGGTGGAGACGAGCGGCGACGGCCGCGTGAACTTCTACTCCCGCGTGCAGATGTACCTCTTCAAGGCCAAGCAGGCGTGTCTCGCCGAGCTCGATCGCGCATGCGACGAGCAGGGGGTCACCATGGAGCAGGTGCGAGCGTTCCTGGAGGCCAATCCGCGCTTCGGGCGCGCGCTGCACAAGGCGCCGCACGCCTACGCGGGGACGACGGCGGATCTGGTCGCTCAGGTCGCGCCGTACATCACGAAGACGCGCGCGGAGCGCTGGCGCGGGCGCATCGCGGGTCTGGCGAAGCGGTCGTCGGAGACGGCGCGGAAGTCGCCGCACATGGTCGTGCAGATGTTCAAGAGCGCCGTCGAGGCGGCGCCCGAGGTGGCCGCGAAGGTGAAGGAGGACGTGGTCCTCTACCGGCAGATGCGCCGCGCGAAGAGCCAGCCGAAGAGCGAGCAGCCGCGGATGGACGCGGCGGCCGAGTAGCTTCGTCGAACATCTCGACGAGGAAGTCCCAAGTCGCCGCGACGCGCGGCGTGTCGCGGAGGGCCGCGTGGCCGACCAGCCAGAGGTCGTCCACCGGCCATTCCGACGCCGATGCTTGCAAGACCGGCGCATAGCGAACAGGCGCGAGCCCGCCATGGACCGACGGAGTGAACTCGTCGAACAGCGCCACGCCGAGCCCGCTCTTCACGGCGGCCACCAGCGAGCCGACGCTGCTCGTGCGGAGCACCGGGGGCGACGCGGAGGCGTGCTTGGCGACCCACCGCGCCGACGGGATGTGCGCCAGATCGTCGTCCCACGTGATCCACGGCACGTCGTTCCAGCTCCGCAGCGTGCCGAGCTCCTTCGCGCGCTCGGTCGAGGCAATCGCGAGCCAGCGCGCCGTCGCGAGCTTCTTCATCACGAGCTCTCCGGACTGCGGCCGGATGGTGCGGAGCGCGAGATCCGCCTCGCGGCGCGTGAGGTCGGCGAGCTGGACGCGCACGTCGAGCTCGACGCGCAGCCTGGGGTGGCGCTCGACCAGCCGGTGAAGGCGCGGCGCCAGGTACGCGTCGGCGATCCCCGGCACGACCGCGATGCGGACGACGCCCTCCACGCCGACCTCGTGCACTTCGGCCGCGCTCGCGAGCTTCAGCGCCGCGCGCTCCATCTCCTCGGCGGCGGCGAGCATCTGCTCGGCGGCTTCGGTCGGCGCGAGGCCGAGGCGCGTGCGATCGAAGAGGCGCGTCTTCGTCGTCTGCTCCAGCACCGTCAGGCGCCGGCTGGCCGTCGACGCGTCGAGCCCCAGGCGGCGCGCGGCGGCGGTCAGGTTGCGCTCGCGGAAGAGCGCGAGCAGCAGGGGGACGTCGTCCCAGCGGATCAGTGTGGTCATCGGCGTTGCGTCCGTGCAAGGCAGGGTTGCGGTTCTGGGCGTGGCGTTGCGTCCTTGCACGCTACAGGATGGGCCCATGAGCGAGCTACACGTGATTCTGGGCGCAGGGCAGGTGGGTACGGTGCTGGCGCGCGAGCTGCTGGCGCGAGGCAAGCGGGTGCGGCAGGTGCGGCGCGGCGCGCCGGGACAGCCGCGCGAGGGGCTCGAGTGGCTGCAGGGCGACGTGTCGGACCTCTCGTTCGCCGGGGAGGCGACGCGCGGAGCGACGGTCGTCTACGACTGCGTCAACCCGGCCTACGACCGGTGGGTCGAGCTCCTGCCTCCCATGCGCCGCGGGATCCTCCATGGCACCGTGAAGAGCGGCGCCAAGCTCGTGCAGCTCGACAACCTCTACATGTACGGCGCCCCGGAAGGCCCCATCACCGAGACGACCCCGATGGCTCCGGTGAGCCGCAAGGGTGAGCTCCGCGCGCGCCTCGCCGAGGAGACGCTGGTGGCGAGCCGGCGGGACGGGCTGCGCGTCGCGATGCTGCGCGCCAGCGACTTCTATGGTCCGGAATTCCTCGCCGCCACGATCTTCGGCCCGCACTTCTACGATCGCGTGCTCGCCGGCAAGTCGGCGCTCTGCCAGGGCGATCCCGACATGCCCCACACGTACTCGTACGGTCCCGACGTCGCGCGTGCGATGGTGACGCTCGGCGAGGCGGGGGACGACGTGCTCGGTCAGGTGTGGCACGTCCTCGCGGCTCCGGCGGAGCCCACTCGCGCGACGATCCAGCGCTTCGGCCGGGCGCTCGGCCTCGGGCGCGACGTGCGCGTGCAGCGCGTCGGCGACTGGCTGCTCCAGGGCATCGGCGTCTTTGCCCCCTTCATGCGCGAGGTCGCGGAGATGACCTACCAGTGGAAGAAGCCCTTCGTGCTCGACGACTCGAAGTGGCGCGCACGCTTCGGCGGGGAGCCGACGCCATTGCAGGCGGGGGTGGACGTCACGGCGTTCTGGGCGCTCGGTCGGTCCGCGGCCAGAAGGAAGGCGGCGTAGCGTCGCAGGAAGGCTGGCTTGAATGCGCTCTCGGGAGCGTGCATCTTTGCCAGCATGACGAGAGTCTTCCTTTCCGCCGCCGTCGTATCCCTGCTGCTCGCGTGCGGAGGCTCGACCACGCCTCCCGCGGGCGGCGCGGCGACCGGCGACGCCGCCGTCTCCGACGCGGGCGCCGTCTCCGACACGGGCGCCGTCTCCGACACGGGCGCCGTCGAAGCCGGCGTCGATGGCGCCGCAGGCAGCGACGGCGCGGGAGGCGGCGGGGAGGGCGGCGCGGGTTGCACGCTGATCGACAACGAGACCCCGACGGCCGTCACCACCAACGGCTGCACCCTCGTCACGCGCGACACCAGCGCCTGCCAGGCGAGCCGCGCCGCCGCCGGGCTGACGGGCTTCTGGACCAAGTTCTCGTGCCGCGTGACGCTGACGGCGGCGAGCGGGTCCACCACGGTGACGCTCGCCTCCGACGGCCGGCCCGACCACGAGAGCAACTATTTCCCGACGACCGACCCGTGCTACGCGGCGTACTCCCCCGTCGCGCTCGACCCCAACCTCATCGCCGTCCACGCGCTGGCGCTCACCGTCCCGCTCGCGCCGACCGCCGGGAGCCAGGCCATGAACCTCGGCGCGGTCGGCATCGCCATCGACGGGTCGGCCATTTACGACAACGAAGCGGCGCCGGGCGACGACATCTACGCCGAGGCAGCGAGCTTCGATCGCTGCGGGGGACACCCCAGCCCCGCGTCGCAGTACCACTACCACACGGAGCCCTACGCCATCTCGTACGACGACGACGCGTTCATCGGGGTGCTGCGCGACGGATATCCCCTCTACGGACGCCGCGACGCCGACGGCACCATGCCGTCGAACCTCGACGCGAGCGGAGGACACACCGGCACGACGCCCGACAGCCCGTCGACGGCCGTGTATCACTACCACGCGAACCTCCAGACCAGTCACTCGGGGGCGACCTCCGGTGACGAGGACTGGTTTCTGACCACGGGCACCTACGCGGGAGCGCCCGGGACGTGCTCGGGCTGTTGACCAGGGCTTCAGCGGTCCAGCCGCCTCCGTAGCCGCCCGAGGAGCTCCGCGATCGACGAGTCGAGCCATCCGAGGCGAAGGTGCGCGTGGGGGAAAGGCGGCACGGCCGTCTCGCGCAGGAACACGAGCTCGCCCGCGGCTCGAGCCATCGACGCGGCGTCGTCCTCCGCCGAGGCCTCGTCGAAGTGGCGCCGCTCTTCCTCGTTCACGCTCTCCAGGCGCGGCGTGTCCCAGTTCATGGGCTGGATCAGCAGATCGTGCGACGGATGCTCGAGGAACCGCTCCAGCCCGTCGCGCACGAGGTCCGTCTCCCCGCGGCGGCGCCGGATGCGACCCGCGACGGCCCAGCAGGTGCTCGCCGCGTACCACGCGTCCGTCCGTCCTCGATAGACGACGGCGCGCATCGGCCAGTCGACGATCGCGAGCGCCTCGGCGTCGCGGCCGACGGCGTGCAGGCAAACGGCCAGATCGCGCTGCTCGAGGATCGAGCGAGCCTTGAGCGAGAGCGTGCGCGCGGCGTGCGCCTTCAGCGCGGCGATCTCGGTGCTCGGCTCGATGCGCCGGAAGTAGGCCACGAGCGACATGGGCGGCAGCTCGGGATCGGGGGGCACGACGCGCTATCCCACCGAGACGCCGAGGACGCGCCCGATCACGGCGGTGACGGCCATCGCCAGGGCCCCTCCGACGGTGACGCGAAGGGCGGCTCTTCCGAGCGGCGCACCGCCGAGGTGCGCGCCGAACGCGCCGAGGCTGCCGAGGCCTGCGAGCGACACGAGGGCGATCGCCGGGATGCGCCAAGGCGCCGGCGCGACCAGGAGCACGGCGATCGGAAGGAGCGCGAAGAGCGAGAAGCTCGCCGCCGAGATCCACGCGGCTTGCAAGGGGCGCGCGAGCGACGTCGGATCGATGCCGAGCTCGTCGCGGACGTGCGCGGCCAGGCGATCGTGGGCGCTGAGCTGCTCGGCTACCTTCATCGCGAGGTCCCGATCGAGCCCTCGCTTCACGTAGATCATCGCCAGCTCGTTCAGCTCGGCCAGCGGCTCGCCGGCGAGCTCCCCCTTCTCGACGTCGATGTCGGCCTCTTCGGCGTCGCGCTGCGAGCTGACCGAGACGTACTCCCCGACGGCCATCGACATCGCCCCGGCGACCAGCCCCGCCGCCCCCGCGATGAGGATGGCGACCTTGGACGCCGAGGATGCGGCGACGCCGATCATCAGGCTCGCGGTGGAGACGATGGCGTCGTCGGACCCGAGGACCGCCGCGCGCAGCCACCCGGCCCGGCCGCTGCGGTGGATCTCTCCGTGCACCCTCGACATTCCGGTCCCCAGCTTAGCGCGCTGAGAGGACGTTTTTCCGTTCCTTGGATCGGCTGCGATCCAGGTGGCGCGACGAGTCCGGAGGTTATGTCCGGGAAATGGCCTTGGCCGGGCTGCTTCCAGCGTGGTTCAATTGTTGCGATGGGGGCGCTTTCAATGAGGCGTTCGAAAGGCGTGAGTGGGCGGCGCGCGACGGCGGGGGCAGCCGCGGTCGGGTCGGTGGCGGTGGCCCTCTACGCGGGTTGCGGGTCGAGCGCGAACCCCGGCGCGCCCGGCAGCACGAGCGATGCGGGCGGCGGGGGTGGCGACGTCACGGTGGTCGGCGACAGCCCGTCGTTCGGCGGAGGCGACGCGGCGAGCTGCACGACGTCGGCCCAGTGCAACGGCACCCCGTGCGTTGGCGGCGTGTGCTGCGCGGATGCGGCGCACGTTTGCGCCGGCACCTGCTGCGGCGGGTCGACGGTGTGCCTCTTCGACGAGTGCGTGACCCCGGGCGCGGCGTGCCAGACGAGCGACCAGTGCGGCACGGGCCAGTACTGCGAGCCGGCGCTCGGCAGCGGCGTCGACGCTGGCGCCCCAGCCGCGGATTCGGGTTGCACCTCGCTCGCCGTCAGTGGTCGCTGCCTGCCGATCCCGGCCACATGCCCGGGCGACGCCGGCGTGGGGACGGACGGAGGCTTCTGCCTCGAGCAGTGCGAGTACCACCCGCCGAAGGGTGGGATGCTGAACCCCGTCGTGAAGTGGACCTGGGGTCCCACCGCGCAGAGCAACCCCGACGACACGGACGTCTGGTCCACCCCGACCGTCGGGCGGATGTACGACACGAACTGCGACGGCAAGATCGACAGCCTCGACTCGCCGGTCATCGTGTTCATCTCGGGCAACGTCGGCGCGAACTGCTGCGGCTGCGGCACCGAGACCGTGAGCACGTGCGAGAGCGGCATGCTCCGGATGTTGAACGGCTCGAACGGGCAAGAGCTGTGGACCCTGACCAAGGCGAGCGCGACGTCCGTCGGCTTCATCGGGTCGGCCCCGGCGCTCGGCGATGTCGACAAGGACGGCGTCATGGACATCGTCACGATGACCGGCGAGGGCTACATCGTCCTCGTCGACCATCTCGGCAACGTGAAGCGCACGAGCGACAAGCCGTACCCGCACGTGACGGCGCTCGGCGCCGGGCAGGGGACGGGCTGGGGCGGGGGCGTGGCCATGGCCGACATGGACCTCGACGGCTTCACCGAGATCGCGTTCGGCGACACGGTGTGGACGACGACGAACGGCGCGATCACGCGCGTCTTCGTGGGCGGCGACGGGACCGGCGGCGGCGAGGCCGAGGAGACGAGCGCCATCTCGGACCTGGACCTCGCGCCCGACGGCCACCTCGAGCTCGTCGCAGGCAACACGGCGTACAAGAGCGACGGCACGGTCCTGTGGAACGACGCGACGCTTCCGAACGGGTTCCCCGCGGTGGCCGACTTCAACCAGGACGGCAAGCCCGAGGTGGTCCTCGTCGGCTACCCCACGGGCAACACGACGACGGGCGCGGTGTGGATCCTCGACGGCGCGACGGGCACCGTGGTGCTCGGGCCCGTGACGCTGCCGGCGACGTCGGGGTACTCGAACCATGGCGGGCCGCCCACGGTCGCGGACTTCGACGGTGACGGCCTGCCGGAGATCGGCGTGGCGGGGGCGACGTTCTATTCCGTCCTCAAGCCGAACTACACGACGAAGACCATCGACGTCCTCTGGAAGACGCCGAACCACGACTACAGCTCGTCGGTGACCGGCTCGACGGTGTTCGACTTCGAGGGCGACGGCACTCCCGAGGTGGTCTACGCCGACGAGTGCTGGCTGTGGGTCTTCGACGGCCCCACGGGCAACGTGCGGCTCGCTTACCCGCACACCTCGTTCACCGGGACCGAGGCGTCGATGCTGGCCGACATCGATGGCGACGGGCACGCCGAGATGCTGGTCGTGTCGAACGGCATCGACCCGACCTCGAGCGGCTGGAAGTGCGTCCCCAACGAGACGACGCCCATCAACGGCGCTCTGTGGAAGCCAGGACCCGTGGCCAACGGTTCGTATCGCGGTCTCGTCGCGCTCGCCGACAGCGCGGACTCGTGGGTCGGCACACGTACCCTGTGGACCGAGCACACGTACCACGTGACGAACGTCTGCGACGACACGGACAACGCGTGCCCGTCGCCCAACACCTACGGCTCGATCCCCACTCCGGAGACGAAGAACTGGACCCTCCCCTGGCTGAACGACTTCCGCCAGAACGTGCAGGACAAGGGCATCTTCAACGCTCCCGACGCCGTCGTCGCCCTGGCGGTCGACTGCGTGCAGCCGCCGATCGCGCACGTCTCGGTCCGCAACGTCGGTCAGGCGGGCCTTCCCGCCGGCGTCGAGGCGGATGTGTACATGCAGGGGAACGCGACGAAGGTCGGCTCGGTGGTGACCACGTACGCGCTCCTGCCCGGGCAGACGCAGACACTCGACGCAACGCTCATGGCGCCGGCCGTGTCACACGGCTCGTTCACCGCGCAGATCTACATCGACCCGGCGAACCCCAAGTTCCACGAGTGCAACGCGAACAACGACTCGAGCAACCAGGTGACCCCGAGCTGCGCGCAGTAAGAGACGTCAGGGGCCGGCGAAGCAGGTCAAGCCGCCGCTGTTGGCCCCGCTCACGTTCTTCACGTTGTTGTTCGGGTTCAGGCAGCTCGCGAGGTTGTCCTCGTAGTAGCTGGCGTAGGTGAAGGCGGCGCACGGTCCACCGTTCGCTTCGCAGTTGAGGTAGTTCGTCGCCGGGAAGCGGAACAGCTCGTTGCTCCCGTCGCCGACGGTCTGCGCCGTGCCCACGTCGGCGATGGCCGCGCCGAAAAACGTGACGGTCGAAGCGGCCGTGACCCCGATCCCGGAGAACGGAACCCCGAACTCGAAGAAGTTCGTCGCGAGATTCGCCGACACGCTCACCGGGAAGGCAGACACGCTCCAGGCTCCGTTCGCCCACTGGTACGTGCCGACCGTCGGGGGGGTCCCGCTCGTGTCGTACGCGAACGCGTACTGGATCCCGATCGCCGGATCGATGGCGCGCGAGCCCGTGATGATTCGATTGGGATCGAACATCCCCAGCTCGACCGAGGCCCCTACGGCGCCGTTTTCGCCGATGTAGCCGACGATCCACGTGCCCGCGTTGCCGACGCAGGCGCCATGCTGGCAGCCACCGCTGTAGTTGCAGCACGCGCCGGACATGCTCCCGCCGATGCTCGCGCCGACATACAGGTTGGCCGCGTCGTAGGTGAAGAGACCGACGCCCCCGAGGTTGGAGCAGAACGTGTGGTTGTCTTCGACGTCGTAGTAGAGGTTGGCCGCTTCGGCGGTCTGCGTCCAATCGGTGATGAGGCCGTCGACCTTGATGGTGTGCGCGTACGAGCTCGTCGAATACACCTGCGTGGCCGTGGTCGTGTCGATGCCGAAGGCGCAGGTGCTCATGTTGATGGTCGTCGTCGTCGTCACCGTCACCTGCTTGGTGCCGCCGCCGTTGAAGCACTGGACCGTCGTCCCCGGCGGGCCGCCGAAGCCGTTGCCCGTGGCTGTGCCCGCCGGTGCGTAGTCGCAGCCGCCCGAGGTTGCGTTGACGCACTGGGCGGCGCTCGTATCGGTCGTGTAGCAAACGCACGAGCCGGGGGTGGGGCCTCCCTGGGCGAGATCGGTCTTATCCACGGGGTTCGCCACCGTGGTGGCTAGCTCGACGGTTGGTCCGGTCGCGGTGTTGCAGACGCCGCCGGCGGGCAGAACCAGCGTCGGCGGGGTCGTGAAGATGTCGAACGAATAGGTCTGCGCAGCAGGCACGTCCAGGTTCGCGGCGCAGCCCTGCACATAGAGCGTGGTCGGCGAGTTGGCGATCGAGACCGTGGCTGCCGCGGTGCCGCTGGCCACTTGCAGGACCCCTGCGCCCGAGCACTTGCCCGTGCTGCTGGTGCACGTCGGCGCCTGGCTCGTCGAGTAGCAGATCGAGGTCCCGGGAGTGGTGCTGGTGAGGGTTACGTTGAACGTGCGCTCCCATTCGGCTGCGGGCGCGCAGGTGTTGCTCGCGGCGCAGCAGGCGGGCAAGGGAGAAGCGCCGCAGCTGCCGGCGTTTGGATCCTGGTTCGTGAGCACCGTCGGTGCAGCGGCCGTGAGGTCGAACGTGGCCGTGCGAGGCGTCGACGGCAGCTGCGCCGTCAAGCTCTCGCCACAGCCGATCGCGCTGACCGTCCAGCTCGTCCCCGTCGTGGGCGCGGTGAGAAGGACGTTCCCGGACGGACCGATCTGCGTGGTGGGCGGCGTGGTGCCGTTGTCCCAGACGTCGGCGAGACCCGTGGCCGTCCCGCTCGCGATGACCTTCTGAAGGTTGACCGCCGTGGCAGATCCGCACGCGACGCTTGCGCCGGTGGCGTAGTCGATCGCCTCCACCTTCTCGGGGGCGACGAGAGTGCTGTCGAAGTTGGAGGGGGCGGTGAGCCAGACGCGCGCGCCGGCTCCGATCGTCGTCGCCAGGTCGAGGTCGCCGTAGTTGCCGGCCAGGTACCCGGCGTTGCTGGTGAAGTCGGGCTGCGCGACGCTGAAGTGGTAGACCTGAGACGCCACGGACGACGAGGACTCCACGCTGTTGCAAGCGATGGCGCTGAGCACGTAGCCGTCGCGCTGGATGAGTCCCAGCGGAGGTGCGCTGGCGACCGGGCTCGTACCGTAGGCGGCCGAAGTGGCCGTGTTGAACGTCGCCGTCGTGTAGCCGCCGACGGTCCCTCCCGTAGTGCCGGCCACGCCCGCGGCGTTCGCATACTGCAACGTCGTGGCACCGGGTGCGGCATTGAGGGTGAAGATGCCGTTGTTGGCGGCGACGCTGTTGCCCGCGATGACGATGGGCATGCCGTTGGCGAAGCCGGCGGTCGTCCCCACCGTGATCGTCATGTTGTTGCCGGTCTTGGTCAGGTTCGTGATGGTGAAACCTTGCGGGGCGCCCTTCGGGGCCAGGACGAGAGAGCCTTTGGCGGAGTCATTGCCGGTCACCGTGACGGCGGGCACGTTGCAGACGCTGTTCGTGCAGGTCGGCGTGACCGCTGCGGCCGAGTACGTCCAGCAGATGGTCGACTGCGACGCATCGTTGTTCGAGACCGTCGGCGCCGCCTGCACGGTGTACGGGGTCACCGTGGCAGCCGACACGGTCGGCGGGCTCGCGGCACCGGCCGCCGCGAACGTGACGGTGGTGACGGCCGAGGGGTTGTAGACAATCTCGGTGGCTGGGTTGGCCGGCGGGTTCTCGCAGGCGATGAGCGAGACGGCGTCTCCCACGGAGACCGCGAGCGTGGCCGGAAGCGCGTTGGTCCCGCCCGGAGCGTCGGCGAAGGTGATCTGGCCGCTCTTGCCGGCGGCCGTCACGCACGCGCCGCCCCCCCCACACGTGAGCGCCGCGCAGGTCGCGCCTTTGGCGCAGTACTGCCAGCACATGTAGTCCGGAACCGTGTAGCTCGGGAAGGCGGCCACCGCGGTCGACCACGGCTTGGTCGTCGGGTACCCCGCCTGCGGGAGAACCGTGTTGTTGGGCTGCGCTTCGCCGCCGAGGTCGGCGACCTGGTAGGCGCTGAAGGTGCCCACCCACGGATTCGCGCCGGCGGAGGCGGGAATGTCGAGGGACGTGTTGGGCTGTCCGGGCGTCGCGGCCGTGCCCAGGTAGTCCCACCCCACCTGAGCCGGTGCAGCGCCGGAGTAGAGCCACGGCGGCGCGTACTGAAGTGTGTAGGTGGCGCTTCCCGCGCCGGCCGAGTTGTTGATGCCGCCGGGCTGGCCCGAGCTGGAGTTGCAGGCGACGACGCTGAGCGTCGCCGCGGCGGAGGTCTTGCTGCCCACGGTGACGGCCGCCGCGAGCTTCGTGCTTCCGGTGCCGCAAGCTCCGGCCGTGCCGCAGGTCGCGGCGCCCGCCAGGTCGTAGCAGAGGTAGTCCCAGCCACCGCTGGCGGCGGTGTCGTTCGGATCGGTGATGCCGGGCACCGCGGGGGGCGTCGTGGTCGTGAGCCCGACGCTCGGCGCGTCGTTGTAGGTTCCGGTCCCCGAGACACCCGGGTTGGCGAGCTGGAACGAGTACGTGAACGTCTGAACGGCCGACGGCAGGTACCCCGTCTTGCACGTCAGCGCCTGGTACACGTGGTTCCCGGTCACGTTCGCGTTGAAGGGCGCCGTGAGGCCCGCGGACCCGAACGTCGACGGATTGCCGATGCTGATGCCGGCCGCGCAGCTCGGAGCAGCCCCGTCGACCGTGACGAAGATGGCAGGGGTATCGGCGGGGGTGAGGCTGGCGACCGTCGGCGAGGAGATCGTCGGCGTGAAGCCGCCGGGGACCCAGGGGATGTTGACCGCTGGTGCGGGGGTCACCATCGTCGGCGCGGCCGCCTGGAGCGTATAGGTCTGGCTTTGCGACGTGCTGCTGGCGGCGCCGGCCTCGCAGGCGATCGCCGTGACTGTGACCTGACCGGTGGCCTGGTTCGTGACCGAGCCGTTGATCGAGATGGGGTTGGCAGCGTCGTAGGTCTTCGAGTTGCCGGAGCAGGCACCCGCAGAGCAGGCCGGCATCGTGCCGTCGAGCGTGTAGCAGATGGTCGCGCTGCTCGGCGATGCGGACAGGACGACCGGGAAATCGTTCGGCTCCGTCTCGGACAACGGATTGAAGACCACCGTCCCGAGCGCGCCGCCCTCTAGCGGCGTCACGGTGTACATAGCCTGTGCAACTGGGGACAGGGAGCAAACGCCCGACGCGAGCGAGGCAGCTCGAATGGTCGTGTCGGCGGAGATCTGGATCGGGTTACTGTAGACCGAGCTGCTCGGGCTCGGGTTCGTTCCGTCCGTCGTGTAGTAGATGATACCGCTCGCCGGCAGCCCGGTCGCCGAGATGGTCACGTTGCCGGGATCGGAAGTCCCCGACGGCGGATCGAATGTCGGAGTCGGGCAGACGCTCGACGCTGCCTCGGACATCATCCCTCCGTCCGTGGGGCCTGCGTCAGGCTTGACCGTACTGACGTCGGCCGGGCCGCTGTCCGCGGTAAAGCCTCCGCTCCCGCCGCCATTGCTTCCGCACCCGGCCACCGCCAGCACGGCAACGAGCCCCAGGGCGGCCATGACCGCCGACGTGTCGTTCCCGTGAGCTCCAAGTATGTGCGTCATCTATCAGGGCCTTTCCCGGTTGCCGTGGACACCAGATCACCTTCGAAGGTAGGCCAAGGCCCCTCTTCTAGTGAGGGATTTCGACTCTCGGCGGATGGATCGTAGAGAGGAGGATGTGCGACGTCGTTCGATTTCGCCGGGAATGCCTCGACCTCCCGGAGAGCACCGCCCGCGATCGAAGGCCCTGCCGCGACTCTCCGCGTCGAGATGCACCCTGTCTACGTCACGGCTCACGGTCCGCCCGGACCGCCTTGCCCATCGACCGGCGCTCCAGGCTTGCCCTCCGCGCGGTGGTCGAACCATCGCGTCGTTGGATAGGCGAAGTCCACCCGCGGCATCCCGGCGAACGCCTCGAGCACCGATTCCCAGATCTCGCTCGACGAACCGCGCCGCTCGCGAGGTCTGCAGAGGTAGCGCGCCGTGAGGCGGACGCCGTTGTCGACCACGGTGGTCCAGACGACGGGCGTCAGCTTGCCGAAGCGGATGTGGAGCGAGTCGGCGGCGAGACGGATCCGCTCCGCGACGTCCGCCGTGAGGTGCTCGGCGTGCTCGGTGACGATGCGGAGCAGCTCCGCCTTCGCCGCCTTCCAGTCGCTCTCCATGCTGACGGTGACCTCGAGCTCGTTCCAGATGTAGCCGAAGGCCTCGTCGTAGTTGGCGATCGGGTTCTTGAAGATGAGCGCGTTGGGGACGTGGATGACACGTCCCGTGCTCTGGTCGGCCTTCACCCAGTTGCCGACCTCCATCATGACGAAGCGGAAAGGGCGGATGTCGACCACGTCCCCCGTCTGCTGGCCGATCTGGATGCGATCGCCGACCCCGAACGGGCGGCGCACGATGATGAAGAGCCACGCAGCGAAGTTTGCGACGGGGTCCTGCAGCGCGATGGCAAGCCCTGCGGAGAGAAGCCCGAGGTACGTCGCGAGGCCGGTGACGCCGTGGATCCAGATCTTGAGCATCACCGTGAAGGCGATGACCCCGAGCGCGTATCCGAGTGCCTTGTTGACCTGGAAGCGGAGCGACGTATCGCTGACGATGCGCGAGACGACGCGCCGCACGATGCGCCCGACGAGGAAGTACGCAACGAAGACCGTCGCCGTCGCGAGCAGCCCGTCGGTCACGCTGGGGGGGATGTCGAGCCACGTCTCGACCGCACCCTCGAACCGGTCGAACGGCCCCACCATCCGGTCGAGGATACCTAATCCTTCTCGAGCACCTCACGCGCAATGCGCAGGATCTGGATCTCGTCGGTGCCACCCCCGATCTGGAGCAGCTTCGCGTCGCGCGCCAGCATCTCGACGATGCCGTCCTGCATGTACCCCGCCCCCCCTTTGAGCTGCACGGCCTCCAGGGCGACCTCGGTCGTCACGCGCGCGCAATAGAGCTTCGACGCGCTCGCCTCCTCGACGCTAAGGGCCGCCCCGGCGCGGTCCGCTTCGAGCTGCCGCATGAGGAGCGCGTGGATGACGCTCCGCGCGGTGTACATCTTGGCGATCTTCTCCTGCACGAGCTGGAAGGTCGCGATGGGCTTGCCCCACTGTACGCGCTGCTTCGCGTAGCGAATGCTCTCCTCGAGGCACCGATCGACGATACCGAGGCACATCGGGGTCATGCCGAAGCGCTCGCCCTTCAGCGAAGACTTGGCGGCCGCGCGCGCGTTCTCCTGATCCTCGCCGCCGACGAGCTGGTCCCCGGGGACGAAGACATCGTCGAGGAAGACCTCGCCCGTGGGCGAGGTGTGCATCCCCATCTTCTTGAAGGGCTGACCCGTCGAGAGCCCGCCTGCGCCGCGCTCGACGATGAACGCGCGCACGTCCTGGTCCCCGGTCCGGGCGTACACGACGAAGGTGTCGGCGTACGAGGCGTTCGTGATGAACGTCTTCGATCCCGAGAGGCGCCAGCCTCCGTCGACCTTGCGCGCGCGCGTCGCCATCGAGCCGAACGCGTCGCTGCCGGCGCCCGGCTCGGTCAGCGCCCAGGCGCCGATCTTGTCCATGACCATGACGGGCAGCGCGAAGCGGAGCTTTTGCTCGAGCGTGCCGCGCGACAGGATGGCTCCGCCGCAGAGGCCGAGCGAGGCGCCGAACGCCATCGCGAATCCGGGGCAATAGCGCGACAGTTCCATCATGAGGATGGCCATGAGCGGGCCTTCGCCCGGTCCTGCGAGGCCGGACCGCCTCTCGCCCTCGACAGGTCGCGACTGCATCTTCGCGAAGCTCGCGCGCACCATGTCGGCGATGCCGAAGGTCGCGCACAGCTCGCGCATCACGGGGTAGGGAAGGAGCTCCCCGGATTCGAGCGGGACGACCTTGGGTCCCAGGTGATCCGTGCACCAGAGGCGGATGGCCTTCTGGGCGACCTTGTGCTCCTCGCTGAAGTCGAGCATGCCGCGAGCTCCTCCGTCCGATGTTTAGCGTGCGAAACATACCACCGCCGCGGGCCGGTGCGACAGGTGCGGGGCGTCGGGCGTGGTAATCCACGGGGAATGATCCGCGATCGCGTCGATCTGGCCGACGTTCCCCGCGACGTGCTCGAGCTCTGCGAGCGCCTCCGGGCGCGGGGCAAGCGCGCGTGGATCGTGGGCGGCTGCGTGCGCGACCGCCTGCTCGGCCGAGCCGTAGCGGACTGGGACGTCGCGACGGACGCCCGCCCGAAAGAGCTGCTCGCCATCTTCCCCCGCGCGATCCCGACGGGGATCGAGCACGGCACCGTGACCGTCGTGAAGGACGGCCATCACTACGAGGTGACGACGCTGCGGGGCGAGGGAACCTACTCGGACGGGCGCCGCCCCGACTGGGTCGAGTTCGTCGACGACATCACGCGCGACCTCGCGCGCCGCGACTTCACCGTGAACGCCATTGCGGTCGACCCGGTCGACGGAAGGCTCATCGACCCCTTCGACGGCCGGGGGGACCTCGAGCGCGGCGTGCTGCGCGCCGTCGGGGACCCTCGCGAGCGCTTCTCGGAGGATGGCCTGCGCGTCCTGCGGGCGGCGCGCTTCGTCGCGACCCTGGAGCTCGCGCTCGACCCGGCGACCGAGGCCGCCATCGCGCCGACGCTCGACACCTTCCGCAAGGTCGCTGCCGAGCGCGTACGCGACGAGTGGCTGAAGACGATGAAGGCCCGCAAGCCGTCGCGCGCGTTCGACGTGATGCGAACGACGGGGATCCTCGCCATCACGTGCCCCGAGCTGCTCGAGGGCGTCGGCATGGAGCAGAACAAGTGGCACGCCTACGACGTGTGGCGTCACGGCATGGAGTGCATGGACGCCTGCCAGGCGGACCCCGTGCTTCGTATCGCGGCGATGCTGCACGACGTCGGAAAGCCGCGCACGCGCGCGTGGTCCGAGAAGACCGCCGACTACACGTTCTACGATCACGACCGGGTCGGGGCCGAGATCGCCGCCCCGATCGTCGAGCGCCTGCGCTTCTCCAATGAGGAGCGTGAGCGGATCGTCGCCCTCGTGCGCTTCCACCTGTTTCACTACTCGGACGAGTGGTCCGACGCCGCCGTACGGCGCTGGATCCGGCGCGTCGGCGCCGGGCGCCTCGCGGATCTTTACGTGCTCAATCAGGCCGACGTTCGCGCCAAAGGTCGCGACTTCGCGCCGGACCTCGCGGCGCTGGCGGGGCTCGAGGCGCACGTCGCGCGCGTCCTCGCCGAAGGAGCCGCGCTCTCGACGCGAGATCTGAAGGTGAACGGGCGCGATCTCATGAGCGAGCTGGGGGTAAAACCAGGGCGCATCATCGGCGAGATCCTCGAGGTGCTCCTCGACGCGGTCACGACGGACCCCGGCCTGAACGAGCGCGGGCGCCTGCTCGAACGCGCGCGCGAGTACCTCCGGGACAATCCGCGTTAGACTACGGCCATGGCGTGCGTCATGGCGTGCATGCGTGCTCTCTTGCTATTGCTCGCTGCTTCACTTTTCGTACCGCTCGCGTGCACGACCGAGACGCCCACCCCGGCGTCGGTGGCCGAGGACGACGACGCGGCGTCGATGGTCGCCGACGAGGCCGGCAGCCCGGCGGCCTGCGCCAACGCCGGCGGCACGTGCGTCACCTTCCAGACGCCTTGCCCGGTGCTCCAGCAAGACACGGTGCTCTGCGGCGACTCGGTCATGATCTGTTGCCTGCCGGCCGACGACGCTGCCCCCTATATGCCCCCCACGGAGGCGGGCGCCGAGGCGGGGCCGCAACCCGGGCCCGAGGCCGGTCCCGTGGAGGCGTCGCCGGAGGCCTCGGGCGACTGACGGACCGGGGTCGCGTCAGACCCGCGCGCCGACCATCCGGCCGAGACGGGCGAGGAGGTCGGGCATCTTGAACGGTTTGGTGACGTAGTGGCGGGCGCCGGCGTTGATGCCGGCGATGACGTCGAGCGGTCCCGTCTTGGCCGTGAGGTAAAGGATGGGCACGGCCTGCAACCTCGGGTCGGCCTTGATCCGCTTGGCCAGCGCGAAGCCGTCGATCTGCGGCATCATGACATCGAGCACGAAGGCGGCCGGCGCTTCGATCTGCGCCAGGAGATCGAGAGCAGCCACCCCGTCGGCGACCGCGAACACCTTGTAAGTCTGGCCCAGCATCTTCGCGAGCATGAGGCGCACCGCTTCGTCGTCCTCGACGACGAGGAGCACGGGAGCGTTGGGGCTCGCGGACGCGGCCGGGCGAACGGAAGGCCCAAGCGGTTTGCGTTTGTCGTCGTCGTGGGTCGGGATGGCCATACCAGGGGGTACGGACGCGATCCGTCTCGCCATAAGCTCGAGCGGTACGCGCGGTACGAGTCGCCGAGCTCGGTCGGGGTCCGTTGACCCTCTGGATCGCAGGGGGTTACCCTCGGTTTTGCGGGAAGGGGCGGCGCGGGATGGAGCGGGACCCCACACCGGAAGCCATCCGGTCGACGACCATCGGCAAGTATCGCCTCTTCGCGAGCCTCGGGCGCGGCGGGATGGCCGACGTCTACCTCGCCGTGGCGCGCAGCCCGATGGGATTCAACGAGCTCACGGTCATCAAACGCCTCCGCGCCGAGGTCGCGGCCGACGCATCGATCGCGAACATGCCCGCGCCAACGAGATCACCCGCGCCGGTCGTACCCCCGCCGAGCGCGCCGGTCGCGCCGCCGGCCGACGGCGGCACGGTTGGCACCACGCCGCTGGTGCACGTGGCGGCGCCCGCCGGCACGCACGACGAGACGGTCAGCAGGCGCCTCGGGTTCGAGTGAGGTCTCGTCGAAAACGGAAGGGTTGGTCCATGCGACTTCGCAACGTGACGTGTCTTGGCTGCTTCGCGCTGGCCGCGGCGATGGTCGCCGTGGGGCCGTCGTGCAAGTCGTCGAGCAACGGCTCCCAGGGCGCGGCGCAGGACGCGGGCACGACGCCCGACGCGGGCCCATCCAACGTCATCACGATCGGCGTGTCGAATTCGCTCACGGGTGGGCTCGACAGCACGGGCCCCTCGCTCCACGACGCGTGGACCGTCGCGCAGACCTACATCAACGCGAGCGGTGGAATCCTCGGCAAGACCGTCAACTTCGTCGAGATGGACGACGGGAGCGACGACAACACGCAGTCCGATGACGGAGGAGTCGTCACGGGTGTCGCCGAAAAGCTCCTCGCGCTGAACCCGGCGGGGATCATCGGGCCGCAGGGGAGCGCCCAGGTCAACACGGTGTGGCAGCTCTTTCAGGCGAAGCAGGTGGTCGAGATCTCCGCCGAGGCTACGTCCGTCGAGTTCGAGACGCTCCCGGACGACGCCGGGCCGAGCGCGCGATACTTCTTTCGCACCGTTCCCGCCGACGAGCTGCAAGGCAAGGCTCTCGCGCTGCTCGCGCAGCTCGGGCCCGTGGGCGCGGGAGGCGTGACGCCGGACGGAGGCTCGCTCTCAGCCGGCGACGCTGGGAGCCTCGACGGAGGGGGCGGTGACGCGGCCATCCCGAACGCGTGCCCGACACTGGCGCTCCTCCACTATTCGAACGCGTACGGCACTCCGATGTCCCAGGTCTTCAAGGCTCACTTCCCGGGAAACGTCGTGACCGAGCAGGAGCTGACCGAGGGCGAGGCCGACAACTTCCCGGCGCAGATCGCGGCGATCCACGGCGCTAACCCGGCCTGCCTCGCCATGATCCTCTACGACACCGACGGCGACGCCTTCCTTCAGGCCTACCAGACGGCGTTCCCCGGCCCGTTTCCGTTCTTCATCATGGCGACCGACGGCGTCTACGACAGCACGTTTCTCACGACCGGGCTGGGCTCTCCCAACGCGCCGCCATCATCCACGATCGTCGAGGGAGTCTACGGCACGAATCCAGACTCGAATCCCGCGGATCCGAGCGACTCACCGCATTACCAGTTCTTCGTCAATCTGTACTTGACCCAGTTTCCGCTGCCGGCGGGACAGACCGCGGCCGCCGACTTCCCCACGACGTACCAATACGCGTCGAACGAGTTCGACGCCGCGATGCTCTTTGCGCTCGCGATCGAGAAGGCAGGGACGGCGACCGACGGACCGGCGATCCGCGACGCGCTCCTATCCATCACGAACGGCTCGGGAAAGCTCCACGGGCCCGACGACTTCACCGGTGCGGTCGAAGACATTCTGAACGGGCAGGCGATCACCTACACTGGCGCGTCAGGCCCGTGCAGGCTCGATCCGACCACCGGAAATACGACGGCTGGCTACATCATCTGGCAGGTCGTGAACGGCAGCTTCATCACGCTCCAGCACATCTCCGCCAATCAAGTGCAAGCCCTGTGATGGTCGGCGCGAAGATGACCCGCACCGGCCGCCTGCTCTTCGCCGTCCCGCTCGCCGCGTTTCTCGCGGCGTGCAGCTCCTCGTCCGGCGGCGGGGCTGGCGAGGGCGGTGCCGCCGCGCCCGTGCAGGGGACGTACACCATCGTCTTTCCGGCCCTCTCGGTCGCGGTCGACGCGGATACGATCCTCGTCGACGTGTTCGCCGCCGGCGAAGCCTCGTCTCAGTGCGTCGATCTCATCAACGCCCAGAAGGGCGGAGCCAGCCTGCCGCAGCCTCTCGTCCCCAGCCAGCCGGTGTCGATCTGCAGCCTCGACAGCGCCGGGGTCGGGAGCCTTTCGCTCGGCTTCGGCAGCTACGCGGTGCTGGTCGTCGCGCAGAAGGCGGGCTCCGACATCGCGATCGGCTGCGCTCAGCAGACCATCACGGAAGCCTCCCCGAATATCACGGTCACCATCGACGACGACATCGCCAAGGTGGTCGTGCCACCGACGCCGTGCATGTCGCTCTCGGCCTTCTGCGCCAACCAGTGCGGCATGTGAAACGGACCGCGCTCAGTTGCAGCGCTGGCCGCCGCAGACGAGGGCCGGCGTGAGGACCGCCCCCGTCGGCGGCCCGCTCGAACCCGCTCCCGCGCTCGTCGTCGACTTGTGCGCGATGACGTACGTCGCCGTGGCCGCTCCGGCGACGAGCACGCCGGCGATCGTCCAGAAGACCGGGCTCCCGAAAACGGAGTGACGCTCCGGCTCGGTAGCCGCCCTCGGTCGGACCGGAGGCGGCGGGGCCACCTCGACGGTCGCGCTCCTGGGCATCGCGGGGTTCCCGGACTCGAGCGCGACGCTGTCGTTCGCGTCGAGCATCTGTACGTAGTAGTCGAGCCGCGTCGTCCCCACCGCAGGCGGGGGGATGTCGGCTCTCTCGCCCTCGCCGACTGCCAGGGCGGCCGTCTGATACGCGCCACGGCCGCCCCACCGGTAGCCGACGACGACGCGCTTGCCGGCGTGCGTGGGATCGCGCGTCGTCACGCGGATGGTCCCGGGCTCGGTGGGCCGAAGGACGACCGAGACTTCGAGGCCGGGCTGCGACGGCTGCGCGCGCATGAACCCGCGGGCCTCCATGAAGGGGCCCTGCACCTTCGGGCCGAGGTTCGGGTCCCCCTGGTACGTCGGGTCGAAGGTCAAGATCTGCTCGAATGCGTCGCGAGCGGCAGACTGTTTGTCGAGGACGGCGTCGGTCAAGGCGAGAACCCGGTAGGCGCGTACGAGCTGCTCGTGCGTGAGGCCGTGCATCTGGACGATGCGCGCGGCCCCCTTGTTCGCCCCATCGTAGTCGAGGTTCACGAACGCCTGCTCTGCCTGCTCGAGATCGGCGCGCGGGTCGGCGGCACGGGCGGCGCCGTACGATCCGAGCATCATGGTCACCGCCACCGCGAAGCAGCCGACCGGTCCAGCCCGACGACGGCGTGCCCAGCTCCGCGAGCGACGTTTGCTCATCGTTCCAGAGTATCCGAGCGACGACGGAATGCGCGCGCCAGATCGCGGCGCCTTCTACCTCAGCCCGAGCCTTCGCGTCAGGGTCTCGCCGCTCGTGATCGTCGCCGTGTAGGACTGAAGGATGCCGAGGTCGGTGTTCTCGAGGACGAGCGAGTGCGCGCCTGGAGACAGCGCGAAGTGGACGAGCGGCGTCGTGCCGAGGATATGGCCTCCCTCGGTCACGCGCGTCCACGGATACGTGTCGAGCGTGAGATAGCCAGGCGAGGCGGAGGCAGGGACTGCCGGCGTCGGCGCGCGCGGCGCCGGTGTCGGGTTGGACGGATGCACCGGGGGCTTCGCCGGGTGGGAAGCAGCCTCGCTGGTCGGCACGGCCGAGGAAGCCTCGGCCGTCACCTCCGCGGTTGGAGGCGGTGCGCCCACCGCAGAGGCCGCGGTGGGCGCGGACGCGATCTCGGGCGCGGGGACCGGGCGTGCCGTGACGGGGGTCGCCGCCGCGACCTCCGCCGGACGGAGGTGCGCCCTGAAGACCCACGCCACGAGGCACGCCACGACCGTCGCCGCGGCCACCGCGCAGACCGTGAGCCACATGCGGCTTCGCCGTGCGTCCTCGCGCTTCGTGCCAGGTTCGCTCTTTCGATTCAGCCCGCTGACGAGACCACTGGCGACGCCGAGATCGAGGAGCGGCGCCGGCGCCCCGACGCGCTCGGCGCGTTCGAGCGACGCAAGCGACACCGACTCGGCGCGGGCCTCCGGTCGGTCGGTCATGAACGCTCGGATCTTCTTCTGCACCTGCGCGCGGACCGTCTCGAAGCGCGAGGAAACGACGGCGCCGACCTCCTCGCCGCGTACCGAGCGGTGGGTCGACTGCAACCAGCCGTCGAGCGTCGCTCGCAGCTCCCGGGCGCTCGCGAACCGCTCGTCCGGGTTCTTCGCCAGCGCGCGCATCACGATTGTTTCGAGCGCGGGATCGACGCCGGGGGCCACGCTGGAGGGCGTTGGCAACGGCTCGTTCATCAGGCGGTGCAGGGTGTTGGCGGCGTTCTCCCCGTCGAAGAGCCGGCGCCCCACGATCATCTCCCAGAGGACGACGCCCATCGCGAAGAGATCGGCACGGGAGTCGATCGCGCCGCCGAGCGCCTGCTCCGGCGCCATGTAGTTCACCTTGCCCTTGAGGACGCCGACGTCGGTCCTGGCCTGTGAGACGGCTGCCTTCGCGATGCCGAAGTCGACCAGCTTCACCTGCCCGTCGTACGTGACGAAGATGTTGTGGGGGCTGATGTCACGATGAATGATTTGCAGCGGCGTCCCATCGTAGTCCGCCAGCTCGTGCGCGTGGGCGAGCCCGTTGGACGCGTCGGCCGCGATGCGCGCTGCGATCGCCGGGTCGAGCCGTTCCCCCCGGGTCCGCAGCTCCTCGAGCAGCCGATTGAGCGGTTGCCCGTCGAGGTACTCCATGGCGATGAAGTACGAGCCGTCGCGCTCCCCGACCTCGTAGGACTGCACGACGTTCGCGTGGTTCAGCCGCGCCGCGAGCCGAGCCTCGTCGAGGAACATCTGGCGGAAGGATGGCTCGTCGACGAGGTGCGCTCGCAGCTTCTTCAGGACGACGAGCTTGTTGAAGCCCTTGGGCCCGCGGGAGACGGCGAGGAACACCTCGGCCATGCCCCCGCGCCCGAGCGTGGCGAAGACCTCGTAGCGGCCGGCGTCGCGGGAGGAAGCGTCGAACCCCCCCTCGCTTTTCGCGCCGTCCCCCAGCCCGCCCATCCTCTCAATGATGCCCGATTTTCGGGGCCCACGGGCACCCCTCTGGCGCATCGGTGAGTTCGAGTGTGTTAGCGTCGCCCGCCGTGAAGCGCGTCGGCGTGGCAGCGGGGCTCGTCGCGTGCGCCTGGGTGGGGTCGGCGCGCGCCCAGGTGGCAGCTCCGGCGCCCGAGACGCTCGCCATCGGGGACTGGAGGCTCGCGCCCGTTCTCGAGGTGCGTACGCGCGGTGAGTACTGGCACGATCTCGACGGACAGGACAAGGGCACCCTCACCGAGCGCGTCCGTCTCGGGGTCGACGTCGAACGTGGCCCCGTGGAAGGCCGCGTCGTGTTTCAGGACACGCGCCTCTGGGACCTCGGCATGCCGACCGACACGGTCACGGGGCCGACGCCGCTGGCGATGACCGGTGTCTACGAGGCGTGGGGGGAGGCGCACACCGCAGGCGCGCATCCCAGCTTCGTCCGCATCGGCCGGCAGGCCATCACCTGGGGCGAAGGCCGCCTGCTCGGGACCTCCGATTGGTCGCCGACGGGTCGGTCCCTCGACGCCTTGCGCGGTCGCCTGGTGACGGGCAACTGGCGCTTCGAGCTGCTCGGCGCGGTCCTCGAGGATCCTTGGGCGCCCCTCGCCGCAGCATCGGCCACCAACGTGTACGGCGTGTCGCCCGCCTACGGCGAGCTCTTCGGTGCACGCGCCGAGTGGGCGTTCGACCCGCTCTTCGCGGTCGACGCTTACGGGCTCGCCCGACTCGCTCAGTCGAACCCTTTCGCCGACCTGAATCAGTCGGTGAAAGGGCAGACTTACACGGGCGCGCTGCGCCTCCACGGCGAGAACCGAGCGTGGACATGGGGCGTCGAGGGCGCTTACCAGCTCGGACACGCCGACACGATCGGGCGCCCCGCGGCGTCGACGCTCTCGCCCACCTACGCCGCGGACCGGGGGGCGTGGGCCGCAGCCGGGCACGTCGCCTACGCCTTCGAGCACGTGGCGCTCAGCCCCACGGTGCGGCTCGGCGGCTCGTACGCGAGCGGCGACGACGGGGGGTCGACGTACCGGGCCTTCGATCCGCTCCTTCCTGACGTTCACACTTGGTACGGCGCGATGGATCTCTTCACGTGGTCCAACGAGATCGAGGGCAGCGCGCGCGTCGCCATCACGCCCTTCACCGACGCGGAGGCGGCCGTGGAGTACCGCTACGCGCGCCTCGCCCAGCCCGGCGGGGCGTGGACCACGGGCTACCTCGACCAGCTGACGGCCGTGCCGGGGAACAACCGGGCCGACCTCGGTCACGAGATCGACGCGCGGCTCGCGTGGTCGCCGTGGGTGCCCGTCGAGCTCATGGCGGGCTACTCGATGCTCGTTCTCGGCGAGGGGGCAAAGGCGGTCCTCGAGTACAGCGGGGCGCAGCCACCGAGCTTGTCTCACTTCGCGTACCTGCAAGCGGTCCTGCGCGTCCCGTGACGGGAGCGCTAGACTGCACTCCGCGATGCCCTGCCGCTCGCTCGCCCTCACGTCGCTTCTGCTGATTGCGGCGGGCGCCGTTGCGTGCGGCAGCAAGTCCTCGTCGGGCGCGTCCCAGGCTCCTCCGCTCGAGGACCCGTCGGACTGGATGGACGACCTCAAGGAGGACTCCACCTGCATCCTCGACTGCGATCCGAGCTGCACCGAGGCCACGGCGCCCTGGGTCTGTCCGGCGCTCGCCGACTGGAGCACGATCCCGCACGATCCCACGGGGTGCGGGAGCTTCGACGGGACGACCTACCCGACGCCACAGCAGGGGCAGTGCTCCGCGACGGCGCCGAGCGGCGACGCGCTGGAGAAGACGAACGCATCCGGGACCCCGGTGGTCTTGCCGGACGGACGAAGGCTCGATCCGGCCGGAAACGAATGGCTCTTCACCGACTTCCCCGGCAACTTCCCCGACGGCGCCATCCTCGTCCCCGGCACGAGCTGGCTGCTCGTCGTCGACACCGGATACACGACGCACTCGGTGCGCGCCGTCGATACGGACGTCCTGCGCACGTCCCCGGGGACGAATCCCGTCGCGTCCAGCGTGAGCTACCAGCCTCCGAAGGCGCTCAACTGGGGCATGGCGTACGACGCGGACGCGAGCGTCCTCTATGTGGCGAGCGGCTACGACAATCCCGACGACACGGACTCGCAGGTCTTCGCGTACGACTTCGACTTTGGCAATGGCCAGCTCACGGTCGATCCCTCGAAGAGCGTCCCACTTCCGTCGGGCACGTTCCCCCAGGGCATCGCCCTCTCGCCGGACGGCAAGACGCTGCTCATCGGCCAGGTGACCGACAGCCACGTGCTCGTCGTGAGCCTCGACCCCGCCTCGTACGGGACGGTCACCGGGAAGATCGACGTGGGCCAGCCGGACGTCTACGAGCTTCGCTTCGACCCGGACGACCCCACGGGCAACACTGCCTACGCGACGCTCTGGCTCGGCCCCGCCAGTGGGACGGACTCGACGTCGATGCGCATCGCCCAGCTCGACGTCTCGGCGCTGACGTCGCAGAGCATCGCCGTGGGCAAGGAGCCCGAGGACATGGTGTTCCTCGACCCGCGCTACATGGTGGTCGCCAACGGGCTGTCCGACAGCCTCGCCATCATCGACCGGGCCGCCTCGAAGGTCGCGGCGACGGTGCAACTCGGCACCGTCGGGCTCGAGCCGACGAGCCTCGCCTACGACGCCCCGAACGCGCGCCTGTACGCGACGCTCGCATCGGCCAACGCAGTCGAGGTCTTCGACGTGGACGACACGCAGACGCCCCCCAGCGTGACGCCTCTCGGCCGCATCCCGACGGCGTGGTGGCCGACGGCGGTCGTCGTCGACACGGACGGGACGCTCTACGTGACGACGGGGCGCGGTCACGGCACGCAGGGCCTCAACGTCGACGGCGACGACGGCACGTACCTGCAGGGCAGTGTGCAGGCGATTCCCTTCATGGACTCCACGGCGCTCGCGGCCGCGACGACCACCGCCAAGAACGATGGCAACGTGCAGGGGTACTCGGGCTACTCGACCGTGCAGTGTGGCAGCGCGCCGTACGACTTTCCCGTCCCCGCGACGACCACGCAGGGCCCGAGCCCGCTCATCCAGCACGTCTTTCTCATCGAGCGCGAGAACAAGACGTTCGACGCCCTCTTCGGGGATCTGCCCGGCGTGGACGGTGAGGCGAGCTACATCCTCTCGCCGCAGTACCAGTCGAGCATCTGGGCGAACGCGCGGAAGATGGCCACCACGTTCGCGCACATGGACAACTATTACACGGACGCGGAGCAATCGATCCAGGGCCACTACTGGGACGTCTTCGGCCGCACGTCGGACGTCGACGAGCGCCGCTGGGTGGTGACGTGGGGACGCGGGGAGTTCAGCGACACCGACTCGCCGGGGGTCAGCGACTACAGCGCGCCGCTCGAGGGAAGCATCTTCTCCAGCCTGATGGATCAGGGCGTCACGCTCGAGAACGAGGGAGAGCTCGTCGGCGGGATTGCCTACCGGAACCTCAAATGGCCCGGCGGAACCAGCTCGACGACCATCCCGGACACGCTGGGCGGCTGCTACCTGGCGGCTCGGGCGCGCGTGACCTGCGATCTCCCGCAGTTCGTTTATGCGTGGCTGGGCAACGACCATACCTTCGGCCTGTCGGCGGGCTACCCGAACCCGGCCCTCATGATGGCGGTCAACGACGAGGCGACCGGCATGCTGCTCGACGGCATCAGCCACTCGCCCATCTGGGCGTCGAGCCTCGTCATCGTCATCGAGGACGATCCGTCGACGGGGCAGGATCACGTCGACATGCACCGCTCGATCGCGCTCTTCGCGTCGCCGTGGGTGAAGCACGGTTACGTGAGCCACGGGCACTACGACATGGCGAGCCTGCACAAGCTCCTGTCGAATCTCTACGGCAAGCCGTACCGGAACGCGGTCATCGGCAACGCAGGGCTTCCGCTCGATCTGTTCACGTCGACGCCCGACTACACGCCGTACGAGTATGTTCCGCGATCGTACACCGACGGGTCGTGCAACCCCGGAGGAACGGCGGGGTCGAAGCGCGCCAAGGCGTGGGACTTCCGCCGGCCGGACCAGCAACCTGGTCTCGACCAGCAGCTGCGGGAGTATCTGCAGAACCTGAAGTGACCGCGGAAAGAGCGTCCCCGTTCGCTTCAGAAGTTGCTCAGCTGGAGCGCGGAGTCCCAGACATCGTCGTTGCTGGCCGTGAGGGTGTGGCACCCGTTGCAGTCGCCGATGGCCTGGTTGGCGTAGGTCTGCCCCGGCGGGGCGACGAGGCCGCGCCAGAGGATGGTCACGGTGCAGCCGTCCGCGTTGTTCTGGAGGGAGAACCACTCCCAGCCGTTTGCGCCGGGCGGCGCGTTGTAGCCGTCGCCGCGCTTCACCATCGCAAAGACGATGCGCTGCGTGGGGTCCGGGTCTTCGGTCTCCTTCACGATGATCGTGCCGACGGGGAACGAGGCCGAGCCGTGGGGCGGGCTCTGGTTCCAGTAGACCTGAAGCGGACCCACGCCATGCAGCCCATCGCCGGCGTCGTCCTGCGCAGTGGCCTGGGCGGTGTTGGGCCAGCTCTGGAAGCCAGAGAAGCTCGACTCGTACGCGACGAACTCGGTCTGGGCTCCCGCATCGACCACATCGGGAAGGCCACCCCCCGCGGGGCAGGCGGACGTCGACGGAGCGGCTGCGCTGGCGCACGCAGCGGCGAGCAGGGTCACCCCGGGGAGGGCGCCTTTGATGAAACTGACTTTCACTTCCTAACTCTGCTTGACCCGCACTTGAAAATCAAGTTCAAAAAGGACCATGGTGCGGACACACCTCGCAGCTCTCGCTCTTCTTGCCCCGGCCCTCGTCGCCGCGTCGTGCAAGACGTCCAGCCCCGTCACCGAAAAGGCCGACCCCGACGCCTCGGACGGACCCCCGACCCCGCAGACCCTGCAGCTCACCGTGAGCCCCGGCGCCGTCGACACGTCGTTCGTCACGCGCGATCACTTCATCGCGTCCGTCGAAATGCAGATTTCGGGCGAGCCGTTTGCCGAGGCGATGGGGCGTCAGCTCGGCGGCTACAGCCGGGACTTCGTCTGCCAGCTCAGCGCCTGCTCGCCGAGCATCTACTACGATCCGGCGCTCAATGGCGGCGTCGTCGCGGGTCCCAACGGGCGCACCGACCTCCCCGGTTTCGCCAGCGCCGTCGAGTCGTACGAGTACTCGAAGCAGCCGATGAACAACGTCGCGTTCGAGTCGGGGGCGGGGACGTCGCTGGCCTTCGGCCCCGTGCTCGATCCCGCCGGCGCGACCGGAGCCGATGCCTTGCAGGGGCTCCGCGCGTGGGTGCAGCGCGTCGCCGTGGAAGCCAACACGACCGCCCGCGACGTCACTTCCGCGATCACGCCGAACAACCCCCTCGGCTGGCCCGGCTTCTGGCCGACGCTCCAACCCTTCACGCAGTGGAACCCGGCAATCAGCGCGAGCAACGCCTCCACCGGCTGCACGATCAGCTCCGACGACGACCCGGGCGCGACCGGGGCGCTCCTCTGCGACGACTACGAGTGCGACTACTCGACGCTCCATCTGCCGAACCGCGCCGCTCAAGTGAACCTGACCATCGGACCTGGCGCCTCGGGCTGGGCCGGCTGGAAGGAAGCCCTCTGGACGCTCAACTACCTGCAGGTGATGCACGATCGGAACGAGAACCCAGTCACCGCCGTTCCGGCCGATCAGCTCGGGCTCGTGGGTACGCCTGGCAACACCGTTCTGGGCAACGGCGGGCCCGGCACCGCCCCGGGCGTGGCGGGGACGTTCCTCGGCTCGAGCGACATCGAGGGCTTCCAGGCCGCCAACTTTCTCCAGATCCTGGACAACCAGGCGCAGGAGTGGCTGAGCGCGCTGACGACGACCGACGGCGCCAGCCTCGGGGGCTTCGCCAGCATCGCCGACGCCCTGAGCTACTCCGAGCAGAGCCCCCTCCGCTGGTTCCCCGGCGCCATCACGGTCACCGAGGTCGACGACGCGAGCGGCTTCCCGCGGCCCGCGGCCTACGCCATCGCCTCGCCCGATAGCGATCTCCTCGACCTCGCCGGGTTGCTCGGGGCCTTCTCGAGCATCTACTCGCTCACCGACCAATCGAACACGCAGGTAGGCGGCAGCCAGCCGGCCCTCGCCTACTTCGACGGCGATCCGTTCCCCGTGCAGAACCAGACGCCGACGGGGGCGGCGACGCTCCACGACCGCGCCCTCGCGATGATGCGCGTCGCCGTCGTGAACATGGACCGGCTCCACGTCGATCCGGCAACGGGCTTCTTCGTCGACGACGTCGCACTCGCCGGCGGCAACGTCTCGCGCGGGACCACGCTCTCGACCGACACGGCGGCGTACGCGCTCCTCTCGCTGCGGACGGCGCGGCGCGCGCTCGACTCCTTTCTCGTGCTCTACAGCAACACGAAGCCCGATACCGCGAGCATCCCGTGTCCGCTCGACGGGTTCCCCGCGGTAGACGGCGTGAGCTTCGGGGCGCGCCTCGACGCGCTCATCGGCGCGCTTTCGAACATGTTCGTGGCCCAGCTCACGACGACCGACGGCCACGCCTATGGCGGTTGGGACCTCGGCTCGGCCGTTCCGACCGACGACGGCACGAACCTCGACGCGCACTCGGCTGCCATTCGCGGCCTGCTCGTCGCCTACCTGGCGACCGGCGAGACCCGGTACCGCGACCGCGCGCTCGCCGTCTTCCAGCGCCTCGACGGGGCCTTCTACGACCCCAGCGCGCGCGTGTACCGTCCGACGCCCGGAGACACTTCGTCGACGCTGACCTTCACCCCGCGCCGCTTCGGCATCCTCCAGGGGGCACTCCGCGACACGTACGAGCTCATCGCGGTCCTCCCGGGTAACGCGGCGCTCGCGAGGCTGCTCGAGGATCGCGTCGGCCGTCTCGACAAGCTCGTGCTCAACGGGTGGGACGACCGCGACCTGGACGGGGTCATCGAGTGGCCGCAAGAGTGCGTGAACGTCGGCACGGGACCCGATGGCAAGCCGATGGGGCTCGGAGGTCTGCAGATGGCCGAGCGCGTTCTGTCGGGCGAATCCGGCTCGCTCGCCGACAAGCCGGGCGGCGACGCGGGTGCTCGCGTGGCCGTCACGGATCGCGAGCACGACTGCGTCCCCGAGATCTCCGCGGCCGGCCTTCCGTCCGCGCTCGCCAACTCCGTCACCTTCACTCTCACCCCCTACGTCCAATGACGCCCCGCCCCTTCGCCGTCCTCGCCTTTGCGCTGGCCACTCCGTGGGGGTGCGGCTCGTCCACGCCGTCGCCGACGAGCCACCAGGCGCACTCGAGCGCCCTCGCCGTGAGCCCCGACGGCGCGCACCTCTACGTCGTGCATCCCGACGCCGACAGCGTGAGCTTCCTCGACCTCGGGACGCGGTCCCTCGCGCACGAGGTCCTCCTCGCGAGTGCATCCCCGAGCGTCGACTCCACGACCCACCGCTTCGACCCCGCCGTCTATCCGCGCGCTCTTGCTCTCGACTCGAAGGGAAAGACCCTCTACGTGACCGGCGAGCGCTCCGGGCTTCTCTACGCGATCGACACGGCGCGGGCGTCCGTCGTCAGCAGCGTCGCGATCTGCTCCGAGCCCGTAGGCGTGCTGGTGAGCGCCGATGACGCGGCGGTGTTCGTCGCCTGCTCGCAGGACGACGCGATCATGGAGGTCGACGCCGCGTCGATGTCCGTGACGGCCATGGCGACGACGCCTCGCAAGCCCTGGGCGCTCGCCTGGGAGGCCGACGGGGAGACGCTCGTCGCGACGCATCTCCTCGGGCCCGGGGTCAGCACGCTCTCCACGCGTCCGCTCGCGCTCATCACCACGTGGCCCGTGCCCGACGCGCCGCCAGAGTCCGACCCCACCGTCCCGCACGGGCTCGTGCGCGGCCTCTACGACGCCGTCGTCCGGCCCGGGACGACGGACCTCTGGGTCGCTCACCTGATGCTCGGCACGGACACGCCCCAGCCGACCCTCGAGTTCGACAGCACCGTCTTTCCCGCGCTCTCCATCCTCGACGCGGACGGCACGCAGCGGGCACGTCTCTCGGTCCAGCCTTCGGTTGCGACTCCGGGCAGCAGCGGCGCCTTCGGCGACATCGTGTCGGGTCCCCGCGCGATGGCGTTCTCGGACGACGGCAAGTACGCCTTCGTGGCCGACGCGGACAGCGAGGATCTGCTCGTCGTCGACGCCGTCAAGCGCGTCGAGGTCACCGTCGTGCGTCCCCTTCCGGGCCACTTGCCCGAGGGCGTCGTCTGGCACGACGGCGAGGTGTACGTGCAGGAGCGAAACACGGAGGACATCGCCGCCTTCAAGGTCGACGAGTCCGCCGGCACCGTCTCCGTCGTGGCCGACGGGCCCGCGTTTGCGACGGTGTCGAGCGATCCGATGCCCGCACAGCTGCGGCTCGGCCAGCAGCTCTTCTACTCGGCCGACAGCGACGAGGTCGCGACGACCCAGAACCACTGGGTCGCGTGCGCGAGCTGCCACGTCGAGGGGCGGAGCGACGCGGTGACGTGGCTCTTCGCGCAGGGCCCGCGCGACACGCCGACGAACGCGGGCGGCATGCTGGACACGGGCTTCCTCTTCCGGACCGCCGACCGCTCCCGGGTGCAGGACTACTGGAAGACCATCGACATCGAGCAGGGAGGCGACGTTCACGCCGGCGGCGCGCAGGACCCGCTCCTCGACGCCATCGCCGCGTACGTCAACTACGCCATCCCGGCGCCCATCCCGCCGTCGACCGACGAGACGCACCAGCTGCAAGGAGCGGCGCTCGCGAGCCTGCGCACGCAAGGACAGGGGGTCTTTGCCGAGGTCGGGTGCCCGACCTGCCACTCGGGGCCCGCGAAAACCGACTCCGGCATGGACAACATGGTGCTCGATCTGGCCGGCCCAATCGTCTCCTCGGCGACGAGCGGGGGCGTCCTCCTCCACGACGTGGGCACCTGCGTGACGAGCGGCCCCTGGCCCGACGTCGTGCACGACGACATCGACGGTGATCCACGCCCCTCGTGCGCCTTCGACACGCCGGCGCTGCGAGGTCTGACGGACTCGGCCCCGTACCTGCACGACGGGAGCGCGGCGACGCTCGAGGACGTTCTTCCTTCGATGCTTCAGGCCGCGGCAGGTCCCGGGGCCACGCCGCAGACCCTGAGCCCGTCCGACCAGACGGCCCTCGTCGAGTACCTGCGGAGCCTGTGAGCGACTCATGAAGCGATGGTTCCCCGTATTCGTGGCGCTCCTCGCGGGTCTCGCCCTCACAGCGGTCGCGTGCAGCTCCCACCGCGGGTCCGCGGGCGAGCAGGTCGCGGACGACGCCGGCGACGACGGGGGAGCCGACTCGGCTCCAGTCGAAGCCGGCGCCGCGGACGGCGACGACGCGGCGACGTCTTCCACGGCGTACGTGCGTATTGCGCAGCTCTCCCCGGACACGCCGTCCATCGATGTCTGTGTCGCGGCGCACGGGACGGGAAGCTTCCAGGGGCCCCTCCTCGCGCAGCTCGGCGCCGCGAACGCCGGCGATGCCGGCGACGAGGCCGAAGCCGGTGCCGCCGAGGAAGACGCGGGGCCGCCGGGCGTAGCGTACGCGCAGGTCAGCGCCTACCTGCCCCTCGAGCCCGGAGCGTACGACGTACGCATCGTGCCCGCCGGGTCGTCCTCCTGCGCGGCCTTCGCCGACGCCGGCGTTCCCGACACGACCGATCTGCCCGCGATGGCGCTCGGCGCCCACGCCACGCTCCTCGTCGCGGGCGAGCTCACGCCGGCCGGCAGCGATCCCGGGATCACTGTCGCGCTGCTGCCCGACGACACAGTGCTCGCCGGCGGCGCTTGCTCGCTCCGGGCCATCAACGCGATGCCGGCGGAGCCCTCGCTCGACTTCGGCCTCGGATCGGGCAGCGCGTGGCTGCCGCTCTTCACGGACGTCCGCTTCGCCGCGGCCAGCGCGCACGCGGGCCCCGGCGACAGCGCCCTGGACGCGCAAGGATACGTCGCCGTCGCGCCGTTCGCGCCGATGCAGGCGATGAGCGCGCGCGCCTCGGGGTCGGACGCCGGGGCGGACCTCGCGGTCGCCACGAGCGTCACGCTCTCTCTCGGGTCGATCGCGACCGTCGTCGCCATCGGCGGCAAGGCGGGCGACACGGTCCATCCGCCATCGCTTCTCTTGTGCACGGACAATCAACCGTCGGGAGGACTTCTTGCCGATTGCAGCATCGCCCAGTAACGCGCTTCGTGGAGTCGTCCTCGGAACAGTGGCGGCGGCGTTGCTGTGGAGCACGCCCGCCAAGGCGACTCCCCGCCCGCTGCCCTTCACGTACACGTACGACACGCTCGGGGAGGGCGAGTCGGAGGTCGAGCAGTACATCGATCTGACGCCGGTGAAGGCCATCGACCCTCTGGGCAAGCCCGTCTGGTACACGGCCTCTCAGTTCCAGATGGAGTTCGAGCACGGCATCACGGATCACCTGGAGCTCGGGCTCTATGCCGCGTTCCTGCCGAGCGCCCCCGAGGGCTACACGGACACGGCGACGCTGACGGAGGGGACGGGCTTCAAGGAGCGGCTCCGCTGGCGCCTCGCGGAAGAGGGCGAGCTCCCGATCGACCTCGCGCTCTACGGTGAGCTCGTCGAATACTCGACCGAGTTCGAAATCGAGGCCAAGGTCATCCTCGAGAAACGCTTCGGCAAGCTGCGCATCGCGGCCAACGCGTGGGCCGAGAGAGAATTCTACTACGCGGTCCCTCAGCAGGACTGGGTCCTCAACCCGACCATCGGGGCGACGTACCAGGTGACGCCATCATTCCACGCGGGCGTCGAGTACTGGATGCGCGTGGAGTTCCCGGATCCCGCGCCCAACCCGCGCCCCTTCAGCCTCGGTCCAAACCAGTTCGTCGGTCCCGCGCTCATGTTCAACTTCGGCCACCTTTGGTGGTCGACCGGCGTCTATGCTCGCGTCAACGACGTGACGCGAACGGCGCAGCCGACGAACTCGAGCGAGCCCATCTCCGACAACTACGGCCCCATCTGGGCCCGCACCGTCATCGGGCTGGAGCTTTAGCCGCTACAGCGACTTGAGGTATGCGATGAGCGCTTCCTGGTCGCTCTGCGACAGCGTCAGCGCCGCCGATCCCACCATCTCCGGCGCGAGCACGAATACGTCCTCCAGCTGCGCCGCGCTCCCGTCGTGCAGGTAGGGCGCGGTCTCCGAGACGCCGCGGAGCGTCGGCGTGTCGAAGGCGCACGCGCCGCGGAGGTCCCCGTCGTCGTCGTCGACGGCGTTGTCGGGGTTCGCGCCGCCCATGACGCACGTCCCCACGTCGTGAAGGACCACGCCCCCCGGCGTGACCGACGAGACGACCGGTCCGGCGAGGTCGAGCGACGGGTTCCCCATCCCGGAGTCGGTGAAGTACGCCCCCGCGTGGCACGCGCTGCAGCCGAGCATCGCGAAGAGCTCCTGCCCGTGTGCGACGGTGGCGGGGTCGAGCGCGCGCGGCGGGGACGGGTAGGGGATGGCGTAGTCGACGTACTGGTCGAGCGCGTCGAGGTCGGCCTCGAGCAGCGGGACGCTGCGAGGGAAGTGGCCCCCCTGCTCGGCGTCGATGACCGAGGCGTAGTCCTGGAGCTGGTTGTGGAGGGCGGTCCGCATGAGAAAGCCCGTGTGCGCGGTGCCGCCGGCGTTCGACGGCGTATCGCGCGGGCCCTGCAGGAACTGCCACGTCACCGCGTCGCTCCGCCCCTCGACGTGGCAGCTCGCGCACGCCACCCAGTGGTCGGTCGTCGTCGGAAGCTGGTCGCTGTTGGCCGAGTAGAAGACGTGCTGCCCGAGGCGCATCGCCGCCGGCATCGGGTCCTGCACGGTGCGCACGATGGGGGGGCCGCTCACGGCGACCGCAGGCGACGCGCCACTCGTGTCCACCGTGAGCACGGCGATGTCGAGCGTGTTGGCTTCGTCGACGTAGACGTGGCCGTCGCTCGACGCGACGAGCCCCTCCGGCTGATGCCCGGGCAGCGGGCGCACGAGCGCGGTCTCGAAGCGGCGTGCGGCGTCGACGACGAGGACGTCCTCGCTGTCGGCGTCGGCCACGAAGGCGAGCGATCCGTCGGCCGAGAACGTCATCGCGCGCGGCCCGGACACCACGTCGCCGAAGACGCCCCCATCGCCCGGCTCGGTGCTCACCGTGAGGCGCGCCAGCGTCTTGCCTCCTGTGTCGAAGAGCGAGAGCGCCGGGAAGACCGTGTTGTCGAAGACGAGCTGGGGCTGCGGCGTATCGATGCCGAGCATCAGGTGGGCGACCCAGACCTCATCGCTGCCGGGCCGCGCGAGGACGTCGTAGACGCCGCGCACCGTGCCATGGGCGACCGTCGAGGCGTCGCCGGGCGGGCCGTCCGCGAGCTCCCACGCCCCCAGCTCGGCGAGCGGCGAAGTCGAGAGCACCGTGACGCCGGGCCCGAGGAGCTGCGTCACGTAGAGCCGCGTCCCGTCGGCGCTCCACGCGAGGCCCCAGGGCCGGCGCGCGACGGCGACCGTCGCGATCACGGCGAGCGAAGAGGCCGCGAGGGCGACCACGGAGTCGTCCTGGGCGCATGCGACATAGACGACCGAGCCCTCGGGCGAGACGACGATCCCGACGGGCTCCGCGCACACGTCGACGTCGGCGAGGACGTCCCCCGAGCCCGCGTCGAGCGCGTAGACGTGGCCGTTGCGCTGCCCGCTGACGTAGAGCCGCGCAGCGTACGGGTCGAGGGCGAGCGCACGCGGGCCCACGGCGGCGTCGAACCGCTTCGTCGCCGGGTCCGGCTGCGGCGCGCTTCCCTCGAGCCATACCTCGCGGACGAGCGTCCCCGCGCGGACGTCGACGAGCGAAACCGAGTCGCTCTCGGTGTTGACGACGTACACCGTCCCGCCGTCGGCGCTCAGCGCGATGCTCGACGAGTGCGTCGAGAAGCCTGGGACCGGTAGGACGGTGCCGCCCTGCGAATAGCAGCCGCCCGCGATGACGAAAGCGACGACCAAATGCCCTCGTCGCGCGCCGCTGGCGCTCACGGCGGGCTCGCGATCTGGAACGTAATGGAGTTGGCGAGCGCGGAAGGGAGCTCGGCCGCCGAGATCTCCGGGACGCAGTCGTGCTCGCGGTCGACCGTCGCCACGCGGGGACCCGCGTCGAAGACGCTCTCCGTGCTCCCCGTCTCGCCCGACAGCGTTCGCTCGGCCATCTGCAGCCCGCCGCGCGGCACACCGTTGCCGTCGAGGCCCTGCGCGCACTCCTCGGGCCAGTCCACCGACTGGTCTCCGTTGCGGTCGTCCCACCCGTCGAGCACGAGCTTGTTCACGCGCGCGAGTCGGTCGAGCACCTCGGTGGCGAGTGAGCCCTCCCCATCCTGCGAAGCGATGAGCTCGTAGACGTCCCGAAGCATCGCTTGCACCAGCGCAAAGCGCATCGGCGTGTACACGACCATGCTCGACGTGTCCCCCGCGACGGGCCGGTAGAGGCGCGCCCACGGGTCCCAGAACGTCGCCTCGACGCGCTGGTACACCGCGAGCGCGCGGTCCCGGTAGCTCGTATCGCCGGTGGCGAGAAAGGCCTGGAGGAGCGCGCGCACCGCCGCCGTGTGGGCGTCGAGCATGTCGTCATCGCTCGTGGGCGCGCCTTGCGAGACGTCCCAGCCGGGCCACGCGCGTCCGGACGCATCCGTGAGCTCGTCGCGGTAGAGCGCCGCGAGCCTTCCGATCAAAGTGTTCAGCGCGTCGGTGACGGTGTCGAAGGGGGCCGGCCCGCCGAGGCCGGGGGTGTCGAGAGGCGTCGTGACGGTCACCGTGTCCGGCTTCGTGTTGAGGTAGAGCGTCAGCTGGTCGGTGAGCGACCGGCGCGTCGTGCGGAGCGCGAGGAGCGCGTAGGCGCCGGTGAGGGCCGAGAGCGTCGTCCCCCGAGTCGGGACGCCGCCCGCCACCGTGACGTCGTCGACGGGGATGCCCGAGGCGGGATCGACGTGCATCCTCGCCAGATCGACGAGGGTCACGCGCAGGATCCCGAGCGCGCGGTCGTGCAACGTGCTCTCCCCGTCGGGAAGCTGGTCGTCCTCCGGGAACGGGTCGCCGTCGAAGTAGACGCTCGTCGACTGCGAGCCGCCGACCTGCCCGTTTGCCAGATCCGTGAGCGCGTAGAGGTTCGAGTACGCGCCGAGGAGGCCCGAGAGGTCGAGCAGGTGGCTGTCGCCGGAGGCGACGGTGAAGCCAGACTGCCTGGGGAAGCCGCACGCGGGATCCGTCGTCTCGGTGACCGTGACCTCCGCGGGAAACCACCGGAGCGGCGCGTTGGTGTCGTACGTGAGCGCCGTGACCAGGTCCGGGAACCCTCCGAGGGCCGCCCCGTCGGTCGTCGTCCGCGCGGTCAGCCAGTCGTCCGCCTCGTTGTCGAGCGCGGTGATCATCATGCCGGCCTGGAATCCCTCGATGTTGCTCGAGCCGAGGTACGTGCCGACGAAGGCGCCGAGGTCATTTCCGGTCACGCCGTTGCCGGGCTGGCCGACCTGGGACAGGTCCGACGCAGGAACGCTGGTGATCGCGTTCTCGTCGGCGTCGTGCATGAGCTGCAGATAGTTCATGACCCACAGCGCCGACTTCCACGCCGCCCACCCGCTGCTGCCCGGCGTGATGGCGCTCTGCACCTGGGCGGCCCGGTTCGGCAGGTGCAGCGTGGTCGCGTCGCACTCGTAGTCGTCGCTGATGAGCGCGCCGTTGGAGCCGGGGTCGTCGTCGGAGGTGATGGAGCACATCTCGGCGACGGAGTTGGTCGTGGCGAGCGCGGGGTCGAACGACTCGAACGGCTCGAGGGTGGGCCAGATGCCGGGCCAGCCGAGCGGGTTCGCGGGCGTGGCGGTGGCGCTCACGTAGAGAGCCGTCGCGTTGCTCTCGCCGGCGAGGTTCTGGACGGTGGCGCGCAAGTTGGCGCAGCCGGTGGCGCCGCCTCCCGTCGGATCGAGGAGCGCACCGTAGGCGAGCGAGAGCCCGGCGCCCGACTCGAAGGCCAGGTTGTTCATCGGCTGCTTCGAGTACTCGTAGGACTCGATGGCGCTCGAGAAGCCGGGGAGATCGATGCGCGGGCCGAAGGAGCCTTTCGAGCTGTCGAAGTAGATGTTCGGAGGAAGCCAGTCGCGGCTGTAGTTGGCGAGCTGTCGGCCCATCGAGGTGGCGAGGGGCTCGCCGGAGAGCTGCATCTCGACGGCCGCCAGCATGTGCTCGCGGACGACGAAGCGCGTGTCGCGTGCCGTGATGGTGATGATGGGCAAAGGGGCCGGCGCCGAGCTCGACGCGCGCGAGCACGCGAGCGCCGCGACAGCACCCGCGGCCACCCCCCGGGCCCACCTCAATTGACCCACCGGCGGTTGCGACCCACGTCCGCATGCACGAACCAGTCGCCGGGCGTCGGGTAGGTGCCCACGCCGCCCTCCCAGCCGAGCTTGCGGATCTCCTGCTCGAGGACGCGCGGATCGATCCCCGTCTCCGACCCGGGCGGGACGATGCGGAAGTCGCACGCGTGACCGAGCGAGTGCTGGCTGTGGGACGCGACGTGGTGCCCCTTCTTGCGGAGCATCTCGTTGAGCTTCCAGCTGCGGTACCCGCTCACCAGCTCGATGCGCGACCCCGGGTGACGGGCGGCGAGGGTGCGCAGCAGGCCGAGGAGCTGCGGATCGAGGGCGTGGTGCTCGCCAGTCGACCGGTCGGAGAGGAGCGCCTCGAAGTCGGCCTGCGTCGGCGTCTCCGCGTCGAGCACCATCCGCTCGCCCGTGTGGACCTGGTCGAGCGTCGCCAGGAGCGGCGGGTCGTCGCTCGCGTCCACGGCTTCGCCTTTCCGCTCGGCGAGGCCCGCACCATGGGCGACCGGCTCCTCGGTCAGCGCCGGCCGCGCCGCGACCGTGACCGTGGTGGCAGAGGCAAGCACGACCGCGAGGGCCTTCGAAAGCCGGCTCACGGGGGGAAGGCTAGCAAGGACGCCCGAAGGCGGAAGCGGTAGCCTCGAATTGGGGTAGCCTCGGGCTCAGTCGAGCATGCGCTCTGGTGGGGAAATCACGACCGACGTCGAGCTTCTGCGGCGAATTGCGGAAGGCGACGTCCTGGCCGTGGCCGAGCTCTACGACCGGCATGCCCGCATGCTGCTCGCCCTCTCGCTGCGCATCGTGCGCCAGCGCTCCGACGCGGAGGACGTCGTGCACGACGCGTTCGTCGTGGTGGGCGAGCGTGCCCGGCAGTACGTCCCCGAGCGCGGCGCCGTGGGCGCGTGGCTGGTGACGCTGGTCCGCAACCTCAGCATCGACCGCACGCGACGGCGGGAACGGCGCGGCGCCATCGCGCGGGACGTCCTCGCCCACGATCCCGAGGCGCTCGCCGCCACGGCCCCCGTCGACCCGGAAACGAAGGCCGCTGGCGCCGCCGACCGCGAGCGCGTCCGCAGCGCCCTCGCGGCGCTCCCCGAGGTCCAGCGCGCAACGCTCGAGACGGCGTTCTACGAGGGCCTGACCTACGCGGAGATCGCCGAGCGCGAGGGCGTGCCCCTCGGCACCATCAAGTCGCGCGCGGCGCGGGGCCTGGCCGCCCTGCGCGAAGCGCTGGGGGACGAACGATGACCATGCACGAAGAAGGCACGCTGGCCCGCGCCGGCGGCGGTCCCTCCCTTCATTATTACGCCGCGACGCCTGCCGAGCCTCCGCGCGTCGCCGTGGGACTCCTTCATGGCTACGCCGAGCACGGCAAGCGCTACGCCCACGTGGTGGACGCATTGGCAGAGCGGGGGATCGCGACCGTGGCCATCGACCTGCGGGGCCACGGGCTGTCCGAGGGGAGGCGAGGGCACTGCGACCGCTTCCCGGAATTTCTCGACGACGCCGCGGAGCTGACGCGCCTCGTTCGCGAACGCTTCCCGTCGGTGCCCGCAGTCCTCTTCGGGCACAGCTTCGGCGGCCTCGTGGCGGCCTCGGTCGCCATCGCGCGGCCCTCTCCGTGGCGCGCGCTCGCCCTCAGTGGCCCCTTCTTCGGGGTCGCGAACAAGGTGCCGTTCGCCAAGCGCCTCGCGGGCCGCGTCGCGACGCGGATCGCGCCGACGCTCGCCATTCCGACGGGCCTCGGCGGCAAGGACGTGACGCACGACGCGGAGCGGGCCCGCGCGTACGACGAGGACCCCCTGGTCTTCAAGACGGCCACGGCCCGCTGGTTCACCGAGACCGAGGGCGCCCAGGACCAGGCCATCGCGCGCGCCGCCTCGCTGACGATGCCGCTGCTCGTCGTCATCGGGCTGGCGGACCACGTGGTGAGCGTGCCGCGGGCGCGAGCCTTCTTCGACGCCGCAGGAAGCTCGGACAAGACGTGGGACGGCCGCGAAGGGCTCTTTCACGAGGTGCTCAACGAGGTCGCGTGGCGCCCCATCGCCGACCGGTTCGCGGAGTGGATCCTGGCCCATGCGTGAACTCGGTCCAGTCCTGCTGGCGTTGCTGCTGACCGCGAGCTGCTCGAGGGCAAGCGGTGCGCCGGCCCCCGCTGGCGAACCGTCGTCCGACGCTCCCGGGCTCGGTGAGGTCATGGTGCAGGTGGGAAGGCGGTTCGAGACGGCCGGAAAGGCCGCCTCGGCGAATCGCTTCGAGCTGGCGGCGTTCGAAGCGGGGGAGCTCGAGGAGCTCTTCGAGAACGACGTCCCGCGCGCGAAGCTCCCGAAGGAAGGGCCCACCGCGCAGATCCCGGCGATGGCCAAGGCCTTCCTGACGACCATCCCGCCGGAGCTGACCAAGGCGGCAGAGTCCCAGGATCGCGCTGCGTTCGCGGTCGCCTTCCAGCACGCGGCGGCGCAGTGCAACGCGTGCCACGTGTCGGCGGCGAAGGGCTTCATCCAGGTACCATCCGTCCCGGGGCAAGCGGTACCCATCATGGACCCGCTCCCCGCGCCGGCGGCGTCGGCGCGATGACCCGGGACGTCTCGAGGCTGGCCCTCGCGCTACTCCTCGCAGGTGCGTCGGCCTGCGGGGGCACCACGTCGGACGGCGCCTCGATGGCGTCCACGGACGAGGCAGGGACCGAAGCCGGGATCGACGACGCCGGCGACTCCTCGGACCAGGGCAAGGGCGGCGAGGCCGGCGAGGCGGCGAGCTCCGTCGACGGTCCCCCGAGCTACACGGCCACTTGCACGCCGCTCTCGGCGCAGACCGGGACCGCGATCGACACGAAGCACGGCCGGCTCGACGGGTACCTCTCGTTCGTCGTTCCGAAGGACGGCGCGCCCTCGTGCAACGGCGACGACAGCCACGTGCACCTGCAGATCCGCGCGAACGGTTTCGTCTACGACGTCGCGGTCGACATCGGGACGTTCACCGGCGACTCCAATCTCTACGAGGCGGACATGCCCATGCCTGCCGGGGCGTGGTCGGAGGGCTGGCACGACGATGGGCTCAGCTACACGCAGCTGGGGCTCCACTCGACGCAGTTCACACCCGAGGATCCGACGACGCTCGCGCAGAAGATCCAGACCGAGCTCGCCGGCGTGAACCACGTATCGGTCTTCGGCGACGCGTATTCGCAGGGCAACGGGTGCCACGACGTGCACTACGAGAACGGCACGGCGGACGGGGCGCTCATCATCAATCCCCTCGCGCCGACGGCGCACATCCTGTTCTTCCGGTTCTCGACGCAGACCTTCTGAGTCTTGCTGCGCGTCTGGTTCGCGCTAGACCCCCGTCGACGCCTTCCGGGCGCGCCAGGCGACGACGATGACGAGCATCACGAGCAGGCCTGCTGCTGCGGACACGCCGACGCTCGTCGAGGTCTGGAGGCTGCGGAGACCCACTCCGTAGAGGCATGCCGTGCCTCCCGCGAGGCCGAGGAACAGAAACGGCAACGTGCGGCGGTAGAAGAGCTCGAGCGCAAGGCGGCCAATCTCCGGGCCGTCTGCCATCCAGCGAGCGCGATGCGCAATCCAGCTCACCGAGGCCAGGGTGCCGGCACAGAGCCCGCCGGCTACGATTGCGAGCGCACCCATCAGCGGCGCGACGCGCATGGCGTAGGTTGTCCAGTCCATCCCTCCGGCGCTTGCATGCCCGATGCCCGGCCCGGAACCTACCTGCGCAAGTGCCTATTTCACCAGGCGCACCGGTGCGGGAGTCGCCCTCCGGCGCGGCACGAGCGCGCGGGCAGCGCCAGCGATGTCATCCGGATCGCAGGGCTTGGAGATCAGGACCGCGATGCGCGCCTGAACCTCGGGCGGAACGAGATCGGGCCGACTCGTGGCGAGAATGACGGGGATGTGGCGCGTGCGCACGTGGCCGGCGAGGAGGCGGAGGGTTTGGCGGCCCTCCACGAGGGGCCTCGAACAATCGAGAATGATGACGTCGGGTCTGCAAACGACCGCCATCGCGAGGGCGACGAAGCCGTCGAAGGCCTGCTCGACCTGGAAGTGTGCGGCTTCCAGAGCTCCGCGTTGGAGCGCAAACCCTTCCGGCGACTCGTCGATGACCAGCGCCAGGCCGGACCCGATCGACTGAAAGCCAGAGCCGCCTGGCACGGAAACAGGGTGCACGATGCTCCATGTTCCACGATCCGTGCCGTTGCCCGGGCGCGCGTGAAGGCGCGAGGCGCGGCGACGACATGGGCCCCTCCGTCAGCTCGAGTGCACCGCCGTCGAGGCAAGAGAGTCCTGTCATCCCTCAGGACGACAGCAACTTGCGATGCTCTAGTGAGCGATCAGGCGCTCCACGACGAGTCGCAGCTCCTCCGGGGTGCATGGCTTCGGGACGAGCAGGTCGAAGCCCGCGCTCTCCAACTCGGACTGACGCTCTTTTCCGAACGCGGTGCACGCCACGATGGGAATGTCCGCGGTGCTCTCGTCGCCCTTCAAGCGGCGCGTCGCCGCGATCCCGTCGAGCAAAGGGAGGTTCAGATCCATGACGATGACGTCCGGCTCGGTCGCGGCTGCCATGACGACCGCATCCAGCCCGTTCGTGACGGTATCGACCTGCCACCCGGCCGCGCGCATGCACCACGCGTAGATCTCGCGGGTGTCTGCGTGGTCCTCGACGATGAGCACGCGCGGCCTCGGACGGGTCCCGGTGTCGAGCGCACGCCTCGGTCCGGAGCCTTGGTCCCTGGCTGGCCGATCCGCGCGCCGCGAACCCGCGGCCACGGGGCAGCCTACCGGCGTCGATTGCCTCACCACTCAATCTGGGCACGGCAGTGGGCCCGTGGCAAGCTGCCGGCCGCCTGAGCCCGCCATGAAGCAGGCGCTCCTCCGTCGCTATTTCGTGGCGGCGCCGGTCGGGGTGACCACGAAGTGGAACTCGCTGTCGGCGGCGCCGGACATGTAGTCGATCGCGTCGACCACGATGGCCCCGTCGCAGCGCTGGGCGAAGAGGCCATAGCCGTAGTCCTTCGTGCCGCCGGGCGGCGCCCCGCCGTTGCCGAAGATCACCGCTTGCGGCGCGTCGCTGTAGTGCCCGTAGGTGTGGTCGTGCCCCTCGATGAGCAGCGTGTAGGGATACTTCGGAATGATGGCGTCGGCGCCTGCGACGCCGGGACCGAGGGGCGGCGTCCCGTCCGAAGGCTCGTGCCGGACGATGAACGTGTACGTCGTCGGCTGCCCGAGCGTCGTCCCCAGCCAGGTGGCCTCCGTGCTGTCCCACTGGTTCGACCCCACGACCACGAACTTCGCCGTCCACGAGCTGTCGGCCGCGGTGACGTTGATCGAGTAGTAGGGGAGGGTCTTCGCGATGGGCCCGAGCATCGAGCTCAGGAAGGCCTTGTAGTTGACGGTCTCGCCGCACGAGGTGTCGGACATGCCGCAGTTGGCGCTGTCCGAGCTGCTGACGCCTCCGCACACCCCGCACTCGTGGTTGCCCGGCGCAGGGAAGAACGGACCCGTGTAGGTCTGCCGGGCCGTCATGTAGATGTCGACCTGCTGGGCGCCCGTGCCGCTCGTGGCGTTGGAGAACTGGTAGTCGCCCGTTCCCAGCGTGAGCACGGGACGAGGGCTCAGCGCCTGGATGTCCGAGAAGATCTTGGTGATGATCGCGGTGGGGTAGCCGCCGACGTCGTCCTCGGTGGCGGGTCGCGTGTCCCCCACGACGGCAAAGACCAGTCGCGAGACCGAGCCCCCGGTGGAGCCCACCGTGCCGCTGATGGGGCCCGTGTCGGTCGTGCATCCGGAGCTGCTGCCGGAGCTCCCGCCGCTGCTGCCGGAGCTCCCGCTGCTGCTGCCGCTCGAGCTCGTGCTGCCGCTGCTGGACGTGCTCCCCGAGGAGCCCGAGCTGCCGCCCGAGGAGCCCGAGCTGCCGCCGGAGCTAGTGCCCGAGCTGCTCCCGCTGCCGCTGCTGCTGCCTCCCCCATCGTCTCCGAAGTCCGGGGTCGAGCTGGCCTGGCCGCAGGCGAGGTAACCCGCCCCGAGAGGCAGGATGGCGACGAGGGCAAGAAGAGGGCGCATGGGACGAAACTCTGTCACCGAGGACATTTGCGTCAAAGGCGTGCTCGCCGAGATCCTCTGGAATTCACCGGTAGACTGGACGAATCCCGCTGTATTGCAAGCGTGAGGCTTGAGACGCGGTCCAATCGGCGCGCTGCCACCGCGCCAAATGGCACGAGCCCACACCCGCGCGTCGGCGCGAGCGTGGGCTCGTGGTGCTCTTGTTGGTAGGCGGGCGGCCTAGAGGCAGAAGCCCAGCTCGACGATCTTCCACTTGCCGAAGGTGCACGTGCCCGTCGCGCAGTCGGCCTGCGAGGAGCAGACCTGGATCTCGCCGGCCTGGCACGCCGTCGCCGTGGTGCCGCCCGCCGTGCCTTCGCAGGCGATGCCGGTGCCGTCGGAGAACTTCGGGTACGTGCAGGCGCCCGTTCCGAGCGTGCCGCACGTGTAGCCGGACGCGCACTTGGCGTTGCCCTGCAGGCAGCAGGCGGTCGCGCCCGTGTTCCCGTTCGCCGTGCAATCGCTGATCTGATTGCACTCGATCTGGAGTGGCTGCTCGTTGGCGCTCCCCGCGTCCCCGCCGCCGTTCGTGCACGTCGACCCGTACTGGTAACACCCGTCGGCGGCGAAGCCGCCGGCGATAGCGCCGCCGAGGCAGCACTCCTGGCCGGTGGGGCAGTACTGGTCGCCCGCGTCGCCCGCGCCGAACCCGCAGAAGATGGTCCCCGCCTCGGCGACGTGCGCCGTCGGCGTGGTCCCGCAGTCGGCACCCCCGCTGCTGGAGCCGCTGGAGCTGCCGCTGCTGGACCCACTGGAGCTGCCGCTGCTGGAGCCGCTGGAGCTGCCGCTGCTGCTGCCGCTGCTGGCGTCGCCCTTTTCCGGGGTCGTCGGGCTGCTGCTGCTGCTGCACGCCGTCGCCGTCACGCCGCCGGCGGCGACCGTGAGCGCGGATCCCAAGACCAGAGCCAAAGTGCGGATGTTCATGAGGGGGCTCATACCAAGGCCCGGAGGCAAATTGTTGCGACTTCGTGTGCTCGATTTTTCCGGCCCCGCTGAATCGCCGCCGTTCCGGAGCCGGTCAGCCCTCGGCCGGGCGGACGCGGATCCGGCCACTTGCACCCCGGACCTGGGCCTGACAGGCGAGGCGGCGGCGGGTCGGGTCGTCACCGAAGATATCGAGAACGTCCAGCTCTTCGTCGCGGGGGGGCTCGAGCAAGTCGGCTCCCTCCAGCACGTCCACCCGGCAGGTGCCGCAGCTCGCGCTCCGGCACGAGAAGGGCACAGGGGCGTCGCGCTCGTCACAAAGGTCGACGAGGCGCGCCCCGGTGGGGGCTTCCACCTCCACGGTCGGGACGCCGGCTTCCGCCGACTCGAAGACGACGAGGGTCATCCGGGGGTCTCGCGCCGGCCCTTACAGCTTTTCCAGTGCAATCGCATGCTCGGCCCGCGGCGCCGTCTCGAAGACGCGCGCCGTCGGCCCGTGGAAGTGCGGCCGGCGCTGCGACGCGCGCGCGATCCGCACGAAGCCGGACCCCGGCGCCACCCCGTCGACCAGCGTGTCGGCCCGGAGCGCCTGGCCGTCGACTGCCGAGTCGGCGACCACGAGGACGACGCGCGCACCCTTGCGGCAGACCCGGGACAGCGTGCGAAGCACCGCGGCGAGCTCGCGCGTCCACGCCGCGCGGGCGCCCTCGGCGTCGAGCTTCGCGTACCGGCGTCGCGCGCCCATCTCGCCGGCCGCGAAGGCCGTCGCGTCGAGGCCCAGCCAGCGCATGCGGAGGGCGTGGTGGGCGAGGTAGTCGTAGGTCGCGACGTACGGCGGGGACGTGACGACCGCGTCGACCGTGCTCGCGCCGACGCTGCGCAGGCGGGTGGCGTCGTCGAGCGCCACGCGGGCCGGCGGAGCCCCGGGGGGCACGAGCGCCGCCAGCTCGGTCAGCCGCCGCGCGAGCTCCTCGGTCTTGCGCGCGAAGAGGCGCGCCGGAAAGCCCGCGGCGATGCGGCGCGGAGACGCCGCGGCCGACGTGTCCGACGCGCGCCGGCTCACCTTCACGAGGATCGCGCTCAGCACGAGCTCCAGCGCGCCGCGCACGTCGGGATCTTCGCGCTTCGTGATGGCCGTCCGCAGCGAGTCGAGCTCCAAGAGCACGTGCGGGTCGAAGGCGGCCACGTCGTCCGGCGGGTAACGCCGCGACGCGCCCGCCCGACGCGTGCGCCGCTCGTCGGCGATCGCCGCGATCTCGTGCGCCGCCGCCACGAGGGCCTCGAGCCACGGCGCGTCGCGCAGCGTGGTCTTCAGCGTCGCGAGGCGCACGGCGATCGGGTTGAGGTCCGTCCCCAGCGCGCGCCGCCCGGCAATCATCGCCTCGACCAGCACGGTCCCCGAGCCGCAGAAAGGGTCCAGCACCGTCGCCCCCGGCCCCGAGAGCGCGACGACGAGGCGCGACGCCGTGGCCGGGTGCATGCGCGCCGGGTACGTGTGAAACCCGTGGACGTGGACCCGGTCCGGGCCGTCCGCCTCGGCGTTCCCCGGGTCCGCCGGCGCCACGTCGAGCGACGCCGCGAGCGCCTGCGACACCTCGCGGTTGCCGACCGCCTCGACCTCGCCGCCGACGTGCGTGAGCGACCGCCTCGTCATCGCGTGCGCACCCGCGGGGCCGCCGGCTCGGCCCCCCCGGACGCGTCCCCCATCGCCTCGCCCTCGGCCGCGTCGCTCACCCGGTACGCGAGCTCCGCGTCGTCGCGCACGTCGACCCGCGCGCGCCCGTGCGCCGACAGCCGCGACAGCAGCCCCTCGGCGTGCGCCTCGTCCGTCTTCATGATCCGCGCCAGATCGGCGGCCGTCGTGTCCGCCCGCCGCGCGCCGAGCACCTCGCTCGCCACGTGGTCCCACGCCTGATCGAGCTCGCGCCGCGCCTCGCCCTTGCGCGCCCGCGAGCGCCGCAGGCTCACGACCGCCAGCGTCACCGCGACGAGCGCGACGACGCCGAGGATCCCCGCCGCGACGTGCGACGCGAGCGCGACCAGCAGCGCCACGCCGACCGCCATCGCCGCCATCGCTCCCAGGACGAAGAACGCCGCGAGCCAGCCGAGCGCCATCGCGCGCGCCCTGTGCGACCGCACGAGGAACGGCAGCTCCCCGTCGGACCGCGCGACGTCGCCCTCGGTCGGCACGATGGGACCGCCGCACACCCCACATCGCCAGCGGAGCGAGGCGCTCGCCTCCACCCGCGCGACGGCGCCGCAGTGCGGGCACTTACTCAAGCCGCACCGGGAGCCACCCTACGGGTGGATGATCGACGTCCCGGCGGGCGGCGTGAACTTGAAGAGGTCCGGCGCGACCGCCTGGTTGACCTTCGGCGCCTCGAAGTCGAAGCGGTTCCGGTTCCCCTGGCCGTCGATGATCATCACGCGGCGGACCTGCGACGTCCCCTGGTCGACGTAAAAGAGCACCTTGGAGTACGCGGGCGTCGCCGTCTTCGGCGTGCCGACGAGGACGACGCCCCCGGGGAAGTTCATCTGCGGTCCGGGGAAGACCTCGAAGTTGAAATTGTCCCCCAGCTTGCCCGTGCCGGTCAGGAACGAGAGCGCCGCCGGGTACTGCGACTTGTCGATGGGCTGCTCGTACATCTGCTTGTTGCTGGCCTCGTACACCTTGATGACGACGCCGTCGGACACGACGCGGTTGCCGGTCGACTGCGGGTCGTCGTACGTCCAGCTCATCTTGCCGGGCTTGGCGAAGGTGACGTGGCCGTGCGAGGTCTTCTCCTGGTTGTAGGCCTTCACCAGGAACTTCTGACTGAAGTCGCTCGCGAAGGTCTGCGACTGGTCGTAGACCTGCTGGACGCACGTGACCGCCTGGGCCGCCGTCGGGGTCGCCGGCAAGCAGCTCGACCCCGGCGCTCCCGAGGCCGCGAGGGGAGGGTCGCCCGCGGAGGCGGCGGTGGCGCCCAGGCAGAGCGCGAGGAGCACGGGAAGGACGAGTCGCTTCATCGGAGGTTCTCGGTGGATGCGAAACCTATGCCCTTTGGACGAGGCGCGCACGGGACTTATTGCATGGGGCAAGGTCTTGTTACCACAAGGCACGGCCTCCCGAAGGTGGGCCAGGGCCCCTCGAAAGGCTCAACCGCGGGGCCGGCGTTTCATTCCGGGTGTACCGGCCGCGCGGACAGGCGTCACCGCCGCGGACAGCAGCGGGGCGTGCTGCAAGTGGGTCACCGCCAGGGCCAGCGCGTCCGCTGCGTCCGCCGGGGGCGCGACCGCGAGCCCCAGCACGACGCGGATCATCTGCGCGACCTGCGCCTTGTCCGCTCGCCCGCTCCCCACGACCGCCAGCTTGACGCGCGCCGGCGGATACTCGAACACCTCGAGGCCCGCCCGCGCACACACGAGGAGCGCCACGCCGCGCGCGTGACCCAGCTTGGCGGCCGCCTGCGGATCCTTCGCATAGAAGAGCGCCTCGACGCTCGACACCTCGGGCGCCTGCGCGCGCACGACCTCGACGAGCTCGCGCTCGATGGTCACGAGGCGCAGCGCGATGGGCGCCGACTCGTCCGTGTCGATGACGCCGTGGCCCCGGTGGATGAAGCGCGTGCCCCGGCGCTCGACCACGCCCCATCCGAAGTGGCGCGTGCCCGGATCGAGCCCGAGCACCACGTCGCCCGGCATCGGGTCTCAGCCCGCGCCTTCGAGCGCCGCGAGCTCCTCGTCCGAGATGTCGAAGTCGGCGTACACGTTCTGCACGTCGTCGTGATCGTCGAGCGCCTCGGCGAGGTTCAGCGCGACCTGCGCGTCGCGCCCCGCGAGCGGCTTCTTCATCTTGGGCACGTGCGCCAGGCTGCTCGTCTTCACCTTCACGCCGCCCTTCTCGAGCGCGTCGAGCACGACGTTCAGGCCGTCCGGCGGGGTCGTGATGTGCCACTCGTCGCCGCCGTCGGAGTAGTCCTCCGCGCCCGCGCCGACGGCGAGCTCCATCAGCTGATCCTCGGTGGCCTCCTTGCCGACCGAGATGAGGCCCTTGCGCTCGAAGGCCCACGCCGCCGTGCCGGCCGCGCCCATCGCGCCGTTGTTCTTCTCGAAGATCTTGCGGATCTCGGCGACCGTGCGGTTCTTGTTGTCGGTCATCGACTCGACGAGGAAGAGCGTGCCCCCGGGGCCGGTGCCCTCGTAGGTGATCTCTTCGTAGCTGGCGCCTTCCAGCTCACCCGTGCCGCGCTGGGCGGCGCGCTTGATGGTGTCGCCGGGCATCGCCTGGCCCTTGGCGTCGGAGATGGCCTTCCGCAGGCGTGGGTTGCCGGCGGGGTCACCGCCACCCATGCGGGCGGCGACGGTGATCTCTTTGATAAGCTTCGTGAAGAGCTTCCCCCGCTTTGCGTCGAGGGCGCCCTTCTTGTGCTTGATGGTGGCCCACTTGGAATGGCCGCTCATGAGGGGCTCGAACCGTAGTGGAGTGCCGGGGGCCGGGCAAGGGCGCCTTTCTTCGAGGGCCTAGAAAGAGAGACCCGCGGTGAGGTCGCCCCAGGGCTGGAGCCACGGGACGACCCCGGCCTCGGGCGCGAGCCACACCGCGTGGAGGAGGCCGAACGCGATCCCGAGGACGAGCGGTCCGGGGAACGGCCGCGTCTCGTAGCCGGCGACGGGGCCGACCGAGAGGCCTGCCGGCGGCTGGAGATCGCCCTGGAGAGGAGCCTCGACGGCGCGCGCGTAGGCCACGGCCGCGTCGACGTGGAGCCCCTCGGCGACGTGGCCGAGCACGTACCACCGGGGCGCGAGCATCGCGGACCAGCCGAGCGTGCTCCCTCCGCCCGAGAGCGTGCGAACGCCGAGGCCGGTCATCCCCGCGAGCGAGACGCGGCGCCCGAGGGTGAGCTCGGTGGTGAGGCCGACCGTCGTCGGCGGAAAGAGCTCCAGCAGGCCGAGCGACACGGTCGCGCGCGGCTCGTCGGCCCGCGCCCGCGCCTCTCCCGACGACGCGACGACGAGCAGCGCGAAGAGGACCGCTCGCCGCAGCCGCCGGCTCATCGCTCAGGGCGTCGTCACGCGCGTCGAGGCCATGAAGCCGTCGTCCGCGGCGTGCGCCACCGAGACGAACGCGTCGTAGTCCTTCGCCGGGATGGTCCCCGTCGCCACGCCGAGGACGAAGTCGTCCTCCAGCGCGCCTCCGGCGGCGCCCGCGGGGGCGGTGACGGCGATGCGCCGCGACGCCTCGACGAGCTTCGCCTTCACCTCGAGCGGACCCGGCATGCGCGCGACCGCCGCCCCCTTCGGCAGCTCGACGCGGCGGTGCACGTGGTACTGGACGGCGCGGCTCAGCGCGAGCGCGCTCTCGCGCCCCGCGCGCGTGGCGAACGTCGCCCCCAGGCTGGACACGCGGGCGCGCGGCCAGGCCGAGTGCAGCGTGTCGAGGCCCGGCAGGAGCCAGGTGTGCGCCCCTCCGAGCTGCGCGTAGCCGTTCACGCTCACCTCGGCGCGCAAGCTCACCTGCCAGCTTCCCTCGGTCGAGGCGAGCTGCACCTCGTCGACGTTCGCCCAGGGGAGCCACGCGAGCACCACGTCCCTCAACGCGCGCTGCCGCTCGGCGCCGACGGTCTTCACGAGCGCCTCGGCGAGCGTCTGCGCGTCCCGGCCGCGGAGCACGATGGTGAAGGTGCCGCGCGCGTCGCCCTTCGCGTCGAGCGCGAGGCGCATGTCGATCTCGTCACGCTCCTCGCGGTCGCCCGTCGAGGGCAGAGGCGCGATGGTCCCGCTCGCCGCGAGCGCCAGGCGCCCCCGGAGCTCGGGCGAGACCCTCCCCGCGGGCAGCGGCGGGCCGTCGATGTCCGCGTCGATCCACACGTCGTGCCCGTCGACGTGCGCGACGACGAGCGGGTGCGTGAACCGCCCCATGTGCGGCGGGAACGCGGGGTCGGCGCTGAACGGATCGCTCTCCGCGACCACCAGGTCCGCCGGCACGCCGAGCTCGCGCAGCGCCCGCAGGATGAGCCACGAGCGGCTCCCGTCGTGCGACGCGAGGAACGCGCGCGCCGTCGTCGACTGCACCGACGCGATGCCGCCCGCGTAGTCGCTGAGCGCCCCCGCGTCGGACTCGCGCAGCGCCTTGCCCGCCACCGAGACCACCGCGTCCACCGTGGCGCGCGTCGGCTTGCCGGGGCCCGCGGCCTCGTGCGCCCACGCGGCCACCTCGGGATCGTGCTCGTCGAGGGCCGCCAGCGTCTCGCGAAGCGCGCGCGCCAGCGTCGCCCAGCTCGACGTCGAGAAGCTCACCCGCGCGCTCCGGTCCATCTGCGGGACGCCGTCCTCCACGCGCCGCGCGGCGTGATCGACGACGTGCCAGGTGAGCACGCGCGCGTCGCCGTCGGCCCGCTCCTCCGGCTTGCCGAGGAGCGGGTGGCTCCAGAGCGAGCCCTCGAGCCCGCGCGGGAGGCGAAGCTCGATGCTCGCGTCGTGGACCGCCGTGCGCCCGGGCAGGAGGTCCGGCGTGTCGATGCCGATGTCCCCCGTGTCGCCCGGGATGGACCAGCCCTCGTAGACCGCCTCGACGACGTCCCCCTGCTCGAGCTGCGAGAGATCCGCGTGCGCCTGGGAGGCGCGCGGCGTGGGATCCGGCTCGAGGATGCGGCCGTCGCGCTTCATGATGCGGCGCCGGAGGGCGCGCGCCGTGCCGTGGCCCCACACGTCCGGGGCGCTGGCCTGCGCGTTCTCCTCCACGTCGGTCGTGCCGCTCACGCGGCGCACGTCGAAGAGCAGCCAGTGCACGAGGCCCGTCGGCTGGACGTCGTAGCGCTCGGTGTGCGCGAGCACCGCGGTCGCCGCGCTCGGCAGGATCGGCGTCGCCCGGTCCTCGGCGGCGAGCCGCTCGGCGGCGGCGTCGAGCTCGCGCGCCGAGTCCTCGCCCGACGCGCTGAGGAGCGGCATGAGCGCGCCCGGCGAGTCGTCCGCGTCGAGGGCCGCGCGGAGCAAGTGCTGGCGCACGTCCGCCGAGCGATCGAGCGCGACCATCGCCGACAGCGTGCGGTCCGCCGGGAGCATCGCGCCGAACGCCCGGTTCGCGGTCGCCTCGTCGCCGCGGGCGAGCGCGTCGCGCAGCTCGACGCCGAGGTAGCGCCCGGGCGCGCCCTCGAGGGCCCGGAGGCGCGCGAGCTCGGCCGAGGCGCGCTCGTGGTCGCCCGTGGCGCGGAGGGCGTCGAAGCAGGCGAGGCTGTCCCTCGCCGTGAGGCGCGCGGGATCGCACATCGCGGCCGCGAGCTCGGCCCCGAGGCGCGGCGACGCGGCCTTCTCGGCGTCCGCGAGGAGCGCGGTCCCGAGGAGCGGCGCGTGGGCCCGCTCGAGCGCGTACCGCGCGCGATCGTAGAGGTGCTCGCGCCCCGCGGTCACGGCCTCGAAGGCGTCCACGACCGGCGCCCTCGGGCCTCCCTTGGCCCGCTGCGCGTCGAGGTCGCGCAGGACCTCGATGCTCGCCTCCTCGCGACCCCGGCGGACGCCCGCCAGGACGGCGTGCGCGATCGTCCCCTCCCAGCTCGTCGGCCAGGCCTCGAGCACGCGCTCGTAGGCGCTCCGGCCGCGCTCGGCGCGCGTCGCCGCCGAGAGATCGCGCGCGCTCTCGAGCGCCCGTCCGTAGACGAGGCCGAGCTCGGGCGCCGCGCCCGTGCGCTTGGTCATCTCCCAGAGCATCTGTTCGGCCTCGCGCGGATCGCCGGCCGCGAGGTCCGCCCCCGCTTCGAGGAGGAAGTCGTCGCTGCGGACGCACGCCGACGGATCGAGCGTCTGGACGCCCGTCACGCGCGCCGGCGCGACCGAGCCGACGGCGGGGGCGTGCGCCCGGAGCGGCGCGCCGTCCTTGCCGAAGACGTCCACCTCGACGTCATCGTCGTCCTTGCCCGTGCCGACGCGCGCCACGACGCGCAGCGTCCCCGGCGTCGCCGTCACGCGCGCGAACCGCGCCGCCGCGCCGTCGCCGAGCTCGAAGGGCCGCCGCAGGACGAGCGTCCCGCCCGCGCGCAGCACCGCCGCCCCGTGCGCGCGGAGCGCCAGCCCGACGACCCCGCCCGCCGGGACGTCCACGTCGAGCACCACCTCGCGCACGCCCGGCTTGCTGCTCTCGGCCGACAGCGGGAGATCGCAGCCGTCCGCCGACACGACGACGGGGTGCGCCGCCGTGCCGAACGCGTCGCCGCGCGGGTACGCCGGCTCGAGCCGCGCGCCCGGGGCGTCGAAGGGCCCCGGCTCGTCGACGCCGATGACGGGCGCCCACGTGGTCGGCCCGACGACGACCGCCTCGCGCGCGCAGCCGCTCGCCGCCCGCTGCTTCTCCGCCTCCGCCGCGTCGCCCTTGCGCTCGGCCACCTCGAGCAGCGTCCGCGCGACCAGCCCGCGCGCGAACGGCCCCGCGCCGTCGACCCGCGCGAGCTCCGCCACGATGCTCGGCCCCTCGTCGGTGCGCCACGCGAGCCCGGCGTCGCGCGACGCCTCCCCGAGCGACGGCATCGTGCGCGTCGCGAGCGCGTCGAGCGACGCCTCGAGGGCCGGCACCTGCCAGGGATCCCCCTCGGCCCGCGCCGCCGCGCGCACCGCATCCAGATACGCCTTCACCGCGACCCGAGGATCCCCGGTCGCGTCCGCGCGGAACGCCTGGCCATAGAGCACCGGCAAGTCCGCGTGCGGCCCCTGCGGGACGCGCGCCTCGGGCCCTCCGCACGCGGACAGCGCGAGCACGCACGCACCGAGGAGCCAACCCAACCCTCTGCGTCCTCTGCCCCTCTGCGGCAGGCTTCTTCTCGTCTTCATCGGGTCCCCACGGGCTCGAGGCGGAGGGCTTTGTGCATGAGGGCGTCGACGCGCTGGATCCAGGCGCGCCACTTCGGGTAGTCCTCGACGCTGATGACGCTCTGATCGAAGAGCATGGTGCGCTTGACGACGATGACCTGCGGGTCCCGCGGGTCGGGGGCGATGTCGAGGTGGGCGCGGCCGAAGGGGCCGCCGTTCTCGTCGCCGCCCGGCGGCAGCGGCTCGAAGCGCCAGCCCTTCGGGGCGACGACCCGGATGGTCCGCGCCTCCTTGCGCGGCGCCATGTTCGACGGCAGCCACACGGGGAGCGTGCGCTTCACGAGCGGCGCGATCTGCGAGGCGGTCGTCTGCGAGGGCGAGAGCGGCACGACGAGCTCCTGGCCCTCGTGGCGCGCGAGACCGTCGCTCCGGGCGCGCCACTTCACGTCGGCGGCGCCGCGCGGCAGCTCGCCGTGGAAGTCCACCTTCTTCTCCACCTCGACCGTCGGGAACCAGGGGCCCACGAGGTGGTCCTCCACCCACTGCGCGCGGGCGCCGGGCTCGGTCAGGTAGCTCCGCATGAAGAACGCTTCGTCGCCGAGCGCGTGCTCGTCGCCCTCGAGCTCGGCCCCGCCCGTCGGCGTCAGCGCGACGGTCCACGACGAGTCGACCCCGTGGTCCTCCGGCGTGCTCGCCGGGAGCGACACGACCTCCGCGGGGCCGTCGAGGCGGAGCGCGACGGCGCGCGCGTCCATCGACGGCAGCGGCCCGAGGCGCGACTGCGGGCTCGTCGCGTCGAGGTACGTCCCGCCGCCCGGCCCGGGCAGCCACGCGATGCCGTGATCGAACAGCGGCACCGCCACGCCCTTCGCGCGGAGGACCGACGGCTGGTTGGTCTGGCGCGTCTGCACCATGACCTCCTTCGCGTCGATGCCCACGGCCTTCAGGAGCGTGATGAGGAGGAGCGCCTTGTCGTCGCAGTCGCCCTCGCGCCGCGCGAGCAGCTGCTGCGGGCGGTTCGGCAGCCACCACTCGCCGCTCACGTAGTTCACGTAGCGGATGTCGTCGGCCACGAAGTCGAAGATGGCGCGGAGCTTGTCCTCGCGCGCGACCTTGCCCTTCGTCAGCTTCGCCGCGATCTCGCGCACCTGCGCGTCGGGCTCGGTGAAGCCCTGCACGGCGTCGGCGTACCACGACCGGAAGGCCGCCCAGTCCTTGAACGTCGACATGAGGAGCAAGGGGACGGTCTCGCTCGTCGCCGGGGCCAGCGGCTCGTCGGGCACGTTGGGCGGGTGCTCCCACACGTAGCGCACGATGTGGCGCCCGTTCTCGTCCTTCTCTTCCTTCTTCTCGGCCTTGCCGTTCACGACGTCCGTGTAGATGGGTCGGTCGGCCGGCGACTCGATGACGTCCTCGTTGTAGAGGAGCGGGTGCGTCGAGAGCGCCGCCGCGTAGTCGAGGCGGTAAAAGGGCGGATCGCCCCGGCCGCCCACGGGCCCCGCCGACCACGACCGGAACGCGACCTCCACCACGTCGCCCGCCACGAGCTCGGGCCAGCGGATGCGCGGCTGCGCGTTGTCGTTCGCCTCCTCGACCGGGAAGGCCTCGCCGCCGTCCTTGCGGTGCACGCGCGCGCGCAAGATCTCGGTCTGGTCGCCCTCGGCGGGGATGTTCTCGAAGAGCTCGTCCTCCGTGCGCGGCGGGATGCCGATCTCGCGCGCGTACTGGACCATCTCCGAGACCCGGCGGTCCGGGTGCATCACGACGGCGCGCAGCCAGTAGAGCTGCCGGTCCGAGACGTCCGCCAGCTCCGCCGGCACCTTCGCCCGACGCGCCAGGATGGTCTGCGACGGCACGATGTACTTGTCGTCGTCGTGCGCCTCGCCGTCCGGCGCCGACGCCTTGGCGCGCAGCGCGAGCTCCGCGCGGTACCTGGCCTCGGTCGGATCGAGCTCCCGGGCGCGCCGCAGCGCCGCCGCCATCACCGTGCCCGACGTGGCGTCCGACGGCGCCGCGCTCATCTCCTCGGCCAGCCCCGCCCAGACCGGCGCGCGGTTCGGAGCCCAGCGCGTCAGCTGCGAGTAGAGGCCGAACGCCTCCGCGTGCGCCCCGGCGCGCGCCATCGTCTGCGCCACGGCGAGCGCCTCGTTCGCGTCCGTCACCGCCCCGGCGAACGCGCGCTGCGCCGCCGCCGTCGCCGCCGCCCGACCGCGCGTCGCGGCGATGACGCGCACCCGGTCCGGGCCCCAGTCGCCGCGCTTCGCGAGCTTCTCGCGCGCCGCCAGCGCCACCTCGGGCGAGAGCCCCTCGGCCGTCCGCGCGAGCAGCTGCAGGACGACGTCCGGCGTCGCGTCGCCGCCCTCGCGCGCCACCGTCTCGAGCCGGTGGAACGCCCGGATGCGCAGCGCGTCCGTCCCGAGGGCCTGCTCGACCTCGGACGCGAGGAGCGACGCCTCCGGATCCTTCGCCTCGTCGAGCTTCGCCCCGCGGAGCGACGCCATCGCCCAGTCCGAGAGCCCCGCCTGCACGTGCCGCTCGACGAGGCGCCGCTGCGCGAACGCCCGCGTCCCGGGGTCGCCCACGCTCCGCGCGCGATCGAGCCACGCCCCGCGGTTCGCGCCGAGCGGCGCGATCCAGCCCGCCATCGCGAGCCGGTCCGCGTCGAGCCCGTGATCGGCCAGCGCGACGAGGATGCCCGGGGCGCGGGGGCTCCGCAGATCGTCGGCGCCGCCGAAGGTCCGGAGGACGGCCCCGTCGAGGCGCGCGTCGACGTCGCCGTCGCCCTTCGCGAGGATGCGGCCGAGGAGCGTCGGCACGGCGTGGACGACGGCCTTCTTCAGCGCGTGGACGCCCGCCGTGGCCCAGGGCGACTCGGCGACGCCCGCGGGCCACGCGCCCGACTCGTCGGTCACGCGCAGGCGCACCTGGCCGTCGTCGTCGAGGGCGCCCGAGCAGGTCTTCGCGGCGAAGAGGTGCTTGCCCGCGGCGGCGTCGACGCGCGCCCCGAGCCGGTCGAACCGCAGCCACGCGTGCACGGCGTCGTCGCGCCCCACCTCGACGCCGTCGAAGACGACGCGGACCTGCCCCGTGGAGGCCGCGTGGAGAAAGAGCGTCTTCGGCTGCGCGACCTCGAGCGCGGTCGCCACCCAGGTGCAGCTCTCCTTGCGCGGGTGGATGAAGACGTCGAGCGGCACGCCGTCGGCCGCCGCGAACGGGCGAGGCACGTCGCGCCACGCGACGTCGTAGCTGCCCCACGAGTAGCGGCCCGCGCCGTCGAAGGGCGTCTTCTCGGACTCCGGGCCGTCGTGCGCCGCGAGCCCGCCGCCCGTGTCGCGGAAGGGTCCGAGGATGGAGAGCTCCTGCACGATGCCGAGCGCGTGCTCGGCGCGGCTGCCGGCTTCGGTGCCGCCGTCGAAGGCGAGCATGCGGACGAGGAGCGAGGCCTGGGAGCGGACGTCGGCGGGGAGGGCGGCGGTGCCGGCGATGCGCGCGAGGGCCTGCTCGGCGTGCCCGTTCGCGGCGCGCGGCGCGAGGGTGACGAGCGTCGCCAGGGCGGCGGCCTGGGCGTGCTCGGGGGCGGAGGGGGCGAGCGCGCGGGCGAGGGCGTCGTCCACCATCGCGTCGGGCGTGGCGTCGGTCCACCGGAGGGTCTCCGTGGAGGCCGAGAGGGCCGGGGGCGCGTCGAGGAGGAGGAGGGCGAGGGCCGGGAGCGGGAGCGCGAGCAGGCGGCAGAGGCGCAAGGTGCCGGGACTGTAAACTGGGGTGCCGGGGTGCGCGAGCACGACTGTGGGGAGGGCGTCCCGAGCGGTGCTCCCCTCGTCCCGAGCGGTGCTTCGCGCGGTCGCCGCGTTGCTCGCGGCGTCCCGAGCCGTGCTACCGACCTCCCGAGCACCGCTCCCGTCCGTAGCACCGGTGCTCCCGCCGTCCCGAGCGCTGCCCCTGGCGGTAGCAGCGGTGCTCCCGCCTTCCGGAGCGCCGCCCCCGCCGATAGCAGCGGTGCTCCCGCCGTCCCGAGCGCTGCCCCCGCCGGTCGCAGCGGTGCTCCCGCCGTCCCGAGGGCTGCCCCCGCCGGTCGCAGCGGTGCTCCCGCCGTCCCGAGGGCTGCCCCCGCCGGTAGCAGCGGTGCTCCCGCCGTCCCGAGCGCTGCCCCCGCCGGTAGCACGGCTGCTCCCGCCGTCCCCCGCGCTGCCCCTCCTCGATACTCCACGTCATTTCGCGATCGCCCGGTCGAGCCCGTCTGGCGCCCCGTCCGGGCCTTCCTTATCTTCTTCGCGATGCGACCCCTCCTCATTCCCCTGGCCGAGCGCCTGGGTCGCTACGCGCTGCGTCGCCGCGGGGTCGTCACGCGGTGGATGCCGACGCCGCTCGGCCCGGTGCACGTCTACGACACGCCGGGCCGGGGACCGCTGCCGACGACGGTGCTGCTCCACGGGATCAGCTCCAGCGCGACCCCCTTCGGTCCGGTGCTCGGGCGCCTCCGCCGGCACGTGCGCCGCGTCGTCGCGCCGGACTACCCGGGTCACGGCTTCACGCCGCCGCCGTCCGCGAAGCTCACGCCCGAGGCGCTGCTCGACGCGATGACGCGGGTGCTCGACGCTCTGCTCGACGAGCCGGCGATCGTCGTCGGCAACTCGCTCGGCGGCGCGCTCGCGGTGCACTACGCCATCGCGCGGCCCGAGCGGGTGCGCGCGCTGGTGCTCGTGTCGCCCGCCGGGGCGCCGTCGACCGACGAGGAGTGGCGCGCGCTGAAGGGCGCGTTCGACTTCGACTCGCGCGCGGGCGGCCTCGCGTTCCTCGGGCGCGTGTACCACCGCACGCCGCTCATCGCGGGCCTCGTCGCGCACGAGCTCCCGGCGTCCGTGGGGCGCAGGGTGGTGCAGGATCTCTTCGCGGGGGCGAGCAACGAGCTCGCGCCGACGCCCGAGGCGCTCGCGGCGCTGCCGATGCCGGTGCTCCTCGTGTGGGGCAAGAGCGAGCGCCTCTTGCCGGAGTCGCACCTCGAGTACTACGCGAAGAACCTGCCGAGGCGGACCGTCGTGGAGAGACCCGCGGGCTTCGGGCATTGCCCGCACGTCGACGAGCCGGGGAGGGTGGCGGAGCGGATCGTGAGCTTCGCGCGCGGGCTGTGACCTGGTGTCGCTGTCATCCTGAGGCCGAAGGCCGAAGGACCCCATGATTTCACCTGGCTCGACCGTGAGGTCCTTCGGCCGCTTCGCCGCCTCCGGATGACAGCAAGGGGGGGCTCGGCTCCGTGCCCCCCGCGCGACGTCCGCCTAGTACTGCAACCCCATCCTCCCGACCGCGATCCACGGGGTCTTCATCGTCATCCCGGTCGCATCGGCCAGCGCGCCGCCCGGGAAGAGCACCCCGGCCTGCGCGCCGAGCTGGAGCCGCAGGATCGGTCCCAGCGGCAAGCGCGCCTCGAAGCCCCCGTCGAGCTCGAGCCCCAGGTCGTGCCGCTTCGGGTCTCCGCCGGTGTAGTTCACGTACGCGCCCTGCGGCACGAGGCGGTACGGGTCGACGTAGTCGGCCGTCGTCTGCGCGATGACGGCGCCGCCCTTGAGATCGAGCCACGGGCGCGGTCGATAGACGGCCGTCGGGTACACGTACTGCGTGCCGAAGACGCCCCCGTTCGACGGGAGGAGCGACGCGCCGGGCGTCGGGCGCGAGCCGTTGGCGAGGTTCGGGTCCTGAGCGGCCGTCGCGGCGCGCGCGGTCTGCCAGCGCATCACCTCGTCGAAGAGGACGAGCCCCACCTTGTGGTTCGGGTCGAAGACGAAGCGCTTCTCCGTCGTGTCGTCCGGGTTCGCGTCGCCCGAGGCGTATCCCACCTCGACCTGCGCCACGATGCGCCCGTAGAGATCCGGCCGCGTCGCCGCATCGCGCGCCGGCTTCAGGCCCTCGTGACCCGCGAGCACCACCCCGAGCGACGCCGCGCCGCCGTAGGTCCGGATCTTCGTCCACTGCTCGGTCGCCGGGCCGCCCGCGGGGCCGGGGAGCTGGTAGATCGTGCGCTCCTCGTCGGTCGAGCCGAGCTCCGTCGCCGCCTCGAAGCTCCCGAAGAGGTACGCGGTCTCGCCCGCGGCGGTGAGCGGGCGCGCGAAGCTCCCCGCCACATCGAGGACGCCGACGTGGATCGAGTCCGTGTAATTGAAGTACGTCGGCTCGGACGACTCGCTGTGGTTCTGGTCGCGGTAGACGCCGTAGACGCCGAGCATGTCGGCCCCGCGCTGGTAGAAGGCCGCGAGGATGCCCTGGAAGGCGTGATCGCCGTTCGTCAGGATGGCGACGTTGTCGCGGTAGACGAGGTTGCCCGCGAGCGCGACGACGAAGGGGCTCTCGATCCCGAGCGGCTTGGTCGCGAAGAGGACCTGCTCGACGATGTTGCCGTACCGGTAGTCGCCGAAGAGCGACGGGTGGTCGCCGTCGTTCGCGACGAGCCCCATCCCCCAGTGCGACGGCTGCTGCCCGACGCGAAGGAGGCCCACCGGCGAGGTCCACTCGAGGTAGAGCCACCGCGGCTGAAGGTTCGAGAAGCCGTCGTAGCCGTTGTTCTGGTCGCGCGGCGTCTGGTCGGCGCTGGTGTCGTGCGCGAGGTCGCCGAGCAGCATGCCCGTGAGGTCGCCCTGCCCCACGACGCGGAGCTTGGTGCCGAGCTGGAGGGTCGGCGTGATGCGGAACCAGTGCGAGACGAAGTCGTTCTGGCCGAGCGAGTCGCTCGTGGCCCCCGGGAACGCGTTGGCGCGCGTCGCCGACACGTCCAGCGGGAAGCTCCGCAGGTGCTCGTAGCGGATCTGCTCCTCCCCGTGGATCTGCAGCCGGAGCAGGCCCGGCTCCGGCAGCGCCTCGGGCACGCGGCCCGTCTCGAAGACGATGCGCCCGAAGTCGCCGGGGACGTCGTCGGCCAGCGCGACCGCGGGGACCGAGGCACCGGCGAAGGCAAGCAGCAGGACGGCGCGTCGCATCAGGGGTGGCCACGAGAGGAGACAGTGGATCCGCGAGGCCGGTCAAGGTACTTGGCTGCCATGTCGGCTCCCGTCGTCGTCGGTCGCCCCCTCTCTCTCCAGGCCCTGGAGGACGTCGCGCGGCGCGCCCGCCCGGTCGTCTTCGATCCCGAGGCGCGGCTCCGGGTCGTCCGGTCGCGCGCGTTCATCGACGCCATCGCCGCCCAGGGTGACGACGCGGCGCGCGTCTACGGCGTCAACACGGGCTTCGGCGCGCTGAGCGAGACGCGCATATCGGCGAGCGATGTCCGGCAGCTGCAGAAGAACCTCGTCCGCTCGCACTCGTGCGGCGTGGGGCCCGACCTCGGCGTCGCGGAGGTGCGCGGGATGATGCTTCTCCGCGCCCAGGTGCTGGCCCTCGGGTGCAGCGGCGTCCGGCCCGAGCTCGTCGAGGTGCTGCTCGCGATGCTCGAGCGGCGCGTCACGCCGCGCATCCCGGCGCAAGGGTCGGTCGGCGCGTCGGGGGACCTCGCGCCGCTGGCGCACCTCGCGCTGGCGATGATCGGCGAGGGGGAGGCGCGCCTCGAGGAGGGCCCGTTCGTGCCGTCGGCCGAGGCGATGAAGCGTGTCGGCGTGACGCCCGTGGTGCTCGAGGCGAAGGAGGGGCTGGCCCTCATCAACGGCACGCAATACATGGCGTCGCTCGGGACGCTCGCGCTCCTCGACGCCGAGCGGCTCTGCACGGTGGCCGACGTCGCGGGGGCGATGAGCCTGGAGGCGCTGAAGGGCACGGGGCGCCCGTTCGACGAGCGGCTCCAGGCGGCGCGGCCCCACCCGGGGCAGGCGGTGGTCGCCCGGAACCTGCGGGCGCTCCTCGCGGAGAGCGAGATCATGGAGAGCCACAAGGACTGCGGCAAGGTGCAGGACGCGTACAGCCTCCGGTGCATGCCGCAGGTGCACGGGGCGACGCGGGACGCCCTCGCGTGGGTGAGGGGAGTGCTCGAGCGCGAGGTGAACTCGGTGACGGACAACCCGAGCGTCTTCGTGGACGAGGGCGGGGGCGCCGAGATCATCAGCGGGGGTAACTTCCACGGGCAGCCGCTCGCCCTGGCGCTCGATCTGGCCGCGATGGCGGCGGCCGAGCTCGCGAACATCAGCGAGCGGCGCGTCGAGCAGCTCGTCAACCCGGCGCTGTCGACGGGTCTCACACCTTTCCTCGCACCGGCAGGCCCGAAGAGCGGCCTCCACTCCGGCTTCATGATCGCCCAGGTCGCCAGCGCGTCGCTCGTCAGCGAAAACAAGGTCCTCTGCCACCCCGCGAGCGTCGACTCCATCCCCTCGAGCGCGGGGAAGGAGGACCACGTGAGCATGGGGAGCGTCAGCGCCCGGAAGCTCCAGCAGGTGGTGTGCAACGTGCGGAGCTCGCTGGCGATCGAGATCCTCACGGCCGCCGCGGGCCTCGACCAGCGCGCGCCGCTCACCCCCAGCAAGGGCGTCGCGGCCGCTCATGCCGCGGTGCGTGAGCGCGTCGCGCCGCTGACCGAGGACCGGCCCCTCTACGGCGACATCGCGGCCGTCGCGGCGATGATCGCGGACGGCGTCCTGGCGCGGGCGACGGAGACGCGGGTGGGGCCCCTCGCCTGAGGATTTGCGCTACGCTTCACGTATGAAGGTTCGCTCCGTCTTCGGTCTCGGGGGGCTCGCGAGCCTCGCGACGATGCTCGGTGGCCTGGGGTGCGCGGAGCTCGGAGCCGCGCCGGTGACGACGCTGCCGCCCGACCTCCACGCGCTGCCGACCGCCTCGGAGGTCGCCGATCATCCCTGCCGCTACGAGCAGGTCGACGCGTGCATCGCCCGGTGCGAGCAGGACTCGACGCAATGCAACGCGACGGGCGTGATGTTCGAGTTCGACCAGGGCGTGCACAGCGATCCCGCCGTGGCGTCCGAGTTCTACGGCCGCGCGTGCAACGGCAACTACGCCCCGGGCTGCAACAACCTCGCGTGGCTCTACCTGCGCGGCTCGGGCGTCCCCCGGGACCAGCCGCACGCGATGCTCCTCTTCATGGCGGCCTTCGACTCGTCGAAGCTCGCCTGCCTGAAGGGCGATCCGAGCAGCTGCCTGCTCGCGGGGGAGCTTCTCTACGACGAGCACGTCGCCCCGAAGGAGGGCGAGACCGCGGTCGCGTACTTCCGCCGCGCCTGCGACGCGGGCGACGCCCACGGGTGCGAGCTCGCCAAGCAAGAAGAGTAGTTTCGCGACGGCGGGGAGAACAAACGGGCTCCCCGCACGTTGAAGCGGGGTGATGCCCCGCGCGCGTCCCCCGAGACTCACTCGCCCCCTCCTCGCCGTGGCGGCGATGTCGCTCGCCGCGTGCGGGTCCACGACGACGCGGGACTCCGCGGCGGACGCCGGACCGGAGGCCGCAGCGGCCGTTCCGCGCGTCACGCCGGACGGGCACGCCGTGTGCGGAAACGTGACGATGCGGGCGGCCGCGGCGCCGGAGTGCGACCGCCGATGACGCAGCCGCCGCTCTTCGAGCTCGGCTGGCGAGGCGGCGCGCCGGAGCACCGGCTTCACCGGCGCCGGCCCGGAGGGCGGGACCTGCCGTGGGGCTCGATCGATCTCGCGAGCCTGGCGCCCGGGGCCGTCGACGAGGCCCGCCGCATCTGGACCAACGGCGTCTTCACCGAGTACGCGAGCGCCGCGGCCTTCTCGGCGCTCGCGTCGGCGCTGCTGGCGTGCGGTGCGCCGGTGGACCTGACGGCGGCGGCGGCGGACATCGTCGTCGACGAGCTGCACCACGTGGAGCTGTCCGCGCGCCTGACGACCGAGCTGGGGGGCGCCGCACCGCTTCGCTTCGACCTGGAGAAGATCGCCCCGCGGACGACGCCCGGGGCCCGCGCCCTCCTGCGCGCGGCGGAGCTGGCGGTGACGACGTCCTGCGTGAGCGAGGCGCTGAGCGTGCCGGCGATGGCGCGGTCGCGCGCGATGGCCACGGTGCCGCTGGTGCGGGCCGTGCTCGATCGCCTGGTCGCCGACGAGGGGCCGCACGCGCGCCTCGGCTTCTGGTTCCTCGACTGGGCGGCCGACCGGCTGACCGGCGAGGAGCGCGCCCGGCTGGCCGAGCTCGCGCTGGCGACGCTCGAGGTGTACGCGCCCCTCTGGCGGGAGCCGGCGTGCGATGCGTGCCCGACGCCGGCGGGCCTCGCCGGTCACGACGCGAGGGGCCGGGAGGCGCTGCGCCGGGCCGTCACGTCGAGCATCGCGGAGCCGCTGGCGGGTTACGGAATCGTGCTGGACGCGGCGCGCGTGGCGTCGCTCACCTGAGCGCGCTCACCGCGTCGAGTCGGCGTCGATCTTCATGCAGGCGGCGTCGATGCGGATGTGCCGCATGTGCTTCGTGATGTGGACGTTGCCGAGGCCGAAGCCCTTGTCGTCGACGACCCAGACGACCTGCGTGCCGTCGGCGGCGCGCGGGACCGGGATGGTGGCGCCGGAGGCGACGAGGCCGGGCTGACCCTGGCCGTCGCCGGGGTGGTCGCCGAAGTAGAGGTGCACGTCGTGCGGGCAGGCGCTCGTGAGATCCAGCGGGCGCGTCTTGAGGGTCGGGGCCCCCTCCGCGGGGGCGGCGGTGGCGGCCGGAGCCGACGAGGCCGTCGGCGGAGCGCCCGGCTCGGCGGGCGGGGCGGCGGGCGGCGGAGGGGCGGAGGCGCACGCGACGAGGGCGGCGCCGAGCAAGGGAAGGAGGGAGCGCATGCGCCCATCATCGCGCCTGTCCCGGGCGGAACGGAAGTATGCTCTCGCGCCGCCGTGACCGCGTTCTCGATCGATCCGGACATCCGCCGCGCGCGCTCGCTGCCGAGCGAGGCGTACACGAGCGAGGCGTGGTTTTCGCGCATGCGGGACCGCGTCTTCGCGCGCACCTGGCACTTCGTCGGCGACGCGGAGAGCGTCGCGACCCCGGGGCGCGTGGTGCCCTGCACGCTGCTCGAGCGGTGCCTCGACGAGCCCGTCGTCCTCACGCGCGACGCGGGCGGCGCGCTGCATGCGCTGTCCAACGTGTGCACCCATCGCGGCAACCTCGTCGTCCAGCAGGAGGGGCAGGTCGAGGGCCTGCGCTGCCGCTACCACGGGCGCCGCTTCGGGCTCGACGGGCGCTTCGTGTCGATGCCCGAGTTCGACGGCGTCGAGGGGTTCCCTTCGGTGAGCGACGATCTCGCGCGCGTACCGCTCGGCCGCCTGGGGCGCCTGCTCTTCGCGAGCGTCGACCCCGCCATGCCCTTCGACGACCTCGTCGGCCCGGTCCGCGCAGAGCTCCCCGCGGGCGCGCTCGACGGCCTCACCTTCGCCCCCGACCGCTCGCGGGACTACGAGCTCGCCGCGAGCTGGGCCCTCTACTGCGACAACTACCTCGAGGGCTTCCACATCCCGTTCGTCCACCCGGGCCTCGCCGCCGCGGTCGACTACGGGTCGTACCGCACGGACCTCGCCCGCTGGGGCACGCTGCAGGTGGCGCGCGCGAAGGACGGCGAGGACGCCTTCGAGGGCGGCGTGGCCGCGTACTACGCGTTCCTCTTTCCCGCGACGATGCTCAACGTCTACCCGTGGGGCCTCTCCCTCAACGTCGTGCGCCCCCGGGCCGTCGACCGCACCGTCGTCTCCTTCCTCACGTACGTGCGCGACCCCGCCCGCCTCGGCCGCGGCGCCGGAGCCGACCTCCACGCCGTCGAGATGGAGGACGAAGCCGTCGTCCAGACCGTGCAGCGCGGCGTCCGCTCCCGCCTCTACCGCGCCGGCCGCTACTCCCCCACGCGCGAGACCGGCGTCCACCACTTCCACCGCCTCCTCGCCGCCTGCCTCGACGAGTAGTCCACGAGGCGCGCCCGATGGTTTTTTTGACGCGGAGGCGCGGAGGGGGAGAGGAGGCGCGGAGTCCCCTTCCGCGTCGAAAGAAAAGCTGACGGAACCGGGGCAGAGAGACAGGCGGGCGCCTCGGCGCGGTCAGTCGGTCCAGCGCGTCGGGCGGGAGCGGAGGTCGCGGGTGGCGAGGCGGTCGCACCAGGCTTCGAAGGCGCGTCGGGGGACGCCGCGCCAGGCGAGGTCGTCGAGAGACTCGGCGAGGGGGACGTCCTCGATGAGCGTCGCGAGCTTGCGGTAGAGGAGGGCCTCGTCCATGCGCTCGGCGAGCGTGGCGGCGAGGCGGTCGGCGCTGCGGATGTCGCGCGGCCACTTCGACGCGGCGAGCGGGATCGACTCGAGGTGCCCGTGGACGCGGAGCAGCGCCGCCGCCGTCTTCTCGCCGAACCCGGGCAGGCCCGGGAAGCCGTCCGCCGTGTCGCCGACGAGCGCGAGCCAGTCGGGGATGCTCGACGGAAGGACGCCCCGGCGGCGCAGCACCTCGTCCTCGTCGATGACCCGCTTGCGGAGGCGGTCCACCTGCACGACGCGCTGCCCTCGCACCGACTGCGCGAGGTCCTTGTCCGGCGTCAGGATGCGCACCTGCTCCACCTCGCCGCGCCAGCGCGCCGCCGCGGTCGCGAGCGCGTCGTCCGCCTCGTAGCGGTCCATGCGCCACACGGTCATGCCGACGCACCGCGCCGCGTCCTCGGCGGCGTCGAACTGCGCGAGCAGCTCCCGGGGCACGCCCTCGTCGGTCTTGTAGCCGTCGTACCAGTCGTTGCGGATGGAGCGGATCGGGTTGTCGAACGCGATGGCCACGTGGGACACCGCCTCCTCGTCCTCGTGGAGGAGCGACAGCATCGCAGCGGCCAGGCCGACGGTCGCCTTCGCGTCGCGGCCGTCCGGACCCACGTGCGGCGGGCGCTGCGAGAAGTGCGCGCGAAAGAGCTCGTAGGTCCCGTCGACGACGTGGAGCCGCATGGTCGCCCGATACCGTACCTCACAACCGGATAGGCTCGGCCCGTGCTGCGCCTCGTCCTCTCGTGGGTCGCCGTGGTCGCGCTCTCCGTCTCGATCACGGCCGTGGCCCGGGCCAACGCGCCGGCGCCCTACGTGCGCATGCCGGACCGGCTCGGCGGGGCGTTCGTCGTCGCGCCGACGTCGCTCGTCGTCGAGCGCGAGGAGCTGTCGTTCCGCTGCGAGGGGCCGGCCGCGTGCTCGTTCCAGGCGGTCTACCACGTGGTCAACCCGGGCGACGCGCGCGAGGAGGTGCTCGGCGCGTTCTACGGCATCGCCGCCCGCGCGGTGACCATCCGCGCCGACGGGGCGGACGCGCGGCGCGAGCTCACGCCCGAGCAGCGCCAGAGCATCGACGCGGCCGTGTCGGCGATCGAGCCGAAGGTGCTCTCGTCGTACGGCGAATCGCTGCGACGCACCGGGTTCACGCTGGGGGTCGACGCGCACGGCCGCGCCGAGCTCGTGTTCGAGGGCAAGATGGAGCCGGTCTTCCAGGAGCTCGACTTCAACCGCGACGAGTTCGTCATCGACGCGCTGCTCGCGCGCCACCCGTGGCTCTCGACCGAGTCCCGCTCGGACTCGCGCGTGGAGTACGCGTACGCCCTGTCGCCCATCCGGAGCTGGGCCGGCGCGCCGTCGATCGAGGTCACCGTGCGTCTCGGGGGCGGCCTGCGATGGGCGACGCCGGACGGCGCGTGGCGCGTGGGCGTGGAGGGGGGCGAGAAGGTCGCGCGGGCGACGGTGCAGGCGCGCGACGCTTCCGTGCTCCGCTTCGCCGTCATGCAGCCGGGGAACACCTTCCTCAACGGCGGGCCGTTCATCGCCGCCGGCGGCCGCATCGGCCCGGCCGAGCTTCGTACGCGGCTCGGCTACGAGATCGGCTACGGGCGCGCGCTCATCTACTCCGCGGCTGCCGAGACGAGCTTCCACGGCCGCACGACGCTCGTCCCCCTCGTCGAGGCCGCGACGCCGGACATCGCCATCATCATCCCGTCGCTCGGCCTCGGGGTGGGCGTGCCGGTCCAGCTCCGGTCGGGCGCGCCGACGCTCGTGGGCGCGCGCGCGCAGCTCACCGTGTCGTTCCCCATCGTCTCGCTCGTCGTCCCGTTCGACTGGTTCCCGGGAGGCGCGGGCGACGAGCGCTTCCAGGTCGCGATGCTCGCCCAGGCGTCCTTCTAGGCCCTGCGGCGGCGCTGCCTGCGCGCCGCCCCGACGAACGCGAGGCCCGCGAGCGCCGCCAGCCCGAGGCTCGTGTCCGGCGCGTCGCCGAGCACCCGGCATCCGCAGCCTCCGCTCTGTCCACCGGGCGCGTCCGCGTCCACGGCGCCGCCGTCCTGACCGCCGCTCGACGCGCCGCCGTCGGGGTGCGTCGTCCCGCCGCTGCTCGAGCTCGTCGAGCTCCCGCTCCCGCCGCTGGAGCTCCCGGTGCTGCTGCCGCTGGAGCTCCCACTCGAGCTCCCGCTGCTGCTGCCGCTGCTGCTCCCACTCGAGCTTCCACTGCTGCTGCCGCTGCTGCTCCCGCTGGAGCTCCCGCTGCTGCTGCCGCTGCCGCTCCCGCTCGAGCTCCCGGCGCCCGCGTCGGTGCCGGGGTTCGCGAGCAAGCATTGCAGGTCGCGCTGGGACCACTCGTACTGCGCGAGGATGCTCGTCCCCGGCACGATGCCCATGTCGGCCTGCGTCCCGCCGTTGCCGACGCAGATGTCGCCAATCTCGTAGTTCATCGAGTTCTGGTTGGGGTTCACCCAGCCCGGCGCGTCGGCCGGATCGGTCGTCGCCTCCGCCACCTCGTGCGAGAGCGTGCCCGCCATGATGTCCGTATCGGCGGTCAGGCACTCGTCGGCGCATCCCGTGCTGCACCCGCTGCCCGGGCCCATGTCCGGGATGACGGCGTAGGTGAAGGACGGGTTGCCCGCGGTCCCACCGTACGACCCGTGGTAGCCGCACCACGTCGTGCAGGAGTCGCCCCCCGAGCTCACGGTCACGCTCTGCGGAAAGAAGAGGACGTAGATGGTGTTCGAGTTGCCCTTCGCGTCCAGCGTCGGCGCGGGCAAGACCTTCGCGGCGATCTGCGCCTCGATCTCGGGACCGATGGCCGAGTCCTTGACCGTGCTGCTCGTCGCCTTGATCGGCGTGATGGTCACCGCGGGAGCCGCCGTGCCGTGGCCGACGGTCTGCCCGGTCCCCCCGGCCTGCCCCACGGTGCTGTACTGCGCGAGGAGGTCGAAGTACGCGCTGCCGACGAGCGTCGTGAGATAGCCCTCGGCCCAGGCGCTCACCGACGGGTCGACCGCGCTCGTCCAGAAGACCGGGACGGTCTGCGCGTTCGAGATGACGGGGCCGTCCTGGTAGGTGACCGAGTCGGTGATGGTCCCGTAGCTCGGGGAGCACGTCACCGCGGGCTGCTCGCTGGACACGCGCCTGCGCGTGCGCGCCGACGCCGCGTCGGTCACCGACACCGCCCCGAGGAGCGTGCAAAGCCCGAGCGTCACCGAGAGCGTTCTTGTCGTCTGCCGAGAAGTCATCGTCGCCTCCACCCGAGCCGTGGACCGGGCCACACACATTCGCACGGCCATCCCGACGGTCCAGAGGCCTCGCGGGCCCCGCGTGCGAAAGAGGCGCACCATCGGCGGAATCTTTCGCCGTGCCCGTGTCGAGGCCCCGGAGTAGCCTCCCGGCCGGCGCGCGATGAGAGTCGGACGGGTGTTCGCCGAAGGGGCTGCCTGCGCGTGCGCGGCCGGCGGAGGGATGGCGGCCCTCCTCGCCGTGCAGCCGTGGATCGGCGTCGTGGGAGCCGCCGTCAGCGCCCTCGTCGCGCGACCCGCCTCGACCGCGCCGAGGCTCGAGCCGTACTGCGCCTTCCTCTTCACGGCGGCGTGCGCGGTCGTCGGCGTGTCCGTCGGGCTCGCGGTCTCTTCGCTCGGCGCGCGGCTCCTGCGCGGGAGGGCGTGGATCGCGCCGCTCGCGCTCGGCGTGCTCGTCGCGGCGCTCGGCGCGCTCCGCAGGCCCTGGCTCGCGTACGCGGCGCCCCTCACGGTGCTCGCCGTCGCGCCCCTGTTCGCGAGCGGCTCGGTGCACACGCGGCCGCCCGCGAGCCGCGACGCGCGCGACGCGACGCTCGGCCTCGCGATGGAGGCCGCGTGCCTCGCCGTCGGCGTGTGGCTCCCGTTCGCGGGCTCGGCTCCGGCGCTCCTCTTGCCCGCGATGGCTCTGGCCGCCGCGTTCGCGGTCTACGCGGCGATGCGGCACCTCGCCGTCGACGCGCGCTGGCGCGTCGTGGTCGCCGGGCTCCCGGCGCTCGCGCTTCCCATGGCGGGCCTGCGGCGCAATCCGTCGCTCGCGCCGGCGATCGCGTGCGTTCTCCTGGCCGTCGCGATCGCGTGGGGGCTCGCCCGCCGGCCTCGCGCCGCGAAGCGGGCGACGATCTGGGCGCGGCGGCACGCGCTGACCTTCGCCGTCCCCGCGGTGCTCCTCGTCCTCGTGCTGCCCTGGCACTTCCGCGAGCTCGGCATGGCCGACTACCGGGGCCACGAGGGGCAGCACCTCGGCTGGATCAACAGCATGACGTTCGGCAAGCTCATGATGGCCGACGCCGGGCTCACCTACGGTCCCGCGCGCGAGTACGTCCTCGCCCTGCTCACGTGGCTCCAGGGGGGGCTCACGCTCGAGCACGTCCGCGTCGCGCACGTCCTCGTCAACGTCGCGGGGTTCGTCCTCGCCTTCGCGGCGATGAGGCGCGTGGCGGCGGGGCAGGGGTACCTTCTCTTCTTCGGCGCGGTGCTGCTCGTGACGCACTCGGCGATGGTGTCGTGGGTCGTCTACGCGACGACGTACTCCTTCGGCTGGGCCGATTCCTCGCGCGCGGCGCTGGCGACCCTGGCGGTCGTCGTCGTCCTCTCGCGGCGGTCCGACGATGCGCGCGCGAGCCGTCGTCGCCTGCTCGGCGGCGGGGCGCTGGCCGCGTTCGCGACGCTCTACAGCCACGACTTCGGTCTCCCCGCGATCCTGGCGACCCTCGCCGCGATCGGCTCCGAAACGCTCTGCCGTCGCGGCCCTCCGCCGCGGGCGCGCGCGCGGGCCGCCCTCCGCAGCGCCGGCGTCTATGGCCTGGGGCTCGTCGCGGTGCTCGTACCGTTCCTCGCGGTCTACGCGGTGCGCGGGCGGCTCGGTGCGTTCTTCGAGGGGTACATCTGGACGATCCAGGTATCCGGCAGCACGGCGCCCTTCCAGGGCAAGTCATGGTTCGTCGATCAGGGGAGCTTCGCCTCGTACGCGGCCCTCACGACCGCCGAGCCCGAGCAGGCGGTGGGCGCCGTGGGGTCCCGGGTGCTCGACTACGTCCTCGGACCGGCGCTGCCCATCCTCGGTCTCGCCCACGTGGTCGCAGCCGTCGTCCGCCGTCGCTTCGTGCAGCGGACGGCGCTCGTCGCGGGTCTCTCGATGCTCGCCGGGATGACGCTGCACCACGCGATGCTCGCGGCCGATCCCTGGCACATCGACAACGCGTCGACGCCCGGGCTCGTCCTGTTCGTCGCGCTCGCGGCGGGAGCGCGGCGGCTCTTCGTGCGCACGCGAGGCCGCCGGGTCGTCTTCGCGGGCGCCGTCTGCCTCGCGCTCGTGCCCGTCGTCTGGCTGCTCAACGGCGCGGCGACCCCCCTCAACGCACGCCTCGCGAACATCGCCTCGGGCGAAGAGCGCCCCTCGGTCGGGCCCCCTTACCAATACGACGACCTCCCGCGTGTCGGCGACGTCCGCGTCACCCAGGGGCAGCTGGCGATCCCGCGCTACGTACGGGAGCACACTCGACCCGGCGACCCGGTCTTCTGCACGACGTGGCTCCTCGGCGGGGGCACCGAGGCCTTCCTCTCGGACCGACGCAACCCGACGTCGTTCGACAAGCCCGACGAGGTCGCGTCGCGGAGCATGCAGCGGCGCGCGCTGCGCGAGCTGGAGGCGGATCCCCCCGTGCTCATCGTCGGTCATCACTTCGACGAGCTCGGTCACGACGTCGCCGCGTACATCGACAAGAACTGGCACAAGTCGAGCTTCCCCGACGACCCGTACATCCTGGAGCGCAATCACTGAGGCGATGATGGTACGGTCGGCCCGCCGGAGCCCGCCGACCATGCTCGCCCGCGTAAGAGACCCCGCGACGCGCCTCGTCTACGTCGCGTCGCTGCTCGTGGGCACCGGCTACGGCGTCTCCATCGCGCTGACGGCCCTCCGGCTGAACGAGCTCGGCTTCGGCAAGCCCGCCATCGGCTCGCTCGCCGCCGTCTTCGCGTGCGGCATCGTGCTCGCGTCGATCCCGATGGCGGCGCTCGTCCAGCGATTCTCGGCGAAGACGATCCTCGTCGTGTCGCTCGCGGGGTACGCGGCGTGTGTCGGCGTGTTCCCGTTCCTCGCGTCGTGGCCGACCATCTCGGCGGCGCGGTTCTTCGACGGCGCGTGCTCGGTCGCCACGTGGATCGGGTTCGAGACGGTGCTGCTGCGGCGGGCCGAGGCTCACCAGAAGGCCTACGTGATGAGCCTCTACGCCGTGGCCATCGCGTCGGGGTACGTGCTCGGGCCGCTGCTCGCGAAGGGCATCGTCGCCTTCGCGCCGATGCGGATGGCGTTCCTCGCGTCGTCGGCGCTCGCGCTGGCGGCATGCGCGGTCGTCGTTTTGCGCCTCGACCGGTCGGCCGCGGAGACGTCGGTCGCGAGCGCGTCGGGGGAGGACGGCGCGCGCCCCGGGCCGGGCGAGCCGGCGTCGACCTTCGTCCTCTTGCGCCGCATCCGGACGAGCCTCTTCGGCACGTTCGCGTACGGCTACTTCCAGGCGTCGGTGGTCCTCTTTCTGCCGCTCTACCTCATCGAGCAGAAGGGCGTGGCCGAGTCGCGGACCATCCTCCTGCCGGCCTGCTTCGCGGCGGGGATGCTCCTCTTCTCCAACTACGCGGGAAAGGTGGGCGATCGCGTCGGGCACCTGCTCGTCATGCGGACACTCGCGACCATCGGTGCGGTGATGGTCGGGGGGTTCGTGTGGCTCGACTCGTGGCCGCTCATGTGCGCGGCCATCTTCGTGGCCGGCGCCACGCTCGCGGCCATCTCTCCGGTGAGCCTCGCGCTCCAGGGGATCGTGGTCGAGCCGGCGTCGTACGCGCGCGCGAACTCGCTCTACAACGCCGCCTACGCGGCGGGCATGCTCCTCGGGCCGCCGGTCTCGAGCCTCTTCTTCGCGCGGTTCGGGGGCGGCGCCATGCTCGGTCAGCTCGCGGCGCTTTGGTGCGCGTTCGTCGCGTTCACCATCGTCTGCTGGAAGGACGATCCGGCGGCGACGCGCACAAAAGACGAAACCCCGCCTCCCGTGAGGGAAGCAGGGCTCCGTTCGCCCACGCGCTGAAACGAGCGCGTGTTTACGGATGACTTACCAGCGGCCGCCGCCGCCGCCGCCACGGCCACCGCCGCCGCCGCCACGGCCACCACCGCCGCCGCCGCGACCGCCGCCGCCCTGGCGCTCCTCGGCCTCGTTGACCTTGAGAGCGCGGCCATCGAGCATCGCGCCGTTCATCTCGGCAATCGCCTTCTGGGCCTGGTCCGCAGTGCCCATGGTGACGAAGCCGAAGCCACGCGACTGGCCCGTCTCGCGATCCGAGACGACGTGAACGTCGGTGATCTCACCGAACGCAGAGAACGCGGCACGCACGGTGTCGTTGGTCGCGTTGAACGAAAGATTGCCGACGTAGAGACGGTTACCCATGATGATTCTCGATTCCTGAAAACTGCGGCTCGGGAGAAAGAAGCCATCCATCCAACGAGCCGCGCGGGATCGGAGGGGGGCCGCGGAAGCCATCTTCCGCGCCCACGGTTCGTTGCCAAGTTCGCAGCGAGCTCCGCAATCCCAGAAATCGAGACAACGTCGTCCGTCGTGACCGGTGAACGTCTGTGAGTGCGGACACCGTACACCTTGCGGACGAAGATGCAAGGCGGGTCCCTGCTCAGCCACTGAACAGCGAGCGCGTCTTGTGCGAGCATGCCTGGGCCGTGCGTCCTTCCCAGCTTGCCTTCATCGCGTCGGCTCTCCTCGCCGCGTGCGCCGTCGACACCATCCCGTCCAGCCTGCAGGCGACCCCGCCGGGGTCCGGGCCCGCCGTCGTCTTCAACCTCCTGCATCAGCCGCTGCCGGCCATCCCTCAGCCGAACGACATCGCGACGTTCGCCGACCCGACGAGCCGAACCGGGCGGCGCATCGACGCTAGCCTCGTCGGCTCGACCAGCATGGATGAGGTGGCGCGCGCGCAGCTCGACGAGATGGAAGGCTGGGGGACGACCGCGCCCATCACGGTGCAGTTCGACGCGGAGGCGGGCGCCGATCCGCGCGTCGCGGCGCTCGACCTCGTCGACCTGGGCCTCCGCATGCAGTCGCCCGACTGGGACTTCACCGACGACGCCATCTACGTGGTCAACCTGACGACCGGCGTCCCCGCGCTGCTCGACGTCGGGCAGGGGAACTTCCCGCCGACGATCGTCGACTCGACCGAGTACTACCCGAACGATTCGCACGGGACGTCGAACAACCTCCTCATGGAGACCGTGGAGGAGGGGGCGGGCCTCGGCCCGGGGGACTACCGGCCGTCGCTCGACCTCGACTTCGACGGCGTCCTCGACCACCCGGACACGATCGGCGCACTGCCGCCGGGCGGCATCGAGGGGGTCGACGATCTGATGACCTGGTACGAGCGTCAGACCGACACGCTCGTCCTCCGCCCGCTCCTGCCGCTCGACGAGAAGACCGAGTACGCCGTGGTCATCACCGACCGGATGCACGGACCCGACGGGCAGCCGGTGCGGTCGCCGTTCCCCGAGGTCTACCACCCGGCGCAGCGCGCGAGCGTCCAGCACCTTCAGGCCATCCTCGGCGACCCGACGCGCGCCAACTACTACGGCGACATCGCCGGCAGCGGGCTCGTGCACGTCGCCTTCGCGTGGACCTTCACGACGCAGCCGGTGACCGAGGACATGGTGCTGCTGCGCGACGGTCTCTATGGCAAGGGTCCGTTCGCGCGCTTCGCCAGCCTGTACCCGCCCCGCGTCGAGCCCTTCCAGGCGGCGGGCAAGGCGCTCGATCCTTCGGACGAGCCGAGCGGCTGGCAGAGCCTCGCCGAGTGCACCGGGCCCTCGCAGACGCCCTACGTCGCGCATTGGGCCGACGCGAAAGAGGCCATCACGACGCTCTTGCCGCAGCTCTTCTCGCTGAGCCCCACGCAGCAGCAGGGCCTCCTCGATTCGCTCGACGCCGTCGACTACTTCGTCGTCGGCACGTACCCGACGCCGTACCTCGTCGGCGATCCGGCCTCGACCGACCCGGACGACCACTTCCACGTGAACTTCATGACCGGCGAGGCGGCGCTGCACACCGACCAGGGGCACTTCTGGCTGAGCGTCCCCAAGGCGACCGCCGGAGCGAAGCCGCCCTTCCCCGTGGCCTTCTGGCACCACGGGACGACGCTCTTCGACACGGAGATGTTCATCCACGCGGGCCGCTACGCGAAGAACGGCCTCGCGCTGGCGAGCATGGATTCTCCCGGCCACGGGCTCTACGTCGATCCCGGGCAGCAGTTCTTCCTCCGCGCGCTGCTCTCCGGGTCGTGCCTCGAGCCGTTCACCAACGCCATCGACTCGGGGCGCGACATCGACCTCAACGGCGACGGCGTCCCCGACTCCGGGGGCCTCATCTGGTCGGCGCACATCATGCGGACGCGCGACAACGTGCGGCAGGCCATCGTCGACGCCATGCAGCTGACTCGCACGCTGGCCTCGTTCGACGGCAAGGCCCTCGCCGACGAGGACTACAACGGCAACGGTGTGCTCGACGATCTCGCGGGGGACTTCAACGGCGACGGCGTGGTCGACGTCGCGGGACCGGGCGTGCCGATCTACGCCTCGGGCGGCTCGCTCGGGGGCATCGTGTCGATGATCCAGGGCGCGGTCGATCCACAGATCGTCGCGGCGGCGCCGGTCTCGGGAGCGGGCGGATTCATGGACGTGGCGATGCGCGGGACGGTGACGCCCGTCCCGGTGCTCGAGCAGGTCCTCGGGCCGCTCATCGTGTCGATCCCGGCGGCGGGGCTCACCGACTCGGCGTGCACGAGCGACCAGCGATCGGTGCGCTGGTACGTGAACGATCTGTTCAACACGCGCCAGATCGAGATCGCTTGCCTCGACGCATCGGAGCTCGACGTCGGGATGACCGTGCTGGTGCGCGACGGAACGAACGGCCTGCTCCGGTGCGCGCGCACGGGCACGGGCGGCACGTTCCGCGTGGCCATCCCGGTCAGCGTCGGCGATTCGATCACCATCCAGGTGCTCGGCGCGCCGGACGCCGTCGACTCGTACGGCACCTGCAACAACGTCGCGGGCGTGCCCGCCGGCCGCGCGATCACGACGTGGGAGCAGGCCGCGACGTCGTTCACTCCCGTGGCGACGCCGGGCCTCACGTGCACCTCGACCACCGGCTGCGCGCAGTTCCGGCAGACGTTCTACCCCGTGGGCTCGCCGCTGGTAGCGCCGCAGGAGGGGCTCGGTCTCCTCCGTCAGACCCCGGACTTCCGTCAGATTGTCTCGCTGTCGCAGGCCGCGCTCGATCCGGCCGATCCGGTGAACTACGCGCGGTACTACATGCTTCGCTCGCTGCCGGCGCTCGACGGCACGCCGTCCGCGCCGCGGCCGGTGCTGGTGGTGACGACGGCAGGCGACGACGAGGTGACGACGGCGACGGGGCTCGCGTTCGCGCGGGCGGCGGGGGCGCTGCCGTTCCTGCCGCCGGGCGCGGTCACGACGATGCCCGACTACGCGGACTACGCGACGCCGCAGGCATTGTGGAACGCGTTCGGCGGTATGTCCCCGAACCAGCTTCTCATCGCGAACGGGCAGATGGAGGGCGTGTCGCGGCTGGGGCGGGCGCCGCCGGCGATGGCGTGCGGCGTCAACTACGTGTCCAGCACGACCTGCACCACTCCGCCTTCGGCGCCGAGCGCGACGGCTTGCGGGGACACGCTCTACGACGCCGACTGGCTCGGCGGCGCCGCCGACGACTACGGGCAGCAGCACCCCACGGCGCCGCTCCGCATGGCGCGCCTCGCGTCGACGCACGCGGTCGATCCCGCGTCCCTCGCGACGGCATGGTCGCCGCGGGTGCAGGGGTCGCCCTCGGCGAACGACGGGATGGCGTGGACGCCGGGGCCGCCGCTCGTCGCGTCGGTCACGGCGTATCTCGACCCGCTGGGCCAGCACGACTGGTCGGTCGGCGATCCGTGTCAGGCGTTCGACGCGACGACGTACATGGATAACCTCCTCGCGCACTACTTCGCGACGAACGGGGAGGATCTCTACTACCTGAGCCACCCGCAGTCGCACACTTGCCTCGCGAACACGAGCTGCCCGTTCTTCGGTCAGGCTCCCTGAGGATTCACCCACTCGAGGAGCGTCGCGTAGTCGCAGCTCCGGGGATCGCGGAGATAGCCGGCGAGGACGCCGCGGACGGCAAAGCCGGCCTTGAGCTGCGAGCCGAGGACGCGGTCGCGGATGTCGCCGCGGAGGACGGCGTCGACGTACTCCCGCGCGGTCATCACGCCCGCATACTCGTGGTAGCCCCAGAGGCGCCCCCCGGCGACGACGCGGCGTAGGTCGAGCGAGACGCAGAGATCGCGGAGCGCGCCGTAAAGCGCCTCGCCGACGCGCTTCCCCCATGCCGCCGGATCGACGTAGACGTCCGCGAGGTAGAGCGTGTCACCGTGGGGATCGTGGCTGCGGAAGGTGCCGTCGTCGGTGATGGCGAGCCACGTGTGCTGCGCCATCGGATCGCGCCCCGGCGGGACGATGAAGGTCGAGATGGCCCCCATCGTGCGCCCGTCGAGCGTCGCGACGAGCTGCCCCTCGGGGAAGCGGTCGAGGTGCGCATGGAGCTGAGCCTCGTTCCATACGACGTTGGCCTCGACGAGCTCCGGGTACGCGGCGTGGTTCATCTCGACGAGACGAGGGATGTCCGCGGCGCGCGCAGGACGGACGGCGACGGTGGGCTTGGAATCGAGGGGCATGGCCTTCACAAGCTCGTCATGTGCCGGCGACGAGGCAAGCTGGCATGCCCGGCGTCACGTAGAAGTCACAGAGGGGCCACGGCACGGCCCCGCGTCGTTCAGGGATGTCGCGCCGCCTGAGCTGGGGCAGCGGCTGTCAGCGGCGGACGAGCACGACGCGCGTGCGCGACCAGCGGTCGTGCCAGCCCGCGCGCGAGCCGAAGAAGGAGAAGGCCTCGAACGGGACGGCTCGCGCGAACGAGCGGCCGAGGATCTGCGTGAAGCGCGGCCTGCCCCCGGCGAGGTTCACGACACGGGTCCCGGTGATGAGCTTCCCGGGTGTGCGGCCGAGGAGGGCCTCGAAGACGACGTAGTAGCTGATCCACTCGAGCATGCCGATGAGCTGCGTGAGCTTCGTCGGCACCCTCACCCCGGTCGTGGACGCGACGAGCTCGAGGCCGAGCGCGACGACGACGGCGACGACGAGGAACCCGACGTAGTCGAGGAGGAGGTTGGCGAAGCGCCGGCCCGACGACGCGTCGATGAGATCCATCGCCGAGTCAGGCAGGGCGACGACGTCGGACTTGGGCGGCTCATAGGGGTTGGCAAAGTTGCTCATGGGGCTCTCGTGGGGACGAAGCACGCATCCTAGCGACTACAGCGGCGGTGGCCCCTCCGAGACTCGAACTCGGACACCCCGTGAGGGGCCGCGGGTTTTAAGCCCGCTGCGTATACCGTTCCGCCAAGGGGCCTGATGTTGAAAGGACTAAGGATGCAATGGTTGCAGCGTGCACCCAGAGTCCCGTTGCCACACTGTTGCCATGGACTCCACCGGGCGAGGGTAGCGCGCCTCAAGACGCGCGAGCCACCCCACACACCACGGGTCGGCCCAGCATCATCGCGGTTTCGATTCGTCCAACGGCGGCCCCGTCTCGTACGACCGCGATTCCACCTCGTCCAAGCGCACCCCCGTCTCGCGTGACCGCGATCCTGCTTCGTCCAAGCCCGGCTTCCTCTCGTACGACCGCGATTCCACGTCGTGCAAACGCGGCCCTGTCTCGTGTGACCGCGATCTTGCTTCGTCCAAGCCCGGCTTCGTCTCGTACGACCGCGATTGCACCTCGTGCAAGCGCGCCCCCGCCTCGCGTGGCCCCGCTTCCTCGTCGCACGAGCCGTCTTGCGCCTCGCGAGACCGCGATATGGCCTCGTCCGGCCGCGTGCGCGCGTCGCGTGAGAGCGCTTGCGCCTCGTGAAACCCGGCTCACGCCTCGCGTGGCTGGGCTTGCGCCTCATGGGATGAGGCTTGCGCCTCGCATGGCTGGGCCCGCGCCTCGTGAAACCCGTCTTGCGCCTCGCGTGGCCGGGCTTGCGCCTCGTGAAACCCGGCTCACGCCTCGCGTGGCTGGGCTTGCGCCTCACGGGACCAGGCTTGCGCTGAGCGTGGCCGGGCTTGCGCCTCATGGGACCAGGCTTGCGCCTCGCGGGACTGGGCTTGCGCCTCGCGGGACTGGGCTTGCGCCTCATGGGACCAGGCTTGCGCCTCGCGGGACCGGGCTTGCGCCTCGCGGGACCCCGTTCACGTTGAGCGCGGCTCGGCCGAGGGAGCGCGTGAACGGTCTCACGTCGCGCGTGGCTGGGCTCACGCCCGATGGCACCCGGCTCGTACCTCGCGGAGCCGGGCCCGCGCCTGGCGCGATCGACCCTGGGCCCCGCGAGGACAAAACGACTGCGCGCGATCCGCTCTTCGCGGACCGCGCGCTCGTCGTGACGCGTTCTGTCGAAAGCGCCGCGCGACGCGACGACTCCCGGCCTGTCAGCACTCCGTCAATCGCAGCCGGACTCGCTGGCGACCTGGTTCGCGTAATTGTTGACGTCGAGGACGCCCACGCCGGTCGCGGCGTCGTAGCCGGGGATGCCCTTGTAGTACCAGTTGTCCCCCGCCGTGATGTCCACCACGGACGGCGTGCGACTGCGCTGCTCGGCGTAGCGGTAGAGCATCCCGTTCTCGAGGCCCAGGCGGCTGCGCGTGCGCTGCCGGAGGAGCGCCGTGACGCCGTTCAACTGCGGCGCCACGAAGCTCGTGCCGCCGTAGCTGTTGTACCAGCCGCCCTCGGCGTAGATGAGGTAACCCGAGAACGGGTCGGCGTCGGCCGAGACGTCGGGGACGTTGCGGCCCTTGTAGCCGGCCGGCATCGTGAGGAGCGTCTGGGTGCCCGCATCGGAGCCCGGCGGGTCGTACGTGATCACCTGGCCGGACGCGCTGGTCTTCACGCCTGGGTAACCCTGCTGGTACCACGGCGCCGACCAGTAGACGCTGACGCCGCCGCCGCTGCCCGTCGAGAAGAGCGAGAAGCCGGGGGCGACGTCCGCGTTGAGGAAGTCCTGCAGGCCGTCCCAGCCCCACACCTGCTCTTTGGACACGGTGTAGCTGGCCGTGCTCGTGCTGCCGAAGGAGGCGGCGGTGACGCTGTAGGGGGTCGTGGTGCCCCCGGCCGCCGTGACCGCCGGATCGCAGGCCGGTGCGTCCACAGCCAGCTCGTTCGAGAGGCCGAGGATCCCATCCTCCGCGTAGTCGTAGGCGCCCGAGTCGCCGCTGGAGGCGAACACCGAGATGCCCTGCGCCGCGGCCTCGAGGAACGCCTGGTGGAAGGCCTGGAGCTCGACGGTGAAGTCGGCGCCGCTGAGCGCCGCGTTGTAGAAGACCTCCGCCTGACCCCAGCTGACCGACAGGCTGTCGACGAGGTTGTCCGACGCCGCGTTGTAGAAGAGGTCGAGGAAGCCGCCGTCGGTGTTCGGCGCGTCGTACACGACCATGTTGGCGCCCGGCGCGAGGCCGCCCGACTGCTCGACGTCGAGCGAGGTCTCGATCGAGCCGCTGTCGATGGCGCCGCCGCCGTCGACGTGGACCTGCGTGATTCGGCTCTGGCTGACGGTGAGGCCGATCTGGCTCCAGTAGGAATAGGCGTCGGCCGGGTCGAAGCTCGAGAGCGTCGCGATGCCGATCGTCGAGCCCTTCCCGTTGATGCCGGCCGCGTAGAGCGGGTTCACGTCGTAGTTGTTGGCGAAGTCGCCGACGGTGTAGTTGCCGGGCACGCCCGTGGCCGTGCCGTTCTTCGGCAGCACGATGCTCTGCGCGTACTTCGGCGACACCTGCGTGGCGCTCTTGATCTTGGCCGTGGCGGCCGGCTGGGTGGAGAAGCCGGCGACGACGAGCATCACGTCCGAGAGCGCGCTGGGCAGGTGCGGCGGCTGCGTCGGGCGGTGGTAGCGCTTCGAGCCGTGCTGGAAGTCGTTCATCGTGAAGGTGAACGCCTGCGTGAACGCCCCGATGGTCCCCGTGGCCTCGAGCACGAGGTTGTCGGCGAGCGTCGAGCCGACCGTGATGCCGAAGGGCTTGAGGTAGGCGGCGACGCGCGCGATGGCGCCGTTCGACGGGGCGAAGCGATTGGCGAACTGGCCCACCGAGAGGAAGCGGTGATAGTTGGACGAGCCCGGCTCCTGCGTCGACTGGACGAGCGCCTCGAGCCCGTTCGTATCGGTCACCTTGAAGATGATCGAGACCGAGATAACCTGCGTCGGATCCGAGGAGCCGAGATCGAGATCGAGCACCGGCCCGGAGGTCGTCGTCGACTGGGCGGCGCCGGCCGTCGCGACCTGCTCCGGCGTGCTGCCCGTGGTGCCCGGTGCGGCGCAAGCGGCCGCTCCGAGGATGAAACAGCTCAAAAGCCCGAGACCAGTCTCTTTTCGCATGTCGAAGTCACCCCTGTCTGAGGAAACACTTCGGCCCTCCCCCGAGGTGCGGCACGAGCGCCGCCCACTCCGGGCCGAAAGCGATGCGCGTATCTGAGCGGTCGCGCGAGTTCTGACAAGGGGGATTCGACCGATGTCACCCTTTGGAACGACGTGGTCACGCGCGCGCGGGAAGCGCTGGCTGAAATTTCCTACTGCGGCTCGAAATCAGGGAAGGGAGCCGCGAGACGCAAGGCCCTCTCATTCACGGATGGAGCTCCGTCCGTTCCGGACGCACCTTCGTCGTTCCTCGTCGCCGAACATCGGAGGCATTCTCGCCGTCGCAAGGACGACGAGTGGCGAGTGCTCAGCGACGGTCGTCGCGGTGCTCTTCGTGATGCTCGTCGTGGTGGTCGTAGCGCCCATAGCGTCCGTCGCGACCTTCGTGGACCCAGCAGCCGCTGGCCCCCACGCCGACGCACGCGATCAGCGCCGCAGCTTGGACGAGCTTCACGCAGATGGAACGCAACATGCGGCCATGAGCTGCAAGGGCGAGGCCGCTCCTCGGACATGAAGAACCGCGCCGCGGCACGTCAGGTCGAGCCACATCGTGTAGCGGGGTGCCACAGGCGCGTCAGTTGCGCGTCGCGGCTCAACCGCGCTCTTCCGACGCCCATCCGACGAGCCGTCACCGGCCCCGTACCGGCCGTACTGCGTGCCCCCACGGCGGCGTGCTTCATTGCTCTTGCCGCTCGCCGGACGTTCGAACGCCACTGGACCCGGCGGACGAACGTCCGGCGCGGCGGCCCAATCCCGGCGTTCCCTTCTCGCGAAGCGCAGCCCGAGCTTCACGCGCACTCCGCCCCCGCGCCAGCACCCACGCCCAAGCCCGCGCGCACGCCCACGCTCCCGCCCCTCCCTCTCCTCAGCCCCACCAAAATCGCATACCCCGCCCCCGCCCAAACCCCCTCCTTCGCCCTCCTCATCACCACGAACCCCGCCACCGTCCCCGCGTCCACCCCCAGCGCCCCCAGCACCGTCGCGTACCCAAGGTCCAGGACCCCCAGCCCCGACGGCGCCAGCACGATCGCCGACCTCACCATCGAAAGCCCCGCCTCGAACGCGAACACGGCGACCACGTTCACGTGTGCCCCCACGAGCCGTAGCAGCAGCGCCGTCTCGAGCGCCTCGAAGCACCAGCACCCCAGGAACGCCAGCGCCGCCGTCCACGTCGTTCCCGGCGAGCCTCTCAGCCGCGCCACTTGTCCGTCCGTCGCGACCGCTTCTCCCCGCCGCGACGCGAGCCACCGCGACAGTCGCTTCGAAGGGATGCGCCCCAGCAGCACATGAAGCCGCGCGAACGTCGAGCGCCCGAGTAGCCCTGCGCCGACCGCCCCCGACAGGGCCAGTGGAACCGCCGCCGACGCCAGCACCATCCACGGCAGCGCCGCGGCGTGGAGCGTCGCCGCGAGCGCCGTCAGCGCCGCGAACCCGGCCACCGCGCCGACTGCGATGTACGCGGCGTGCGCGCGCATGACCAGCCACTTTCGCGCGACCGAAGCCACGACCCCGTCGCTCACCGGCACCTCGCACCGCTTCTCCAGCAGCAGCGCCGTCGCCGTATCCGCCGCGACGAACCCGGCGGGCAGCGTCGCGTGCAGCGCCTCGCTGGCGAGCCGCACGGGCAGCATCTGCGCGAGCGACGTCCGGTGCCCGAGGCCTCGCAAAAGCACCACCATCCCCCAGGCGTCGAACGTCATCCCGATCGCGAACGGCACGAGCGCGATCGCGACCAATGGCCCCGCCGAGCTCACGGCGCGCCACGTCGAGGCCACGTCCGCCTGCGCCACCAGCCGGGCGACGATTCCCACGGCGACGGCGCATCCCAGGATCTGCAGGGCGAGCCGGACGCGCCCCTTCGTCATGGCTGCATCGCCGTGTGCTGGGGCGGAGCCGCGAAGAGCTCGTCGACCGGGGCGCCCGCCGCCGGTCCGAGGTCCGCCGGAAGATGGAGCAAGGCGCGCACCGTCGGCGCCACGTCGGCGAGGTGGTGCGGCCGGGTCGCCTGCGCGAGCCCGCGCGCCTCGATGCCGCTGCCGGCCGCCACGAGCCAGACGCGCGCCGACTCCGGGAACGCGCGGCCGTGGACGCGGTAGTCGCGGCCCCGACCGTGGTCCGCCGTCACGAGGACCGTGGTGTGCTCACCCCGCGCGCCCATGCGCCCGAGCACCTCGAAGAGCGCCCCCAGGGTCGCGTCGCAGGCTCGCAGCGACGCGAGGTAACCCGCGTAGTCGTCCTCGTGCGCGTACTCGTCGGGCTCGCCGAGGCCGAGGAACATGAGGCGCGGTCGCTTCACCTCGAGGTAACGCAGCGCGAGCGCCGCCGTGTAGCGGTCCGGGCGGAAGTCACCGTGGCCGGGGAACGCGTCCGCGTGTGCGCCTCGTTCGAGGGCCTCCCGCGTGCCGTCGTCGTCCCGGAGCGATTCCGCGTGCGACGTCCAGAAGCGACCCGTCGAGATGACCAGGCTCGCGGGATCCGCGCTGGCCGCGCGCTCGATCTTGTCCCACGAAGCGAACACCGCGACGTCGCTCGGCCGCGACGTCTCGGCGCGGGCCTCGTCCATCACGGTGGGGAGACGCGCCGCCGCGCAGTCGTTGTCGGCGCAGTCGTGCCTGCGTCGGCCCGTGAAGATCTCCGTGTAGCCGGGGAGCGAGACGAAGTTCGGGCCCGATGCGGCGATGGCGGGCCCGTGCCCCGGCGCCCCGAGCGCCGAACCGCGCTCGGCCACGAGCGCGTGTAGATGAGGCATCAGCGCCTCTGCCGAAGACACCGGGATCCTCGCCTCGGCGGAGAGCTGCGGATCACCGCCGACGAAGACGTCTTGCCAGCGTGCTCCGTCGATGACCACGAGGACGACCGCGCCCTCTTCCGCCGGCTCGCGTGCGCGCAGCTCGTGTCCCGACGCCGTCTCGGCTGCGAACACCGTCGAGCGCCGCAAGGACGCGTCGACCTCGTGCGGAGGGATGCAGCTCACCGCGACGCCCATCGTCCCACACACGAGGGCGAGGACCGCGAGCGCTGCGCCTCCTCGGGCTGCCATGATTCGAGAGTATGCGGGTCTCACGTGGCGCGACGAAGGCGGCCGATCCAAGAAGGCGTGAACTCGTGCGCAGGTCGGATGGAGCAGGGGAGACGGCATGCAGGCGTTCGCGTGACGGGCGTGTGAACTCGCCTCGTTCGAGCCTCGTCGAGCGTGCGTGGAGCGCGCGGCGGAGCGAACATCATGGCCATGAGCGCCCAGCGAAAGCGTCAGCGGTCGGTCGACTCCGTGAAGCAGAATGAGGAGCGGAGCTCCGGTGTGTACCTGGTCTCGCCGGTGGGGCGTGTGGCCCGGCGGGGCTCGACGCGCGTGGAGACGTCGTCACCCGCCGAGCCCACGTTCCCGGGCCGTGGCCGATCACACCGCGGCGACACCTGACGCAAAGACCGACTACGAGCGCGCCTCCGGCGTCCGCTCGCCCGTGCGGTCATGCGACGCGGGCATCTCGTGGTGCGGCGTCAGCGTGCGGCCGACCTCGCCGAGGGCGGACTCGAACACCTCGAAGCCGCGCTCGAGGAGCGCCACGCCGTAGGTGGCCGTCGCCGCGACGCCGAGGGCGGCCGCCGCGGGGAGGGCCACGATGCCGGTCAGCGTCTTCTCCCACTGCTGCACGGCCACCGTGGAGAGATGATGCGCGAGGTGCGCCGTGTGTCGCCGCTCGATGGCGTGCTGGTCGTTCGCGCGGACGGTGCCGTTTTCCGTGTTCCACTTGTCGATGACGTTCATGGTCTGGGTGCTCCTCTTGGGGCCGGAGCATCACCCCCTGGGGTGACCGTGCGGCGAACGTGTGAGAAACGTTGAGTGACGGCGGTCTCGTCGTTTCCCGCTCCGTGACCGAAACGTCACCCAGCCTTCCCGTCAGCGTCCCCGGCCTTGGCTATGAGTCCTCGCCATGGCACGCGTGGTCCTCATCGAGGACGAGGCCGATCTCCGCGAGATCGTGCAGTACAACCTGACGCAGGCGGGGCACCGGGTGCAGACCGCCGGCACCGCCGAGGCGGGCCTTCGCCTCGCGCGCGAGACGCTGCCGGACATCGTTCTGCTCGACCTGATGCTGCCGGACAGGCCGGGCACGACCGTGTGCACCGCGCTCCGGCGCGAGCCGCGAACTCAAGACATCCCCATCATCATGGTGACGGCGAAGGGAGAGGAGGTCGACCGCATCGTCGGCCTCGAGCTCGGCGCCGACGACTACCTCGTGAAGCCCTTCAGCGTCCGCGAGCTCGTGCTGCGCATGAACGCCGTGCTCCGGCGCGGCGACACGAAGGAGCCGGTCGTCGTCGAGGTTTCCGAGCTGCGCATCGACCGCGACGCGCACAGGGTGGAGGTCGGCGAGGCCGAAATCCCGATGACGCCGCTGGAGTTCAAGCTGCTGCTGACGCTCGTCCTCCGCCGCGAGCGCGTCCAGACCCGCTCCACGCTGCTCGGCGACGTGTGGGAGCTCGATCCCGGCGTCTCGTCGCGCACCGTCGACACGCACGTGAAGCGTTTGCGCGACAAGCTGGGGACCGCGGGGCGCTTCATCCAGACGGTGAGGGGCGTCGGGTATCGCTTCTCCGAGCGCCAGCCCGAGGCCGAGATCTAGGCAATCTTTCCGCGAGGATGTAGGTTCGCCCCGGCGCGGTCGAGCGCGCGCGCCATGATCCGCGTCGTCCTCGCCTCCAGCCCGATCCGGCGGCGCCTGCTGGCGGGCTGCGTCGCTCTCGGCCCTCTGCTCGCTTTCCTGCTCGGCGCCGCGCCGGCGAGCGCGCAGGCCGCCCGTCCAGGGAGCCACGAGGACGCGGCCTGGGACGTCATGAACGTCCTCTCCGACGAGGGACTGCACGATCTGAAGGACGAGAGGTGGAACGTCTACGGGCAGGTCACGTACATCTCGAACTGGAAGCTCCCGTTCTACGCGCCCTACACCGACCTGAACGGCAGCAACAAGTCGCTCTCGCCCGGCGCCGAGCGGAGCTTCACGGCGACCTTCACGCTCTTCTTCGGCCTGCACCTCTGGCACGGGGGCCAGCTTTACCTCGTGCCGGAGGTGATCTCCGAGCGACCGCTCTCGGGTCTCAGCGGGATCGGCGGGGCCATCCAGAACTTCGAGCTCCAGAAGACGGGCTCGGAGACGCCGCAGCTCTATCGGTCGCGCACGTACCTGCGACAAACGTTCGGACTCGGCGGGGGCTCCGTCGTGAAGGACTCGGACCCGCAGCAGCTCGGGACGGTGGTCGACCGGCGGCGCCTCGTCGTCACCGCGGGCAACTTCAGCGTCCTCGACGTGTTCGATCTGAACAGCATCAGCGGGGACCCGCGCGAGAACTTCCTCAACATGGCGTTCATGACGCATGCTTCCTGGGACTTTCCGTCGGATGCGCGCGGCTACTCGTGGGGCGCCGTCGTGGGGCTCTACTGGGACGACTGGGCCGCGCGCATCGGCCGCGTCACTCCGCCGCAGGAGCCGAACCAGCTGGCGATCGATTTCCGCCTCTGGAAGTTCTACGGCGACCAGCTCGAGGTCGAGCACGACCACCGCATTCTCGGGCAGGACGGCGCCGTCCGGGTCCTCGGGTATCGCAACGAGGTCGACACCGGGCGGTTCGCCGATGCCATCGCCGCCTTCGAGGCCAACCCGGCCGAGAACGCCGCGGCGTGCACGAGCAACGGTCTCTTCAACTACGGCTCGACCAACGCCTCGGCGCCGGACCTCTGCTACGTGCGAAGGCCGAACGTGAAGGTCGGCCTCGGGCTGAACCTCGAGCAGCACGTCACCCCCTACTCCGGCGTCTTCGCGCGGGCCATGTACTCCGACGGGCAGTCGGAGGTCGACGCGTTCAACTCCGCGGACCGCTCGGTCTCGGCGGGCGCCGTGGTCAAGGGAGCGTCCTGGCGCCGCCCTTTCGACGTCACCGGCGTCGGGTACGGGATGAGCTGGATCTCGCACGTGCACGCGCAGTACCTCGCCATGGGCGGCGTCGACGGCTTCGTGGGGGACGGCACCCTGCGGCAGGCGGGCGAGGGCGTGGTCGACGCCTTCTACAGCGTGAATTTCCTGAAGGCGATCTGGCTGACGGCGGACTATCAGCACCTGTGGCACCCCGGGTTCAACGCCGACCGCGGGCCGGTCGAGATCGTCAGCGGGAGGGTGCATGCCGAGTTCTGAGCGCGCCCGGCTCCGGAGCGGTCTCATTGCCGCGGCCCTCGTGGTGGCGGGCGCGGGCGTGTCGTCGCGGGCGTCCGGGCAGCAGCAGGTCCAGGGCTTCGCCGTCGACCGGCTGTACGCGTCCGCGCCGGGCGGCGGCTGGTTCGTCCTGGACGACCTCGATCTCCACGGGGGGCTCGGCGGCGCGATGTCCGCGACGACCGGCTATGCCCACGATTCGCTGCGGGTCACCGACGGCTCGCAGCACCAGGCCGTCGTCTCGGACCTGGCGGTCACCGACTTCGCCTTCGCCGTCACCTACGATCGCTGGCGCCTTTCCCTCGATCTCGCCGCACCCGTGTTTGCCAAGGGCGACTGCGCGAGCCAATGCACGGTCGGCGGCTACCAGCGGACGTCGCCTTCCTTCGACCTGGGGACGCATCCGGACACGCTCTCGGACCCGCGTCTCGGCGTGGACGTCCGCGTCTTCGGCGATGTCCGGGGTCCTTTCCGGCTCGGGGCCGGCGCGCAGCTCTACGCCCCCAATGGCGTGCGCGGCGACTACGACACCGACGGCACCTGGCGCGGCATGGTGCGCGGGCTCGCGGCCGGTGACCTCGGTGTGTTCACGTATGCCGGGCAGCTCGGCGTGCACGTCCGCCCACTCGACGACTCGCCCGCTCCCGGCAGCCCCCAGGGCAGCGAGCTTCTCTTCGGCATCGCCGCGGGCGCGAGGCTCCCGATGAGCCGCGATGGAGCCACCTTTCTCGTGGTCGGGCCCGAGATCTACGGCGAGACGGCGTTCCGCTCGTTCCTGGGCACGAGCGCGACCGGGGTCGAATCGCTCCTCACGGGGCGCCTCGAGAGGACGCCCGGCAGCGTCGCGAAGAAGGGCCCGGGCTGGAGGGTCAAGCTCGGCGGCGGCGCCGGCCTCGACCCGCACTTCGGCTCAGCCGCGTGGCGGACCGTGGTGGGAATCGAGATCTTCGATCACAATGCACTGTAAGAAATCCGCTGCGCCGCCGTCTTCAGGGGCAAGGAGACCGTACCCATGAGCAAGCCCACCCCCACCATGACCCCTGCTCGCCGTGCCATTGCGGCCCGGGCTGCGCCTGCACGAAGCCTGGCGTGAAGGACAGGCGGTAGTCCCATGGAGGCCCGCGCGCTCATCGGAGCCCTGACCGGTGAGCGCGAGCGCTTCGTGCGCCTCGCGCGCGCTCGACCCCTGTGGTTGCAGCCTGCGCCTCCTCGCCGGGATGAGGCCCGCGTACGCAACCTCCACGTGCGCCTGCATCGCGCGCGCGCCCATCTGCGCGACCACGTGAAGCACTACTGCGGCGTGGACTCGCATCGCGCGTGCCTCGACTGTGCGTGCGACGAGCATCATCGCTGCGGGACGCGAGCGCCGACGCGCGCGTGTTGGAAAGTTGCACGGTCACTCGGCTGCAATCCGTCCGCATGATGGAAGCGGAGAAGTCACACAACGTTCGCCTGGAAGAGCGCGCCACCGAATAAGGGTTGCGCCGCACGAGACGAGCGACGGCGCGCGAAGAGCGCGGCGTCCCCCGCCCGCGCAGGAGGCTCTTTCCGATGAAGAAGTCCATGATGTGCGCGCTGGCAGCGCTCGCTGGATGCGGAGTGCTTACTTCCGCGCTCGATGCGCACGCCGCCGATTGCAGCACGTACACGAACCCCGTCTACATCGCCGGATCCTCGGCGTCGAAGCCCATCTGGACGGCGCTCGCCCCGTCGCTGACGGGAGTGAGCATCATTTACCAGAGCCCCTCATCGTGCGTCGGTCTGGCCGACGTCATGGGCGGCACGCCGGACACGTCGAGCGCGGCCTACATGGACGGCTCGGCCAACGGAATCGCCTGCACCAACCCGGGCAACGTCGACATCGGCGTGTCGGACGTGTTTCCGACGACGTGCCCCAACACCACCGTGATGTCGGGTTTCCAGGACTTCCAGGGGCCCGTGCAGGTCATGCTGATGGCCGCCCCCTACACGTCGATCGAGACGTCGATCAGCGCGGACGCCGCGTACACGGTCTTCGGCTGGGGCGGAACGCAGTACCCGGTAGCCTCTTGGACGAACTGGTCCAACATCTTCATCCGTGCGTCCACGTCGGGGACGGAGAGCATGATCGGCTCGGCGATCGGCCTCCCCGCGAGCAAGTGGCTCGCCCAGGTGCCGGACGCCGGCGCGTCGCAGCACGAGGCCAACAGCGGCGCCGTGCTGACCGCGCTCCTGAACGCGGGCAGCGGCGCGAGCGCCTCCTCCGCGATCGGCATCCTCGCCGCCGACTACGGCGATCAGTACCGCGGCCAGGCCGGGACGAACGACGCGGGCGCGCCCACGGGCGGCCTGAAGATCCTCGCTTACCAGGCGACCGACCAGAGCTGCGGCTATTTGCCCGACTCCGACGCGACCCACTTCGACAAGATCAACGTGCGGCAGGGGCGCTACGACATCTGGGGCCCCATCCACCTCGTGGCGGCGGTCGACGGCACGGGCAAGCCGACCAGCGCGGGCGCGGCGACCATCATCAACAACATCACCGCCAGCGGTCTCACCGACGCGCAGCTCCAGACGGTGATCCAGGCGGACGCCAGCGCCCACGTCATCCCGCAGTGCGCGATGCAGGTGTCGCGCTCGGCCGAGGTGAGCCCCGTCACGGGCGGGGGCATGGCGTCGTACCAGCCGCCCGAGGGCTGCGGTTGTTACTACGAGAGCCTGAAGAACGGCGGCACTCCCTACTCGAGTTACTGCAAGCCTTGCGGCTCCGGCTGCGCGGCCCCCTATCCCACTTGCCATTTCGGCTACTGCGAGGCCCAGTGATGAGCACCAATCATTCCTTCCGTCTCGCGATCGCCGCCCTCGTCGTCTCCGGGAGCGCGGCGCTGGCCTACGGTTGCAGCAGCAACGACACCAGCAACAACCCCGGGCCGAGCAGCCATGACGGCGGCAGCACGGACTCGACGGCCAGCGGCAGCAGCAGCGGGAGCAGCTCGGGGTCGTCCAGCGGGGGCGTCGGCGACTCGAGCGGCGGCGCGGACGTTCCGATCATCGACACCGGGAGCTGCATGTCCGACGCCTCGGCGTGCAACTCCTGCTACACGGCGTCGCAGGCGGCGGCGGATCCGCTCAACGCATGCGCGCCGGAGACCGTGAACTGCATCCCGTTCACGAAGACCGTGCCTTCGCACCCGACTCTCTGACGGGACGGTCTCTTTTGCCTGACGTCCGATCACGGCGCGTTGCGCTCGTGCTGGTCGCCGCCGTGCTCTATTCGGGCACGGCGGCGGGCCAGACGGCGCCTCCCACCGCACCAGCCGACGCGGCACCCGCCGACGCCCCTCCGAGCCCCACAGCCGCGGAGGTCAGGGAGCTGCGCGACGAGGTTGCGGCGATGCGCGCGGACCTGAACGATGTGCGCGCGGCCAAGCAGGGGCCGCTCCTGCCGGCATTCACCCCCAGGCCGCTCGGCTACGAGGCATTCTGGCCATGGGTCGTGCCGCCCGAGGGCGTCTCGGTGAACGGCTACGTCCAGTCGCAATACGAGACCCATCAGGACTCCCAGGACCAGCTCACGCAGTCGGGGAGTCTGCTCAACCAGAATCGTTTCTCGGTGCGACGCGCGCGCGTCCAGCTCGTCGGAGAGTGGCAATACGCGGCCGTCGCTCTGGAGCTCGACGGCAACACGACCAACGGTCCGCAGGTCGACCTGCGGAAGGCGGAGGCGTCGCTGCAGTACCGACCGGACCGCCGGCGTCCGCCCATCCTGATGGCCACCGCGGGCATCTTCGACGCGCCGTTCGGCTACGAGCTCGTGGAGTCGCCGCGCACGCGCTTCTTCATGGAACGGTCGCAGGCGTCGCGGGCATTCTTTCCCGCCGAGCCGGACGTGGGCCTTAGGCTCGCCGGCGCGCTCGGCTTCTTCCGCTGGACCATCGCGGCGGTGAACGGGGAGCCGATGGGCGAGTCATCGGGGTTCGGGCTCGAGGCGCCGAAGGCCGCGCCGGACGTCGACTTTCGCTTCGGCTTCGACACGCAGCCGCTCCCGGACCTCCAGGTCGCCGCCGATGTGTCGTCGCTTCGCGGCAAGGGTTTTCACCCGGGCACCTCGGCGACGTCCGCCAGCATCCAGTGGAAGGACCTCAACGAGGACGGCGTCATCGAGTCTTACGAGCTCGTCGGGGTGCCTGGCGCCACCGCGACCCCCTCGGCGACGTTCGACCACTGGGCCGTCGGCGCCGACATGCGCGTGAGCTACCAGTCGTGGCTCGGCGTCACGAAGATCTACGGCGAATTCACCCTCGCGTCGAACCTCGATCGTGGGCTCTACGTCGCCGATCCGATCCTGACGGGCACCGACCAGCGCGAGCTCGGGTATTACGTCGCGCTCGTCCAGGACGTGACTCGGTGGGGCGTCGTGGGGCTTCGCCTCGACTACTACGATCCCAACTTCGACGCGTTCGACAAGCGCCAGGGAAAGCTGTTGCCGTTCAGCGAGGCGATCACCACGTACTCGCCCATGGCGGGCCTCGTGCTGCGCGAACGCGCGCGCCTCGTCCTCCAGTACGACTCCATCCACAACGCGTTTGCACGGACGGCGGTCGGCGTCCCGACCAACCTGAAGGACGACATCGTGACCCTTCGCCTGCAGGTGCAGCTGTGATGCGCGCAGGTCTCGCCGTCGCGGCGCTGGCGCTCGTGAGCGTCGCGGTCGCCTGCACCGAGGAAGGCGAGCCGGCGAACGTCGGCGTGGGGCAGCCGATCCAGCTGGCGGGGGCGCAGTTCATCGGCGGGGACATGCCCGGCGAGCCGCCCCTCGACGGCGGGGCGCCCGAGCCGGAGGGAGGCGCGGCGGCGCTCGGGCCGCTGACCGTCGCCGAGGTCGACTTCAACAACGCCAACGTCATCCCTGGTGCGTCGGGCAAGTCGTTCACGGGGCTCGTGACCAGCGACGCGGTGGCCGTCGGCGTCCGTCTGGCCGGCATGGGCTCGGGGTACTGGGTCGTGCCCGTGGGCGCGCGCGACAGCCAGGTGCCGACGACCGACGACTTCAGCTTCAGCGCGAGCTTCGACATCGGCGACACCCCGGGGAACCGCGCCCTCCGCATCGTCGCCCTCGACGGGAACGGCAACGGAGGGACGCAGCTCGACACGCCGGTGTGCGTGGAGTGGCGCATTCCGGACAACCGGCACGAGTGCAATCCGTCGAACCCCGTCCCCGCCGTCGTCTTCTCGCTCCAGTGGGACGCGAGCTTCGACGTCGACCTCCACGTCATCACGCCGGACGGCACCGACGTGAACCCGAAGACGAACCCGCTCGCAGTCCCCGTCGACGCCGGGGAGCCCCCCTCGAGCGATCCCAAGATCGACCGCGACTCGCTCGAGGGCTGCGTGCCCGACGGCTGGAGGCAGGAGGACCTGGTCTTCCCGGACTATCCGGCGGTCGGACCGTACGACATCTACGCCGACCCGTTCGCGTCCTGCGGCCAGAGCGCGGTTCGCTTCCTGCTCACCATCTACGAGGCCGGCCCGGACGGCGCGCTCCACGCCACCTTCTCGCAGGCGGGCGAGCTCCTCGCCAACGCGCAGACGGGGGGCGGCTCGAGTGGGCTCTTCATCACCGAAAAGCAATTCAACTAGCGGTCGGGGTCCGGACAGCAAGGAGAACGCGTCGTGATCGTCAAATACCTCCTCAAGATTGCGATGCTCGGCAGCTCGTGGGTCATGTACCTCCTGCTCGCCCTCTCGGTCGCGTCGATCGGCGCGATGGTCGATCGGTGGCTCTACTTCCGGAAGCGCGGCACGGGCGGCGAGGCGCTGGGCGACGAGCTGTGCCGGCTGCTCGAGGAGGGCGACGGCGACATGGCGCAGGAGCTCCTTCGCCGGAGCCCGACCGTCGAGGCCGAGGTGCTGCGCGCGTCGCTCCGATGGGCGAACGGGGGCCCCGCGGCGCTCGAGGCGGCCATCGAGGGGGAGATGACCAAGCGGCGGCGCGAGCTGGAGCGCGGGATGACGCTCCTCGGCACGCTCGGAAACAACGCACCGTTCGTGGGGCTCCTCGGCACCGTCATCGGTGTCATCGTGGCCTTCGCGGATCTCGCGGACGGCCAGAACAAGGTCCAGATGGACAAGGTGATGGGCGGCATCGCCGAGGCGCTCATCGCGACGGGCGTCGGCCTCTTCGTCGCCATTCCCGCGGTCGTCGCCTTCAACGTCTTCCAGAAGAAGATCGGCGACATCGAGGACAACGTGTCGTCGATCTGCAAGCGCCTCTGCGCGTTCATCACCGTGGGCAAGGCCATGGACTGGGTGCGCCCCTCCGAGGCGCCGCCCAAGATGAAGCTCGCCGCCGACAGCGTTCGGGAGCTGGCGAGCCGAGACTCGGGCAACCACGCGGCCGCCGGCGCGGCGGAGGAGTGAGCGATGGGCGCCTCGGTCGGAGCGACGCGCGGCAGACGCCGCGGGGGCATCGTCGGCATCAACGTGACGCCGATGGTCGACGTCATGCTGGTGCTCCTCGTCATCATGATGGTCTCGTCCATCTACATCGTCTCGCGCGCGCTCAAGGTCGAGCTGCCGAAGACGGCCACCTCGGATGAGTCGACGCAGTCGCCGATGACCGTGACGCTCACGAAGGACAACAAGACGTTCTTCAACAACGAGCCGGTCGCCGACGACGCCGAGCTCACGGCGCGGTTCGCGAAGGCCAAGGCCGCCGCGACCGGGGATCCGAGCCTCGTCATCACCGCCGACGCCATGGCTCTCCACGGTCGCGTGGTGCACGTCATCGACCTGGCCAAGCTTCAGGGGGTCGTCAAGTTCGCCATCAACGTCGCCAGTGAGTAGTCCGCGTCGTCGCTCGATCGCGTTTTACGTCTACGGCGGGAGCCTGGTGCTCCACGCCGCGCTGGCCATTGGCACCGTCGTGATGCCCGCCCCGCGCACGTCGGTCGCCACGGCGATCACGCTCGTCGAGGAAAAGAAGAAAAAGGACCCGCCGAAGCCGGCGCCCGCGCCACCGCCGCCCCCGAAGACGGAAGACAAACCAAAGCCTCGCGCGACGCCGCAGCCGCAGCCGCAACAGCAGCAGGCCAAGACGGCGCCGGAGCCCAAGGCCGAGGCGCCCCCTCCGATGCCGGTCGACAACGGCGGCTTCGCGGACCTCGGGGTGTCTCTCGGCAACGCGGAAGGTCCCGGGCTCGCCGTGCCGGGAGCGGCCGCCGCGACGGCGCCGGCAGCCGCAAAGGGGCCGGGAGCGGCAGCGGCGACGACGCACAAGGTGCAGCAGCTCGAGGCCCCGACGCAGGGAGCCGCGGCGTGCACGGAGCCCCTGGTGCGCCCGAAGCGGAAGGTGCCTGTGGCGCCCAAGTACACGATGCAGGCGCGTCAGGCCGAGATCGAGGGCGTCGTCCGCGTCCAGGTGACGGTCGACGAGTCGGGGCGCGTCATCCAGGCGCGCGTCGTCAGCGGTCTCGGCTACGGTCTGGACGAGTCGGCGCTGGCGGCGGCGAAGGCCACCACGTTCGAGCCTGCCACGCAGTGCGGGAAGCCGGTGGTCGGCACGACGGTCCTGCCCTTCCGGTTCGAAGAGACATGAGGAGGCTCTGCGCCTCGCTGGCCGCCCTCGCCGTCGCGATGGGCGCGGCCGAGGCCTCTGCGCAGCCCGCGCGGGGGGCGGCGGATGCGCCGCAGCACGTCATCGTGCCGCCCAAGCTGGCGAAGTTCGTCGAGGCGGAGTTCCCGGCGTCCGAGGCCAAGGCCGGTCACGGCGCGACCGTCGTCCTCCAGATCGCGATCTCCGCCACCGGCGCCGTGGCCGAGGTCAACGTGCTGGAGTCGGCGGGACCTGCGTTCGACGTCCCCGCCGTGGCCGCGGCGAAGCAGTTCGTCTTCGAGCCGGCGATCGTCGACGGCAAGCCGATCCCCGTCAAGATCACGTATCGCTACGTCTTCAAGTTCGAGGAGAAGATCGTCAAGAAGACGACCGCCGACTTCGCGGGCCTCGTCCGGGATCGGCGCTCGAAGCAACCGATGGCAAGCGTGCGGGTCGCGCTCGACACGGGCCAGCAAGCGCTCACGGACGACGAGGGCAGGTTCAGCGTGCCGGACGTCGCCCCCGGCGAGCACACGGTCACGCTCTCGGGAGAGAAGCTCGCCACCGTGGGGACGACCGAGACGTTCGAGGCCGCCAAGCGGATCGACGCCGTCTACGAGGTCGACCCGAAGAAAGAAAAGGCCGGCGGCAACGCCGACGAGGAGGAGGAGCTCGTCGTCACCGCGCCGCGAATCAAGAAGCAGGTCGTCTCGACGGTCGTGCAGGCCGAGCAGGCGACGCGCATCCCGGGAACGCAGGGAGACGTCCTCAAGGTGGTCGAGAATCTGCCGGGCGTGGCGCGCGCGGCCGCGGGGTCGGGGGCGCTCGTCGTGTGGGGCTCCGCGCCGACGGACACGCGCGTCTACGTCGAGGGCGTCCGCGTGCCGCGGCTCTACCACGACGGCGGGTACCGCTCGATCGTGAGCTCGGACTTCGTCAAGTCCGTGGAGCTCATCCCGGGCGGCTACGGGCCGACGTACGGCCGCGGCCTCGGAGGCCTCGTGACGGTGGCGCTCCGTCCGCTCGACGAGCGCGGCACCCACGGCAGCGTCGCCGCCGACACGATCGACTCGTCGGCGTCGGTGCGCGCCGAGGTGAGCGACAAGGTCCACGTCGCGATCGCCGCGCGAAAGAGCTACCTCGACACGGTCCTCTCGGCCGTGACCTCCGAGAACGTGGGCCTGTACGTGCCCCTGCCTCGCTACTGGGACGGGCAGGTGCGCGCCGTCTACGCCGCCGGGGCGCACGAGACCCTGGAGGTGGGGGGACTCATTTCGTCGGACCGGACGACGCGCAACAACCCGAACGCGGACCCATCGCTGACGACCAGCTCGACGAGCGGTACGGACTTCAACCGCGTCTACGCGCGCTACGAGAAGCACCTCGCCGACGGAGCCGTCATCGTGGTGACGCCGTCCGTGGGCACCGACTCGACGTCGCTCGTGGACGCGTACGGCGCGACGGTGACGGAGCTCACCAACGACTCGTGGGTCTACGGGTTACGGGCGGGGTGGCAGGGCCCCGTCGAGTCGTTCCTGCGCGCGGCGGTGGGCGTCGACGCCGAGATGCAGGTCTCCACGCTCCACCGGGCCGGCTCGATCGGCGCGCCGCCGCGCGAGGGCGACATCTACGTGTTCGGCGAGCCGCCCCCGACGCAGATCAACGACGACGACTGGAAGACGGTCATCGGCTCCATCGCGCCGTACGCCGAGGGCGACTTCTCGCTGCTCGAGGACACGCTGCACGTCGTCCCGGGCATCCGCTTCGAGCCGTACATCACCTCCACCAACAAGCTCACGCCGCCGCCTACGGGCAGCCCAAACATCGGCTACACGCACCAGGAGGGCGTCATCGAGCCCCGCCTCTCGGTCCGCTACGCCTTCACCCCGCGCATCACCGGCAAGGCCGCGGTCGGCATCTACCACCAGTCGCCGCAGCCGGAAGACCTCTCGTCGGTCTTCGGGACGCCGACGCTCGCGCTCTCCACCGCGCAGCACTACCTCGCCGGCGGCGTCTTCCAGCTCACCGGCTCGCTCACCGTCGAGACGACCGGTTTTCTCGCCGAGCAGCAGAACCTCGCCACGCGCAGCGAGTCGGAGAGCCCGCTCGTCGGCCAGGCCCTCGTCCAGCAAGGCATCGGCCGCTCGTACGGCACGCAGTTCCTGCTGCGGCAGCAGCAGGTGGGCCACTTCTTCGGGTGGATCAGCTACAGCATCCTGCGGAGCGAGCGGAGGGACGCGCCGAACCTCGGCTGGCGTCTCTTCGACTACGACCAGTCGCACGTCTTCACGGCGGTCGGCTCGTACGATCTGGGGCAGGGGTTCGAGACGGGGCTGCGTTTCCGCTTCGCGACGGGGTACCCGCGCACGCCGGTCATCGGCGCGTATTACAGCTCGCTCACCGACACGTACGAGCCCATCTTCGGCGCCCACAACTCCATCCGGATCCCGCCGTTCGTGTCGCTCGACGTGCGCTTCGCGAAACGATTCAAGCTGGGGGGGAAGGACGAGCTCGAGCTCTACCTCGACGTGCAGAACGTGACCGACCACTCGAACCCGGAGGAGATTGTGTACAACCCGACGTACACCCAGCGCGGGTACATCACGGGCTTTCCGATCCTGCCCGTCGCGGGGGCGAGGTTCTCGTGGTGAGGCGTCTTCCGGTGTTCTTCCTGGTTCCCCTCTGCATGTGCAAGCCGGACCTCGACGAGACCGTGTCGATCGTCACCCAGGAGCGCGTCCTCGGCGTGCAGGCGACGCCGGCGGAGGGAGCCCCGAGCGCGAACGCGACCTTCACGGCGCTCGTCGTCGACGACCATGGTCCCGTCGCGAGCCCTTCCATCGCCTGGGACTTCTGCGAGGCGCGCAATCCGCTCGCGAACCTCGGGCCCGTGAGCCCCGAGTGCCTGGAGCAGGGCGACCCGAACCTCGTGCCGCTCGGCTCGGGACCCACGGCCTCGGGGGCCATCCCCGCCGTCGCGTGCCGTCAGTTCGGGCCGGAAGTGCCGGAGGTGATGGGCAACGAGACGCCGGGTCGTCCGGTCGATCCCGATGCGACCGGTGGCTACTACCAACCGGTGAGCCTGTTCATCCCGACGCCGTCGGGCCCGACGAGCGCGCTGTACCAGACGCGCATTTCGTGCGGGCTCGCCGAAGGGTCCTCGGATGTCGCCAACGACTTTCTCGCGCGCTACCACATGAACGCGAACCCGGCGGTGGCCTCGCTGGTCGTGCTCGGCGCAGGCGGGGCCCCGCTCGCGATGGACCCCGGTGGCGCAGGCAACTCGGTGGCGGTGGGGCAGACCGTGGCCCTCGAGGTGGCGTGGGCTGCGTGTCCCCTCACCGATACGTGCGGGGATGGCCTCTGCGGGCCCGACGAAAGCCTTGCGAGCTGCCCTGCGGACTGCACGACGCCGCAAGGGTGCACCGGAGCGGAGCGTTACGTGAGCTTCGATTTGAGCAGCCAGAGCCTCGTCGACGCGCGCGAAGGGATCCACGTCTCGTGGTTCGCGACCGGCGGGAGCTTCGCACTGGACCGGACCGGCGTCGACGGAACCGATCCGGCGACGACCAGCGACAACACGTGGCAGGCGCCCGGCGCGGCTGGAACCGTGCACCTGTGGGTCGTGCTGCGGGACGACCGCGGTGGCATCGGTTGGGGCGCGTACACGCTGCAGGCGGAGTGACTCGGGTAGGGGACGGCGCCCGTCCCCCCATGACGGGGTGACCGTGCTTCAGTCCTCGGTCGAAGCGAGCCACTTCGACAGCGTCTTCACGTCGACGCCCAGCGCCTCGGCCGCGCGCGACTTGTGCCCCGCGAAACGCTCGAGGGCCCAGGCTGCGTAGCGGCGCTGCACCTCGCGGATGGGCAGGACCGAGCCTTCGAGCGTGCTCGGCATCCCGAGCGGCGGCGCGCTGGAGACCGTCGGCGGCAGGTCGGCGGCGTGCGCCTCGACGCCCCGTCCGAGCAGCACGACGCGTTCGATGACGTGGCCGAGCTCGCGGACGTTCCCCGGCCACGCATGATCGAGGAGCTGCGCCATTGCGTCGGGTGCGAAGCGCTCGACGACGGAGTGGGGGTGCTTGGCGCGCGCCTCCGTGAGCAGCCGATCGACGAGCAGCGGGATGTCCTCCCGCCGGTGGCGGAGGGCCGGTATCTCGATGGTCACGACGTCGAGCCGATAGAGGAGGTCCTCGCGGAACGCGCCGGCGCGCACGCGCTCGCGGAGATCCCGGTGCGTGGCCGCCAGGACTCGCACGTCCACCCCCCGCTCCTTGCTCGCGCCGAGGGCCCGCACGGTCGCGTTCTCGAGCACGTGGAGTAGCTTCGCCTGCAGCGCGGGGGACATCTCGCCGACCTCGTCGAGCAACAGCGTGCCCCGATCGGCCTCGACGAACAGCCCGGCGCGTGCGCTCGTCGCGCCGGTGAAGGCCCCCTTCACGTGGCCAAAGAGCTCGCTCTCCAGCAGCGTCTCGGGGAGGGCGGCGCAGTTGACGGCCACGAACGGCGCCCCGGCGCGCGAGCTCGTCGCGTGGATGGCGCGCGCGAGGGCCGTCTTGCCGGTGCCCGTCTCGCCCACCAGCAGCACCGGCGTCGCCGCGTCCGCAACCCGGGCGGCGACGTCGAACACCTCGCGCATCGCGGGGCTCTTCGCCACCAGGCTGCCGAGCCCGACGCGCTCGCTGAGCGTGGCCCGCAGGCTGCGCGCCTCTCGCCGCACGCGGGCATCGTCGAGGGCGCGCTCGAGGAAGAGCGCGAGCTCGTCGGCGGCGAACGGCTTGGTCAGGTAGTGGTAGGCGCCCTGGCGGATGGCCTGCACGGCCGTCTCGATGGCCCCGTAGGCCGTCATCACGATGACCGGCCGCTCGGGGAACGCCTTACGCGACCGCGCGAGCAGCGCCAGGCCGTCCACCTGCGGCATTCGCAGGTCCGTCACGGCGGCGTCGAAGCCCGAGGCCTCGAGCAAGCGCGCGGCCTCCTCGCCCGACGCGCAGGCGACCGCGTCGAACCCGCGGTCGCCGAGGCCCTCGGCGAGGGTCTCGGCCAGGTCCAGGTGATCGTCGACGACCAGGACACGCGGACGCGGCATCACTTCCTTCGCAGGTACCGGCTCACCTCGGCGGCGCCGTGGTCACGAAGGGCGACGCAGAGCTGCGCCTCTTCGAGGGCCTCGCCGAGCTCACGCTTGGTGCCCTCGAGATCGTGCGTCGCGGGGACGAAGAACGCCTTGGCGTCGTCGCGCTCGGCGGCTGTGCACATCGAGCCCGCGATCCCGACCAGGGTCCCCCTCTCCGGGCCCGGGATGCGGGCGCGCAGCTTGTCCCAGTTGTCCTTCTCCCAGCGGTAGAGGGTGGGGCGCGCCGCGCGATGCCCGAGCGCCGATCCGAGGATGTACCTGGCGTCCGACAGCCTCAGCTCGTCGGACAGGAGCAGGTCGAGCGCCCGCCGCAGCGTGGTCGGATCGTCGAAGGTTCCCATCGCGCGGATGGCGAGCTCGCGGTCCTCGGGTGACTTCGCGCTCTTCACGGCGGCGCGCAGCTCCTCCAGCCTCGGGGCTCCCGCGCGGATGGACGCGAGCGGCAGGGCGACGCTGGCCGCGTCGGCCGAGATGCTCGACGGGTCCTTCAGCCACCGCTGCGCGAGCTTCTCTGCCTCGGCGAGCGTCGCTGGGTCGTACGCGAGCCCGCCCATCGTGAGGAGCACGGTCCGGCGCTCGAGCGCGCGCTCGTCGTCCTCCTTGCCCCTCGGCTCCCATCCGAGCGCAGCCTTTCGAAGGGCCATGCGCGCCGCCACGTAGCGCCGGAAGGCCGGCCGATCGGAGTCGTCGACGAGCGCCTGGTCGATGCCCTGCAGCGCGCCCGCGAGCTGCTCGACGACGAGGCGGTGGTTCTCCCCGTCGAACCTCGGCAGCGCGTCGAGCAGCGTCCCGGGATCGATCGCGCCCTGACGTACGGCCGCCCATGCGTTCGAGACGAGCCCCAGCCGATCGGCGGGATCGAGCGCCCGCTCGCTCCGCGTCAGCGCGAGGAGCTGCGCCTTGTCCATGACGAAGCGGTAGTACCCGGCCTCGTCGGCGTTCGGGTAGAGCCAGCCGGGGCACGCGGCGAGCTCGCGCGCGATCGGCTCGGCGCCGAGCGTGAAGCAGCTCTTGCCCTTCTGCGCGTCGCTGGCGATGCACACCGGAAGGGTCCACTTGCGGGGCTGCTCGTCCGCTCCGCCGAGGGGGCGCCACTCGGACTGGCGAAGCTCGACCCTGTTTCCTTCCTTGCCGCCGCACTTCCAGCTGACGAGCACCGACGGCACTCCGGGCTTGTCGAGGAAGCCGTTCGCCAGCTCGCCGACCTTCTGCGCCGACACGAAATCGAGCGACTTGAAGAGGTCGTCCGCGCGCGCGTTCTTCCACGCGTTCTCGTGGATGTATCGCTGGACGCCGCGGCGGAACGTGTCGGGACCGAGCCACGCCTCGATCATGCGCAGCACCGCCGCGCCCTTGTCGTAGGTGAGGCCGTCGAAGGCTTCCATCGCGTCGCTCGACGTGCGGACGGGCTCCCGCACGGCGCGGGCGCTGCGGAGCGCGTCGGTATCCATGACGTGCTGGACTTCGGAGATCTGTTCGAGGGTCGCGCCGAAGGACGGCTTCCAGGCGTCGACCATCTTGGCCTCGGCCCACGTCGCGAAGCCCTCGTTGAGCCAGATGTCGTCCCACCAGGCCGCCGTGACGAGATCGCCGAACCACTGGTGCGCGAATTCGTGCGCGATGACCGCGGCCTGGGCGCGCTTCATGCCTGTCGTCGCGCGCTTGGGGTCGATGAGGATGAGGATGTCGCGGAACGTGACGAGACCGGGGTTCTCCATGGCGCCGTAGGCAAAGTCAGGGACGGCGACGATGTCGAGCTTCGGGTACGGGTAGCGGACGTCGAAGTAGTCCCCCAGCTTGGCGATGAGCGCGGCCGACGCCTCGAGCGCGAGCGCCGTCTGCCCCCCCTTGCCCTTGGGGGTGATGGCGCGGATGGGGAAGGGCGAGGTCTGCCCCTGCACGACGTCGAAGTCGCCGACGGCGAACGCCACGAGATAGCTCGGCAGCGGGCGCGTCGTCTCGAAGTGGTGGACGACCATCCCGTCCGGCGCGTCCTCGTGCGCCGTCTCGGGCGCGTTGGCGACCGCGATCGTCCCGTGGGGCGCGGCGATCGTGACGTCGTACGCGGTCTTGAAACCCGGCTCGTCGAAGCACGGGAACGCGCGGCGCGCGTCGGTCGCCTCGAACTGCGTGTAGGCGTACCAAGCGCCTTGGTCCTCGACGCGGTAGAGCCCCGCCAGGTCCTGAGCGAAGGGGGCGTCGTAGGCCAGCTCGATGACCGCCGTTCCGGCCGCCAGGGGCTGGGCGAACGAGAGCACCAGCTCTTCGGGCTCGACGCCGCCGTGCGCCACGCGGAAGGTGGTCACCGCCGGGATTTCGACGCTCCCCGTTCGCGCCACGGCCCTGGAGATGTGCATGTCCCGCGCGTGCATGACGACGTACGACGTCGGGCGGGGAACGACGACCTGGATGCTCGTGGTCCCGGAGAAGCGCGGGCGCGTCGGGTCGATTCGGAGCTCGAGCGAGTAGCGCTGCGGCGTGACCGTGTCCGGCAGCCTCCCGTCCTCGCGCGGCGGCGGCGGGGCCGGAACCGGAGCGGTGATCGTGTCCTGCGGAAGGACCATCACGGGCGGCGGCGCCGGCGCGATGGTGGCCGCCTCGCCGCCGCAGGCCGCGAGGACGAGGAGCGTGAGCACGGACGAGGCGCGGCGCATCGGGGCTTCCTTTCGAGGGGGCCCACACACTTCGCGGGGGAAGGTGCGCGCGTCAAGGGGGTCGCGATGCCGCGCCAAGTGGGAGGCGATGGGGCCTCCGGTCGCCCGACGCCCCGGCGTGCCCGGAAAAACCGGTGTTTCGAGGGGTGGAGCGCGGGTTTCGAGGCGTGGAACGGCCGTTGCTCTGAGAGTGGGTCATGCTCCCGACGCGCTTCCCGTTCCACCTCATGCTGGGTCTTTCCATCGCCGTTGCCGTGACAGGCATCGCGCTCGGCGCGGAGGCGCGCCGCGGACCGGAGGACGGCCTCGACGGCTCGTCCCATACGGCGGCGGTGCACCGCGGAGAGCGGGCGCGCGTCGCGGTCGAGCAGTCCGTCGCGCCGCCGCTCCCGATCGCACCCCGCTTCGGCGCAGAGGTCCCCGGGCGCCCGGTCCTCGCATGGCGGCTCGAAGAGGGAACGGACGGCGCCCGCGTCGAGCTCTCGCCGACCAGCGACTTCGACGAGTCCGGCATCCGCCGCATCGACGTGCGCGGCCAGCAGGTGACGCTGCCGCCGACGTGGCCGGCAGGGGTCTGGTACTGGCGGCTGCGGGGGCGCGACGGCGCGATCGTGGGCGACCGGGCGACGCCGACGTGGATGCTCTTCGTGACCGAAAGCGCGGGGGCGTCGTGAAGCTCGGTCTCGTCGAGCTACCCAGGCACCCGGAGCTGCAGGGGCCTCACGCCCTGGGCGTGGGTCGGAAGCGGGGGCGGCATCGAGGAGACCCTCCTCGGCACCGCCGGCGTGGGCGTCTCGGGTGCCGGGGGGATCTGACCCAGGTGAAGGCGCGTCGTCGACGCGGGCACGGGAGGGATCCACGACGGCGGGGTTACCGGCTGCGGCAGCAGCGTGCTGCGTGAAGCCGCGCGCGGCAGCGGCGGCGGCGTCGACAGGCGTCGCGCCACGGCCCGGAACGCGTGCGACGTCGACGTCAGCGCGACGGCCGAGTGCTCTTCGTGTGCCTGGCGCGGCCTCCAGAGGACGGCGTACGCCCCCGCCTTCCACTCGAGCGCGATGCCCGCGTGCGGATCGTCGCGCATCAGCCACCCGACGAGGCGCATCCCCACGAACGCCGAGGGATGCATGCGGCCAGCGCCCGCGCCCTCGTGGCGGGACACCTCGTAACAGACGCCCTCGCGCAGCTGGTAGACGGTGTTCCGCGTTTCGATCCGCGTCTCTCCCGCGAGCGAGGGCGGCAGTGGAGAAGCGCTCCACCGACGTGCCGACTGCGACGCGAGTTGCTTCAGGTAGGCCCGGCGCTCATCCATGATTCCTCCCGCTCATCGCACACCGGCGCACCCATCAGCAGCTTGCGTGCCCGCCACGAACGGAAGTGATTCCAGGAGCTTGCCTCGAGCGGCGTGGAACCGGAGGGCGGCGCAGGGGGTCCGGCGATCCAGGCCCGCCGCGATCGAGGCGTCTAGCGCTTCTCGGGCGGGGGCTCGCGGCCGAGGGTCATCGCTTCCATGTTGAGCTCCAGCACCAGCTTCAGCAGGGTCTGCCGCTGCTCTTCCGTCGGCGGACGCACGGACCACGAGCGGAGGGCGCGCTCGAACCCTTCGGCCTTGGCGCGCAGCTCCCGGACGCGCGGTCCCGGCGGGAGCTCGCTCAACCGCTCGACGGTGTCGGTGATCGACTTCTCGACGATCGCCAGCCGCGTGGACCCCGCCTTCGACATCGCTCGTGTAGAGTACCCCGCCGATCCCCCATGAGAAAGCGACTCCGCTCCCTCCTAGGCCTCACCGCCGTCTCTTTCGTCACCCTTCTCGGGCCTGCGACCGCCGGCGCCGCCGATCCGGACGCGGCGAAGATCACGCTGACGACGAGCACGACGCGCCTGCCGAACGGCCTCCAGGTGGTCCTGCACGAGGACCATCGCACGCCGATCGTCGCGGTGAACCTCTGGTACCACGTCGGCTCGAAGGACGAGGCGGAGGGCCGTCATGGCTTCGCGCATCTCTTCGAGCACGTGATGTTCCAGGGGAGCAAGCACGTCCCCGAGGACACGTACTTCAAGGACCTCGAGCGCGCCGGGGCGAGCGACGTCAACGGCTCGACGGCCGAGGATCGCACGAACTACCACGAGACGGTCCCCAGCAACCGCCTCGAGCTGGCGCTCTGGCTCGAGAGCGACCGCATGGGGTTCCTCCTCGATCACGTCGACCAGGCGACGTTCTCCGGGCAGCGCGACGTCGTGAAGAACGAGCGGCGCCAGAACTACGAGAACTCTCCCTACGGCATGATGTGGCAGTACATCGGCGAGGCGCTCTTTCCGCCGACGCATCCGTACCACCACCTCGCCATCGGCTCGCCGGAGGACCTCGACGCCGCGACGCTCGAGGACGTGAAGCAGTTCTTCCGCACGTGGTACGTGCCGAACAACGCCACGCTCGTCATCGCCGGCGACATCCAGCCCGAGGTGACGCTCAAGCTCGTCGAGAAGTACTTCGGGCCGATCCCGAGCGGGAACGTGCCGGCGCGCCTCGACCAGGCGAACCCGCCGAAGGTGGAGCTCGCGGGCGAGACGCGCCTCGACATCGAGGCCGGGGTCGAGCTGCCGCGCGTGGTCATGGCCTGGGTGACGCCGCCGTACTTCGCGCCCGGCGACGCGGACCTCGATCTGGTCGCGCGGGTGCTCACCGCGGGCAAGACGAGCCGCCTCTACAAGCGCCTCGTCTACGACGATCAGATCGCGCAGGACGTCTCGGCCTTCCAGTCGTCCGGACAGCTCGCCTCCAAGTTCGAGATCATCGCCACGGCGAAGCCGGGCCACACGGGGGAGGAGCTCGTCGACGGCATCCAGCAGGAGATCCGCAGGCTCCAGGCCGGGATCGTGGACGACGGCGAGCTCGCCCGCGCGCGCACCTCGTTCCTCGCCCGTGAAGCGTTCGAGCTGGAGGGGGTCGGCGAGCGGGCCGACCGCATCAACTCGTACGTGCAGTACACGGGGGACGCGGGATTCCTGCCCAAGGACCTCGCCCGGTACGAGGCCGTGACGACGAAATCCCTGGGCGAGGCCGCGCGCCGGTGGCTTCCGCTCGACAAGCGGCTCATCGCCATCGCCCGGCCGGTCAAGGGGGCCCCGCTCTGCGGTCGCCTGGTCAAGAGGACGCCATGAGAAACCTCTCCCGTCTCGCGTTCCACTGCGCCTCGACGCTGCTGCTCGGCCTCGCCGCGTGCGGCGGACAGCCGCCCCTTCCGCCGCCGGCACCGCCTCCGGTCGCCTCGGCGCCGGTTCCTCCCGCTCCGCCGGAGCCGCCGCGGATCACCCCCGACGCGCCCTTCCGCGACAGCCCGCCGCAGGCCGGTCCCGCGGTCGCCTGGGCGCCGCCGCGCGTCGACTCGTGGACGATGAAGAACGGCGTGCGCGTGCTCTTCGTCGAGCGGCACGACCTGCCCATCGTGAGCGTGCGTGTCGTGACGGGCGCGGGCGCGGGCGACCTCCGGGGCGTGCGCCCAGGCGCCGCCGCGTTCATGGGGAGCATGCTCGAGCAAGGCGCGGGGGCTCGAACGAGCCTCGCGATCTCGGACGACTACGCGGCCATGGGCGCCGAGCACGCCGCCTGGTGCGACTGGGACGCGTGCGCCGCGAGCGTCAAGGTGCTCGCGTCGCACGTCGGGCCGGCGCTCGATCTGCTCTCCGACGTGGCGCTCCGCCCGCTCTTCCCCGACGCCGAGCTCGAGCGGCTTCGCAAGCGCTGGCTCGGCTCGATCCAGCAAGAGAAGAGCAGCCCGCCGGCGATGGAGCAGAACGCGCTCGCGGCGTCGGTCTTCGGTCGCGCGCATCCTTACGGGCACAGCCTGCGCGGTCGGGCGGCCGACGCGGAGAAGCTGACGCGCGCGGACGTCGAGGAGGCCTGGCGCCGCGTCTTCGAGCCGCGCTCGACGACGATCGTCGTCGCCGGCGACGTCGCGCCCGACCAGCTGCGCTCGCTGCTCGAGGCGCGGTTCGGCGCGTGGAAGGGCGGAGCGGCGGCGCGGGTCCCGGTGGGGCACGCGATCATGGACCGGAAGGCGACCAAGGTCGTGCTGGTCGACGTCCCGGGTGCGGCGCAGTCGCAGGTGTACCTGGCGGCCGAAGGGGCGCCGTTCGCGACGGCGGACCGCATTCCGCTCAGCATCATGAACCTCATCCTCGGCGGCATGTTCTCGAGCCGCATCAACCTCGAGCTGCGAGAGGCCAAGGCGTACACCTACGGCGCGCATTCGGGCTTCGCGATGCGCCACGGCGCCGGCGCCTTCGCGGCCGGTGGCGCGATGTTCGCCGATCACACGGCGGACTCGGCCCGCGCGCTCATGGCGCAGATCGACCGGATCCGCACCGAGCCGGTGAAGGCCGAGGAGCTGGCCGACGCCAAGGAGAACGCGAAGCTCGCGCTCCCCGCGCGCTTCGAGAGCGTGGACGAGCTGACGGGCGCCCTCGAGGAGCTGGCGGTCTACGGAATGCCGCTCGACGAGTACGCGCAGCGCGCCGCGCGCATCGACGCCGTCACCGCCGCCGACGTGCAGCGCGTGGCCAAAAAGTGGCTGCATCCCGAGGCGATGCGCATCGTCATCGCCGGCGACCGCACCAAGGTGGAGCACAGCCTGATGGACTTCGGCGCGATCGAGACACGTGACGCCTACGGGGACCTGGTGAAATAGGAGGCCGCGGTGACGACGCTCTGGCGCCAGTCGGCGACGACGCTGTCGGGCATCCTCGGCCGCCGCGAGGCCAGCGCGCTCGACGTCCTGCGCGAGCACCTCGGGCGGGTCGACGCCGTCGACGGCCGGGTCCGCGCGTTCACCGAGGTGCTGCGCGAACAGGCGCAGGCCGACGCCGAGTCGTCCGACGCGAGGCGTGCCCGCGGAGAGGCGCGGGGGCCTCTCGACGGCGTGCCCGTCACCGTCAAGGAGTGCTTCGACGTGGCGGGGCGCGCCACGACGCTCGGGATCCCGTCGTGGGCCGGGCGCATCGCCGAGCGCGACGCGGCCATGGTCACCGCGCTGCGGAACGCGGGCGCGGTCGTGCTCGGACGCACGAACCTCTCGCAGACGATGCTCTACGTCGAGGCGCGCAATCCCCTCTTCGGGCAGACGGCGAACCCGTGGTCCGCGGCGCACTCGCCGGGCGGCTCCTCCGGCGGGGAGGGCGCGGCCGTCGCCGCGGGCATGTCGCCCCTCGGGATCGGGACGGACATCGGCGGGAGCATACGGACGCCGGCGCACTTCTGCGGCGTCGCCGGATTCAAGCCGTCGCTCGATCGTCTGCCCATGCGCGGCTATCGCACCGTCCTGGCAGGGCAGGAGGCGGTCCGCGGGATGGGCGGGCCCATCGCCCGCACGGTGGCGGACCTCGGCCTTCTCTTTCGCGCCTTCGACGACCTCGACCTCTCGTCGCTCGACCCCCGCGTCCCGCCGCTGGCCTGGGAGGATCCGGAGGGCGTCCGGCTCGACGGTCTGCGGGTCGGCTTCTACGAGAGCGACGGGATCCTCGCGCCCTCGAAGGCCGTGTCGCGCGCCGTGCTTCGCGCCGCGGAGGTCCTTCGTGCGCGAGGTTGCGCGGTCAAGCCGTTCGAGCCGCCCGATGTCCGTGGCGTCCTCTCGGCGTATCTCGGCGCGCTCAGCGCCGATGGGGGCGCGGGCATCGTCGCCGCGCTCGCCGGGGGCGAAGTGGATTCCGCGCTGGAGCCGTTGCGGAAGATGGCCTCGGTGCCCGGCGCGGCCCGGCGGGTCGCCGCGCTCGCAGCGCGCACGTTCGGACAGCCGAGTCTCTCGCTGATGCTGGACGCCATGGGCGAAAAGTCCGTGAGCGAGCTCTGGGCGTTGACCGATCGCCTCCGGACGCAGCGCAGCGCGCTCGTCGACGCCATGGAGCGGAGCGGCGTCGACGTCCTTCTGTGCCCGCCGTTCGCGACTCCGGCGCTGCCCCACGGCGCGTCCAAGAACTTCACCCTCGCGTCGAGCTACTCGATCCTCTTCAACGCGGCGCAGCTGCCCGCCGGGGTCGTCCCCGTCACGCGGGTGCGCCCCGACGAGACGGTCCGCGCGGCCGCGCGCGAGGCCCTCGAACGGCAGGCTGCGAAGATCGACGCGGCGAGCACCGGCCTCCCCGTCGGCGTGCAGGTGGTGGGCCGCTCCTGGCGGGACCACGAGGTGCTCGCCGTGATGCAGGCCATCGAGAGCGACGTCTCGCGTGACGAAGGCTATCCCGCGACGCCCGTCGACGCGCTCGCGGGCTCCTAGTCGTCGGGGCTCGCCTCGCTCGCCTCGCTCGAGTCGCTCGAGTCGCTCGAGTCGCTCGCGTCGCTCGAGCCTCCATCGGAAGCGTCGTCGTTCAGGATGCTCCCGTCACCGAGCAGGGAACCGTCGAACGGCGCGGCGTCGAGGCCGCCGCCCTCCGGAGGGCACTGGGAGTAGTCGTCCTTCGTGAAGTACGCCGCGTCGGCGCAGCCGTAGGTCTCGAGGGGGCACACCGAACCCTGGACGACGCACGTGGTGTCCGCAAACTCGGCGCAGTCGAGGGAATGAGAGGTCGAGCTGCCCGAGCACGGGTCCCCGGAATCCATGAAGGGAATGACGGGCTCCTTCGAGTGGCAGCCGGCGGCGGCGCCCCCCGCGGCGAAGAGCGCAGCCAGGAGAAGGGCTCTGCCGTGCCCGATCGTCATGGCAGCCATGATAGTCCCGGCCTACTCGAAGGTCGCCACGAGCGGCGCGTGATCGCTCGTCCCCACCTCGGCCAGCACGCGGCACGAGGTCGCCTTCAGCCCCGGGCCCTCGCTGGCGAGCACGTAGTCGATGCGCCACCCCTGGTTCTTCTGGCGCAGGTTCCGCCAGGGCGGCCACCACGTGAACATCGTCTCCGTGTCGGGGTCCAGCGTGCGCGCCACGTCGACGAGGCCACTCGCCAGGATGCGCTCGAAGAGGGCGCGCTCGTCCGGGCGCTGCCCGATGGCTCCGGGCTTTCGATCCCGCACCGTGACGTCCTTGTCCGTCCGCGCCACGTTGAGGTCGCCGCAGAGTACGAGCTGCCCGCCGCCCGCGCGCGCAGCCTCCGCGTAGCCGACCATCGCCTCGAGGAACCGGAGCTTCGCCGCGTAGTCCTTGCCGCCGTTGGGCACGTAGATGCTCGCGACCACCAGCCCGCTCGCGAGCCGCGCTTCGACGACACGGCACTCGACGTCGAAGTCCGGGTGACCGAACGCCGGATGCTCGGGGAAGACGTCCTTGCGGAGGTGGAGCGACACGCCGCTGTAGCCCTTCGGGCCGCCGTGCCAGTAGCTCCAGTATTCGGGCAGCATCGTGAGCGTCTCGCCGAGCTGCTCCTGCGTCGCCTTGAGCTCCTGCAAGCACACGATGTCCGGCCGGTCGCGGTGCACCCACTCGACGAACTGCGCCTCGCGAGCCCGGATTCCGTTCACGTTCCACGTCGCGATCTTCAAGGGAGTCTCCCCGGGGCGGCGCCTCCCCGGACGGACGGGAGGGTGATGTCCGGTGGCCGAACGTAGACCGGCTCGAGCCGGTCGGCATCCTCGGCCGGACGGGCGGCGCGGTCGAGGGCGATGCGCCCGATCGCCGACGCGTGAGGGAGATCGTGGGGAGCCTTCGTGACGAGCTCCACGCGCGCGCCGAGCGCCGACCAGTCCACCTCGGCCGCGGCCTCGCCCGCGATCCGGAGGGCGCCTCCGCCGGCGAGCTCGGCCAGATGCGCGGCGACGTCCCCCGTGCGCAGATGCACTGGCCCGAGGACCGGGGACGCAGACGAGTCCCCGCGCCAAGCCTGCACGAAGAGCTCCCCCTTTCCGGCGCCGACGAGGCTCGCCACGAGCTCGCCCGACAGTCCGAGCGCCAGCGCCTCGAGCGAGGTCACGCCGACGAGCTCCGCACGGGTCGCGAGGACGATCCCCTTCGCGGTCGCCACCGCGATCCGGATGCCCGTGAAGCTCCCTGGTCCCACGCCGACGGCCCACCGGCCCACGTCCCGCGCGGTCCAGCCCACGCGCTCGAAGAGGGCGCTCAGCATGGGCAGCAGGGACTCGCCGTGAGCGTTCGAGACGCGGTGCGCGTCCTCGGCCAGGAGCACGCCGTCCTCGAAGAGCGCGACGGAGCCGAGCGGCGTGGACGTGTCGATGGCCGCGAGACGCATTCCTTCTTCGTGCGCGACCTTACCAGCAGCTACGCTCGCGCGCATGCGCGGGAGCGACGCCGGGCGGAGCGTGGAGAACGCGCTCCTGGCGACCATCGCCTGCCACGCGGTCGCCATGGTCGCGATGGCGGCGCTGCTCCTGCCGATGATGCCGGGCGGGCCGACCCACGACGACGCCGCGCGCATGACGGCGATCGCGGCGCACGCGACGGCCTGGCGCCTCGGCTGGGCCACGTGGGGGCTCACCGCCGCGTCCGACGTCGCGCTCGGGATCGCGCTCGTCGTGTGGCGGCGTGTCCCGCGGGGGCGCGCGTGGACGGCGCTCGGGCTCGTCGTGGCCGCGGTGGTTCCGGACCAGCTGGCCCAGCTCCGCTGGGTCACGCGAGGCGTCGACCTGGCGCGGGCGGGCGACGTGGCGGCCTATCTCGCGTTCGAGCGCGACGTGTTCGATCTCACGGCCGCCTGGGCGGCCCTCCTCTACACCGCGGCGAGCGTCGCCTGGTGCGCTTGCTTCGCGGCGGCCGGCGCCTGGAGCCGACGGCTCACGCGCCTCTCCGCGCCGCTCTTCACCCTCTTTGCCGGAGCGTCCCTCGCGCCTCTGCTCCCGCCGTCGCTGCACCTGCCGTCCTGGGGCGTGGGCGCTGCGAACGCGGCCGGCTTCCTCGGCCTGGAGCTGTGGCTGCTGCTCCTCCTCGATCGCGTGGCACGCCTGTCGCGCCCCGACGCGCCTCACGGACGCTACGCACCCTGGCGCGCCCCGCGTCGGTTTCGCGCCGCGGAGCTGCTCGACGCGGTGGCCAACAGCCGCGGCCTGCACCGTCTCGCCGCGCTGCTCCCCGTGCCCACGTTCCGCAGCGAGATCCGCGACGTCGTCTACGTCAACTACGTCGTGCCCGCCGAGAAGCTCGAGAAGCTCGTCCCCGCCGGGCTCGAGCTGCAGCGGCTCGGCCCGGACGGCGCGTGGGCGATGCTCACGTTCCTCACGTACGTCCATGGTCACTTCGGGCCGGCCCTCGCGGGACCGCTCCGGCGGCTCTTCTCGTCCCCGGTGCAGACCAACTGGCGCACCTACGTGCGCGACCCGCGGACGGGGCGCGAGGGCATCTACTTCACGACGAACGCCGTGACGACGCGCCTTCACGCGCTCGGCGGGCGGCTCATGTCCGAGGCCCCGATGCATCTGCTCGCGTCGGGCGAGGTCGCGCGGGATGCGGGCGGCACCTTGCGCGTCGTCGTCGATCCGGGCGACGGCAGCGGCCCCGACCTCGCGCTCGAGCTGGCTCCGGCGCTCTCGTTCACCCTCGAGCCCCCATGGGACATCTGCTTCGCGGACGCCGCCGCCATGCTCGCCTACTGCGTTCCGCAGGACCGCGCGATGACGACCGAGCCGTGGAGAGGCTGCACCACGCGCGAGGAGATCGACCTCGGCATCCCCCTCGACGCCTGCGAGCCGCTCTCGGGGACCGTCCGCTCGCGGTCCGCGAGGGCCATCGTCGGCGACGCGCGGCCCCTGTGCTTCCGCGTCGCGAGCGTCGCGTTCCTCCTCCGAGGCGAAGAGCGCGATCGTTGGGACGCCTAGGAGCCCGTAAGGAATTGCCCTTCGGGCAATGGGTCAGGCGGGCTCCGTCGTGACGGGTCTCGTTCGAGGGGAGCGCAGCCGCTCCCCTCGAGCTCCCCAGGCAGGAAGCGACGTCGCTGGCGCATGGGACGGAAGCCGTCCGATTTGATCTGCGCCCCCGGCGTCTTCATGCACGCGTAACAACGCGCAGGTCGTCGCATCCGAATCGCAGGCGATCGTTGCTCACGCGGTCACCAATCAGTCGCCTGACCAGGAGCACCTGGTGCCGGTGATCCAGCGTGTGCATGATGCGTGCGGCCAGTATCCAGCGATCCTGACCGCGGACACTGGCTACTGGTGCGAGAGCAACCTGTCGTCGTGCGAGCGAAGTGGTGTCGACGCGTACATCGCGGTGCGACGCAAGGGCGAGGACGGCGCGAGTCTCTGCCACAACGCCTAGATCTGCGCGAACCGCCCGCTGCGGAACGCCGCCTCCAGCAGCTGATCGACCCGCTGGATCAGCTCCTTCGCGCGCACGTCCGACGAGGACGCCAGCGCCGACTTGATCTCGTTCAGCGCCTTGAGCTGGCTGAAGAGCTGCACGTCGCTGAGGCCCCCGGCGCCGATGAGCACCTGCCGCACGCGGTCGATCTCGGCCGCCAGCGCCTCGATGCCCACGCCCGCCGCGCCGACCCGCCGCGCCTGAGGGTGCTCTCGATAGTGCGCCTCGAGCACGGGCGTCACGATGGCCTCGAGGATCTGCGCCTGGTCCTCGTTGTTCCACACGTGCTTGAGCACGAAGAGATCGCCCGCGTCCGGGTGGGGGCGACCGTCGAGGTACGCGCTCGCCGCGAAGAGCTTGAGGATCTTCACGACGCGCCGGTCACTCAGGCTCACGCCCTCGGCGCGGATCTGGAAGACGATGCCCTTGTACTGCGAGAAGAACTCTTCGCTGAAGCGCGTCCGCTGCAAGAGCCCGCGCTGCAGCTCCGCGAGCTCCCTCGCCGCGACGACCGGCTGGATCGGCGTGTCGGTGATCTGCAGGACCTCGTGCTCCACGCCCTTCTGGAGCAAATCCTGGAAGTGGTACGCGTCGAGGTTGTCGTTGCGGATGCGCAGGATGAAGCGGTCGTAGATGGCCGTCAGCGTCTCGTCGCCCGGGACCTCGTTCGAGGCGCCGAACGCGCTGAGGAGGGGACACCGGAGGACGTGACCACCGCTCGTGTAGCGCCGCTCGTTGAGGAGCGTGAGAAGGGCGTTGAGAATGGCGGAGTTCGACTTGAAGACCTCGTCGAGGAAGACGATCTCGGCCTCGGGGAGCATCCCCTCGGTGCGGCGCTCGTAGCGCCCCTCGCGGAAGGCGCTGATGTCGACGGGGCCGAAGATCTCGTTCGGCTCGGTGAACCGCGTGAGCAGGTACTCGAAGTAGTTGGCCTGGATGAGGCGCGCGAAGGTGCGGATCAGCGCCGACTTCGCCGTGCCCGGCGGCCCGATGAGCACCGCGTGCTCGCCGGCGATCGCCGCGACGATGAGGAGGCGGATGACCTCGTCCTTGCCGAGAAAGCGCTCCTGGAGTCCGCGTGCGAGCTGGGCGAGGCGTGCGGGGAGCGAGTCCTCCGGGACGGTCTTCGGCGCGACGGCCATCGTCGCCGAGAGGCTAGCACGCTAGCCCCCGTCGCCCGCCGGCTTCAGGGGCGGGCACGTGCTCGCGGGGACGGGATGCCAGACGGGAGTGAGCGTCTGCAGATACGCCGCGATGGCGAGGGCCTCGTCGGAGGCCATGCCGGCGTCGGCGTACGGCGGCATCGCGGGGCAGAGCGGATGACTCTGGTCGTCGACGGCGTGAAGGACGGAACGGGCGATCGTGCCCGCGTCCCACGAGTCCATCCCCGTCTCGGGATCGGGGGTGAGGTTCGAGCCGTACGCCAGAGTCCCCGCGACCGCAGTCGTCTGCCCCGAGAGCACGCCGTCCGCCGGGTTCGGCGATTGGTGGCACTGCCCGCACCCTCGCGCCTCGACCGCCAGGTAGCCCTGTCCCGCCATCGAGTCCGTGTTCACGTCCGCCAGGAGCCCGGCATCGCCCGTGCCTGCCTCGGCCACGCCGTCGGTGTCGTCGGAGGGGCGGCACCCGGCGGTCGCCGCGGTCGACGAGGCCACCATGATGCCCAGCATGGCCCCGGCGAGGCCCCTCATCGCACGGCCGTCCGGCTCATCTCGATGGTCGGCGCCGCCGCGTCCGGATCGTCCACCGCGAACCGGTAGTACGTGGGGCGCACCACGGCGAACTCCACCGCGGCCTCGAGCGTCGTCCCCGCCGGCTGCGGCGGGACCGGGACGAAGAGGGCCTGCGCTTCTCCGGGTGGGATGCGCACGTCGAAGGGGATGCGCGTCGCCTGCGTCAGCTCGTGGCGGAGCAGCACCGTTCCGTCCGCCTGGGCGAAGTCGATGCCGAGCCGCGCCGCCGAGGACGGCACGACGCCCCCCTCGAGGCCTCCGTACGTGGCCACGACCGCGCCGCTCGCGTCCTTCGCCTCGATCTGCACCCAGGCTTGCTTGATGTCCGTCACGCCGGTCGGGAAGTCGTGGCCCGCGCCCGTGTTGCGCATCGTGACGAGGACGCCGCCGGCCACGCTCTGCGCGTCGACCGTGAGCGCGGCCTGCACGTGCGACGTCTGCTCCTGCAAGAGCCGCGGGTCCCCGTACATTTGCCCGAGATAGACGTTGCCGCCCGCGGCCCGGTGGTCGGCGACGCCCTGGGTCTTCGGCATGTGGCAGTCCACGCAGAGCGTCTGGCCCGAGTAAGGACCCGACGTGTACTCGCCGGCGGTCGAGATGACGGAGAGGCCCGTGCCCGGCACGAACTGCTCGTGGCAGCCCCCGCAGAAGGTCGGCTGCCGCAGCGTCTCGAGCGACGCGAGGCCCCACGCCTTGTGATCCGTCGACCAGTCGTGCGGCGTGGCCTCGAGGCCCGCGTTGCCTCCGACCTGGAGGGACAGCTCGACGTCGTGGCATCCGAGGCACGTGACGCCGCGCTTCGACTGGAACGAGTAGTCCCCCGTGCGCGCGCCCACCGGATCGTGGCACCCCGCGCAGAGGCGCCCGAACTGCGGCCCCGCGACGCCCTGCTCGACGCCGACGCAGTAGGTCACCATCGGGTCGACCCCGGCGTGCGCGTGGACGCTCACTTGCCAGTCCGCGTATTCGGCCGGGTGGCAGCCGCCGCAGTACTGCGTGTCCCACGCGAGGTTCGGCAGGCCGCCGACCTCCTTCGTCCACGTCGGCTGGAGCGGCAGATCGCGCGCCACGACGGCCGCGAGCTGTTGCGCCATCAGCGTCGCCTCGGCCGTGGGCGCGCTCGGGCTGACCGCCGCCCCGGCCCCACCGACCGGGACGAGCCCTCCCTGGTCGGTGACGGCGACCAGCACGTCGTGCGGATTGAACGTGGGCGCGAGCGGGGCCGGCGTCGTCGAGAAGAGATCGACGAGGCCGATGTGGCCGATCTGCGCGTCGCTGGCCGGATCGTGAGGCGTCATCGACTCGAAGAGGCGCAGGTTGGGCGAGCCGAAGCCGTCGAGGTGGCAGCCGCCGCACGACATCCAGTCGTTGTTCGTCGTGGTGAGCGTGCCCTTGTCCGGGTTGGCGCGGAAGAAGAGCGTGATTCCGGCGCGGAGCTGCGGGTCGATCGGATCCTTGCCGACGAGCGGGATGGGGCTCCCGTAGACCTGCGTGTGCCCGACGAGGTTGCCGTCGTCCGTGTCGAAGGTCTCGAGCGTGTGCGACTGGTCCGACAGGACGAAGACGCGCTGGCCGGTGTCGTCCAGCGTGAGGCCCATCGGGTGATCGCCGAGGGGGTTCCCGGTCTGGTTGCGGATGGCGTCGATGGCAATCCCCTGCGTCACGTCGAAGACGAGGAGATCCTCGCTGCCGCAAGCGACCGCCCAGCCGAGGAAGCCCTTCGGGTGCATGGCCACGCCGCAGAGCTGCGAGAAGACCTCCGGCTGGCCGTCGGGCCCGAGGATGTCGATGGCGTCGAAGAGGTTCTTGCGGCCGTCGATGTTCGCCGAGTTGGGATCGGTCTCGACCTCCACCTGCTCGACCAGATCGACGACGCTGATGGCGGGGAAGAGCGTCTCGTCGAACACGATGGGGTGCGTCGGGGCCAGCAGCTCGTGCGGGATCCACGCGCGCCGGCCGTCGGAGGTGATCGCGAGCGACTCGAAGCCGAGGGGCTTGCCGTTGGGGACCGTGTCGGCGGTGAACGGCTCGTCGGCGAGCGCCACGTCGGCGCCCACGGTGCGCGTGGAGAGATCGACGACGGTGAGGTCGCCGTCGATGCGGTGGGTGACGAAGGCCTCGGTCTGCGTCGCCGAGACGGCGAGGCCCGAAGGCAGGCGGCCGACCGAGACGGTGTCCACGACCTGCCCGAGGGTGCGGTCGACGACGACCATCGTCCCGGCGTCCTCGACGACGACGTAGACCCAGCGAGGGTTGGCGGGGTCCCACACGCAGGCGCGCGGGTGGCTGCCGAGGGGGATGGTGCGCCGCACGACGCGCGAGTCCGCGTCGAGGAGGGAGAGGTTGCCGCCGGCCCGGTCCACCGCGGCGAGCCACACGCCGTCCGGGCTGAGCGCGACCGAGGTGATGTCCGTGCCGACGGGGATCTCCTGGACGAGCGTGCGCGTGTCGGGATCGACGTAGCTGACGGTGCCCACGTCGCCGTTCGCCGTCCACACGCCGCCGCGCACGGCGTCGAAGACGACCGGCGAGGACGAGGCGTTGACCCGCTGCGCGGGCGGGATGATCGCGGGCGGAGACGACTCGAGCGGACCCGCGTCCTCGCTCCCGGCGTCGTCGAGCGGAAGGACCGCGGCCGGAAACTGCTCGCTGCACGCCGCCCCCGCGGCCGCCATCGCGAGGCACACGCAAGCCAGGCAAGCGAAGGCGATCGCGCGCAAGACCGGAGGAATCTGCGCCAACGCGCGGAGCAAGTCGAGCGGGCCGAGCGCGCGCCGACGGCGAAAGGCAACCCCGTTGGCGGTAGACTCGAAGGATGCGGAGAGGCGACGGGGGATGGGCGTGGGTCACGGCGCTGTGCCTGTGCGGGGTCGTCGCGGGCGCCTCGGGGTGCGCCGCCGCGCCGGCGGCGGCTCCAACGACGGCGGCGCCGGGGTCCGCAAAGGAAGAGTCGCGCGAGCCGGCGACGATCGAGGAGGCGCAGGCGCAGCTCGAGCAAGCCCGCGCGCAGCTCGCGGGGCAAGCCCCGGCAGGCCCCTCGGCCGCGGGCACCGGGGCGACGGTCGAGTCGTCGGTCAGCGGCGGGGCGACCTCCGCGGCCGAGTCGCCACCTCCGTCCAAGTGCGGGAACGCGTGCGGCGCCGTGAGCTCGATGCGCCGCGCGGTCGACGCCATCTGCCGCCTCGCCGGCGACGCCGACGCGCGCTGCACCGACGCCCGGAAGACGCTGAAGGACGGCGAGGCGAAGGTGACGGGCTGCGGCTGCCCGCCTCCGTAGCCGCGCCTTCAGTCGAAGTTCTCGATCTTCCAGAGCCCGTGCTCGCGCACGAGCTGCATCGTCCCCGCGCCGTACGGCATCGTCGCGCGCTCGCCCGTCTCTTCGATCGTCGCCGTGGGGAGCGCCTGCTTCAGGGCCGCCACCACCTGCTCGATCTCTTCCTTCTCGTGCCCCTCCCACGCCGCCTGGAGCTTCGACGCATCGAGCCCCTCCTTGTGCGTGTCGGGGACGTAGCGCATCACGATGTCGTAGCGCTTCCGCTCCACCGCGCGGATGAAGCCCTGCACGGCGTGGCGCGGCGTGTCCTGCGCGTAGAGATCGATGGTCGACGCGTCGACCCGCCAGCCGCCTCCCTCGAGGACGAGGTGAAGCTCCTGCCCGCTCGGGCTCGTCACCGTCGCGGTGACGACGGGCGACGCCGTGGGCCGCTCGAGCGCGCGCCCGATGTCGCGGACACCCTCCGGATCGTCCTTCACCATGCGGCGGAAGGCCTCGAGCGAGATGCCCCGGCGCGCCTCATCCGACAGCAGCCGGTAGGCTTCGTCCGCGCGCCCTTGTTCGAGGAAGCGCGCGTACGCATGCAGGACCGACTGCGGATCGTCGCCGCCCGGATGCGCTGCCGCGCCGCAGCCGAAGCAGGCGGCCAGAGCCACAGCGAGGAGCCACCCGGACCGCATCGGACCTCCTCTAGCACGAACGCCCGGCCCCCCGAGCGCCTTCCACCGCCAGCACTGCGCCCGTGCTCGATTCGCGTTATAGGCATGGTTAATGAGCGACTCTCGTGCGGGCGGGGACATCGAGCTTCTCCCCATCCTGCCGCTGCGAAACAGCGTCGTGTTCCCGGCCAGCGTGGTGCCCATCAACGTGGGCCGTCCCCGCAGCGTCCGTCTGGTGGAGGACCTCGTGGGGCTCGAGCGCGCCGTCGTCGGCATCGTGAGCCAGCGCGACGCCGAGGTCGACGAGCCCCGCTACGAGGACCTCTACGACATCGGCACGGTCGCGCGCGTCGTGAAGGTGCTGCGCCTCGGACCGAACAACTACTCCGTCGTGCTCCACGGCCTGGCGCGCTTCCAGATCACCCAGCGGGCGACCCTCGAGCCGTACATGCGCGCCCGCGCCCGGCGAATCCCGGAGGACCTCGAGCGCGACGTGGAGCTCGACGCGCTCGGCGCGGCGCTCCGCGAGGGCACGCGGCAGGTCCTCTCGCTCATGCCGAACCTCCCGCGGGAGACCGCGGGCATCCTCGACAACGTGCGCGAGAGCGGCGCGCTGGCCGACCTCATCGCGTCGAACCTCTCGCCCGAGCAGGCGAGCGTCTCGGACAAGCAGCAGATCCTCGAGACCTTCGAGCCCAAGGCGCGCGTGCGCGCGGTGCTGGCGGTCGTGAATCGCCAGCTCGAGATGCTCAAGGTGAAGAAGGAAGTCAGCTCGATGATCGCCGACGAGGGCAAGGCCCAGCGCGAGCAGATCCTCCGGCAGCAGATGCGCACCATCAAGGAGGAGCTCGGCGAGGGCGGCGAGGAGGACGAGGTCGACGAGCTGCGCGAGCGGCTCCGCGCCGCGGGCCTGCCCGACGAGGTGCAGAAGGTGGCGCGCAAGCAGCTCGGGCGCCTCGCCGGGATGCAGCCCCAGTCGGCCGAGTACAACGTGACGCGGACGTACCTCGAGTGGATCGCCGACGTCCCCTGGAACAAGACCACGCCGGACCGGCTCGACATCGAGGAGACGCGGCGCTGCCTCGACGAGGACCACTACGGGCTCGAGAAGATCAAGAAGCGCATCATCGAGTACATGGCCGTGCGCAAGCTCGCCGGCAGCAAGAAGGCGCCGATCCTGTGCTTCATCGGCCCTCCCGGCGTCGGCAAGACGTCGCTCGGGCGGTCGATCGCGCGGTCGATGGGCCGCCGCTACCACCGCATCGCCCTCGGCGGCGTGCGCGACGAGGCGGAGATCCGCGGGCACCGGCGGACGTACGTCGGCGCGCTCCCCGGGCGCATCGTGCAGGGGATGAAGAAGGCGGCGGTGAAGAACCCCGTCATCGTGCTCGACGAGGTCGACAAGATGGGCGTCGACATGCTGGGCGATCCGGCGGCGGCGCTGCTCGAGGTGCTCGACCCCGAGCAGAACGGCACCTTTCAGGACCACTACCTCGACGTCCCGTACGACCTCTCGCAGGTGACCTTCCTCTGCACCGCCAACAACCCGGACACCATCCCGGCGGCGCTCTGGGACCGCATGGAGGTCATCGACTGCCCGGGCTACACGCGCGCCGAGAAGCTCAACATCGCGAAGGACTTCCTCTGCCCGAAGCAGATCTCCGCGCACGGGATGACCGACGAGCGCCTCGACTTCCGGAAGGACGGGCTCGAGAGGATCATCGACAGCTACACGCGCGAGGCCGGCGTGCGAAACCTCGAGCGCGAGATCGGCGCCGTGTGCCGCGCGCTCGTGATGCGCATCGCCGAGGGGGAGGCGAACCTCGTGCTCGTCGCCGACGGCGAGGCCGTGGAGCGGATCCTCGGGGTCCCGCGCTACATGCCCGACCTCGCCGAGCGAACGAGCTCGCCGGGCGTGGTGACGGGCCTCGCGTGGACGCCGAGCGGGGGGGACATCCTCTTCATCGAGTGCACCAGCATGCCCGGCAAGGGCGAGGTGCTCGTCACGGGCAACCTGAAGAGCGTCATGAGCGAGAGCGCCGCGACCGCGGTGTCGTACGTGCGCAGCCACGCGAAGGACCTCGCGCTCGACGTCGAGTTCCTGAAGAACAAAGACCTGCACCTGCACGTCCCGAAGGGAGGAACCCCGAAGGACGGCCCGAGCGCCGGGGTGACGATGTTCGTCGCCGTGGCGTCGCTGCTCCTCGCCTGCCCGGTGAAGAAGGAAGTGGCGATGACCGGCGAGATCACGCTCCGCGGAAACGTGCTCCCCGTCGGCGGCATCAAGGAGAAGATGCTCGCCGCGCACCGCGCGGGCATCCGCGAGGTCCTCATCCCGGCCCGCAACGAGCCCGACCTCGAGGACGTCCCCAAGGAGGTCCGCAGCGAGATGAAGTTCCACCTCATCAAGCGGGTCAACGAGGTGCTGCCGCTCGTCCTCGAGCCGCCGGTCACCCCGCCGGCGCAGCCGCAGGCCCCCGACGGCGAGAGCGAAGCTCAGATCTGAGGAGGGTGAACAGGGAGAGAAGAGATCGGTAACAGGGAGAGAACGAGAGAAGGAGGGGAAGCAGGGTCTTCTTTTCCCCCTTCTTCGCTCCTTCTCTCCCTGTTCACCGATCTCGTCCCCTCCCTGTTGACCTATCTCGGTGGTCGAGGCGAGCTAGGATCGCGGCCGTGTCCTGGCGCTCCCTGTCTCGGCCGCGGTCGGTGGCCGCGATCGTGGTCTTCGTGCTGCTCGCGGCGGCCGGGTTTCTGCCGCTCTTCGGCGGACTGGGGTACGAGATCTGCGTCGCGAGCGGCGTCGTCCTGCCGTCGGCGGCGGCGATCGCGACGGCGATCGAGCTGTCGGGGAGCAAGGACGTCGCGCCGCTGACGTGCGTCGCGCGCGGGATCGGGACGGGGCTGCTGCTGGCGCTCGTCGCGTTCGTGACGGCGGTGCTCCAGGGGCTGCGCGCGGGGACCTGCGACTTCTGGGGGGGCGCGCTCCTCTTCGTGCTCACGGCGGGGTTCGGCGCGCCGCTCGGGGGCGTCTGGGGGGCCGTCGCCGGCGAGGTGTGCCGCCGCCGGAAGCGAAGGCGCCTCGCGTGCGTGCTGCTCGCGCTGGCAGGGCCGGTGGCGGGGATCGCCGTCAGCGTCGCGCGCTTCGTCGGCTCGCCGATGGTCTTCGCGTACGATCCGTTCTTCGGCTACTTCAGCGGCGCCCTCTACGACACGGTCGTCGACGTGCGCACCGAGCTGTGGACCTACCGCGCCGGGACGCTCGCCACGCTCGCGGGCGCGGCGCTCGTCGCCTCGTCGCTCTTGCGCACGACCGACGGCAAGCTCGCCTTTCGCCCGCTCCGCGGCAACCCGCCGGCGATCGTCCGCCTCGCCCTCGGCGTCGCCGCGCTCGCGACCAGCCTTCTCCTCTGCGCCGAGGGACCGGCGCTCGGACACTGGCAGACGGCGACCTCCATCGCCACGGCCCTCGGTGGACGCGCCGCCGGCCCGCGCTGCGACGTCGTCTTCCCCGACTCGCTCCTGCCCGAACAGTCGGCGCTCCTCGTGCGTGACTGCGAGGAGGAGCTCGCCGCCGACGAGCAGCGCCTCGGCACGCACCTCGAAGGCCGCCTCACCGCGTTCGTCTTCCACGACGCGGAGGAGAAGCGCCGCCTCATGGGGGCCGCCAACACGTCGATCGCCAAGCCGTGGCGACGCGAGGTCTACGTGCAGATGTCCGGCTTTCCGCACCCCATCCTCGGGCACGAGGTGGCGCACGTCGTCGCGGGCAGCTTCGGGCACGGGCCCTTCCACATCGCCGGCGGCCTCGGCGGGCTGCTGCCGAACCCCGGGCTCATCGAAGGGACCGCCGTGGCGACGTCGCCCGATGACGACGAGCTGACCGACGAGCAGTGGGCGCGCGCGATGCTCGACCTCGGTATTCTGCCCTCGATCCGGGAGCTCTTCTCGCTGGGCTTTCTCGGGGAGAACGCCGCCAAGAGCTACACGATCGCGGGCGCCTTCGTGACGTGGGTGCTCGATCGCTGGGGCGCGCCGGTCCTGCGCGCGTGGTACGCGGGCGGCTCGATCGAGGAGCTGACCGGCGAGAGCTGGGCCTCGCTCGAGGAGCAGTTCCGCACCGCGCTCGGTGCGCTGTCGATGCCGCCCGAGGCGACCACCTACGCGCGGGCCAAGTTCGAGCGGCCGAGCGTGTGGGCGCGTCACTGTCCCCACGTCGTCGACGCGCTCGACCGGCGCGCCGATCAGTGCCGCGAGGAGCACCGCTACGACAAGGCCGTCTCGCTCTACGACGCCGCTCTCGCCCGCGATCCGCACGACTGGCACGCCCGCCTCGACCGGGCGCGCGTCGACATGCGCTACACCGACGAGGCGCGCGGACGCGCCGCGCTCGGGGCCCTCGTCGGCGACGACGAAACGCCCCGCACCTGGCGGGACCGCGCCGAGGAGGCGCTGGCGGACGACGATCTCGCCCGCGGCAGGGATGCGCGCGCGGCCGAGGCGTACCGGACGCTCGCCGCGCGGACCCTCGACGAGGACGCGGCCCGCACGCTGGAGGTCAAGGAGCTCAGCGTGGGCAACCCGCCGGCGAGCCGCGCGATCGTGGACATGCTCATCGGCGAGCCGGGACGCCCCGTGGACACGTGGCTGGCGGCGCTCGCGCTCGGGCAGTGGGCCGAGGAGACGCACGAGCCGCTGGCCGGGTACCTGGTCGGCAAGAACCTGGCGCTGCACGAGCAATACGCGCGCGCCGCGACGTGGCTGGACCGCGCGCTCGACGCGGGCGTCCCCTCGCCGCGCATCGGCCGGGAGCTGCTCCGCCAGCGCGCCATCTGCGCCTGCGCCCTCGGCGACCACGTCGCGCTCGCCCGCGTGAAGAAGGACGTGGACGCTCCCGGCTCGCCCTTCGCGGGCAGCTCGGGAGGGCGGCGCGACTGGGTCCTCCGGCTCCTCGCGCGCTGCGAGGGGAATGCGCCGTGAAGGACGGCCGTCACGCGACGCTCGAGGCGCTCCTCGAGGACCCGAAGAGCAAAATGGGGAGTGTCCAGAGCCTTCCCGACGCGGACGTGGCGCACCTCGCCGCGTATCGGGCGACTCTCCGAGCGCGTGTGGCGCACGGCCGCCCATATCCTGCTCGGGATGCCTTGCAGAAGGCGCATGGGTCGTCGCGTATGGCGCAGGATGTGCGGTGCGTAACGCCACGAGTGGCGCTCGTGGCGTCTTTCTAGCGTATGAACGCGCCATACGTGGCTCGATGTGAGCCTGGATCTTGGTCACTGGCGTGCCACGCGCCATGGAATGCGCCAGTATGTCGAGAAGAGGCCGCGGATGGTGCCCGGCACGCGCCACATGGGTCGCCCGAGCCGCGCTCGTCGCGCGAGAATGCGCCTTGTCCCGTGATGGAAGCGCCATCCCCGCCGGGGAGCCCGGGCTCCTCTCCGCCCGATGCGCCAGGTGGCCTCAGAAGCGGTAGTTGAGCCCCGCGCCGACGAGGTTGGACGTGACGCCGTACTGCCCGCCGTTCACGTACTGCGGCGGGGCGTTGCCGGGGAGCGGGTTCACGGTCGCGATCTGCGCCGTGTTCGGGTCGACGGTGACGCCCTGCACGAAGACGTGCGCCAGAACCGCGTCGAAGCGCCAGTGGGGCCCGACGTAGATGCTGCCGCCCATCGAGAGGATCCACTTGTTGAAGTCGAGCGACGAGATGGACACGTAGTTCGTCGGGATGGCCGTCGTGTCGTACGAGACGCCGGCGCGCGCGTCCCAGCCGTAGCCCCCGGCGACGAAGTGGTACTCGCCGCCCAGGCGGAAGGAGTCGGAGTCGTTGAAGTTGCGCGGGATGGTGATGGGCGGGACGGCGAGCTTCGGCGGCAGGCCCGTGACGCCGTCGATGGAGATGCCCTCGGGAACGGCCTGGATGGTCTGCTGGGCCGACCAGAACTCGTGCACCCACGCGGCCTCGACCCGGAGCCCGTCGACCGGACGGACCTCGACGCCCGCGCGCGCGATGGCCGGAAGGACGATGCGCACGTGGGCCTTGTCGCCGTCCATCGACGCGTTGTCGAACTCCGCCGCCGACGGCAAGCGCACCTGGAAGGTCGCGTCGGAGTTGATGACCATCGGCAGCTGCCCGCTCGCGCCGAAGCGGACGTACTTCGACGGCACCCAGGTGACCCCGCCGTCGAGCGACGGCGCGAAGATGGGCCCCACGCGCAGCTGCGCCGCCGCGTCGTACTCCGGCTGCTCGGGCGCGCAGAGCAGGCGATCTTCCGGGCACGCGCTGAACGTGAGCCCCGCCTGGAGCCAGCCGACGAGCGCCATCATCCCGAGGCCGAAGCGCAGCTCCTCGATCGGCTTGTAGGCGATCCACACGCCCGGCAGCGCCACGACCGAGCCCGAGAAGGACGAGAGCGCGTAGCGAGCGGGCGACGGCCCGGGGCCGTAGGGATACTGGATGGTCTGCGGGTAGCTCGGGAGGTCGATGTACGGCGCGAGCACGCCGCCGGCGATCGTGAAGCGCCGCTGCTTGTCGAGCACGTACGACCACGCGACGGTCGGCAGCGGCAGGAACGGCGCGTTGCCGTGGACCGTCGGGCTCGTGGGGTACGTGACGACGTTGTCGGCGTTCACGACCCGCTGCACCTGCGTGTAGCTCACCGCGAACTGCAGCCACGACGCGTCGACGAGGACGCTGTCGCCCGCGTCGGCGAGGCCGGCGGGGTTGTACCAGATGGCCCCGAGGTCGTCGGCGCCGGCGACGAACGCCCCCGCGCGCCCCATCGGCCGGACCCCGCGGTCCGTGAAGTACAGGCCCGACGCGCGGCTCTCCCGCGCGATGGCCATCGCGACCAGCAATGCCGCAAGCGTCACCGCGCGGCGGCGCGAGCTCCCGTGACCTCGCATGCGTCGTCAGTTGCCCGGATCCGGCAGCGTCGCCGCGCGAACGACCGCGTAGACCTGCTCGAGGCCCGTCGACGGATCGAGACAGAATTCGCTGATCTCGTTCGCGATGTTCCCGTAGTCCCCCCCGTCGAGCTTCGTCGTGTCCGCCGGGTGCGCGCGGTTCACGTCGGCCGTCACGTCGATGAGCGTCTCGATGGGCGTCAGCTGCGTCGTCCCTTGCGGCGTCACCATGTGCCCCAGCGTCGTCGCGATGGCGCCGTTGGGGTCGACCTCCATCGAGCACGTCTCCGTCCCCTGCGCGTCGTGAGCCGCCGCGAAGATGCGTGACAGCGCTTCGATCCCGGCGTCCGCCAGCCCGCGCTGCGCCACGTTGCCCTGCGCGTCGAGCACCTGCGCGCCCAGAACGTCGGCGGCCACGGCGTTGTAGAAGGGCGTGAGGTTCGTGTCGTCGTTGAGGATCTGCAGGAGGTCCACCGACGCCGTCATCGTCGCCGCCCGCGCGTCGCTCCCGGCCGCCGGATCGAGCAAGTACTGGAGGAGCTGCTCGAGCTGCGCCCGCGCCGTCGGGTTCGACCGGATGGCGTCGAGCAGATCCATCACCGCCGCGAACGTCGGCCCGCCCACCACGTCCTCCAGGTTCTGCGGCATGTCCTGCATCCACCACGTGCACTTCGCGCGCGACGACCGGTCGGGGCACTGCGCGAGGATCTGCGACTCGACGGCGTCGACCAGCGCGGGGACGATCGCCGGCACCGCGGCGTTCGCCCACGTCGACTGCGCGCCCGTGCCGTCGACCGTGAAGAGCTGGTCGACGAGCTGCGAGCGGGCCGCGAGCCAGGCCGGCCGGCGGTCGTCGCTCGGGTGCGCCTGGGCCCACGCCGCGAATGCCGCGTCGATGCCGTCGAGGGCGTCGATGAAGAGGTAGATCGGCGTCACCTGGGGGTTCGTCGTCCCGTCGTTGCGCGGCGCGGTCTTCACGCCGTGCAGATCCGTGAGCCCCGTGTTGAGGGCGGGGTCGACCAGGACGCGCACAGCGTTCGCCAGCACCTGGACGCCCGTGAGCGGGCTGGTCGAGGTGCAGGCGCCCGTCGTCGCGTCGGTCGCGTTGCAGTGCTGCACCGTGATGCCCTGGATGACCGGCACCGTGTCGTGGAGCGTCTGGAAGAGGTCCGTGTTCGTCAGCACGTCGGCGAGGAGCGGCTCGTAGGTCACCGCGCCGTCCTGCGAGCACCAGCGCGCGTTCGACTTCGGCAGCGTGGGGTCGCACTCGGTCGAGGGCTCCTTCGCGTCGGCCCAGTGCACGTCGAGCGTGTCGAAGAGGTCGACGAAGAGGAGCGCCTGCCCGTGATTGTCGAACGCCGCGGCGAGCGGCTGCACGTCCGTCACGAAGCCGGACTCCTCGAGCGGGAAGATGAAGCCCGGATCGCGCCCGCGGATGGTGTCGCCGAACGTCGAGCAGCTCCGCAGGTCGAGGACCGTGCCGTCGGTGTCGGTGAACGGCGTGAGGCTGCAGACCGTGGTCGGAACCGGATCGATGATCCCCGAGAGGAAGCTCAGCGTGGTCGTCGTGTTCGGGTTGGTGTCGCCGGGATCGGAGCCCTGCGGCGTGTCGAAGTACACGAGCCGTCCCACGCCCTGCACGGTCGGGTGCGTATCGAAGCCGGCGATGCCCGACTGCGTCTGGAGAAACTGGTCGGCCCCGCCGACGATGTCGGTGATGGGCGAATTCATGAGCGCCTTGAGGCACGGGTCGCGGATGTCGAACGTCGCGCGATTGAGCACGACGTCGAGGAGCAGCGCGTCGACGTTCTGGATGCGCAGGATGCCGCACTCGGGCATCGGGTTCGGCGGGGCGGGGGCGCCGACGAGCGTGCACGCGACGCCGCTGAGCGAGTTGGTCGGGTAGTCGAAGTCGACCGTCCCGAGCGCCCCGAGGCTGAACTGCACGTGCGCCACCGCGCCCGCCTTGGTGCACACGTCGAGCCCGTTCGCGTCGTGAAGCAGCTGCATGAAGCGCTGCAGCGCGCTCTGGTTGGTCCCGACGTCGGGCTGCGTGCGGTCGACCGGGACGTGCAGCGGCTCGGTGTCGTTCGACGAGAGGTTCCAGGCGGCGCCGTTGAGCGCGTTCGTGAGCCCGCTCGACGTGGAGTTGTGGTTGTACGTGAGCGAGTCGCGGTTCTGGATGTACGCGGCGAAGGTCTGCTGCAGCGGCACCGTCGCGTCCTCCGCGAAGGCGAGGAACAGGTCCTCCAGCACGCCGCCGGCGCCGACGCCGTCCTTGTCGTGGGCGATCTGCGCGATGACGTCGAGCATCTCGTCCCACAGCGTCGATGCCGCCGGGATGTGCGCCTCGGGGTGCGCGTTGGAGATGGCCTTGACCTTCAGCCCGAGGCCGACGAGCCGCGCCATCGCCTCCGGGTGCTGCGTCATCAGCTGCCGCGCGAGCTGCAGCAGGTCGTCCATCATCGGGTCGGACATCATGACGCCGAGCGCGTAGACGAGGTCGACGAGCGGCGAGGTCTCCGGGTGAAACGCGCTGTACGCCAGGGTCACCGGCTGCGTGGGGTTCGCGCTCGACGGGTCCGGCGGATAGCTGCGCGTCGACGTCGCCCCGTCGTCGCGGTCGCCGAAGAGGACGTACGAGCCGCCGAGGACGTTCATGACGCCCTCCTGCCCGTGCGTCGGATCGGGATCGAGCATCGGGCGAAGGTTCTCTTCCAGGTTCGCCATGAAGGTCTGCCCGACGTTCGCGTAGCTGTAGAGCGTGGGCGTCGCCTCGCCGATCGCGCGGCCCTCGGCGTCGCGGTTCCCGTCGACGCCGTCGGGCGAGAAGAAGGGGGAGGGGACGGGCTGGCCGCTGGTCGTCACGAACTGTCCGACGGCGTCCACGTCGGGCAGGCCGTCGCCGTTGGCGTCGACGAACGGCGCCGGCACCGCGCCGTTCACGAGCGGCACCGCCGCGTACGCGCGCGGATCGCGGGCCACGACGTACGCCGCCGGTGTGAGGCCCACGTCGAACGACGTGCTGCTCTGGAGCATGATCTGCCGCGTGAGCTCCAGCGTGGTCCGCGGGCGCGAGAGGAGCTGCCGCGTCGCGATGTCCGGGTCCGTCGTCGTCGCGAGCAGCGGCACCGCGGCCGGCGCGACCGCCGTGCGAAGCTCTTCGCGGCCGACGGCGAGGAGCTGCTGCATCTGCGTCGCCGCCGCGCCCGGGATGGGCTTGCGGTTGCCGACGCCGAGCGGCTTCGACGGATCGATGGCCCCCGCCGGGTCGTACGGATCCGAGTCGGTCGCCACGAGCGAGAGGAGCGACTGCACCATGGGCACGAGCTGCGGGTAGGCGAGCATCGGGCGCGCGGCGCCGAGGGCGATGCCGAGCGGCCGGTACCCCTGGCGCGCGTCGAAGCGCGCGAGGGCGTCCTGCACGCCGGGCGCCGCCTTCACGTCGTCCATGATCCGGCCGAGGGCCTCGGTGAAGAGCGGCACCGTGCCGTCGTCCTCCAGCGTGACGAAGCGCCCGAGCACCGCCGCGAGCTCCGCGGGCAGCGGGCCCGTCCCCGCCGGCATGCACGACTGCGTCGGGTCGGACGCCGTCAGGTCCTTCAGCGGGATGCTGACGGCGGGGAAGGCCGCGTCGAACGCCGTGGTGGTCTCGAGCCGGTCGCGCGCGAGGGCCTCGATGCGCGCGACGCGGTACGCCCGCTCGGTCTCCTGCACGGCCAGCGGCACCGGGTTGCCGTCGACGTCGACCGCGTTCGGATCGAGCGGCGGGAGCCGCGTCTGGTCGACGGTCGCCGCGTAGTCGCCGTTCGCGTCCGGGTAACAGACCGCGTGCCACGACGCGCTGGTCACGTCCTCCGGGAGGGCCTGCGCGGCGACGCGGTCGCACAGCGCGATGAAGAGCTGCGTCCCCACCGTCCCGCGCGGCGGGATGGTCCTCGTCGTGCTGAAGTCGGAGGAGCAGCCGACCGCGGACACGGCACAAACCGCGGACAGGACCGCGACAATCCCCGCGCTGCATCGCCCACGCCGCATCTTCCCGCTCCCGCCGAAGACGCGCAGTATCCGCGTCGCGGCGCGCCGCGTCATGTCCCGCGGTGGTCTCGATTCGAGAAGAACAGAATGCTCGGCCTGCTCCTTCGCAGTCCCGCGCGCAGGGCGAAACGCGGCGCGGCAAGGGCGCATCGGAGTCTCGCGAGGGACGCATGGAGCTTCGAGGCAAGAACGTCATCGTCACGGGCGCGAACACGGGCATCGGGCGCGTCACCGCCGTCGAGCTGGCGAAGACCGGCGCGCACGTGCTCCTGGCCTGCCGTTCCGAGGAGCGCACGCGCCCCGTGCTCGACGAGATCGAGCAGGCCGGCGGCGACGCCGAGCTCTTGCTCCTCGACCTCGCCGACCTCGACAGTGTTCGCGCGTCGGCCGCGTCGTTCCTCGGCCGCGACCAGCCCCTCTCGGTGCTCGTCAACAACGCCGGGCTCGCCGGCGCCCACGGGACGACGAAGGACGGCTTCGAGGTCGCCTTCGGGACGAACCACGTCGGACCCTACCTCTTCACGCGCCTGCTCCTGCCGGCCCTCGAGCGCGCCGGCGACGCGCGCGTCGTGCACGTCTCGAGTGACGGCCACTACCGGGCCCCCGGCATCGACTGGGAGGCCGTGCGCAAGCCGACGGCGACCACCACGGGCTTCCCCGAGTACTGTGTCTCGAAGCTGGCCAACGTCCTCTTCGCGAACGAGCTCGCGCGCCGCGGCCCTTCGCGGGTGCGGTCGTACTCGCTGCACCCGGGCGGCGTGGCGACCGACGTGTGGCGCGAGGTCCCCTGGGGCCTGCGTCACTTCATGAAGCTCTTCATGCTCACGAACGAGCAGGGCGCGAGGACGACGCTGTACTGCGCGACGAGCGACGAGGTCGGGGACAAGACGGGCCGCTACTACGAGAAGTGCGCCGAGAAGACCGCGAGCAAGCTCGCCCTCGACGAGACGCTCGCCCGCGACCTGTGGGAGCGGAGCGCCGCGTGGACCGGGCTCGCCGCCTGATCGCTCGGCGAGTCGTCAGAGGGAGGGGGCCTGCAGGGCGCGGACGGCGTCCATGATCTCGTCGACCTGACCGAGCGGGCGCCACTGCGCCTCGCCGGCCGTGCCGACGTAGACGTCGTGCGGGACCTGGCGGGCCACCCAGCCGCGCGCGAGAAACCATGTGGAGACCGGTCCGATGTGACGGCCGTCGGGTTGGTACACGTACCAGTCGCGCGAGAGCGGCGGGGTCGGCGCGACCATCTCCATCGGAGGGGCGGGGGCGACGGAGGCCACCGGCGTCATCGGCAGCGTGATGGGCTGCGGCGGGACCGAGAGCGGGCGCGGAGGGATGGGCGTGCGCGGGGGCGACGGGCGGATCGGGCTCATGGCGTTGAAAGCTCGTACGCCGGGGTGCGCGAGGATCTCCCCGCGGCGCGCTATCGCGGCTTGCCCTGCGCGATCCACGTCTCGACGAGCTGCACGTCCTCCGCCGACGCGGCCGGGAGGCCGAGGGGCATGCCGCGCGTCTCCGTCTCCTCGCCGGCCTCCTCGCGCTGGCGGGCGAGCATCGCGGCCACGAGGTGCGGCGTGCCGTCCTTCGCGACGGCGAAGACGCTGGTCCGCCGGCCCGCGTCGTCGAGGAAGCCCGCGAACGTCGCCGCGTAGTCGCTGAGGTTGAGCCCGCGTCCCTTGAAGCCGAACCCGCCGGAGTTGCCCGGGCCGCCGTCGCCGCGCTCGAAGTCGGGCTCGCCGTGGCAGTGCCAGCAGGTCTTGCGGAGCACGCGCGTGGCGACCTCGTCGTACGTGACGGGGCGCGCGAGCAAGGGCAGGCGCTGAGGCACGGGCTTGTGCTCCTCGGGGCCGAGGGGCGTCGTCAGGAGGAACGCCGCGATGGCCTTCGCTTCGTCCTCGCGAAGGCCCATGTTCGGCATCGGCGTGTCCGGCTTGACCTTCGCGGGGTCCACCAGCCAGCGCACCAGCGCGGAAGCGCGCCACCGGTCGCGCGTGAAGCGCAGGTCCGGCGCGAGGCGGACGGCGCGCGGCAGGTCGGTCGACGCGACGCCGGCGGGCATCACGCCGAGGTGCAGCGGTGGGGCGCCGCTCAGGCGATGGCACAGCCCGCATCCCTTGACGTCGACGAGCTCCCTCCCGCGCGCCGCGTCCGCTCCCGCCAGCGCCAGCGACGAATCGTACTGGGCCTCGTCGAGAGGCGAGAGGTAGGTCGCCAGGTCCGCGGCCTGCTGCGGCGTCACCGGGAGGCGCGGCATCGTCGGCTCGAGGCCGGGGCGCAGGTCGTGCGGGTGCAAGAGGAACCCCTGGATCCAGTCGCGTCGCAGGCGGCCCCCCGTCGCGACGAGCGACGGCACGTCGCCGAGCTCGGCGACCTTCGGCTGCCAGCGCGCCTTCTGCTCGGACGTCGCGCCGGCGGCGCTGCCCGCGCCCGCGTTGATGTCGTGGTGGCATCCCGCGCACTGCTTCTCCTTCGGCGGCTCGGCGACGTTGGCGACCGTGTGGCAGCGCGTGCACTCGAACTGCTCCACCAGCGCGCGCCCGCGCGTCGCGTCCCCGTGAAGCAACGCCTCCGTCGCGGTCGGTTCGCTCCCCGTCGGTCCCCCCGAGCCGCCCGGATGACCGCACCCCGCCAGCATCCCGGCGACGACGACCCCGAAAGCCGCAGCGAGGCGGCGCACCTCAACCACCGAAGGCGAGGCGGCCATCGGGCGCGCGGCACACGACCGTGGGCGACCGCGTCATTCGTTCGCAGCGCGCCAGCGCGGCGCGCGTGGCGTCCATGTCCCCCCTCGACGCCTGGAGCCGTGCGAGCGCGGCGTAGGCGTGCGCGCTGCCGACCAGGTCGCGACCCGCGAGATCGGCGAGGATGGCGAGCGACTCGTCCTCGTGCTGGGGCCGCGCGGCGAGCGCTTCGGCGAGGTCCGCCTGCGTCACGGGATCGTTCGGCCGGGCCACGTCGAGCGCGCGAAGCGTACTCGCGGCCCACTCGAGGTTCGCCGCCCGCTCGGTCGCGCCGGTGCCCGCGAAGCCCGCCACGCCGCGAAGGCTGCCTTCGCCGCGCACGACGGCGAGCGAGAGGATGTGCAGGGCCCGGGTCTCGAGCGGCGACGCGCCCACCGCGACGTGACGGATGCTCGGGAACGCCAGCACCACCTCCGCGCCGGCCGCCGTGAGGTGCTCCTCGTCGAGCCGCTGTTCGGCGTTCGCGATGCGGACGTTCGCCGCGATGGGCGCGGGCTTCGGCACGTGCACGACGGGACGGATCTGCCGGTAGTCGAAGTACCCACACGCGCGGGCGTCGGAGCTCGTGGCCAGCGCGAGAGCTCCGAGCACGGAAGCAAGGAGGATGGGGGTCTTGAGGGTCATCGTCGGCCTCCGGGACTTCGGACTCTTGTCGGTGGATGCGGCTTGGACACCGGATCATCGCGGTCGGTTCCGGAAACGTGACGGCTTTGCACTCGACTACATCGGAATCAGCGTGTCCCGCTCCAGCTCGCGCGAGAACAACGTCAGCAGGTCACCGACGGTGTGAGCCTCGGCCAGCTCGTCGACCGCGACCTGCGTGTGCTCGATCTCCTCGATTTCCAGCGCCACGAGGACGAGCTCGAGCGGGGTCATGTCCAGGTCGTCCTGCAGCCGCAGCCAGGGGTACATCGCTCCGGGATCGCGTTCGAGGTGATGCGCGAGCACGGCGCGCACGATGGCGTCCGTCGATGGCATGGAAAGCTCACTCTCCTTCTACCCATCCTGTGGAGGCCGCCGGGGCATCCGGAGCAACGGTTCGTAGGAAATCCGGTAGCAACACGCCCTTCGTTCGACGCAGCGCGGGACCAGCTGTCCCGCGGCACTCGGCCCCTCGCCGTCGTCCTGCGGGAAAACGCGCTCACCGGGCCGAGATTCGCCGCGTGGGCGCGCCTCCTCGGCAGCGTGGCTCGTCGCTTGCTCATGCACCTCGGCATGCGCACGCCGCGTGCGGCCGCCACGGCCCTCTTCGCCCTGTCCACCGTCGCCGCCGCCGGTTGCGGAGGGGGGACTCCCCGCATCATCCCGCTGCTTCGCACGGCGGGCGCGCCCATCGTGTCCACGCCGTCCATCGGGACGCCGCTCGAAGTCGTCAGCCGCGGCACCGCCGTGCCCGATCCGCTCCCCGTGCGCGGCTCGGACATCGTCTACGGCGATCTCGAGGGCGCCCTCGGCATCGCCGTCTCGAGCGCCGTCGGGCCGTGGGCGGACGCGCATCGCAAGTACCCCATCGCGGCGCGCGGCGGCTGGACGGTGCTCGTCGAGGTCGTCGGCGCCGACGCGGAGCTCGAGTCGGGCGGACGCGTCGTCGTGGGGCTCGACGTCCGCGCGACGCTGCGCACGCGCAACGGCAACGTCTACCTCGGGCAGACGCAGCTCGGATGCCACGAGGGGGGGCTCCGGTCCGCCGACGAAGGGGCGCCGGTCATCTACCGCTGCATGACGCGCATCGGGCGCGATCTGGCGGGGTGGCTCGACGGAGGCGTTCGCCTCGATCCCCTCGATCCCGATTCGGGTTGACGAGAACGGCGCTCGGATACCGCGCCGTCGCACGCATTCACGACAGACACCGGAGTTTCAGCCAAAAGAGGATTGTCCCATGAGAACGTCCACAGCCATTTCCTGCCTTGCGTTCGTCGCCGCGGCGCTCGGCTCCACGGGGTGCTCGACCGCGGTCGTCGAGCCGGGCCACAGGGGCCTCTACTTCGCACCCAACAACGGAGGGCTGCGCCGCGACGTCCTCCAGCCGGGGAAGTACACGCTCGGGTGGTGCTTTCTCTACTGCACGCCGAACCGCGTCGACGACTTCGACGTCACCTACTCGACCAAACAGGAGGACGTGACGACCAAGAGCGCCGAGGGCCTCGACCTGCAGCTCAAGCTCAGCGTCATCTACCGGCCCATCGGCTCCGAGCTCTACGCGCTCGAGACCGAGATCGGCATGAACTACTACGACGAGGTCGTCGGCCCCGAGTTCCGCAGCGCGTGCCGCGGCGTCTTCGCGCGCCACTCGTACACGGAGCTGCAGAAGAAGAACGAGGCCATCGAGAACGAGGTCGAGGCCGAGGTGCGCCGCCGCACGCTGGGCAAGCACGTGGAGATCTCCAGCGTGACGCTCGAGAGCGTGGCCTACGCGCCGGAGATTGCCGAGAAGATCCGGCAGCGCGAGGTCGGCGTGCAAGAGGCCGCGCGGCAGCAGGCCGCCGTCGCCGCCGAGCACGAGAAGAAGATGCAGATCATGAACACGGAGAACGAGCAGCGGGAGCGCGAGATCGCGATCAAGAAGTCCGAGCAGCAGGCGCAGATCGACGCCGAGACGGTCGCGAAGAAGGCGGAGATCGAGTCGTCGGCCATGACGCGCAAGCTCGAGCTCGAGAAACAGGCCGAACAGCAGAAGCTCGAGGTGAGCACGCAGTCGGCGGCGGCCAAGTTCAAGGCCGAGCAGCAGCTCGCCACGATGGAGATGGAGAAAAAGGCGGCGAAGGCCGAGCTCGTGGTCGGTCAGCTGAAGGCCGAGGCGTCGGCGACGACGAAGATCATCGAGGCGCGCGCGGACGCCGAGGCGGCCCGTCAGATGGCGGGGGCCCACGCCGCCGAGCGCCGGGCGGAGACCGCGGGCATCACGCCGATGGAGGTGCAGATCCACGCGTACGACGCGCTCGCGCACCTGGGCGGGACGGGGACGAGCATCCTCCTCGGCGACTGGGCCCACGTGCCGAACTTCCTCTTCCCGCGCGTGCCGTCGATGAACGGCGCCTTCATGATGCCCTACGCCCCCGCGCCGGCGCCGCAGGCCTTCCAGCTGAAGCCGTCGGGCAACATCCTCTCCAGCACGAAGCCCGCCGACGAACCGTATTAGTCCCTCGCGTCGGCGCGGTCGCGAGCGGACGGGCGCTCGCCTATCTTGCTCGCACCGCCTCATGCGATCGCTCTTTCCCTCCGCGCTCTGCCTCTCGCTTCTCGCCTTCGCCGGCTGCTCGCGCTTCGGCCCCGTCTACCCGCCGCGGCCGGTCGCCTCCGAAGGGCCGCCGCAGGCCGATCCCGAGCCGGCCAGGGTCGTCGCTCACCTCGCCGTCACGTCGGCGGCGATGCGCTCCGCGCTCGACGACGCGGCGCCGAAGACGGGCGAGGGGACGTTCCCGCTGCTCGGGGCGTCGCGCGGCTACACGTGGGAGAGGGGGCCGCTCGCCGTCGGCTTCTCGGAGGGACGCATCGTATTGACCACGAAGGTCGAGGCGCGCGTGGCCCTTCCGCTCGAGAAGCTCGACGTACCGCTCGATCTCCGCATCGAGGCCGAGCCCATCGTGAGCTCGCTCTATGCCATCAAGCTGCAATCGGTCGACGTGCACGTGACGTCCTCGGACGTGCGCCTCGCCGTGGCCGACCGGATCGCGGGCATCTACGGGAAGATCGCCGAGGCCGTCGCGACCAAGCTGAGGGACTTCACGTACGACCTCCGCCCGCTCGTCGAGGAGGCGTACGCGCGGGTGTCGCGGCCCATCCTCCTGCCGATGGGCGACGCGAGCGGGTGCGCGCGGCTGAAGGTGCTCGAGGTCGAGGCCGGACCGACGGTGCTCGCGGACGGGCTCGAGAAGGATCTGGCCCTGGTCGTCGCGCCGTCGATCACGATGCCGTGTCCAGACCTGAACGAGGACGGCGCGCCCGAGCTCCCGCCCCTGTCGAACGTGGCTTCGCTCGCGTCGGGGCCATTCACGGTGACCATCCCCATCGCGGCTCGGTACGACGAGCTGACGCGTGCGATGACCGCGGCCTTCACCGACGGGAAGCTCTTCTTCTCCGCCGAGTATCCGCAGCTCTATCTCGAGAAGCCGGAGATCTACGAGTCGCAGGGGGCCGTCGTGCTGCGGCTTCACCTGGCTGGGCCCGTCCACGAGCTCGGCATCGACGCCGATCTCGACGGCGACCTCTATCTCACCGGGCACCCGGCGGTCGTCGACAACGACCTCCTCGTCCCGGACCTCGAGCCGACCATGGAGACGCGGAGCTTCCTCCTCTCGCTCAAGGCCATGACCGACGGCGACCGCATCCGCGACCAGGCCCGCGCGGCCCTGCGGCTCGACATCGGGGAGCGCCTCCGCGACGCCCGAGCCAAGCTGGGCGACGGGCTGACCTTCGGCAGCGAGAAGGCCTGTTTCCATGGCGACGTCGACCGGGTCGAGGTGACGTCGGTCCACCCCCACGCCGCGTACCTGCGCGTCTACGTGGCGGTCGTCGCGCGCGCCCGGGCGAGCTTTCCCTGCAGTTCTTCAGTGCCCTGAGAGTTCTTCAGTCTCCCGAGAGGGGGACGCGCCGCGTCGAATCTGACGAAGCCATGACGGGCGCCGGTCCCGAGTTGGGTCACTCTCCCCGGGTCGAGCCACCACCCCAGGAGCCTCCCGTGATCATCCTCGTGTTCTTCGTCGTGCACTGGCAGATGTCGGTCTTTTTCCAGACCTTCTTCCAGCATCGCTACGGCGCGCATCGCATGATCACCATGTCGAAGGGCTGGGAGCGGTTCTTCTATCTCTGCACGTACGTCGCGCAGGGCTCGAGCTTCTTGACGCCGCGGGGGTACGCCATCCTCCACCGGATGCACCACGCCTTCAGCGACACGGAGAGAGACCCGCACTCGCCGACGAATTACCGCAACGTGATGGCGATGATGCTCGCGACGAAGAAGAAGTACGACGACTTCGCCTATCGCCGCGTCGAGCCCGAGGCGCGCTTCGACGGCGGGATGCCGGAGTGGCCGCTCCTCGACAAGCTCGGGCAGAACTGGATGGCGCGCGTCGCGTGGGGCGCGGCGTACGTGCTCTTCTACGTGAAGTTCGCGACGGCGCCGTGGATGTTCGCGCTCCTGCCGCTGCACTTCGTGATGGGCCCGATTCACGGCGCCATCGTGAACTGGTGCGGGCACCGCTACGGATACAAGAACTTCGACAACGGCGACCAGTCGCGAAATACGCTGGTGTTCGACGTGCTCACCTGCGGGGAGCTCTTTCAGAACAACCACCACAAGTTCGGGATGAGCCCGAGCTTCGCCGCTCGCTGGTTCGAGATCGACCCGGCCTACGTCGTCATCCGGATGTTCGCGGCCCTCGGCATCGTGAAGCTCGCCACCACGCAGCGCATGCGCTGGCCCGCGGAGCCCGCGTCGCTCAGCGCCGCCGATCCTGCCGAATAGGCCAGGACGCCGGCGCTGGCTCGAACGGGCGAATCAGCCCGCGGTGTACGTCGTCGCGCGCTTCTGGCCGCGGCTCTTCAGCTTCTTCTTCGCGAGGCCTTCCTTCAGCACACGAGGGACCTCGCGCACATCGAGCTTCAGCGCCTTGCGGATCTCCTCGGAGCGCATTCCGCCCTTCTTGGCCTTGAGCAGGCCGTGAATCCGGTCGAGCGTCTTCGCGATCTCCTCGGGGCTGCGGCGCGCGAGGCGCCCGCCCTTGCCCGCGCGAGCCGGCTTCGCCGCGGCGGGGGCGGAGGCGGACTTGGGCGGGCGTCCGGGGCCGCGGCGAGGGGCGTTGCCGGACTCGGCGAGCAGCTCCTGGAGCGAGGCACCGCGGATGGCGTCGAGCACCGCCGAGGCAAAGGAGGTGGCCAGTGAGTCGAGAGTCGAACGGAGGGAATTGCTAGGCATCGTGGTCGGGCAGCATACAGCGAAAGGCCCGACCCACTACATGGATATTGCGACCCGATACGGGACGACCCCTAGACGAGTGAGGTGCGCAGGGACGGAATCGAACCGCCGACACGGGGATTTTCAATCCCCTGCTCTACCGACTGAGCTACCCGCGCGAGGCCCGCCCTCTCGGGGGGGGTCGCGGACTAAAGCCGCGCAGGGGGCTCGTGTCAAGCCGGCTCGATTCGAGGGGGGCGAAGTCCCCGAGGGGTACCCCGCGGCTTCTCTCTAAGGTGGTCCCCTCTGAAACCGCGCGGCGCCTCCATGCGTACTGCCACTCGGGTATCATCCTCGCTCGTCCCTCGGGGAGAGCCAGGGAGGCCACGTGCCCGGAAACGACACGCTACAGCTCATCGGCCGCACGATTGCGGACAAGTACGCCGTCGAGGCCCTCGTCGGCGAAGGCGGCTTCGCGACGGTTTACCGCGCGATGCACGTCATCTGGAAGCGGCCTGTGGCGCTCAAGGTGTTCAAGGCGCTCGGCGATTTCTCGGAGAAGGACAGGCAGCGGCTCCTCGACGAGTTCATCCAGGAGGGGGCGCTTCTCGCGGATCTCTCGGCGCGGACGGCCGCCATCGTCCAGGCGCGCGACATCGGCATGCTTCAGACACCCAAGGGGGAGCACATCCCCTACATGGTCCTCGAGTGGCTCGAGGGGGCGACGCTCGAGGCCGTGATCGAGGACGAGAAGACCCGCAGGCTTTCGCCGCGCACCGTGGTGGAGGCCGTACGGTTGCTCGATCCCGCCGCCGAAGCGCTGGCGCTCGCGCATCGCAAGGGCATCGCGCACCGCGACATCAAGCCGGGGAACGTCTTCGTCCTCGGCGAGCCGCGCGGCGACTGCACGGTGAAGCTGCTCGACTTCGGCATCGCGAAGGTGGTCACCGACGCGCAGAAGATGGCCGGCTCGTTCAACAAGACGAGCGGGCAGGTGACGAGCTTCACGCCGGCGTACGGGGCGCCCGAGCAGTTCTCGCGGACGCACGGCGCCACCGGACCGTGGACCGACGTGTTCTCCCTCGCGCTCATCATGGCGGAGCTCCTCTCCGGCAAGGAGCCCCTCGAGGGGGACGACTTTCTGCAGCTCGCCGTCGCCGCGGCCAATACGGACCGCAGGCCGACGCCGCGCACGCTCGGCGCCGCGGTGAGCGACGAGGTGGAGGCCGTCTTCGCGCAGGCCGTCGCCATCAAGCCGACCTCGCGCTGGCAGTCGGCCGGCGAGTTCTGGAACGCGCTGCGCCAGGCCCTGCGCCTCGATCCGATGCGCGGGATGACCGACCCGATGCCGGCGCGCAACATCCCCCCCGTCCCCGACGCCGTCGCGAGCGCGCCGACGATCGCCGCCACGTCGGACCCGCAGGTCCCCATCGCCGCGGCCGTGGCCACGGTTCCGCGGACGGCGACGACGACGACCGGGCGCACGTCGGGCTCGGGCAAGATGGGCCTCTTCGTCGGGCTCGGCGTCGCCGCGCTCGCCGCCATCGGGGGCGCCGTGTTCTTCCTCGGCCGCGGCGCCCCGAAGGCGACCGGCGCCACCGGCAACGGCGTGGCGGTGGCCGTGCCCGCCGCCAGCGCGAGCACGAGCGCCGCCGTCGCGACGCCGCCGCCCGCCGTGGGCTGTCCGGCCGGGATGGTGCAGATCCCCGGGGGCAGCTTCTTCATGGGGAGCGACGACGGGCTCGCGCTCGAGAAGCCCGCGCACCAGGTCGCGCTGCAGCCCTATTGCATGGACCAGTTCGAGGTCACCGTCGACGCGTACAAGAACTGCAGCGACGGCGGCCACTGCAAGCGCGCGGGGACGACGAACGAGTGGGACGGGATCGCCGACAAGGAGCGCAAGGCGTTCGACCCTCTCTGCAACGTGCGCGACCCGTCGGGCAAGGCGCGGCACCCGATCAACTGCGTCGACTGGGAGATGGCCGACAAGTTCTGCCACGAGACGGGCAAGCGGCTGCCGACGGAGGCCGAGTGGGAGTTCGCGGCGCGCGGCCCCGACGGACGCAAGTACCCGTGGGGCGACGACGAGCCCGCGTCCGCGCACCTCAACGCGTGCGGCAAGGAGTGCGTCGCCTGGGGCCTCAAGAACGGCATCGACGAGAAGGCGATGTACGAGGCGGACGACGGCTTCGCGAACACGGCGCCCGTCGGCAGCTTTCCCAAGGGCGCGTCGCGCTACGGCATTCAGGACGTCGTCGGCAACGTCTGGGAGTGGGTCGCCGACTACTACGGTCCCTACAAGTCCGACGAGCAGAAGGACCCGAAGGGCCCCGCCGAGGGCACCGAGCGCGTCATCCGCGGCGGCGCGTGGAACGGCTCCTTCGCGTCGTGGGTCCGCCCCACGTTCCGCTACAAGGACAATCCCTCGAAGCGCAGCTACGGCATCGGCTTCCGCTGCGCGAAGTGAACGCCATGCACCGCCCTCGCGGTGGCATCCAGTGGCTGTCATCCCGAGCGCCGCGAGGGACCCCGTGACGCGTAGACCGTGGGGTCCTTCGGTCGCTTCGCGACCTCGGGATCAGCAAGGCGCGGCCCCAAATCAGGGAGCGCTAGGGAGCGCGATTCTCGATCAGATGCCACCCGATGCCGCGCCAGCGGCATCAGCACCGCGAGCGTGAGCGAGCGGTGAGCGACCAAGCTCGCGGCGCGGAGTGCCGTGTGCAAGCGGCGCGGCCCACCGCTCGCTCACGCTCGCGGTGCTGACGGCGGCTCCGCCGCCCGTCCGAGATCCATAGAGAATCGCGCTCGCTCATTAGTCCGCGCGCGTGACGGTCACGACGACGGACTTGCTCGCCGGCGTGTTGCTCGTTTTTGCGACGGCGCCGAGCGGCACGAGGACGTTCGCCTCGGGGAAGTACGTGGCGCAGCAGCCGCGCGGGATGGCATACGGGACGACGACGAACCGCCTCGCGTGGCGCTCGCCGTCGTCGAAGTGGCTCGTGAGGTCGACGACGTCGCCCCCCGAGAGGCCGCGATCGCGCGCGTCGCCCGGGTTCATGAGGACGACGCGCCGCCCGCCGCGCACGCCGCGGTACCGGTCGTCGAGCCCGTAGACCGTCGTGTTGTACTGGTCGTGGCTGCGCACGGTCATCATGAGGAGCTGCCCGGGCGCCAGCTCGTGCCGCGGCAGGTCGCACGCGACGAAGCGCGCCTTGCCCGTCGGCGTCTCCCACACCCGCTCGCGCGCGGCGTTGCGCAGTCGAAAGCCGCTCGGCTCGCGCACGCGCTCGACGTAGCCGTCGCACCCCGGCACGACGCGCGCGATGAGCTCGCGGATCCGGTCGTAGTCGTCGGCGAGGCCCTCCCAGTCGATCCGCGGCGCGCGGTCGCCCACGGTCAGGCGCGCGAGGCGCGCCACGATGCGCGTCTCGCTGAGCAGGTGCTCGCTCGCCGGCGCGAGCGCCCCGTGCGACGCGTGGACGATCCCCATCGAGTCCTCGACCGTCACGAACTGCGGCTCGCCCCGCTGCACGTCGAGCTCCGTCCGCCCGAGGCACGGCAGGATGAGCGCCGTCTTCCCCGTCACGAGGTGCCCCCGGTGCAGCTTCGTCGACACGTGCACCGTGAGCCGGCAGCTCCGCAGCGCGTCGGCGGTGCGCTCGGTGTCGGGCGCCGCGGAGAGGAAGTTTCCCCCCATCGCGAAGAAGATCTTCACGCGCCCCTCGAGCATCGCGTGGATCGACTGCACCGTGTCGAGCCCGTGCGCGCGCGGCGGGTCGAACGCGAGCTCCCTCCCGAGGCGCGCGAGCCACGCGTCGGGCATCTTCTCCCAGATGCCCATCGTGCGGTCGCCCTGCACGTTGGAGTGTCCGCGCACGGGGCACGCGCCCGCGCCCGGCTTGCCCACCATCCCGCGGAGCAGGAGGAACGCCGCGATGGTCCGCACGTTGTCGACCGCGTTCACGTGCTGCGTCAGCCCCATCGCCCACGTCACGATGGTCGCGCGCGACTCGACGGCCACCTGCGCCGCCGCCCGCATCGCCGCCTCCGGCACGCCGCTCGACGCCTCGAGCTCGCCCCACGTGCGCGCGCGGATCGCCCCGGCGAGCTCCGCGTACCCCTCGGTGTGCCGCTCGACGAACGCGCGATCCACGACGCGCCCCGGCGCGCGCGCCTCTTCCTCGAGCATCGCCTTCATGACGCCCTGGAAGAACGCGACGTCGCCGTTGATGCGCACCGGCACGTGCATCCGCGCGAGCGGCGTCGCGTCCCCCAGCAGGGCCAGGGGGCTCTGCGGGTGCGCGAAGCGCATCGTGCCGACCTCCGCCAGCGGGTTCACGCTGACGATGGTCGCCCCGCGCTTCGCCGCCGCCTCGAGCGTCGCCAGCATGCGCGGGTGATTCGTCCCCGGGTTCTGACCGACGACGAAGATCGCGTCGGCGACGTCGAAGTCCTCGAGCTCGATGGTGCCCTTGCCGACGCCGAGCGTCTCGGTCAGCCCCGCGCCGCTCGACTCGTGGCACATGTTCGAGCAGTCGGGGAGGTTGTTGGTCCCGAAGGCGCGGACGAAGAGCTGGTAGAGGAAGGCCGCCTCGTTGCTCGTGCGGCCCGACGTGTAGAAGGCCGCTTCGTCGGGCGAGTCGAGGGCGCGGAGCTCGCGCGCGACGAGCGCGAGCGCGTCGTCCCAGTCGATGGGCTCGTAGTGCGCCGCCCCGGCGCGGAGGATCATCGGATGCGCGAGCCGCCCCTGGTCGTTGCACCAGCGGTCGCCCTGCGCCGCGAGCTCCGCGACGCTCGTGCGCGCGAAGAGCTCGACGTTTGCGCGGCGGGTCGTCGCCTCGCTGAGGACCGCCTTCGCGCCGTTCTCGCAGAACTCGATGGTGTCGCGGTCCGCCGGCTCGGGCCACGCGCACCCGGGGCAGTCGAAGCCCGCCGTCTGGTTCGTGCGCACGAGCACCCTCGCGGCGCGCGCGAGCCCGGTCTGCTCCCTCGCGTAGCGCATCGTCGCCACGAGCGACGACACGCCGCCCGCGGCGCTGCTGGCGGCCCCCCGACGCACGCTCGCCGTGTCGTCCGGAGGCTGCGCGCCCGGCGTGGGCGTGCGCGGCTCATCCGCCATGGTGCATCCCGGCGACGCGCTCGGCCCCCGTGTACACGTTGAAGCGCCCGTCGCGCACGAAGCCGAGGAGCGTCATCCCCGCCTCGCGCGCCAGCTCGACGGCGAGGCTCGACGGCGCGCCCACCGCGGCCACCACGGGCACGCCCGCCATCGCCGCCTTCTGCACGAGCTCGAAGCTCACCCTCCCGCTGAGGAAGAGCACGCGATCCCCGAGCGGGAGACGCCCCTCGCGGAGCGCCCAGCCGACCAGCTTGTCCACCGCGTTGTGGCGCCCCACATCTTCACGCGCCGCGTCGAGGGCCCCCTCCGCGTCGAAGAGCGCCGCCGCGTGGAGCCCGCCCGTCGCCTCGAAGACCGCCTGCGCCCCCCGCAGCCTCCCCGGCATCCCCTTCACGACGCTGGCCGAGACCCGCAGGTACGGCGCCGGCGCGTGGACCCGCCGCACGCGCACCGCGTCGATCGACGCCTTCCCGCACACGCCGCAGCTCGACGTCACGTAGAAGCTCCGCTCCACGCCCCCCAGCTCGACCTTCACGCCCGGCGCGAGCTCCACCCGCGCGACGTTCCCCGACGCCTCGCACCCGATCACGTCCTCCCGGCGCGTCACGAGGCCCTCGGTCGTCAGGAACCCGAGCGCCAGCTCGGCGTCGTGGCCCGGCGTGCGCATCGTCACGGCGATGGCGCGCTCGGTCATCGCGTCTCTTTCGCGCCACGCCAGGCGCACCTCGAGCGGCTCCTCGACCGCGAGGACATCCAGCTCCGCCCGCGAAAAGTCCGCGTCGCCGCTCAGTTTGCGGACGCTGACGCGCGACGTGCCGCCGGTGACGCCGCCCATGATCGCGCGGAGCTTAGCCCAGCGGGGGCGCCGCGCGAGCGCGGGATCCTGTGGTCATGAGGGCCTGGTTGAGGTACTCCGCGCGTGGGGTCATGCACGTTCGTCAATCGCGCGCCATCGCGGTCATCTCGGTCCTCGTCCTCGGGGGCGGGGTCGCCACCGCTTCTTTCCTCGCCTGCGCGACGGGCGGGAGCCCTGCGCAGACGGGCGGTGACGACGCGTCGACCGAGTCGGGGAGCACCACCCACGCCGATTCGTCGAGCAGCAGCGGGAGCAGCAGCGGCGGCGGGGGCGGGTGCGACGCCGACACGGCGACCGACTGGACCAACTGCGGCAGCTGCGGCCACGTGTGCACGACGGGCGACGTGTGCAACGGCGGGGTGTGCCAGGTGCCGTGCGCGTCGCCGATGACGCTCTGCCCCGGGCAGCCCGGGTGCTTCGATCTGACGAGCGACCTGGAGAACTGCGGCATGTGCGGCCTTCAGTGCCTGCCCCCGTCGGGCGGCTCGGTCGTCGGGACGGCCGCGTGCGCGCAGTCGCAGTGCGTCTTCTCGTGCCCCACGGACGCGGGCGTCCCCGAGGGCGGCGGCCCCATCGTGCAGTGCGGCGCCGACAGCGGCGTCGCGGGCTGCTTCGACCTGACGGCGTCGACGGACCACTGCGGAAGCTGCGGGACGCCCTGCGAGGCGGGCAGCACGTGCACGCAGTCGCAGTGCTGCCCCACGGGCGACAGCTACTGCAGCGGCACCTGCGTCGACGTGACGACGAGCGCGACCAACTGCGGCTCGTGCGGCGCGCTTTGCCCCTCGCCCGCGACGTGCAGCGCCGGCGTCTGCACGGGCTACACGACGACGAACCCGACGGCGGCGTTCGTCGACGCCTGCGCGCAGACCGGGGAGACGACGGTCCTCAAGAACCAGGGCATCTGGAAGTCGACGAACCTCATCGGGCTGCCCTTCTCCTTCACGTTCTACGGCGTCGCGTACACCCAGTTCTGGCTGCAAAACCAGGGGACGCTCGGCTTCGGCGCGCCCGGCAGCTTCCCCCCGCCCGACGGCTACCCCGACTGCACGGGAGGGGGCGATCCGTCGACGGCGTACCCCGCGGCGGTCGTCTTCGGCGACTACGACATGGCCACAGGCCCGAACGGCGTCTGCTACGCGACCATCGGCACGGCGCCGAACCAGCAGTTCGCCGTCACGTGGAGCCAGGTCACCGACGACAGCGATCCCGGCTCGACGCTGACGTTCTCGCTCGTCCTCACGCAGACGACGAACACGCTCGACTTCATGTACGAGACCGCCACGGGCGCCGACGGGGGCATCGATTCGACGGTGTCGGGGATGAACGCGACCGTGGGCATCCAGGGCATGCCCGGGGGCAAGTTCGCGGCCACGCCCTACTCGTGCGCCGCGGGCTTCCTGAAGACGACTCCGCTCGTCGCCCGCTTCACCCCGGTTCAATAGGCCGGCCGCGCGCGACGCGGCTTGCCGCAGGCGGCCCTTCGGCATAACCCTAGCGCCCATGCGAAGCGAGTGGCTGTCGAGGCGCGCGGGCGAGGGGACGAAGACGCAGATGCACTACGCCCGGCGAGGCGTGGTCACCGAGGAGATGGCGTACGTCGCCGTCCGCGAGAAGGTCGAGCCCGCGCTGGTCCGGGACGAGGTCGCGCGCGGCCGGATGGTCATCCCCGCGAACGTCGGCCACACGAACCTCGAGCCGATGGGCATCGGGATCGCGCTCGCGTGCAAGGTCAACGCGAACATCGGCAACAGCCAGACGACGAGCGACGTCGAGGGCGAGCTCCGCAAGCTCGCCGTGTCGCTCAAGTACGGCGCCGACACGGTGATGGACCTCTCGACCGGCGGCGAGATCGACACGATCCGCGCCGCCATCCTCCAGAACTCGCCCGTCCCCATCGGCACGGTGCCCGTCTACCAGGTCGTCAAGGAGCGGAAGACCGTGCCGGACATCCGCCCGGACGACTTCATCGACATGCTCGAGCACCAGGCCAAGCAGGGGGTCGACTACTTCACGATCCACGCGGGCGTGCTCGCCGAGCACCTGCCGCTCGTGCAGCACCGCATCACGGGCATCGTCTCGCGCGGCGGCGCCATCATGGCGCAGTGGATGATCGACAAGAAGAAGCAGAATCCCTACTACGTGCACTGGGACAAGGTCCTCGAGATCTGCGCGAAGTACGACGTGACCATCAGCGCGGGCGACGGCCTGCGGCCCGGGTGCCTGGCCGACGCGAGCGACGCGGCGCAGTTCGCCGAGCTGAAGACGCTGGGCGAGCTGACGCTCCGCGCCTGGGAGAAGGACGTGCAGGTGATGATCGAGGGGCCGGGCCACGTGCCCTTCGATCAGATCGAGATGAACGTGAAGAAGGAGATCGAGGTCTGCCACGAGGCGCCGTTCTACGTGCTCGGGCCGCTGGTGACCGACATCGCCCCCGGGTACGACCACATCACGAGCGCGATCGGCGCGACGATGGCGGGGACCGCCGGCGCGGCGATGCTCTGCTACGTGACGCCGAAGGAGCACCTGGGCCTCCCGAACGAGGACGACGTGCGGCAGGGGCTCATCGCGTACAAGATCGCGGCGCACGCGGCCGACGTGGCGAGGCACCGGCCCGGTGCGCGCGACCGCGACGACGCGCTGTCGCGGGCGCGCTACTCGTTCGACTGGAAGGAGCAGTTCCGGCTCTCGCTCGACCCGGAGACGGCGCAGTCGATGCACGACGAGACGCTGCCGGACGAGTATTTCAAGAGCGCCGAGTTCTGCTCGATGTGCGGTCCGAAGTTCTGCAGCATGCACATCAACCGCGCCGTCGAGGAGTTCAACAAGCAGGTCGAGGACGACAAGAAGGCGGGCAAGCGGACGCTGGATCTCTTCTCGACGAGATGACGAGAAGGTTCGTCGTCGCGCTGCTCTTCCTCGGTTTCACGGGGTGCGGCAAGAGCACGGCGCCGAGCGCGTCGATGCCGTCGCCCGGCACGGCGGGATCGGGCGGCGGCGACGCGGGCAACGCGACGACGGCGAGCGGGGGGGACGACGCGGCGCTCGCGCCGATGGATGCGCGGGAGGCGTCGATGTGGACCGCGGCCGGGATGAAGGACGCGGACCCGGAGGACTTCGCGCGCCTCGCGGATCTCGTGGGCTGCGAGGGGCTGAGGGAGCGGGCGGACGACGCGTCGCGGCGCATGACGGCGATCCGCGCGATGCAGTACTGCCGCGACTTCTCGGAGCTGCCGTGGCTGGCCCAGGTGGCGACGTCGGGGACCGACGACGAGGCGCGTTCGGCGCTGGACGCGGTGGTGGAGCTCGCGGCGAGGCCGCGGAGGGCGACCGATCCGGAGGACGCCGACGAGCTGCATGTGGGATGCGGGGCGCTGCTCGACCTGGCGCGAGGGAAGGACCGGCCCAAGGAGCGGAGGGTCCTGGCGATCCGGGCGCTGCGGATGCTGGTGGACCGGGGATGCGTCCAGAAGGGCGACATCCCGACGGAATTCGACGCGAAGTGAGTCGCGATCGGGCCGATCAGGCTCGTGATCGACCCGATCGGCCTCGCGATCGACCCGATCGGCCTCGTGATCGTCTCGATCGGCCTCGTGATCGACCCGATCCGCGTCGTGATCGACCCGATCGCGCTCGTGATCGACCCGATCGGCGTCGTGATCGACCCGATCGCGACCCGTTACGGCCCGCCGTCGACCATCTTCCGCGCCGCGTCGACCTGCTTTTGCACCTCGGCGTGCGCTCTATCCCGGAGATGCGCGGCCTTGGCCTTCCCCGCGACCGCGATCGGCTCGCCGACCGACAGCACGACGTCCGACGGCGTCGCCGCCGCCATCCGCGCGAGGTGCGCGGGGAACGACTCGTTCACGAAGGCCGCCCCCGAGCCCGTGCCGTACGCCATCCCGACCGGCACGATGTCCGCACCCGACCGAAGGGCCGCGACGAACGCGCCGGCGTGGAACGGACGCACCGCGTCGTCGGGGAAGGTCGTCCCCTCGGGGAACACGATGACCGTGTGGCCCTCGGCGAGGCGGTCGCGGATGGCGCGCACGGCGTTGGCGCCGCTGACGGCGTCGGAGCGATCGACGAACACGGTCCCCACGGCGCGCGCCGCGACGCCGACGAGCGGCCACCCGGCGAGATCGGCCCGGCTCACCATGTGCCCGCCGAACGCGCGCAGGAGGACGAGGATGTCCGCCGTCGAGCGATGGTTCGCGACGACGAGGTGCCCGCGCCCCGCCTGCGGCACGGCCCCGCGCGTCAGCACGCGCACGCCGAACATGCGCAGCAGCGCCCCGCACCACGCCGCCACCCAGCGCTCGCGGACGCGATCCCGGCCCGGCGCGGGCGTGAGGCGCTCGTGGGCGAGGAACGCGGGGAGCATGGCGGTCGTCAGCGCGCCGAAGCCCGCGATGCGCGCCGCCCGCCGGACCTGCGCGCGCGCGCTCACCACAGCTTCCTCAGCGAGAAGGCCGCCCACTCGGCCGTGCGCGCCGCGAACGACCGATCGCGCCACGTCGTCAGGTCGATCTGCCGCGCGACCTCGAGGTCGCGCTCGAACCAGCCGCGCACGTGGCGGGCGAAGGCGGCGTCCTCCACGGCGAGGTTCACCTCGAGGTTCTTGCGCCACGAGCGATGGTCGAGGTTGTAGCTGCCGACGGTCGTGAAAACGTCGTCGATGATGGCGGTCTTCGCGTGCAGCATGGTGCCGGGCAGCGCGTACACGTCGATGCCGTGACGCAGCAGCGTGTCGAAGAGCGACTCGACCGCGAACTGGACGACGGGGACGTCGCTCTTCACCGGCACGAGGACGCGCACGTGGACGCCGCGGCGCACGGCGCGGAAGAGCGCGGCGCGGACGCGCAGATCGGGGATGAAGTACGAGTTGGCGATGTCGATGCGGTCCTTCGCGCGGCCGATGCGGAGCGCGTACTCGCGGTGGATGCTCCTCTGCAGACGCCACCGGCTCGCGAGGACCCACACGGGGCGCGTGCGCCGGTCGGTGAGCGGCACGACGTCGAGCGGGGCGTGCTCGCGCGTCAGCTTGCGCCACGTGCGATAGAAGAGGGACCGCAGCTCCTCGGGGGCGCGGCCGACCACTTCGATCATGTCGTCGCGCCAGCCCGCGCCGCCGCCGTCGGGAGGGAGCCACGGGGCGGCGAGGTTGATGCCGCCCGTGAAGCCGTGCACGCCGTCGAGGACGAGGAGCTTTCTGTGGTCGCGCAGCTCGACGCGCGCGAGGCGAAAGCGCGGATCGAGCGGCGAGAGCGAGTGGTACTCGACGGCGCGTCCGCCCGCCTCGAAGAGCGGCCGCCACCACGCCGGCGTCAGCGCGAGGCTGCCGATGGCGTCGTAGATGACGCACACCTTCACGCCCGCGCGCGCCCGCGCCGCGAGCGCGTCGCGGAAGCGCTCGCCGACCGAGTCGGGGCCCACCCAGTACATCTCGAGGAGCACCTCGCGCTGCGCGCCCGCGATGGCCGCGAGCATCGCCGGGAAGGCCTGGATCCCGTCGCGCAGGAGGCGCACGCGGTCGACGCCGACGTCGAACCACGGCGGCTCGTCCGGGATGCCGCCGGGGGTGTGCGCCTCGTCGCGCGCCGCCGTCACTTCGGGCTCCTCGGCGTGCGGGAGGCGGGCTCTCGCTCGCGGGACGAGAAGGGGCGGCCGGAGGCGTCGAGGCGAGGCGGGCGTGCGGCGACGATGACGAGACCGTCGTCGCGCAGCGTCGTCGTGGCGAAGGCGTTCATGGCGTCGAGCGAGGGCGGAGGGGTCGCGGTCTCGCCGCGCCAGAGCTCGATGACGCGCCTGCGGGGATCGAGGGCGAGCGCGAGGGCGTCGTGGCCGAGCGAGGCGGCGGCGCGGGCGCGGTCGGCCTCGCGCAGCGCGCCCTGACGCAGGCGATCGAGCAGGGATCGGGTCTGCGCCACGGCGGCGTCGAGCGACGGCTCGGCCGCGACGACCCGGATCGCCAGCGACGGGCTGCGCGGGAGGCCGACGACGGCCGCGCTCCAGCTCTTCGCGAGCGCCGTGTCGGGCGCGGCGCCGCCGGAGAGGGCCTGCGCGAGGAGGCCGCCCGGCCCGTCGAGCGCCGCCGCGAGCCACGTCGCCGCCATGCGGGCGCCGTCGTCGCCGGAGGCGAAGGGCACGGCGAGGAGGGCCTCCGACGGCGCGCCCGCGGGGATGGACACGGAGTACGTGCCGGGTCTCGGCGTCGACAGGGCGGCGAGGGGAGGGCAGGCGCGCGTCTCGCCGGGGCGTCGCGCGATCCACCGGTCGACGGCGCGGGCGGCGGCGTCGGCCTGCGCGGCGTCGGTGTTCGCGAGGACGGCGACGCGGAGCGGTCCGGCGCGGAGCGAGGAGGCGCGCGTCGCGATGGCCTCGTCGGTCGACGACGCGAGGCCGAAGGTGGTGCCGAAGGGCTCGAGCCACGAGGGATGCCCGGGCGCGAGGGCGGCGCCGAGCGTGCCGAGGACGCGCGACTCGACGGCGCCGGCGCGGACGAGGAGCGAAACGCGGGCCTGGCCGACGCGCGCCGGGTCGAGCGGGTCCGCGGCGAAGGCGCGGGCGGCGAGATCGGCGAGGCGTCGCGAGTGGGCCTGCGCGGATTCGCCGGGGTGGGCGGGCCCGTGGGCGAGGACGCCGAGGCCGTCGGTCGCCACGAAGGGCTCGACGCGCGCGTCGCCCGCGCCGCTGCTCGCGCTCGCCTGCGCCGCGGCCGCCATCGCCGCGACCGCGCCGGCCCCCGCGTCGCTCGTCGTCTCGGCGAGCGTCCCGCACGTCGACGCGAGCAGCACCCACGCCTCGCCCTGCCCGCGCTCGACGTGCGTGCGCGTCTCCACGGCCGGCGCGTGCCAGGCCAGCGTCGCGCGGTCGATCTCCGCGCGCAGGACATCGCCCGCGGGGGTCGCTCCGGCGGCCGTCGCGTCGCGCGGCGCGGCCATGCCGACCGTGAGCGCCGTGTGCGGGCCGCCGGTGCGCGGTGCGCCGGGTCCCGCGAGGGCCCACCACGCGGCGCGCTCGGCGGCGTCCCTCGGATCGGCGGCGCGCGTGGCGAGCTCGCGCCCCAGGTCGGGCGAGGCCGTCGTGTCGGCGACCTCCACGGCGACCTCCTGCTGGGCGAGCGCCGCCGCCGTGGCGACGCGCGAGGCCACGTCGGCGGAGAGGTCGCGCGCGGCGAGGTCGATGGTCACCGCGACGCACCCGCCGGCGGCGTGCGCGGTCGCGACGACGGAGCGCACGTGGGCGGGGGCGTCGAGCGCGGCGAGCCTCGACGCGAGCGGCCCCCGTGCGTCGCCGAGCGCCGGCGCGGCGGCGACAGACTGCTCCGGCGTCGGCGTGCGCGCGGTCACGATGACGCGCGCCGCGCCTGGAGGCAGCTCCCCCGACGCGTCGTAGACGACCGCGCGCGTCTCGCCCGGCGGCTCGGCGGCGTGCGCGGGTGGCGTCGCGGGCCACACCGGTCCCCGCGCGAGCGCGTCGGCCGCGGCGTCGGCGAGCGTCGCGTCGCCCGCGGTCGCGAACGCCACGTGCCCGACCCCCAGCGCCGCCCTCCTCCACGCCTCGACCTCCGCGGCGCCCGGCGGCGCGTCGCTCCCCGTGCCGAACGCCTCCCCCGTGCACTCCGCCTCGTCGACGCGCGCCCGATCCGGCAGCGGTCTCCTCGCCAGCGCCGCCACCCTCCGCGTCACCGCCGCCATCGCCGGCTCGTCCGGCGCGACCGGCGCGAGCATCGCCTCGCGCACGCCGTCGACGACCCGCGCCGCGTCCGCCGCCGACCCGACCAGCGCCCGCAGCCGCCAGCCGCCCCACCCTCCGACCGCCGTCGCGTCCACGCCGCGCGCGCCGAGCCTCGCTTCGACCAGCGCCGCGAGCGCCACCGCCGGCACCGCGCCCTGCTGCGGGGCGACGTCCTCCATCATCACGGCCACCGCGACCGCGCCGCGCGCGTCGCCCTCGCGCACCACGGCCTCGAGCGGGGGTCGGCCCTGTCCCGTCAGCCGCGTCGCGCGCGAGCCCGCCCCCGGCGTCGCCGTCGCCCCTGCACCCGTCGCCTTGCCTCCGCCGCACGCCGCGGCGCCGAGCAGCGTCGCCAGCAGTGCGGAGCGCGCTGCCCGCGCCGGCCGGGCGCCGCGGGTCACTGCTGGAGGTCGGCCGCCGAGCGGGGAGCGATGTGGTAGCTGTAAAACCACGTGACGATGCCCGTCACCGACGAGAAGTGCTGCCCCGTCGGGTAGTCCGTCGAGCCGAGGTCGTAGAGCTCGTTGGAAATGGCCGCGGCGTTGTTGTCGATGGTCGCGTCGCCCTGGCCGAGGATGTACGTGACGCGGTTGTTGTCGTTCACGCCCGGGCCGAGCACGATGTCGTTCACGGTGACCAGCATGTTCTCCCACTTGCGGCCCGTGAGGTAGTTCGTCTGGTCGATGTCCGAGAGCTGGATGACCGTCGGCGTCGGCGTCATGAAGTCGTAGCGGTACGTGCCCACCGGCTTCGCGAGCTGCGGCAGCGAGGTGCCCATGTCGAACACCGCCGAGCCGACGTTGTCGATCTCCTGGTACGGCCCGTTGAAGTCGAGCACGTCACCCGGCAAGAGGCGCAGCGACGCGGGGACGTAGCTCGGGTCGTACACGTCGATGCCCGAGTAGGGGTCGGAGGAGCCGACGTCCTGGATGTACACGGTGCCGATGCTCTTGCCGTCCTTCGTCTCGTCGAACGTGTCGATCCACGAGACGACGGTGCTGCTCACGATGACGCTCTTGTTCGGCGCGTACTCGGGCGACGCGGGGTTCTGCACGTCGTGGATGCGCAGCCCGGTGCCGAGCGCGTTGGGCGTGTAGGGCGCGGCCGGGTCCTCGGTCAGCGACGAGCAGGCGGCGAGGACGACGGTGAGGAGGGCGACGGAGCAGGCGAGGCGCATCGGCGGCCCCCGGGCCTTACTACAAAGGCGAATCCGTGGCCATGGGCGCGCGGCTCAGGCGGCCGCGTGGGGTCCGCGGATGGCGGCGACGATCGACTCGAGCTTCGACTGGATCTTGTGCTTCTTGGAGTAGACCGTCTTCACGCTGATCTTCATCGACCGGGCGATCTCGTGGGGTTCCATCCCCTCGCCGAAGTAGAGGGCCGCGAAGGTGCGGTCGCGCTCGCTGAAACCCTCCATGACGCGGGCCGCCAGGTCGGCGCGCTCCTGGGCGGCGGTCGCCTCGAAGGGGTCGGGCAGGTCGCTCGAGAGCTCGACCGCTTCGCTCAGGCCCTCGCGCTGCGGCTCGCGGCGGACGGCGCGCAGCCAGTCGTAGGCGCAGTGGATGGCGAGCATCCCGATGTAGCTCGAGAAGCGGCTCCCGCGCGCTGCGTCGAAGGCGCGAAGCTTGGATTTGCCGTTGGTGAGGAGCGACACGAGGAGCTGCGCGTAGATCTCGCGCACGTCGTCCTGCGAGACCGAGGCGAACCGCTTGGTCACCTTCGTGATGCACCGCAGGATGAGGCGGTCGTAGCGGCTCTGGAACTGCCGCCAGGCCATGGGGTCGTTCGCGATGAGCGCGTCGACCAGCATGCGCTCTTCGTCCGCGTCGCTGCGCGGGATGGCGAAGACGCCGCTCTGCTCCTCGCGGTCCTCGCGCGGGAGGGGCGCCACGGGCTCGACGCCGTACCCCTCGCTCTTCAGAAAGACGCCGCTGTCGCGTCGTCCGGTGGCCTGTCGCTGCGATTGCATGGCACTCATGGGGCTGTCCTCGTCGAAAGTCGCCGGCTTGCTTCGTCCGCCGGCGCGAGCCCCTAGAGCAGCCGTCGTGCCACAGCCGTTGTCATCCACTGGCAGGGCACAAACCGCGAAGAATTGCAGGGAAGGTTCAACGAGCGGGTGACGTAACACCGTAACAACCGCCGTAACGTGCCGCCGATGTGTGCCGGGGTGTTACGCAGCGTTACGCTTCGCGCGGACCTTTCCGTTCACACGCTCTGCGTCGGCCATCTCCGCGGCCTTCGACCGGACGAACCTCGCCACGTGGCGCATGGGGACGCGCACCGGGCAGCGACCCTCGAGGACGGCGAGCCGCTCGTCGCCGATGGCCTCGAAGGAGCGAGCGGCGGCGTCGAAGTCCGGCATGTTCCGCGAGCTTGCGAGCATCAGGTCCATCACGCCGGCGTAGATCCCGCCTGACCGGGCGATGCGCTCGCCCTCGCCCCCGTTGCACAGGCCGCAGGCGATGCACCCCGTGAGCGCCGTGATGCCGAGCCGCTCGTCCGGCGTGAGGGGGGGAAGGCGATCGGGCGCGTAGCTCTTACGGAATTCGGCGAGACCGCGGCGCGTGCCGAGGAGGGGCGCAAGGAGCGACCGGACCAGGGCCCAGGCGAGGAGGACGAGCGCGTGCAGGCGGCCCATGCGGGGAGCCCCCATCGTTAGCACGCTCCCGAAGAGCGCGGCACGCCCGTGCTATCTGCACGGAGTCATGTCCTCACTCGTGTCCGTCCGTACGTCGTCGCGAGGGGGGCCGGTGCGCGACCTGAAGGCGTTCCTGCCGACGACGCGCGAGGAGATGCAGGCCCGCGGCTGGGCCGAGCTCGACGTGCTCATCGTGACCGGCGACGCCTACGTCGACCACCCGGCGTTCGGCCCGGTGCTCGTCGCGCGCTTCCTCGCCGGCAGGGGCTATCGCGTGGGGATCATCGCGCAGCCGCGCTGGTCCGGGGTCGAGGACCTCGCGCGGATGGGCCGGCCGCGGCTCTGGGTGGGCGTCAGCGCGGGCAACCTCGACTCGATGCTGAACAAGCTGACGGCGCAGAAGAAGATCCGCTCCGAGGACCAGTACTCGCCGGGCGGACGCCCGAACGCGCGCCCCAACCGCGCGAGCATCGTCTACGCGAACCTGTGCCGGCAGGCGTTTCCCGGCCTGCCCATCGTGCTCGGGGGCATCGAAGCGTCGCTGCGGCGCATCGCGCACTACGACTACTGGAGCGACTCGGTCCGCCGGTCGATCCTGCTCGACGCGAAGGCCGACCTGCTCGTCTTCGGCATGGGCGAGCGCGCCGCGTGGGAGATCACGCAGAGGCTCGATCGGGGCGAGCGCGTCGAGCAGCTCGGCAACATCCGGGGCACGGCGCACGTGCGGAAGAACCGCCAGGCCTGGGCGGACGCCGCGGGGCACGCGAGCCGCTACGTGACCGACGGCAAGCCCGTCGTGCTCCCCTCGTACGAGGAGGTCTGCGCCGACAAGAAGGCGTTCGCCCTCATGTCGCGCCAGCTCCAGTACGAGACGAACGCGCACAACGCGCGCCCGCTCCTCCAGCCCCACGGCGACCAGGCGGTCTACTTCAACCCGCCCGCGCTGCCGCTCGCCGAGGGCGAGATGGACGCCCTCTACGATCTCCCCTTCGCGCGCAAACCTCACTGGAGCTACGGCGGCGAGCGCGTCCCCGCGTTCGACACGATCAAGCACTCGATCGTGACGATGCGCGGCTGCTTCGGCGGCTGCACCTTCTGCAGCATCACCGAGCACGAGGGTCGCATCATCCAGAGCCGCAGCGAGGCGAGCGTGCTGCGCGAGGTGCGCGCCCTGTCGCGCATGGCGGACTTCGGCGGGACCATCACCGACGTCGGCGGCCCGACCGCCAACATGTACAAGATGACGTGCAAGGACGAGCGCACCGAGAGCGCGTGCCGGCGCCTGTCGTGCGTGCACCCGGGCATCTGCGAGAACCTCGTCACGGACCACGCGCCCATCGTCAACCTCTTGAAGAAGGTGCGCAGCGAGCCCGGCGTCGACCGCGTCTTCGTCGCGAGCGGCGTGAGGTACGACCTCGCGTCGCGCAGCCCCGAGTTCATCCGCGAGCTGGCGCGCCATCACACGGGCGGGCAGCTCAGCGTGGCGCCCGAGCACAACGATCCGAACGTGCTCGACAAGATGAAGAAGCCCCCGGTCGAGCACTACGAGCGCTTCGCGCAGGCCTTCTGCCAGGCGAGCGAGGACGCGGGCAAGGAGCAGTACCTCGTGCCGTACTTCATCACCGGCCACCCCGGCTCGACGCTGAAGGACACCGTCGAGCTCGCGCTCTGGCTCAAGGCGCGCAAGCTCCGCCCGCGGCAGGTGCAGGACTTCATCCCGACGCCGATGGCCATCGCGACGACGATGTTCTTCACGGGCATCGACCCGCTGACGATGGAGCCCGTCGCCGTCGTGCGCGACCTCCGCGAGAAGAAGATGATGAAGGCGCTCCTCTACTACTGGGACAAGGAGCAGCAGCCGCTGGCGCGCGAGGCGCTCGCCAAGGCGGGGCGCGCGGATCTCATCGGCAACGCCGCGCACTGCCTCGTTCCGCGCGAGGAGCGCCACCGGAAGGTGGGGCGACCGGGAAGGCCGCCCGTCTGACCCATGGCTCGCGTCGTCGTCGGGTGCGAGATCGAGGAGGCCGGGCGCGTGCGCCCGCTGGTCGTGCGCGCGTACGACGAGGCGCGAAAGCGCGACTGGCCGTTCCTCAGCGACGTGCTCGAGGGCGCGCTGAAGGACGCGGGCGAGGAGGACCGCGCGGTCGCCGCCGCGGCCGTGCAGGCGCTCGTGAAGTACGACAGGCTGCTCGCGTTCGCGACGGGCTCGGAGTCGGCGGAGGCGAGGTTCGACGCGCTCTTCGCGCTCGCGCGCGGCGAGACGCAGCTCGGGCCGCGCGTCGACCGCATCGAGAGCCCGACCGAGCGGCTCGGGGTGACGTTCTCCGTGCCGGACTGGCTGGTGGACCTCGTGCGCGCGGAGATGGGCGACGCGGCGCTCGAGGCGGCGCTCGCGCGGATGAACGAGCCGGCGCCGCGCGTCGCGCGCGTCAACACGCTGAGGACGACGCGCGAGGCGTGCGTGACGGCGCTCGCGGAGGAGGGCGTCGCGTCGCACGCGGCGGCGCACGCGGCGAGCGGGGTGGTCCTCGAGGGGCGGCGCTCGGTGTTCCGGACGAAGGCCTTCGCGCGCGGCGACGTGGAGATGCAGGACGAGGCGTCGCAGCTCGTGGCGGAGCTCTGCGCGCCGCCGCCCAAGTCGTTCGTGGTCGACGCGTGCGCGGGCGCGGGCGGCAAGACGCTGGCGCTGGCGGCGCTCCTCGCGGGAAAGGGCAAGCTCCTCGCGCTCGACACGTCGGAGTCGAAGCTCGAGGAGCTGCGGCGTCGCGCGAGGCGGGCGGGCGCGAGCAACGTGCAGGCGGTGGCGGTCGATCTCCGCGACGACGACGCCGTCGTGAAGCTCGGGGCGCGCGCGTCGCGGGTCCTCGTCGACGCGCCCTGCACGGGCCTCGGCGCCATCCGGCGCAACCCGGAGGCGCGGTGGCGCCTCGACGCGGGCGATCTCGCGCGCCTCGTCGCGTCGCAGGCCGCGCTGGTCAAGTCGGCCGCGAGGCTGGTCGCGCCGCACGGCAGGCTGGTCTACGCGACGTGCTCCTTCCTGCCGAGCGAGGGCGAGCTCGCCGTCGACTTCTTCCTGTCGGAGCACCCGGACTTCACGCTGGTCACGGCGCGCGACGTGCTCGGGCGCGCGCGGACCGAGCGGGTCGCCACGCGCGACGGCAAGTACCTGCGCACCTGGCGCTTCGACGGGGAGCCCGACGGCGGCGACGACGGGATGGACGGCTTCTTCGCCGCGGTCGCGAGGCGAGCGCGCGAATGAGGGGGCCCGCGGCGCTGGTCCTCGCGGGCGTCCTCGGCTCGCTCGCTCCGGACGCCGTCGCCCAGCCTGCCGGTCTCTCCGCGGCTCCTCCGGCGCCGACGGGCGGCGTCGCGCCGGCGCCGCGCTCTTCGTTCGGCCCGCGCGCGACGATCGTGACCGGCGGCCTCCTCGTCTCGGTCGGCTTCGTCCTCTCGTGGACCGGGATCGGGGGCCTCCTCTACGAGGCGACGCAGCACCGGTCCGTGCCCTGGGCGGCGCCGGTGTCCATCGCGAGCATCCCCTTCGAGGTCGTCGGCTCCGCGCTCGTCGTCCTCGGCGCCCTCCAGCTGCGCGCCGACTTCTGAGCGCCGCGGGCTCGCCTACTCCCCGCCGACCCGGCGGAACACGCCGTCGCCGGTCGTCGTCAGCACGACCGTCCCGTCGCGCTCCGTCGCCCAGAGCCGCCCGCTCGACGGCACGGCGACCCAGTCCGCGGCGGTCGCGCGGTCGCACCGCTCGCCGTCGAACGACACGAGCGTGCGCGTCGCCTCGCCCCCGAGCACGCGCGACAGCCGCTTCACGACGAGGGCGCGCGGGTGGCAGTAGTCGCGGTTCATCCCTTCGCCGGGCTTGCCCGCGGAGACGACGGCGTACTTCGGCTTCGCCTTCGACAGGAACGCCGGCGACGTCGACGTCTCGCTCCCGTGGTGCGCGACCTGGAGCAGCGTCACCGGGCCGCCGGGGTCGAGCAGCGCCTCTTCCTCGTGCTCGGCGTCGCCCAGCAGGAGCACCGACGACGCGCAGTCGTCGATGCGCAGACCGATGGAGCACTCGTTCGGATCGCGCGCGCACGACGGCGGCCACGCGGGCGGTACGACGGCGGTGATGCGCAGGTCGCCCGACGACGCGAGCGGCACCGCGGTCTCCCCCGGCTGCACCACCTGCACCGGCACGCCGTGCTCCTCCGCCGCGCGTCGCGCGCGCCGCACCTCGCCCTTTTCCGGCGAGCGCCCGTCGTCGACGTAGCGCCGCACCGAGAACGCCTCGAGGACCGACGGCGCGCCGCCGATGTGGTCCGAGTGCGGATGCGTGAGCCACAGGAGATCGATCGGCGCGCCGTGGAGGTCCGCGCGCAGCGACGCGAGGAGACGCGCGTTCGCCGCCTCGCACGCCTCGCCGCACCCCGAGCGATGCGGCTCGTCGCCCGTGTCGACCAGCACGTGACGCCCGTCCGGCAGGTCGACGAGCACCGCCAGCCCCTGGCCCACGTCGTAGAAGCGCACCGTCATCGCGCGACCGTCGCCGCACACGAAGGGACTGCTCGACGCCTCGGGCGCGAGGCTCGGCCCCGGCGTCGGCACCTTCGAGCACGCGACCAGCGCGAGACCGACGACGAGCCGTGTCGGCCTCAAAACATCGTCCCGTCCTCGACGTAGATGCCGAGGGGCAAGGTCGGGTTCTCGGAGACCGCGTCGGGCGAGTAGGCGGCCTCGACGCGCAGCATCGCCGCCTGACCCCACAGAAGGTAGATGCCGGCCCCCACGCCGTACTTCAGCCCGACGCCGCTGCCGTCGAGCGCGGAGTGGAACGAGTAGTCGCTCCACACGCGCCCCGTGTCGAAGAAGAGGTCGTTGCCGAGGGTGAACTTCTGCCCCAGCAGGGTGAACCGGATGTACATGGCGCGGAGCTCGATGTTGCCGACGACCTTGATGGGCCCGAGGTAGCGCCCGACGGGGACGCCGCGGATGCCCGCCGAGCCCCCGGGCATCTCCTTCTGGTCGAAGGGGCCCGCCTGGAAGAGATCGTAGAAGGGGACGTTGCCCATCTGCGCGTTGAGGACGAGCCTCCCCGCGAGGACGAACGTGTTCCCGAGCGGGACGAAGCCGCGGAAGATGCCCCCCGCCTCGACGTAGCGCACGCCGCCGTCCGTCGGGAACCCGGCCTCGAACCGCGCGCCCACCTCGTGGAGCATGCCGCTGTGCGGGAATATCTCGTCGTCGCGCGAGTCGTACGAGAAGCCCGCGGCGAGCGACGGGAGGCTGAGCGGCGTCGCCCCGTAGATCCACGGCGAGCCGTCCGTCCTCGTCGCCGCCTTGTCGCCGGCCAGCTGGCTGTCCGCGTAGATGTCGGGCGCCACGTAGAGGTACTGCGCGGCGAACTCGGCGTAGACGGGGCGGTGGATGAGGACGCGCGCCTCCGACCGCACCTGCGCGATCGACTCGATCCACTCGTGGTAGCGACCCGGGTTCGCGTTGTTCTGCGGCGTGTCGCCGGTCGAGGCGTTGCCGAGGCCGAAGTAGCCGTAGTTGACCGTGTGATTGTACGAGACCTCCGGGTTCAGCCGCATCGTCCCGTGCATCAGCCCCGGCAGGTCGATCTGCCAGAGGTAGTTCTGCTGCGCGATCTCGAGCCCGCCCGGCCCTTGCTTCAAGCTGGCCGAGAGAAGGAGGTCCATGTTCCAGCGGTAGGGCTTCTGACCGCCCTGGAAGTACGAGAGCGTGCCCACCGCGCCGAACTCGAAGCCGATGTCGCTGTCTCCTCCGAGGAGCGGGAAGCCCGCGGGCTCGAACCGCTCGGTCCAGTAGTCGCCCTCGGGGGCCTTGCCGCGCGGCGGCTTCGAGCGATGCAGCGGTCCTTGCGGCGGGCGCAGCGGGACGTTCGCGTCGCCGTCGTCGTCGGTCGCGGCGGGCGCGGGTGCGGCGGGCGCAGGCGGAGGAGCGGCGTCGGGATCGTCGGCGAACGCGTTCCACGCGAAGAGAAAGAGGAAGGAGAAGAAGGCAGCGACGATGCCGCCGCGCCGCTGCATGGGGCGGGATAATGCTTGCGCAGCGTCGAGCCCGCAACCCCGTCGAGCGTCCGCCCCGCACCACACTCTTGACTCGGCTCGCCGTTCGCTCATCGTGAGCGCCACCTCATGCTCACCATCGATCTCTCGGGCAAGCGCGCGTTCGTCGCGGGCGTGGCGGACGACGCGGGCTTCGGCTTCGCCATCGCAAAGGCGCTCGCCGAGGCAGGCGCGTCCGTCTGCCTCGGCACGTGGCCGCCCGCGCTCGGCATCTTCCAGACCCTCCTCCGCCGCGGAAAGCTCGACGAGTCGCTCCGCCTCTCCGACGGCCGCAAGCTCGAGTTCGAGCGGGTCCTCGCCCTCGACGCCGAGTACGACGTCATGGACGACGTGCCCGCCGACGTGCGCGACTCGAAGCGCTACAAGGAGCACGCCGACTTCACCCTGCAGGGCTGCGCCGACCGCCTCCGCGCCGACTTCGGCGACCCGTGCCTCGACGTCGTCGTCCACTCGCTCGCCAACGGCTCCGAGGTGAGCCGCGACATGCTGTCGACGAGCCGCAAGGGGTACCTCGGCGCCGTGGGCGTCAGCGCGTACTCGATGGTGTCGCTCGTGCAGCGCTTCGGCCCCCTCGTGCGCCCCGGGGGCTCGTTCCTCAGCCTCTCGTACCTGGCGAGCGAGCGCGTCGTCCCCGGCTACGGCGGCGGCATGTCGAGCGCGAAGGCGGCCCTCGAGAGCGACACGCGCGTGCTCGCGTGGGAGGCGGGGCGCAAGTGGGGTCACCGGGTCAACTGCATCAGCGCGGGGCCGCTCGCGTCGCGCGCGGCGAGCGCCATCGGCCGGGAGGGTGGTGACGTGCCGGGGGCGACGAAGGGCAAGCCGTTCATCGAGCAGATGGTCGACTACGCGCGCGTCAACTCGCCCTTGCCCGAGGCCCTCGAGGCGCGCGAGGTGGGTGACGTGGCGGCGTTCCTCGGCTCGCCGCTCGCCAGCGGGATCACCGGCTGCGTCATCCACGTCGACAAGGGGTACCACGCGATGGGGAAGGCCATCGCGCTGTGAAGGCGCGGTACCATGGGGGCATGCGCCTCGTCCTCCTTCTCCCCGTCGTCCTCGTCGCGTGCTCGACCCCTCCTTCGGCCAAGAGCCCCCTGCGGGAGGAGCTCGCGAAGGCGGACACCTCCGACGTCGAGTCGGCCGTGCGATCGTGCCTCACCGAGCAAGGGTGGAAGGTCGACGACGTCGGCAGCGTCTCGGGCGGCTCGAACGTCGTCACCGCCTACAAGGCCAAGGACCAGACCGACGTCTACATCCACCCGGGCGACCAGAAGCCCCGCATCACCGGTGGGCCCGACGACGGGAGCCCGTTCTGGAAGTGCCTCGGCGGGCAGCTGAGCGGGGGCGCGTCGGACAAGACCGACCAGGACAAGGGCGACAAGGACAAGGACGACAAGAGCAAGGGCGACAAGGACAAGCCCGCCGACAAGCCGTAGCCCTGCCGCCGGGAGCGAAGGGGCGAGCTCACGGTCGAGATCCGGGGGGACTCGCCGACCCTCGGGAGGCTGTGCCGTGTGATTCACGCGGCGGGCGCTGCGAGACTGGAGGGGAGGGGCCCGGACGTGATACTGGGCCTTCATGAGCAAGCCCTTCACCCCGCCGGCCGACGGTCAGGCCATCACCATGGGGGCCGATCGCAAGCTCGTCGTTCCCGACAACCCCATCCTGCCCTTCATCGAGGGCGACGGGACGGGACGCGACATCTGGCGCGCGAGCGTGCGCGTCGTCGACGCCGCGGTGGCCAAGGCCTACGACGGCAAGCGCAAGATCGCCTGGTACGAGGTGTTCGCCGGCGAGAAGGCCTACAACCTCTTCAACAACTGGCTGCCCGACGAGACGGTCGAGGCCTTCCGCAAGTACCTCGTGGGCATCAAGGGGCCGCTGACGACGCCCATCGGCGGCGGCATCCGCTCGCTCAACGTCGCGCTGCGGCAGCTGCTCGACCTCTACGTGTGCCTCCGGCCGGTCCGCTGGTTCCAGGGCGTGCCGAGCCCCGTGAAGCGCCCGCAGGACGTCGACATGGTGATCTTCCGCGAGAACACGGAGGACATCTACGCCGGCATCGAGTTCGAGGCCGAGAGCCTCGACGCGAAGAAGCTCCTCGCCTTCATCGAGAAGGAGTTCCCGAAGGACTACAAGAAGGTCCGCTTCCCCGGGACGACGGGCGTGGGCATCAAGCCGGTGAGCCGCGAGGGGACCGAGCGCCTCGTCCGCGCGGCCATCGACTACGCGGTGACGCAGAAGCGAAAGAGCGTCACCTTCGTCCACAAGGGCAACATCATGAAGTACACCGAGGGCGCGTTCATGCGCTGGGGCTACGCCCTCGCGGAGCGCGAGTTCGGCGACCGCGTCTACACGTGGGACGCCTGGGAGAAGACGAAGGCGGCCAAGGGCGAGGGCGCGGCGAACGCGGAGCAGAAGGCGGCGCTCGCGGCGGGCAAGGTGCTCGTGAAGGACGCCATCGCGGACATCACGCTGCAGCAGGTGCTGACGCGGGCCAAGGAGTTCGACGTCATCGCGACGCTGAACCTCAACGGGGACTACCTGAGCGACGCGCTGGCGGCGCAGGTGGGCGGCATCGGCATCGCGCCGGGCGGCAACATCAACTACGTGAGCGGCCACGCCATCTTCGAGGCCACGCACGGCACCGCCCCGAAGTACGCGGAGCTCGACAAGGTGAACCCGGGCTCGGTCATCCTCAGCGCGGAGATGATGCTGAGGCACATGGGCTGGGGCGAGGCCGCCGATCTCGTCATCAAGGGGATGGACGGCGCCATCGCCAGCAAGCGCGTGACCTACGACTTTGCCCGATTGATGGAAGGCGGCACCGAGATCAAGTGCTCCGCGTTCGGCGACAACATCATCGAGCACATGTGACGCGCGCCAAAGTCGGCGCAGCCGTGGGGATACTGGGGGAACCGGAGCGGACATCGGGCGCGACAGTGGCGGCCATTTCGGCTACTGTAGGACTCGCTAAAAAGACGTTGATGGCTGCCAAGAAGAACAACGATCGGCAGTCAGTCGTCGAACGGAGCGCGCACGACGGCGGCGAGCAGTGGGCTCGCGGCTGGCGCGACGAGCTGCAGTCGGATCACCGCCGCGCCTCGGGCGGATGGCCCGGGACCATCGCGCAAGCTCGCGTCTGTGCGCGCGCGCACCTCTCGGCGGAGCTCGCGCGCCTTCGCTTGACGGGCCCGAGCCCCACGGAGCTCGAGCAGGCCGCCCGGCTGACGTACGCGCGAGCCCGCGCGGTGTGGCTCGCGCTCGCGCACGGCGAGGACTGACGAGGAGGGAGGACGCAGATGTATTCTCGATCGCGGAACTCGGAGGCGGCGCAGCGATTCGCCGAGCGACGGCGGCGCGAGGACGCCGCGCCGCGGCTCCGCGAGGCCGTGCCGGGCCTCGCCACGCTTCGTCTGGAGGTCGACGAGCACCGCGGGGTGATGAACGCAGGCGACCCCAAGCACGTCCGCCTCGTCGTCGTCGACAGCGCGCCCGCCCTGTTCAGCCTGCCCTGCGGCGATCACTCCTGCCGCGAAGGCGGACACGAGATGACCGACGCGGTCCTGCGCGCCCTGCAGAGCGGCGCGGCGCGGATCGAGCTGGAGGACCCGTGCCACGGCACCATCGGGACGGCCCCGTGCGGCGCCGTCATGCACATCGTCGTGACGGCCACGTACCGCTGAGGGCGGGCGCCGTTTCCCCCTTGGCGTGAAGGCGGCCGGGCGGCTAAACCCTCCCGCATGCCCACCCGCAAGAAGATTGGTCTCATCGGAGCCGGCAACATCGGCGGCGAGCTCGCCCGCCTCTGCGCGAACCAGGAGCTCGGCGACGTCTTCCTCTACGACATCCCGGCGAAGGAGGGGTTCGCCAAGGGCAAGGCGCTCGACCTCGAGCAGAACGGCGCGATCCTCGGGTACGACGCGAACATCCGCGGCACCGGGAGCTGGGCCGACCTCGAAGGGTCCGACGTCCTCATCATCACGGCGGGCATCCCGCGCAAGCCCGGCCAGTCGCGCGACGACCTCGTGGCGAGCAACCTCCCCATCATCCGCGACGTCGCCAACAACGCGAAGAAGGTGTGCCCCAACGCCTTCGTCATCGTCATCTCGAACCCGCTCGACGCGATGGTCTACGAGTACAAGCGCGTCGTCGGCGCGCCGAAGAACCTCGTCATCGGCATGGCAGGCGTCCTCGACAGCGGGCGGTTCCAGCTCTTTCTCGCGCGCGAGGCCGGCGTCAGCGTGAAGGACGTGCGGGCCATGGTGCTCGGCGGCCACGGCGACGACATGGTGCCCGTGCTGTCGATGACGACCATCAACGGCCTGCCCGTGACGTCGCTCATCGCGAAGGACAAGCTCGACAAGATCATCGAGCGCACCCGGAAGGGCGGCGGCGAGATCGTGAACCTGATGGGGACGAGCGCGTACTACGCCCCGGCCTCGGCGGCCGTCTCGATGGCGCGCGCGTACCTCCACGACGAGAAGCGCCTGCTCGCGTGCGCCGCGTACCTCGACGGCGAGTACGGCTACAAGGACCTCTTCATGGGCGTCCCCGTCGTCGTCGGCGGCAAGGGCATCGAGAAGATCATCGACATCCCGCTGACCGAGGACGAAAAGGCCATGCTCGCCAAGAGCGCCAAGAGCGTCCAGGCGGTCGTGGACATCTGCAAGAAGGGCTGACGCAAGATACTTGGCCCGGACGGGCGGGCGGCGTGATCCCAGGAGGTGATGCACCGCCGCACCTTCCTCGCCGCCCTCGCGTCCGCACCGCTCCTCTCGTTCGCGCGCACCGCCGCCGCTCAGGCCGCGCCGCGCCTCGTCGATCTCGCCCGCGACGCTCGCGGGACGACGCTCGCCCTCGGCCTCGAGCACGCGCCCTTCCCCGCGCCCGGCGCCGGCTACCGCGACGACACCGTCCTCGTCTTCGTCCCCGCGCACTACCGCTGGCGCGCGGAGGACGGCGTCGCCGCGCTCGTCCACTTCCACGGGCACAACACGACCGCCGAGCGCGCGATGGCCGCGCACCAGCTCCGCGAGCAGCTCGCCGACAGCCGCCAGAACGCCGTCCTCGTCGTCCCCCAGCTCGCGACGATGTCCGCCGACTCCTCGTGCGGCAAGCTCGAGACCTCGGGCGCCCTCGCGCGCCTCCTCACCGAGGCCGTCGCCGCCGCCGCCCGCGAGGGCCGCACGACCCTCGGCGACACCGCGTTCCCCGCCGACGCGCCCATCGGCACCGTCTGCCTCTCCGCCCACTCGGGCGGCTACCACGCCGCGGCGTGCTGCCTCCGCGCCGGCGGCGTCGACGTCCGCGAGACGTACCTCTTCGACGCGCTCTACGCGGACCTCGAGGTCTTCCGCGACTGGGTCGTCGAGCGCCACGGCGAGCCTCTGCACCGCCGCCACAAGCTCGTCAGCTACTTCACCGAAGGCGGGACCACCGAGTCGCTCAACGCCCTCCTCCGCAGCCAGCTCGACAAGCGCGGCGTCCTCGTCGCGCACGAGATGCAGGAGGGGGACCTCTCGCGCCACGACCTCTCGCACGCCGAGGCGGTCTTCGTCCGCACGGGCCTCTGGCACTCGGCCGTCACCTGGGAGACCAACGCCCTCCGGGACGTCCTCTTCGCGTCCGCCCTCCCGAGGCATCTCCCGACCACATGGTTTGCCCGGAAGACGGGCGCCCGTCCCCTCGAGCGCCGGAGATGATCGGACGGGCGGGTGTGCTAGGTTCGCCCGCGCATGAACATACCCCGCGAGCTCGCGAGCGGATTGTCTGAGCCGGGCTCCGGCAGGAGGCTGGCGTGAAGATCCACGAGTACCAGGCGAAGCAGATGTTCGCCCGCTACGGCGTTCCCATCCCGAAAGGGTACGTCGCGTTCACCGTCGACGAGGCCGAGGCGGCCGCAAAGAAGCTCACGGGCGAGACGGGCAGCCCCGTCGTCGTCGTGAAAGCGCAGATCCACGCCGGAGGCCGCGGCAAGGGCGGCGGCGTCAAGGTCGCGAAGGGCGGCCCGAGCGAGGCGCGCGAGCTCTCGCAGAAGATCCTCGGCATGCAGCTCGTCACGCACCAGACGGGACCCGCCGGGCAGAAGGTCAGACGCCTCTACATCGAGCAGGGGCTCGACATCGCGCGCGAGCTCTACCTCGGCGCCGTCATCGACCGCGACCGCCGGCGCGTCGCCTTCATGGCGTCGACCGAGGGCGGCGTGGAGATCGAGAAGGTCGCCGCCGAGACGCCCGAGAAGATCCTCACCGTGCACGTCGACCCCGCCGTCGGCTTCGCCGCGTACCAGGCGCGCGAGCTCGCGTTCGGCCTGGGCATCGGCGGCAAGGAGACGCTCGGCAAGTTCGTGAAGCTGATGCGCGCCCTCTACGAGGTCGTCGTCCGGGAAGACTGCTCGCTCTGCGAGGTGAACCCGCTCGTCGTCACGAAGGGGAACGACGTCGTCGCCCTCGACGCGAAGTGTAACCTCGACGACAGCGCCGACTTCCGCCACCCCGAGTGGAAGGAGCTCGAGGACCGCGACGAGGAGGACCCGGTCGAGCTGGAGGCGAAGGCCGCCGGCTTGAACTACGTGTCGCTCGACGGGAACGTCGGCTGCCTCGTCAACGGCGCGGGCCTGGCCATGGCGACCATGGACATCATCAAGCACTTCGGCGCGGGGCACGGCGTCGCGCCCGCGAACTTCCTCGACGTCGGCGGGGGCGCCAACCAGGAGCAGGTCACCAAGGCCTTCAAGATGATCCTGAAGAGCCCCAAGGTGAAGGCCATCTTCGTCAACATCTTCGGCGGCATCATGAAGTGCGACGTCATCGCCAACGGCGTCGTCGCGGCGGCGAAGGAGCTCGGCCTCAAGGTGCCGCTCGTCGTCCGCCTCGAGGGGACCAACGTGGAGCTCGGGCGGAAGATCTTGAACGAGAGCGGGCTCGCCATCCAGGCGGCGGGCACGATGGCGGACGGCGCGCGCAAGGTCGTCGCGTCGGTGGGAGGTGCACAGTGAGCGTCCTCGTCGACAAGGACACGCGGCTCCTCGTCCAGGGGATCACCGGCAGCGCGGGCGGCTTCCACGCGAAGCAGATGCTCGAGTACGGGACGCAGCTCGTCGGCGGCGTGACGCCTGGTCGAGGAGGCGAGAAGTTCGAGGCCCCCGTCGAAGCCGGCAAGACGTCCGTCCCCGTCTTCGACACGGTCGCCGCGGCCGTGAAGGCCACGGGCGCGAACGCGAGCTGCATCTTCGTCCCGCCCCCGGGCGCGGCCGACGCCATCCTCGAGGCCTTCGACGCGGGCGTCGCGCTCGTCGTGTGCATCACCGAAGGCATCCCGGTCGCCGACATGCTCCCGGTGCGACGCGTCCTCGAGGGCCTGAAGGGCCAGACGCGCCTCATCGGCCCGAACTGCCCCGGCATCATCACGCCGGGCGCCTGCAAGATCGGCATCATGCCCGGGCACATCCACAAGGCCGGCCACGTGGGCGTCGTCTCGCGCTCGGGGACGCTCACCTACGAGGCGGTGGGGCAGCTCACGGCGCTCGGCATCGGCCAGTCGACGTGCATCGGCATCGGGGGCGACCCCGTGGGCGGCATGGACTTCGTCGACGTGCTCGAGCTCTTCCAGGCGGACGCCGACACGCACGGCGTCATCCTCATCGGCGAGATCGGGGGCGGCGCCGAGGAGCGCGCGGCGAAGTTCATCAAGGAGAAGATGAACAAGCCCGTCGCCGGGTTCATCGCGGGAACCTCCGCGCCCGAGGGCAAGCGCATGGGGCACGCGGGCGCCATCATCGCGGGCGGCAAGGGGACCGCCGCGGAGAAGATCAAGGCGCTCGAGGCCGCCGGAGCCCGCGTCGCGCCCAACCCGAGCGAGATGGCGAGCACGCTCGCGGCCATGATGAAGCGCAGCTAGCGGGCAGGAGTTGCGCGCGCGCTGGTTTTCCCGTATTAGCTCGCGCGCTTACCCCGCACTAGGAGCGACCCCCCCATGGCCGTCGAACGCACCCTCTGCATCGTGAAGCCGGACGCCGTCGAGAAGCGCACCACGGGCGCCATCCTCGCCCGCATCGAAGAGGGAGGCTTCCGCATCCTCGCCGCCCGGATGACCCACCTCTCGCGCCCCGTGGCCGAGGGCTTCTACGAGATTCACCGGCAGCGCCCCTTCTTCGGCGAGCTCGTGCAGTTCATGACCCGGTCGCCCGTCGTCCTCGTCGTGCTCGAGCGCGACAACGCCGTGGTCGCCTGGCGCGACCTCATGGGCGCGACGGATCCGGCCAAGGCCGCTCCGAACACCATCCGGAAGCTCTTCGGAGCCAACGTGGGCGAGAACGCGACGCACGGGTCCGACTCGCTCGACAACGCGAAGCACGAGATCGGCTACTTCTTCCCCGGCGCGGAGGTCTCCCCGTCCGTCTGACGGGCCGCGCGCCGGGACGCGCAACGACGAGCACGGCAACGAAAGAGGACGCGGGGGCGGCGCGTTGGTCCGGTGTGTTTCGCGGGGGCGGAGCGTGCGCTATCGGGCTGGAAAGCGCACGCGAGGACCCCGATGTCGTCCGAGAGCAACGGTCGCAAGCCGGATTCGCAGGAGCCGGGCCCCCCGTCCGGCACCACGTCGCGCCTCAGCGCGCGCGCGCCGTCGGCGTGGGGCGCCACGCGCGACGCCCTGGCCGCAGTGCACAACCTCGACGCCCTGCTGCGCAGCGCGAGCGTCCGCCATCGCACGATCCTCGATCTCCTGCCGGAGCTGCGGACCAGCGCGGGCGTCCTGCGAGACGCGTTCGGCCTCGCCCGGAGCACCGACCCCGCGTCCCGCGGCGCCGCGAACGACGTCAGCGAATACGGGGGCGGCCGCGTCGACGAGCTGACGCGCCTCCTCGACGCGACGGCCCTCGCCGACGTGGCGCGCGACGAGCTCGCCGACCGCGCGCGCACCCTCGCCGACGAGCTCGAGGCCGCCGCCGACCTGCTCGCGCTCCTCGAGCGCGCCTCGGACCCGGTCCCCACCGACGTCAACGCCGACCGGGTCGTCCGCGAGACCGTCCGCCTCTCGGGCACCGGCCGCGGGCGCGAGCTCGCCGTGAAGTTCGACGAGCCGGATCCCGACTGCACCCTCCACGCCGACCCGTACGTCGTCGGCCCGCTGCTCTCGCTGCTCATCGCGTCCGTCTACGCCGGCGGCGTCACCGACGTCGTCATCCGGGCGCGCTGCGCCGAGGCCCACGTGACGTTCACCGTCGAGGCGGCCACCGGCGCCGACGCCGCGTGCCCGCTCCTCGCCATGCGCGTCCTCCCCGCCATCCCTCCGACCGGCCAGGCCGCCCGCCGGGTCGCGCAGCAGCTCGGCGCGACCCTCGATCTCGCCGCTCGCCGCGGGTCGCTGACCCTGCCGTGCCCGGGCGGTTGACAGGTCGTCCCCGGCGTTCGACCTTCGTCGCGCATGAGCATCGAAGCCACGTTGCGCCCTCGCGTCGAGCGCGCCTTCGCCGACCCCGAGCTGCTCAAGGACCCCGACTATCGCTACGCCGTCGAGGGCACGCTCACCGCGCTCGACCGCGGGGAGGTGCGCGTCGCCACGCCGCCCGACGTCGAGGGCGGCGAGTGGACGACGAACGTCTGGACCAAGCAGGCCATCCTCCTTTTCTTCGCGATCCGGAAGATGGAAAAGCACATCGTCGGCCCCTTCGAGTTCCACGACAAGATCCCGCTCAAGAACGACATCGACCCGTTCGTCCGCATCGTCCCTCCGGCCGTCGCGCGCTACGGGGCGTACCTCGAGCCGGGGTGCATCCTCATGCCCAGCTACGTCAACGTCGGCGCGCGCGTCGGCGGAGGCACGATGGTCGACACCTGGGCGACGGTCGGCTCCTGCGCGCAGATCGGCCGCGACTGCCACCTCGCGGGGGGCGTCGGCATCGGCGGCGTGCTCGAGCCGCCGAGCGCTCTCCCCGTCATCGTGGAGGACGGCGTCTTCGTCGGGTCGCGCGCGGTCATCGTCGAGGGCGTGCGCGTCGAGCGCGAGGCCGTCATCGGCGCGGGCGTCGTGCTCACGGCGTCGACCGCCATCCTCGACGTGAGCGGCCCGGCGGTCGTCGAGCACCGCGGGCGCGTCCCGCCGCGCAGCGTGGTCATCCCGGGCGTGCGCGCGAAGAAGTTCCCCGCCGGCGAGTTCCACGTCCCCTGCGCGCTCATCATCGGCCAGCGCAGCGCGAGCACGGACCGCAAGGTCAGCCTCAACGCGGCGCTCCGCGACTTCGCGGTGCCGGTGTGACCATCGCCGAGACGCTCCTCTGGCTCTGCGCGATCCCTTCGCCCATCGGCGAGGAGCGCGCTTTGTGCGACGCCGTGCAGGCCCGCGTCGCAGGCCTGCCCCTCGCGGCCCCCGTCCGCCGGTACGGCGACTCGCTCGTCGTCCCCGTCACGCGCGGCCGCGGCCCCCGCATCGCGCTCGCCGGCCACCTCGACACGGTGCGGACCGAGAACGGCCCCGCGCGGATCGACGGGGACCGCTGCTTCGGCGCCGGCGCCAGCGACATGAAGAGCGGCCTCGCCGTGATGCTCGAGCTCGTCGAGAAGCTCGACCTCGCGAACCTCGCCTGCCAGCTCACGCTCGTCTTCTACGCGCGCGAAGAGGGGCCCTACGCCGAGAACGAGCTCGGCCCCGTGCTCGCGGAGGACCCGGAGCTCGGCGCGGTCGACCTCGCGGTGTGCCTCGAGCCCTCGGACAACAAGCTGCACCTCGGGTGCATGGGCTCTCTCCACGCGACGGTCACCTTCGAGGGCAAGACGGCCCACAGCGCGCGCCCCTGGGAGGGCGAGAACGCCATCACGAAGTCCGCCGAGCTCCTCGCCAGGCTCGCCGCCCTGAAGCCGCGCGAGAGCGTCGTCGAGGGCCTCGCCTACCGCGGCGCCACGACCGTCACGCAGGCCCGCGACGGCGGCCGGGGACGCAACGTCGTGCCCGATCGCTTCGTCCTCAACGTGAACCATCGCTTCGCGCCCGACCGCACCCTCGACCAGGCCGTGGAGGATCTCCGCGTCATCCTCGGCGACGGCGCGCGCGTCGATCTCACCGACCTCTCGCCCGCCGCGCCGCCCGCGGCCGCCCACCCGCTCGTCCAGGCGCTCGTCCGGTCGGGCGTGCGCGCCGTCGAGCCCAAGCGCGCGTGGACCGACGTGGCGCGCTTCGCCGCCCGGGGCATCGCCGCCGTGAACTTCGGCCCCGGGGAGAACGCCCAGGCCCACCAGAAGAACGAGTCGACGTCGCTGGCGCTTCTCGACGAGGGCTACGCCATCGTCGCTCGGTGGTTGACGTCGCTCTCCGCCGGCGTATGAAGGCCTGGCTTGCAGAGGAACCTCCTCCCCTTCGTGCTCCTCGGAACGGCGGTCGTCGTGGCCCTCACCGTGCTGCGCAACCCCGCGCCGAAGGTCGCGCCGCCGGTCGCCTCGGAGGCTCCCTCGGGCGGGCCGGCCGCGCCGAGCTCCTCGTCGCCGGGCCCGAAGTACAACGATCCCCCGATGAGCGACCTCGAGGCGCGCGACTCCCACCTGCACATCGCGCACGAGATGTGCGAGGAGGGCGCGAAGCGCATCAACGAGCTCGAGGGCCTCGCCCCGACCGACCCGAAGGGCATCCGGATCATCGGCGCATGCCTCCGGCACGGCAACGTCGCCTGGTACAAGTGCATCGTCAACGCCGCGACGCGGCTCGACGCCGGCACGTGCAACCGCCGCTTTCTCACGGGCGATACCCCGCGATGACGGTGCGCTGAGATGACGGGGAGCGCGCGTCGTGGCGTGCACGCGCGACGGCAGCGGCGCGTACGAGACGTGCGCCGGGCGTCGTGGCTGCTCGCGCTGACGCTCGCGGCAGCGCTCTCGGCGTGCAAGCCGTTCCGGCTTTCGACCGGGGACGGCGGCGCGGGCGACGACCTGGGCGTCGCGGCGGTCGACGCGGGGGGCACCAGCGTCGGACCCATCGCGGACAACGACGCGGACATCACGCGGTACCCCGACGAGAAGGCGGTGGACCACGTGCTCGGCGTGACGCGTCTCGCGGCGAGCAACGCGCGCTCCCAGGCGGGCGCGACCCTCGGCGCGGTCGTCGCCGCGCTCCCGCCGGGGACGTCGGTCGACAAGATCGCGGTCCGCCGCGGGTGGTTTCTCGTCGTCTTCATCGATCCGAAGGACGTGATGGCGGGCCGGCGTCTGCTCGGATGGCTCGATCCGACGGACTTCGTCCCTCCGTCGGGCAAGCTCCCGGCGATCCACTGCGAGCTGCCGAAGGTCGCCGTGATGCGAGGAGGGCAGTGGACGTGCGCCGCCCCCGCGCCGCCCGGCCCGGGGCCCTTGCCCACCGGCCCGTCGCCCGTGCCGACGGTCGCGCCCGTCCCGTCGGTCGTCCCCACGGCCCGCCCCTCGCGCCCCCTCGACGTGAAGCAGCAGGGCGGCGCGTGCCCCGGCGGCTACGCCAAATGCGGCGCGATGTGCCGCGCCCAGTGCGGCAAGGACGCCGACTGCGGCCTCGCGAGCGCCCATTGCCAGGCCGGCTTCTGCCTCGGCCCCGGCGCCTCGCCCTGCGGGAGCTGACGGCGCGAGAGTTGGTTCACAGGGAGAAAGAGGAGAGCCTCGTTTACCCGAGCTCGACTTTGCTCCACATCTCGCGGCGCATGCGCTCCTTGCGCTTGTCCGTCCGCGTGATCATCCTCGCCGCGCTCCACGCCGCGAGGAGCTCGCCCTCCTGACCGAGCGCCGGCAGCGTGCTCGGGCCGACGACGAACGCCCCGCCGAGCGGCGTGCGCACCGGCTCGGCGGCGAGGCCGTGGAAGCTCGGCGGCTCGATGAGCCAGCGCGTCGCCATCGGCTCCGGATCGAGCGAGCCGCCGCTCGCGCGCAGCGCCCCGCGGTCCACGTCCTTCCGCTTGCCCGACCGGTAGTCCCACAGCGGGCGCCCGTCGTTCGGCGAGTCGACCACCAGGTAGTGCCGCGCGAGGAAGGGCAAGAGCGACTCCATCGCCGCGAGCACCGCCTCGCGCGCGGCCGCCAGCGGGAGCGGTGTCCCCTCGCTGAACGCCGCCTCGGCGACGAGCAGCGTCGCCCCGTCGATGCCGCACGGCTCCCGCCGGCGCTGCAGGTGGATGAGCGGCGTCGACGCGTCGAGCCCGCGATGCGGCCACGCCGGCAAGAGGAACGACTCGTCGCCGAGCGGCGGCGGGAGGCCCTCGTCGCGCACCACAAGCGACACGACGAAGCGCCGCTCGGCCGGGATGAGGCGCGGGAGCGCGGCCAGGGCGCGCCGGGGCGGATCGTACTCGTTCGTGAGATCGAGCAGCGCGCGCGTCGAGTGGTCCGTGACGACGAAGCCGACGCCCGTGACGGCCTCGTCGCCGTCCACGACGACCCCGTGGACGCTCCCGCGCCTGTGCTCGACGCGCACGGCGCGCTCGGTCAGCCGCGCCTCGCCTCCGTGGGCGCGCACGCGCTCGACGAGGAAGTCGTTGAGCTCCTCCTCGCCGCGCGCGAGCCTCGTCACGCCGCGCGTCCACGCTCCGTGCAGGCGCGCGACGGCGAACTCGGGCATCTCGGCGGCGTGGCTCGCGAACCGCGCCGGCACGTCGACGACGGCGCGGTAGTCGTGGTCGCGCGGGAACTCGGCGAGGAGCGGCGCGGCCTCGGCCCCCTCGAACCGCGGCAGCGTCGCGGCGACCCGCTCGGTCTCGCGGCGCTCCCAGAAGCTCCCCGGGGGCCACACGAGGTCCTTCTCGAAGGCCGCGTCGGCGGCGGCGTTCGTCCGCGCGAGCTCCGCGTAGAGCTCGTCGACCACGCGGCGCACCTCGGGGAAGGCGCGGTCGATCTCGCGCCCGAAGAGCGCCACGTCGGGCGGCACCTCGAGGCGCAGGCCGGGCGCGAGCACCTGGAACATCGGATCGAGCGCGATGACGCGCCGCCGGAAGGTCTGCGACTGCGCGAGCTCGACCAGCACGCGGCCCCACGCGGGCGACGACCCGGCCAGGAACGTGAACGGCCTCCGCGCGAGCTTCACCCCGTCGTGCTCGTAGCTCGCCGGCAGCCAGCCCTGCCCGAGCACCAGCACGCGCCACGACCGCCGCGCCAGCAGCGCCGCCGTCGACAGCGCGCCGATGCCCGCTCCGAGGATCGCCACGTCGTAATGCTTGGCCATCGGCGGTTCCTACGTCCCTCGCACCCGGACTCTCGGCCGCCCCCCGGCGACCGTCTCGACCGACACGCGCCCCTCGGCCATCCACTGGAGGACGCGGGGCAAAAGCTCGTGCTCGCGCGCGAGGATGCGCTGGCGGAGCGACGCCTCGTCGTCACCCTCCTCCACCGGGACCGCCGTCTGGGCGACGATGGGGCCCGTGTCCGTGCCGACGTCGACGAAGTGCACGGTGCAGCCCGTGACGCGGACGCCGTAGTCGAGCGCCTGCTTCTGCGAGTCGACGCCCGGGAACGCGGGCAGGAGCGACGGGTGCACGTTGACGACGCGCATCGGGAAGGCGCCCAGCAGCACGTCGGTCAAGAGCCGCATGAACCCCGCCAGCACGACCACCTCGACGGCGCGCGCGCGCAGCACCTCGACGATCGCCGCGTCGAACGCGCGCCGGTCCGCGTACGCCTTGTGATCCACGACGACCGTCTCGACGCCCGCCGCCTTCGCCCGCGCGAGCGCGCCCGCCGCCGCGACGTTGGACACGACCACGGCGACGCGCGCGTCGAGCCGCTTGCTCGCGACGGCGTCGAGGATGGCCTGGAGGTTGCTCCCCGTGCCCGAGACGAGGACGCCGAGGGTGATCAAGCCAGCCTCCCTGCGGGAGCCTGGCTCAGACAATCCGCTCGCGAGCTCGCGGGGTATGTTCAAGCCGGCCACTCCACGCGCTCCTCGAACGGACGGTCCGCCTCGACGCGCACGATGGAGCCCATCATGACGGGCGTGTCGCCGAGGGCGAAGAGGGTGCTCATCGCGAGCGTCATCTGCGCGTACGGGACGACGACGACGAAGCCGATGCCCTCGTTGAAGGTGCGGCGCATCTCCGCCCGGTCGACCCCGGCGCCCCGCGCGATGAGATCGAGCAGGGGAGGGCGCGGCCAGGTGTGCTCGAGGCGAAGGCCGAGCCCCTCGGGGAGCACGCGCGGGACGTTGCCGGGCAGGCCGCCGCCCGTGATGTGGCTCATCGCGCGCACGTCGATCCCCGCCTCGAGGAGGGCCTTCACGTGCGGCGCATAGAGCCGCGTCGGCGCGAGCAGGGCGGCGCCCACGGTCTGCCCGCCGAGCTCCGGCGGGGTCGCGTCGAGCGAGAGGGCCATCGCCTCGAGCAGGGCCTTGCGCGCCAGCGAGTACCCGTTCGAGTGAAGCCCGCTCGACGGCAGCCCGATGGCGAAGTCCCCGCCCTCGACGCGCGTCCCGTCGACCAGCTTCTTGCGCGCGACGACCCCGACCGCGAACCCGGCCAGATCGTACTCCCCGGGCGCGTACATCCCGGGCAGCTCCGCCGTCTCGCCGCCGAGGAGCGCGCACCCGCTCTCCTTGCACGCGGCCGCGATGCCCCGGACGACCTTCTCGGCGACGTCGACGTCGAGCTTGCTGGTGGCGAAGTAGTCGAGAAAAAAGAGGGGCCGCGCCCCGCACGTGATGACGTCGTTCACGCACATCCCGACGAGGTCAAACCCGATGGTGTCGTGAATGCCGGTCGCGAAGGCGATCTTCAGCTTGGTCCCGACGCCGTCGGTGCCGCTGACGAGGACGGGATCCTCGAGGTCCCCCGGGACCCGGCAGAGCCCCGCGAAGCCGCCGACGTCGCTCACGACCTCGGCGATGCGGGTCGCGGCGGCGAGGGGCTTGATGCGCTCGACCAGGGAATCCCCCGCGTCGATGTCGACGCCCGACTGCTTGTAGGTGAGGGGCATGAGAGGCGGGACGGTAGCTCGGCGGGGGAGGGGCGCCAAGGAGAGCCGTTCGCGTCGGCCGTGGATCCGAAGCGGGCCTCGCGGGCGCATACTCGGTCGGCGATGCAAAGGCGGGAGAGGACCGGAGCGGCGGCGCGCGTCTATCCGCCGAGCGTGGTGGCCGAGGGGGCGGTGCTGGGGACCGACGTGGTCGTCGGAGCGTTCTGCTTCGTCGCGAAGGGCGCCGTCGTCGGCGCGGGCACGCGCATCCAGTCGCACACGAGCGTGTGGGAGGGCGTCGAGCTCGGGGAGGACGTCTTCGTCGGGCCCGCGGCGGTGTTCACGAACGTTCGTCACCCGCGCGCGGCGTACCCGCGGGCTCCGCGCTGGGACCGGACGGTGGTCGAGGACGGCGCGAGCGTCGGCGCGGGCGCGGTTCTCGTGGCTCCGCTGAGGGTCGGGCGCGGCGCGATGATCGGCGCGGGCGCCGTCGTGACGCGCGATGTGCCGGCGTACGCGGTCGTCGTGGGGAACCCGGCGCGCGTGGTGGGCTGGGCGTGCGAATGCGGCGAGACGGTCGGGCGCGGGGAAGAGAAGCCGGTGGGCGGGGTGTGCAAGGGGTGCGGCCGGGAAGTGGGGTGAGGGCGTCGGGAGGTCGTCCCGAGTGCTCGGGCTGGGGGGAGCACGTGTCGGGAGGGCATCCCGACGGCTCGGGAGGTCGTCCCGAGTGCTCGGGAAGGGGGGAGCACGTGTCGGGAGGGCATCCCGAGTGCTCGGGAGGCCGTCCCGAGTGCTCGGGAGGCCGTCCCGAGTGGTCGGGAGGCCGTCCCGAGTGGTCGGGAGGTCGTCCCGAGTGCTCGGGAGGCCGTCGCCGGAGCTCGGGAGCCCGTCCCGGCCCCTCTACGGCACCGGCCCGTGCGCCTGCGCCGCGGCGATGACGTCGTGCATCACCAGCATCGCGACGTGCGCGTAGATGAGCACGCCCAGCGTATCGACCAGGCTCGCGATGAACGGCGTGGAGCTCGTCGCCGGATCGACCCCGACCCTCTTCAGCACGAGCGGCAGCATCGCCCCCACGGTGCAGCCGGTCACGATGATGCACAAGACGGTGACGCCGACCGTGATCGCGAAGTGAAAGCTCTGATCCGGGTACATCATCACGCGCCCCATCGCGATGACGGCGATCATCACGCCGAGGAGGAGCCCCATGAAGAGCTCCCGGAAGAGGATCCTCCACCAGTCGGTCAGCTTGATCTCCCCGAGCGCGAGCCCGCGAATGACGAGCGTCGACGACTGCGACCCGGAGTTTCCCCCCGCCGAGATGAGGAGCGGCACGTAGAGGAGCGCGCCCTTCACGGCCTCCATCACCGGATCGTAGTAACGCAGCGCCGTCTGCGTGAAGAACTCCTCGACGAAGAGGATGATGAGCCAGCCGGCGCGCTTCTTGATGAACGTGACGAAGCTCGTCTGGAAGTAGGGCAGATCGAGCGGCTCCATGGCGCCGATCTTCTGCACGTCCTCCGTCTGCTCCTGGACGAGGACGTCGACGATGTCGTCGATCGTGATGACGCCGAGGAGCTTGCCGTCGTCGGCGACCACCGGGATGACGTTGAGGTCGTACTTCGCCATGCGGCGGGCGACCTCTTCCTGGTCCATCGTCGGCGGCACCGAGATGACGTTCGCGCGCATCACCTCGGCGATGCCCTGCGCCGGGTCCGAGATGAGGATCTCCCGGAGGCTCACCGTGCCGGCGAGCTTGCCCTGGTCGACGACGTAGACGACGTAGACGAACTGCTCGCGCTCGCGGCCGCGCTGCCGCACGAGCTCGAGCGACTCCTCGACGCGGATGCGCGGCGAGACGGCCACGTAGTCGGTCGTCATCAGGTGGCCGGCGCTCGTCTCGGGCCACTTTTCGATGTCGCGGACTTCCTGCGCGGCCTCCGGATCGACCTTCTCGAGCGCCTGGAACAGCTCGTGCCCCATCGCGGCGGGCAGCGTGCTGAAGAGATCGGCGCGGTCGTCGGCCGCCATCTCGCTGGCGATCTGCGCCACGGACTGCGGCGGCATCTGCTCGACCAGGTCCTCCTGCTCCTGCTCGTCGAGGCGCTCGAAGATGGGCGCCGCGTCTTCCGCGGGCATCCGCGCGAGCAGCTCGCCCGCCTCGTCCGGATCCAGGTCGCCGACGAGGTCGGCGAGGTCCTCCGGGTGGATCTCGTCGAGCAGCTCCCGCACCTGATCGGGGTCCTCCTTCAGGAGCTGCTTGAGCTCGGGGCCGAGCAGGCTGGCGAGGCGCATCGCTCCCGCACACTAGTAGACCTTGAGAGGGATCGACAGAAAGACATGGCCGCGCCAGCGGACATCCGCACCGCGCGCGTCAGCAAGCTGTGAGCTGCGGCTCGCGGGGTGCGTCGAGGGCCGTCTTCGCGCTCACCGCTCGCTGACGCTCGCGGTGCCGACCGGCTTTGCCGGCCATTGCTAGTGGCTCCCGTGGGCGTAGCCCCACTGCTGGAGCATGCGCTGCATCTCGACGGCGCCTTCGCCGCCGCCGGTGGGGCCGCCGGACGCGGCGTCGCCCGGCTTGTCGCGCGTGACGAAGACGCCGAGGTCGCGCGACGGATCGACGACGGGGAGCACCGGCGAGTACGCCTCGGCGCGCGCCTCGTCGCTCGCGATGCCCGAGCGGGCGGCGATCGCGGGGAGACCGAAGGGGCCGCTGAAGGTGGCCTTGTCGGGCCACGGCGCGTCGTCGAGGAAGAGCTGCCACGCGATGGGGGCGCCGGCCGGATCGACGCGGAGGTCGAAGCCGACGAGCGCGCTCTCGGCCGTGTCGAGCGCGAAGTCGACCCTCGGCCCGTCGACGCGGACGGCCTCGTGCGGCACGCCGACCGCCTCGACGAACACGCTCGCCCCGTGCTTGCCGTCGCCCACCGTGAGGACGCCCGTCACGCGGTGCGCCCGCCCCGCCCCCGCGAACCGCACGTGCACGACCGGGAGCGGCGCCGACTCGCCCTGCGGGGCGTCCGCCGTCTTCACGTTGGCGAGCGCCGCCGCCAGCCGGGCCTTCATCTCGGCCACGTCGTCCGGGTGCGAGCGCGCGACGTTGTGCCGCTCGCCCGGATCGGCGTCGAGGTCGTAGAGCTCGTCCTCCTGCTCCACGTAGTCGTGCACCACCAGGCGCCACCGGCCCCACAGGATGCCGCGCGAGCCGCGCCCCTCGGTCACGACGACCCTCGGCGTCGCCTCCTTCTCGCCTCGCACGAGCGGCATCATCGATTTGCCGCTCATCCGGGGGTCGGCCTCGAGGCCCTCGAGCTCGAGCACCGTCGGCGCGAGGTCGACGTTGCGCACCCGCTCGCTCACCGCGCGGCCCCCGTCGAGCAGGCCCGGGAGCGCCATCACGATGGGGATGCGCGTCGTCTCCTCGAAGTTGCCGACGGCGTGGTGGAAGCGCACCGGCATGTGCTTCGGCGCGTACCCGCCGTGCGCCGACGAGAGCGTCTCGCCGTGGTCGGCGGTCACGACGACGATCGTCGACTTCGCGATGCCCAGCGCGTCGAGCCGGGCGAGCAGCGTCGCGATCGCCGCGTCGTCCTTCGCGCCCTCGGCCATGTAGTCGCGCACGTGCCTGTCGCGCGGGCCGAACGGAGGGGGCGGGATGCGCGCCTGCATCTCCTTCGGCGGCTCGTAGGGCTCGTGCGGCGAGTTGTAGTTCACGAAGAGGAAGAAGCGGCTCCCCGCGTGCCCGTCCAGCCAGGAGAGGGCGTCCTTCGTGATCTCGGCGGTGTCGCGCACGCGGTACCGGTAGTCGGTGACGCGCTCGAAGCCCATGTCGAGGCCGACGGTGACGAAGCCCGCCATGAAGAAGTTGTTCACGAAGGCGGCCGTCTCGACGCCGCTCTTGCGGAGGATGAGCGGCAAGAGGGGCGGCTCGGTGGCGTAGTAGTGCGAGATCGCGTCCGGCGTGAGGATCCACTCGCGCGTGTCGATCCCGAGCTCGCTCGAGCGCTCGCCCGTCAGCATCGCGAGCGTCCCGGGGCGCGTCCAGCAGCCGGCGGACCACGCGTGGAGGAAGCGGACGCCGCGCTCGGCGAGGTGGTCGATGCCCGGCATGAGGCCCGGGATGGCCGGGAGGCGCGCCTCGAGCGGCGTGCTGGGCGCGGCGAGCGCCGCGACGTCCTCCGCGGGATCGTGGAGCGACGCGGCGACGTCCGGACGAAGCGCGTCGACGACGATCCAGAGCACGTCGTACGGGACGCGCGTCGGCTGCTTCGCCACGATGACGGGGTTGCCCCACAGGGCGAGCGCCACGCCGGGGACGAGCGGCGCGTCGGCGGGCCCGGCGTCGGGATCGTCGTTCGCGGGGGGGATCCACTTCTTCTCGTAGGCCGCCGGCTTGTCGCTCGAGGTGCGGAAGCGCAGCGTCACCTTTTGCCCGCCCCACGCGGCGAGGTCCACGTCGACGTCGAGCCAGCGCTTCGCGTCCCCGCCGGCGATGCGCGTCTGCGAGAGGGCGTGCTCGGCGCCCGCCGCGTCGACGAGCGTGATCTCGAACACGGTGGTCGACGGCATCGCGGCGAGGATGGCGGGCGAGGTGCGCAGGCGCGCGTGCGGGGGCAGCTCGAGCGGGAAGGAGAGGGTCGCCGGCGCGGGCGCGAAGATGGCCTCGCGCTGGTCGTAGCTCCCCTCGTTCATGTTCCAGACGCGCGCCTCGGGGATCCACGTGTCGCTGCCGGCCATCGGCACGGACCACTGCGTCTCCTGCTCGCGGCTCGTGCGCATCGAGAGCGTCATCGCGAGCTGACCGGAGAGGCCGGGAAGGGGCTTCCACGGGATGCGCATCTTGCGCCAGTACGGCTGGAGGTACTGCTCGGCGGCGCCGAGGGAGGGGACGTCGAGGCGCGCCCCGGCGAGCTTGTCGGTGAGGCGCGTCGTCACCTCGTAGGCCTCGGCCCCGCGCCCCGGATCCGGAGCCGTGGAGCTCGCGGGCGCCGCATCGGGCCGCGGCGGCGGGACGCGCTTGTCGGCGCCGCCCCCCTCGCGCCACGCGAGCACGGCGGCCGCGACGACGAGGAGCGCCACGGCGGAGCGCGGCAGCCAGCGGGAGAGCGCGGAGAGCACGGGGGCAAGAGAGTGCACGGCAACCAGGGACGATGGGAAGAGTGAGGTGTCTCCGGACGCCCCCTCCCCCCAGCACGTCCCAGCCCCCGCCCCACCGGTCGTGGTCGTCGACGTGGACGTGGTCGTGGTCGTTGACGCTGACGCTGACGTGGTCGCGGTCGAGAAGACGTGGTCGTGGTCCACGGCACCGAGCGGAGAGCCTCGACCCGACGACGACCACGGCCTTCGGCGCGACCAGGACCACGTCAGCGTCAGCGTCGACGACCACGTCGACGACCACGACCACGACCACGCGCGGGCGGTGGGGTCCGGACGCCGCGGGGGTGACCTGCGGATGAGGCGCGCGCACCACGGCCGTTGCGGGCAAATGCGGGGAATCCCCCGGGATGCGTTACGGCACAGCTGTCGCACCAGGCGGTCCCATGCGAACGCGCACCTGGCTCCCCGGCGCCGCCGTCCTTCTCCTCGCCACCGCGCACTGCAGCAGCAGCGGCTCGGGCGGTGGGTCCTCCAACGACACAGGACCCGACGGCGGGTCGAGCAGCGGCAGCAGCAGCGGCGGCAAGAGCAGCGGGAGCGGCAGCGGGGGCGGCAGCACGAGCAGCAGCGGCGGCGGGAGCGGCAGCGGAGGGGGGAGCACGGGCAGCAGCGGGGGAGGGAGCGGCAGCGGCAGCGGGAGCACGAGCAGCAGCGGCAGTGGGAGCGGCAGCGGGGGCGGGACGGTGACCTTCTCGATCGACATGAGCAAGGGGCCGGCGCGGCAGTTCCAGCCGCCGGGCAAGCCCGCGCCCATCTCGCCGTACGTCTACGGCGTCAACGCGTTCGCCGCGTGGAACCAGACGACCAAGTGGGGAATGCTCCGCTGGGGCGGCGACTCGATGACCGACTGGAACTGGACCAACAACCAGGGAAACTCGGCGGCGGACTACTGCTTCTGGCAGGGCAACGAGGGGGGCGGGACCACGCTGGCCGGGACGGTGACGGCAGCGACGCCCTCGGTGACGACCGCGCAGGCCCTCGGGGCCGCGTCGCTCGTGACCGTGCCCATCGTGGACCACGTGTCGTCCAGCGCGGTGACCAACAACGTGTGGAGCGGCTCGACGCCCCCGTGCCCGGGGACGCCCGCGTGCAGCGGCGGCGGGGGCAACGGGTACGCGATGGATGTCGGCAACCTGGTCTTCGCGTCGACGACCTCGACGAGCTCGGCGTTCGTCGCGAACAATCCGTCCAAGGGGAGCGCCTTCTGCACGTCGACGACGGGCGCCTGCGCCGTCAGCACGACCGGCGCGGTCTACCAGGACGAGTTCGTGAACTACATGAAGGTCACCTACGGCGCGGGCGCGGGCCCCGTGCTCTTCATGCTCGACAACGAGCCGAACTACTGGCCCAGCACGCACCCGGAGATCTGGCCTCACACGGGCAGCGCGGGCTGCGGGACGACCGGCACGGTGACCTTCGACGACATCGTGACGCGGAACACGACGTACGCGACCGCCGTGAAGAAGGCCTGGCCGGCGACGAAGACGTTCGGGCCCGTCGTGGCGCAGGACGGCATCGTCTACGCGGGCGACTACAGTGATCCGAACCTGCCGACGCCCTTCGCGGACTACTACCTCGGCAAGATGGCGGCGGCGTCGGCGGCGGCGAAGGAGCCGCTCATCGACGCGTTCGACGTCCACTACTACACGTCGAACGGCTCGAGCTCGCAGTGCGTCCAGGTGCCGCGCATGTTCTGGGACCCGGCCTTCAAGGACTTCACGGCGGCGCAGACGGACAGCATCGACTTCGGCTGGTCGGGGCAGAACGACTACTTCGACACCGCCCTCTATCCGCGGCAGATGATCCCGCGCCTCCAGGGCAAGATCGCGACCGCCTACGCGGGCAACGCGACGGCGGCGCCGGGTCTCTCGTTCAGCGAGTACAACGCCGGCTGCGAGACGACCATCGAGGGAGGCGTGGCGGAGGCGGACCTGCTCGGGATCTTCGGCCGCGAGGGCGTCTACGCGGCGACGTCGTGGCCGCTGCAAGCCGTGACGAGCAACGGGGCGCTCGTGAACTACCTCGTCGCCGCGTACGACCTCTACCGGAGCTACGACGGCAAGGGCGGCTCCGTCGGCGACACGACGGTGAACGCGACGACGAGCGACGTGGAGGGCACGTCGGTGTACGCGTTCGCCCACTCGACCGACGCCTCCGCGGTCGACGTCGTCGGCGTCAACAAGACGAGCGCCGCGGTGACCGTCACCGTGAGCATCGCGAACAGCCCCGCCGTGACGACCGCCGCCCTCTACGAGCTCGTCACCGGCAAGGCCGGCGTCGTCGCCGTCCCCGGCGCCGCCCCCACCCCGAGCTGCAGCGGCACCACGTGCACGCTCGACGTCACCCTCGCCCCCATGAGCGCGACCACCCTCGTCCTCCGCTGACGAGTGCACCGCGGTCGACGGGAGCGCGACCGTCCCTTGCTGTCATCCTGAGGCCGTCAGGCCGGAAGGACCCTACGCTCGAGACGTGGTGGGGTCCCTCGCTGCGCTCGGGATGACAGCAAGTGGACGCCACCTCGACGCCACTGCACTACGGCGTCGCTTGGGCCGGGGGTGGGCGTTCGTCGCCTCCCTCGAGGCGGACGAGGCCGACGTCGCCGTCTCCGGCGGTCCGGACGCGGGCGTCGCGCGGGACGAGGTAGCCCCCGCGCTCGGTCATGTCGGCGTCGAGGCGCATCCAGCTCCACAGCTCGCCCTGGAGGCGCGCGAGCACGTCCGGGTGGGCCGCCGCGACGTCCTGCGTCTCGCCCGGATCGGCCTGCGTGTCGTAGAGGAGCCAGCGGACGCCCGTGCGGGCGGGCACGTAGAGGAGCTTCCAGCGTTCGTCGCGGACCATGCGGTGCTTCGCGACGATGGTGAGCGGGCGCATCGCCTTCTGGAGGACCAGCTCGTCGCCGTGCTGCGTGTCGACCTCGCTGAGATGCGCGATGCCGGGGTAGGGGAGGCGCATCTCCGACGGCAGCCCCGCGATGTCCTCGGTGAACCAGAGGCCCGTCTCGGCGTAGGCGAGGCGCGGGGGCACCGGCGCGCCCTTCAGCGCCGACGCGAGCGACTGCCCGTCGAGGTCCCCGGGCGGGGCGACGCCCGCCAGCGCGTAGAGCGTCGGCGCGAGGTCCACGTCGCGGACGACGCCGGGCTCGCGGTGCGGCGCGGCCTCGCGCGGATCCACGACGACGAGCGGCACGTGCGTCCCCTCGTCGCCGAAGAGGTGGTCGCCGTGGCCCGCGCCGTGCCCGTGGTCGTAGAGGGTCTCCCCGTGATCCGCCGTCACGAGCACCACCGTCTTCTTCGCGATGCCGTCGCTCGCCATCGCGTCGAGGAGGGTCTGCGCGGCGTCGTCGATGGCCGACACGGCGCCGTCGTAGAGCGCGCGGACCTGCTTCTCGTCGCGCGCGTCCGGCGGGGCGTCGCGGCCGAGGCCCACGGGCTTGTCGTACTTGTAGCGGCCGCGGTACGCGTCGTCCGTGAAGCGCCGGTAGTACGGCGCGGGGGCCGCGTACGGGAAGTGCGCCGTCGAGAAGAAGACGACGAGGAAGAACGGCCCGCGCTTCTCGAGCCTGCGCATGTCCCGGACGGCGTCGCGCGCGAGCATGCCCGGGTCCGCGGCGTCGTTCATCTCGCGCATCACGGGGAAGGCGGCGCGGCCGACGCGCGAGTGGAGGAGCGGCATGAGCGGCGTCTCGCGCTCGAGGGCCCGCTGGCGGACGAGCTGCCGGAAGTCGAACTCGGGGACGTCCACCTGGCCGAAGCCGAGGTCGATGCGCGAGAAGACGTCGCCCGCGTAGTCCGAGGTGACGCCCGTCGCGTACCCCGCGCGCGCCAGCCGCTCGGGGAGCGCGTCGAAGTCGCGCGCCCGCTCCTCCCAGCGCGGGAACATCGAGCGGATGCCGTGGTGGTGCGGGTGCCGCCCGGTCATGAGCGTCACCCAGGAAGGGAAGGTGCGCGGCAGCGAGACGTACGCGCGGTCGAAGCGGGTGCCCTTGTCGGCGAGGGCCGAGAGGTGCGGCGCCGTGCGCGGCTCGAGGCGGTCGGCGCGGAGCGAGTCGGCGGCCAGGATGACGATGTTCGGGTGCGCGTCGTCGGCGGCGGGGCCCGCGCTCGCGGAAGGGATGGAGAAGAGGAGCAGCCCGAGGACGAGCGCCGACCCGCCGATGGCCCCGACGTCGGCGAGGCGGCGTCCGAGACGCGCGAGGCGCGAGGGCCACTCCCGCCAGCGCGACGGCGGCCCGGCGAGGAAGACGGCGATGGCGAGGAGCGCGAGGAAAACGATCCCGCCCGGGCCGAGGACGTCGGTCGCGAGCACCTGCACGGTGCGGCGGAGGCCCCCGCGCGCGTACCACGCGTCCGCGTAGAGCGGCGGATCGTGCGCCATGCCCCAGACCTCGACGAAACCGTGAAGCGCGGCGACGAGCGCGAAGAGGAGCGCCGTCTCCCGGAGCACCGAGCGTTCCGGAGCCGCCGCGTCGAGCCGGTCGCGGAGCACGACGAGCGCCCACGCCGCCCAGCCGAGGAGCGCGCCGACGACGACCGCCGTCGCGACGATGGCGATCCCGACCCGGCCGATCTCGCCGCCGAACCGACCCTCGACCACCGCCTCGATCTGCCGCGCCTGCGCGCCCCCGGCCCGCTCGTCGACGGTCGGGCTCTGCGCGGCCCACGCCGCGAGCACCAGGACGTACGCCGCGCCGACGAGCGGCGGGTACGCGAGCGACCGGGCGAAGGACGAGGCGCGGGACAACGCCGGGGAGTGTACCGGTTACGTCTGGCGGCCGCCGAGGGCCTTCACCAGCGGACGCGGCCCGGGATCCCGGGGCGCGAACCGCGCCGAGAGATCGGCGATGCGGCGGCCGAGCGCGTTCACCTCGTCGCGCGGGAGCTTGCGCTTCGCGCCGAACGGGGCCTCGGCGTGGTCGCAGAAGAAGGTGCGGCAGCCGAAGGGCCGCGAGGCGTAGATGCGGCAGCGCCCGTCGCGCGACAGGAGGGGGCACGCGCGGAGCTCGGCCATGGGGAGGCGCTTCGGATCGGGGCGGGCGGGCGGCGACGCCTTCACGGCGTGGCGCACCTCTTCCAGCTCGACCGCCGTCGGGTACGGCTCGCGTCCCGTGACGGCGAAGTGGCAGCACTGCGCCTCGGGCACGCCGCCCACGCCGGCGCGCGAGCAGGCGCACGTCCACCCCGCGAGCAGCGCGTCGACTTGCCGGTAGAGCTCGCGGAGCTCCCGGCGTTCCGGGGAATCGCTCCAGCGGCGCGCGTGTCTCATCGCGGTAGGATACGCGAGATGGACGCCCGCTCCCGCCCCGCGCTCCGCCCCGTCGAGTCGATCGTCGTGCCGGACAGGGAGCACGGCAAGGTGCTGGTCCTGCGGGACACGCAGGGCGTGACCGACGCGAACGCGGTCCTGCCGCCGGCGCTCGTCCCCATCGTCTCGCGCATGACGGGGCGCCTCACGTGCGCGGAGATCGCCGCCGAGGCGTCGAAGGAGCTCGGCGGGGAGCTGCCGGTCGACGTCGTCGTGCGCCTCGCGGCGGAGCTCGAGCGGGGCTTCTTCCTTCAGGGGCCCCTCTTTCGCGACGCCCGCGCGCGCGTCGAGCGCGACTTCGCCGAGGCCACCGTGCGGGCGGCGACGCACGCGGGCGGGGCGTACCACGGCGACGAGGCGAAGCTGCGCAAGTACATCGAGGAGTCGTGCCTCGCCCGGTCGAACGGCGGCGGGGCTCGCCGCGCGAACGGCGCCGCGATGGTGGGGCTCGTCGCGCCGCACATCGATCCGTGGCGGGGCGCCGTGGGCTACGGGCACGCCTACGGGGCGCTCGCGGCGGCCCTCCCGGCGGAGGCGGACACCTTCGTCCTCTTCGGCACGTCGCACGCGCCCATGGGCGCGCCCTTCGCGCTGTGCCGCAAGGCCTTCGCGACGCCGCTGGGGGACGTGCCGGCCGCGACGGAGAGCATCGACGCGCTCGCGGCGTGCGCCGACGGCTTCGACCCGTACGCCGATCAGTTCAACCACAAGAGAGAGCACTCGCTCGAGTTCCAGGTGGTCTTCCTGAAGCACCTGCTCGGCGAGCGGCCGTTCCGGATCGTGCCCGTCCTCGCCGGCCTCGGCGCGCAGCAGGTGAGCGGGGAGGACCCGGCGAAGAACGCCAACGTCGCGCGCTTCGTCGGGGGCGTGCGGGAGCTCGTCGAGGCGCGCCCGGGGCGCGTCGTCGTCGTCGCCGGGGCCGACCTGGCGCACGTGGGTCCGCGCTTCGGCGACGACCAGGCCTACGACGCCGCCCAGCGCGCCGCGCTCGAAGGGGTGGACCGCGGCTCGCTCGACCGGGCGGCCGCCGTCGACGGCCCGGCCTTCTGGGAGCACGTCGTGCGCGACCTCGACGACCGCCGCGTGTGCGGTCTCGGGCCCATCTGGTCGCTCCTTCAGAGCCTCTCGGGGGGCGCGGAGGGGCGCCTGCTCCACTACGAGCAGACGGTGGACGCGGAGGACGGCTCGATCGTGAGCCACGCGGCGATGGGGTTCTACGTGTAGCGTGTCGGCATGCTTCGCACCGTCGGCTCCGGCACGCTCGTCGGCCTCGCGCTCGCTCTCGGCTCGCTCTCGTGCGGAGGGGGGGCGACGCCGCCGCGTCCGCCGCTCTCCGAGGGCGCCCCTCCGGTCGACCCGGCCACCGACGCGAAGCTCCGCGCCGCGATCGACGGCGATCAGCGCACCGCGCGCGAGAAGGCGCGCGACGTGTACCGCCACCCGCGCGAGACGCTCGAGCTCTTCGGGCTCCGCGACGACATGAACGTCGTCGAGATCAGCCCGGGCGGCGGCTGGTACACGGCCATCCTCGCACCCGTGCTGCGCGAGCGGGGCAAGCTCGCCGTCGTCGGCGGCGACCCGAACGGGGACCCCAAGTCGGAGAGCACGCGGAACGCGAAGGAGCTCCAGGCGCGTTTCCTGGCGGCGCCGAAGGCGTTCGACAAGGTGCAGCCGGTCGTCTTGCCGAAGGACCCGCCGTGGGTGTTCGGACCGCCCGGCTCGGCGGACATGGTCCTCACGTTCCGGAACTTCCACAACTGGGTCGGGAGCCCAGAGCTCGACGCCGTGCTCGGCGCGGCGTTCGCGGTGCTCAAGCACGGGGGCGTCCTCGGGCTCGTCGACCACCGCGCGAAGCCGGGCGCGCCCGTCGATCCGAAGGCCATCGACGCCACGGGCTACGTCCCCGAGGACTACGTCGTCGCGACGGTCGAGAAGGCGGGCTTCCAGCTGGCCGGGAAGTCCGAGGTGAACGCCAACCCGCGCGACACGAAGGACTACCCGAAGGGCGTGTGGACGCTCCCGCCGACCTACGAGCTCGGGAGCGAGGACCACGCGAAGTACGAGGCCATCGGGGAGAGCGACCGGATGACCCTGCGCTTCGTCAAGCCGTGACAGGCGCTACGGCGCGCCTTCGCGCGCTCGAGGCGGCGGACGTGGCGGCGGTGACGGAGCTCGTCGTCGAGGTGCTCGGGGAGTTCGGCTTCACGGCGAAGGTCGGCGGCATCGAGCAGGATCTGCGCGACGTACTGGATCGCTACGCGGGCGACGCGGCGCGCTTCTGGGTCGCCGAGCGCGAGGGTCGCGTCGTCGGGACCGTCGCGATCCGGGGAAAGGAGGGCCGCACGTGCGAGCTGAAGCGGCTCTACCTGCGTCCGTCCGAGCGTGGGACGGGCCTCGGCCAGCGCCTCTACGCGCACGCGGAGGACTTCGCCCGCGCCGCCGGCTACGACCGCATCTGGCTCGAGTCGTCCCGCCGCTTCGTGCGCGCGCACGGCCTCTACCGGCGCAACGGCTTCGTCCTCCTCGAGAGCCTCGACAACGACTGGGAGGACGACCTCTACGAGAAGCGCCTCCCGCCCGTCACACCAGCTTGAAGAAGCTCTTGATCTGACTGATGAGGCGCTGCTTCCGCTCCTCCGGCGGCGCCGCCCGCTCCGCCGAGACGGCCGCCGCCTCGAGCCCTGCCTGCCGCGCCGCGAGGAGGCCGCCCATCCGCTCGACCACCTCGGGGTGCGCGGCGAGCACCTCGTGGAACGCGTCGTGATCGATGACGACGAGGTCGCAGAGCGTCTTGGCGCGCACCGTCGCGGAGCGCGCCTCGCCGGTCAGTAGGCCCATCTCGCCGAAGCACTCGCCGGGTCCGAGCTGCGCGACCTCCGCCACGCCCTTCAGCTCGCGCGGGACCTCGACGGCGAGCGTCCCCTGCTCGACGACGAACATCTCGAGGCTCGCGTCTCCCTTGCGGACGACCGCCTCGCCGGGGCCGTAGCGGCGCACGTGGGCCCGCTCGGCGAGCACGGCGTGCGAGTCGTCGGGGAGCGGCTGCATCAGCGCGACCGAGGCGAGCGCCCGGGCGATCCGCTTGCGCTCGTCGTCGCGCTGCTTCTCCGGGACCCCGGCCGGCGCCATGATCACCGCGTGCGTGGGGAAGGGGATGCCGATCCCGCGCCGCGCGAGCGCGTGGTAGACGCGGTCCGCGACGACCCCGTCGACGTCGAGGGCATGGGCGAAGTCGTCGACGAAGTAGAGGACCTCGTAGACGATGGCGCTGTCGCCGAACGACTTGGTCCGGGCGCGCGCCGGCGGCTCGGAGAGGACCCCCGGGGCGTCCGCGGCGGCGGCGGCGAGGACGGCGTGGACGACGCTCGGGCTGGCGTCGTACGTGATGCCGATGACGAGCCGGCGGCGGGAGACCCGGGACGGGCGCGAATAGTTGCGGACGGCCGAGCGGGCGAGGCTCGCGTTCGGGAGGATCACCTCGACGTGATCGAGCGTCATGATGCTCGTGGCCCGCCACGTCATCTGGGTCACCTGGCCGGCGTGCGCCTGCTCGACCTCGATCCAGTCGCCCACGTCGAACGGCCGTTGCATCTGGAGGGCCAGCCCCGAGACCAGGTTGCCGAGCGTGTCCTGCAGCGCGAGGCCGATGACGGCCGTGAGGAGCGCCGAGGTGGTCAGGATCGAGCCCGGCTCGACGCCGCCCGCGTGCAGGGCCACGAGCGCGACGGCGAGGTAGGCCAGGCCGGTCGCCATGTCGCGGAAGATCTTCGGCGCGGGGCGCGCCGTGCGGCGCTCGAGGAGCACGTCGACGAGCAGGAGCACCGCGCTCCGCCCGATCGAGGCGAGGAGGAAGAACGTGGCGGCGAAGAGGAGCGGCCGCCGGACGGACGCCCCGGGCGGGAAGACGAAGCGCGCGGCCCCGCAGACGAGCGAAAGCGCGAGGAGCACGGCCCCCTGGCGCGCGCGCCGCCGCTGGGCGGCCGGAAGGAGCAGCGTGGCGAGGAGAAGCAGGAGGAGCGCGATCGGAATGCCGACCATCTCGCTCGTGAGGTCGGTCCCGGCGGGGCTCAGGAGCGCGTCCATGGGAGAGCCATGATCTATCGTCGCCGGCGCCGCGCGGCGAGCCCCCTCTTGCAGCCGGTGGGCCAGGCCTTACAGATCCCAGGCATCCCGATGAAGCTCCCCACGCTCTACCTGCCCCACGGCGGCGGCCCTTGCTTCTACATGGACTGGACCATGGGCCCCGCCGACACGTGGGACCGCATGGCCGCGTGGCTTCGCGGGATCGACGCGACGCTGCCCGAGCGACCGCGGGCCCTGCTCGTCGTGTCGGCCCACTGGGAGGCCCCGGTGCCGACGGTGACCACGTCGGCGGCGCCGCCGCTCTTCTACGACTACTACGGGTTCCCGCCGCACACGTATGAGCTCCAGTGGCCCGCGCCGGGGTCGCCCGAGCTCGCGGGGCGCGTGCGCCGGTTGCTCTCCGACGCGGGCTTCGAGTCGGGGGAGGACGGCGCGCGGGGCCTCGATCACGGCGTCTTCGTGCCGCTGAAGCTCTCGTACCCGGAGGCGAAGGTGCCGACGGTGCAGCTCTCGCTCCGGGCGGGGCTCGATCCCGCCGAGCACCTGGCGATGGGCCGCGCGCTCGCGCCCTTGCGCGACGAGGGCGTGTTCCTCGTCGGCAGCGGGATGAGCTACCACAACATGCGCGGCTTCAACGTCGCCGCGTCGCGCGAGGCGTCGCTGCGGTTCGACCGCTGGCTCGGCGAGGTCGCCGGGGAGGAGCCGTCGAAGCGCGACGCGGCGCTCGCGGCGTGGACGAAGGCGCCGTCTGCGCGCGAGTGCCACCCGCGGGAGGAGCACCTCATCCCCTTGATGGTGGCGGCGGGCGCGGCGGGCGACGACCGGGGCAAGGCGGTCTTCCGCGACGAGGTCATGGGCGTCGCCGTCTCCGCGTTGCAGTTCGGTCCGGGCCGGCTCTAGAGCCGGCCCCACCCGTCGTTCGGGGACTGGCGTCCCCTCGAATACGGCTGGGCGGCTTTGGCGGAGCCGCCCCGATGGCGCGGAGGAGAAGTTCGACGGAGGCCTCGGCGAGCTTCTCCGGCCCCGGGAGCATCGAGAAGGGGGGGCGGTCGCCGGCGGCGCGCCGGGCGAGCTGCGGCAGGGCGCCCATCGCGAAGGTCGCGAGGAGGAGCAGCGGCGGCGGGATGTCGGCGTCGAGCGCGCCCGATTGCACCCCCTCCGCGAGCGTCGCCAGCAGAAGCGCGAGGTGCCCGCGCTGCATCCGGGCGAAGACCCGCGCGAACCGCTCCGACGAGAGGAGCACCTCGCGCACGACGAGGCGCACGACGGCGAGCTCCTCGTCGCTGGCCTTGCCGAGGCGCACGAACGCGCGCTGGAGCCGGTCGCCCAGCGGCGCATCCCCGGCGAGCGCCTTCGCGAGGTCGTCGAGGAGCCGCGCGTAGATCTCCTCGACGACGGCGAGGAAGAGGTCGTCCTTCGTCGGGAAGTAATAGAAGACCATCCCGATGTTCGTCCCGGCGTCGGCCGCGATGGTGCGGAGCGACGCCCCGTCGACCCCCTCGGCGAGGAAGCGCGCGCGGGCGGCACGGACGATGCGCGGCTGGATGTCGGTGCGCGGGCGAGCCATCTAGAGGAGCTTCTTCCGGAAGCGGAGGGACGAAAAAAGGACGAGCGCGAGCAGCAGCCCCGTGAGCCAGACGAGCTCGGACCGCAGCTCGTCGAAGGTGCTGCCCTTGAGGACGACGCCGCGCACGATGCGAAGAAAGTGCGTCAGGGGGAGCGCCTGCGAGAGCCACTGCGCCGGTCGCGGCATCGCCTCGAACGGGAACATGAAGCCGCTGAGGAGGATGTTCGGCAAGAGGAAGAAGAAGGACATCTGCATGGCCTGCTGCTGCGTCGCCGCGAGCGTCGAGAAGAAGAGGCCGATGGCGAGGTTCGCGCTGATGAAGAGGAACGCGAGCGCGAAGAGGAGCGGCACCGAGCCGCGCACGGGCACGTCGAAGACGAGGCGCGCGAACCCGAGGATGAGCGCCATCTGCACGTAGCCGATGACGACGTACGGGAGGATCTTGCCGACGACGAGCTCGATGGGCTTCACCGGCGAGACGACGAGCTGCTCGAGGGTGCCGCGCTCGCGCTCGCGGGCGATGGCCATCGCGGTGAGCATCACCATGGTCATCGTGAGGATGACGCCGATGAGGCCGGGGACGACGTAGACGGCCGTCCGCTGGTCGGGGTTGTAGAGGATGTCGGGGGCGAGATCGATGGGCTCGGGGGCGGCGTGGCCGCCGACGCGGGTCAGGCGCTGGACCCCGAGCTCGGCCGAGCGGGCGGCGACGAGCGAGGTGGCGGTGCTCTGGGCGCTGCCGACGACCTGGGGATCGGAGCCGTCGACGACGAGCTGCACGTGCGCCGTCGCGCCCGAGCTGATGTCGGCCGCGAAGCGAGGAGGGATGACGAGGGCGGCGCGGGCCTCGCCCGAGCGGAGGGCGCGCTCGATGTCGTCGTACCCGTGGACGATCCCGACGAGATCGTAGAAGCCCGTGGCCTCGAGGCGGCGCCCGAGGTCGCGCGACTCCGCGGTCTGATCCTGGTCGTCGACGAGCGTCGGGATGTGGCGGACGTCGGTGTTGATGGCGTACCCGAAGAGAAGCAGCATCACGACGGGGAGGACGGCCATCATGGCGAGCGTCAAGCGATCGCGGCGGAGCTGGAGGAGCTCCTTGCGCGCGACGACGAGAGCGCGAAGCTTCATCACGCGTCCGCCCGCACCATCGAGACGAACGCGTCCTCGACCGTCGCCCGCGCCTCGCGCGACCGGCGCACCGGGATGCCGTGGGACGCGAGGACCTCGAGCGCCAGCGCCACCGGGTCGACGCGGTTGCGCGTCGCGAGGCGGAGCAGGTGCCCGTAGTGGGCGACCTCCTCGACCTCGGGCGCGACCCGGAGAAGCTCCGCGGCCTCCGGACCCTTGTCGACCTCGAGCTCGGCGACCCGCAGCGCGCGCCGCTCCACGATCTCGTCGGGCGTCCCCACGTCGAGGAGGGTCCCGCCGAAGATGAACGCGAGCCGATGGCAGCGCTCGGCCTCGTCCATGTAGTGCGTCGTGAGGACCGCGGTCGTCCCCTGCGCCGAGATGGCGTAGATGCGCTCCCAGAACTCGCGGCGGCTGACGGGGTCGACCCCCGCGGTGGGCTCGTCGAGAAAGAGGAGGCGCGGCTCGTGGATGGTGGCGCACGCGAGCGCGACCCGCTGCTTCCAGCCGCCCGAGAGCGTGCCCGCGAGCTGCTTGCGGCGCTCCGTGAGGCCGGTGCTCTCGAGCACGGCGTCGACCCGCGCGCGCCGGGTCCGCAGGGGTACGCCGTAGATGCCCGCGTAAAAGGACAGGTTCTCGAGGACGGTGAGATCCTCGTAGAGGCTGAAGCGCTGGGTCATGTAGCCGATGCGCTCCTTGATGCGCTCGGCCTCACGGACGATGTCGCAGCCCGCCACGGTGCCGCTGCCGCTGGTCGGATCGAGGATGCCGCAGAGCATGCGGATGGTCGTCGACTTGCCGGCGCCGTTCGGGCCGAGGATGCCGAAGATCTCCCCGCGGTGGACGTCGAGCGAGAGGTCCCGCACGGCGACGAGCTTGCCGAAGCTTCGCGAGAGGTGCTCCGTGTGGATGATGGTCGGCTCCGCGGCGTTCATCGCTGGACCTGGGCGAACGCGGGGACGCCCGAGTGCAGGCGTCGCTCGGGGTCCTGGACCCGGACCCGCACGCGGACGACGAGGTGCGGCCGCTCGCGGTCGCTGAAGAGGAACTTGGGGGTGAACTCCGTGTCGGGGGAGACGCTCTCGACCTGGGCCGGGAAGGGCGCGGTGGTGGCGTCGACCCGGACGTCGACGTGCGCGCCCGCGTGGATGCCCTCGAGCTCTCCCTGCGGGACGAAGACGTCGACGTAGGGGTGCATGGTGTCGGCGAGCGTGACCGCCGGGGTTCCCGTCGCGGCGAGCTCTCCGGCCTTGATGGCCACGTCGACGACCTCGCCGGCGCCCAGCGCGTGGAGGACGTGCCGCGCGAGGAGCTCGCGCTGAAGGGCGAGCTGCGCCTGCGCCTGGGCGACGCGGGCCCGCGCTCGCATGATCTCCTCGGCGCGGGCGCCGTGGCGGAGGGCCGCCAGCTTCTGCTCGATCGCTTGCCGGCTGGCGACGGCGCTCTTGAGATCGGCCTCGGCCTTGTCGAGGTCGGCCTTCGGGAGCGCCCCGTCGGCGAAGAGGGCGCGCGTGCGCTCGGCGTTCGTGCGCTGGAGGGCCTCGTTCGAGCCGGCGGCCTGCAGCTCGTCGGCCTCGGAGGCGATGTCCTCCTTGCGCGAGCCCGCCAGGAGCAGCGCGAGGTCGGCCTGCGCGGCGTTCGCGTCCTCCTCGCTCGCGTCGGTCTGCAGCTTCGCCATCGTGTCGTCGAGGCTCGCGAGCACCTGCGCGTCGGCGACCAGGTCCCCGCGGCGCACGTCGACGGCGCCGACTCGCCCGGCCACCTCGAAGGAGACGACGCGCTCGTCGTACTCCACGAGCCCCTGGTAGCCCGGGGGAACCGGGGGAGCCCGGGTGCACGCCAGCAGCAGGGCCGCGCCGAGGGCGGCCCAGGACGCCGCGACGGCATTTCTTATCATGCGTCTGATAATAGGACTGCCGGGCGCGCGCGACCAGGCCCCTGCGGTGCTATACGCCCTCGCCATGGCGACCCCGGTCCCCCTTCAGCTCGCGGCCCTCAGGGCCACGAGCCCCAAGAAGGCGACGTTCCTCGTGCTCGCGGTGAGCGTCGCGGCGCTCCTCCTGCTGGTGGGCGTCATCTACGGGCACGGGCGCGCCGCCGAGGCGCCGGCGTGGGTCTCCTGGCTCCCGGCCCTGAACGCGCTGCTCAACGGGACGAGCGCCGTGTTCCTCGTCCTCGCGTACCGGGCCATCCGGCGGCGCGACGTGGTGACGCACTCGCGTCGCATGCTCACGTCGCTCGGGGCGTCGGCGCTCTTTCTCGTCTCCTACATCGTTTACCACTCGGTGCACGGCGATACGCACTTCGCCGGGCACGGGCTCGTGCGGCCGCTCTACTTCTTCATCCTCGTCACCCACATCGGGCTCTCGGCGGTCGCGCTCCCGCTCATCTTCATGAGCCTCTTCTTCTCGCTCTCGGGGCGCTTCCCCCGCCACAAGAAGATCGCGCGCTACACCTTTCCGATCTGGCTCTACGTGTCGGTCACGGGGGTGCTCGTCTTCGCCCTGCTCCGCGTCTACGGCTAGCGACCGACAAGGTCGAGCCACCGCCACCCGAGGTCGGCAACCCCATGGAAGGGCTCCCGCTTTCGCGCTTCGTCGACTAGTCTCGGGAGGCGCGGAAGGAGATTGTCGACCATGGCCAAGGGAATCGAGAAGGGCAAGAACAACAACAAGCCGAAGCTCTCCACCAAGGAGAAGCAAAAGAAGAAGAAGGAGAAGAACGCCGCCAAGGGAAGCTGATCGCAGATCCGATCTCCCGCGCGCCTGCCGATGCTAGCGTGGCGCGTCGAGGCATGAAGGCGTCACCCGCCCCTCTCGTCCGGCCGCTCCACGAGGGGGACGCTCCGGCCTTCCGCGCGCTGCGGCTCCGCGCGCTGAAGGAAGATCCGGCGCCGTTCATGACGACGTACGAGGAGGACGAAGCCCGTCCGCTCGCCGACGTCGCCGCCCGCCTCGCGGCGAGCTCTCCGGGGACGGGCGTCCTCGGCGCGTTCCGCGGCGACACGCTCATCGGCAGCGTGGGCTTCAGCCGGCACGCGGCGGCCAAGGCGCGGCACCGCGTCCTTCTCTGGGGCATGTACGTCGCGCCGGAGGAGCGCCGGCACTCGGTCGGGCGGGCGCTCCTGCTCCAGGTCGTGGCGCTGCTCCGCGCGGTGGAGGACGTCGAACAGCTCGAGCTGACCGTCGTCAGCCGCGAGCAGGCGGCGCGGAGCCTGTATCTCGCGGTCGGGTTCGAGCGGCAGGGGACGGCGCGGCACGCGATGAAGGTCGGCCGCGAGTACCTCGACGAGGACACGCTCGTCCTGTGGCTGCCGAGGGGGAGCTCGGGGCCCGTGCACCCGCTCCCCGAGGGTCTCCCCGTGCCGGTGGACGACGGGGCGGCGCGGAGGCTCGTGGGCGCCGCGCTGCCGGACGGGATCCTCTCGTCGAGCGTGGGAGGGGGGCTGCGCCTCGCCTCGATGCAGGGGCGCACGGTCGTCTACGTGTACCCGCGGACGGCGCGCCCGAACGAGGCGATCGCCGCGAGCTTCAGCGCCATCCCGGGAGCGCGTGGGTGCACGTCCGAGGCGTGCGCCTTCCGGGACCACGCGGCCGAGGTGGCGTCCGCCGGGGCGCGTCTCGTCGGGCTCTCGGCGCAGTCGGCCGACGATCAGATCGAGGCGGCCAAGCGCCTCCACCTTCCGTTCCCGCTCCTCAGCGACCACACGCTGCGCTTCGCGCGCGCGATGGGCCTCCCCACGTTCGAGCACGAGGGAAAGACCTACCTTCGCCGGCTCACGCTCGTCGTCGACGACGGCAAGATCACCCACGTCTTCTACCCGGTCTTTCCGCCCGATCGACACCCGGGAGAGGTGGTCTCTTGGCTCCGCGCACACCCGCGCTGAAACCTTTGTAACCCAAAGGCATGACTCCAATTACGTGACGCCGCGCGGGAAGTTACGCCGCACCGAAGCGCTATACCGAAGCGCATGCCCCGCGACGCAGAGCAAGACGGCGACCTCGCGCCGCTGAGCGCCGAGCCCGACTGGCTCGTCGGCGTCGCGCGGGCGCCTTCGCGCGAGCCCGTCGTCGAGCCGCGCCTGCCCTTCATGCTGGCGCACTTCCGCGTGATGGGGCTCATCGGCGAAGGGGGCATGGGCCGCGTGTACCGGGCCGAGGACACGAATCTGCAGCGCGAGGTGGCCCTCAAGCTGCTTCCTGCGGGCTTCACGGCCGACAAGGCGCGACGGCGGCGCTTCCTGCGCGAGGCGCGCACGGCGGCGGGCCTCATGCATCCGAACATCGCCACCGTCTTCGAGGCCGGGGAGGCCGAGGGACGCGTCTTTCTCGCGATGGAGCTCGTGCGCGGGCGGCTCGTGCGCGAGATGCTCCGCGAGGGCCCGCTGCCGGTGCCGCGGGCGCTCGCCGTGGCGCGGGACATCGCGGCGGCGCTCGCCGAAGCGCACCGGGCGCGCATCGTCCACCGGGACCTCAAGCCCGAGAACGTCATGATCACGGCGAACGACACCGTGAAGCTCCTCGACTTCGGCCTCGCGCGCCGCTGGGACGAGGCGCAGCCGGCGCGGCGCCCGTCGGGGCGAGCGGCGGCGGCGACGGCGTTGACGGACGAGGGCATGCTCCTCGGGACGCCGGAGTACATGTCGCCCGAGCAGACGAGGGGACAGCCCGTCGACGGGCGGTCGGATCTCTTCTCGTTCGGGGTCGTGCTCTACGAGATGCTGACGGGGGTGTCGCCCTTCCGGCGCGGGACCCAGATCGACACGTTCGCGGCCATCGTGCGCGACGCGCCGGAGCCGCTTCGAGCGCGGGCTCCCGGCGTCCCCGAGGGACTCGAGGACCTCGTGTCGGCGTGCCTCCGCAAGCGCCCCGAAGACCGCCCCGCCGACGGCGCCGCCGTTCAGCGCGCGCTCGTCGACGCCGTGGAGGCATCCTCGGTCGTACCGCCTCGCCGCCGGCTCTCCCCGCGTCCGGCCTCGCGCCCAGCGTGGTCGCGGACGTCGTCGAGCCTGTCGCTGACGACCCTCGTGGCGGTCGTCGTCGCCATCGGGCTCGCCGCGGTCGGCGTGATGGCGTCGCGGTCGTCGGCTCCGGCCCGGGCGTCGATCGTGGCGCTTCCGGCCGCCGCCTCGCGTCCGGTCGCGGCGACCGGGTACGTCGAGCGGCGGCTCACCGCGTACCCGGCCGGCAACAACGTGTCGGAGGCCGCGCTCACACCCGACGGCAGCCTGCTCGTCTTCGGCGACGTCGAGGGCGTCTGGGTCCAGCCGGTCGCGGGCGGTCCGCGACGCGCGCTCGGCGTCCCCCGGTTCACCGCCGGCCAGTCGGCCGACGTGATCTCGTTCTCTTCCGACGTGTCCCGCGTCGTCGTATCCGTGTACCGGCCGGAGGGTGTCACCATCTGGTCGGCCCCTCTCGACGGCTCCGCGGCGCGGCGCCTGCGCGAGAGCCCGGACAACGCGGCGTGGATCTCCCCGGACGGACGAAGCCTGCTCGTGCTCCGCCGCACGCGCGGCCTCGAGCTCGTGCCGATCGACGGCGGCCCCGGCGTCACGGTCGTCGAGGGCAAGCAGATCGAGCAGGCGGCTTTTTCCCCGGACGGCCGCCACGTCGCCTACGTGCAGTACGGCGACGTCCCCACGCTCGACGTCGCGAGCATCGACGGAAAGACCCTGCGGCGCGTCCTCGCCGATCCCGCGCTGGCGTCGGGCGGCTCGAACGGACTGGCGTGGCCCGAGCAAGGTCGTCTCCTCTTCACGAGCCGCTCCGCAGAGCCGGACCACTGCGTCATCCGGGAGCTCGACCTCGACGACGACGGCGGCGCGACGGCCTCGCCGCCGCGCGAGCTCAGCTCGATGCGGGCCTGGGCGCTCAGCGGGCTCACGGTCGCAGGCGGCCGCATGAGCGTCGTCATCGACGACGCTTTGGAGGACGTGTACCTCGCTCGCCTCGACGCGGGCGCGCGCAGGCTCCTCGAGCCGCCCCGCCGGCTCACGCGCAACGACGCGGTCGACCGGTCTCCTTCGTGGCTGCCGGACGGGCGCGTCCTCTTCTTCTCGCGCCGCGACAACGAGCTGGCGCTCTACGCTCAGGCGCCGGACGCGCCGGAGGCGACGCTCCTGGTGCCCCCGCCCGCCACGCGGGGGGTCGCGCTTCGTACGGGCGAGCTCCTCTTCCAGCGCCCCGACGACGCCGACGCGGGGATCGCCGGCGTGACGTCGGGCCGCCTCGTCGTCGGCAGGCCTGGAGGAGCGGAGCACGAGCTCGCGAGGACGGTCGAGGGCGAGAGCCTGGAGATCCGGTGCGGCGGCGGTGACCCCGGCCGCTGCGTCGCCGGAGTCTGGCACGACCAGACGATGCTCCTCTCGAAGCTCGATCCGCTGACCGGCCGCACCGAAGAGCCCTTCTTCCGCGGCGAGGACCGCGCCTCGTTCGCAGTCTCCCCCGACGGCAAGACCGTGGCGCTGGCGGCGAGCTCGCCGCTGCTCACGCTGGTGGCCACCGAGACCGGCGCGACGCGCACGATCCCGACGACTCCCTCCGCCGAGCTCCTCCAGAGTCTCACGTTCACTCCGGACGGGCGGAGCCTCGTCATCACGGGGATGCATCTCGAGAAGGGCGAATTCGGCGCGCTGGCGGTCGATCTCGAGGGGCGGGGCACGGTCCTCTATGCCGAGGGCAGCGCATGGCTGAGCAGCCCGGCGGTGTCGCCGGACGGCCGGACGCTGGCGTTGCACGAGATCACGCTCGACAGCGACGTCTGGCTGCTCACGCCGCGATGAGAAGAGGAGGTCGTGGTCATGGGCGCGGTCGTCCGCTCGGCGGCGACGACCACGACCACGACCACGACCTCCGGCGAAGACCAGGGGCTCGTTTCCACGCCCTAGCGCGCCCACTTGTCGGTCATGACGACGGGCTTCAGGAGGATCCGGTCCTCTTCGAAGCGCGGCGATTCGCTCGGGTCGTTCTGGCCGGCGCCCGGGGAGGCGAACCCCAGCATCGGATAGTCCGCCGCCGTGGCGGCGGGCCGGGGGGCCTGGGCGCAGCCGGCGATGCCGAGCATCGAGGCGAGAAGGGTCAGAGAAACGATGGTGCGAGTGTTCACGGCGGTCACCTCTTTCGAAGAGGAAGTGGCCGGTCCGGGAGGGTGTGACGGGGAAATGGCGTCCCCTGAACGGGGGACTGCCCGAGACCACCTGCGCGAGACGCTGCTAGAATCCGTCGCCGTGGGACGCGAGCGTTCGACCGACAAGGACAAGACCGCTCGCCGGCAGATCGACGTCGCCAAGGCCTTTGCCGTGGCCGAGAACGCCCCGCGGCTCGACGCCGTGCCGGTGCTCATCGTGCCCCGCGCCAACGTGCCCTGGTCCGAGCTCGGCGAGCTCGCGACGAAGCTGCTGCTGCGTGTCGACGGCTCGACCACGACGAGGGACATCGCGACCGGCACCGGAAGCATCGCGCCGCCGGAGGAGTGCGCGCGTGAAATGGCGGCGCTCGCTCAGCGGGGCCTCCTCGAGCTCAAGTCGACGGACGCCGCCGCGGACGACGAGCCGGAGCTCGACATCGACCTGTCGGGACTGTGACGCCCCTCGCCGCGGTCAAAACCGTGTGTCCCACCCCAGCCGCAGGTTCACGCCGAGCTCCGTCGCGCCGCCGATGACGGCGCCCTGCGTGCCCGACTCGGGGCCGAGGAGCCCCTGGCCCGCGAGCGCGAACGTCTGCGACTCCGACGCGAGATCTCTCGAGACGAAGAACCACAGGCCGCCGACGAAGACGGTGCTCGGGGTATGGATCGGGTGGAGCGTGACGCCGGCGCGGAGGCCGACGTAGGGGACGCTGCCCGAGACGCCAGGGTAGTTGCAGAGGAAGGAGCAGCCGCCCACGTCGTCGTACCTGCGGACGCCGCCCTCGAGGAGGAGATCGCCGCCGATGAACGACCACTCCTGCGAGCCGATGCCGACGAGGCCCCCGACGTCGACTCGGCTGGTCGGGCTGAGGATCTGCGTCGCGACGTCGGCTGTGGCGCCGGCCTCGATCATCGAATAGCGGAAGAGGAGCGTCGCCCCCATGGTGGGACCGCCGCCGAAGGAGGCGTTGGAGGAAGAGACCCAGCCGGCGCCGGCGGCGACGTCGACGAAGATGGGCTTCTTGGGCGCGGGCGGGTCGGGCGCCTCGGCGGCGAGCGGATCGGCGTGAGCCGTGCTGGTGAGCGCGGTGAGAGAGAGGAGTGTGAGCGCGGCGAGGCCGCGGGAAACGAAGGGAAGCATGCGAGGATGTCCAGCAACAACGGTGCCGCCGCGAACCGCGCGAAGGTTCGAGGGGTGTGGTCGCGCGGGCACGCAACGCGCGTCGCAGTGTGCGTCGCCGCGGTTCACGCTCGCGCGGAGAAGAGCGCCCGTGTCCCCCGTTGGGGCGACGCCGTCGTGTCGTCGCCCCACCACCTGGCGGGAGAGCGCGGGCTACGAGGGGCTGAGGCCGGCGGCCTTTGCCTGCTTTCGGAGCGGGAGAAGGGATTTGAACCCTCGACGTCCACCTTGGCAAGGTGGCACTCTACCACTGAGTTACTCCCGCAATTCTCGCCCCAGGGGACGAGAGGGTCCTAGTAGCGCGCACGATCCTGCGTGTCAACGCCGCGATCCTCGGCGCGCGGCGGCCCGCGGCCAGCCGCCCGGCGCACTACTGCTCGATGAGCGCGCGGATGCGCTGATCGTCGACCTTGGTCTTCCAGTCCCACCCCGCGCACGACGCGCTCGGGAGCGCGAGGCCGAGCTTCTGGGCCATTCGCTGGAGCGCTTCGTCCTGGCTCGTGCCCTCGTACTGGAGCGCCACGAGGCCCACGGCTTTCTTCTGGCTCACGGAGTAAAACGACACGGACACCTCGAACGAGGCGATGGCGGGCGCCTTCGGCATCCCGCGACCTCCGTTGACTCCGCCCGGCCGCGAGCCGCGGTACTTGCCGCCGCCGGCTCCGGTCATCGGGCTGCTCTGCTGCACGGCGGTGGTGTCGGGGGGCGGCGCGGCCTTGCCGGCGACGTGGCCGGCGACCGAGAAGACCGCGATGAGATCGCCCGTCGCGGCGGGGGCCAGCTGCTCGAGCAGCTCGTCGCCGGGGCCGTTGGCGCGCACGTAGTCGTCGATCGCCGCCGACAGGGGCTGGTTTTGCGCGACGAGATCCGCGTACGCGGTGTCGCACGTCTTCGAGAAGGGCGCCGAGAGCTTCGCGCCGAGGGACTCCCAGGCGTCGTTGCTCATCTGCCCGTCCTCGAAGATGCCGAGCACCGAGACCGTGTGGCGGGTCGGGGAGAAGTCCGACGCGAAGCGGGTCGTGAACTGCGCGTCGTCGGAGCACGCGCTCGGAAGCAGGAAGACCGCGAGCGCGACGGCGACGAAGGGCAGGGAGAGGCGCATGTCGGCGCGCAGGATGACGCGAGGAGTGCCACCCACGCAAACCCTCCGTACGCTCCCGTGCGCCGACCCTCCGGCAGAGCAGCCCTTGCGGGCCGGGGCGCCGATCGATAGGTGTCGATGTCGACCTTGATGACCCGACCGGTGCTCGTCGCCGCGATGGTGTCCCTTCTCGCAGCGGCCGCCTGCGCGAAGGACGTCGTGTTGCCCGATCTCGGCACCGAGCCCGTCTGCGGCAACGACCTCCTGGAGACGGGCGAGGCCTGCGACGTCTCGAGCCCCGGCTGCGTCGACTGCCAGGTCGCCCCCGGGTGGACCTGCCCGAACGACGTGTGCACCCAGACCTGCGGCGACGGCGTCGTCGGCACGGGCGCGACCTGCGCGGACCCGCACCGCGACACAGACTGCGACCTGACCGGCTACTGGGCCGTCAGCGAGACCGACTACACCTGTGACGACATCTTTCACCAGCCTCAGACGTCGAGCGACTGGCGCCTCTACCACCTCGTGCAGACAGGCAACGACTTCCAGGTCGACGAGGCCCTCGACTGCGGCGTCCACGTCACCGGCTCGGCGACGGTCGACTACACGCCGCCGTCGCTCAGCGCCGTCATGTACCTCAACGCGATGGACGGGACCGGATCGCATCCGGCCCGGACCGGGACGTCGCAGGCGACCGCGGGAGGGTGCGCCGTGACGCTCGACCGCTGGTACGACATCCGCGGCGCGCTGGAGACCTACCTGCCCGCCGACTTCTCGACGATGCCGGCGCTCACGTCGCTGCCCGCCTTGCCGAGCGTGAGCGATCCCGTCGACGGGGACGACAGCCTCGCCGCGGTCGCCGGCACCACGGACCCCGACGGCGACGGGTTCGCGGGGCTCGGCTTCCAGATCACCGGCATCGTGACGGGCGTCCGCGACTCGGCCCAGCGCGACTGGAAGCAGTACGCGACGACCGGCACGCCCGTCCCCGCGGCGGCGCTCACCTTCGACGTCCCGGGCGCCTTCGACCTCCAGGAGAACATCCTTCACGTCTCGCAGTGCGGCACCGGCTGCGGCCTGCTCGCCACGGGGGCCGCCGCGTCGACCGCTGCCGGCAAGGTCACCTTCTCGTTCATCGGCAAGACGCTGGGCAGCTCGCGCGTGGCCGCCATCGTCGCCGGCGTCCCGCGCCAGAACGTCACCGCGGACCTCGCGACCTGCGCGAACGTGAGGCAAGCGATCCCCCACGACGCCAGCGCCCCGTCGAACGCGTGCCCGCAGTCCTCGCCCTAGGTGCCTGGGCTGGATGGCACACGCAGACACCCTCGCTCACGACTCGGCCAGGAGAACCCGCCCCGCATGCCTCGAGCGCCTCGTTCCGTCCTCGCCGCGTCGACCCTGCTCGCGCTCGGCGTTCCGGCCGTCGCCCACGCGTCGCCCCTCATCGAGACGATGGGCGCCGTCGGCGACAACGCGGGCTTCCAGGGGGTCGTCTCGGGGCCGGGCTCGGCGTCGACGTACTTCAACCCGGCGATGCTCACGGACGCCGACGACGAGCTCGCGCTCGGCTTCGCGCTCATCTCCGAGCAGCTCGGGGTGACGCTCGAGGGGCGTCCTGCCGGCGCCGATGTGCCGCTGGTCGTGGGCACGCGCGGGGTCGTCGGTCCGAACGGGCAGCCGTTGCCTCCCGACGTCGTCCCGACGCAGTGGCTCAACCAGGGCTGCGCGGCCGGCTCCGGCGCCGGCCAGTGCCCCGCGCCCGGCGGCTTCGTCGCCCGACCCCGACAGGCGCAGGGCACGAGCGGCCAGACGCGCCCGTACCTGACCATCGGCTTCGTGAAGCACATCGTGAAGGACCGCCTCACGCTCGGCCTCTACGCGATGCTCCCCATCTCGAGCTTCACCACCGCGCAGGCGTTCTACCCCGACGAGCGCGAGGCGCTCTTCAGCAACAGCCTGCACCCGGAGCTCTACGGCGATCGCCTCACGGCCGTGTCGATCGTGTGCGGCCTGGCCTTCAAGATCCTGCCGACCCTTTCCATCGGCGCGGCCGTGTCGGTCGGGCTCGCCAACGCCGCGACGTCGCAGGACTACGTCCAGTCGGCGACCGACTACAGCACGCTCCTCCTCGACAACAAGATCACGACGGCGGTCAACCTCGCCCCGACGCTGGGGCTCGCTTACCGCCCGGCGTCCTGGCTCCGCATCGGCGGCGCCGTCCACGCCCCCGAGCAGTTCACGGTCGACACGACGGTCGACGCCACGCTTCCCACCGGCACCGAGTCCGGGACGACGCAGCGGAACGTCTTCGACTGGATGCCCTGGTCCGTCGCCGTCGGCGTCGAGGCCGAGATCGCGCGCCGCGGCCAGTACACGGCGTCGGTCGTCGGCTCCCTCGATTACGGCCTCTGGTCGAGCTACCTCGACCGGCAGGGCCAGAGCCCCAGCGTCTACGGCCCCGGCATGGGCTTCCACGACACGATGAGCGGCGCGCTCGGCCTCCGGCACACCTACAAGAACCTGCGGGCCTTCACCGATCTCCGCTACGTGCCCTCACCCGTCCCCACGCAGGTCGCCCGCTCGAACTACGTCGACAACGACCGGTTCGGCGTCGGCATCGGCGGCGACATCCTCCTCGAGCTGCTGAAGCTCCGTCCGGGGTTCCAGCTCTTCGCGGATCGCTTCATCCCCCGCTCGAACGAGAAGGACCCCTCGCGCCTCGTCGACGAGGTCCCCGACGGGTCGACGGTGAGCGCGACCGGGGCCTCCGTCGCCGGCTCGCAGGGGCTGCAGACGAACAACCCGGGGTACCCCGGGTTCTCGAGCGCCGGCTGGCTATGGGGCGGCGCGATCACGCTGTCGATGCCGCTCTGAAAGCCCTCCGGGCGAGACGCAGATCGGACAGGCGGCGCGGGGTGCGCTGCTACGGTTTCGCGAATGGCTCCTCGAGGAACCTGGGCGAAGACCTTGGTGTGCGCTCTCGCCGCGGCGGCCATCGCGTCCGCCTGCGGCACGAGCAAACCGGGCAGCACGTTCCCCGGCCCCGGCGCCGACGGCGGGGCGAGCTCGGGCGGCGACGACTCCACGAGCGACGGCGGCTTCGGCACCTTCGGCGACTCGGGCACGCAGCACGACGGAGGCAGCAGCAGCGGCGGCATGCAGCCCCCCAAGGGCTGCGACTCGTCGTGCCCCGCGGCCGGCGGCATGTGCGTCAACGACTCGTGCATCCTCACGGAGAACCCCGGCGGCGTCAGCACGGGCACGCAGGGGCAGCTCCAGGCCGGCGGCAGCGGCGACGCGACCTTTGCGTGGGAGTACCCCTACGACAAGACCGTGTTCCCGCGCGGGCTCATCTCGCCCACGATGCAGTTCGCCGGTATCGCGCCCTCCGCCATCTACGTGCACATCACGTGCGCCAGCCTCGACTACCAGGGCTACTTCGCGCCGCCGGTCGGCCCCATCCGGCTTGCCCTCCCCGCGAAGACCTGGACGGCGATCACGAACGCCGCCTCCGGTCCCACCGATCCGCTCGTCGTCCAGGTGACCAAGATCGCCGGCGGCACCGTGGCCGGTCCCATCACCGAGTCGTGGCCGATCGCCCAGGGCAGCCTTCGCGGCACCATCTACTACGAGACGTACGGCTCGCCGCTCGCGGGCGGCCCCGACTCGGTCGGCATCATGGAGATCCAGCCCGGCGCCCCCACGCCCACGGTCCTCAAGAAGGGCTGCGGCAACGTCTGCCACACGGCGAGCGCCGACGGCTCGACCCTCGTGGCCTCGACGTCGCTCCTCTCGAGCGCGTCGTACGACCTGCAGACGAACGTCAGCACGATCGCGACCCAGCCCAACGAACGCTTCACGTACGGAGGCATCTACCCCGACGGCACGTTCGAGATGTCCGCGACGCATTACCGCACCTGGCTCAACACGCCCTCGCGCCTCTACGACACGAAGACAGGCACCAACATCCCCGCGCTCGGCTGGGACGGCGTCGTCACGAACGGGGGGACGACGGCCTTCTCGCCCGACGGCAAGCAGCTCGCCTTCGTCCACGAGGACAAGGACCAGGGCCACAGCATCGCGAACATGGGCTTCGCCGTCGGCAACCACACCTTCTCGAATCTCGTCGACATCGCCACCGACCCGAGCAATCTCCTCGGATGGCCGGCCTTCACGCCCGACAGCCAGTGGGTCGTCTTCCAGGAGGAGCCGGCCGGGGCGAGCGCACCCTTCGAGACCGACGAGGGCGCGCACGGCGACCTCTACTTCGTCGATCTCGCCACGAAGACCGTGGCCCGCCTCGACGCGCTCGACGGCTACACGGGGGCGGGGACGCAGTCGACCTACCTGCCCGCCAGCGATCCGGATCTCAGCTTCGCGCCGACGATGCTCCCGGAAGCGGTGGGCGGTTACTTCTGGGTCGTCTTCACGAGCCATCGCTCCTACGGGAACACGTTCGCGTCCATGGCGCCGGGCGCCGCGGGGTCGGACGACCTCGGGCAGCTCTGGGTCGCCGCGTTCGACATCTCGCCGACGGCGGGGAAGGACGCCAGCCACCCGGCCTTCTACCTCGACGGGCAGGAGGGGACGGCCGACAACCTGCGCGGGTTCTGGGTGCTGCCGCCCTGCGAGCAGAACGGCGGCGCGTGCACGACGGGCGACCAGTGCTGCAACGGCTTCTGCCGCCCGGCGGAGGACGGCGGGCCGCTCGAGTGCGTGCCGCCTCCGGGGGGATGCTCGAACGAGTACGAGCTCTGCCAGACCGCGGCGAACTGCTGCGACTCGTCCGACCAGTGCATCAACGGACGGTGCGCCCAGCCCTCCGCGCAGTGAGCCAAGCCCGCGGCGGCAGGTGGCCGCGCTCGAGCTAGAGCTTGCCGGGGAGAGGAGCGGCCTGCTCCTCGGGCAGGATCCCCAAGTTTTTCTCGCCCTAGCGGACCTGCGGCACTATGGTCGCGGAGGTTACCCTTGCGCCATCGGTTCGTCACTTCCGCGGTCCGGCTCGTCGCTTGCCTCCCCCCGTTGGTCGGCATGCCGCCGGCACGGGATCCGTCTCGCGCCACCATGGGCCCGTCCGCATCATCGGATGGACAGGTGTCGGCGCCGGTCACCGACGGAGGCAGCCGCTTTTCATGAGTGACGCATCGGCGCGGACCAGGGTGAGCCCCGCTCGCTCGTCGCTCGTGCTCCCCCGGGCCGCCCTCGATACGGCCCTCTGGGCGCTCGATCACGTCGCCGGGGGCCTCATCGCCCTGGGGGTGACCGCCAACGCCATCACCATCTCCTCGGTGTTTCTCGCCGGCATCGCCGGCACGCTCCTCGTCTTCGGGGAGTTCGGGTGGGCGTCCGTCGCCATGGTCGCCGCCTCCCTGGGCGACGCGCTCGACGGCCTGGTCGCGCGCCGCACGGGCACCTCGTCCGTCGCCGGAGCCCTCCTCGACGCGTCGGTCGACCGGTACGAAGAGTTCTTCTTCCTCGGCGGCCTGGCCCTCTACTTCCACGCCTCGGTTCCGGCCCTCGCCCTGACGCTCCTCGCCCTCGCCGGCTCGTTCATGGTCAGCTACGGCAGCGCCAAGGCCGAGGCGCTCGGCGTGCCGGTCCCCCCCGGAGCCATGCGCCGGGCCGAGCGGGCGGTGTGCTTGTGCGTCGGTGTCGCCGCGATGCCTCTCTTTGCCTGGTTGACGCGCGGGTCTGCGGTGCCGGCGTGGGCCGCGGAGGCGCCGCTCTACGTCGCCCTGGGCCTCGTGGGCGTCGTGGCCAACGTCTCGGCCATCCGCCGCCTGCGTTTCCTCGCCGCCGCAAAGGTGACCGTGAAGCTCGCGATGGTGCGTCCCCTCGTCCTTCCGGTAGAGACCGATGACCTCGAGCCGGAGTCCGACTCGGACGGACAGGTCGTCGCCGCGCCGCACGCACTGAGGGCCCCCTAAGCCGGGTTTGCGTTCTCGGGCGGGTTGCGCGAACCTGAAGTGACGATGGGCAATTCCGCTCCGGTACCTCCCGACGACGGCACCGTCCCCGAGGGGGACGATCTCGACGAGGCGGAGATGACCAGCATCATGGACGCCGAGCAGCGTCGCGAGCTGCAACGCGCCGCGCGGACCCAGAAGGAGCCGGAGCGCGAGACCGCCCGGCCCCCGCCCGAGGCCGCCCTCGCCGCCGAGGCCGAGGCCGAGGTGGTCATCCCCAAGGCCGCGGCCCTGCCGACCGACATGAGCCACGAGCCGGCGCCGGAGCCTGCTTCCGCGCCCGCCCGGCCCGCGTCGCGCGATCCTGCTCCATCGACGACGTGGGCCGTCCTGGCCTTTGTCCTCCTTGCGGCGGCGATCGCCTTCGAGATGCGCTGACGCCCGACCGCCTGACGCTCACTGCCCCTGGAGGACGACGTTGTCGATCTCGAAGGTGGCGGCGCCGGAGCCGGGCGCGTTGCTGTAGACCGCGCCGACGATGATCGACGTCTGTCCCGGAGCGCCGTGGGCGGCTGCGGGGTTCGTGAGGATCGTCACGCCGTCCTCGATCACCGTCAGCCCTTGCTGGATGTCGTAGACGAGCACGATCCGCGTCCACACCTGCAACGGCGGCAGCTGGGAGAGCGGCAGGTTCGTCGGCGTGGTGGCCGATCCCTCGTAGAGCTGGATGTACGCGTGGGAACCCGATCCGAGGACGTACGCGACCGTGAGCGCATCGTTTCCCGCCCGGTTGACCTGCGCCGCGGCCACCTGCGGCAGGGACGAGAGATCCGTCATGTCGACCCGCAGATCGAACGCCAGCCGGTAACCGGTCTGCAGATCGGCGCCGATGTCCTGGCCCAGCTGGGCGTCGGCCGGCGCGTTCGGGATGGAGAACAGCGCCGAGCGCGGCGACGAGACGTACTCCGTGCCGTCGAAGGCGACCGCGCCGCCGGACATGGCGATGTCCCACGTCCAGCCGTCGCCGGCCTCGAGCTCCGAGTCGAAGTCGTCGCAGAAGAGGTTCGTGGGCTGCTTGTCGCAGGGCAGGTCGGGATCGACGGCGGAGGCGTCGCCGGCCAGGGCGTCACCGGTGGTGGCGTCGCTCGGGGAGGCGTCGGGGCCGGGCGCGGCGTCGGTCGACTGCGTCTTGTCCTTGATGCCCACGAGGAGCTCGCATCCCACCGTCACGCCCATGGCGCACATGGCGGCGAGGAGCAGCGCGGCGCGACGCATCCCTCGAGTCTACACGGGGCGTCGTCACCACGGTCGTCGCGAAGGCCCGTGGTGCGCGGCCCACGCCGGCGACGCGAGAGCCCGAGAATCCCCGTGTCTGCCCGCCGGTACGCAGGTTGCCATGCCCGGGCGCATGACACCCCGTCTCCTCCTCCCCGGCGCGATCGTCCTGGCCCTCTCCTCCGCACACTGTGGCAGCGGCTCCAGCGGGAGCAGCGACGGCCCCGGCGACACGACCCACGGCGACGGCGGCGCGACCGTCGGCAGCGACGGCGGCCCGGTCGCCCATCCCGACGGAGGCTCCTCCGCGCCGAGCAGCGACGCGGGGGGGGCCGGCGACGCGTGGAGCGCGCCCGACGTCGGCGCGCCCGTCGAAGCGGGCAGCCCGGGGCAGGTCGACATCACCTTCACCATCCAGGCGTCGCAGGGCGCGCACGCGATCTCGCCGTACATCTACGGCGTGAACGACGGCTCGCAAGCCGCCGGCGCGCACGCGACCATCGTACGCTCCGGAGGCAACCGGCTGACGGCGTACAACTGGGAGAACAACGCCTCGAACGCGGGCAGCGACTACCAGTTCGAGAACGACGACTACATGTGCGAGAACGCCAAATGCGTCCCCACGAACGACACGGCGGGCGCGTACCTCAAGTCGGTCGTCGACGGTGCGAGCGCCGCGGGCGCCGCGACCCTCCTCACGGTGCCCATCGTCGACTACGTCGCGGCCGACAAGGGCCCGGCCGGTGACGTGCGAAGCTCCGGCTCGAATTACCTGACGACGCGCTTCAAGCAGAACGTCGCGGCGAAGGGCTCGGCGTTCGTGTACCCGCCGGACGCGACAGACTCGAACGTCTACGAGGACGAGATGGCCCACTGGCTGCTCGGCGCCGAGCCGGGCGCGGTGATCCGCTGGCAGCTCGACAACGAGCCGGACCTCTGGTCGTCGACGCACGCCGAGGTGCACCCGACGGCCGTCACGTACGCGGAGCTCGCGAAGCGCAACATCGAGTACGCGACGGCCATCAAGAACGTCGATCCGACCGCGCACGTCATCGGCCCCGTCAACTATGGCTGGTCGGGCTACGTGAACCTGCAGGGCGCGACCGATTCGCAGGCCGACGGGGACTTCGTCACGTGGTGGCTCCAGCAGATGAAGGCCGCCGAGGCGACGGCGGGCAAGCGCCTCATCGACGGCATCGATCTGCACTGGTACCCCGAGGCGACGGGCGGCGGCGTGCGCATCATCGACGACGGCACGGGAGCCGCGGAGGTCGCCGCGCGCGAGCAGGCGCCGCGCTCCTTGTGGGACTCGACGTACACAGAGGTGAGCTGGATAACGCAAGACAGCACGATGGGGCCCATCAACCTGATCCCGCGCGAGCAGGCGAAGATCGCCGCGCAGTACCCCGGGACGGCGCTCTCGTTCACCGAGTGGAACTACGGCGGGGGGACGGACATCAGCGGGGGCATCGCCACGGCCGACGTGCTGGGCATCTTCGGGCAGTACGGCGTCGACATGGCCATGATGTGGCCGATGAACGGCAACGAGGCGTTCACGTACGCCGCCTTCGACGCCTTCCGGAGCTACGACGGAAACGGCGCGGCCTTCGGGGACACCTCCGTGACGGCCACGACGACCGACGTGCCGGACTCGTCAATCTACGCCAGCCTGCAGTCGGCGGACGCGAGCAAGCTCGTGATGGTCGCCATCAACAAGGCGACGACGTCGAAGGTCGCGGGCATCGTGGTCGACCACTCGACCGTGTACACGAAGGCGAGCGTGTACACGCTGACGGCGGCGGGAGGGTCGAAGATGGTCGCCGGCGCTGGGCTCACCGCGGTGGCGACGAACGCGTTCCGGTACACGATGCCGGCGCAGTCGGTCAGCGTGATCGTACCGGCGGAGTAGGGGATCACCATCGCGGCGCCTCGACGCAGTCGACCCGCGGAGCCCGTCCCCGAAGGGACGGACCCCGCGGCCGACCTTGCCTACCGCCTACGTGCCGCTGTTACGCCGCTGCTTCCGCTACTTCCCGCCGTTGGTGACCGGCGCCGTGGTCACCGGTGCTGCCACCGGTGCCGGGGTCGCCGCAGGCGCCTGGACCGCCGCGTTGGCCTTGATGGCCATCGCCGCCGCCTTGCGCTGCTTCTTCCCCGTCGGACCGACCGCCGCGTGCGTGGCCTGGGCCTGCGCCGCGCCCTTGGCCTTGGCCGCCGCCGACTTCTGCGGGACCTTGGCCGGTGTGAACCCGAGAGACTGCAACTTCGGGCTCGTCTTGCCGTAGAGACCCTGAAAATACCCCTTCAGGTCCGCCACCAGAGGCGTGGTGTCCGCCACGGTCAGCGCCTCGGCCGCCACTGCGGCGTGGAGCGCCAACCGTGCGTTCTTCGTGGCCTCGGCCGCGTTGATGCGGGCCTGAAGCCGGGACACGACCTGTGCCTTGGGGAGCGTCTGGTCCCCGCACGCGATCGTGGGTGTCGAGACGAGGGTGTTGATGCCGTTCACGAGAGCCGTGAACTGCGCCTCCACCTTCGCCCGCTGCTGGGCGATGTTGATCTTGCCGACGGTGGTGCCCGCGGGAATCGCGGTCGCCGTGCCCGTGCCGTCGTTCTGGGTGTCCGTGATGGTCTTCCTCCGGTGTCGGGAGGCTCGATTGCCTTCCTCATCGCTACATCTCGAAATCGGAGCAAGACGCGGGTGGGTCATTTTCGACGGGCGTCGTTTTTTCCCCGCGGGGCTCCGCGGAGGGCCACGGAACGACTGCCGCGGGCCACACGACGACTGCCGTGGTTCGCGCGGGCTCTGGTTCGAGCCATGCGGAGACCGGATCGAGTCGCTCGACCTCTGGATCGGGCCACTCTGGTTCTCGATCGACTCACGCAGGTTCTCGATCGAGTCACCGGACCTCTGGATCGGGTCAGGCGGGTACTGGATCGGGTCAGGCGGGTACTGGATCGAGCCGATCGGATCCCCACGTGCCACGGATCACTCGTGCCGTGGCTCGATCGGAAGCTCGCGTGGCTCGATCCAGAGCTCGTGTGGGTCGATCAGAAGGTCCGGTGGCTCGATCGGAAGCTCCCGTGGCTCGGATCACTCGTGGCGTGAGTCAGCCCACTCGTCGCGTGGGTCCATCGGGAGCTCGGGTGAGCCTCGACGTCGCGGCCGAGACGCGCTCCCACGCACGCCCGCTTGCTCGAGCTGCATGCCAGTCGTATGAGAGGCGCTTCATGAGGGGACATCCTTCGGCGATGGTTCGCGGATGGGCGGGGGCCGCTCTCTGCATGGCCTTGGTGGCGGCGTGCGGCAGCCACGGAACGTCGGGCAGCGGCCCGGCCGACGCCTCGGTGCCTTTCGACATCGACAACGCGACCTTCGACGTCGCGTCCGCGGTTGCGTTCGTCGATCCGGCCTTCAGCGCGTACGAAGGGGACGCCGCACTGCCCACCGGCTACGGGCAGCAACTGGAGCTCGTCGTGACGAACCTCCCGCAGGTGACGTGCGCGAACGTCCCCGCCGTACCGCTCTTTCCCCTCGCCGGCGCCGCCGAGCTCCGGCTCATCGTCAATAACCCGCCCGGCGTCCTGACCACCGGAACGTATCCCGTCGCGCCCGACGAAGACTTGTCGACCCGCGCTTCCGGCGCGGAATACACGGTCCTGCCGACCGACTGCAGCGGGGCCGGAGTCGATGTCGTGACGACGAGCGGCACCGTCACGTTGACGACGGTGACCTCGACGCGCATCGCCGGGACGTACGACCTCACGCTGGGCCCCCTGCCGCTCGGCCTCGACGGAGGCCCGACCGGCAGCCTCTCGGGCTCCTTCGATGTCTCGCCGTGCGGCGACTCCGAGGGTGACGGCGGTGCCGACAGCTTGCCCGTCTGTTCGTTCTGACCGGGGCTCTGGGCGAAATGGAGACCGCGCTCCCGATCAGCGCTCGCCGTACCCGACGACGGCCGCGCGCTGCTGCGACTCGAGGTACGAGCGGTGCGCGTAGTACGCGGTGATCGCGCCGAAGATGTTGATGACGACCTTCATCCCCTGGAGGCCCGCGACGAAGGCGCTCCCCGCGGCCCTCTCGCGTGTGCGCGCCGCGAAGCTCCGGGGGGAGCCCTACCTCGCGGCCATCGTCGGCTCGTTGCGGGGGGAGGGGCCCTGTCCGGCGAGCTTCGTCCAGGCGGAGCCGTCCCACGTCCACGTGCCATCCGGAGCCTGAAAGCTCCCGCCGAAGTTGCCGCCGCCGAAGAGGACGACCTCGCCTCCCGCCGCCGCCATCGCGGCGAAGCTGCGCGCGTCGGGGGACTGGGCGGGATGCTGCTCGGTCCAATCGGCTCCGTCCCAGACCCAGGTCTCGTCGACGCTGAGCCAGTCGCCGTAGGCGGGCGGCAGGGTGTCGCCGCCGAAGAGCACGATCGTGCCGTCGAGAGAAGCAGCGACCGCTCCGCGTCGCGGCGAAGGGGAGTGCGCCGGTTGAAGCTGGGTCCAGCCCGTGCCGTCGTACCGCCACGTGTCTCCGAGCGGCTCGTAGTCGGTGTCTTCGCCGCCGAAGACGAGGAGCGCCCTATCGAGCACCGCGCCGGCGGGAGCTTCGCGCGGAGAGGGCGTCACGGCCGGTGCTTCGTGCGTCCAGCCCATCCCGTCCCAGCGCCAGAGGTCCTCGTAGAGGGTCCCGTAGTCGTAGCCGCCGAAGAGGGCGAGGCCCGGCCCGAGCGCGCCGAAAACCGAGCTCGTGAGAGGCGGCGGAGATCCGGAGGGCGCGAGCTGCGTCCACGTGGCGCCATTCCAGGACCAGGTCTCCGCGGTTGGCCCGTCGCCGCCGAAGAGGATCGTGTCGCCGGCCAGGCTCGCGGCCATCGCCCCGGAGCGAGGCGAGGGGGACTGCGCGGGATGCATCTCGGTCCACCCGGTCGTCGCCGTCCACACCCAGGTGTCGTCCTGGTCGGCGTAGCCACCGTCCGGTGTCTCGGCGATGCCGCCGAAGAGGACGACCGACTGCGGCGACGACCCGCCGTCGACGCCCGGAAGCGCGCCCGAGTCGCCCTGTGGCTCCGCGAGGAGCCCGCCCTCGAGGCCGGTCCGGGAGCCGCACCCCGTCAGGAGCAGGAGCGCGAGCAGCGGCGCGAGGGCCGCGCGATGTGCCGAGGTGCGCCTTCGTGGGGCGAGGGCGCCAGGCGTCGTGGACGGAAAGGAGGGAAAGCCGTCGGCACCGGGCATCGCGGGTCCGAGCGACAGCAATTCGGATGCCCGCCCTCATTTCGACGCGTCCTGCGTCCGCTCCGCGTGGAGCCGCTGCCGAATCAGCCAGAACGCCGCGACGAGGATCAGCACTCCGGAGGCGTTGATGGCCAGGCTGACGGCGGTCGGTTGCGCCGGGCCTCCGCCACGGTTGGCGGCGACCTCGAGGCCGCTCCGCACGGCGGAGGTGATGCCGACGACGAGGAACTCCTGAACCTGCCGGCTCACCGGGCCGCGAGACAGCGTCGTGTGCACGAGCTCGAGGAGGATGACGACGAGGAACGCGCCGTCGAGCCCGTCGATGGCCGCACGCATGAAGTCGTGCTCGTGGACGAGCGGCTCCGCGGCGGCGCTCACCGTTCCCACCAGCGCGATCGCGACGAACAGGATGAGCAGCATGGCCACGAGCGAGGTGAGGACGCTCGCCGTGCGTTCGAGCACGCGGTTCAGGTGCCGTTCGACCTTCGTCGGCGGCGGCTGAATCGTCGGCTCGGTTGCGTCGACCACCTCGTCCACCAAGAGAGGCGAAAGCAAGCGCCACGCCCCGCCAGCCGAGGCGCTACCCCTCAGAACGTCACGCTGACGGCTCCCGTGCTTCCCATCACCTCGATCGTGGTCGGCGCTCCGACGAGGTAGAGAACGACCCCCGCCGCGACGGCCACGAGCCCGGCGCCGAGGGTCACGTCCGCGGCGCGCGCGGAGCTCTTCGCATCGTTCGCGAGGCTGACGCCGTCGCCGCCGGTGCAGGTGGTTCCGGGGCAGGCCGTGTTCGAGGCGTTCCACTTCGAGATGGCGTGCGCCCCGAAGTACGTCCCCACGCCGAGCGACACGAGGCCGACGAGCCCGAGCCCGACGCCGACGGGTCGGAGGGCCGAGGACTGGTGGACGATCGCCGGAGCGCGGGGCGGGCTGGCGGCGGGCAAAACGGGGGCGAGCGGCGGGAGCTCGACGTTCTGCTGCTGCCCTTCGGCGACGTGCACCGTCGTCCGCGACTCGGAGCGCCCTGGAGCCGTCGCCGCGACGACGACGTCGCCCGGGTCGACGGGCAACGCGACGCCCCACGTCCCTTCGTCCCGCGGCAGCCCGTTCGCCGTCACCGTGAGCCCGCCGACGCGCGACCCCGCGGGGACGACGATGGCGAGCTTGGGCACGCGCGGCTCGATGGCCGCGAGGTGCTCGCGCGCGAGTCGAACGCGCTCCTGGAGCTTCGCGGCGTCGCCCGTCCCCTCCTTGCTGACGCGGATCACCTCGCCGAACTCGAGCCACGCGGAGGCGAGCTTGCCCTCGGCCTCGTGGCAGAGCGCGAGCCGAAGGAGGGTCCCTCCGGCTGGATCGAGGCGCTGGCTCTCGGCGAACGCCGCGCACGCCTCCGGCGTGTGGCCCTGATCCATGAGGGCCTTCCCGCGCTCGAAGAGGGCCTCGGCCGCGATGGGATCCCGGCGCGCAGGCTCTTGCTGCGCAAACGCGGGTCCGCCGCCGAGGCCGAGGAGAACGACGGCGAGCGCGAGGCCCCTCGATGGCCGAGCGCGATGGTGGATCATGCAGCACCGGACGCCGCGCCAGCGGCAATCAGCGCCGCGAGCGTGGGCGAGCGGTGAGGGTCACGCCCGCGGCGGGGAGTGCAACATGCAACGAACTGACGGCTCACCGCTCGCTGACGCTCGCGGTGCTGACGGCGGCTTTGCCGCCGCTCCGTGACCCATCGAGAACTGCGCTCGCTCATTTAGTAGCGGTCATTCGTCGCCGCCGACTTTACCACGCTGGAATTGCCGGTCGGATGAGGGCGGGGAAGAGGAGCCGGTCGATGGGTGAGGGTGGAGGTCGAGGTCGGGGTCGGGGTCGGGGTCGGGGTCGAGGTCGGGGTCGAGGTCGAGGTCGGGGTCGGGGTCGAGGTCGATGACGTTGACGTTGACGGCGACGGCGAGGTGCCCGAGACCGTGCTCGCCGTCGCCGTCGCTGTCGCGCCGTTCCCCCTGTGCAGCACCCCGAATGCCACCGCCGGCCCCCCCACCAGCACGACCCCCGCCACCACGAGCAGGCCCCACCGCCCCTTCTTCTTCCGCTTCTTCCCCGCCCCCGCCCCCGCCTCCCTCACCAACCTCACCACCGCCGCCCGCCCGTCGTCCGTCCCGAATGGCGCCAGCGCCGCCGCCAGCTCCGCCACGGTCGCAAAGCGCTCTCCCGGCATCTTCTCCAGACACCGCGTCACGATCGCCTCGAGCTCCTTCGGCGCATCGGGAAGCACTTCGCGAAGCGACGCCGGCTCGTCGGCCACCACCGACGCCAGCGCCGAGCCCACGGTCATCCCCGCCCCGAACGGCGCCTTGCCGCTGGCCAGGCGGAACACGATGACCCCCAGCGCCCAGATGTCCGTCCTGTGATCGACGCCCTTCGCGCCGCGCACCTGCTCGGGCGACATGTACATCGGCGAGCCGAGCACGTCCGCCGGCCCCGTCAGCGACGTCTCCATCTCCTGCTCGGCCTCCGACGACTTCGAGATCCCGAAGTCGAGCACCTTCACGAGCGGGCTCCCGTCGGCGCGCTTGGTCAGGAACAGATTGCTCGGCTTGAGGTCCCGGTGGACGACGCCGCGCGCGTGCGCCTCGGCGATCCCGGCGCAGGCCTGCAGCACGTAGTCGACCGCCTCGGCGATGGGTAGCGGCCCGCGCTTCTTGAGGACCGACGCGAGGTCCGAGCCCTCGAGCTGCTCCATCACGAGGAACACGCTCCCCCCCGCGCGCCCGACGTCCATCACGCGCACCACGTGCTCGCTGTGGAGCGCGATGGCCGCGCGCGCCTCGCGGATCATCCGCTCCGACGACACGGGCCCCGAGTCGCGCAGCACCTTGATGGCCACCCGCTGGCGAAGCTCCTTGTGCATCGCCGACAGCACCACGCCCGCAGCTCCGCCGCCGAGCCGGGACTCGATGACGTATTTGTCCGCGAAGAGGGTGCCGGGCTCGGGGAGCTCCGCCATCGCTGGAAGCGTATCCCAGCATGCTAACCTCCCCGAAGTGGTTGGCGACGACGACTCCGACCTCGAGGCCACGATCCAGTCGAACGAGCCCGGCGGTCGCGCCGGTGCCGGCGGCTCCGTGGAGGTCTCGGTGTTCGTCCTCACGGGGGCCGAGCGCGGGGCGAGCGCGCCGCTCCGCGGCAAGGTGCGCGTCGGCAAGGCGCCCGAGAACGACCTCGTCCTCTCGGAGGAGAGCGTGTCGCGCCAGCACTGCGAGATCACCCGGGTTCCCGGCGGGGTGCGCATCCGCGACCTCGGCTCGACCAACGGGACCTTCGTCGAGCACGCACGCATCACGGACGCGACGACGCCGGTGGGCAGCGTCCTCCGCGTGGGCAACTCGGTCGAGCTGGCCCTCCGCCCCGACCTCGAGCTCCTGGCCATCGAGCCGTACCCGGAAGGGGAGCTCGAGGGCGTCATCGGGAGCAGTCTGGCGATGCGCCGCATCTTTCGCGTGCTCGACGGCGTGGCGAAGACCGACGCGACGGTCCTCCTCCACGGCGAGACCGGCACGGGCAAGGAGGTGCTCGCGCGCGCCATCGTGCATCGCAGCCTCCGCGCCGCCCCGTTCGTCGTCGTCGACTGCGGCTCGGTCACGACGACGCTCATCCAGAGCGAGCTTTTCGGCCACGAGCGGGGCGCTTTCACCGGGGCCATCGCGCAGCGCAAGGGCGCCTTCGAGAGCGCCGACGGGGGGACCATCTTCCTCGACGAGATCGGCGAGCTGCCGCTCGACGTGCAGCCGATGCTCCTGCGCGTGCTCGAGGCGCGGGAGTTCCGTCGCGTGGGCGGCAACCAGACGCTGAAGGCCGACGTGCGCGTCATCGCGGCGACGAGCCGCGACCTCGAGCGCGAGGTGAGCGCCGGCAAGTTCCGGGAGGACCTCTACTTTCGCCTCGCGGTCGTCCCCGTCCGGATCCCGCCGCTCCGGGCGCGGCGCGAGGACATTCCGGCGCTCGTGCAGCACATCCTGTCGAGGACGCGGGGCGCCGAGAAGCTCGCGCCGGGCGAGCGGACGATGGAGTGGCTGCTCCAGCACGACTGGCCGGGCAACGTGCGCGAGCTCCGGAACCTGCTCGAGCGCGCCGCCTACATGTCCGCGGCGGCCGGGAGCCGCGAGCTGCTCCTGCCGTCGTTGCCGACGGGCGCGGGCGGCGCGTCGGAGGACTTCTTCCGCTTCACGCTCTCGGAGAGCTACCGCGAGGCGCGCGCCCGCGTGGAGGACGAGTTCGAGCGCCGCTACGTGTCGTGGCTCCTCGCGCGGCACGGCGGGAACCTCAGCGCCGCGGCCCGCGCCGTCCAGATGGATCGCAAGCACCTGCACGTCCTCGCGCGAAAGCACGGCCTGCGCGGCGACCTGGAGGAGTAAGCTCGCCGCCGCGGAGGCGACGGATGAAATCGGAACTGCGCGCGGTCATCGGATTCGCGTTGCTCGGGGTGCTACTCGTCCTCATCGCGGTCCTCGTGACGCGAAGCCTCCCGCCGCACGACGCGGTGGGCGCTCTGCCCGCGGTGACGCATCCGCCGGCGCCGAGCCTCCTGGCGCCGAGCCCTCCGCCGTCGCCCGATACGGTGCCGCGTCTCCTCCAGGAGCCGACGCTGTCGAAGACCCAGATTGCCTTCACGTTCGCCGGCGAGATCTGGACCGTCGGCCGCGACGGCGGCGAGGCCCGCCGGCTCGTGACCGGTCAGCTCCGCAACCACCGCCCGCTCTTCTCGCCCGATGGCTCGCAGCTCGCGTTCACCGGGGGGCTCGACGGCAACGGCGACGTGTACGTCGTGCCGGCCGCGGGCGGCGAGCCCCGGCGGCTCACGTACTTCCAGGGATGGGACACGGCGGTCGGATGGACCCCCGACGGCAAGCGCGTCCTCTTCCAGTCGATGCGCGCGACGCCGCGCGACCTCCCGCGGCTCTTCACCGTGAGCACGGACGGTGGCTTCCCCGAGGAGCTGCCGCTCCCGTCGGGGACGACCGCGAGCTACTCGCCCGACGGCAGCCGGCTCGCCTACGTGCCGTTTCAGCAGTGGGAGCCCGCCTGGCGCAAGTACCGCGGTGGGCAGACGACGCCCATCTGGATCGCCGATCTCGCCGACTCGCACGTCACGAAGGTGCCTCGCACGGACTCGAACGACCGCTACCCGATGTGGGTCGGCAACACCGTCTACTTCGTCTCGGACCGCAACGGCCCGTACACGCTCTTCGGCTACGACGTGGGCAGCGCGGCGGTGAAGGAGCTCGTCCACAACCCGGACGGCCTCGACATCCGCAACGCCTCGGCCGGCCCCGGCGCCATCGTCTACGAGCAGCTCGGCGAGCTTCACCTCTTCGACATCGCCACGGGCGCCCAGCACAGGGTGCCCGTCACGGTGTCGGCCGACCTGCCGCAGGTGCGGCCTCGCTTCGAGCACGTCTCGCCCGACCAGATCCTCCACGCTGCGGTCTCGCCCACCGGAAAGCGCGTCCTCTTCGAGGCGCGGGGCGAGATCCTCGCCGCGCCCGCCGAGAAGGGGGACGTGCGCAACCTGACGCGCAGCCCCGGCGTCGCCGATCGCGATCCCGCCTGGTCGCCCGACGGCAAGTGGATCGCGTGGCTCTCGGACGCGGGCGGCGAGTACGCGCTCTACTTCCGCGCGCCCGACGGGCTGGGACCGGAGAAGAAGGTGGAGCTCGGCACGCCGGGCTCGTACTTCTATTCGCCGACCTGGTCGCCCGACAGCAAGAAGATCGTCGTCTCGGACAAGCGGCTGCAGCTCTGGCTCATCGACATCGACCACCCCGAGCCCGTGAAGGTCGACACCGACCGCTTCGAGGGCGGCTCGTTCGGCGCCACGTGGTCTCACGACTCGCGCTGGCTCGCGTACCAGAAGGTCCTCCCGAACCACCTGACGTCCATCTTCGTCTATTCGCTCGAGGACAAGTCCATCCACCAGATCACCGACGGGCGCAGCAACGCGTCGGCCCCGCACTTCGACCGCGGCGGCAAGTACTTGTGGTTCCTCGCCAGCACCGACGTGGGCCTGCAGGCCACGGGCACGATGACCGCGATGGGCAAGCCCGTCACGAGCAGCGTCTACGGCGTCGTGCTGGCCAAGGACGTGCCGTCGCCGATGGCTCCCGAGAGCGACGAGGAGGGGAGCGACGCGGGCGGGCCGGGCGGCAAAGGCCAAGGCGAGAAGGGCGACAAGGCCGGCGACAAGGGCGACAAGGCCGACAAGGCCGACGCGAAGGCGGGCGACCGCGTGAAGATCGACTTCGACGGCATCGACCAGCGGACCATCGCGCTGCCGATCGAGCGCGCCAACTACGCCGACCTCCAGACGGCGGGCGAGGGCGTGCTCTTCGTCTTCTCGGCGCCGGTCGCGTTCGCGGACGAGGACTACCTCGAGTTCGAAGGCGACAACCAGCCGCCGCTCGACGTCTTTCGCTTCGACCTGAAGAAGCGCAAGACGACGCCGTTCCTCGAGAAGCTCGACGGCCCTTCGTCCGGCCTGGCGACGTTCCAGGTGACCGCGGACGGAAAGAAGGTCCTCTACGCCAAGGACAAGCGGTGGTTTCTGGCCGATGCCGACGAGGCGCCCAAGGGCGGAGACGGCGCCGTGAAGTCGCTCGGCGCGCTCGAGGTGTGGGTCGATCCCCGCGCGGAGTGGCGACAGATTTACCACGAGGTCTGGCGCATCGAGCGCGACTTCCTCTACGACCCCGGCGCGCACGGCCTCGATCTCGCCGCCGCCGAGAAGCTCTACGCGCGGTACCTCGACGGCATCGCGAGCCGCGACGATCTGAACGCGCTGCTCGAAGAAGGGCTCGGCAACCTGGTCCTCGGGCACGTGTGGGCCTTCGGCGGCGCGGGGCCGAAGCAGGACCACGTGAGCGTGGGGCTCCTCGGGGCGGACTACGCCATCGAGGACGGGCGCTACAAGATCGCGAAGATCCTGAAGGGCGAGAACTGGAACCCGAAGCTCGAGGCGCCGCTCACCGAGCCGGGCATCGACGTGAAGGAGGGCGAGTTCCTCCTGGCGGTGAACGGCGAAGAGCTGCGCGGCGACGACGACGTGAACCGGCTCTTCCTCGGTCGGGCGGGCAAGCAGACGGTCATCTCGGTCGGGCCGAAGCCCGTCATGAACGGGTCGCGGCAAGTGACGGTGGTCCCGGTGGGGTCGGAGGGCTCGCTCCGACTGCGGGGCTGGATGGAGGAGAACCGCAAGAAGGTGGACGAGCTGTCCGGCGGCAAGGTCGGCTACGTGTACATCCCGGACACGCAGGGCGGCGGGCTCACGAACTTCAACCGGTATTACTTCTCCCAGGTCGGCAAGGACGCCGTCGTCCTCGACGAGCGCTTCAACCACGGCGGGCAGATCGCCGATTACATCGTCGATATCCTGAAGCTCCAGCCGCTGATGGGCGCGATGACGCGCGAGGGGGAGGACGTCATCCTGCCGATGCAGGCCATCTACGGGCCGAAGGTGATGATCGCCAACCAGATGTCGGGCTCGGGCGGCGACGCGCTGCCGTGGCTCTTCAAGAAGGCGGGCATCGGGCCGCTCGTCGGCATGCGTACGTGGGGCGGCCTCGTGGGCATCGGCGGCTACCCGCGCCTCATCGACGGAGGCGGCGTGACCGCGCCGCGGTGGGCTCTCTACGGCACGAAGGGCGAGTTCGAGGTCGAGAACCACGGCATCGCGCCGGACGTCGAGGTGGAGCAGGACCCGGCGCTGGTACGAAAGGGGCACGATCCGCAGCTCGAGCGCGCGGTGCAGCTCGCCCTCGACGCGCTGGCGAAGACCCCGCCCCCGAAGCTGACGCGACCCGCGTATCCGAACTACGGACCACGGCTGCCGAAGCTGCCGTGAGCCCGGCGGCTGCGCCGTCCGCGATCCATCGCGAATCGCGCTCGCTCTTCTAGAAGGTGCCAGTGGCGCCGAGCGGCGTCACGACGATTCCCGTCGTGACGGGCTCCGTACCGCGGGAGAGCCACCACGCGGCGAGGCCGCCGCCGACCAGCGCGCCGCCGGCGACGAAGAGGACCGTCGACACGTCGGCCGAGCTCTTCGCCCCGCGTAGCGTGCTGGCGCTGGCGTCGTCCGGGCACACGTTGCCCGGGCAGCCGGCCTGGTTGCGCTGGCCCATGGCGACGAGCCCCAACACCGCACCGACCCCGAGGGCCGCCACGCCGGCCCCCGCCGACGCGAGGCCGACCGTTCGCCACGGGCTGGACGGCGCGGGGGGCGGTCGGGGCGCAGGCGTTGCGAAGGATGCAGGGGGCGGGGGCGAGACGACGGTCGGAGGCGCAGGCGCGTCCTCGAGGGGCGGGATGGTGACGGGCGTGGTGATCCCGTCCGCCTTCGTCTCGACGGTCGTCGACCACGTCGTCTTGTGCGGCGCGGACGCCTGGACGGCGTGGGTCCCGGGCTCGACCGCGAGCGGGACGCCCTGCGCGGCGGGTCCGAGCTCCACGGCGTCGAGCCGGATCACCGTGTCCGCCGGGAGGGCGCCCGAGGCCACGATGCGCAGCTTCGGCAGGATGCCGTCGAGGCGTGCGGCCTCGTGCTCCACGTCGGTGGCGCGCTCGTCGCCGGTCGTTCGCGCGAGGTTCAGGGCCTGCTGCCATCGCCCGTAGGCGCTGACCAACCTGTGCTCGTGCTCCTCGCACTCGGCGAGCTTCGCCAGGGCGCCCACGGTCGGCTCGAGGCGCGCGCTCTCGGCGAGCTTCGGGCAGGCGCCGGCGTAGTCGCCGTTCTTCATCATGTCCCGGCCCGCGTTGAAGAGCTCCGTCGCGGCCGCTTTGTCGGCGCCGTCGCTGGCGCGGGCCACGGCGGCGAAGGTGAGGACGGACGCGGCCGCGAGGGCGAGCGCGGGGCGTCTCATTGGTGGTCGAACCGGTCCATGTGCGGCGCGATGTTCGCGGCGGCGGACGCGGACGGAAGCGGCGCGGTCGGAACCGTGAGGGGCCGCAGGCGACCCGGCACAGCGAGCGGTGGGGAGGTCGGGGTCTCGGTCGGGGCTGCGGTCGGGGTCGGGGTCGGGATCGGGGTCGGGATCGGGGTCGGGGTCGAGGTCGAGGTCGACGCGGTCGCCGATGGAGGGGCCCCGGTCGCCGTCGCGACGACCGTCATGGTCATGCTGGCCGCCGTCGGCGGCGCCGAGCGTCCACGCGTCGCGCCCCACGCCCCGAGCGCCACGCCGGCCACCACCAGCACCACCGCTCCGACGGCCACGCGCACGCGTCCGGTCGCGAGCGTGCGCGGCTGCGCGGCGGTCGCCACCAGCGACGTCGGGCTCGAGCCGCCCAGGCGATCGCCCAGCGGTCGCGGCTCGACCGAGACGGGCGTCTCCGGCACCGTCGAGGCCATCGGGCTGCGGGTCATCGGGGAGCGGTTCGAAACGGGCAGCTTCTCCGGCGACGCCATGAAGACGAGCGCCGCCGGCAAGGGGTCCTCCCCGTAGTGGGCTCGATAGACCTGCTTGACCGCGTCGCGCATCGCGCCCGCGCTCGGCCACCGGCCCGACCTGTCGAACGAGAGCGCGCGGTCCACGATCTCCGCCACGGCGGGCGGCACCTCCGGCTCGACCGAGCCGAGCGAGCGGGCGGAGCGCGTCGCGGAGAGGATCATCTGCTCCTGCGGCGACGTCGCCGGGTGCACCGGGCCGCCGGTCGCGAGCGCGAACATCGTCGCTCCGAGCGCCCACACGTCGGTCAGCCCGTCGACCTCGGCCGAGCGTCCCATCGCCTGCTCGGGCGCCATGAACGCCGGAGTGCCCAGCGCGAGGCCGCTCATCGTCGCGTGCTCCGAGCCCACCTCGCGCATGCGCGCGACGCCGAAGTCGAGCACCTTGACGTGCCCCGTGCGGGTCAGAAAGAGATTCGACGGCTTGATGTCGCGGTGCACGATGCCTCGCGCGTCGGCCGCAGCCAGCACCTCGAGCACCTGATGGGCCACCGCCAGGACCGCGCGCGCCGGGAGCTTGCCGCCCTGCCGGTCGCACGCCTCGGCGAGCGTCTCGCCCTCGAGGAGCTCCATCACGAGGAACGCCGCCGCGCCGTCCTCGGTCAGATCGTCGTCGAGGACCGCGACGGCCCCCGGGTGCTCCACCGTGTTGGCGACGTACCCCTCGCGCATGAACCGCGTGCGGACCTCCTCGAGGACCGAGAGCTCGGTGTGAAGCACCTTGACCGCGACCCGCTTGTTGTTGCGGTGCGTCGCCGAGTAGACGGACGCCATTCCGCCGACGCCGAGCAGCCGATCCAGCCGGTACTTCCCGTTCAGCGTCGTCCCGATCCGCGCGCGTGCTCGCTGCTCGATGACGGCGTCGGGCATTGCCTCCAGGGAGGTATACGCGCTAATGGGCCGCATTCAAGGCAACGGAACGCGGGAGAGCTACGCTCTGTGACGGTCATGCGCGCACGTGCTCCGGGGTTCCGAAGGCTCTTCGCCGGCGCGGCGATCCTCGGTTTGCTCGGGCTCGGGGCGATCTGCTGCGAACAGGTGCTGTCGATCGACGGAGCGGTCGAGGTCCGCGGCGCGGACGGCTCGGTGGACGCGCCGTCCGAGGGGTCGAGCGACGGTCCGCCGATGGACGCCGCCGACGGAGGCGCGGGAGTCGACTGCGGGATCCCCGTGCCGGACGACGACGCGGGGTGCGGCTCTTGTGTGACGCGGAGCTGCTGCCTTCAGATGTCCGCGTGCGGGGGGGACAAGCCGTGCCGGCTGCTCGAGACGTGCCTTCTCGCCTGCGGGTCCGACTATGCCTGTCGGTCGGCGTGCGTCATCAACAACCCGGTTGGCGGGCAGATCGACGTGCCGACGTTGGACACGTGCGTGGCCGTGAGCTGCAGCGCCGCCTGCGGGATGGGCTGTGGCCAGGCCGGTTCGTACACGACGCCGCCCGACGCCGCGCCGGCGTGCGAGACGTGCATGGAGAACCCGACGAAGAGCGCGTGCGCCGCGGCGAGGGCCTGCGCCACCAACCTGGCGTGCGAGGTCAGCGGCCACTGCGCCTACGGGTGCCCGACGCCGGACTGCCGAGCCGCGTGCGCCAACGACGCCGGGGAGGACAATCTCCTCGTCGTCGCCGCGTTCACGGCGGGCGACCAGTGCTACGCGCCGTGCCGCATCGGTCGCAACTGGACGTGCGTGAACAACGTCGTGTGGCCGCAGACCGACGGAGGCGCGCAGCAGGCGACGCTCACGATCAACAACCAGTTCGTCCCCAACGCGCTCATCGCGCCGCCGGTGCCGGGCGTCGCGGCCTCGGCGTGCGGGTTGACCGACGACAGCTGCGCGACCCCCTTGTCGACCGGGACGAGCGACGACGCCGGGGTCGTCGTGCTGCCGAACCTCGGGCCCGGGTTCGTCCTCGGGTTCCAGGGGTATTTCCAGATGACGGCGCCCGGGTACGTCCCGAACGTCTATTACCTGTCCTTTCCCGTCAGTCAGCTCAACGCCCAGCTCGTCGTCTCCATGATGCCGCAGGCGGCGCTCACCAGCGCGCTCTCCGCGGCCAACGTCACGCCCATCGCGGGGCGAGGGACCGTCTGGGTCCAGGTCGCGGACTGCCTGCTCCTTCCCGGGACGGACGTCGTCGTCAAGGCGGACGGGCTCGACGCCTCGAACGTCGTCTACTACGCCGGGGGCAGTCCCAGCCTGACGGCCACGTCGACCGACATCTCGGGGTGGGCATTCCTCTACAACGTGTCTCCCGGAACACTCACGCTGCATGCGATCCCGAACGACACGGGGGTCGAATCGAGCAAGGCCACGTTGCACGTCCGGGCCGACACGATGTCCGCGGTCACGTTGCTCCCGACGGAGCTTCCGTAGACGCCGGGCCTCCGAGCTCAGGGCGCGCAGCAGATCGTTTGCTCGTTGGCGAGCGTCGCGTTCTGCGGATCCGACGAGCCGCTGCTCTGGCAGCTCACGTTGCTCGGCGCGTTGGCGACGTACTGGTAGGAGCCGTACGAATCGCTCCCCGCGCTCGGGTCGTGACACGTTCCGTCGGCCGGCACGTCGAGCTCGCCGTTCTTGCATGCGTTGTCGGTGAAGAGCTTCATGGTGCCCCCGCTGCACGTCCCGGTGACGCCGCAGCCGCAGTCCGTGCACGTGAAGGTGACGCTCGTGCCGACGAGGTGTTGGGCCGTGAACGGCGCGCCCGGACAGGTCTGCACGCCGGTCTTTGCCACGCACACCTGGAAGGGCGAGGCGAAGCCCGGCGTGCACTGGTTGCCGTTGCACCCGCCGGACTGCGCGTTGTCCGCCGTGCACGAGCGGTCCGTCTCCGCGTACGACGGGCTCGTCGTGGCGGTGCCCTTGCTCGTGCATTGTCCGGTGACCGTGGTCGGCGTCACGTACTTGAGGTCGAGGTTCTTGTACGAGAGGTCGCCTATCCCCGTGCCGCCGTTGTAGAGGTCCGTGCCGCACTGGCCTGCGGGAGAGTTGCTGTTTTGCGCCGGCATTCCCGCCGTGCCGCAGCTGCCGGCGGCCCCGCCGCCGAAGCGGATGTCGTAGAAGTCGCTCACGGCGCCCGTGCACGTCGCTGGACCCATCACCGAGCACGTCCCGCAGCTGCACAGGCTCGACAGGTTGGGCCCTTCGACGAGGTTGTTCGGCGGCGCGTTCGTGAAGCCCGTAGGACAGGAAGGCGCCGTCGACGTGTACGTCGCGAAGGGAACGAGCTGCCAGCCGCCGGCCGGGATGACGTAGCAGCCGTTGGCCGTCGTACACGGCGGGGGGCCCGCCTCCGCGACATAGGTGTCGGGAGCCGAGGAGTCGATCGGCGCTCCCGACTCCGCCATGGAGCTGTCCTGACCTGGGGCCGTGGAGTCCGCGCCGCTGCTGCTGCTACCGCTGCTGGCGTCTGCGCTCATCGTCGAGTCGCCGCTCGGGCCGTCGTCGCCGCCCGAGCTCGACGCGCCGCTCGAGCCGCTCGACGAACCGCTGTCCGCCGTCGCCGATGAGCTGTCGAGCGTCGCGCCCCCTCCAGCGTCCGTGGCCACCGCTCCGAGGCCGCCCATGTCCAGACCACACGAAGCCAGGACGAGGGCCGTGATCGCGACCGTGGAAAGTGAAGCGAGTACCCGCATGTGACACACAGTTTACCGTCCGCGCCACCGATCGCATGGTCCAATCCGTCTCATTGTTGCCCGTCTCGCGACGGCAACGATGTAGGGCGATGCCGCAGCGCGGCGGTCGATCCGCCTTGCCCCGAGGCGGGTTCGAGTCACAAAACGTCGCCATGCATCGCTCTGCCATCCTGGGAATCGGGCACCACGTCCCCGCGAAGATCGTCACCAACCACGACCTCTCGAAGCTGATGACGACGTCGGACGAGTGGATCGTCCAGCGGACGGGCATCCGCGAGAGGCGTTACATCGAGCACGCGGGTGTGGGCGCGAGCGACCTCGCGGTGCCGGCGTGCCGCATGGCCATGGAGCACGCGGGCGTCGACGCCAAGGAGATCGACGCCATCGTCTTCGCGACGCTCTCGCCGGACCACAACTTCCCCGGCTCGGGGTGCTTCCTCGGCGACAAGCTCGGCCTGCCCGGGGTCCCGGCCCTCGATGTGCGAAACCAGTGCTCGGGCTTCCTCTATGGGCTCTCGGTCGCCGACGCGTGGGTGCGCGCGGGCGTGTACAAGAACATCCTGCTCGTCGGCGCCGAGGTGCACTCGACGGGGCTCGACTTCTCGGACCGCGGGCGCGACGTCGCGGTGCTCTTCGGCGACGGCGCGGGCGCCGCGGTCATCGGGCGGGCGACGCGCGAGGGGCAGGGGGTCAAGGCGATCCGCCTCCACGCGGACGGCTCGGGCGCGCGCGACCTGTGGCTCGAGTGCCCGGCGAGCGCGTACGACCCGCGCCTGACCCCGCAGATGCTCGAGCAGGGACGTCACTTCCCGTCGATGAACGGCAAGCAGGTGTTCCGCTGGGCCACCGAGAAGATGCCCGAGGTCGTGCGCGAGGTGATGACCGAGGCGGAGGTGACCGCGGAGGGCATCGATCTCTTCGTGCCGCACCAGGCCAACCTCCGCATCAACCAGCTCGTCGGGCAGAAGCTCGGCATCCCCGAGAGCAAGACGGTGCACGACATCGAGCGCTACGGGAACACGACAGCCGCGACCATTCCCCTCGGCCTCAGCGGCGCCTGGCGCGAGGGACGCTGCGACCGCGGCTCGACCGTCCTCTTCGCGGCGTTCGGCAGCGGCTACACCTGGGGCGGCGCCGTCGTCACGCTGTAGTGCTTCCGCGCTCGGGGTGGCTCGACTAGAAAGGGCGCGTGCCCGCGACGCCGCTCGCCCGCGTCCGACGCCTGCGCCTGCCGGGGTCCACGCTGGGATGGGTCCACCTGGTGACCGGTGTGCTCGCGGCGCTCGTCGTCGTGGGCATGGTCGCGTTCGTGCTGAAGCCGCTGCTCGTCGCTCCGCATGGCTACGGCCGCCACGAGTGGGACGCCATGGAGTCGCACCGTTATCTCGTGACGAAGACCATCCTTCGCTTCCACGAGTTCCCCTTCTGGAACCCCTACGCGTGCGGCGGTCATCCCGCTTGGGCGGGCTTCGGGAGCGACTCGATCGTCGCGGCGCCGTGGTTGCCCGCGTACCTTCTCCTGTCGCTTCCCGTGGCGCTCCGCGTGGAGATCGTCGTCTCGGCGCTGTGGGGGGCGATGGGCGCGTGGCTGCTCGCGTCCCGGTTCACGCGCAGCTACGCGGCGTGCGCCTTCGTCGCCGCGGTCTTCGCCGTCGACGGCCGGTGGACGCTGCAGCTCGCGGCGGGGCACGGCTGGCATCTCGTTTACGCGTGGATGCCGTGGGCGCTCTTCTTCTTCGATCGGGCCATCGGCGCCCAGCCGGCCCTCGGTCCGCCTCGCATGCGAAGCGCCCTCTGGACCGGTGTCTGCCTCGCCATGATGGTCTACACCGGGGGCATCGACCCGCTGGTGCAGACCGCCGTCGTGCTGGGCGCGTACGCCGTGCTCCTCGCGATCGCGACACGCTCCGGGCGGCCCCTGGGGGCGCTCGCGATGTCGGGAGCCGTCTCCGTCGGGCTCTCGGCGCCGAAGCTCCTGCCCACCCTGGATGCGATGCGCCGCTATGGGCGGGGGATCGACTCGCCGGAGTCGCTGACGCCCGAGCAGCTGGCCGAGCTTCTCACCGACCGCGTGCAGGGGTTCGCGACCGGGCACGCCGGGATCGCCGACTCCAACTGGCACGAGGTCGGGATGTACCTGGGCTGGGCCGCCGTGATCGCCATCGGGCTTGGTGTCTTCGTCGGTCGCGGCGTGCGCGTCACGGCGGTGAAGGCGATCGGGCTCGTGCTCCTGGCCTTCGGTCTCGGCAGCTTCAGCCCCTACGCGCCGTGGTCGCTCGCGCATCACCTGCCCATCTTCAGCTCCCAGCACGTCCCCTACCTCTGGCTCTACCCTGCCGCGCTGCTCCTCGGCTGCGCCGCGGCGGCCGCCTTCGAGCAGGGAATGGTGCGCGCCGGACGCGCGCGGGCCGTCCTCGAGGTGGTCGCGCTCGTGGCGGTGGCGTGGATCGCCCGTGACATCGGGACGGTCGCGCGGTTCCCGCTCGAGGATCACCGACACGACGTCCTACCGAAGAACCCGGAGTCCCTCGGCCCGTTCCACACGGAGACCAAGCTGCCGAAGGAGCTCGAATATCAGAACACGGAGCGGGCGCCGGCGATGCTGCCCGCGGAGATCGCGAACGTCGGGGTCATCGAGTGCAACACCTTCCACGGGTTCGACGACTTGGACGGCGCGGCGTCGGTCGTCCCCGGCGACGACGGCCGGCCCATGTGGCTCGGCGCCCGCGGCGTCGGCGATCCCGAGTACCACGGCGAGGCGTATCTCCCGGACGGCGCGGGAACGGCCACCATCACGCGGTGGAGCCCCAACGCCGTGGAGGTGCTCGTCGACGGCGCGACCCCGGGCGAGGAGGTCGTCGTCAACCAGAACTGGGATCCGGGATGGAGCGTCGATGGAGAGCGCGTGCTCGACCACCGCGACACCCTCGCGGCGCGGGTGACCTCTGCGACGCAGACCTTCCGGTTCCGTTATCGCCCGCCGATGTGGTGGCCCGGGTGGGCGCTCTTCGTGGCCACGCTCGCGGCGCTGCTCCTCGCGAGAGAGGTGAGCCGTCGTCGGCTCAGCGCACGCGGACGCGCACCTGTTCGTCCGCGAGCAGATCCCTCACCGCAGCCGTGATCGTGGCGAGCGCCCGCGCGTCGGCGTGGAGGCTCTCGGCGGCGGACGGCGCGAGGCGGATCACGAGCAGCCCGTGTGCCGGGTCGTCGAGCTCGGCGCCGGTCAGGACCGCAGCGACGACGTGCTCGCCGCCGCCCTCGAGGTACTCCACGAGAGCGTCACGCAACGAGACCTCGTGCTCGCGCGGGGGAGCGTCGCGATAGCCCGCGGACGAGGGACGCGCTCCGGGTGCCCAGCGAAGGTGAAGATGGAGCAGCGTCTCGCCGGACCGCGTCGCGATCGCGGCCGCCACCGCGGCGCAGAGGGCGTCGTAGAGGGCCGGCGCCGCGCGGAACCCGCCGAGCGTGCGCGCGTCGAGGCCCAGCGTCACCCGGTGCGCTTCGACCGGACCCGCGCTTCCGCCCCACCCCGCCGCCTCGGTCATGGTGACGCTCGCGTGCGCGAGCGCGTCCCGGGCCCTTTCGTCCGCGTGCTCGCCCAGGGTCGCGAGCGCGGCGCTCCGCAGCTCCTCCCCCCTCCACGCCGTCACTTGCGTGCGAGCGCGTTGCCGGCCGGCCCGTCGTCCTCCGCCTCTTCCTCGGCGCCCTCGGTCGGCGCGCCGGGCATCACCGCGGCGGGCCTGGCCACCCGCACGTTGCGCTTCTCCCCGCTCTCCATCGCCGCCGCCACGGAGGCCGCGCCGTGCACGTCCCCGTACGGCTTCGCGAGATCGAAGATCACCTTGCTCGTCCCCTGCGACGAGAGGTTCTGCAGCGCTTCCAGGCGTCGGAGCTCCATGCCGCCGGGAGAACCGCTGAGGATGCGCGCGGCGTCCGCGAAGTTCTTCGCGCTCTCGACGTCGGCCTGGCTCTTGATGATGACGTACTGGCGGTCGCGCTCGGCGATGGCCTTGCGGGCGATGACCTCCTGCATTTGCGGCGGGAGCTGGATGTCCTTCAACGCGATGAGCTCGATGTGAAGCCCCCACTGCGCCACGAACTGCTCGACCGCAGCGCGCACCTTGGCCGCGATCTGCTCGCGGTGCGTGAGGAGCTCGTCGAGCCGCGTCTCGCCGGCGACGTCGCGGAGCACGACGCGCGCGCGATCCCACACGGCGCTCTCGAAGTTCTGGACGTTGAGGACGGCCTTCTCGACGTCGACGACCTTGTAGTAGATGACCGCGTCGATGGACGCCGTGACGTTGTCCTGCGTGATGACCTGCTGGTAGGGCAGATCGCGGTTGCGGACGCGCGTGTCGACCCGCACGAGCTTCTGCACGCCTGGAGCCACGAGGCGCAATCCGGGGGCGACGTGGCCCGTGAGCTTGCCGAGCGTGAACTTGAGCGCGACCTCCCACTGGTTGATGACGCGCACCGAGCGCAGAAAATAGATGGCGGCGATCACCGCCGCGGGGATGGCGAGGATGAAGGGGAAGGGGTCGTGCATGACGACCGGAGCTTACTCCCTCTACGGGGCGAAGGCCGTCTTGGGGAAGCGGAGCACGTAGTTGGGATCGATGGCGTACACATACGTGTCGTCGACCAGCACGCGCCTCGGGCCGTACCAGCGGTCGGCGGTGAGCGGTGCGGTCTCGAGCGGGCCCCCGGCGAGCGGCACGCGCGCGATGCCTGTGCCGAGAAGGACGTCGCCATCGACGCCCGCGGGGGGCACGTACACCTCTACCATCGCGAAGTACGCGTAGGTGTCGTCGATGGCGAGGCCGTTGCAGGAGAAGGAGGTCGGCGCGAGATCGCTGTCGAAGATCTCCCGCGGCGCGCCGTCCTTCTCGCTCGCCCACACCCAGCATCCCGTCGAGCCCGGGTTCGGCTCCGGCGCCACGGCCCACGCGGTGTACGTGTCGCTCGCCGCGAGGCCGACGAAGCCGGTGGCGAGGCCGTCGACGGGCGCGATGCCGCCGAGGCTGTGTCCGAGATCCGTGGCCCAGTCCGCCTTCGACGCGACCATCACCCGGCCGATCTGCGAGCCCACCGGTGCCGAGTCGACCCAGTAGACCTCGGTCGTGCTCTCGGCCAGCACGTGCTGCATGAACCCGGGGAAGAACGTGATGCCTCCCGTGGGGGCGAGCGCCTGTACCGTGGCCGGCGCCCCCGGGACGATTCGGTAGATGCTGCCGTCGAAGGGTGTATCCACCGCGGGGCTGCCGGGCCACTGCCACGAGTCCGGCGAGGGACCCGTCACGGGAGGAAACGTGCCGGGGGGAAGGGGCTTCGGCGTCGAGACCGCCGCGTAGACGGCCGTCCCGTCGGCGACGAGCCCGATGACGTCGGAACCGATGATCCCCGGGAAGGCGATCGCCGCCGGCGGGGGCGAGACGAAGGACGCCTCGGTGCTGCTCCACAGCGACGAGTTGCTCCCGTCGTTCGCGGCCCACCACAAGGTGCCGCCGGCGATCGCGAGCTCGATCGCCGGCTGGCTCGGCGGCGCGCCCCAGTTGCTCGCGAGCGGCTGCGCGGGCGGGAAGCGCACCACGTCGAGAGACTCGGCCGCCGTCACGTAGACCTGGCCCTGCGTGTCCACGACCGCGCTCCCGACGTATCCGGAGAGCCCCGTCACGAGCACGCCCGCCGTGTCGCCACCCGTCGTGGACGGATCGGGCCCCTTGGCGCACGCGGCGAGAGTCAGGAAGAGAAGGATGTGGGGGGGTCTCACGACGTGGCCTCGAATCCGCCGGTCAGAAGGTCAGCGAGCTGCGCAGCCCGAAGAACACGGAGAAGTATTGCACCGGGGTGATGCCGCCGTTGTGCAGGGCGGGTGGTGCCGTGGTGTCGTTGCCGGCGTTGGTCGCCGGATTCTCGTTGGCGATGGCGGTGTAGACGAGCGCTCCGTAGAGGCCGACCGCCCAGGGCCGGAACGAGCGCGCGGGGTGCCAGTCGACGCCGGCGCGGCCGCCGACGTCGAGCGCCGGCAAAGACGACGAGGTCTTCCCGGTCGTCCCGCTGAGAGGATCGAACGACGTGAACTGGTAGAAGGTCATCCGCGCGCCCGGCTCCACGGCGATCCACGGATCGATCGCATGGGCCGGTAGGAAGTGGATGGCGAGCTCGAGCCCCGCCTTGGCGAACGAGCACGACTGGAAGGAGTTTCGCACGGAGAGGTCGAGGGGCTGACTGGGAGAGGGCCCGTGCGCGTCGGTCCCGCAGGTGCCCGAAGCGTCGATGACCCCGTACTCCGCATAGATGCCGAGCTTCGCCGCCCAGCCGAGCCGGACTCCGGCGTCGAGGCGCACGGTGCTCATCCAGGGCTGATCGCCACGGAGCTTCACGCCCGGTCCTCCGGAGACGCCGATCTCGCCGCCCGGGCTCATCGGGGTGGCGGGTCCCTGAACCACCACCTTCTCGAGCGGCACGTCGACGCTCCGGTTCTCGTCGTCGGCCAGGACCACTTCGCTCTGGTAGGCGCGCATGCCGTCGGCCTCGACCCGGAGCGTGTGCCCGCCGCTGCGCAGCTTGCCCTCGAACCGCCCGTTGCCGACGGCCTTGCCGTCGATGGAGATGCGCGCGTCGGCCTGGCTGGTCACGGTGAGCCGGCCGTCGTGCACGTCGGGCTGAAGCGTGATCTCGACCCTGGCCGCGGTGCTCCCCCCGACCGGAACCTGCTGCGTCGCCTCCCGGAACCCCGCCTTCTTCACGGTGATCCGGCGCTGCCCGATGTCGACGGTGACCGGCCCCCCGAGCGGCGAGGTCCCCACGCGCTCGTCGTCCACGTCGATCTCCGCGCCGGGCTCGGACACGACGACCGTCAGCCGCACCGTGAACGACGCGATCGCGTCCAGCAGCGCCCGCCCCTCGCGGCGGTCGGCGTCGGTCAGGAGGTCCTTCCCGGTGTCGAGGTACTCGCGGACGAGCTCCATCGTGCGCGCGTAGTGCCGCTGGCTCTTCTCGCAGGCGGCGATGTTCCAGAGCAGCCGCGCATCGCCGGACTGGTCGTAAGCCGCGCGGAACTTGATCGCCGCGCCCGCGAAGTCGCCATCGCCGAGGAGAAGCTTCGCCGCGTCGTAGGCCGCCTTGGCCTCACCCGTCAGCCACTGCGAGAGCGGCTTCGGAGCGCCGGGGGGAAGGGGAGTGGTCGTCCCGGCGCGCGCAGGCTGCGCCGAGGCTGCCGGGGCCGAGGCCATCGCCACCGCCATCGCCGCCGCGCAAAGCCGGAACCTCATGATCGCGCGGATGCTCGCCGAGGAGCGTCTGGCGATCAAGGAGGCTATGCTCGGGCGGCGATGCCCGAGGAAAAGGCGCCCGTCGCGCAGGGGGAGGTCGTCGCGGGCAAATACCGCGTCGACCGCGTCCTCGGCTCGGGCGGGATGGGCATCGTCGTCGCCGCGACGCAGCTCGAGCTCGATCGCCCCGTCGCCATCAAGTTCCTGGTCGCCGAGGCGGCCAAGGCGCCCGAGATCGTGGCCCGCTTCGGCCGGGAGGCGCGCGCCGTGGCGAAGATCCAGGGCGAGCACGTGGCGCGCGTGCTCGACGTGGGCGTCCTCGAGAACGGCCTCCCGTACATGGTCATGGAGTACCTGGACGGCGCCGACCTCGCGCAACGCATCGCCCGCGAGGGCCGGCTGCCTCTCCCGGAGATGGCTCGGTACGTGCTGGAGGCGTGCGAGGCGCTCGCGGAGGCGCACGCCGCGGGCATCATTCACCGCGACCTCAAGCCGGCGAACCTCTTCCTGGCGCGCCGCCCGGACCGGACCACCATCGTGAAGCTGCTCGACTTCGGGATCTCCAAGTCCCCGGTCGGGGCGGCCGGCGGCATCACGAGCACCCAGGCCATCATGGGCTCGCCGGTGTACATGTCGCCGGAGCAGCTCGTCTCGGCGAAGCACGTCGACGCGCGGTCGGACATCTGGTCGCTGGGCGTCGTGCTCCACGAGGCGCTCGCCGGGACGCCGCCGTTCAACGCCGAGTCGATGCCGCAGATCGTGACGCGCATCCTGCACACGTCCGCCCCGCCGCTGAGCGACTCGCGGCCCGAGCTGCCCCCGGCCGTCGGCGCCATCGTCGAGCGGTGCCTCGCCAAGGATCCGGCGGCGCGCTTCGGGGACGTCGCGGAGCTGGCCTCGGCGCTGGCCCCGTTCGTCGAAGATGGGGCGCGATCGGTCGAGCGCATCGCGCGGGTCCTCGGTCGAAACGAGGCGCCGCCGCCGCAAGCTGCGCTGCTCGCGCCGAGCATTCGCCCGGGCGCGGATGCCTGGGGCGGAACGCAGGCGCAGCTGCCGCGTCGGAGCGCGGGTCCGTGGATCGTCGCGGCGGTGATCGGCGCGTGCGCGGTCCTCGGGATCGCGGCGGTCGTCGTTCGCACAGTGCGCCGGCGAGAGCCGACGACGCCGGTCGCGGCGATCGTCGTCCCCAGTGTGAGCGTCGCCTTGCAGGATCCTCCGCCGGTGAAGCTCGCGCCCCCGGCCGATCCCCCGGCGGAGAGCGCGTCCAGCGCCGCGAGCGCTCCGACCGCGGTCGTCGTGCCTCACGCGAAGCCGACAGGGGCGCACGCCGGTCGTCCGACGGCGGTATCCCTCGCCGCCTCGACGCCCACGACGGCGGCGCCGACGCCCACGCCCACGCCCACGCCCACGCCCGAGCCAGCCGATCCCCTCCACATGGGGATCAAGTAGCTCACGCGTATCGTGGATCGTAGAGGAAGGCCCGCTTGACCACGGCCTGCTGCCCCGTCGGACTTCGCACGGCCACGTCGGCCATCGCGCCGGCCTCGCCGGGCGGCGTCGTGAAGACGATCGTCGACGCGTCGCGCACCTTGGCGCGGGCCACCTTCTCGCCGTCGACGAGGACGCTCATGCCTGCCGCGAAGTTCTCGCCGGCGATCGTCACCTCGGTGCCGCCGGCGGGCCCGCCCCGGTTCGGCGTGAGCGAGCGGATCGCAGGCGGTGGGACTGGCGCATACGTGAAGGCGTTCTTCAGCACGGTGCTGGCGCCGTCGCGCGTGCGAAGCTCGACGTCCGCGGCGCCCTCATGGGCTCGCGGCGGCGTGGCGAAGGCGAGCTCGCCGTCGCGGTACTTGAAGCCGGCCGGCTCCCCCCCGACCCGCACGTGGGCCACGACCTCGAGGTGCTCGCCCCGGACCAGAACGCCCGTGCCTCCCGTGGTGGGTCCCTTCTTCGGCTCCATGCTCGCGACGACCGCAGCCCGGCGCGCGAGGTACGTGAACGCGGCCGCCAGGGAGGCGCTCTGACCGTCCGGGTTCGTCAGCACGACGTCCACGGCACCCTCCAGCGCGCGCGGTGGGGCGACGGCGCGGACCGTGGTGTCCGCCTCCCAGCTCGTCTTCGCAGGGAAGCCGCCGATCGACACCTCGCATCGTCGGTCGAACCCGAGCCCGTTCAGCGTGAGAAGGTCGCCCCCGACGGCGCTCCCCTCGCGGGGCTGCACCGTCGCGAGACGCGGCGGGCCCTGGAGCTCGTACGCCGCCTCCAGACGGTGCGACTGCAGGTCCAGGTTCGCCACCTCCACGTCGACCCAGCCGATGCGGTCCAGCGCGGGGAGCGAGACCTCAATCTGGGTCGGCGAGACGAACCGCGCCGGCGCGGGCGTACCGGCGACGCGCACCGAGCATCCCTCGACGAAGCCCTCCCCGGTGACGATGGCCGCTTGCTCGCGGCCCGACGGCACGCGCGCCGGCGAGACGGACGCGATGCGCGGGCCTGCGGGCGGATCGTAACGGAACGCCGCGGTCACCTCGACGTCGAGGCCGTCGGCGTTGACGACGCGGAGCGCGAGCGGCCCGTGGGTCTCGTGGGGCAGGGCGGTGGCGAGGATGCGGGTGCTCGACTCGAGCTCGGCGGGAATGCGCGCGCCGCCGAGATAGACGACGCACCCCGTGCGGAATCCGTCTCCCTCCACGGCGAAACGGGTGGTCGCGCCGAGAGGACCGTGGTCGGGGACCAGCCGCTCGATGCGCGGCCGCGCGTCGAAGCGGAACGCGCCGACGAGCCGCGCTCCCTGCCCGTCCGGGTTCACGAGCTCCACGTCGTACGTGCCCGCGGGGTGAGCGCCGATCTCGAGGTCGATTCGCGTCGGGCCGCGGTAGTCGATGCGTGGCCGGGACGCGCCGATTCGCACCTCGGCCTCCGCGCGGAGGTCGGTGCCGAGGAGCGTCGCGCGCGTGCCGCCCGTCTCCGGAGCGTGGTCCGGCTCGATGCCCGTCAGCGCCGGGGACATGCAGTACTCGAATGCGCGGACGAGGAGCGTCCGCTGGCCGTCGGGGTTGATGACGTCGACGTCGACGGCCCCCGGGAGGTTTCGCGGCAACGTCGTGAACGCGAGCTCGGTCGGACTGACGAAGGAAGCCTTCACGGGAACGCGGTCGACCTTCACCTCGCAACCCTCGAGGAAGCCCGACCCCCGGATGACGACGGGCGTTCCGCCGCCCATCGGGCCCGCCACCGTGCCGAGCTTCTCCATCGCCGGCGCGGGTCCGCGCGGCTCGGGGGTCTCCTCGGAGACCACCATCGCGGGTGGGGGCGGCGGCACCGGGGCGGGCTGCTCGATCGTGTCGTTCTCTTCCACCATCGCCGGGATGCTCGGCGGCCTCGGGCCGGACGGCAACCCCGCCGGATTCGCACTCCCTTCAAAGCTCCGGCCCTTGACACCTCTCCAAACCGAATGAATATTCATCCGACCTTGGCGGCCCACGACACGGACAAGGGCGAGGCCATCCTCGCCGCCGCGCTCGACCTCTTCGTCGAGCGAGGCTTCCACGGCACCTCGGTGCCGTCGGTCGCCGAGCGGGCCGGCGTCGCGGCGGGCACCATCTACCACTACTTCGCGAGCAAGGAGGCCCTCGTCAACGCGCTCTTCAAGCGCTGGAAGGGCGAGATCAGCGCCCGGGTCATCTCGGCGTTTCCCTTCGATCGCCCCGTCCGCGAGCAATTCCGGACCATCTGGGAGCGCATGGCGGACTTCGCCCTCGCCCACCCGAAGGAGCTCGCGTTCCTCGAGCTGCATCACCACGGCTCGTACCTCGACGACGAGAGCCGGCGCATCGAGAACCAGACGATCGATTTCGGCATCGAAATGGTGAAGCGAGCGCAGTCCGACCAGGCCCTCAAGCCCCTCGCCGCCGCGCTGCTCGTCGAGCTCTCGAACGGCGCGTTCCTGGGCGTATTCCGGGCCGGCCTCGAGGGCCGCGTGCCGCTGACGAAGGCGACGCTGATGGACGCGGAGCGATGCTGCTGGGAGGCCGTCCGCGCGTGAGCCTCGGCCCCTTTTTTTGCCTGCGAATCGAATGAACGTTCAACCGAAACAACGACAAGGACAGGGATCATGATCGACCATCGCAGCCCCAGGACCGTGCTGGTGACCGGCGCCACCGCCGGCATCGGACGCTTCGTCGCCATCGACCTCGCCGCACGCGGGCACCGCGTCTTCGCCACCGGCCGCAACGCGCGCGCGCTTGCCTCCCTCGCGAGCGAAGCCGCCTCGCGTGGCCATGCTCTCCACACCGTGGAGCTCGACGTCACCTCGGACGCGAGCATCCGCGACGCGGCCGCCGCCGTGCGCGCGCAGACCGGCGGACACGGCGTCGACGTCCTCGTCAACAACGCCGGCTACGGACAGGGCGGCCCGCTCCTCGAGGTGAGCGACGCGACGCTGCGCGAGCAGTTCGACACGAACGTGTTCGGCCTCATGGCCGTGACGCGGGCCTTCGTGCCGGAGATGCTCGCCCGCGGGCGCGGCTGGATCGTCAACGTGAGCAGCGTCGGCGGCCGCGTCACGTTCCCTTTCTTCGGCGCCTACCATGCCTCCAAGTACGCGCTCGAGGCCCTCTCCGATGCGCTGCGCGCCGAGCTCCGGTCCTTCGGCGTGCACGTGGCGCTCGTCGAGCCCGGGCCCATCCGTTCGCAGTTCTCCGAGCGCGCGTTCGGCTCGCTCCCCGCGACCCAGGAGGCGTCGCCTTACTCCAGCTCGTACGCCCTCGCCGGCGGGATCCGCTCGGTGACGGACCGCGCCTCGTTCGGCCCCGAGCACGTCGCGCGCGCCGTCGGGAGGGCCATCGGCTCCCGCTGGCCTCGGGCGCGGTACGTGGCTCCCTGGTTCCTGGCGATCTCGCTGGCGCTCATGCCTCTCGTGCCGACGTGGCTCATGGACGCGCTCTTCCGCCGCGTGTTCGGTCTCCACAAGCGGGCCACGACGCCGCAGCTGCCGGCGCCGGTGACGGCCGGATCGTGAGAGTCGCCGGCACCGCTGTCGCCCTCGCCGCGCTCGCGATGACGTGGGCGACGGGGGCCCAGGCGGACGACGTCCGCGGCGACCTTCAGGGCTACTACGGCGGCGAGAGGCTCTCGGCGTACGTCGTCGGCGGCATGGGCGCGGCGGCCGCGGCGGGCGGCGGCTACCTCGTCACGCGCGACTCGGCGTTCGCGCGCGGGCTCGGCTGGCCCTGGCTGATCATGGGCGGGCTCGAGACCGTCGGCGCCGTCTTCTACGCGTTTCAGGTCGGCGGGGAGATCGACCACTACGGCACGGAGCTCGCCCGCGATCCCTCCGCGTACCGCGCCGAGGAGCTCGACCACCTGCGCGGCACCTCTTCGCGCTTCGTCGTCTACCGGGCCGTCGAGCTCGCGCTCACGCTCGGCGGAGCCGGCGTCGCCGTGTACGGGCTGGCGGCGAACCGCGACGCCTACAAGGGCGCCGGCCTCGGCGTCGCCTCGCTCGCGCTACCCCTCGTCGTCATCGACACGCTCAACGACGCCCGCGCCTCGCGCTATCTCGACGAGGTGCGCCGCTACCAGCCGGTGCTCGGCCTGCAGCCCGCTCCGGGCGGGGCAGGGGCCGGCTGGACGATGTCGCTCGCCGGCCGCTTCTGACTGACCCTCACGGGCAGGACACCGTGTCCGCGGCCGGCGCGCCCGGGAGCACGTAGTTCAGCGTGATCGTCTGCGAGACGCGGTACGCCTTCGGGTCGTACGTCAGCAGGTTCGCGGCGGGCAGAACGAAGCCACCGCCGTCGACCTCGAGCGACGTGAGGGCCCCCGGAGGCAGGCTGAGGCCGCCGTCGTCGAGACCGAAGTCGTCGACCACCCCGGCGACGTAATACGGACCCTTGCCGATGACGAATCCGGGGACGACCGCGGTGTTGGTCCCGTCGACGCGCGCGCAGGCGTTGGTGGCCTCGCCGAAGAGCGGGGACGCCGACGTCGGCGATTGATCCGGTGTCGCCACCGCGGTGGCGGGGCCCTCGCCGTTGCCCGCGGGCGCCACGCTCCGGTTCATCGTGACGATCATCTCCCGTAGCGCGACGAGGTCGATCGACAGCGCCGTCCCCTCGCCCACCGGGAGCGGATGCGCGACGAGCGGCGTGCTCGACAGCAGCCCCGCCGAGAGATCGAAGCCGCCGAGCCAGGTGCTCGCGCCGACCTGGGGATTGGCCGCAGGATCGTCCACGAAGACGACGCGCACGTAGACGGTGCTCGGCAGCCCGTCGAAGCGGAGGACCGGGAGCGGCTGCGAGAGATCGATGCTCCCCGCGTCAGGCCCTCCGGGGGGCAGCTCCTGCATCGCGAGCACCGGCGCCGAGCCGCCGTCGGGGAGATTCGGTTGCGCGGTCGTGAAGAGCTGCGCGACGAGCCATCCTTTGCCGTCGAACTTCGGGTCCGACGTGAAGGTCATCGACTCCGGCACGATGAGCAGGCACAGCGCGCTCTGGCCCGGGTTCGACGGCGGCGCGCAGGCGAGTCCCGCTTCCGTCGTCGACCCGGCGTCCGAGGCGTCACCCGCCGCGTCGTTGCTCGAGCCAGCGTCGCCCCCGCCGTCCGTCGAGGAGGCCGTGCCGTCCGCTCCGGCGTCACTCCCTCCGATGGCGGCGTTCGTTCCGCCGCACGCCGCCAGCGCCAGCCCGCACACGAAAGAGCCGAGTCCGATCACCGTGAGCCATGCACGCATCACGAGCGCCTCCTCTTCGTTTCTCAGGATACCGCGGGTGGGCGACCTCAGGGCTCCGCGTCGACGACCCCCAGCTCCACCAGCTTGGGGAGGCGGCGGGCCTCGAACTTCGCCACCTCGTCGGCGATGACGCGCGCCTGCTCGTCCTCCGTCTCGACGGGCCGCTCGCGCACAGTGAGACGCACGGGCTGACGCGCCACGAAGGCCCGGATCCACTCGGGACGGTCCGCCGGCTCCACGCCCGTCACGAGCCGGAGCGCGATGGCCTGCAGCGTGGGGACGACGATCCCCGTGCCCGCCACCGGCGACGCGAGGACGACGGGATCCCTCGTCGACAGCCGCTGCTCGAGGATGGCCCGGTTGTACTTGCGCGGAACGCCGTGCGATCCCGCCTGCCAGGGCGCGACCTGCTCGCCGATGAGCAGCCGCAAGACGGCGCCCCGCCGCGCGTCCTCTCCGTAGCCCGCGAGCGCAGGGTCGTTGCCGAGCTCGGGGAGTGTGGACGCCGTCACGGCGAGTCGCTCGAGGAGCGCCTCGAAGAGGTGCCCGTCGAAGCGCAGGACGTGGTGCCGGAGATGGACCTCGCGCTTCAGCTGCTCCAGCGGCCCCAGCGTGCCGAAGCGCGTCGTCTCGAGGAAGGTGCGCGTCGTCGCGTCGTCGCGCGGCGAGGATCCGCCCTTGACGTAGAGGTCCCCGCGGAAAAACTCGTTGGTCGCGAAGTCCTTCAGGCTCTCGAACGACGCGCGGTCGCTCACCTGCCGGAAGAGCTCCATCGCCGAGGGCGGGATCGTGAGGTCGCGATAGTTGAGGTAGAGCGGCAGCTGCCCGATGAAGGCGAGGTCCCGCTTGGTCATCTCGGCCGCCACGTCGGCGAAGTACATCGGCTCCCAGTGCGGGCCGAAGTACTCGTGCGCGGTGTACGGGAGACCCATCTGCAACGCCGTCCCGAGCATCTGCTTCGCGGCGGGGTTGCTCGCGAAGTACTCGGCGCCGGCCTCGCAGAGCAGGTTGGCGACGCCCGCCCCGTGACGCGCGCGATCGAGGCCGCCCCCCGCGACGCCCGCCGAGGCGTCGAGCATCAGCCTGCGGAGCGGCTCGACCGCGGCCCACCCCGGCAGGGCGTTGTAGGTGACGTAGAGGACGCCGCCGGGCTTGAGGCGCGCCGCCGCGAAGTCGAGCATCGCGCCGCGCGTCTCGGGGGCGATCCAGCTGAGGACGCCGTGCGCGGAGACGTAGTCGAAGTCGGGCAGCGCCTCGCGAGAGAGCTCCGCGAAGTCCCGCTCGAGAAAACGCACGTTGGCGAGGCCCCCGCGCTCGGCCAAGCTGCGCGCGAAGGCGACGTGCTCCGCGTTGAAGTCGACGCCCACGAAGCGAGCGCGCGGGTAGGCGGCGCCGAGCGTGTTCGTCGTGTCGCCCGTGCCGCAGCCGAGCTCGCAGTAGTCGAAGTCCTCCGCGGGGGGCGGCGCGAAGCCGTTGAGCGCTGCCGCCGTGCGGATGGCGACGGGCGCGAGCTCCTTCGAGAACTGGCGCACATAGGCGACGTCCCTGAGGTAGTCTGTGTCGCCTGCGTCGGGCCGCACCGTTGCCCCACGCTACCATCCCGGGATCCAAGCACGATGCGTCTCTTCGTCGGTTCGTCGGTCGCGCTCGCGTCGGTGACGCTCTCTCTGATGGGCTGCGGGCACACCGCCATCCGCGTGGACGGCGTGATGAGCGAGTCGGCCGAGATGCGCCCCCTGCAGAACGTCCCCGGGGATGCCTACCGGTCTTTGAAGGTGTTCGTGCGGACTGCGTCCGACGACGCGCGTGGGACGCAGCGGTGCGGGTACACGCAGGTCGAGGGCACGCTCGAGTCGGAGGACCTCAAGAACGCGGCCTGCGTGCCGCCCGACGCGCAGAACGACGCGGTGCGCATCGTCCGCCAGCGGCTCCGGTCGTACGGCGTGCAGGTGGTGAAGGACGGCTCCGAGCCCTACGACTACGCCGTCGACGTCCACATCGGGGGCGTCGCCCCGAAGCAGTCCAACCCGCTCGCGGCCAAGGCCGTCGCGCGGCTGACGTTCACGCTGCGCAAGGACGACGCGGCGAACGGCTTCCTCGGCGGCGTCGACGTCGCGGCGGCCGGCGCGGCGTTCTCCACGGCGGCAAGGGACTGCGCGCTGCTCGACGCCGAGCTCGGAGCGTTCTCGGTGTCCAGCTCGCAGCCGATGATCCCCGAGTTCGACATGATGGGTCTCGCGGCCGGCGCGGTGGACAACGCCGTCGGCTGCGACCAGCTCGCGCGGTTCTTCCGCGACGCACACACGCGCTTCCCGAAGGCCGCGCCGCCGACCCCCGCACCGTGACGTGATCCTCCAGAAGCCCGACGGCACCGCGTGGGAGCTCGCGAACGGGCCCGAAAAGCTCTCGCGCCGGGCCAAGCTCCCCGGTGCGCGCGTCTTCGACCTCGCCGCCGCCGCCCTTCGCAAGGCACGAGCCGCGGGCCTCACGCCGCTCGAGCGGCTGCCGCTCGCGCTCCCGGCGAGCTGGTGCGTCAACAGCCCCGCGGACTCGCGCGCCCTGCGGCGGTGGACGCTGCCTCCCGAGCGGGAGGTGTGGCAGGCGCTCGTCGAGCTCTTCGAAGAGCCGCGATCGGGGCCCCTCGACGCCGAGGCGAAGGACGCCCTTCTCGCGGCCCTGCCCGTGATCGCGCCCGAGCCTCGCGGCGTCGAGGCGGTGAGCAAGGTCCTGGCGCTGCTGGTCCCGGACGCCGTGCCGCTCCTGCCGCGTCCCGCGGTGACGTTCCTCCTCGGGGCCGACGCGCCGCTCGATGCCAGGGCCTTCGTCGCTGCCGTGGACTGGTTCGGCGCTGCCGTCGAGCAGGCGCGGGAGGTCCTCTCCGGATGGGCGGCCGGGCACACGGAGGCGCCCATCGAAGCAGCGCAGGTGCTGGACCGCCTCCTGTGGTTCGACTCCGAAGGCCACCGGCACTTCTCACCATGAGCAAACCTCTCACCCCCGCGCAGCTCGATGAGGCGACCGCCCGCACGGTCGCCCATTACGACGCGTCGGCGGTGTCGTTCCGCGCGGGGACCTGGGACCACGACGTGTCGCAGAACCACGCCGCGTTCCTTCGCGCCATCACGGCGCCGCCCCCGCTCGTGCTGCTGGATCTCGGCTGCGGTCCCGGCCGGGACCTCGCGTACTTCCGCTCGCTCGGGCACGAGGCGGTAGGTCTCGACGGCGCGGCGAGCTTCGTCGAGATGGCGCGCCAGGCGACGGGCTGCGAGGTGCTGCACCAGAGCTTTCTCGAGCTGTCGCTGCCGGCGGGGCGCTTCCACGGCATCTTCGCGAACGCGTCGCTCTTCCACGTCCCGACGCAGGAGCTCCCGCGCGTGCTCGGCGAGCTTCGCGACGCGCTCTCCGACGGCGGCGTGCTCTTCGCGTCGAACCCGCATGGGGACGACACGGAAGGCTTCTCGGGTCCACGCTACGGCGCGTTTCACACGCTCGAGCGCTGGCGCGCCCACGTCACGCGCGCGGGCTTCGAGGAGATCGAGCACTACTACCGGCCTGCGGGGAAGCCGCGCAGCGAGCAACCCTGGCTCGCGACGGTCTGGCGAAAGTCCGTCTGATCCGGGCACGCCGGTTGCGGTTAGCATGCGCGGATGGTGCGCACGCTCGCCATCGACATCGGAGGCACCGGGCTGAAGGCGCTCGTCCTCGACCCGCGCGGCAAACCGCTGACGGATCGCGCCCGCGTGGAGACGCCGCGTCCCGCCACTCCCGCGGCGGTGCTCCGCGCCTTGAAGGAGCTCGTGGCGCCGCTTGCCCCGTTCGACCGGATCTCTGCCGGGTTTCCGGGCGTCGTTCTCGACGGCGTCGCCAAGACCGCGCCCAACCTCCACGCGGCCTGGCAGAACTTCCCTCTCGCCGACGCGCTCGCGAAGCGGCTCGGCAAGCCCGCGCGCGCCCTCAACGACGCGGGCGTCCAGGGGTTCGGGGTCATCGAGGGCAAGGGGCTCGAGATGGTCCTCACCCTGGGCACGGGGATGGGCTGCGCCCTCTTCTACAAGGGGGTCTACATTCCCAACCTCGAGCTCGCCCATCACCCGTGGCGCAAGGGAAAGACCTACGAAGAGCTCCTCGGGGCGCACGCCCTCGAGCGCGACGGCAAGCGGAAATGGAACCGTCACGTCGCGAAGGCGCTCGAGCAGATCCAGCCGGTGTGGAACCCCGACCGCATCTACCTGGGCGGCGGAAACGCCAAGTACCTGAAGATCAAGCTGCCCGAGCACGTCCGCATCACGGCCAACGTCGCCGGTCTGTTCGGCGGCATCGCGCTCTGGAACGACCCGGTCGCGGCCGGGGAAGGGCGGCGCTCGAAGGGGACGACGCGGCGGACGAGCCGATCATGAGCGAGCCTCCCAAGGTCGACGGCCGGCGCGAGCGCACGAAGCGAACGCGCGCCGCCATCGTGGGGGCCCTGACGGACCTGCTCGACGAGGGCCGCATCGAGCCGACCGCCGCGCAGATCGCCGAGCGGGCCGGCGTGGCCGTGCGCTCCATCGCGCAGCACTTCGCGTCGCGCGAGGAGCTGCTGCTCGCCGTCGCTCAGCACCACACCGAGCGGCTCGCCCACACGCCGGTCGACCGAAAGGGGCCGTTCGACCAGCGCCTCGAAGCCTTCGTCGTCGCCCGGGCCCGATCGCTCGAGGCCTCGGCCGCCATGCGGCGAGCCGCCGGCGTCGTCCTGGGTCGGTCGCCCGCGGTGGCGCACGCCCTCGAGGAGGCGGCGAAGGAGCGGCGCAAGGAGTCGTCGAGCCTGTTCTCGGCGGAGATCGCGGCCACCGGCGAGGCGGCCGCGGTCGAGCGCGAGGTCGCCCTGGTGAGCTCGGGCCGCGCCTGGGACGTGCTCCGGGGCGAGATGGCGCTCGGCGCGAAGGCGGCGCGCGAGCAGATGGCCTTCATGCTGCGTTCGGCGCTGAGACGATAGAAGGGGCTATTCGTTGGCCCCGCCGCGGTAGCCGCCAGGAGTTCGACCCGTCCACCGCTTGAACGCGCGGTGAAAGGCGCTGGGCTCCGAGAAGCCGAGGCCGAAGGCGATCTCCCCGAGGCTCATCGTCCCCTGCTCGACCCAGCGTTCGGCCTTCTCGCGCCTCACCTCGTCGAGGATGCGTGCGTACGTGGTCCCGCGTCCGCCCAGGCGGCGCTGGAGCGTGCGTGCTCCGACGCCGAGCCGTCGCGCGACGAGCTCCAGACGCGCGTCGCCCTCCTCGAGCGCCGCGCTCGCCGCCGTACGCACGCGCTCCAGCTCATCCCCGCCCTCCGCCGCGAGCATCGTCTCCCCGGTCCGAGACAGGATCGCCGCGGACGCGGGATCCGCCGCGCGGAGCGGGATGTCCATCACGGCTCGCGGCACGTGGAGCTCGTTGGTCGGCTGGTCGAAGCGCACGGCGGCCTGGAAGACACGCGCGTGCTCGGCGGTGCCGGACGCGGGCGCCGCGTGCATGAAGCGCACCTCCGACGGCTTCACGCGCTCGCCGCCGACCATCCGCCCCCGCGTGACGAGGAAGGCAAACGTGTACTCGTGGTAGTGCCGGAGCGCGTTCACCGGCCCCAGGGAGACGACGGGTCGCAGGGTGACGCGCCCGCCCGCGGCGCCGACGTCGAGACCGAGCTCGCTCATGGCCCCCATCAGGCGGTAGTAGCGGGCCACGCGCTGCAGGGTCTCGCCGATGTCCGGGCTGCTCATCGTCGCGTACTCGAGGACGCCGTAGACACCCATCGGCAGCGTCTCGGCCGCGTGGAGGCCGAAGTCGGCGTCCTCCGCCCGCTCCGACACGAGCATCCACGCGCGCGCCATGGCGACGACGGGCACCCAGCCGTGAACGTCGACGAGCGTCGACCGCGTGATCCCGATGGCGTCGAGGACGCTCGCCGTGTCCACGCCCGCCGCGCCGGCTCGATCGAGCAGCGCGCGAAGGAACGCGACGGCGACCATCCCGCTGGGGCGCACGCCTCCCAGCGTACCCGCTGTCAGCTCGCGACGCGCAACGGGGGCAGCTCCTCGGGAACGATCGGGCGGACCGTCGGGGGTCGGATGGCCGCTTCGAGAAGAGCGGCGGCGTCGGCGGCTTCGATCTCGCCGAGACGCCACGCGCCCACCGCGTCGAGGGCCTGCTCACGGAGCCACGCCGACCGCGCGCGCCCTGCGCTTGCCGCATCGCCGGAGAGCGCGTTCCAGGCGGCGGCGAGGCGAGGAGGGAACGGCTCGCTCGCGCGTGCATCCCGCGGGAGTAGCCATCCGCCGCCGCCGGGGCCCCGCTGCGCGAGCGACGCGCGGTGCCCCTCTCGCCGCTGGACCAGCGCTCGGGCCAGGGCGTGCCCCTCGCCCGAGCCGCCCGACCACATCCACTCCATCGCGGAGAGGTCGCACTGCATGGCCGCGTGGACGGCGGCGAGGTTCCGGCGGTCGGGCCCTTCGTCGCATCGCAGGAGCGCGATCCACATCACGCGAAGGACCGCGAGCGTCTCGGACACGGCGACGCCGAGCGCCTCCGGCGGATCCCCGGGCAGCGTGAGGTCGCAGAGGAGCGTGCGCCCGACCGAGGGCACTCCGACGAACACCGTGCGGTCGAAGGGGCTTCGCGGGCCCTCTCGGCCCTGGTCATACGCGGCGGCGGCGAGTCGTCTCTCCTGCTGCTTCATCCCACCGGGGGGGACGATGTCACGCGCCGCGCGGGAGCGCCGTTGACCGCGAACGCCAATTCGTTGACCCGGAGCGACAGGCTCGGCCGAGCCGTGGTCAGCGCGCCGTCCCCTCGATCTTGAAGAGGCCCGCGCGGCGCTTGGTGCACATGGTGTTGGGCGTGTAAATCGCCGTCAGCCAGAGCGACGCGACCGCTCCGTTGCCGACGCCGCCGCTGCTCACGCCGTAGCTGTCGTAGCTCGTCGACGAGCCCACCTGCGCGCCCCACTCGCAGAAGGGCTGCACGTCGAGGGCGGCCCAGTACGAGACGCTGACGTAGGTGCCGGCCTTCGAGCTTCCCGCCGTGTCGGGCGAGAAGAAGTACTGTCCGAGATGGAGCCCGAAGCCGGTGCTCAGCGCGGCGACGACGAGGGGGATGCGGACTCCGGGGCGAGCGCCGATGCTCCACTGCGAGAGCGTCGAGTCGTAGGTCGTCCCCGGAGTGTTCGACGAGGCGGTCGTCAGGACAGCGTTCCCGGTGACCCTCGCCAGCTGGAAGCGGGCGTCGAGGAGCGCGGTGAGCCATCGACCCTGAAGACCGGCCGTGAAGGCCGGTCCGACGAGCGTCGCGCCGATGTTGCCGAGGGAGTTATAGCCCGAGGAGAAGAAGTTCTGGTAGCCGGAGAAGGTCGTCGTGCTCTCGATGAGCCCTCCCGAGAGACGCCATCCGTCGGGGCTCCCCGCGGGGCTCCCTTCGAGCCAGTGATTCGCCGGGGCAAGCTCCCCCTTCACGTCGGCGATGCCTCCCTCCGGCGCGTCGACCGAAGCGTCCTGCCCCTCGCAGTGCGGCGAGGCGACGTGGACGAGGTGATGCCCCGGCGCCACGCGGTACGCGATGTACGCGACGACCTCGTGTCCCGGCTCACGCCGGAGCCGCGCGCCGAGCGGCAGAGCCGACTCCGTGGCGTCGTCGAAGAAGACGGCGAGGGCCTCCGGCGGCAGCGGGTCGGGGGTCACGCAGCGCACGGCGACGTGGACCTCCGCCACGGGCGCCGCTTCGGCCTCGAGGGCCAGATCGAGCGCACGCGACTTGCCGTCCTCGACCACCACGTCCGTCTGCAGGGGACGCATCCGCGGGGCGACGACGCGCATCGCGTGCGCTCCCACCGGCAGGTCCAGCTCGAGGCGCGGGCCGTGCCCCATCTCGTGCTCGTCGAGCCACACCGTCGCGTCCGCGGGGACGTTCAGCTGCAGGTGCCCTCCCTGGCGCTCCAGCGTCACGTCGATCGTCGTCGACGCGCTGCCGCCGACCGGGAACTCGCGGTCGAAGAGGCGGTAGCCGTCCTTCTTCACGCGCACGCGGCGCGTCCCCATGTCGAGCGCGACCGGCCCCGCGAGGGGTGAGCGCCCGACCGGCGCCTCGTCGACCCAGATCTGCGCGTCGGGCTCGGACACGCGGATGGTCGTCGGCACCGTGAACGGCGCGATGGCGCGCGCGAGCTCCTGCGCGTCGTGCCGATCGGACGGGGACAGCAAATCCCCGCCCTCGGTGAGGTAACGCCCGAGCGTCGCCGCGGCCTTCGCGTAGTGACGGAGGTCCTTCTGGCAGACGGCGACGTTCCAGAGGAGGCGCACGTCGTGCGTCTCGTCGTACGCAGCCTGGTACTTGAGAAGCGCCGTCGCGTAGTCGCCGTCCTCGAACAGCAGCTTGCCGGCGTCGTAGTCGCGCCGCGCGTCGGGCGGCAGGGACTGGGCGAGCGACCTGGGCTGCCTGGCCGGCGGCCGCGGCTGCGCGGCGGCGCCCGGCGAGAGGAGCAGCAGCGCGGCGGCCACGGCGAGACAGAGGCCGACCTCGCGACCGCGCGTGCGATCCATCCAGCTCGCACCGTATCACAGCGCGGTACGCGACCTTGCGCGCTCCGGCGCGGCGTGTAGCCTTCGCCTGGCGAGAATGTCCTCCACGCCGCCGCCCGCGCCCGTCGCGATCGGGGAGCTCGTCGCCGGCAAATACCGCGTCGAGCGCGTCCTCGGTCGTGGAGGCATGGGGGTCGTCGTCGCCGCGATGCACGAGCAGCTCGCGCAGCGCGTGGCCATCAAGATGCTGCTTCCGGAGGCGGAGGCCAGCCCCAACGCCCTCGCGCGCTTCACGCGGGAGGCGCGCGCCGCGGCCACGATCCGCGGGGAGCACGTCGCGCGCGTGCTCGACGTCGGCGAGATGCCCGGCGGCGCGCCGTACATCGTGATGGAGTACCTCGAGGGGCGCGACCTCGCGCAGGTGCTGGCCGACCGGGGCACGCTCCCGCCCGACGAGGCCGTGGCCTTCGTGCTGCAGGCCTGCGAGGCGATCGCCGAGGCGCACGCCGCGGGGATCATCCACCGCGACCTCAAGCCGTCGAACATCTTCGTGACCACGGGGCCCGACGGCTCGCCGCTCGTCAAGGTGCTCGATTTCGGCATCTCCAAGGCGCTCCTTTCCGGCAGCGCCGAGGGGCAGCTGACGACGACGTCGTCGTTCGTGGGCTCGCCGGTGTACTCGCCCCCCGAGCAGCTCGTGCGCGCGCACGACGCCGACGCTCGCGCGGACATCTGGTCGCTCGGGACCATCCTCTTCGAGGCGCTGGCCGGTCGCCCGCCGTTCGTCGGGGAGAGCGTGATGCACGTCGCGTCCAAGATCTTCAACGACGCCGCCACCCCGCTCGCGGAGCTTCGGCCCGACCTGCCGCCCGAGCTCTGCGCGGTCGTCATGCGCTGCCTTCGCAAGCTGCCGGACGAGCGCTTCCCCGACGTGAGCGCGCTCGCGCAGGCCCTCGCGCCGTTCGCTCCTGCGCACTCCGTCTCCGCCGATCGCGTCGCGCGCATCGTCGCCGCGTCGCTCCCCCCCTCGCAGATCACGGCCCTCGCCGACACCATCCACGACTCGTCCAAGGTCGCCGGGTCGGGCGAGACGCCCCATGCGCTCGTCAGCGCGCGCACGCCGCCCCCCGCACCTTCGCGCCGCTGGGTGGTCGTCGCCGTGGCGTCGGCGCTCGGAGGGGCCACGCTCGTCGTCATCCTCGCGCTGGGGCGTGCGCCCGCCGTGACTCCGAGGCCGATGGTCCCGCCGGCGGCGAGCGGAGCCGAGGAGACCACCGTGCTGGCCCTGCCGCGCACGACGGCCGCCGAAGAGACCCCCGTCCTCGAGGCCGTCCCGTCCGCCTCCGCCTCGGCGAGCGCATCCGCGACCCCTCACGCGCCGCCGCCCACGCCGACGAAGCGGAACCCGCTCAGCGTCGGCGTGAAGTAAGGCGGGGGCCCCGCGTCAGCGCGAGCTGCGGCGGCGCCGCAGCCCGAGGCCGAGCGCGAGGCCGAAGCCGAGCGCCAGCGAGCCGTAGTCACTGCGCGCGTCGACGACCGTGCAGCCGCATCCCGCCGCGGGGGCGTCCGGGTTCCAGTCCAGGTTGCCGGCCGGGGTGTCGCCGTTCTTCGTGCCGGCGTCGGCCCCGCCGCCGCTGCTGCTGCTGTTGGTGCCGATCCCGCTGCCGCTGCTGCTGCTCGAGGACCCGCCGCCCGAGCTGGAGCTCGTGCTGCTTCCGCTCGACCCGCTGCTCGAGCTGCTCGATCCCGAGCTGCTCCCGCTGCTGCTCGTACTGCTGCCGCTGCTCGACGTGCTGGACCCCGAGCTGCTGCCGCTGCTCGAGCCGCTGCTCGAGCCGCTGCTGCTGCCGCTGCTCGAGCCGGAGCTGCTGCTGCTCGACCCGCTGGGGGGCGCCAAGAGGAGCGCGCCGTTGGGGGAGCCCCAGCCGGTGGGCCCGTCGTAGCCGGTGCCGGCCGTGCAGAAGTACGAGGTCGTGCACTTGCCGTTGGTGCCCGAGGTCACGTCGAAGAAGTTCTGCGAGTTCTCCCACGCGTACGACGGCGCCGTGCTGACGCCGAGGAGGGTGAACGACGCCGCGACGATCGGAGACGACGCGCTCGTCCCGCCCACCACCTGCCACCCGCTGCAGTAGGTCGCGACGCCGGTGTTCGGGTCGCCGACCGCGGAGACGTCCGCCTCCATGCGCTTCGCGCAGCTCTTGTCCGTCTGCCAGGTCGGCTTGGGGATGACGGAGCTGCACCCGCTGCCGCCGCTGTTCCACGCCGTCTCGGCCCATCCGCGCGAGGACGACGACTTCTGGAGCGTCGTTCCGCCGACCGCGACGACGCCCGCGGAGGTCGCCGGATACGACGCGCCGTAGCCGCTGTCCCCCGCGGAGGCCGTGATGAGGATGCCCGCGTGCGTGTACGCCGACTCGTCCTGCAGGACCGACGAGTCCTCGCTGCCGCCGTAGCTGTTGCTGATGGCGACCGCGCCGAGCGAGGCGGCGGTGTTCACGGCCGGGTCGAAGCTGGTCTGGTCGTTCGGGGCCTCGACGATGAGGATGTGGCAGTCCGGACACGCCGCGCTGACCATGTCCAGATCGAGCGACGCCTCGCCGGGCCAGCCGCTGTTGCACCCGCCAGGGTCCGCGGAGCCGAAGTTGGTGCTGCCGTCGTCGGCGACCTGCTTGAAGCAGCCGTTGGCGGACGTACACGCCGGAAGGCCGAACTGGTTGCGGTAGACCTGAAGGTCGGCCTCGGCGTTGGCGTAGTGGTACGCCTCGATGACGGCCACGAGCTTGCCGGCGCCGCCCGTCGTGGGGAGCTTGTAAGCGGACTGGATGTCCGTCGGCGCGTACCCCTGCGGCGCCGCGAACTTCTGGACGTTGCCCGCCAGGTCGGTGCGGATCTTGGCGAAGCAGTGGAACCCGCTCGCGGTCGCCGTGCAGAGCGACTTGAAGGGCTGCTGCACGACCTGGAGCATGGCGTCCTGGTCGGCGAGCTGGTCGAACATGCTCCGCTCTTCGGCGGCGGCGCGCCCGCCCGACAGAAGGAGCATCACCGGGGCGATCGCGAGGACTGAGGCCAGGGACGTCCGACGCATGACACACGACTCCTTCTGCCCGGGCCAGCCGGGCGGAACTGAAAAACTGCGCCATCCCTGGAGAGACGCGTCGTTCTCGCGACTGCGAGAGCACGCGCGGGATTGGCGTGAGTATGAGTTGCGCTCCGAGGGGGGGATCGCGCAAGCGCGAAAGAGGCTGCTCGGGTCAATTAGGTGCGAGGAAACTGCGGCGTCGGCGCGATTGTGAAGCCTGCCGGGAGTGGGCTCGCGTCCAGCTGGACTTGTCCATCGGGGGCACCCGTGGGTCCCCATGGGCCCACACGCACGCCAGGGCTCGTCGGGGGCCGTCGAGGCCGGACGTGCTACACGCACCCTCATGCCGGCTGGCTCTCCCTCGACGACTCCCGCGAGCCGTCCCCGGGCGGTGCTCGTGGGCGTGCAGCTCCCGGGCGTGAAGGACGCGGAGCACGCGTCCGACCTCGCGGAGCTCGGGCGCCTCGCGCAGACCCTCGGCTTCGACGTGGTCGCCACGGTGTCGCAGCGGCGCGACGGGCTCGCGGCGGCGGCGGTGCTCGGCGAGGGCAAGCTGAAGGAGCTGGCGGAGCTCACCGGGGGCAAAGGCGTCGTTCCGACGGGGGCGGCGGAGGTGAAGACGAAGGCGCGCGCGAAGTGGGCCGCGGCGCGCCGCGAGGAGGCCGGCGAAGAGGAGCGGGAGGGCGGGGACGACGAGGAGGGGGACGGCTCCGGCAGGCCGACGGTGGTCGTCGTAGACCACGAGATCACGCCGAGCCAGTCGCGCAACCTCGAGCGGGCCACCGGGGCTCAGGTGCTCGACCGCACCGGCGTCATCGTCGACATCTTCCACCGGCACGCGCGGAGCCGCGAGGCGAGGCTACAGGTCGAGATCGCGCGCCTCAATTACGTGGCCCCACGGATGCGCGAGTCGAGCGGGGGCAAGGAGCGCCAGCGCGGCAAGGGCTCGGGCGAGGCGGCGATCGAGCTCGACCGGCGAAAGATCCGCGATCGCATCGCCGAGCTGCGCGAGCAGCTGGCCGCCATCCAGAAGGAGCAGGACAACCGACGCCACGCCCGGCAGGATCAGCTCCGCGTCGCGCTCGTCGGCTACACCAACGCGGGCAAGTCGTCGCTCATGCGCGCGCTGACGGGCAGCCAGGTGCTCGTCGAGGACAAGCTCTTCGCGACGCTCGACACCACCGTGCGCGCCCTCCAGCCCGAGACGCGGCCGCGCATCCTCGTCTCGGACACGGTGGGCTTCATCCAGAAGCTGCCGCACGATCTCGTCGCGTCGTTCCGCTCGACGCTCGACGAGGCGCTCGAGGCCTCGCTCTTGCTCTACGTCGTCGATGCGGCGGATCCGACGCACGAGGCCCAGCTCGAGGTGACGCGCGGCGTGCTCCGCGACATCGGGGCCGACGGCGTGCCGAGCAAGCTGCTCTTCAACAAGGCGGACCGGCTGAGCGACGAAGAGAAACAGGCGCTCCGTCGCCGCCACGGGGCGGACGGCGCCATCGTGATGTCGGCGCACGATCCGGGCGACGTCGCCGCGCTCCACGAGACCATCGTGTCGTTCTTCGAGACGTCGATGGTCGAGGAGGACCTCGTCGTGCCCTACGCGCGCCAGGCGCTCCTCGGCGACGTCTACGAGAGCGCGCGCGTCGTCGCCGAGGACTACGACGAGACGGGGACGCGCCTTCGCGTCCGCGGGCTTCCTGCGGCCCTCGCGCGGCTCCGGCGGGCCTTCGAGGCGTGAGCGCGTCGCCCCGCCCGCTCTGCCTGACGTGCCTGCGGCCGGCGACCGTCTGCTACTGCCGCCACGTTCGCCCCGTTCCGACGAGGACGCGCGTCGTGCTCCTCCAGCACCCCCGAGAGCGCGACGTCGCCATCGGGACGGCGCGCATGGCGAGCCTGTGCCTGCCCAACTCCGAGCTTCACGTGGGGGTGCACTGGCGCGGCTCGACGGCGCTCTCCCGCGCGCTCGGCGATCCCACACATCCACCCGCGCTGCTCTATCCGGGGCCGGGCGCCATCGACGTCCTGCGGCATCCCCCGGCGGGGCCCGTGACGCTGCTCGTCGTCGACGGGACGTGGTGGCAGGCGAAGAAGGTGGTGCGCGAGAACCCGGAGCTCGCGGCGCTGCCCCGCTACGCCTTCGCACCCCCCACGCCGAGCGAGTACCGCATCCGGCGCGAGCCCCAGCCGACCTACGTGTCGACGCTCGAGGCGCTCGTCCACGTGCTCGGCGTGCTCGAGGGCGACCGGGAGCGGTTCCACGCGCTGCTCGAGCCGTTCCGCGCGATGGTCGACGCCCAGCTCGCGTACGAGGCGCGCTTCCGCGACGCGCCTTCCCGCCACGCGAAGAAGCCGCGGCCCCCGCCGGCGGCGCCGCACGTGCCGGCGATCCTCCGCGAGCGCCCCGGCGATCTCGTGTGCGTTCACGGCGAGGCGAACGCGTGGCCCTACGGCTCGGTGGAGCGCGGTTCGTGCGCGGACGAGCTCGTGCACTGGGTCGCGGAGCGCCCGTCGACCGGGGAGAGGCTCGACGTCGTCCTCGCGCCGCGGCACCCGCTCGCGCCGGCGACGAGGCTCCACGCGGGGCTGTCGCCCGAGACGCTGGCCGCGGGCCGCGCGGTCGCGGAGCTCGAGGCGCGATGGCGTGCGTTCCTGCGCGAGACGGACGTGGTGTGCGCGTGGGGGCACTACGCGACGGCGCTCTTCGCGGGGATGGGATTGCCGCTGCCCCGGGAGCGGGTCGACCTGCGTCAGGCGGCGCGGGTCTACGCGCGAGGAAAGGTCGGGACGCTGGAGGAGTTCGTCGCGCGGCTCGGCGTGACGCCGTCGTCGCCGGCCGGGGAGGGGAGGGCGAACGCGAGGCTCGCGCAGATCACGGCGGTCGCGCGGGAGATGGCGGCCGCTCGCTGACGTTCGCGCCGCTCGCCGTGCGGAGCTCACAGCTCCGGCGCCAGCATCCTCGCGACCTGCTCGAAGAGCCAGTACGCCCGGCTCGAGTGCGGCCCCTTCGCCACGCACTCCGCCAGCAGCGCATCGGCCCACGCGCGCACCTGCCCGATGTCGTCCGCGCTGTAGAGGCACACCGCGTCCTCGTAGTTGAGAAAGAAGCTCCGCATGTCCATGTTCGGCGAGCCCACGAAGGCGAACGTGTCGTCGACCACCATCGCCTTCGCGTGCACCATCCCGCGCGCGTAGAACCGCACCTCGACGCCCGCCTCCGTCAGCTCCCGCAGGAGGCCCCGCCGCGCGAAGTCCGTCAGCGCATGGTTCGACTTCGTCGGCACGAGCAGCTGCGTTTTCACGCCGCGCCGCGCCGCGAGGACGAGGGCGTGCTGCACCACGTCGTCCGGCACGTAATACGGCGTCACGACCACGATGCGCTCGGTCGCCACGGCGATGGCCGTGAGCACGCCGTCGTACACCGTGTCGTGGACCATGTCCGGCCCGCTCGGCACCAGCTGCACCGTCCCGCCGCCGGACTTCGGCGGCATCGACGCGTGGCGCGCGCCCCCCTTTCGCTCCGACCCGCCGCAGAACTCCCAGTCCGACTCGAAGAGCGCCGCCGCGTCGACGGCGATCGGCCCGGAAGCGACGCACGCGACGTCGCGCCACCGGCCCTCCAGAGGGGTCGGCCCCATGTACTCGTCGGCCACGTTCATCCCGCCCGCGAAGAGGTGCTCCCCGTCGAAGAGCGCGAGCTTCCGGTGGCACCGCAGGTTGTTCCGCCCGCGAAACGGCGCGTGGAGCAGCGGCATGAAGGTTCGTACCTCGCCCCCCGCGGCCCGGAGCAGCCTCGCCGCCCGCCGCTTGCTGTTCGTCGAGCCCACCGCGTCGAGCACGACGCGCACGCCGACGCCGTCCCTTGCGCGCGCCACGAGCGCGTCGACGACCGCCCGGCCCGTCGCGTCGTCCCCCAGGATGAACAGCGTGAGATCGATGGTCCGCCTCGAGCCCGCGATGAGCTCCAGGAGCCGCGCGTACGCCCGCTCGCCGTTCCCCAGGAGCTCGAAGCGGTGCCCGGGCCTCGCCGGCGGCGCGCCGATCGCGCAGAGCACCCGCGCCACCGGCCCAGGTGGCGGCAGCTCTCCCTTGTCGGCGGCCTTGCGCATCGTCCGCTTCGCCGTCCGCGGGAACTTGCGCGCGCCGATGAGGAAGTAGAGCGGGATGGCCACGAGCGGCAAGAACAGCAGCGCCAGCGCCCACGCGAGGAGGCTCTGCGGGGTCCGGTTCGTCCCGAGCAGGCGCAGGAGCATCAGCATCGACGCGAGCGCCGTGACGACGGCGACCGCGTGCGACAAGAGATACTGGACGAGCACCCGCCGCCCCGCTCAATCCTCGCCGCGCCGGCCGGACTTCGTCTTCGCGCGGCGCTTCTTGTCGTCGAGCCGACGCTGCACGCTCCCCTTCGTGGGCCGCGTGGGCCGCCTCGGCCGCGGTCGGACGAGCGCCCGCGCGACGAGCACGCGCACCTTCTCGCGGGCGTCCTCCAGGTTCATCCGCTGATCGCGCGTCCGCTGGCTCGTGACCAGCAGCTGCCCGTCCGCGTCGAGCGACGTCGCGCACAGGGCACGCAGCCGCTCGCGCGCCCCGCCGTCGAGCCCCTGGACCTGCGTGAGATCCACCCGCAGCTCCACCTTGCTCGCCACCTTGTTCACGTTTTGCCCGCCCGGCCCGCCCGAGCGAACGGCGTGGAACGTCAGCGCGTCCGAAGGCACGAGGACACCGGGGCGGACGACGATGGGCTCGGGCACGGGGAGAGACATGTACCGCCAGAGCGGATGCGGAAGAAGCCCGAAGAAACCGGCGCGAGTCACACGACCGTCACACGATCGTCGAGCGAACGGGCGGCACATCGCCTAGACAGATGCTCATGGCCCGAGTCCTGGTGATCGAAGACGAGCCCGATCTCCGCGAGGTCCTCGACTACAACCTCACGAAGGAGGGGCACCGCGTCACCGCCGTCGCGACCGGCAACGACGGCCTGCGCCTCGCCCGCGAGCTGCAACCGGACCTCATCCTGCTCGACCTCATGCTCCCGGACACCACGGGAACGGCCATCTGCAAGACGCTGAAGAAGGAGCCGGCGACGCGCGAGATCCGCGTCGTGATGGTGACGGCGAAGGGCGAGGAGATCGACCGCGTCGTCGGCTTCGAGCTCGGGGCGGACGACTACGTCGTCAAGCCGTTCAGCGTACGCGAGCTGCTCCTTCGGGTGAACGCCGTGCTCCGACGCAAGGACGCGCCGTCGACGGACTTCGTCGAGTTCGGGGAGCTCCGCATCGACCCCGCCGCGCACAGGGCCTGGGTCGCGGGCGCCGAGGTGGCGCTGACGACGCTGGAGTTCCGCCTTCTGCTCACCCTCTACGAGCGCAAGAACCGCGTGCAGAGCCGCTCGGTGCTCCTCAACGACATCTGGGGCATCGAGGCAGACATCACGACGCGCACGGTCGACACGCACGTGAAGCGCCTGCGCGAGAAGATGAAGGGCATCGGCCGGTACATCGAGACGGTGCGCGGCGTGGGCTACCGCTTCACCGAGCATCCCAGCGAGGACGGCGCGGGGGACGACCTTTAGGGTCGCGTGACGTCCTCGGCTATCCTGGGCGCGGATGGCCGGCGGCAGCGCGCGCGAGGATCTCGGAGTGCGCCTCATGCGCGGCGCCGTTCTCGGCGCATTCGGCGCGTTCCTCTACTACACGACGCGCGCCGTGCCCGAGGCCCCGGGGGGGCTCTGGGTCATCGCGGCCATCGGGTTTCTGCTGCTCTCCGGGACCATCGTCAGCGAGCTCCTCGAGCTCGTCGGGCTACCGCACATCACGGGCTATCTGCTCGCAGGCATGGTGGCCGGACCTCACGTCCTCGCGATCGTGGACGAGCGGACGGTCGAGGCGCTGGCCCCCGTGAACACCATCGCGCTTTCGCTCATCGCGCTCGCGGGTGGGGCGGAGCTCGATCTCGGCGAGGTGCGCAAGGCGATCCGGAGCCTGGGCTGGGCCATCATCGCGCAGTTCACGTTCAACCTGATCGGCGCGGCGGGGACCTTCCTCGCGATGCGCCACTTCATTCCGTTCGTGCAGGGACTGCCCCTGGGGCCGCTCATCGGCGTCGCCATTCTGTGGGCGGTGCTCGCGACACCGCGCAGCCCGTCGGCCACCCTCGGCGTCCTGTCGCAAACGCGGGCGGTGGGTCCGCTCGCGTCGTTCACGCTCGCCTTCGTGATGACGTGCGACGTCGCGGTCATCGCGCTGGTGGCTCTCGCGATGGGCGTCGCGCGGCCTCTCATGGACCCGAGCGTGAGCTTCTCGGGGGCGGCCTTCGCGACTCTCGGGCACGACCTCTTCGGCAGCGTGGCCCTCGGAACGACGCTCGGCCTCCTTCTGGCGGCGTACCTGCGCATCGTCAACCGGCAGATGCTCCTCATCCTGGTCGCCATCGGCTTCGGCGCGAGCGTGATCATCGACTACCTGCACTTCGACTCGCTGCTCACGTTCATGGTGGCCGGCATCGTCGTCCGCAACATGTCCCGCCAGGGCAAACGGTTCGTCGCGGCGATCGAGCAGACGGGGAGCATCGTCTACGTCGTCTTCTTCGCGACGGCCGGCGCGCACCTCGACCTGCCCCTCTTGCGCCACATGTGGCCCGTGGCGCTCGTGCTGACGAGCTCCCGCGCGCTCGTGACGTGGCTCGCGGCGCGCGCCGCCAGCGCGCTGGCGCACGACGAGCCGGTGCTCCGCCGGTGGTCGTGGGCGGGTCTCGTGTCGCAGGCGGGCCTGACGCTCGGCCTCGCGGTCATCATCGCGCGCGAGTTCCCGACCTTCGGCGACGCGTTCCGCTCGCTCGCCGTGGCCACGGTGGCTCTCAACGAGATGGTGGGCCCCGTCCTGTTCAAGCTCGCGCTGGATCGCTCCGGCGAGACGTCGCGCGCCCCGGCGCCGAGCTTTCAGTCGCTGCGCCCGCCTCCTCTGCCGCCGTGATGGCCCGTCGGAAACTCTGCCCGTGCACCTCCGGCCGCGCCTACGCCGAGTGCTGCGCGCCGCTTCACCGCGGGCAGCGAGAGGCGGAGACGCCCGAGTCCCTGATGCGCTCGCGGTTCGCCGCGTTCGCCCTCGGGGACGCCGAATACCTCTGGCGAACCCTGCACCCCGACCACGAGGACCGCGCTCGCGATCGCGCGGCCGTCCTCGCCGGCCTCCGGGACGTCGCCCGCACGATCCGGTTCATGCGCCTCACCATCCTCGACGCCGGCGACAGCCGCGTCCTCTTCCACGCCGCCGTCTTCGACAAGGGCCGGGACCGCTCGTTCGTCGAGCTCTCGTCGTTCGCCCGCGACGACGCCGGCTGGCGCTACCTCTCGGGCGACGCGATACCGGCTCCCGGGCCGGCTCCGGTGGACTGGACGCTCGACGCCTTTCCCCCTGGGGGTGGCCGCTGACGGCATCGCGTACCCTCCCGGCCGCCCCATGCGCTCCTCGAAGCGCGGGGGGACGAGAAGGAAAGGGACGGCGGCGCGGACTGAGGTATCGTCATCGACGATGGCCGGTCGTCCTCGGCTCGTCGGCAGGTACGCGATCCACGCGCAGATCGCCGCCGGGGGCATCGCGACGGTGCACCTCGGGCGGCAGCTCGGCGCGGTGGGGTTCTCGCGCACGGTCGCCATCAAGCGCCTGCACCCGCAGCTCGCGGGCGAGCCGGGCTTCGTGTCGATGTTCGTGGACGAGGCGCGGCTCGCGACGCGGTTCCGCCATCCCAACGTCGTGCCCACGCTCGACATCGTCGCGACCACCGAGGATCTCTTCCTCGTCATGGAGTACGTGCACGGCGCGACGCTGGCGCGACTGATGCGCAACGCGAAGATGGCCGGCGAGCGCCCGCCGGTGCCGCTCGTCGCGGCCGTGCTGTCGGGCGTGCTCCGGGGGCTGCACGCCGCGCACGAGGCGAGGAACGAGCGGGGCGAGCCGCTCGACATGGTCCACCGTGACGTGTCGCCGCAGAACGTGATGGTCGGCGTCGACGGGATGGCGCGCGTCCTCGATTTCGGCATCGCGCGCGCCGTGGGGCAGCTTCACACGACGAGGCGCGGTGAGCTCAAAGGCAAGTTCGGCTACATGGCGCCCGAGCAGCTGCAGGGGGCGAGCGTCACGCGGCGCAGCGACGTCTACGCGGCGTCGGTCGTGATGTGGGAGCTGCTGGCGGGGCGGCGGCTTTTCCACGACGCGACCGAGAAGGGCATCATGGAGCTGGTCCTCCGCGGAGCGGTCGAGCCTCCGAGCCGGCATGCCCCGGGGCTGCCCGCCGAGCTCGACGAGATCGCGATGCGCGGGCTCTCGCGCGATCCGGAGCAGCGCTTCGCGACCGCGTCCGAGATGGCGAACGCGATCGAGTCGGCGGTGCCGGGGGCCATCGCGCCGACCATCGCCGCGTGGGTGGAGCGCACGGCCGCGCAGGAGCTCGAGGCGCTCGGCCGGCTCGTCGCGGAGATCGAGCGAGGCGCGGTGGATGGGCCGGTTGCTCCACCGCCGGCGCTGCCACCCAAGGCGCTTCCCCCCACGAGCCCGGGCGAGGTGCTCGCCGGCAAGTACCGCGTCGACGGAGTGCTCGGCGCCGGCGCGATGGGCAAGGTGCTCGCGGCCAGGCACCTGCAGCTCGACGTCGAGGTCGCCCTCAAGGTGATGCTGCCCGCGGCGATGGCCACGCCCGAGGCCATGGCGCGTTTTCTCCGCGAGGCGCGCGCCGCGGCGAAGCTGAAGAGCGAGCACGTCGCCCGGGTGCACGACATCGGCGCGCTCGACGACGGGACGCCGTACATCGTCATGGAGAGGCTCGAGGGGCGCGATCTCGGCGCGGTGCTCGCCGAGCGAGGCCCGCTGCCCATCGAGGAGGCCGCGGAGTACGTGCTGCAAGCGTGCGATGCGCTGGCCGAGGCGCACGCGCTCGGCATCGTCCACCGCGACCTCAAGCCGGCCAATCTGTTCGTGACGTCGCGACCGGACGGCACCCCCGTGGTCAAGGTGCTCGACTTCGGGATCTCGAAGGAGAGCGCGCTGAGCGAGCCGGCGTCGCTCGCCACGAGCACGTCCGCGCTCCTCGGGTCGCCCCACTACATGTCGCCCGAGCAGCTCAAGTCGGCGCGCGACGTCGACGCGAGAGCCGACGTCTGGTCGCTCGGCGTCATCCTCTACCAGCTCGCGTGCGGGCAGGCTCCTTTCCGCGCCGACTCGCTGGGGCAGCTCATGGCGCGCGTGCTCACGGAGGAGCCGCCGCCGCTCGCCGGGCTGAGGAGCGACGTCCCCGCCGAGTACGCGGCGCTCGTCGCGAGCTGCCTCGACAAGGACGTCGAGCGCCGGTGCCCCAGCGTCGCCACGGTGGCCTGCGTCCTCGCGACGTTCGCGCCGGCGAGGTCGCGACCCATCGCCGACCGGGTCGTGAGCTCGCTCGGGGGAGACACCGTCGCGAACCTGCCGTCCGTGAAGGTCGACGTGACGGGCGCGGTCGCCTCGAGCCCGGAGTTCGGCACCGTCGCCGGGACCGTCGTCTCGCGACCGGCCTTCCTGGCCGACGCGACCCACGTCATGACGACGCGCTCGCCCGCTCCGAGAACCGCCCTCGTCCTGCTCGGAGGCGGCGCGGTCCTCGCGGGGCTGCTCGTGGCGGCAGTCCTGACGGCGATGCGCCTGCATTCGCCCGCCCCTGCTCCCGCGTCTCCGCCGCCCGGCGACCCCTCCGTCGCTTCGCCCGAGGCGGCCGCGGCGCCCGCGCTGCCAGCTCTCTCGGGCGAGCCTGCCGCGTCGCCCGAGCCGTCCGGGACCGTGCTCGTCGTCCCCGAGCCGACCATGACCCTCGCGCCGGATGCCGGACCCGCGACGACGTCCGGCAGGAGACCGCATGGTCCGGCGGGAGTCGGCCGCCCCGGTTCTCCCCCGGCCCCGCAGCCTTCCGCGGCCCACTCGGCGGGACCGCGGTACAATCCTCTCGATCACCTTTGAAGCGCTGGCCACTCTTCTTCGCGACCTGCGTCGCGGCCCTCGTCTCCGGCCGCACAGCGCGGGCCGAGGATCGCGCCGCCGCGCAGCTGCTGTTCGATCAGGGCAAGTCGCTCATGGCCGAGGGCAGGCTGGGCGAGGCCTGCCAGAAGTTCGAGGCCTCGGCACAGCTCTCGCAGACTCCGGGCGTGCGCCTGAACCTGGTGGACTGCTGGAGCGCGATGGGACGCACGGCGAGCGCGTGGGCGATGTCCGAGGAAGCGCTCGGCCTGGCGGAACGGTCCGGGGACGGGCCGGCGGCAATGGCGGCAAGCCAGCGACGCGACGCGCTCCAGAAGCAGCTCACGTACCTCGCGGTCACGGTGCCGCCGGACGCCGCGCTGCCGGGCCTCGAGATCGCGCGCGACGGACAGCGGATGCTCGCGGCCGAGTGGGGAATGCCGGTCCCGGTGGATCCCGGTCCGCACACGGTCTCCGCGCAGGCGCCGGGCCGTGCGCCGTGGTCGTCCACGCAGACCCTCGCGGCGCCAGGCGCGACTGTGACCGTGGCCGTGCCGGTCCTCGTCGAGACGTCGGCCTCGGAGGCCGCTTCCCCGCGGATGCACGGGACACGCGTGGTCGGGCTGGTGACCGCCGGCGTCGGCGTCGTCGGGCTCGCGGTAGGCGCCGCGCTGGCCCTCGACGCGGCCTCCCAGAAGAGCACCTACGAGGCGCACGAAGGACCCGGCGGGCAGTGCGCGGATCTCACCTGCCAGACGGCCAGCCACGACGCCTACGCCGCGGGGACGTGGTCCACGGTCGCGTTCCTCGCGGGAGGCGCCGCGTGCGCCGCCGGCGCGTTCTTGTGGTTTTACGCGCCTGGGGCCTCGACGGGCGTCGCCCCGGCCGTCGGGCCCCACACGGCGGGGCTCGCGTTTCAGGGGGCGTGGTGAGCCGGCGACTCCACTCGGCGGCCGTGCTGGCCATCTGCGCGCTGCTCGCGGCGGGATGCGACTCCATTCTCGGGATCCAGGAGAAGGACTTCTCCCCCGACGCCGCGACGGAAGCACCGGACGATGCCACCACGGACGGCACCTCGAACACCGACGCCCACTCCGCCGACGCGACCTCCGACGCGATCTCCGACGTGCCGGCATCGCCCTCCGACGCTCCCGACGACGTCACCTATCCTTCGTGCGCCGCGGACGGCTCCACCGGAGCCGCATGCGGGCCGGCGACCGACGGGACCTGGTCCGCGTGCACCTACGCGGCGACCTGCGACAACGGCGGCAGCCGGACGCGCGCCGTCACGACGCCCACCTGCGCGGCGGGCGCATGCACCGCCGTGCCGTCGACGGAGACCGACACCGCCGGCTGCGCCCGCGACACCGACGGGACGAGCTGCGGCTCGGGCATGGCGTGCAGCGGCGGCACCTGCAAGTGCGCGCCCGCGTGCGCGGGCAAGAACTGCGGGAGCGACGGATGCGGCGGGAGCTGCGGCTCGTGCAGCGGGGGCAACCACGTCTGCGACGGGTCCGGGGTCTGCCAGTGCACGCCCACTTCGGGCTGCGTGGGCGGCGGGAACGTGGGCAACGTCTGCGCGGCCGACGACGGCTGCGGCGGGCCGTGCACCTGCGACACGGCCAACGGCGAGTCGTGCAGCTCGGGCGGCACGTGCTGCCACAATACGAGCTGGTTCTGCACGGCCAACGGCGACTGCTGCAGCGGCAGCTGCGACCTCGGCCCGAACGTCTGCAACTGACGCCCCCGATCCGCCGGATCGGGTCGCACGCACCCGGCCGATCATGGTCCATCTCCCGGCGCCGGCCCGGTCGCCGGCGAGCTCCGCGTCCGCCCAAGGCCCGGGAATCGCTGGCCATCCCGCGCGCGGGCGCCCCGGGCACGGGCGGTGCTGAAGGGACCGTCCGGAGGACACCCCATGATGCTCGATTCGCTCCGCTTGCTGCGCTCCCCGGTCGGCCACGCGCTCGGCGCTTCGCTCTTGCTGGCCTGCTCGTCGGCGCCCCCGGGCGAGACGTCGGCGAGCGACGACGAGGCGCTCGGGCTCGCGCCGGCGCGGTTCGACGTCGTGTCGATCAACGACGGCACGGACGCCGAGTGCCCCTGGAACTACCGGGACTCCGACGGGCAACCCCGCTGCGTCTCGAGCGCGGAGTGGCGTGCGCTCAACTACGCGAGCCCGCACTTCGTCGTGATGGGCAGCGACGACCACGAGGCCGACATCGAGGCCGCCGGCAACCACCTCGCGCTCTACTTCAACGATCTCAACGACGGCTGGGGGAAGGGCCAGAGCGGCGCCGCGGCGGCGGACGACGCCTGGAGCTGGGCCAACGAGCACTTCAGCGGCTCGCCGCCGGCGTGGTTCGTCGTCAACGAGGTCTCCCGTGGCGGGTGGGAGGGCGAGTCGGGCGACGCCGACGGCGCGCGCTACCGCGCGTACGTCGTCGCCTTCGTGACGCGCCTCGCGAACGACCGCCAGCGCAAGGTCATCCTCTGCACGCCCTACGTCACGCCGGCGAGCGGCAGCGCGGGCTCGAAGGCCGCCGCGCAGGCCGCCTCGTGGCGCTCGGTCGCCAAGGTCGCCGTCCTCGCGGCGGAGGTCCAGATGACGGGCGCCGCCGTGGCCGCGGATCCGGGGCTGCCCGAGCGGTCGCTCGGCAAGACCATCGCGGCCTACGCCGCCCTCGGCATCGACACGCACGAGCGGCTCATGATCGTGGACAACTTCTCCAACACGAAGCCCGGCGGCGAGTACGGACGCGCCGGAGCGAGCGTCGCGCAGTGGGAGACGGCCATCGGCGCGCGCGCAAAAGCGTTCGAGGCCCTCACCGGGCAGCTTCGCGGGTACCTGAGCTACGGCTGGGCGGGCAACGAGATGGGCTCGACCAGCGCGACCCGCGTGACGTTCGAGACGCACTACGCCGCGCAGAAGCTCCCGAACGGCGAGTGAGACCGAGCAGCGCGCGGCTCAAGGCGGCGGGACGCGCGCCTGGCGGGCCTTGAGCACCTGGAAATACCGGAGCGCGAGGCCCGACGCGCTCGCCGCCCGCGCCACGTTGCCGTCGTGGTCGGAGAGGACGCGCGCGACGTACGCGCGCTCGAAGGCGTCGACGAGCTTCTCGCGGGCGAGCGGCAGCGGCAGGCGGCTCGCGAGGATCGTCTCGAAGACGTCCTCTTCCCGGGGAGCGGCTCCGGGCGGCGCGCCGACGGCCTCGCCGAGCGCGATGGCGCGGGCCACGGCGTTCTCCAGCTCGCGCACGTTCCCCGGCCACGGCGTCGCCCGGAGTCGGTCGACGAGCTCCGGCGGAGGCTCGCCCGGTCCGCGGAGCGCTCTCCAGAAGTGACCGACGAGGAGGGGCACGTCGTCGAGGCGCTTGCGCAGCGGCGGCAGCTCGATGCGCGCCACGGCGAGCCGGTAGAAGAGGTCGTCGCGGAACGTCCCCGCCTGCACCATGGCGTCGAGATCGCGGCGCGTGATGGCGACGACGCGCACGTCGACGCGCGTGGGGAGCGTGGAGCCCACCCGGCGGATCTCGCCCCGGCCGAGCGCGCGCACCAGCATCGACTGCACCTCGAGCGACAGCTCGCCCACTTCGTCGAGGACGAGCGTCCCTCCCGCGGCCTGCTCGAAGATCCCCGTCGCCCCGGGGCTCCCCGGGGTCGCCTCTCGCCCGAAGAGGGTCTCCTCGACGAAGCCCGGCGCGACGGAAGCGCCGTCGAAGACGGCGAAGGGCCGATCGCGCCACGGCCCCATGCGGTGCAGGGCCTCGGCGACGAGCTCCTTGCCGGTCCCGGTCTCTCCCTCGATGACGACGGGGACGCGCGACGCGGCCGCCCGCTCGAGCAGCGGATGAAGACGCCGCATCGCGCTGCTCGCGCCGAGCACGGGCCCGAACGAAGACGCGCTCGGTCCCTGGGCCTGCGCCTGCGCCTGCGCGCCGCGGCGCGACGCCACGTGAATCAAGGTGCTGCCGAGCTGCAGGGTCTCGCCCCCGTCGAGCGCCGCGTCGTAGACGCGCAGACCGTCGACGAAGGTCCCGTTGGTGGATCCCAGGTCGACGAGCCGCAGCGTGGCTCCGGTGACCTCGAGCGAGGCGTGGCGCCTCGACGCCTCGGGATCCGTGAGCAGCACCGGACACGCCGGCCCCTTGCCCGCGAGCGCAGGCGACGGGTCGTCCGGGCGCACGACGAAGACCTTGCCGGCATCGGGACCTGCGACGACGCGCAGCTCGAACTCGACCGCCTCTGCGCCCGCGGGTTGCCCGGGGCGCAGCGCGGTCACGATGTCGTATTCGTCGGGCGGCATGCCCCGAGGATAGGCGAGCTTCGGGCTCTCTACCCGTGCGGCAGGTCCTTCATGCGTCGCGCGAGCTCCTCCTTCGAGACCTCCTCGACGACCGCGCAGAGGGTCCACCGGTTGCCGCCGGGATCCTGCACCGAGGCGCTGCGGTAGCCGTAGAACTGGTTCTTCGGCTCCGTCAGCGAGCGCGCGCCGGCCGCGATCGCGCGCTGGTAGGTGCGGTCCACCGCGTCGCCGTCGTCCACGTAAAGGGAGAGGCTCGCCGGCATCGCGGGATATTGGGGGCTCGCGTCGCCGAGCATCACGACCGAATCGCCGAGGAGCACCTCGGCGTGACCGACGGTCCCGTTGGGTCCGTCGTAGCGCTCGACGACCTTGCCGCCGAGCGCGCTCTCGAGGAACGTGATCACGGCGGCGGCGTTCGGAACGGCGAAGCCGGGCGTGATCGTGTGGTGGCCGTGGGGACGGGGGAACTTGCGCTTCATGTCGATGGGCATCGGGTCTCTCCTTGCCTTTCGGAGCGACTCTGCACCCCCGCCGTGACAGGGGACTGTCAGGTTTGTCCCCGGGCCCGATCCCGGGCGCCGAGGCTACGCCGCACGCACGTCGACGAACTGCGCGTGCCGGCCCAGAGGTCTCACCGCATCGCTGATCCCCTCCTGCGTGCGAACGCAGAGGGACGCGTCGATCCCGTCGATCGAATTGTCGTAGACGTAGACGCGGTCCGCGAGCCGGATGGCGGCGTCCAGATGCCCCATCGACCGCGCATACCGGTGGACGATCTTCTCGATCGGCACGGTGTGTCCGCCAGTCGCCGAACCGGTCGCGCGCGATTTCATCCGGGTTGAGGTACTCGACGCCTTCGCTCCACCTCTCGGCGCGAAGCCGCGCCGTCACGGTCGTCTTCCCCGCGCCGTTCGGGCCGGCGATGACGAGCAGGACTGGCTTCACGTCCCGTCCGGCTTCGCGTGGCGGTCGAGCCGCGCGAGCGACTCGGCACGCGCCGCCGCGATCTCCGCATGCAGCTTGGCAACAGCCTGCTCACGTCGCGCACGCACGTCGACGAACGCGCGAGCGATGAGGCCCGCGAGCTGCTCATCGGTCGGCTCGAAGGACGGGTCCGCGAGGTTGATCCGCTCGGCCATGCCGATCATCATAGGGCTTCTCTCGCGGGCCCGCACACAGCGCTGCGCCGGCCACGTCCCTTCGAACCAGGCGCTCGGCGCGCCCACGCTCCAGCCAGCTCCGGGTGCTACCTTTCCCTGTGCCCTCCAACCTTCTCGGTGCCATGGCCGACTTCGGGCGCCGCGAGCGAGCGCTCGCCGCGATCGCGCTGCTCTCCTCGTCGCTTGCGGCGTGCGGCACCACCTCGACGGCGCCGCCGGGCGACGCCTCCGTGGACGCTCCCGTGGGGTGTCCGGCGAGCGGTCCTTGCTGCAACTGCACCGAGGGCGGAGGCGGCACCTGCGAGTGCATCGGGAGCGATGCGTCGATCCCGGGATGCGCCGCAAACGCTGCCTCGGGTCTGGCGTGCGAAGCCGACAGCGGGGACTGCATGGGGTGCTTCCAGAGCTCGACGCTGAGCTGCGGCTGCGGCCCCGGCGAGGGCGGCGAGGGTGGGTGGACCCTGGAGTGCATCCCGACCGAGAAGGCATGCACGGGGGGGACGTTCTAGGGAGAGGCGCGCCCACGCTCAGGCCCGGCGCGGGTGCTACCTTTTCCTCGTGGCCTCCGACGTTCTCCACGCGATCGCGACCGCGACGCAGCGCGAGCAGGCGCTCGCGCGCGCCCATGCGGGGTATCCTGGCGACGTGACGCCTACGCCGGACAAGCTCGCCGCGATGGTCGCTGCCGCCGCTGCGTTCCGCGAGGCCGGGATGGCGTACGCGCTCATCGGCGGCGTCGCGGTCGGCATCCGCAGCGGCGTGCCGCGCGCCGCCGCCGACCCCGCGCGCCCGCGCAGCAAAGCGCTGGGCGAACAGGCGGACATCGCGCTGCTCGAGGGCGACGTGCCGGAGCCGGGCGAGGGATGGTAGGAGCACTCCTCCTCGCCGTGACGGTGATCCCCACGTATCGCGGTGACCGGCATGACTAGGCGAACTTGGACGACCGTGATCCTCGTCGCCCTCACCTTCCTCACGATGGACGCGATTGCAGGTGCCGCGATGATGCACTCCTCCTATGGCCCCGAGCTTCGCGCGCGCTTCGCTCGCTACCGACCCTTGAACGACTGGCGCCGGTGATCCGCCGCTGCGCGATGGCCCTCGCGGCGGCCTTCCTGGCTTGCGGTGGCCCTCCAGCGCCGGGACCCGCGACTCCCTCGCAGCAAGCAGCGCGCGCGCCCTTCTTTCCACCCGATGCGGACCTCCACTGGCACATCGAAGCTCCGGCCGGTGGTGACGCGCCGCTCGACTCGGTTCTGGCCGCCACGACCGCGGCTCCCGAGGACTTCAGCGGGGTGGCTCGCGCCTGCGGCTCGGGCAACTGGCGGTATGGCACGGCGGTATGCACCTCCCTTCCGTCCACGCGGAGGAGGGCTTGCGTGCAGGCCTGTTTCGAAGGGATCGACTCGGCCATTCGGGCCGCAGAGTCTTCGCAGCGGCCCCTCGTGGTCGCGCTTCCGCTCCTGCCGCCGCCCCGGAGCGTGACGGCCGGACCGCCGCCCCGTCTGCCGGACTCGTTCGAGACGACGCTCCACGCGTGCATCGCGGACGTCATCGAGTCGGGCGGCGCAGCACCCGCCGTGTGCCATTTCAACCGACCGCTGGACGAGATGGACTTCGGCCAGAAGCACTGCAACGAACGGTGTGCTCGAGCCACGGGGACTGCGAGTCCCACGCCCTGATCGCGAGAACCCGCGCAGTTCTCGCGCAGTTAGGGTACCGCCGCCGAAAATCGACCGGGGTGCCACCACTTTTCCCGCACAAAGTCTTCCGGCATCCGACTTAGCTCGGTGAGGAGGGCAGGAAGGCCCGGCAAGGCTCGGTAACGGACGGGGTGCTCGCCCCCCGATTGCGACACCGCGCCCACGCGAGCCCCAAGGGTAGAGGGACGACAGAGGAGCCGTGGGCTGGACGCCCGGACTCGTGAGCTTCGCGGCGTGACTCCAGGAAGTACGACGATGACGTCGAGAAGCACAGCGATGAATCCAGAGAAGACACCTTCGACTCGATGGCTGCTCGGTGGTGTTCCATCGCGAACGACTCTGAATCCAGAAAGCACCGCCATGGATTCGAAGCAGCACTTTTCGAGTCCATGGCGCCACTCGTTGAATCGTCAGCGGCGTTCGACGAGACCATGGATAGCGACGAAGGAGACCAAGCTGCCCGAAGTGAACCGTAAGCCGTGCTTCCCGAAGTCAAAACGAGTGTTTCTGGATCGATCGCCGACAGCCAACGACCTCGAGCTGCTCGCCCTCACTTTTTCGTGAGCCATTCGGAATTCATGGCGCGCATCTCCGATGTCGAAACGTGAAGCGGACGATGACGAACCGTCAACGAAGACTTCTTTCACGTGCACTAGCGAATGTGGCCACGAAAATCACGATTCTGAACGATGAGAGGACAAGACCATGACGACCAATAGCAACACGATTCATCGCGCGACGATTGCACTGAGCGTTCCTTCGAAGAACGCGGACCTCATTCTGTACGGCACCAATGTCGTGCAGAAGATGACGGGCAACGCTCACTTTCCCACGCCGACGCCTACGGTCTCCGCGCTGACGGCCGCCATCGACGACCTGCACGCGGCGGAGACCGCGACGCTCTCCCGGGCAAAAGGGACGGTGACGGTGCGCAACGACAAGCGCACGGTGCTCGTGGGGCTGCTCCAGCAGCTGCGCGGGTACGTCCAGGGCGTGGCCGACGGCACGCCCGAGAACGCCGCCGCCATCATCGAGAGCGCCGGGCTCGCCGTCCGCAAGATCGCGACGCGCGGCAAGCAGGCGTTCGCCGTGAAGCAGGGGACCCTCTCCGGCTCCGCGGTCGTGACCGCGGTCTCGGCGGGGCCGCGGTCGGCCTACGAGTGGGAGTACAGCGTCGACGGCGGCAAGACCTGGGTCGCAGCGCCCAGCACGATCCAGGGAAAGACGACGATCACCGGCCTCGCGGCCGGGACGACGGCGATGTTCCGCTACCGGGCGGTCACACCCAAGGGCGGACAGGGGGACTGGAGCCAGCCGCTCGCCCTGCTCGTGAAGTAGCCGCGCGACGCGGGGGACCAGGGCGCGCCGCAGACGAGCCGGCGCGCCCCGGTCATTCCGTCGCTCACCCCTTCGCGCGCCGCTCCGCCTGCCACGTCGTGACGCGCGCTGCGATCTTCGCGCCCGTCAGCCCGAGCTCCTCGGCGAGCACCTCGCCCGGCGCCGAGTGGCCGAAGTGGTCGATCCCGATGGCGAGCCCGTCGAGCCCGACGAACTGGTACCAGGGGTCCGTCCGCCCGGCTTCGACGCTGACGCGCGGCACGCCCGGCGGCAGCACCGCGTCGCGGTAGGCCTGCGGCTGCCTCTTGAACCGCTCGACGCACGGCACCGAGACGAGCCGCACCTTCTGCCCGGCCTTCTCGAGCAGCGTCTTCGCCTCGAGCGCCGGTCCCACCTCGGAGCCGGTCGACAGGATCACGAGCTCGGGCTTGCCGCCGGCGGCTTCGCTCAGCACGTAGCCGCCCTTCCAGATGTCCCGCGCCGTGAACCCCGCGGGCCGCTCGAAGACGGGCACCGTCTGCCGCGTGAGAATGAGGATGCTCGGCATCGGCCCGTCCGGCAGCGCCACGGCGTGCGCCCACGCGAGCGCGGTCTCGAGCCCGTCGGCGGGGCGCCACAGGTCGACGTCGGGGATGAGGCGCAGCGACCAGAGGTGCTCGATGGGCTGGTGCGTCGGCCCGTCCTCGCCGACCCAGAACGAGTCGTGCGTGAAGATGAAGATGGTCGGCAGCTTGGAGAGCGCCGCCAGGCGGATGGGCGCGCGCATGTAGTCGGAGAAGACGAGGAACGTGGCCGAGTAACACTGCCATCCGCCGAAGAGGACCATGCCGTTCGACATGGACCCCATCGCGTGCTCGCGGATCCCGAAGTGCAGGTTCTTGCCCGCGAACGACGCGTCCGGCAAAAAGTCGGACTGCACCGACGCCTTCACGACGCTCGCGGCGCCCTTGATGCCCGTCTTCGTCGACGGCTCGAGGTCCGCCGCGCCGCCGAGGAGCGACGGGACCAGCGCCGTCGCCTTCTGGATGACCATGCCCGACAGGCTCCGCGTCGCGTCGGACTTGCCCGCGACGGCCGCCGCGAGCTGCTCGGGCAGATCCGCCGGCACCGCGTGCTCCCACTGCGCGTCCCACTGCTTCGCGAGGTCCGGGTGCTCGGTCCGCCACGACGCGAACATGCGCTCCCAGTCCTCGCGGGCCTTCTTGCCCTCGGCGGCGCGCGCCTTCCACACGGCGCGCACCTCGTCGGGGACGTGGAACGTCTCCTCGGGCCAGCCGAGGTTCTTCCGCATCGCCGCGAGCTCGGTCTTGCCGAGGGGCGTGCCGTGGACGCCGTGCGTGTTGGCCTTCGTCGGGGCGCCGCGGCCGATGACGGTCTTCGCGATGACGAGCGACGGCTTCACGGTCTGCTTCTTCGCGAGGATGAGCGCGGCGCGGATGCTGTCGTGATCGTGGCCGTCGACCTGCTGGACGTACCAGCCGTACGCCTCGAAGCGCCGGCGCACGTCGTCGTCCATCGCCACGTCGAGGTGGCCCTCGATGGTGATGTCGTTGCTGTCGTAGACGAAGATGAGGTTCCCGAGCCCGAGGTGCCCGGCGAGGCTCGCCGCCTCGGAGGTCACCCCCTCCTGCATGTCGCCGTCGCCGCAGATGCCGAAGACGTGCGCGTCGATGACGGGCATCGTCTCGGTGTTGAAGCGCGCGGCGAGCATCTTCGAGGCGAGGGCCATGCCGACCGCCGTCGCGAACCCGGCGCCGAGCGGCCCGGTCGTCAGCTCGACGCCGACCGTGTGGCGAAACTCCGGGTGCCCCGGCGTCTTCGAGCCCCACTGGCGAAAGCGCTTCAGCTCGGCGAGCGGCAGATCGTGCCCCGAGAGGTGCAGCAGCGAGTAAAGGAGCATCGACGCGTGCCCGCCGGAGAGGACGAAGCGATCGCGGTTCGGCCAGCTCGGCGCGGCGGGGTCGAAGTTGAGGAACTCGCTCCACACGACGAACGCGTGGTCGGCGGCGCCCATCGGCGTCCCCGGGTGGCCGCTGTTCGCGGCCTCGACCGCGTCGGCGGCGAGAAAGCGGATCGTGTCGACGCACCGGACGCGCGTCTCGCGCGGCATTTGGCGGATGTCCATGGGGGCCCCTTTTTCCTGGCCGGCGAGCGTACCAGCGGCCCCGCCGAGCGTGATAGGGTCGTCCGACCTTCAGCAAGCCAAAGCGAGGACAGTCATGGCGGACGAGCTGGCGATCGGGATGGTGGGGCTCGGGGTGATGGGACGGAACCTCGTCCTGAACATCGAGGAGAAGGGCTTCTCGGCCGCGGCGTACGACGCGTGGCCCGAGCCGGTCGACAAGTTCGTCGCGGACACCAAGGGCAAGCAGATCCGCGGCTTCAAGGACATCGGCGAGTTCGTGCGGTCGCTCCGCAAGCCGCGCCGCATCATCATGCTGGTCAAGGCGGGCAGCGTGGTCGACGACACGATCGCCAAGCTGAAGCCGTTCCTCGAGAAGGGCGACATGCTGGTCGACGCCGGGAACGAGTTCTTCCCGAACACCGAGCGGCGCACGAAGGAGCTCGAGGCGGCGGGCATCCGCTACTTCGGGATGGGCGTCTCGGGCGGCGAGAAGGGCGCGCGCCACGGCCCGTCGATGATGCCGGGCGGCGACAAGGCGGCCTACGAGGAGCTCGCGCCGATCCTCACGAAGATCGCGGCGCAGCACAAGGACGGGCCGTGCGTCACGTACATCGGGCCGGGCGGCTCGGGGCACTACGTGAAGATGGTGCACAACGGGATCGAGTACGGCGATATGCAGCTCATCGCCGAGGCGTACGACGTGCTGAAGACGATGGGCGGCCTGTCGAACGAGGAGATGGCCGAGGTCTTCGACGACTGGAACAAGGGGGATCTGCAGTCGTTCCTCATCGAGATCACGGCGAAGGTGCTCCGCTTCAAGGACCCCGAGGGCAAGGGGTACCTGGTGGATCAGATCCTCGACGCGACCGGGATGAAGGGGACGGGCAAGTGGACGGTGCAGGACGCGGCGGAGATCGGCGTCGCGGCGCCGACCATCGCGACGTCGGTCGAGGCGCGCGTCATCTCGGCGGCGAAGGCCGAGCGCGTGAAGGTGTCGAAGCTCCTGCCCGGGCCGAAGCCGGGGCCGACGAGCGGCGACAAGAAGCAGCTCGTGGCGGACGTGCGCGCGGCGCTCTACGCGAGCAAGGCGTGCAGCTACGCGCAGGGGATGAATCTCCTGCGGATCGCGTCGGAGACGCGCGGCTGGGGGCTGAAGCTCGGGGAGCTCGCGCGCATCTGGCAGGACGGGTGCATCATCCGGGCGCAGTTCCTCGGGCGCATCAAGGCGGCGTACGACCGCGAGCCGGGGCTGACGAACCTGCTCCTCGATCCGAGCTTTCGCGACGAGATGGCGGCGCGGCAGACGGGCTGGCGCAACGTGGTGGCGCAGGCGGCGCAGGCGGGGATGGCGCTGTCGACGACGGGCGGCTCGCTGGCCTACTACGACATGGTCCGGCGCGAGCGCCTGCCGGGGAACCTGACGCAGGCGCAGCGGGACTTCTTCGGGGCTCACACCTACAAGCGCATCGACCGCGACGGCGACATCCACACTCAGTGGGAGCCGGAGTGAAGGCCTGAGAGGACGCGAGCGTCCCAGCCCCGCCGTTCCGCTCCCCACCGCCGTTCCGCTCCCCACCACCCGTCGTCCACGTCAACGACCACGTCAACGATTCACCGCGGCGGCAGCGTGAGCTCCAGTCCTTCGCGCGCGACCAGCGCCTTCATCGCCGGCGCGTTCTCCCGCGTCCACGTCTCGGCATCGGCGGCGATGCGGTCGAGCGCGTCGTCGTCCCTCTCCGGCTCGTGGTGATGCAGCGCGAGGATGCGCGCCTCGGCCTCCTTGCCGAGGGCGAGCACCTCGTCGACGACCGAGTGGCCCCAGCCGCGCTTGGCGGGCATGTCCGCGGGGAGATACTGCGCGTCGTGGACGACGAGGCTGGCCCCCGCGGCGAAGCGCGCGAGCTCGGCGGCGGTGGTGGTCACGGCGCCGGGCGGATCGAGCTCGTTGTCGGTGAGGTAGCAGAGCGAGCTTCCGTCGTCGTCGTCGATGCGGAAGCCGACGCAGCTCCCCGGGTGGTTGAGCAGGACGTGCCGGACGGTCGCGGAGCCGATGCGAAGGCCCTCGGAGGTCTCGTCGTGCTCGATGCGGGCGGGTAGATCGGCGAAGCGCACCGGGAAGTGCTCGCCGTCGAAGATGATCGGGTCGCGTGTGCGCACGCGCGCGAGCGCCGTGACGGCGTGAAGGACGAGGTGCGTGTCCTTCGCGTAGAGGGGCGCGAAGAAGGGGAGGCCGAGGATGTGATCCCAGTGGCCGTGCGTGAGCAGCAGGTGGATGGGGGCCGCGTGGCGCTCGCGGAGGAGCTGCTTGCCGAGCTCGCGGATGCCCGTGCCCGCGTCGAGCACGATGAGCGTCCCGTCGGCGAGGCGCACCTCGACGCAGACCGTGTTGCCGCCGTAGCGCACCGTCGACGGGCCGGGCGTCGGGATGGAGCCGCGCACTCCGCGGAAGGTGACTCGCATGCGCTCCAGCCTATCAGTCCCGGCCTCGGGCGAGATCGCGGGTGGGTCGCGCGGACGTCACCGCTTCGGCGGCACGTCGAGCGTGACGTCGACCGACAGCTCCTTGCCGTCGCGGAGCACCACCGCCTTGATGTGCGCGCCCGGCCTCGACTGCGTCATCACGAACTTCACGTCGTCCGTCCCCCCGACGACGTGGCCCCCGAGGCGCACGATCACGTCCCCCTTGCGAAGACCCGCCGCGTCCGCGGGGCCGCCGGGGCGCACGCCGGCGAGGAGCATGCCCTTCTGCCCGTTGGGCGGAGGAGCGGGATCGGGAATCGTGCCCAGCGACGCGCCCATCCCGCGCACGTCGCCCTCGCCCGGCGGCGTCGCCGTGCGCACGAACTCGGGGCGCGCCGGCAAGACGGCGAGGTCGCGCGACAAATGCTCGGCGATGCGCGCGACCTGCGCCATCCCCGTCGCGTTGAGCTTGTCGGGCGTGTCGGCCGGCTTGTGACGGTCGCCGTGGACGCCCGTGAAGAAATGGACCGCCGGGATGCCGGCCTCGAAGAAAGGACCCCGGTCCGCGCCGCCGAGGCCCCCGGTCGCCGGGATGCAGTCGACGCCGGCGGCGTTGCACGCCCCCGCCAGCAGCTCGGGCCAGGCGCTCGCCGTGTCGGAGCCGAAGACCTGGAGCGTGTCGTCGCGCATCCGGCCGACCATGTCGAGATCGATCATGGCGACGATGTCCTTCGTCGCGAGGCCACCGGGCGGCTTTCTCGCGAAGGCGGCGGCGCCCGCGGCCCCTTGCTCCTCGCCCGAGAAGCCGACGAGCACGATGTCGCGTCGCAGGGCGGGTTTCTTCTCGCCGAGGGACCGCGCCACCTGGAGGAGCGCGGCGGTGCCGGACGCGTTGTCGTCGGCGCCCGGGCTCCCGGGGCCGATGGAGTCGTAGTGCGCGCCCACGACGACGACCCCCGGGAGCTTCTGGTCGTCGGAGGCCGTCGCCTTCCAGCGGGCCACGACGTTGAAGGCCTTGCCCATCTCGGGCGCCAGCGTGACGGCGAGGCGCGCCTGGGGGTGGACTCCGCGGAGCACGAGGGAGAGAAACCCGGACATCGCGCGGCTCGAGGCGATGACGGCGGGGATCGACTCGCCCGTGTCGGGCGCGGGCTCGGGAAGCGTGGCGGCCTCGGTGACGGCGATGAAGCCGACGGCGCCGCGGTCGCGCGCGAGCCACGCGGCGTGGCGCGGGCTGCCGCTTCTGCGCACGACGACGACCTTGCCCTTCACGCCGACCTTCTCGTAGTCGGAGTCCGCGCCGATGAAGACGAGCGGGCCCTCGACGGCCATCGACGCGGACATGCCGAGCGGGCGCACGTCGGCGGGGCCGACCGGGACGCCGGCCACCTCGAGCGTCGCCTGACCGGTCACCTGGGTGGTCACGTCGAACGGCTGGCGGAACTCCTCGCTGCCGCCGGGCGCGAGGCCGAACGCCTGGAAGCTCCGCTCGAGGTACGCGCCGGCGTCCTCGAGGCCCTTGCTGCCGACGCCGCGTCCCTCGCGCGCCCGGTCGGCGAGCCAGGCCGAGTCGCCCATGAGATGGTCCGCGGGCTGCTCCTCGACGTGCCGCCAGCCGCCGGCCCAGCGGGCGACGAACACGTTGGTGTCGGTCTTGCCGAGCTCCGTGGCGCGCGCCGACGTGAAGGCGATGGATTTGCCGTCGGGGGAGAACGCGGGCGCGTCGTCGGGGCCGGGCGCCGTCGTGACGCGCTCGAGGTTGGTGCCGTCGAGATCGATCGCCCAGAGGTCGACGTCGCGCGCGGCCTCGCCGCCGAACGTCGACGCGAAGAGGAGTCGCGCCTCGGAGGGGTACCAGCTCGGCGCCCACGAGCGGGCGTCGAGGTAGGTCACCTGGCGGGCATCGGTGCCGTCGGCGTTGGCGATCCACAGCTCGAGCGTGGTGGGGTGGAGGGTCCCTTCGGCAAGCTGCGTCCTGTACTCGTCGAGCGCCTTGCCCTTGGGATGCCACGCGTACCACGCGAGGTGCGCGCAGCCGGCGTCGAAGACGGCCCCGCCGTCGTAGCCGGTGGTCGCCGTGATGCGCTCGACGTGGCCGCCGTCGGCGTCCATGCGGTAGAGATCCGGATCGCCCTCGCGCATCGAGGTGAAGACGATCGCGCCGGTCTTGCCGCAGACGCTCGGCTCGCCGTCGTAGCCGGGAGACGCGGTCAGGCGGGTGGGCGCCGAGCCGTCGGCCCTGGCGCGGAAGACGTCGAGCGACGCGTCGAGGAAGACGCCCTCGGCGTGGCCGCGGTGCTTCGCGCAGGAGGGGGACGAGGCGTAGACGAGGTCGCGGTCTCCCGGGAGAAAAGAGGGGGACTCGCCCTCGCCCAGCGGGAAGCGACCCGGCGGATCGGTGAGCGAGACGCGGCTGACGTGGGCGCAGGCGCGGGCGTCGGCGCGGGCCTGGAGCGCCACCTGGTCGCTGTTCCAGGACCACCGGGTGGCGCCGTTCTCGCCGCCGAAGGTCAGCTGGCGGATCTCCGTGAGATGGCCCTCGTCGGGGCGGACGATCGCCGCGATGGGAGGGGGAGCGACGACCGGCGGGGGAGGGTCGTCGGCGCACGAGGCCAGCAGGGCCGCGCCGAGGGTGCCGAGGGCGCAAGCAAGTCGAGGGCGCACGGCCCGATTGTATGCCTATCTCTCGCCGGGAAGGGCGGTCCCCGTGGCCCGGGCGAGGGCCGCGCGGGCGATGAGCAGATCGTAGAGGCCCGTCTCGACCTGGCCGCGCGCCTGGGTGAGCAGCGCCTCGGCGTCGACCACGTCGAACGAGGTGGCGGCCGCGTTCTCGAACTTCTTCGTGACGATGCGGAAGTTCTCCTCGGCCTGCGACACGGCCGTCCGGGCGACGGCGAGCGCCTCCCGCGCGGTCTGCGCGTTGACGAACGCCTGCCGCGCCTCGAGGCGCACCTGATCCTCGAGCTTCTTCCGGGCGATGCGCGCCTGGTCGAGCTTCGCGTTGGCCGACGAGATGCCGTTCGTCGTCGTTCCCCAGTCCCACACGTCCCACGACGCGAAGAGGCCCGCGAAGGCGGCGTTCTCCTGCTGGAACTGGGACCCCTCGAAGTGCGTGTAGTTCCCGACGGCGTTCACCTGCGGGATGAGCTTCTTCTTGGCGGCCGCCACGCCGTGGTCGGCCTGGTCGATGGTGCGGTCGAGCGCGCGCACTTCGAGGCGCTGGGCGGCGGCCCGCGTCTCGGCCGAGGCGACGCTCGGCTCGTCGATGGCTCCCGGCTCGCCGGTGAAGGGCTCCGCCTCGACGTCGGCGCCGAGCGGCTCGCCCATGAGGGTGACGAGCTGCCCGCGTGCCAGGACCACGTTGCCGCGCATCTGGATCTCGCGCTGCTTCGAGCTGGCCAGGGCGAGGCCCGCGCGGAGGAGATCGTTCTTGCCGATGACGCCGTTGTCGAAGAGCGACTGAGACTCGCGCTGCTGCGCCTCGAGCTGGCTGACCGAGGTCTTCGCCACCTCGGCGAGGCGCTCGGCCTCGAGCAGGCGGTAGTACGCCTGCGCGACCTGGAAGGCGACCTCGCGCCGGGTGACCTGACGCTGGATGGCGGCGACGTCCACGCCGAGGTTGCCGACCTGGTACTGGTCGTAGATCGTCCAGAGCCCGCTGAGCGGCTGCGTGAGGGTCACGCTCGCGGTCCACGTGAAGGCGTTGCGCACCTGGAAGGCGAGGCCGCCGAAGTTGATGTCGAAGGGGCTGTTCCACTGCTGCACGTTGGCGTCGACGTGCAGCTTGGGCCCGTAGTTGCCGGCCACGACGCCCCGGTCGGCCTCGGCGCCGCGCACGGCGGCCTCGCTGTTCTGCGCGTCGGGGTTCTGGCGGAGCGCGGTCGCGACGGCGTCGGCGAGGCTGATCGTGCGCGAGCCGAGGGTGCTCGTCGCCTGCGCGCTCGCCGCGGTCGCCCCGAGGGTCGCCGTCAGGATCACCGCCAGCGCTGCGAGTCGTCGCGGCGCGCCTCTGCTCGTCATGGCTTTCCTCTATCCCAGCCGGCTCGCGGGCCGTCAGCGCGTGATGACCGTCACGTCGGTGGACATGCCGGCGGACAGCTTCACGTCGGCCGGTACGTTGACCCACGTGATCGTGACCGGCACGCGTTGGACGACCTTCACGAAGTTGCCCGACGCGTTGTCGGGCGGCAGGAGCGAGAACCGTGCCCCGGTGCCCGGCGAGGTGCTGTTGACCTTGCCCTCGAACGTGCGCCCCGGGTAGGCGTCGACCTTGATCTCGGCGCGCTGTCCGACGCGCATCTGGCCGACCTGCGTCTCCTTGAAGTTCGCGGTCACGTAGGTCGTGTTCGGCACGACGGAGATGACCTGCTGGCCGGCCTGCACGAGCTGACCCTCCTGCACGGCGAGGCGCGAGAGCATCCCGTCGGTCGGGGCCGTGATGTGCGTGTAGGAGAGCTGCAGCTTGGCGAGCGCCAGCGCGGCCTCGGCCGACTGCTCCCGTGCGTGCGCCAGATCGGCCTGGGCGCGCGCGGACGCGAGCTGGGCGTCGACCGGGGCGCTCTGCTCGACGCGCGCCGCGGACTCCGCGATGCGCGTCTGCGCGGTGCGCTTCATGTCCTTCGCGGCGGCGATCTGGGCCTGCGCCTGCGCGACGGCCGCGTGCGCGGCCTGGGCGTTCGACCGCGCCGTGTCGACCTGGGCTCGCGGGATGGCCTGGTCCTTCAGGAGCGATTCGGCGCGCGCGAGGTCCGTGTCGGCCTGGTCGGCTTGGGCCTGCGAGCGGGCGAGGGCTGCCTGCGCCGCGGCCACGTCCGCGTCGGCGCCGGCGACGCTCGTCGCCGAGCCGGAGAGCTGCGCCCGGGCGACCGACAAGCCTCCCTTGGAGGTCGCCTCCACGATGCCCACCTGGGCGTCGGCGGCACGGGCCTGCGCCTGGGCGGCCGCCAGCTCCGCCTCGGCCTGCTTGGCGCGGGCGGCGTAGTCGGCCGGATCGATGTCGACGAGGGGCTGGCCCTTGGTGACCTGCTGGTTGCTGTGGACGTACACCTTGAGCACCGGACCGCTCACGCGCGTCGACACGGTGACGATGTCGGCGTCGACCTGCGCGTCGTCGGTGTTCTCCTTGCCGCGCGAATACCACGTGATGCCACCGTAAATCGCCAGGGCGAGCCCCACGAGGGCGCCGAGGATCAGGTAGGGACGCGCCTTGTTCTTCTTCGCGGGGGCGGCCACCGCGGGGGCGGCTACCTCATCCGTCGCCTTGCGGTCCAGGGACTGCGTGCTCGCCATCGAGGACATGCGTTACTCCATCAGCCGGTCTGTACGCGGGATTTCAACGGATGAACGGCCATTCACTCGGCGCGCAAACCTAGCACACGCCGCCCCTCGGGCACCAACACACCCTCTGATGCCCGCACGGGGCGATCGGTCGCGCCCCCGGGATCGCCCTCCGGCCGGGCGCGGATCAGACGGCGGTCGGCTCGGTCACGGGAGGGCGGCGCCGGCTCTCCGGCTCCGCTCCGAGGAGCCGCCTCCGCAGCCCTTCGAGCGCCAGGTAGACGACGGGCGTCGTGTACAGGGTGAGCAGCTGAGACGCGAGCAGCCCTCCCACGATGGTGATCCCGAGGGGGCGGCGGAGCTCCGAGCCGAGGCCCGTCCCGAAGGCGAGCGGCAGGGCGCCGAAGAGCGCCGCGAACGTCGTCATCAGGATGGGGCGGAAGCGCAGCGAGCACGCCCGGACGATGGCCTCCTCGGGGGCGTTGCCGTCGTTTCGCTGCGCCTCGATCGCGAAGTCGATGAGGAGAATGGCGTTCTTCTTCACGATGCCGATGAGGAGGAGGAGCCCCACGATGGCGATGATGGTGAGATCCACGTTGAAGAGCAGCAGCGCCACGAGCGCGCCGATCCCCGCCGACGGCAGGGTCGACAAGATGGTCAGCGGGTGCAGGTAGCTCTCGTAGAGCATCCCCAGCACGAGGTAGACGGCGAAGAGGGCCGCGGCGATGAGGATCGGCTCGTTCCGCAGCGACGACGTGAAGGCCTGCGCCGTCCCCTGGAAGTCGGCGTGGACGCTCGGGGGCAGGTGGATGCCGAGCTCCGCATTGTTGATGGCCTCGACCGCCGGCCCGAGCGAGGCGTTCGGCGCCAGGTTGAACGAGAGGGTCACCGACGGGAACTGGCCGTGGTGGTTGATCGACAGCGCGGTCGTCGACTGCTTCGTCGAGGCGATGGCCTGCAGGGGCACCGCCGCGCCGGTGTTGCTCTTCACGTAGATGCCGTCGAGCGAGTCCGGCGTGGCCCGGTAGGCGGGGGCTGCCTCGAGGACCACGTGGTACTCGTTGAGCTGCGTGAAGGTGGTGGCCGCGAACTCCTGGCCGTAGGCGTCGTAGATCGCCGCGTCGACGTCTTTCGCGGTGATCCCGAGGCGCGACGCCGTGTCCCGGTCGATGTTCACGTCGAGCTCCAGCCCGGCGTTCTGCTGGTCGGAGTTGACGTCCTTGAGGAGCGGGATCTTTCGCATCGCCTCGAGCACCTTCGGCGCCCAGGTGACCAGCTCGTCGAGGTTCGCGTCCTGCACCGTGTACTGGTACTGGGTCCGCGCCAGGCGCCCGCCGACGTTCACGTCTTGCCGCGCCTGGAGGTACGTGTTGATGCCCTCGATCCGCGCCAGCTTGCTGCGCATTCGCGCGAGGATCTGGTCGGCCGACACCTTGCGCGGCGGCAGCGGCTTCAGCGTGATGAACGCCGAGCCCGTATTGCTCGTGCCGAGCCCTCCCGAGCCCGTGAACGAGATGAAATGGCCGACGTCCGGATCGTCGAGGAGGACCTGGTTCACCTGCGACTGCAGGCGGACCATCTCGGCGAACGAGACGTCCTGCGACGCCTCGGTCTGCGCCATGAGCAGGCCGTTGTCCTGCTGCGGGAAGAGGCCCTTGGGGACGTACCAGAGCAGCACGAAGTTGGCCCCGACGGTCGCCGCCGTCACGAGCAGCATCGTCACCCGGTGGTGCAGCGCCCAGCGGAGGCCACGCTCGTAGAAGGCCAGCATCCAGTCGAAGATCCGCTCCGAGGTCAGGTAGAACCATCCGTGCGTGCGCCCGGCCTCGGACCGCAGCATCCGGGAGCACATCATCGGCGTCAGGGTCAGCGACACCAGCGCGGACATGGCCACCGCCACGCTGAGGGTCACCGCGAACTCGCGGAACAGGCGCCCGACGATGCCGCCCATGAGAAGGATGGGGACGAACACGGCGAGGAGCGAAACCGTGATCGACACGATCGTGAAGCCGATCTGCTCGGCGCCCTTCAGCGCCGCCTGGAACGGCGGCATCCCGTGCTCGATCAAGTGCGTGATGTTCTCCGTCACGACGATCGCGTCGTCGACCACGAAGCCCGTCGAGATGGTCAGGGCCATGAGCGACAGGTTGTCGATGCTGAAGCCGAGGAGCCACATCACGCCGCACGTTCCGACGAGCGACAGCGGCATCGCCACCGAGGGCACCAGGGTCGCGCGCCCCGAGCGCAGGAACGCGTACACCACCGCCACGACGAGCAGCACGCTGAGCCCCAGCGTCTTCTCGACGTCCTCCACCGACGCCTTGATCGTCTGGGTCCGGTCGCTGTTCACCGTGACCTGGATGGATGGGTTGATGGACTCCTGCATCTCCGGCAGCGCGGAGAGGATGCGCTTGTTGACCTCGAGGACGTTCGCGTCCGGCTGCTTCCGGACCATGACGAGGATGGCCCGGTCGCCGTCCGCCCAGCCGGAGACGCGCTCGTTCTCGACGCTCTGGTACACGTGGGCGATGTGCCCGAGCTGCGCGGTGGCCTGGTTGTTCTGGGCGATGACGAGCGGCTGGTAACCCTCGGGCGTGAAGACCTGGTCGTTCGCGCCGATGCTCGACGACTGCATCTTGCCGACGATCGTCCCCTTGGCCTCGTCGACGGTGGTCGCCTGGATGGCGCTCCGCAGATCGGCCGAGTTCACGCCCATCCCGGCGATGGCCTCCGGATCGTACTGGACGCGCACCGCGGGCTGCTGGCCCCCCGCGACCGTCACCTGCCCCACGCCTTTCATCTGGGCGATCTTCTGCGCCAGGATGGTGTTGGCCTGATCGAAGACGTCCGACGGCTGCATCGTCGCGCTGGAGAGCGTGAGGATGAGGATCGGCGAGTCGGCCGGGTTGACCTTTCTGTAGGTGGGCTTCAGCGGCAGGTTCGGCGGCAGCTCCCCGCCTGCGGCCGCGATGGCGGCCTGGACGTCGCGGGCGGCCGCGTCGACGTTGCGATCGAGGTCGAACTGGAGCGTGATCGACGTCGACCCGAGGACGCTCGCCGACGTCATCTCCGTCAGCCCGGCGATGCGTCCGAAGCGCCGCTCGAGCGGCGTCGCCACCGACGAGGCCATGGTCCCCGGGCCCGCGCCGGGGAGCGACGCGCTCACCTGGATGGTGGGAAAGTCGACGTGCGGCAGGGCCGCCACCGGGAGCTGCCAGAACGCGAGCGTCCCCGCGAGGAGGATGGCCAGGGCCAGCAGGAAGGTGGCCACCGGCCGGTGGATGAACGGCGCCGAGATGTTCAAGCCAGCCTCCTCTCGGAGCCTGGCTCGGACAATCCGCTCGCAAGCTCGCGGGGTATGTTCATTCAGCGGGCTCGGGGGCCGCGGTGGGGGCGACCTTCTTGTTGCGACGGAGCCAGCGGCCGAAGCGGTCCATGTAGAGGTAGACGATGGGCGTCGTGTAGAGCGTGAGCACCTGCGAGATGATGAGGCCCCCGACGATGCTGATGCCGAGCGGCTTGCGCAGCTCGGAGCCCATGCCGGTCCCAAGCGCCAGCGGCAGACCGCCGAGCAGGGCCGCCATCGTCGTCATCATGATGGGCCGGAACCGGAGCAGGCACGCCTGGTGGATCGACTGCTCCGGCGTCATCCCGTGGTCGCGCTCCGCCTCCAGGGCAAAGTCGATCATCATGATGGCGTTCTTCTTCACGATGCCGATGAGCAGCACGATGCCGATGAGCGCGATGACGCTGAAGTCCGCCTTGCACACCGACAGGGCGAGCAGCGCGCCGACGCCCGCGGACGGCAGCGTCGAGATGATGGTGATGGGGTGGATGTAGCTCTCGTAGAGCACGCCCAGCACGATGTAGACGGTGATGATGGCGGCGAGCAAAAGGAGCGGCTCGCTGGCGAGCGACTCGTTGAACGCCGCCGCGGCGCCGACGAACGAGGCGTGGATGCTCGGCGGGACGCCGATGCGGACGCTGGCGTCCGAGATGGCGGTCACCGCGTCGCCGAGCGACTCGCCGTCGTTCAGGTTGAACGAGACCGTCACCGCGGGAAACTGCCCCTGGTGGTTGATCGCCAGCGGCGCGGTCGTCGTCGCCTCGTGGACCATCGTGCTCAGCGGGACGGGAGCGCCCGTCGCCGTGCGCACGTAGATCTTGTCGAGCGCCCCGGCCGTCCGCGCGAACGACGGCTTCACCTCGAGGATGACGCGGTAGAGGTTCAGCTGCGTGAAGATGATGGAGACCTGGCGCTGCCCGAACGCGTCGTAGAGCGTGTCGTCGACCACCTGTGGGGAGATGCCCAGGCGCGACGCGGTGTCGCGGTCGATCGTCAGCGACACCTGCAGCCCCGACGTCTCCTGGTCGCTCGCCACGTCCTTCAGCACGCGCTCCTTGCGCAGCTCGTTCACGAGCTTCGGAGCCCAGGTCGCGAGCTCGCTCGGGTCGGCGTCGGTCAGCGTGTACTGGTACTGCGTCCGGCTGACGCGGCTGTCGATCTGGAGGTCCTGAACCGACTGGAGGAACACCTCGATGCCGTCGACCTTGTCGAGCTGGGGCTTGAGGCGCGCGATGATCTCGTCGGCGCTGGACTCGCGGTCGTCGTGGGACTTGAGCGTGATGGAAAGGCGCCCGCTGTTGGTCGTCGGGTTCGTGCCGTCCGAACCGATGAACGACGCCACGCTCTCGACGTCCTTGTCCTTCAGCACGACGTCGGCCACGGCCTGCTGGAGCTCCATCATCCGCGGGAACGACACGTCCGGCGCGGCCTCGGAGACGCCGAGAAGGGCGCCCGTGTCCTGCTGCGGGAAGAAGCCTTTGGGGATGAGCAGCGCCATCACGATGGTCAGGCCGAAGGTCGCGATGGTCACCAGCAGAGTCGTCAGCTTGTACTTGAGGACCACGCGCAGCCCGCGGTCGTAGAACGCGATGGCTCCCTCGAAGGCGCGCTCCGACATGCGGAAGAGGGCGCCGCGCTCGTGCTCCTTCGGCTCGGGCTTCAAGAGATGCGCGCACATCATCGGCGTCAGCGTGAGCGACAGGATGGCGGACACGCCGATGGAGACGGCGAGGGTCACCGCGAACTCGCGGAAGAGGCGCCCGATGAGCCCTCCCATGAAGAGCAGCGGGATGAGCACCGCGACGAGCGACACCGTCAGCGAGACGATCGTGAACCCGATCTGCGCCGCCCCCTTGAGGGCCGCTTCGAACGGCCGGTCGCCCGCCTCGATGTAGCGGGCGATGTTCTCGATCATGACGATGGCGTCGTCGACCACGAAGCCGGTCGCGATGGTGAGCGCCATCAGCGAGAGGTTGTTGAGGCTGTAGCCGACCGCGTACATCACCGCGAAGGTGCCGATGAGCGACAGCGGTACGGCGATGCTGGGAATGAGCGTGGCGCGCACGTTCCGGAGAAAGAGGAAGATGACCGCCACCACCAGCCCGACCGTGATGACCAGCGTCCGCTCGACGTCCTCCACCGAGGCGCGCACCGTCTCGGTCCGGTCCGAGAGCACCTTCACGTCGATGCCCTGCGGGAGGGACGACTGCAGCTGCGGCAGGAGCCCCTTCACCCGGTCGGCGACCGCGATGACGTTCGCCCCCGGCTGGCGCTGCACGTTGAGGATGATGGCGCGCTGCTTGTTCGCCCAGCCGGCGAGCTGCGCGTTCTCGACGCCGTCGACGGCGTCCGCGACGTCCCTCAGCCTCACCGGCGAGCCGTTCGCGTAGGCGATGACGAGCCCCTTGAACCCCTCGGCCTTGTAGAGCTGGTCGTTGGTGGCCAGCGTGTAGTCCTGACGGGGGCCGTCGATGTTGCCCTTCGGCTGGTTGACGTTCGCGCTCGCGAGCGCCGTTCGCACGTCCTCCAGGCTGAGGCCCGTGCCGGCCAGCGCGGTCGGGTCGACCTGCACGCGCACCGCGGGCTTCTGGCCGCCGTTGATGGTGACGAGCCCCACGCCGGAGACCTGGGAGATCTTCTGCGCCAGGATCGAGTCGGCGAAGTCGTCGACCTGGTCGAGCGGAAGGGTGTCCGAGCTGATCGAGAGCGTGAGGATGGGCTGGTCGGCCGGGTTGCTCTTCGAGTACGTCGGCGGTGTCGGCAGCTGCGAGGGCAGCAGGCTCGACGCGGCGTTGATGGCGGCCTGCACGTCCTGCTGCGCGGCGTCGATGCTGCGGTCCAGATCGAACTGCAGGGTGATCTGCGAGTAGCCGAAGCTCGACACGCTGGTCATCTGCGTGAGCGACGGCATCTGCCCGAACTGCCGCTCGAGCGGCGTCGTGACCGCCGAGGCCATCGTGTCGGCGCTGCCGCCCGGCAACGACGTGGAGACGACGATGGTCGGGTAGTCGACCTGCGGGAGCGCCGAGACCGGGAGCTGCGTGAAGGCGGCGATGCCCACGAGGAGCAGGCCGACCATCAACAGGGTCGTCGCGACCGGCCGCCGGATGAACGGCTCGGAGACGCCGCCCCCGCTCATCGCTGGTGTCTCGACCCCGAGGACGTCGGCGCCGCGGACCCCGGTGACGCCGCCGCCGTGCCCGCGGACGGCGCGCCGGGAACGGGCGCCGGCTTCGTCACCACCTTGGAGCCGGGCTTCAGCTGGGCCTGCCCGTCGACCACCACCTGCTGCCCCGGCGTGAGACCCGTCGCCACGACCGCGATGTCGCCCTGGATCGCCGTGATGGTGACCGGCACGTTCAGCACCGTGTTGTCCTCCTTCACCACGTACGCGAACGTCCCGTTCGGGCCGTGCTGCACGACCGCGGCGGGGATCACGATGGCGTTCTTGCGCGTCGTCAGCTGAAGGCGCGCCTTCACGAACTGGTTGGGCCAGAGCACGTGCTTCGGGTTGTCGAAGACCGCCTTGAGCTTCAGCGTCGCCGTCGCCTGGTTGATCTCGTTGTCGATGACCGTGAGCTTGCCCTCGGCGAGGTGCTTGTCGCCGTCACGGCTCCGCGCCTCCACCTTGAGGTTGCCGCTGGCCATGGCCTCGTTGATGGGGGTGAGGTCGTCCTCGGGGAGCGTGAAGTAGACCGCGATGGGATCGAGCTGCGTGACCACGACGAGCCCGTTCGTGTCCGTCGCGTGCACGACGTTCCCGGGGTCGACGAGGCGAAGGCCGGTCACGCCGTCGATCGGCGACGTGATGCGCGCGTAGTCGAGGTTGAGCCTCGCCGCGTCGATCGCCGCCTGGTCGCCGCGCATCTGCGCGTCGAGCTGGTCCACCATGGCCTTTTGGTCGGTGTACTGCTGGGTGGCGATGAGGTTCTGCTCGCTGAGCGTCTTGTAGCGGTCGGCGTTCAGCTTCGCGTTCTTCTCGTTGGCGACGTCCTGCACCAGCTTGGCCTGCGCCGTCTCGAGCTGGATCGCGAAGGGGCGGGGATCGATCTGAATGAGCACGTCACCCTTCTTGACCGACTGCCCCTCGGTGAAGAGCACCTTGTCGATGCGGCCGTCGACCTGGGTCTTCACGGTCACCGTGTAGAACGCCGTGACGCTCCCCAGGCCCTCGAGGATGACCGGGACGTCCTTCTGCACGACCTCCGCCGTCAGCACGGGGATGGTCCGGTTCGCCGCCGCGCTCGACGCGGCCGCCGCAGCCGCCACCGCCGCCTTCTTTCGGGAGTGGAAGATCCAGTACATGCCGCCCACGAAGCTCGCGAGCAGCACGAGCAGCACGATGCGCGTCACCGGCGAGGAAGGCTGTACGTGCTGGCTCGGCGGAGCGAGGTGGCCGCGCTGGCTCTCGGCAGGCGGTGCGACGAGGGGGTTCTCTTGCATCATGTGCGTCCCATGGCGGCGAGGAACTGTGCGCGGGCGGTAGCCAGACCGTAGCGTGCGGAGACGACCTGGGCCGCTGCGGTGGTGTAGGCGACCTGGGCGTCGTTCAGCTCGATGATGTTACCCACCCCGGTCGCGTAGCGCTGCTCGGCCAGGCGCAGCTGCTCGCGAGCGCTCGTCAGCGCGTCGTCGACCGCGCCGATGGTGGCCTTCGCCGCGCGCACCGCCAGCCGCGCCGAGTCCACGTCGAGCCGCACCTGCAGCTCCTCGACCGACCTCTGCGCGTCGACGTTCTCGATGCCGGCCTCGGCCTGATGCACCAGGGCCTTGGTGAGGCCGCCCTGAAAGATGGGCCACGTGGCCGTCGCGCCGAGGGCCCAGTTCGGGACGAGCTGCCCGAGGTTCGTCCCGTAGTCCGTCACGCTGGCGTTGGCGCTGATCGACGGGCCGTAGGTGCCCCTGGCGGAGGAGAGCGTGGCCTCCTGCGACTCGCGCTGCTTCGTCAGCGTCTGGATCTCCGGCCGCGCGGCGACCGCCTTGGCCATGAGCATCTCGAGGGGCTGGTCCTCGTCGGGCAACGGGCCGACGTCCTCGTCGCTCACGTCGTAATCCGTGCCCCCCGGCATCCCCGCCGCCTGGTTCAGCTGGGCCTTGGACGTCTCGTAGTTGTTCTGGGAGGTGATGAGCTGCACGACCGCGTTCGCCACGGCCGCCTTCTGCTGGGCCAGCGCGATTTGCGGCTGCGTGCCGACCGTGACCATCCCCTGCACCTGGCCGAGGTGCTTGTTCTGGTCGTCGAGCGTCTCCTTGGCGACGTCGACCAGCTCCTTGTTCGCACGGGCGGCGAAGTACGCCTTCCGCACGTTGAGCAGGACGCCGAGCTTCGCCGTCTGCTCGGCGACGCGTTGCGAGTCGGCGGTCAGCCTCGCCGCCTCGTACTTCTGCGACGTCTGCCCGAAGTCGTAGATGAGCTGGCTCGCCGCGATGCCGAACTGGAAATAGTCGTACGACGTCGAGAAGAGCGAGCCGCCGACGGGCGCCCCCGGCGCGAAGGACACTCCCGGGTGCGGCGCCAGGTTGCCCGTCTCCCGCGTGTAGGCAGCCGAGCCGACCACCTGCGGAAGCAGCGGCGCCCGGAACTGCTCGGCTTGCGCCTCCGCCACGCTCGTCGTCGCCCTCGCGGCCCGGAGCAGCGGCTGGACCTGGAGCGCCGTGCGCTCGACTTCTGCAAGCCCGAGGATCCGCGGGGCGGGAGGGGTCGAGGGCGGCGACGGCGGCGGCGGCCGCTCCTGGGCGTGCGCCGTCGCGGTCGCCAGCATCGACGCCACCGCTCCCGTCAGCGCTCCCGCGCGTAGCCACCAAGTCATCCGCATCGTGTTTTCTCCGCCCTAAGATGCCGTCAAGGGTGCCAGGCGCGACCGCTCAAGTGACGAGCCGTCGCTTTCCGCCGACCAGTCCACCAAAGCTTCCGACCGGCGGCTGCCCACTTCTGCCGCCCGCGTTGTACGCTCAAATGGCCCATGGAAGCATCCCGCTCGTACCCGCTCCCGCAGGCCGCCCGCACCGACGAAGACCCGTCCCCGGCGATCACGACGGAGGCTGGCACGCCCGCCGTCCCGGGCCTGCGCTCGCGGCGCGCCATCGGCGTCGCCGTGGTCGTGGGGGTGATGCTGCTCCAGTGCGCGGCGGACGTCGTCGCCGCGCGCGAGACGGCGCGCATCCTCGCGCGCATGGCGTTCATGTCGTGCGAGCTGCCGCTCCTCATGCTCGCGCTCTCGATGGCGTTCGGGTGGTCGCTCCGTCGCAAGATGACGGCGGGCAAGGGTCTGCTCGCCGGCGTGGGCATCGCTACGGCGTTCGGGTGCGTCTTCGGCATCCTCTACGGGCTCGTGGCCCTCAAGGTGCCCGATCTGCGCCTTCACTTGGCGGCCGCGGGCAGCGATACCGTCGTCGTCCTGCGCTCGTCGCTCTTCGGGGTCCTCAACGCGCAAATGTACTTCGGGCTCTGGGCCCTCGCGGTGGTGTACCCCTTCGCGGTGGAGGGGGCGCGTGTCCGCGACCTCGAGGCGCAGCAGCTCCGCAGCGAGACCGAGGTGACGCGCCTTCGGGCCCACCTCGAGCCGCATTTCCTCCTCAATACGCTCAACGCCATCGCCGGGCTCGTGACCGAGGAGCCTCGCGAGGCGCGCCGCCTGCTCGTCTGCCTCGGCGATCTGCTGCGCGACGCCGTGCAGGAGTCGGGCGACCTGCAGACGCTCGAGAAGCAGGTGGCGTGGCTGCGCCGCTACGCCCAGATCCTCGAGGCCCGACACCGCGGGGCGCTCTCTTTCGAGTGGGAGGTGGCCAAGGACTGCGAGACCGAGCTCGTGCCGCGCCTCCTTCTTCAGCCGCTGGTCGAGAACGCCGTGCAGCACGGGGCCCTCCAGCGGACCGACCGCGCGGGTCAGGTCGTCGTGCGCGCCTCGCGCAAGGCCGACGGCACGCTCGTGTGCACGGTGGAGGACAACGGGCCGGGCGTGCCCGACTCGGACGTACGCGCGGGGGCGTTCGGGCTGCAAGCGGTCCGGCGGCGCATCGAGCTCGAGGCGCCCGAGGCGTCGCTCCGGCTCGAGTCGTCGTCGCAGGGCACACGGTCGATCGTCGAGCTGCCACGCCGGGTGACCCCGGGCTGAGAGGAAGTAGAGGAAGTAAGAATGAGCACCCCGCTTCGCGCGCTCGTCGTCGAGGACGAGTGGCCGGCACGAAACTACCTGGTCGAGCTGCTCGAGGCGTCCGGCCTGGCCGAGGTGGCCGGCGCGGTGGGCACGCTCGACGAGGCCCGCCAGGCGCTCGAGGGCGATCCGCCGGGCCTGGCGGTCGACGCCGCGTTCGTCGACGTGCGGCTCGAAGGGGCCGCGCGAAGCGAGACGGGGCTGACGCTCGTGCGAGGGATGCTGGGTCGTCCGTCGGCGCCGATGTTCGTGCTGGCGACGGCATACGACGGCCACGCGATCGAGGCGTTCGACCTGGGCGTCGTGGATTACCTGCTCAAGCCGTTCAGCGAGGAGCGCGTCGGGCAGTGCCTCCGACGCCTGCATCAGCAACGACCTGCGCCCGCGGCGACGCCGGTCGGGCCGCCCCGGATCGTGGCCCGCCGCAAGCGGAGCCTGGTGTTCCTCGAGCCGCAGGAGATCTGGGCGTTCGAGGCGGCCGACCGGCTGACGTTCGTGCACACGCTTCACGGGACGTTCGACATCGATCTGTCCTTGGCGGCGGTGGAGTCGTCGTTCGCGCGGGCGTTCGTGCGGGTGCACCGGAACTGGCTGGTCAACGCGGCGCACATCAAGGAGCTCGAGCGCGATGGCCACGAGACGAAGCTCTTCGTGGGCGACGGCGTGGCCGACGCCGGGAAGGGAGTACGCGTCCCGGTGGCGCGGGAGAGGGCAGGCGCGGTGAGGGAGATGCTCCTCGCGAATGCGACGGGGTTGAGGCGCTTGTAGTCACTCCCTGCCGTAGAGCCCCGTGCCGGTGGGCGCCGGTCCGGGTGCGGGCGGCGTGCGCGGACGAGCGGGTCTCGGCGCAGGGCGGGCGACGGGTGCCGATGCGCTCGCGGGGGGTGGGCTCGCGCTGACCTGGGGAAGGGGAGGGGCGAGGCTCGGGCTGGGCGCTGCTTCCTCGGCGATGGGCGGCGCGGGGACGGCGGGCGCCGACGAGGCGCTCGGCGCGGAGCGCGGTCCGGGTCGCGCGAGCACCGCCGCGGTCGCGATTCCACCACCGAGCGCGATTCCTCCGACCGCGACCCACGCCCACGACGCGCGCCGCGGGAGGGGCGACTTCTCGCGGTCCGCCGCCACCGAGACGCTCGTGTGCGGGGGGCGCTCCCCCTCGTCGAGAAGAGTCGGCGCCTCCCGCGGGGCAAGGGCGCTGCTGCTCTCGATGGCGGCGACGAGCCGCGCGCGTGCGTCGAGCCGATCGCCCGCGAGCTCGCGCAGCCACTGGCCCACGGCGCGCGTCGTCGCCAGGGGCATCGCCGCCTCCATGGCCTCCGCCATCGCCAGCGCCGTGTCGAAGCGGTCCGCCGGCTCCCGGGCGAGCCCGCGCATGACCACGGCCTCGAGCGCGGGGGGGATGCCGGCGGCGTGCTTGCTCGGAGGCTCCACGACCCCGTCCATGATGCGCCGGAGCACGTTCCCCTCGCTCTCGGCCGAGAACAGGCGATGGCCCGCGAGCGCCTCCCAGAGCACCACCGCCGCGGCGAAGACGTCGCTCCTCCGGGTCACCGGGTGGCCCATCACCTGCTCGGGCGCGAGGTACCCGAGCTTGCCCTTGAGCTGGCCCTCGCGCGTCGTGTGCAGCTTGCCGAGCGCCTTCGCCACCCCGAAGTCCAGCACGCGCACGACCCCGTCGGTCCCGACCAGCATGTTCTGGGGCGAGACGTCGCGGTGCACGAGATCGAGCGGCTCGCCGAGATCGCTCCTCGCCTCGTGCGCGGCGTGCAGGCCCTGGAGCGCCTGCGCGAGCACGCCCGCGGCGACACCGACCGATACCGGCAGCGACCGCTCGCGCCCGATGCGAAGGAGCGTCGAGAGCGATTCGCCTTCCACGTACTCCATCACGAGGAAGAGCTCGCCGTCCGCCGTCACGATGTCGACCGTCGCGACCACGTTGGGGTGCCGGATGCGCGCGGCCAGGCGCGCCTCGTCGAGAAACATCGCGACGAACTCCGGGTCCAGCGCGAACTGCGGGTGCAGGCGCTTGACGGCGACCGTCCGGGCGAACCCCCCTTCGCCCGCCAGCCGCGCGATGTGCACGGCGGCCATCCCGCCCGCCGCGATGCGGTCGAAGATCGCATAGCGCCCGACGAGCAGCGGAGTCGGCGCGGCCGCGGACATCGCACACAGGGTACCATGTGGAAATGGTACGGCGCCCGCTCGCCCTCATCGCGTCCGCGCTCGTGCTCACGGCGGCGGCAAGCTGCACGGCGCTCCTCGGCATCGACGGCGACTACCGGGCCGAGAGCGACGGGGGCGGCGCACCGGACGGGACGACCGACGGCACCCCGCCGTCCGGCGACGCGGCCGCCGACACGAACGATGGCGCGCCTCCCGCGAGCGACACGGGGTCCCCCGCGAGCGACGCGGGGGCAGACGCGAGCGACGCGTTCCCCGCGCAACCGGGGGCCGTCGTCACCGTGACCGCGGGCCGGTTCCACACGTGCATCCGCTTCGCGTCCGGCGTCGCGATGTGCTGGGGCCGAGACGACGACTACGGGGAGCTCGGCAACGGCACGATGGTGAGCAACTCCGTGCCCGCCCCGGCGATGGGCTCGGGCCTGCTCCAGCTCGCGGCGGGCGCGCACGACACGTGCGGGCTCCTCACGGGGGGCGCCGTCTGCGCGGGCAAGGGCGGCGCGGGGGAGCTCGGCGACGGCGAGGGGGACGCCGACTCTCCGGCGCCGGTCGCGGTCACCGTGTTCCCGGGCACACCCACCGCGATCGCCTCGGGGGACACCTTCACCTGCGCCATCGTGGCCGGCGACGTCTACTGCGTCGGCAACGGAGCCTCCGGCGTCCTCGGGAACGGCACGACGGGCATCACGCTGACCGCGGTGCCCGTGAGCCTCGGCCAGAAGGCCACGGCCATCGCGGCGTTCAACATCCACGCCTGCGCGCTCCTCGTCGACGGCACCGTGTCGTGCTGGGGCGACGACTCGTGGGGACAGCTCGGCGACGGCCAGGTGACGCCCGACGCCGGCTCGGCGACGCCCGTCGCGGTGCAGGGCCTCACCGGCATGGTCAGCGCCATCTGCGTCGGCGACGAGTTCTCGTGCGCCCTCATCGGCACCGACGCGAACAGCTCCGTGTGGTGCTGGGGCGACAACAGCACGGGGGAGCTCGGCAACGGCGATTCCTCGGTGACCGAGAGCGCGATCCCGGTCCAGGTCCACGGCGTGAAGGGCGCGGCGTCGCTCGTCTGCGGCTCGGCGCACGCCTGCATCGGAAACGACGAGACCGGCGCCATCTCGTGCTGGGGCAAGGGGGGCTCGGGGCAGCTCGGGAACGACGACACCAGCAACGCGTTCACGCCCGTCCCGGTGAGCGGCATCAGCTCGTACCCCCAGAGCCTCGCCGCCGGCGGCTTCCACACGTGCGCCATCCTCGCGAGCCCCAGCGTGATGTGCTGGGGCGCGAACGACTTCGGCCAGCTCGGCAACGGCGGCACCGATCAGCAGCAGGTGCCGACGCCCGTGACGGGGATCCCGTGAAGGCCCTGGGCGCCGTCTTCGCGATCGCCGTGCTCGGCGCGACCCTGGCGCCGTCGGTCGCGCACGCTCAGGGGGGGACCGCGCAGGCCCAGTTCGACTTCGGCCTCGCGGAGATGGAAGGAGGGCGCTACGCGAGCGGCTGCCCGGCCCTGGCGGAGAGCTATCGCGTCGATCCGCGGCCGGGTGTGCTCTTCACGCTGGCCGAGTGCGAGAACCGGTGGGGCAAGATCGCGTCGGCGCTGACGCACTACGAGGCGTACATCGATCTCTTCGCGCGGATGCGGGACGACGAGAAGGCCCATCAGCACGGCCGGGACAAGGTGGCCCTCACGCAGCGCGACGGCCTGCGCGGCCAGGTCCCCGAGCTCGCCATCTCCCTGCCTCCCTCTGCTCCCGCCGGGACGACCGTGACCCGCGACGGCGTTCCTCTCGGCGCGCCGTCCCTCGGCGTCCCCGTCACGGTGGACCCGGGAGAGCACGTCATCGTCGCCCGCACCCCTGACGGCGTCCCCCACGAAACCCGCGTGATCGTCGCGCGCGGCGAGCATCGCACCCTGCGCGTCGACCTGACGCGCCCTCCCCCCGCTCTCACGCCCACTCCTACGCCCACTCCCACGCCCACGCCCACGCCCACGCCCGCGCCCACGCCCACGCCCACGCCCGCGCCCCCATCCCCGCTCCACACCTGGGCCCTCGTCACCGGCGGCGTCGGCCTCGCCGGTCTCGCCGTCGGCGCCATCGGCGGCGCCATCGTCCTCAACGACAAGTCCACGATCCAGACCTCCTGCAACCCCGACAAGACCTGCACCCCGGCCGGCCTCACGGCCGCGAGCCGCGCGAGCACGTTCGGCCTGGTGAGCGACATCGGCTTCATCGGCGGCGGTGCGCTCGTCGCCACCTCGCTCGTCCTCTTCCTCGTGTCCCCTTCGTCGCGGCCGATCGAGCCCACGGCCGCAGCCGGACCGCACGGTGGGTTCGTCGGGCTGCGGGGCGCGTGGTAGTGCCAGAACGAGGCGAACGAGGATGAGCGGGCCGTCGGAAGACGACGATTCTTCGACCGTGGTCAAGCCCGGGGCGCCCCCCGTCGCCGACATGGTGGTCGCCTTCGTGGTCGACGTCGTCGAGGGGCCGGACAAGGGGACGCGCTTCGCCTTCGACTCGGCGCGCCCGTCGGGCGTGCTCGTCGGACAGAGCGCGGCGTGCGATGTCCGCCTCACCGATCGCCAGGTCTCGCGGCGCCACGTGGAGCTCGACGTCACCGACAAGGGCCTCCGCCTCGTCGATCTCGACTCGACCAACGGAACCTCCGTCGCCGGCGTGCGCGTCACCGAGGCTTACCTCGTGGGCGGGGAGATCGTCCGTCTCGGCCAGACGGCGCTCCGCATCGTGCGGGCCCTGTCGTCGGCGAAGGCCGAGGCGTCGACCGCGCGCTCCTTCGGGCCCTTGCTCGGCGAGAGCCCGGAGATGCGGCGGCTCTACCCGCTCTGCGCGCGGCTCGCGGGGAGCGACGTCCCCGTCGTCATCGAGGGCGAGACCGGGACCGGCAAGGAGGTCCTCGCCGAGGCGCTGCACCAGGCGAGCCCGCGCGCGTCGGCGCCGTTCGTCGTCTTCGATTGCACGGCGGTGCCGCCGTCGCTGCTGGAGTCGGCGCTCTTCGGGCACGAGAAGGGCGCGTTCACCGGGGCGACCGGGCAGCGGCGCGGCGTCTTCGAGCAGGCCCACGGGGGCACGCTGTTCATCGACGAGATCGGCGAGCTCGAGCTGACCCTGCAGCCGAAGCTCCTCCGCGCCATCGAGCGCGGCGAGGTGCAGCGCGTGGGGGCGAGCGGGTGGCTGCGCGTCGACGTGCGGATCGTGGCGGCGACGCGGCGCGACCTCGACCGGGAGGTGCAGGCGGGGAGGTTCCGCGACGATCTGTTCTTCCGCCTCGCCGTGGGGCGCATCGAGCTGCCGCCCCTGCGCCGGCGTCGTGGCGACGTGGCGGTGCTGGCGCGTCACTTCTGGCGCGCGCTCGCAGGGGAGACGCACCCGGTGCCGGCCGGGCTGATGGCGCGCCTCGAGGACTACGCGTGGCCGGGCAACGTGCGCGAGCTGCAGAACGCGATCGCGCGGCACGTGGCCGTGGGGGAGCTGCCGCTCTCCGAAGGCGCCCCGCCGCCCCTCGAGGCGGGGGACGCGATCGAGCGCGTCCTCGCGCGGGACCTGCCGCTGACGCGGGCGCGCGCCGAGGTCGTCGAGGAGTTCGAGCGACGGTACGTGCAGCGGGTGCTGGATCGGCACGGGGGCAGCGTGTCGCGGGCCGCGGCGGCTTCGGGGATCGCGCTGCGGTACTTCCAGCTCCTCAAGGCGAAGCGTGGGGGGCCGCGGTGAGTTGGGCCGGGGTCGGCCCCGACCTCCCTACCGCGCCTCGAACTTCTCCGTCTCTTTGCTGATGCGGTAGCGGTTGCTGCAGACTTCGCCCTTCTTCGGCTTCCACGTCTTGTCGAGCACCCACTTCGCGTCCTTGCAGCGGACCTGCTTGCCGTCGGTGTTGCAGGACACGGCGCCCTCGTCGACGCAGGCCTCGTCCATCGGCACGATGCTCTTGTCGCAGCGCGTGCTGTAGTTGCCGGGCAGCTCGCAGCCGAGCGGCCCGAGGCAGTGAAGCTCGGTCTTGAAGTGGCCGCCCTCGCAGACGAGCACGTTCTTGTGGGTCGTGTCGCACGCCCCGGTGTCGGGCTCCGTGCAGGCCTCCCCCTCGAGGGCCACCGTGCGGTCGCAGCGCACGCCGCCTCCGGGAGCGGTCTCGCATCCGCGCTCGCCGTGGCAGGTGCGGGTCGCGGTCAGCTTGCCCGAGACGCACGAGAGCTGCGTCTTCTGCGCGCCGTCGCACACGATGGAGTCGGGACGGCACGGGTCGCCCGCCTCGCCGGTCGGCGTGCACTTCGGGTTGTTGTTCGGGTCGAGCGTGCAGCCTCCCCGGCAGCTCCACTCGATGGCGAACTTGCCGTCGCGGCAGCGGAGCTCGTTCTTGCCGTCGCCGCTGCAGGCGCGCGCCCCGTCGTGGCCGCAGCCGTCCCCCACGTCGGCCTTCGTGTTGTCGCACACGAGCGTCTTGCCGTCGTCGTTGCAGCCGCCGGCGCCCTTGCACGTCTCGAGGACGTACTTCTTGTTCACGCAGACCACGTGGGCGGTCTTGTCGTTGCAGCTGCCCGGGGTGTCGGTGCAGTCCTCGCCGGGCTTGCCCTTGCAAGCGACGAAGACGGCGAGCGCGAAGAACGCGAGGAGGAGCGAGCGAGCGAGGCGGCGAGTGGGCATGACGGCGCGCATGCTAGCGCCGTAACGCGGTCGACGCGCGACACTCTTCCGCTAAGCTTTTCGCCCCGTGATGTCCGCACTGCAACCATCTCCGGCCCGTCGGGCCAGCCTTTGTCTGGTCCTCTCCTTGCTCACGGCGGGCGCCGGCTTCGCCGCGTGCTCGTCGTCGTCGACCAAGGCGACCAGCCACACCGATGCCGGACCCGGGGACGCCGCGGGGGTGGACGCCGACGAGGACGCGAGCCTCGACGCCGGCGCGGTTCCCGACGACGTCACCATCTATCCCGAGGCCCCCAGCATGACGGCTCCCGACGGGTGCCTCCTGCTCGGGGCCACCTGCCTGGATGAATCCATGTGCTGCAGCGCCTACTGCGTCGAAGGCGGTTGCTCGGCGATGCCCGTCAAGATGTGAGCGCGCAAGCTCACCTCGGGTCGCGCCACATCAACCAGGCGCGCGGGCCGAGGTGCGTCGCCACCTCGCCCGTGACCTCGAAGCCGTGGCGGCGGTAGAGAGGCACGTTCTTCTCGTTGGACGACTCCAGGTACGCGGCCACTCCCTCGGCGTCGCACCGCTCCAGCATCGGCCGCATCAGGCTCGAGCCGATGCCTTGCCCCTGGCGGTCCGGCTCGCACCCGAGGACGCGCAGGTAGTAGTGCGGCGGCTCCTTCGGGTGCGGCGATTCGACGGCGTGGAGCGCGCGAAGGCCCGGCACGGCCCGCATTCCCATCGCCGCGAGCATGCGCGGCCCCATCCGGAGCAGGGCGCCGAAGCCCACGTGCCACGCGCCCGGCGGCGACCAGAGCGCGGCCCCCGCGTGATCGTCGGTCGTCCAGCTCGTCCCCGCGTACGGCAGGTGGAGGAGGCGGATCCACTCGCGGAAGAGCACGGGAAGCGCACGCTGGCGGTGCGCGTCACCGGGCAGCACCGCGCGGAAGATGGGATCGCCGTCGAACGCCCGACCGAGGACGCCGGCGAGGGCCTCGACGTCACCCGGAACGAGGGGGCGGACACTCATGAGGGGTCGCGATACGTTGTGGGGCCAGAAGGAGGGGTCGAATGCACGGCCGCATGATGCACTTTCCGCTGACGCTCGGGCACCTCCTCGAGCGCGCCCGGGACTACTTCCCCGCGACCGAGATCGTCAGCCGCGGCCCCGACGGGCACCTTCACCGTCACACGTGGGGCAAGGTCTACCAGCGCACCGCGCAGCTCGCGCACGCGCTCGCGCGCCTCGGCGTGAAGCCGGGGGACCGCGTCGCGACGCTCGGGTGGAACCACCACCGTCACCTCGAGGCGTACTTCGCCGCGCCCATGATGGGGGCCGTCGTCCACACGCTGAACCTGCGGCTGCATCCCACGGAGATCGGCTACATCGCGCGCCACGCCGAGGACACGGTCGCCCTCGTCGACCGCTCGCTCCTGCCCCTCTTCGAGCAGTTCCGCCAGAACGTGCCGAGCCTCCGCCACGTCATCGTGATGCCCGACAGCGGGCCCGTCGCCGACGGCGCCCTCGACTACGAGGCGCTCCTCGCCCCCGAGCCGACCGACTACGACTGGCCCGCGCTCGACGAGAACGCCGCGGCGCAGATTTGCTACACCTCGGGCACGACGGGCAACCCCAAGGGCGTCGTCTACAGCCATCGTTCCAGCGTCCTCCACGCCCTCGCGGCCTGCCTGGCCGACTCGCTCGCCGTCTCGATGAACGACACGATCCTCCCGGTCGTGCCGATGTTCCACGCCAACGCGTGGGGCCTGCCGCACGCCTGCGCCGCGGCGGGGGCCAAGATGGTCTTCCCGGGCCCGAAGCTCGATCCGGAGAGCCTGCTGGACCTCATGGTGGCCGAGCGGGTCACCTGCGCGGGCGGCGTGCCGACCATCTGGCTGGGCATCCTGGCGTTGCTCGATGCCCACCCGAAGAAGTGGGACCTCTCGTCGCTCCGGCAGATGGTCGTCGGCGGCTCGGCGGCCCCGGCGTCGATGATCGAGGGCTTCGAGAAGCGCCACGGCCTCATCGTGACGCACGCCTGGGGCATGACGGAGACGAATCCGCTCGGGACGATCGCCCGCGTGAAGCGTTCGCTCGCCGCGCGCCCCTACGACGAGCGCCTCGCCGTTCGTGCGAGCCAGGGCACGCCGGTCCCCTTCGTCGAGACGCGTCACGTCGACGACGCCGGCAAGCGTCTTCCCTGGGACGGCGAGACCATGGGGGAGCTCGAGGTGCGGGGGCCCTGGGTCGCCGCTTCGTATTTCGGCGATGAGGGAAAGGACCGCTGGTCGAAGGACGGCTGGTTCAAGACGGGCGACGTCGTGACCATCGACGCGGAGGGGTATCTGCGCATCTGCGACCGGTCGAAGGACGTCATCAAGAGCGGCGGCGAGTGGATCAGCAGCGTGGCCCTCGAGAACGCGTTGATGGCGCACCCCGCGGTGCTCGAAGCGGCGGTCTTCGCCGGGCGACACGCCAAGTGGACCGAGCGGCCCATCGCCGCCGTCGTGGTCAAGAAGGGGATGCAGGCGACCGACGAGGAGCTCCGCGCCCACCTGGCGGGGAAGTTCGCGAAGTACTGGCTGCCAGACGCCTACGTCTTTCTCGAGCAGATCCCGCGCACTTCGACGGGGAAGTTCCTGAAGAGCAAGCTCCGCGAGTCGTACGGCGGCCTGCTCGAGGGCGAGAAGTAGAATATTCAACCGGCGGGGGAGGAAAGTCCGCCCGGAACGTAGTTTCTCGCAGTCGGGTCGTACTTATCGGCTGCTCGGGAGGAACTGATGACCACTCTGCTAGGTCGGGCGGCCGCGCCGCTCCGGCTCGTTGCCTCGGTGTGCGCGATGTTCGGGCTGCTGTCCGTGATGACGGGCTGCGGCGCCCTCAGCGCGATGGCCAACCCCAAGGTCGCCTGGGCGATCCAGGACCCGGCGCCGATGTCGGTGGTCGTCCGGCGCGCCGACGCGGCGGAGGCGACCGCCAAGCAGGTCGATCGCATCCTGACGGCGACCCCCGCGAGCCCCGACGCCGACTGGCTGAAGGCCGTCGGACCGTCGCCCGAGGACGCGGCCGGCGAGGTGAAGGCCATCAAGAGCGAGCCGATGTACGCGAAGTCGCACGCGCGCGTCGTCCCCGCCGAGGTCTGGGCCCGCACGCTGGCCGACATCCAGAGCAAGGACGGCAGCGCCCCGAACCTGCTCGCGCTCCTCTCGTCGGATCTGGGCGACGCCTACGCGGCCGTCTCCGCCAAGGAGGCGGACATCGCCGACGCGAAGGCGCAGATCGAGGCCGAGAAGACCGCGAAGGACGCGAAGGACGCGACCGACGAGGACAAGAAGGGCCACGACAAGAACATCGACGACCTGAAGAAGAAGGTCTCCAAGCTGGAGGACGAGGTCGATCCTCTGAAGAAGAAGTTCCTCGCGGCGGCCAGGGAGGCGGCCCAGAAGGCGCCGGCCGCCTCGCGCGACGCGGTGGGCCCGGTCCTCGCGAACCTGCGCCAGGCGGTCGACGACGCGGGCATCGCGGACGGCGCCGCGCTCGTGCGGTACCCGCTTGCGCTCAAATCGCTGCCCGATTCGGTGCAGGAGGTCGTGCCGGTCTTCGTGGCGGACATCGTCGAGGAGCAGACGGGCCACAGGCCGGTCATGAGCGGCTTCAAGCCGGACGTGAAGCTCGACGGGACGGACGTGAAGCTGACGCTCAACGGGCTCGGCCCGGATGATCTGGGAAAGCTGAGCCTCGGGGACCTGACGACCGAGACGCTCTCGCGGACGAAGAACTGGGTCGTGCACGCGATCACGCTCATCGGCGCCGCGTCGACGACGAAGGACACGCTGTCGTTCGAGCAGGACACGCTCGACGCGCTGCTCGACGGCCTCGCTGCGAATGGCTGGAAGAGGGCGGAAGCCGCGAAGATCCCGGGCATGGATGACCCGAAGGTCGCGAGCGCCACGGCGAAGGTGCATGCCCACGTGAAGGCGGGGACGAGCGCGAAGGCAGGCGTCGCGGAGGCGCAGGGCAAGGCGACGGCGAAGGGCACGGGACCGAAGACGGGCCCGAAGGGGAGCGACGCATCGACGTCGAAGGGCGCGACGAAGCCGGCGACGGGGAAGAAGCCGGGCAAGTCGACGACGACGACGAAGCCGGTGGTGGGGGCGAGCGGGAAGGCGGCAGCGACGGTGACGGCGGGATCGCCGGCGCCGATGCGCCCCGAGGACTTCAACCCGTAAGTACTCGGGCACGGCGAAACCGACGCCCCTCTCTCCCGCCACGGAGAGGGGGGCTTCGTCGTTAAGCGCTTTTCGCGCGCCGCCTTGCCTTCCACACGGCCAAGTTGGCCAGGATGAGCCCCAGGATTGCCCAGGGCGCATCTCCGAAGCGCGCGTAGACGGTCCGCGCGTCGAGCAGCGACGGCACCGCCGTGATGGTCGAAGCCGTCACGGTCGACGACCGCATCCGCACTCGACCCGTCGCGTCGACCCACGATGCGGGGCCCGCGTTCACGGCGCGCACGAGGTCCCTCCGGAGCTCGACGGCGCGCAAGACCGCGACCCGCAGGTGCAGCTCCGGCTCGGTGGTCCCCGAGAACCAAGCGTCGTTCGTCACGTTGACGAGGAGGTTCGGCGAGACGGCCATCGCCTCGCGTCCAGCCTCCGGCAGCATGTCCTCGTAGCAGACCAGCGCCGACGCCCGTACCGGGCTGGCCACGAGCGCCACCGCGTGGTCCCCCGCGACGAGCCCGAGGCCCCGCGCGAAGACGCGGCGGAGCCACGGGATGCGGTCGGCCAGCGGCACGGTTTCGCCGAACCAGAGGAGGTGCCGCTTGTCGTAAGGCTCGGAGAGCGCGCCGTCCCCCGTGGCGACGAGGACCGAGTTGTAGAAGACGCCGTCCGCGTCCCCTTTCGTCTGCACGCCCGCGATGATGGGCCCTCGCACGCCGGGCTGGACGAGCGCCCGCGCGCCATCGGGCGACCGCGGCGCTCCGTGCGCGACGCGGAACGGATAGGCCGTCTCCGGCCAGACGACGACCTCCGCGCCGCGCGCCTCCGCCCGGTGCGTCAACGTGGTGAGCTCCTGCAGGATGGCCGGTCCGCGCGCCTCGTCCCAGCGCGCGCTCGCGCCGATGGAGGGCTGGAGCAGGCCCACGCGCGCCTGCGGAGCCAGGGAGCGCGCGAGCTCCACACTGCGCATGCGGGCTTGCCCGTAGACGAGCTGCGCCAGCACGAGGGCGACCGCCGTGCCCACCTGGAGCAACCCCCGTTTGCGCGTCGCGGCGCCGCCGAGCGCGGCCCGGACCCCGCTCGCCGCGAGACCGGCGATGAGCGCCATCAGCGCGGTGACGCCGCGCTCTCCGACGATGTCCGCGAGCTGCACGAGCGCCGGCCACGGGGAGACGAGGCCCGCCGTCGTCCAGGGGAGCATCGTCGGGAGGAACGTCCCCGCGTAGACCCCGGCGGCGAGGGCGATCGGGCGCGGGACCCGGACGCGCGCCAGGGTCTCGCAGGCGACGCCGGCGATCATCCAGCGCAGGCCCTCGAAGACCGATAGGAGCACCAGCGCGAGCGCGGCCGCGGCCCAGGGCAGCGGCGTGAAGCGAGTGACGACGGTCGTGATGAAGCGGAGCAGGACGAGGTTCGCGCCGATGCCGAAGGCGAGCCCGCGCATCGCGCCGGACAGTGCGACCCGCTTGCGTGGCGGCACGGGTGTCTCGAGGAGCCAGGCGAAGGCGATGAGGCCGAGCCAGAGCGCGAGGTAGGCGTCGACCGGCGGCGCGCCGAGCCCGAGCACCGCGCCGGCGAGCAGCGCGAGGACATATCTGGGGACGCGGGTCACGGACCGTCCCTCATCCGGCCCGGAGCTTGTACCGCTGGATCTTCCCCGTCGCCGTCTTGGGGAGCTCCGTCACGAAGACGATCCATCGCGGGTACTTGTACGGCGCGAGCCTGCCCTTCACGAACGCCTTCAGCTCGCCGGCGAGCGCCTCGCTCGCGTCTCCCGCCGTCTTCAGGACCACGAAGGCTCGGGGCTTCACGAGCCCCTCGTCGTCCGCGTGGCCGACCACAGCGGCCTCGAGGACGGCGGAGTGCGCCCCGAGCGCGCTCTCGACCTCGAACGGCGACACCCAGATGCCGCCCACCTTGAGCATGTCGTCGTCGCGGCCGCCGTACGTGTAGTAGCCGTCGGCGTCCCGCGTGTAGCGGTCGCCCGTGCGCGTCCACGGGCCGTGGAAGGTCGCGAGGCTCTTCTCGCGCTGGTTCCAGTAGCCGGCGCACGCCGAGGGCCCGCGCACCCAGAGGGCCCCCTCCTCGCCTTCGGCGACGGGCTCGCCGTTCGGATCGACGAGCCTCAGCTCGTACCCGGGGACCGGCTTGCCGCTCGTGCCGTAGCGGACATCGCCGTGCCGGTTCGACAGGAAGATGTGGAGCAGCTCGGTCGAGCCGATGCCGTCGAGGATGTCGGTGCCGAAGCGTTCGCGCCACCGCTCGCCGACGTGCCTGGGGAGGGCCTCGCCCGCGGAGATGCTGACGCGCAGCCGAGGCGAGCCCGCGGCGCGATCGAGCGACTCGTCGGACAAGATGGATGCGAAGAGCGTCGGGACGCCGGCGAAGATGGTCGGCTCGTGGACCTTCAGGGTGCGCATGACGGCGGCGGCCGTGGGACGCTCGCCGAGGAGCACCGCGGTGGCGCCGGCGCGCAGCGGGAAGGTCATCCCGTTGCCGAGCCCGTAGGCGAAGAAGAGCTTCGCGGCGGAGAAGACCACGTCGTCCTCCCGGACGCCGAGGACGCCGGTGCCGTAGAGCTCCGCGGTCGCCGTGAGGTTCGCGTGGAGGTGCACGGCGCCCTTCGGCGCGCCCGTCGAGCCGGAAGAGTAGAGCCAGAAGGCGACGTCGTCCGGGCAGGTCGCGGCGGCGTCGAGCTGCGGCGCAGCGGCGGCGAGGAGCGCGGGGAGCTCGCTCGTCCTCACGAGGTGGCGCAGGTACGGGGACGCGGCGGCCGCGGGGGCCACCTTGTCGTGGAGCGCGTCGCTCACGACGAGCGCCCGGGCCCGGCAGTCGCGCAGCATGAAGGCGTAGTCGGGGGTCGTCAGCAGCGTGTTCAGCGGGACCGGAACGAGGCCCGCCTTGATGGCTCCCCAGAAGACGCACGGGAAGTCGACTGAATCGAGCATGCACATCGCGACGCGCTGCTCGGGCAGCACGCCCAGCCCGAGAAGGGCGCTCCCGACCCGCGCGACCCCCTCGGCGAGCTCGCCGTACGTGAGCGCTCGCTCGTCGTCGACGAACGCCCGCTTCGAGGCGCGCCCAGCCCCCACGTGGCCGTCGATGAAATCGACCGCCGCGTTGTAGTCGCGAGGGAGCGGAGCGCTCATGGTCATCGTCCCGTGAAGCGGCCGGCTCTTCGCTCGACGAAGGACTGCAAGCCCTCGCGCGCGTCGTCGGTCGCCATGAGCTCGCGGATCTCGGCGCGCAGCGCCCTCGCCGCCACAGCGTCGCCCTCCTGGCGCGCCAGCCGTGCGCTCCTCAGCGTCGCGCGGACGCCGAGCGGCGCCTGCGAGGCTATTTTCTCGCCGATCGCCACCGCTCGCTCGAGAAGCTTCTCCCTCGGCCGCGCCTCCTGCACGAGGCCGATGCGCAGCGCCTCCGCCGCTCCGAACGGCTCCGCCGTCAGCAGGAACCGCATCGCGTTGCCCCAGCCGAGCTGTGCCGGCGCGCGGAACGTCGCCCCGCCGAACGGGAAGATGCCGCGTGCGATCTCGAGCTGCGCGAAGCTCGCGTCTTCCGAGCAGAGGCGCACGTCGCTCGCCAGCGCCAGCTCGATGCCGAGCGTGTAGACCCGCCCCTGCATGGCGACCACGATGGGCTTGGTCCGTGTGCGTCCTTCGATGCCCCACGGATCGACGCCGGTCGCGGGCCACAAGGGCTGCCCCGCCGACACCCGCGGCGAGACGTCGGCGAGATCGAGCCCCGCGGTGAAGTCCTTGCCGTGCGCGTGAACCACGGCACAGCGGAGCGCCGCGTCGTCCTCGTACCGCGTGTACGCGTCGCCGAGGGCGGCGAGCATCTCGGTGGTGAACGCGTTGAGCTTGGCTGGACGGTTGAGCCCGATGAGGAGCAGGTGCCCGCGCGTCTCTGTGGTGATGGTGGAGGATTCGTCCGTCATGGGGCGAGCATAGTGCGGCGTTTGCCCGCCGGTCACAGCCGTCACCCATTCTGTTCACGGGCCCGCCTCCCGATCGCATGCTACCGATCCGGGGCCATGCATCATTGTCCGCGTTGCTCCAGTGACGAGACGCGGCGCTCGGCGAGGCGGGGGATCGAGCGCGTGCTCTCCATTCTCGGCGTCTATCCGTTCCGGTGCGAGCGGTGCGACACGCGCTTCTTGCGGCTCGGCTCCGGCAGCCGGGGCCACGACGGAACGCACGCGCGTTCCACCTGACCGTTCGCCGATTCCCTGCCTCTCCCCGTCGGGGACTGGTATGCAGCGTCGCGGATGAACGACTCACCGGGCCGAGGCCTCGGCGTCGGAGACGCTTCGCTCATCGTGGTCGGCAGCATCGTCGGGGCGGGGATCTTCCTCGTGAGCGGCGTCGTCGCGTCGCTCGTGCGCTCGCCTGCAGCCTTCCTGGCGACGTGGCTCCTCGGAGGTGCGGTCGCGCTGGCGGGCGCGCTCAGCAACGGCGAGCTCGGCGGTCTCTTCCCGCGCTCGGGCGGCGAGTACGTGTACCTGCGCGAAGCGTACGGCCCATCGCTCGGCTTTCTCAGCGGGTGGACCGCCTTCTGGATCGCGTTTCCCGGCTCCATCGCGTCGCTCGCGGCAGGCCTCGGGGCCACGGTCGCGCCGATGCTCGGATGGCAGGCCGCGTGGGCGCCGCGGGCCGTGGGCGTCGCGGCCATCGTCGCGCTCACGGCGGTCAACGCCATGGGCCTCCGGCCGGGCAAATGGACGCAGAACGTCCTCTCGCTCGTGAAGCTCGCGGTCTTCGCGGGCCTGCTCGCGCTCGGCGCGTTCGTTCATCACGAGGGGCCGAGCGGCCTCACGCCGTTCTTCGTGCCGGGCGACCGGGCGGGCGGGATCGCCTCGGCCCTCATCCCCGTGCTCTTCGCGTACAGCGGCTGGAACGCCGCGACGTACGTCTCGGGCGAGATGCGCGATCCGAAGAGGTCCCTCGGGCGGGCGCTCGCGCTGGGCACCGTCCTCTGCATCGTGCTCTATCTCGCCGTCAACATGGCCTACCTGCGCGCGATGCCCGTGGCGGAGCTCGCCGGCGCGAAGGATCCCGCCGGCGCGGCCGCGTCCCTGCTCGGCGGCAACGCGGCCGCGGCGCTGATCTCGCCGCTCGTCGCGGTGTGCGTGCTCAGCTCGATGCAAGCGTCGGTGCTCGTCGGGCCACGCATCTACCAGGCGATGGCGAGCGACCGGCTCTTCTTCGCGCCGCTCGGCCGGCTTCACCCGCGCACGAAGGTACCACTCGTCGCGCTGCTCGCGCAGGGGGTCATCTCGGTCGTGCTCCTCCTCAGCGGTCGCTTCGAGCAGCTCGTGCGGTTCACGATGTCCGCCATCATCGCGTTCTCGACGCTCACCGTCGGCGCCGTCATCGTCCTGCGGCTGCGGCGGCCCCGCGCGGAGCGGGTCTTCCGTGTCCCAGGCTATCCGTGGGTGCCCGGGCTCTTCATCGTCGTGAATGTCTGGATGCTCTGGAACGTTCTCACGTTCGGCGAGAGCAGCCCACGCGAAGCCCTCATCGGTCTCGCGATCGTCGCGACCGGGGTTCCGGCGTACATTGCGTTCTCGGCGCGCGCGCGCCGTCAGGAGTCGAGTCGATGAATCGTGGCCTTCTCGTATCGACGGTGGCGGTCCTCTCGGTCGCCTGCGCCCGTGCTCCGGATGCGCCCGCGCCGTCCCCGTCGATGCCTGCCCCGTCGGTCCCGTCCGCGTCGATCCCGGAGCCCGTCGCGCCGGTGGTTGCTCTTCCCGTGTCGGCCTCGCCGCCTCCGGTCGCGTCGGCACCCCCGGCGGTCCCCGAGCCGCCCCTCGCGGGGCTCGAGTTTCTTCCGCAGGCGCGCACCATCTTCCGGGTCGCCGCGTGCGGCGCGAGCGGCGACGTCCCGGCGCGGTTCGACGCCTCGGTCGTGGCCCGTCACTGCGAGGAGCTCGAGCACGCCTACGCCGACTACCGCCACAGCTGGGTCGACGTCGCCCGGCCGTTCCTCGCCGCGCTTCGCCCGAAGGACCTCCCGAAGGTCGTCGTCTATCCGTTCGGCGGCGGGGACCTCGTCAGCGCGCTCGCCACCTTTCCCGACGCGACCGAGATCACGACCATCTCGCTCGAGCCTGCCGGCGACGTGCGCCCCATCGACTCGCTGGCTCCGGACTTCCTCGGACACGAGCTGGCCGTACACCGCAGTCACCTCGAGCGCCTCTTCGAGAAGGCGCACTCGCGCACCGACAACCTCGCGCGTGAGGCGAAGACGGCCCTGCCCGGGGAGATCCTCTTTGCGCTCGCCGCCCTCGCGGTCCACGGCGAGGAGCCCGTGAGCCTCCGCTACTTTCACCTTCGCGTGGACGGGACGCCGGAGTACGTCACACAGGCCGACATCGACGCGGCGAAGCGACCCGACGAGCGACGCGCGCTCTTCGCCAACGCCGAGCTCCGGTTCCGGCGAGCGGGCGACGCCGCGGCGCCCGTGCAGGTGCTCCGTCACATGAGCTTCAACCTGGACGACGCGCACCTGAAGGCGGACCCCAGCCTGCTCGCGTACCTGAACGCGCGAGGCAAGGTCGCCGCCATGACGAAGGCGGCGACGCACCTGCTCTGGAACGAGCACTTCACGCTCATCCGCGGCTGGCTGGTCGACCACACCGACTGGATGGTCTCCGACTCGACGGGGATCCCGCCCCGCGTGGCCGGCCCCGCGGGGTTCACGCAGGACACCTTCGGTACGTTCGACGGCCCGTCCCCGTTCGGAGATCCGGACAGGACGGACGCCGAGGACCTCCACAGGCTCTTCGCCAGCCAGCCGACCCGCGACCTCGCGTTCCGTTACGGCTACCCGGACAACCACGGCCACGCCCACCTCATCGTGACCCACCGCCCCTCCCGCTGAGCCCGTCGGGGGGCCTTCCCCCTGCCGGTTCGGCCGTGGGGGCGGGGTTTCTACCGCCTCACCGGAGTCTTATGGTGACTACGGAAAGGAGCGGAGTTTCGAGCATGGCAAAACCGCCTGGCGTGCTTAACGTACATCCCCCGCGGGAAGCCCTTCGAGGTATGGCGTGTTGCCTACCGACGCGAGCGACCCTAACGCCCTAGCCGGCATCCCAACCCCTACAAGATCGTGAACCTACCCAACACAGCCCTCGCTCCCCGGCGAGAGGATCTCCCGCGCGAGCCGCTCCTCGGGCGTCTCGCCGCGGACGGCACCGTCGCCAACGACGCCATCCCTCCCTCGGCCGCACGGCCGGCCGTCGCCCGCCCCGGGCGCCGCCGCGTGCTGACACACGAGGAAGAGGTGGAGCTGTCTCGCCGCATCGAAAGCGGCGAGCGTGACGCGGTGTTCGCGCTGCTCGGCGCTCCGGCGTCGGCAGGTCCGTTCCGTGCCCTCGCAGAAGAGGTGCGCGCCGGCCGTGCCGTGCCTTCCAGCCTGCTGCGCAACGCGGAGGAGGACGCCGATACCCCCGTGGGGAGCGAGCGCATCGCCAAGCTGCTCGAGCGCGCCGCCACCCTCGCCGCCCTCGCGGCCCAGCCCGCGAAGGACGACGCGACGCGCGAGCGCCGCCGTCGCCGCCGGACGCGCCTCGCGGCCGAGCTGGCCGACGCACGTTTCGAGCGCCCGGTCCTCGCCAAGCTCGCGCAGGACGCGCGTGGCCGCGGCGCGGACGACCGCGCCCGGCGCGGCTTCGTGCGCGGGATGAACGAGTCGTCGCGCGCCCAGCACGAGTTCGTGGGGGCCAACTTCGGGCTCGTCGTCACCTACGCCCGCCGCTTCGTGGGCCAGGGTCTCGACATGCACGACCTCGTGCAGGAGGGTCAGCTGGGCCTCATCCGCGCCGTCGAGAAGTTCGACTGGCGCCGCGGCCACCGCTTCTCCACGTACGCCGCGTGGTGGGTTCGTCAGGCCATGGCGCGCGCCATCGCCGATCAGAGCAAGACCATCCGCGTTCCGGTTCACCTGCTCGAGAGCCGCCACAAGCTGGAGCGCGTGCGGCGCGCCCTGGCGCAGGTGGGCGAGCGCGACCCGAGCGACGAGGACCTGGCGCGCGAGAGCGGTCTCCCGCTCGAGAAAGTGCGGGCCATCCGTGGCCTCGTCCGCGAGCCGCTCCGGCTCGAGGCGCCCCTCGGCGACGAGGGGGACGGCGGGCAGCTCGGCGATCTGGTGGCCGATCCGCGGTCCCCGGCGCCGGACGAGGAGCTTTCGCAGCAGAGGATGCAGACGCAGACGCGCGCGCTGCTCGATCTGCTGAGCCCCCGCGAGCAGCAGCTGCTGAAGCTGCGCTTCGGGATGGACGGCGGCCCCGGGCACACGCTCGAGGAGGTCGGCAAGTCGTTCAACCTGTCGCGCGAGCGGGTGCGGCAGATCGAAGCGGCCGCGCTGAAGAAGCTGCGCGCGGTCTCCGAAGAGCGCCAGCTCGGCTCGTACATCGGCAAGTAGCGGCACGATTCTCGTTCGGGAATCGTTCTGCTGGCTCTAGCTTCGCCGCTGCATGGCGGAGCTGGTCTGGCGAGGGAAGGGGCGCGCGCTGCGGCGTGGGCGCGTGCCCGGCTTCTCGACCGACGAGGTGCACGGCGAGGGCGAGTGGCACAACCGGCTCGTGCGCGGGGACGCCGAGCGCGTGCTCCCCGCGTTGCAGGGGGAGCTCGCGGGCAAGGCGGCGCTCGTCTACGTCGACCCGCCGTTCGACACGGGGGGTGCGTTCACCTACCTCGCGACCGTGCCGGGGGTCCCCGAGGGGACGCCGCGCGTCGCGCTCCCCGCGTACGAAGACGCGCGCGGTCTCGACGCGTGGCTCGGGTGGTTTCACGAGGTGGCGACCGGGCTGCACGCGCTGCTCGCCGACGGGGGGAGCCTCTACGTCCATCTCGACGCGCACGCCGCGCACTACGCGAAGGTCCTGCTCGACGAGGTCTTCGGCGAAGGCGCCTTCCAGCGGGAGATCGTGTGGCGCATCGGCTGGGTGAGCGGCTTCAAGTCGCGCGTCCGCGGGTGGATCCGAAACCACGACACGCTGCTCTTCTACGCGAAGGGCGGCCGCCCCGCGACGTTCCACAAGGAGTACATCCCGTACCCGCCGGACTACGTGCGCCGCGACGGCGCGAAGCCGACGGGTGCCGGCTACCCGATCGAGGACGTGTGGAACGCGAGCGAGCTCGATCGGATGGACAGCATCCAGATCGTGTCGTTCTCGGGCGAGAAGGTCGGCTACCCGACGCAGAAGAACGAGAGCCTGGTCTCGCGCGTCGTGAGGGCGTCGTCGAACCCGGGCGACCTCGTGCTGGACTGCTGCGCGGGATCGGGGACGACGCCGGTGGTGGCCGAGAAGCTCGGACGCAGATGGGTGGCCTGCGATGCGTCGCCGCTGTCGGTGCACGCGACGCGGCGGCGGCTGCTCGCGATGCCCCAGGCGAAGCCGTTCGTCGTGCAGAGCGTGGGAGGGGCGGCGAGGGTGGGAGGCAAGCTCGGGCTGCGCGTCGCGGTCGAGGGAGCGAAGTGCACAGTGGAGCTGGAGTCCTTTGCGGCGCCGAAGGGCGCACCGGCGGGCGTGCGGGCCGCGGTGGCGCACTGGTCGCAGTGGCTCGAGGGGTGGTGCGTCGACTGGAACCACGAGGGCGGCGCGCTGCGGAGCGGGTCGCGCGTGTGGCGGGACCGCAAAGGGCTCGCGCTGTCTGCCACGCACGTCTACGAGCAGCCGGGCAAGCACGAGGTGCTCGTGAAGGTGTTCGACGTGCTGGGCGGGGAGACGACCCGGAGGGTGCGGGCCGTGTCCCGTGCCCGCTGAGCGTGTGTGTCATAATCCCCAGGCGACATGGTCGACATGGTCCTGCCGTTTCCGAAGCAGGCGGTGGCCACGCGCTCGGTGCGGAGCACGGTCGTAATCGGGTCCATCGCGTCGATCCGCGAGGCCGGGCACTTCGACCGGTGGAGCGCCGCGCTCGAGCCGGCGTACCGCGATACGCTGCTTCATTGCGTGGCCGGAGTATGGCTCCCGCTCGACGTGGGGCTCGCGTACTACCGGGCGTGCGATTCGCTGGGGCTCTCGAACGAGGTGGTCGCCAAGCTGGGGAGCGCGACGTTCCGTCGCATCCAGGGCACCCTCCTCGGCACCGTGCTGCGAATGGCGAACGGCTCCGGCGTGACCCCGTGGACCATCCTGCCGCATCTCCAGCGCTTCTGGGACCGCGGCTACAAGGGCGGGGGCTGTCAGATCACGCGGCACGGGCCGAAGGACGCCCATCTTGCCCTGGAGCGGTGCGCGTTCGCGAACAGCCACTACCACCGCAACGCGCTCCGGGGCCTCGCGTCGAGCGTGCTGGCGCTGTTCTGCCAGAAGGTCTACGTGCAGGAGCAAGCCGGTCCGCGCCCCGACGGGAGCCTCGTCCTTCACGCGCAGTGGGTCTGACCGTTACGCCCCGTAGTACGCGACCCGGTCGTAGATGGCTTTCACGGTGGGCCGCGAGAGGACGACCAGCGTGAAGACGCCGAGCGCCGTGCCGAGCGGGATGTTCACGCAACAGATGCACGCGATGACGAAGCTGAAGGTGCGCTTCTGGCGCTTCTTCAGGCTCATGCCCGAGTAGGCGACGCAGGCGGCCTTGGCCCACAGGAACACCGTGATGAAGCCCCCGATGGCGGCGACGACCCCGCCGATGGCGGCGGGCGGCGGCCCGGCATGCCCTGCTCCCGTGGCGCCGAGCGAAGCGGTCGCGAGGATGACGCCGAAGACCACGTAAATGAGGCCGAAGAGCCCGAAGAGCCCGAGCATGCCCGCGTAGATGTAGTGGCAGATGGCCAGCGTATTCAGCTGCGTCTCGTCCTCCGCCGTCGGCGGGGGAGGCTGCTGCGGGTAGCCCTGCTGCGGCGGCGGCTGGGCGTACGGCATGTTCGGCGGCGGATACGGGTACTGATTCATTCGATCACGTCACTCCGTGTGGGGATTCCAGCACGCCACACGGTGTCCTGTCCCCCGCGACGTTTCCTCGAGCAGGGGAACCTCGCGGTCGCACGTCCCCTTCACCACGCGTGGGCATCGCGGGTGGAAGGCGCAACCGCTCGGCGGATCGATGGGGGACGGCACGTCCCCCTCGAGCACGAGGCGCACGCGCTTTCTCTCCGGATCGAGCTGCGGCGCGGCCGCCAGGAGCGCGCGCGTGTACGGGTGGGCGGCCTGGTCGTAGAGCGTGGCGGCGAGGCCCTGCTCGACGATCTTGCCGAGGTACATCACGGCCACGCGGTGGCTCACGTGCTCGACCACCTTGAGGTCGTGCGACACGAAGAGGTACGCGAGCCCGAGGCGCTCCTGCAGCTCGACCAGCAGGTTGACGATCTGCGCCTGGATGGAGACGTCGAGCGCGCTGATCGGCTCGTCGCACAGGATGAACTCGGGCTGCACGGCCAGCGCCCGCGCGATGCCGATGCGCTGCCGCTGTCCGCCGGAGAACTCGTGCGGGTAGCGGTCCATCGCGTCGGGGCGCATGCCCACCTGCTCGAGCAGCTCGACGATGCGCGCCTCCTCGTCGGCGCGCGTCTTGGCGAGCTTGTGGATGCGGATCGCCTCGCCGACGATCTCGCGCACCGTCATGCGCGGGTTGAGGCTCGAGTAGGGGTCCTGGAAGATGATCTGCATCCGCCGCCGGAGCGGCCGCAGCTCGCGCTGCGAGCTCTGCGTCACGTCGCGCCCGTCGAAAATGATCCGCCCGTAGGTGGGATCGAGGAGACGCAGCATGAGCCGGCCGAGCGTGCTCTTGCCGCAGCCGCTCTCGCCGACGAGACCCATGGTCTCCCCGCGGCGGACGCGCAGCGACACGCCGTCGACGGCGCGGAGGAAGCGCCCGGATCGGCCGAGCCAGCCGGCGCGGACCGGGAAGTACTTGGCCACGCGTTCGGTCGCCACCAGCGTCCGCGGCCTTCCGCCGGTGCCGCCTTCCGGATCGACCGACTCCTCGCGGTTGGACGGGGCCGTCGTCGCGGGCTGGAAGAGGTCCTTCGTGCCGCTCACGGGCGCGCCTCGGGTTGAACGTCGTTCGCCCGCCAGCACCGCGAGAGCCGCCCCGGCGCCACCTCTTCGAGCGGCGGCTCGTCGAGGACGCACTTTTCGATGCGTAGCGGGCAGCGGTCGGCGAAGCGGCAGCCCGCGGCCAGGTCGCGCAGATCCGGAACCATGCCCTCGATGGTCCGGAGGCGCCGATTCGCCGAGGGCTTCGCGCGCGGCACGCTCTCGAGGAGCCCGCGCGTGTACGGGTGCATGGGGCGCGCGAAGAGCTCCTTCACGGGCGCGCTCTCGACCACCTGCCCGGCGTACATGACGACCACGTGCCGCGCGTTCTCGGCGACGACTCCCAGATCGTGCGTGATGAGCAGGATGCTCATCGACAGCCGCTGCTGCAGCTCGCGGAGCAGCTCGAGGATCTGCGCCTGGATGGTCACGTCGAGCGCCGTCGTCGGCTCGTCGGCGACGAGCAGCTTCGGCTCGCACGCCAGCGCCATCGCGATCATCACGCGCTGCCGCTGTCCGCCCGAGAGCTGGTGCGGGTACGAGTCCACCTGCGTGCCAGGCTCCGGAATGCCGACGAGCCCGAGCAGCTCCACCGCGCGTGCCCGGGCGTCGCGCCGCGCCTTTTTCTGGTGCAGGCGGATGGCCTCCATGATCTGCCAGCCCACCGTGTAGACGGGGTTCAGGCTCGTCATGGGCTCCTGGAAGATCATCGAGACCTGGTTGCCGCGGACGGCCTGCATCGCGCGCTCGGGCAGCTGCAGGAGGTCGCGCCCATCGAGCTCGACGACGCCCGACTCGATCCGCCCGGGTGGGGTCGCGACCAGGCGCAGGATGGAGAGGGCCGTCACGCTCTTGCCGCACCCGCTCTCGCCGACGAGGGCCACCGTCGTCGCCCGCGGGACGTCGAACGACACGTCGTCGACGGCGCGGAGCGGGCCCCGGTCGGTGCGGAAACTCGTGACCAGGTCGCGAACGCGCAGCAGGGGCGACGTGTCGACCATCGTAGGCCAAAGGGATATCACTCCGAAGTGCCCACCGCCCGGGAAGACGACCAGCTCGGCCGCGTGTGCCTGGTGACCGGGGCCACGTCGGGCATCGGCAAGGAGATCGCCCGGGGGCTCGCGCTCAAGCGGGCGCACGTCGTCGTCGCGGCCCGTGACGCCGAGCGAGGGAGGCGCGTCGCCGAAGAGCTCAGCAACGACACGGCGAATCCGAGCGTCGAGTCGGTGGAGCTCGACGTGGCGAGCCAGGCGAGCGTGCGGCGGTTCGCGGCGGACTTCACGAAGCGCTTCACGAACCTCCACGTCCTCGTCAACTGCGCGGGCGTCTACGCCGGCACGAAGCAGAAGACCGCCGACGGCATCGAGCGCACCTGGGCGACCAACGTGCTCGGGTATTTCCTGCCGACCGTGCTCCTGCTCGACACGCTCGTCGCCTCCGCCCCGGCGCGCATCGTGAACGTCGCGTCCGCCGTGGCGGACGGGCTGGAACTCGCCGACGTCGAGCTCGACCGCCGGCCCTACCGCGGGATGGTCGCCTACAAACAGAGCAAGCAGGCCGATCGCATGCTGACCTGGTGTTTTGCGGAGCGGCTGCGCGGGAAGGGCGTGACCGCGAACGCCATGCACCCGGGGTTCGTGAGGACGTCGCTCGTCCGGGACGGCGCGTTCGCGTTCCTCTTCGCGCTGGGCGGCCTCTTCGCGCGCTCGCCCGTCCGGGGAGCAGAGACGGCCGTGTGGCTCGCGACGTCGCGCGCGATGACGGACGACACCGGCGGTTTCTACGTCGACAAGAAGGAGAGGCATTGCCGGTTCCGGGACGAGGAAGCGCAGCGGCGGCTCTGGGCGCTGTGCGAGCGGATGACCGGGCGCGCGGCCCCGTCCGAGGGGTGACGCGCGGGCGCGTGTTAGCCTGCCCCTCGATGGGCGAGCTTCTCGCGCGCTGCGCCACGTACGCTCTTCTCGTCGCGGCATGGTCGGCCGTGTCGTCCTGCGTGCCGCCGCCGAGGATGTGCGCGCAGGAGAGCGACTGCGGGGCGCAGGCATCGTGCGTCGCGGGCCGGTGCGTCGCGCACGGGGCGACCCCGGCCATCGACAGCGCGCGGCGGCTGCTCTTCGCGCCGGTGGACGTCGGCTACGTCCGCCGCGGGGACGGCGCCCGCGACGCGAGCCTCGCCACGCTCGGCCGGGCGGGGGAGCCGTCCATCGTCTTTCTCCGGTTCTCGGTGCCGCTGGCGCCCGAAGCAGGCGTCCTCGAGGCGTACGTCCTGCTCCAGCGCGCCACGAGCGTCGACGCCGACCCCGTCCCCATCGCGCTCCATGCCGCCCGCGTCGTCACGGCCTGGGACGGGCGCACCCTGTCGTGGGCCACGCAGCCGCAGGTCGAAGAGGTCGGATCGCCGGTGACGCGCATATCCCCGGGGGGAGGCCCGCTCGTGCGCATCGACGTACGCGATCTCGTCCAGCGCTGGCGCAAGCGAGGACGCGACGAGCTCGGGCTCGCCCTCGTGACCGAAGGCGAGAGCGTCACCGGCGTGGCCTTCGCGCTCTTGCCCGTCGAAGACGCGCGCGATCGCGACGATCCCGTGCTTTCGCCGCTGGCTTCGCTGCCGGTCTCGTCGCCGTTCGAGTCGCGCGCCGCCGCGCCCGACGCCCTCGGCGATCCGAGGCGGCAGCTCGGCGGGCCGCAGCTCGAGCTCTACGTGAAGTGACGGCCGCCGCGTGCTATCCCAGCGGCGTGAAGAGCTCGTGCGCACCCGTTCTGCTCGCTCTCCTCGGCGGCGTCGTCGCCGCGGGCTGCGACCGCGACGGCCACGCCGCCTCCCAGGGACACGGCGAGCCCTCCGCGGCCGCGCAGCACGCCGACTGCGGGCACACCGCCTGCGGGTCGAACTTCTTCCTCGACGCCGCGCCGGCGGGTGACTGCGTCTCGGGGGCGACGTGCAGCCTGACCATCAAGCTCGTCGCCACGGGCGACTTCCACATCAACGAGGACTACCCCTACAAGTTCAAAGCGGACGACGCGCCGGGCCTCGAGTTTCTCGGCGCCGACGCCGCGGGCAAGAACGTCTTCTCCAAGGCGGCCAGCGACTGGAAGAAGCGGGACGAGAAGAGCGGCGCAATGACGGTGGCCTTCCGCGCGGCCGACAAAGGCTCGAAGACCGTGGGGGGGACGTTCAAGCTCAGCGTTTGCTCCGCCCAGACATGCCAGCTCGAGCAGCAACAGGTGCAGGCGACCGTCGCGGTGCGCTGACCTTTGGGGCTACGCTGTGGTCATGAGCGAGCAGCGCCCCGCCGCTTCGCAGGTCAAAGCCATCGCCGAGCACGTCGAGCAGCGCTTCCGGAGCGGCCGGCGCGTCCTCTCGTTCGCGGAGTTCCTCGAGCTCTTCGACTCGCAACCCGTGCGCTATTCGCGCGACGCGAGCCGCTACCTGCGCGACGTCTTCGACCACTACGGCACGACGAAGGTCCGCTACCCCTGGGGGGAGGAGACCCGCTTCAGGCTCTTCGACATCCCGTGGGAACCCCCTCCGGCCACGCCGCTGCCCGAGGGCGCGTTGCCCCGCGGCGCGCTCATCGGCCAGGAGCATGTGCAGGAGGATATCTACCGCGCGCTCTCCAACTTCGTTCGCGAGGGGCGGCCGAACCGCCTCATGCTCCTCCACGGGCCGAACGGGTCGGCCAAATCGACCATCGCCCAGTGCATGATGGCCGCGCTCGAGCACTACTCGACCCTCGACGAGGGCGCGCTCTACCGCTTCCACTGGGTGTTCCCGTCGCAGAAAACCATCCGTGGCTCGCTCGGCTTCGGGCACGACAAGGCCGGCGGCAAGGGCGTCGACTCCTACGCTCACCTGTCCGACGAGGAGATCGACGCGAAGCTGATGGTCGAGGTGCGCGACCATCCGCTCTTTCTCATTCCGACCGCCGACCGCGAGCAGCTCCTCCTCGAAGCGTACAAGCGCATGGGCGCGCCGGAGCCGCCCAACGAGTGGATCCTCCGCGGCCAGCTGTCGCACAAGAGCCAGCAGGTGTTCGAGGCGCTGCTCTCGTCGTACGACGGGTCGTACGCCGAGGTCCTCAAGCACGTCCAGGTCGAGCGTTACTTCATCACGCGGCGCTATCGCACCGGGGCGGTCACCATCGGCCCGCAGCTCAGCGTCGACGCGGGGGAGCGGCAGGTCACGATGGACCGGTCCCTCCAGTCGCTGCCGGCGTCCCTCCAGGCCGTCACGCTGTACGAGGCCAAGGGGGAGCTCATCGACGCGGCGGGCGGGCTCCTCGAGTTCAGCGATCTTCTCAAGCGGCCGCTCGACGCGTTCAAGTACCTGCAGCTCTCGGTGGAGACGGGAGAGGTGGCCCTGACCGCCCAGAACGTGCAGCTCAACTGCGTCATGATGGGGAGCGCCAACGAGCTCCACCTCGACGCGTTCCGCGAGCACGTCGAGTTCGCGAGCTTCCGCGGGCGGCTCGATCTCGTCCGGGTGCCCTACCTGCGCAGCTACGAGCAGGAGAGGCTCATCTACGACACCCACGTCGCCCCGCAGGTGAGGCGTCACGTGGCCCCGCACTCGACGGAGATTGCGGCCGTCTTCGCCGTGCTGACGCGGATGCGCAAGCCCAATCCAGACCGCTATTCCCGCAGCGTCGGCGCCATCATCTCGTCGCTCTCGGCCGTCGAGAAGGCCGACCTCTACTCGCTCGGCAAGTCGCCCGAGCGGCTCGACGCCGATTCGCAGAAGGTGCTTCGCGCGGCCATCGAGGACGTGTGGAACGAGAGCGACGCCTACCCCATCTACGAGGGCCGCATCGGGGCCAGCCCTCGCGAGATGCGCGTGGCGCTCCTCGACGCGGCGCAGTCGCCGATGTTCCGGTGCCTGAATCCGCAGGCGGTCCTCGACGAGATCGACGCCCTCTGCGAGCGCCGCAACGAGTTCGAATGGCTGCAGCAGGACCCCATCATCGGCGGCTACCACGAGGTGAAGGTGTTTCGCGACGTGCTCTTCGGCCGGCTGCTCCAGGCGTCGGAGTACGAGCTCTACGTGGCGAGCGGCCTGGTGAAGGAAGAGCAGTACGTGGATCTCTTCGACCGGTACGTTCAGCACGTGAACGTCTGGGTGAAGAAGGAGCGCCTCTACAACCGGGTGATGCAGCGCCACGAGGAGCCGGACAACAAGATGATGGCGGAGGTCGAGCGCCTGCTCGACGTGCGCATCGAGCCGGACGAGTGGCGCCGGCAGCTCATCAGCGCCATCGCGGCCTGGGCCATCGACCACCCCGGACAGAAGGTCGACCCCACCGCGGTCTTCCCGCAGCACCTCCGCCGGATGCGCGAGGCCATCTTCAGCGACCGCCGCAAGGACGTCGCCAACATCGCGCGCGACATCGTGCTGCTCGTGCGCGAAGAGGGCGTCGGCCTCGACGCCGAGCGAAAGCGGGAGGCCGACGGCACCATCGAGAGCCTCATCGCGCGCTTCGGCTACTGCCGGAGCTGCGCGGGGGACGTCGCGAGCCTCCTCGTGAAGAAGCGCTTCCACGACCTCGTCGTTTGAGCGGCGCTTCGCTCGCGCAGCAGGTCCGGCGCCTCGCGCTGCCGGCCATCGCGCAGTCGCTCCTCCAGACGCTCGTCTTCGTGGTCGACCGGGCGATGCTCGGCCAGCACGGCGAAGCGTCGCTCGCGGCGATGCAGATCGCCGGACCGCTCGAGTGGTCGCTGTGGAGCGTCTTCTCGGCGTTCACGGTGGGGACCATCGCGCGCGTCGGGCTGCACGTCGGCGCGGGGCACCGGGCCCTCGCGCGGCGGGCGACGTGGGCCTCGTTCGCCTACGCGGTGGGGGGCGGGCTGCTGGTCACGGTGGCGGCGCCGTTCATCGTTCGGTACCTGGGCGCGGCGGTGCCGGGCGCGTCTCCTGCGACCATCGAGGCCGCGCGCTCGTATCTCGCGTGGACGCTCGCCGGCTCGCCGCTGGAGTTCCTCGGCGCGGCGGCGGTGGCGGCGCTGCAGGCGGGCGGCGACACGCGGACGCCACTGGGGATCGGCGTCGCGTGCAACGTGATCCACGTGGGGACGAACCGTGTCCTCATTCTCGGGACGCCGTGGACGCCTGCCTTCGGCGCGGCGGGCGCCGGGTTCAGCACGGTGCTCACGTTCACCCTGGAGGCGGCGCTGGCCGTCGCCGCGCTCACGCGCCCCATGGGACCCGTCTCCTTGCGCCGCGGCGGGCCGGCGGCTCCGGGAAGCTGGCGCGACGAGGCGCGCGAGGTTCGCCGCGTGTCCCTGCCATCGCTGGCCGAGCGGGTGCTCTACCATGTGGGCTTTCTCGGCTTCGTCCTCATCATCGCGCGCCTGGGGGACGACGTGATGGCGGCCAACCAGGCGCTCATCAGCGTCGAGTCGATCTGTTTCCTCTCGGCCGACGGGTTCGGCATCGCGGCGGCGGCGCTCGTCGCGCAGAAGCTCGGCGCCCGTCGCCCCGACGAGGCACGACGATGCGCCGTTCTCGCGGCGCGCTCCGCCGTCGTCCTGCTCACGTCGCTCGGCGTCGTCTTCCTCGTCGCGCGCGGGCTCGTCCTGCCGCTCTTCTCGTCCGACCCACGCATCGTCTCGCTCGGCGAGAGCGCGACGCCGGTGCTCGCGCTCGCCCAGCCCTTCATGGCCACGGCGATCGTGCTCGGGCAGGCGCTCCGCGGCGGCGGCTTCACGCGCGCGGTCCTCGGCGTCAGCGCGGTCGGCGCCCTGGCCGTGCGCCTGTCGTGCACCTACGGCCTCGCGCTCTCGCTCGGGCTCGGCCTCCGCGGCGTGTGGCTGGGCTCGACCTGCGACTGGGTCGTGCGGGCCGCGCTGCTCGTCGTCGTGGGGGCGGCCATCGCGCGGCGCAGCGTCACCCGAGCTTCGCCCGCGCCGTCTTGACGCCGAAGAGCTCGGGCCCCCGCGCGTCGAGGACGGGGCCGAGGACGACGCTGGCGAGGATCATGGCCAGCCGGAGCGCGATGCGGTCGTCGTCGGCGTCCCGACCGACGAGCCACACCGTGCGGCAGCGCCGCGCGAGCAAGATGAGCCCCCCACCGCCGGCGCGACGCTCGCCCTCCTCGGCGAGCGCCAGATCCGCGTCCTCACGAGGACGCGCCGACAGCAGACGCTCGCCGCCGGGCTCGCCTCGCGGCGGCGTGACGAAGACGCGCGCCTCGCCCGACCCGGCCTTCCCGACGAGGTCGAGTCGGGTCGCGAAGAAGCGCTCGGCCTGAACGTCCCAGTGGGCGACGTCGAGCCGTGCGTCCGCCGAGGACGAGAAGACGAGGTACGGGCGCGTCACGCGGGATTACGCTACCTCAGGTCCCTGCCGTCATGCTCGCCCTCGCCGACGCCCACTGCCACCTCGACGCGAGCTACTTTCCGGAAGGCGCGGACGCCGTGCTCGCGCGCGCGACCGAGGCCGGCGTCGTCGGCTTCGTCGTCGTCGGAGTCGGTGAGGATCTCACGCAGGCCCGGGGCGCGGTGGAGCTCGCGCGAAGGCGCCCGGACCGCGTCGCGGCGTGCGTCGGCATCCACCCGCACGACGCCGTGAGCTGGAGCGAGGCCGCCCACGACGAGCTCCGCGTCCTCGCCGGCCAGGCCGAGGTGGTCGCCGTCGGCGAGATCGGGCTCGACTACCACTACGATCACTCGCCCCGCGACGTGCAGCGCGACGTGTTCGCGCGCCTCGTCGGTCTGGCGCGGGAGCTCCGCAAGCCCATCGTCGTGCACACGCGCGAGGCCGCCGAGGACACGCTCACGATCCTCGAGCGGGAGGGCGCGCGCGACGTGGGCGGCATCATCCACTGCTTCAGCGAGGACCGGCCCTTCGCGGCGCGAGCGCTCGATCTGGGCTTCGACGTGTCCCTCTCGGGCATCGTGACGTTCAAGAGCGCCGTCGCCGTCCAGGAGGTCGCGGCGTGGGCGCCGCTCGATCGCATCCTGGTCGAGACCGACAGCCCGTACCTCGCCCCCGTACCGCTCCGGGGCAGGAAATGCGAGCCTGCAAACGTCGTCCACACGGCCCGTCGCGTGGCCGAGCTGCGCGGCATCCCGGTGGAGGACCTCGCGCAGGCCACCCTGCGGAACACCGAGCGGCGCTTCGGGAAGCGGTTCGCTGGGCCGTAGACCGGCCTTCGCTGGAGCGACGGGCTCCCGCAGAGCTGGCGGTGCGGGCCCCGATGCCGCACGCTGTATCCAAGGGCGAGCGACGTGGCCGTGACCGTGACCAATGTGCACGCGACGATCGCCGCGTCGGCGGCGTTTCACGCCCTCGTCGGGGGCGGCGTCTTCTGGCTCGCGCTTCAGTCGTTCACGGTCCAGCCACGCGCTCCGGACGCGCGGCAAGCGCCGGAGCCGACCAGCTCGTCCGCCCTCACGGTCGAGCTTCCGACCGTCGGCGACGAAGTCCTGCTCGACGATCTCCCCGTGGACCCGGAGGGCGACCCGCCGCAGGTGAGCGGCGGGGCGGCGATCGCGCACCTCGACACGGGCCAGGCGGGTCACGGCGGTGACGCGCACGTTCCCGTCCCCGCGCTCAACCTCGCCGACGGCAACGAGCGCATGCGCCTCTCTCCGGACCCCCGGAGCCGCTTCGAGCGCGACCAGCTCCAGCGCCTGCGCGTCGCCCGCGTGCGCGAGTCCTGGGAGGACCGTCGCTCGACGACGCACCCGACGGAGCTGACGCTGCTCGTGACGGGCACGGGCCCGGTGCTCGAGCGGCGCCCGGCCGCGCCGGCGGAGCCGAGCCGGGGTGCGCTTCAGTCGCCTCCGCCCGGCGTGCGCGGTGCGAGCCTCGGCGCCTCCTCGCCCGGCGCGGCGGGGGAGACGCCGAGCCCCGTGGGCGGAGCCCGTGTGGGCTCGATGCTCGGTGCGCCGGGCGTCGGCCTCGCCACCGCGAACGCCGGGCTCGACCACCGCGAGTCGGCGCCCATCGCCAGCGCACGCCCCGACGTGACCCGCGGCCCGGTCGCCGTACCCGCGAACGAGGCGGCGCGCCCGCGCGACGACGTCGACAGCGATCAGCAGGTGGCGACGACGGTCCGCTCCCTCGTCCACGCGAGCACGGCGGGCGGTGCGCCCGGCGAAGGGCAGGGGGGCAACGGCGGCGGCCGGGAGCCGGGAGCCGGTGCTACTACAGGCGCAGGGTCGCACGCTCGCGTGCTCGGCGTCGGCGAAGGCGAGGTGCTCGACTTCTGGACCAGCGATCCCCGCCTCGTGTCCTACTTTCGCCAGCTCCACGCGAAGATCGACCCCCTCTGGACGAACGCCTTTCCGAAGAGCGCCCTTCTCGAGCTCAAACAGGGCACGGTGATCCTCGTGTTCGTGGTCCACGCCGACGGCCGCGCCACCGTGCAATGGCCGCCCGCACGCCCCAGCGGCATCGACGAGTTCGATCGGAACTGCGCCGACGCCATCCGCCGCGCCGCCCCGTTCCCGCCCATCCCCCGCGAGCTCGGCGTCAGCACGCTGACCATCCGCGCCCCCTTCGTCGCGAACAACCCCGCCGTGCAATGACGTAGAGGGGCGAACAGGGAGAGACGGAGAGAAGGTGTGTGGGACGCCGCTGTGCAATGACGAGAGGGTGAACAGGGAGAGAAGGAGAGAAGGAGGTGTGTGGGACCAAACCTCCTTTTCTCCTTCTCTCCCTGTTCCTCTCTCTCTCTCTCTCTCTCTCTCTCAGCCGAGTGAGACGCCGAGGGTTCGGCGCAGGTGGCCGGCCTCTTCGCTGGCCCAGAAGGTCTCCAGCTGCGTGATGCGCGTCTCGGCACCCGGTTCGTTCGAGAGGGCGTCGGCCGCGGTGGCCAGCTCCCCGCAGAGAAGCAGTCCCGTGCGGCACGCGGTCCACTCGGCCGCGCGCGCCCAGCGTTTCAGGTTGGTGCGCCCGCCCCGCGCCAGGAACCGCGCGACGAGGCGCCGCAGGCGCTCGAGCTGCTTCGGCTCGAGGCAAGGGACGATGGCCTGCGAGAAGACGCGCGCGCGCTCGCGGACGTCGTTCGGCAAGGAGAGCGCGGGGGCACCGAGCAGGAGCGCGGCGTAAAAGATGGTCTCCAGGTAGGCGACGCTCGGCACGAGCGTGCACACGAAGTGCTCCTCGCGGTACCAGGCCAGGTGGCGCCCGGAGTGGAAGGCGAGCTGCGCCGAGCCGAGCCCCGAGAGGACGCGCGAGCCGATGCGCGTCGACGGCGGCACGATGGCGACGATCTCGAAGCCGACCTCGACGCCGGGATCGACGTAGGTGGGCGGCGTCCGGATGCCGAGCGTCGCTGCGGCCCAGGCGATGGCACGCACGGCGCTGACCGTGGACGTCAGCGGGTTCTGGTAGCCGTCGGACTCGAGCTTGGGGAGCGTCCCGTCACGGCGCATCGCGGACACCCGGCCCACCAGCGCCGCCGACGCGATGACGCCGAACACCTCGCCCGTCGTCCGGTCCTCGTCCGGATGCATGAGCAGCGACGTCCAGTCCTCCGCGCTGAGGGGTCGCGTCGGCCGGATGGGCCCGGGGCGGCGGTGCTTCTCCCAGAACGCCCGCTGATCGCGCGTCGCGGCGCCGCGTTGCACGAGCACCTCCGCGATCCGCCATTGATCGTCGACCGACGCCTCGCGCGCGGCCGTCTCGTAGCGGGAGTGCAGCTCGCGGAACGGCAGCTCGCGCGGCAGCTCGCCCCGCTTGCCTCCGCGGGCCGGCTTCTCGTCCTTGGGACGCGCGAGGGTCGGCGGGTCGTCCTCGTCCTCGAAGCTCGGCAGCGGAGGCGCCCGCGAGCTCGGCCAGCGGTCGGCGAGCGTCCCCGGATCGGCGATCGCAGGCGAACGCGGGTCGACAAGCGTCTCGGCCGCGTCGGACTCCCACGCGTCGAGGAGCGCCGCCTCCAGCCCCGCCACGCGCGACGCGTCGAGCCCCAGCGCCTTTGCAGCGAGGTTCAGGCGCTCGCGCTCCTCCGCCGAGATTTCCCCGCCTTCCAGCGCCTCGGCGAACAGCGACTCGTAGAGCCGCTCGAACGGCCCCATGCGCACGCTTCCCGTGTCCTCGCCGTCCGCCATCGACGGGGCGATTTCGAACGGCGACCCGGTCAGCGTCTGCGTATCGTCGGGGGCCTTGGGGGGCGCGGCACGGCGTCGGCGTGTCACCTGCGTGTAGCCTAGCCTAAACATGGCGCCGCGGGCGCCGTCACTCCTTGCGATAGACGCGGACGTAGTCGACGAGCATCGGAGCCGGGAAGGTGCTCGCGGTCGGGGGCCCGGCCCAGCTGCCGCCGATCGCCAGGTCGAAGAGCACGTAGAACGCGTGGTCGAACGCCCAGAGCTGACCGGCGGTGAGGGTCGAGGGGGTGATGGTCTCGTAGAGATCCGTGTCGACGTAGAAGTCGGCCTCCGAAGCCGACCACTCGACGGCGTACACGTGGAAGTCGGCGCTGAGGTCCGCGCCAGGCGACGTGTAGATGCCGCCGGTCGCCGTGTTCTGCGATGCGTCCGACGTGTTGCCGCTGTGCACCGTGCCGTACGCGTTCTTCGGCGCGCTGCCGACGATCTCGACGATGTCGATCTCGCCGCACGTGGGCCACCCCTGGCCGTTGGTGTCGCCCATCAGCCAGAACGCGGGCCAGACCCCCGCGCCAGGCGGCGCCTTCATGCGGGCCTCGAAGCGGCCGTAGGCCTGCTGGAACTTGCCCTTCGAGTCGATCGCGCCCGACACGACGCCGCCGTCGGGGCCTTGCGTGGCCGTGATGCTGAGCATGCCCCCGCTCACTTGGACGGCGCCCGGCGAATCGTACTCGATGCCCCAGCCCGGTCCCGACGTCGCGGTGCCGAGGCTCGTGAAGGTCCACTTCGACGGGTCCGGCGCGCCCGCCTCGTCGAACTCGTCGGACCACAGGAGCTGCCAGCCGCCGTCGCCTATCGCCGCGTCGCCGGCTGGTTGGGCGTCGCTTGCTCCCGCGTCGCCGCCGCTCGCGTCGCTCGCCGCGCCGTCGTGGGCCTTGGCGTCGGAGGACGTTGCATCGCCGGGCCCTGGGCCGCCGTCCCGGACGGACGCCTCCGCGCCGCCCCCGTCGGTCTGCGTCGCGACGCCCTCCGAGCTGCTGCTGCAGGCGCCCGTGCTCGCCACGAGCGCGGCGAGCGCCGCGGGCACGAAGAGGGCGCTGCCATGAGCGAGGGCTGCGCAGCGCATGCGATGGAGCGTAATTCAGGCTGCGCGGTACGTCACCGGAGCCGTTGCGGCCGGGCGTGAGGGTCCCCAGACCGCTACTGCAACCAATGGAACGATTGGCGCAGCACCTGAGCGCCGTTCGCCATCGAGCAGGTTCCATGAGCGATGACGAGGCGCTCCGGCGCCCACCCCAGCACCTTGGACACCGACTCGCGCGCCCGGCGTCGATGGACGAACGACCATCTCGCGTCGCGTGGGGTGCCGCCGGACGACCCGGAGACGCCTCCCACTTTCAAGAGCCAGCGCAGCCAGGCCGACTTGGCGCGTTCGTCGTGCTTCTGGATCAGATCGCCGACGAGACACGTACGCGAGGGTCGATGGAAGAAGACGATCTCGGTCATGAAGACGTTGCCTTCGATCGGAACCTGCTCGATCTCGTCGGTCCACTCGACGGGCGCCTCGTTGGTCAGCTCGCCCGCGAACCGCAGGTCACGGCGTTTTCGCGCCAGGCCCGGCGGGGCGTAGAGGCGGAGCGACGGCCACTGCGCAACCCATTCGGCGAGGGCCAGATGGTGCAGCTTGTTGGGCTCGACGGCGTAGCGAGGCTCGCCGAGCGAAGTGATCGCGTCTCGGACCGGTTCGTCGAGGTGGATCGGGGACCACAGCCAGAGACCCCCGCTCGAGAGCCGTACGACGGCCATCCGGGTCGGGAACGGGAACCCGTACGCTCGCACGACCGGGCCGTCGATCGTCCAGAGGTCCTTGCCGACAGGCTCGAGGACGTTCGCCCCAGGTTGCCGCTTCATGGGCCGCTACTCCGCGCGAAGGTCGAGCTTCCCCGGGTGAGGCTCCGCAGGGAAACGGGGCAAGAGAGAGGACGCCTCCCTCTCCACTTTGAACGTATGCCCGAGACGGGGGCTTGCGGCAAGCCGGGGGTCGTGCCGCACAGTCTCCCGGCCGAGGGCAAAACCCTCGCGAGAGGAGAGCGAGCGGATGGGCTGCTACGTGCTGGGGTTCGATGAGGTCGACCGGACGCAGCGTGCGGTCGTGGGCGGCAAGGGCGCGCACCTGGGGGAGCTCTCGCGGATCGAAGGCATCCACGTGCCGGCCGGGTTCTGCGTGACGACGGACGCCTTCAAGCGGGTCGTGGCGGGAGTGCCGTCGATGGACGATCGGCTCGATCGGCTGTCCCGCTTGAAGCCGGACGACCGGGAGGCGATCCGCACGCTCAGCGCCGAGGTCCGCGGGAGGCTCGATGCGGCCGCCGTCCCCGACGAGCTGGCAGCGGAGATCCTGCGCCCGCTCGCGGGGCTCGGCGAGCAGGCTGCCTACGCCGTGCGATCCAGCGCGACGGCGGAGGACTTGCCGACGGCCTCGTTCGCGGGCCAGCAGGACACGTACCTGAACGTCGTGGGCCCGGCGGCGATCCTCCAGCACGTCCGCCGGTGCTGGGCCTCGCTCTTCACGGAACGGGCCGTGATCTACCGCCTGCGCAACGGGTTCGACCAGCGGATGGTCCACATGGCCGTGGTCGTCCAGCGGATGATCTTCCCGCAGGCCGCGGGCGTCCTCTTCACGGCCGACCCCGTCACCGGCAACCGGAAGGTCACCTCGGTCGAGGCCAGCCTCGGGCTCGGCGAGGCTCTGGTCTCCGGCCTGGTGAACGCGGACGTCTACGAGGTGCGCGGCGGGCAGGTCGTCGCCAAGACGCGGCGGCAGGCGCAGCCCGCGCTGACGGACGCGCAGGTCGTGCGGCTCGAGCAGCTGGGCCGGCGGATCGAGGCGCACTTCGGCCGCCCCCAGGACATCGAGTGGTGCCTCGTCGACGAGGACTTCCAGTTCGTCCAGAGCCGGGCCATCACGACGCTGTTCCCCATTCCCGCGGCGGCCGACGGAGAGAACCACGTGTACCTCTCGGTCGGTCACCAGCAGATGATGACCGACGCCATGAAGCCCCTCGGGCTCTCCGTGTGGCAACTGACGGCCGCCCGTCCCATGTGCGAGGCCGGCGGCAGGCTGTTCGTCGACGTGACCCGCATGCTGGCCTCGGCGGCGAGCCGCGCAGGCCTCCTCGAGATGGCGGGGAAATCCGATCCGCTGATCCGGGACGCGCTGCAGACCCTCCTCGAACGCGGCGACTTCGTCCGGATGCTCCCGGACGATGGTCCGCGCGCTGCCCTGGCCAGCGGCACACCGGCCCCCGTCGAGCTCGGCCCGGGCATCGTCGAAGAGCTGATCGGCCGGAGCCAGGCCTCCATCGCGACCTTGAAGCACGACATCGGGACGAAGTCAGGAGCGCCGCTGCTCGACTTCATCCTGGCGGACCTCCAGGAGCTGAAGCGGATCTTGTTCGATCCGCGAAGCCACCAGGTGTTCATGTCGGCGATCGAGGCCACCTGGTGGCTGAACGAGCAGCTGCAGGCATGGCTGGGCGAGAAGAACGCGGCCGACGCGCTCGCCCAGTCCGTCCCCCACAACGTCACGTCGGAGATGGGGCTCGCGCTCCTCGACGTCGCGGACGTGGTCCGCCCGCATCCGGCCGTCGTGGCTTTTCTCGAGCACGTCGAGGACGATGATTTCCTCGACGCGCTGCCCGAGCTCGCGGGCGGACGAGAAGCGCGAGACGCCATCCGGGCGTGGCTCGACACCTACGGCATGCGCTGCGCGGGGGAGATCGACATCACGAGGCCACGCTGGAGCGAACGGCCCACCATGCTCGTGCCCCTCCTCCTCGGCAACATCAGGAGCTTCGAGGCGGGCGCCGGCGCGCGGCGCTTCGAGCAAGGGCGTGAGGAGGCCCGGAAGAAGGAACAGGAGCTTCTGGAGCGGCTGCGCGCCTTGCCCGATGGGCACAAGAAGGCCGACGAGACCAAGCGGAGGATCGACCGTCTCCGGGCCTTCATGGGGTACCGCGAGTATCCGAAGTACGGCATGGTCAGCCGCTACTTGGTTTACAAACAGGCGTTGATGGAAGAGGCCGCGTGCCTCGTTCTGGCCCACGTGCTCCGTGAGAAGGAAGACATCTTCTATCTCACGTTCCAGGAGCTCCACGAGGTCGTGCGCACGAACCACGTGGACGCTCTCCTCATCCGCGAGCGCAAGGACGCGTTCCGGTCGTATCAGGCGCTCACGCCGCCCCGGGTGCTCGCGTCCGACGGCGAGGGCATCGCGGGGGTCTACCGGCGCGGCGACTTGCCCGCCGGCGCGCTGGTCGGTCTTCCGGTTTCCGCCGGGACCGTCGAGGGACGAGCCCGCGTCGTCCTCGACATGGCGAAAGCAGATCTCGAAGCGGGCGACATCCTGGTCACCACCTTCACGGATCCCAGCTGGACACCGCTGTTCGTCGCGATCAAGGGCCTGGTGACGGAGGTGGGGGGCCTGATGACCCACGGCGCCGTGATCGCGCGCGAGTACGGCCTGCCGGCCGTCGTCGGGGTCGAGCATGCCACCCGGCGCATCCGGGATGGGCAGCGGATCCGCGTCCACGGGACCGAGGGGTACGTCGAGATCATCGAGCCAGCTCTTCCACCTCGGCGTGCCTGAAATCCCGGGGAGGGCCACTCTCGGAGCGCGCAAGGTCATTTGCTCTCTTTCGCGCGAGAACGTCATTTCCTTCATGGCCACTTCGCCGGGGGCGCGCCCGGCCCTGCTTCGGTCATGTCCTCGCCGACCGCGAGGGGCCTCCCGGTCACGTTGCGCCGCACGCGGTCATCCGCCCAGTCGCCGGCGGGAGCCGCGCATCGTCGCAGCCCGGTCTCTCGTCATCGAGATCCCCGACGGCGCGAACAGCAAAGACGCGCGGAAGCGCCGCGCGTGCTCGACTTCGCGTCCACTCGACTGGCCGGAGTGCGCTCCGTGCCCGACGTGGAAGCTCCTACACCGGGCGACCCCTCGGCAGCCCCTATTGAAACGTGATGACGACTTGTCCGTCTCCCATCTGGACCCCTGCCTGCATCGAGACGCCCGTCGCGGACGGCTCCGCATAAGAGGATCCACCGCCGCCGCCGCCGCTGGCCGCGACGCCCGTGCCGCCCCCTCCGCCGCCACCGCCGTAATAGCCCCCGCCCCCGCCGCCCCCGCCTTCTCCGCAGTCGACGTTGCACGTGCCCATCCCACCCGTACCGCCCGCGCCCTCGCCACCGGCGGCTCCTGGGCCCGTCCCGGTGGTCGCCGCCCCCGCACCGCCCGCGCCTCCGGCGCCCTGGCTACCCCCACCCCCGCCCGCGCCCCCGCCGCCGGTCCCTGTCGTACCGGGACCGCCGCTGGTCGTTCCGCCCGTCCCACCTGCGCCGCCGGTTCCGCCGCCGCCGCCGCCGGAGGCCACGATGATCCGGTTGGAGAGCCCGGTGCCGCCCACGCGAACATCGGAAGCGCCACCGCCGCCTGCGCCCGTATTCGATGTCGTGGCTCCACCGGCCGCGCCGCCGTTGTAGCCGGCCGCGCCCGGAATCGAGCAGTACCCTCCACTCGAGCCAGGAGGCCCGCCCGCGCTGCCGACGAGGACCGCCAGGGTCTGCCCGCTGGACACGGCGAGGGTCGCGGTCACCGACGCGCCGTAGCCTCCGGCGTTGTCGTAGCAGTCCGTTCCGCCCGCGGCGCCTGCCGCGGTAATGGTCACTTGCGTCACCCCCGTCGGCACGATGAAGCTCTGCTGCGCGCCAGTGTAGTCGAACGTCACCGTCGTCGTGCTGGCGCTGCAGGTGCAGCCGGCGCCGCAGCTCGCCCCCGCACCGAGGTTCGTCCAGCCCGTCGTGCTCGTCCCGGGCTGGCAGCTCTGGCAGGCGTCGCTCGGGTTGACCGCATTCGCGGCGTAGTACATCGCGCCAATCTCGCAGCCGGCGATGCACGTGCCTCTCTTGCATGTCTCCCCGCTGCCGCAGGCCTCGCCGTCGGCGGCATCGCTCCAGGCGGACGTACTGACGGTCGGCTGGCAGGTCTGGCACGAGTTGCCGGGGTCGGCCGCGCCGCTCTCGTACGTCGTACCGGCGATCACGCACACGCCATCCGAGTCCCCGCCCGGCCCGTCCGTCGCATCGAAGCCCGCGTCGGAACCGGAGCTTCCGCCGCTGGAGCTCGTCCCGCCGCCCTCCTGCTCAGCGCTCGTATCGGAGGGGATGAGAGAATGATCCTGGACGCCGAGGAGCGAGTCGCAGCCCGTGAGCGCGGCGGCACCGATCCACAAGAGCCGCGGAAGCCAGCTCACCACGCGCCCCTCACTTGGACGCCACCCGGGCCGAGGCCGACCCGGGTCTGCGTTCTGCTCGGCGCCGTGATCCAGAGGAGCACCGCTCCTGCCGCCCCCAGCCCGCCGATGACGAAGCCCATCGTCGAGAGGTTCCCCGTGGATACCGCGTCGCTCCACTTGCTCACCCCGTCCTGGGTAGTGCACGAACCGGAGCACACGCTCTCGGCGGCGTTCTTCTTCGACAAGGTCATCGCGCCGAACACCGATCCGACGGCGAGCCCCCCCACGCCGACGGCTCCGAACGCGAGGGCCAGCACGTTCTGTGCGCCCAGGCCGCTCGATTCCGCAGACGCCGCGGGTGGCGGCACCGGCGTCATCGTCAGGGGCGCGGTCACCCGGAGGGACGCCTGCGGGGGCGGCGCCGCGCCGACTCCGAACGCGATTGGCTCGCGGCGATCCTTCTGTCCTTGCTCAATGAGGAGCTTGCGGACGACCGGCGTTTGCCCGGCCGCCTCGAACCGGAAGGTGTGCTCTCCCGGGTCGATGGAGAGGGCGGTGCCTTCGAGCCGCTCGGTCAGCACCTCTCCGTCCATGACGATTCGCACGGCGCCGAGGTTGGCGCCCGAGCCGTCCTTGGCCGAGAAGACCACCGTCGGGATCTCCCTGTTCACGTCGTCCACGCGGGCCAGGCACTCCTTGCGGATGTCCGACGGACAGCTGGCCGCCGCGCACACGAGGAGCTGGGCGCGTTCGGCCCGCAGTCTGTGGTCGTTGCCGAGCCTGAGCGACGCCTCGCTCGCGCCCAGGCAATCGGCGGTCGTCGGATCGGCGGCACGGGCCGCCCCCTCGGCCACTCCGAGCAGGAAGACAGCCGTCGTGATCGCGCAGGCTACGGGATGGAGCATCGGTGACTCACTCGGAGCTACTTGTTGAGGAAGCACTCCGGCTTGAAGTGCTTGCGGCCTTGATCGTCGAGCGTGTAGTTCGGGTCGCAGTAGGAGGCTGGCCCTCTGCCCGCTGGCCGGGGCCTCGCGGCGGGGCGCCACCGAGCCGATGCCGCGGCAACCGTCGACGACGCGGGATTGGTCTCTTGGGGAGACGTCGTCGCGGACGCCAGCGTGGTCGGGTTGGTCGAGGGCGACGTCGCCTCGGCCGAGGCTGAAGCCGTGGCCGACGCTGGGGCTGCGGCGGACACCGTCGGTTCCGTGGTGGCAGACGCCGACGAAGTCTCCTGCCCTCTTCGCGCGAGGAGCATCCCCGCGCCACCCACGACGACGACCGCCAGCGCCACCGCGAGGACCGCGCCCGCACGCCCGGACGACCGGACCGCCCCCATGCCGGTCGTCTGGGTGAACGGCGCGCTCGTCGGGGACCCGATGGGATCGGTCATCCGCGCGGCGGGCGGCAGCTCGGGGGGGCTCGCCGCCAGGCCGGCCGCCCGGATCGTCCCGGTGATCCGCTCGACCGAAGCTCCGGCTCGCGGCGGGGCGAACTCGGCAAGGGCCATGGCCAGCTCGGCCACGTTGGCGTAGCGACGCAGCCGGTCCTTCTCCAGACAGCGGAGGACGATCGCTTCGAGCCTGTCCGGAACGTCCGGTCTGTAGGCGCGCAAGGGTGCGGGGGGCTGCGTGGCCACCTTGATGGCGATGTCGGTCGCGCCTTCTCCCTCGTAGGGCGTGCGGCCCGCGAGAAGCTCGAAGAGGGTCACCCCCAGCGCCCAGATGTCGCTCTGCGAGGTCACCGACTTGCTCGACTGCATCTGCTCGGGCGACATGTAGAGCGGCGAGCCGAGGACCTCCGTCGTCTTCGTGACCGACAGGCCAGGCGCCTCCGAGGCGCGCGCTCCTTCGCTCATCTTGGAGATGCCAAAGTCGAGAACCTTGATCGAGAGCAGGCCATCGGGACGGCGGATGCAGAACAGATTGGCGGGCTTGATGTCGCGGTGGACAATCCCGAGGACATGCGCCTCTGCCACCGCGACGCAGGCTTGCAGGACGAACTCGACCGCCTGCTCCGTCGGGAGGACGCCCCGCTGGCGGACCCACGTGGACAGATCGCCGCCTTCGAGGAACTCCATCACCATGTACGGAGCGCCGTTCTCGAGGTTGCCCACGTCGATCACGCGAGCCACGTGCTCGCTCGTGATCCTCACGGCCGCCCGGGCCTCGCGGGCGAAGCGGGAGGTCGCCTCCGGGTTCACGAGCATCTGCGGCAGCAAGAACTTGATGGCGACCTTCGTGTCGAGCTGCACGTGGTGCGCCGCGACCACGACGCCCATTCCGCCCTCGCCGAGCACCCGATCGACGAGATACTTCCCCGCCAGCACGTCGCCAGGCTGGACGCCGGCCTCGGGAGGGGCCGCGCTGGTCACGGGCGGCTCCCCATGCGCGTCGTCGTCGCGCTGCCCCCCATCGGATCCGACCGGAGTGACCACGTTTTGCGCGCACGTTAACAGGGAGGCTGCGGTCCGCCTCCCGTTGACGCGTTCGTGAAAACGTTTGGCGCGTTGCTGAAAACAGCGAGGTTCGCGAGCTCGGCACGCTCAGACGCGATGCCTCTTCCGCCAGGTGCTCGGCGCATGGCCGGTGATTCGCCGGAAGAGGGCGCTGAAATGCGAGAGCGAGGAACACCCCACCCGGCTCGCGATCTCCGCGAGCGCCGCGTCGCCCTGGCCGAGGAGGCGCTGCGCGACCTGGACTTGGGCGCGATTCTGCTCGGCTTGGAAGGTCGTGGCCCACGACTTGAGCCAACGCTGGAGGCTTCGCTCGGTCATCGCCAGGGAGCGTGCCGCCTGGGTCAGCGACAGCTCACCCGGGTGCGCCTCGAGGAGCGCGCGCAGCCTGCGCAGCAGCGGTGGGGCACCGCTTGCCGTGACGTAGAGCGACTCGAGCTCCGCCTCGAGAGCGGCGGCGTCCGACCGCCCGAGCCAACCGAGCGCACTTTGCACCTCGGTGAACGTCCTGGCTGCGAACGGGCGCGCGCTCACGTCGAAGAAGCCGGCGGCCGTCGCAGCCACCACACCGAGCTCGGTGCGAACGAGCGCGAGGCGTTCGACATACTCGGCAAGCCAGTCGCCGCGCTCTGCGAGATAGCGGACCATGACGCCGAACGCGGCCGGGTCGGGCAGCTCGAGGTGGCGCACGTCGACGAGGGCGGCCGTGCGGGGGGCGAGCACCGGCCGCATCTGCGCGTGCTCCTGCAGCAACTCCTGAAGCTGGTCAGCCTCCAGCCGGCCCCACACGATGACCCCGACGAGCTGCGGGTCTGCGATGAACGAGAGCGAGACGGGCCGGGCGAAATACCTCCCTCCCTCGGACGCCAGCAATTGGCCGAGGCTCGTCGTCTCGATCACAGGACCACCATAACGCCCACGACCCGCCGATGCATCTGCGTGGCCCCGCGGCATCGCCCGTCCCCGACGCCACCCGCACAGCGCGTGCTGCTTCTGCGCGTCGTCGAAGCCGCGCACCGGCGGCGCGGCCTCCGACGGCGCACACTGTGCGGGCCACCCCTCCGATTCGAGCGCCGGGCCGCCAGTTTCAGGTGCGGCGGCCCTGGCGTGGAGCCAAGATTGGAAGGATGGCGAAGGCGGAACCGCGCGACACGACCGGCCGGCCAGGCCCGGTCCGGACGTCGTCGGGCACGCGCGTCGCCGCCGCACGCCTCACCCCACTCGAGCCGAGCGTCGCGTCGCAGCGAGCGGCGAACGACATCAGCGAGATGCCGACCCGGGAGCTCGACGTGGAGCAGCTCCGCGCGATGGCTCTGCACTGCGCCAGCGACATCGGCTTCGGCGAGCCGGCGGCGCCCCACCCCACGCGGGCACCGGCCACCGACGCGTCGTCACGCCCCCGGCTCGAGCTCGTGCTCACCGAAGACGAGGCGCTCGCCGACGCGATGGCCGCCGAGCTGCACGATGGCGACTCGAGTCGTTCGTGGCGCTCCGTGGGGATTGCCCTCGTCGTCATGGTGGTGCTCGCGCTGGCGTCCGGCGCCGTGTTCGAGGCGTACGGCGTCTGGCCCTGAGCGTTGACGGAAGCCTCGGCAACTGGCCATGTCCTGAAAGGCATGCACCAGAGAACGGCCCTCGCCTCGCTCTTGACCATCGTGTCCGCCGCCATGGCGGCTTGCGGGAGCTCGCCCCGAAGCCCGGCCGAAGCCGCGGACGCCGGGCCGGACGCGCGAGCGGATTCCGCCCTTGCCGGCGAAGACGCCGCGTCCGACGCGGCGACCGCGAGCGACGTCGCGGTGTCGGATGGGCCGCCGGTGTCCGAAGCTGGATGCGAGGCGGGGACGATGCTCGGACCCGATGGGGGCTGCATGCCGATCTCGGTGCGGCGACCGTTCCTGGTCGGAGCGTCGATGCGCTCCGCGGCTGCTCGCCCCCGCGGCGACTGGACCTCCGGCGTTGCCGAGAGCACCGGACGGCTCGACGAGCGGACGCGGGCGCGCCTCGCGCAGGTATGGCTCGCAGACGCGCTCGAGGAGCACGCTTCCGTGGCCGCCTTCGCGCGCTTCACGATGCTACTGCTCGCGGTCGGCGCGCCGCCGGAGCTCGCCGTCCAGTCCCAGCGCGCCTCGATCGACGAGGTCCGTCACGCGGAGCTCTGCTTCGCCCTGGCAGCGCGCTACGCCGGTCGTGCATACGGCCCGACCCACCTGTCGCTCGAGGGCGCGCTGCGCCCGATGTCACTCGCCGAAGTGGCCGCGCTCACGTCGCAAGAGGGATGCGTCGGCGAGACCTTGGGCGCCGCGCTCGCTCACGAGCAACGGAGCCACGCGACCGACGCCCAGGCACGCCGCGCGCTCGCGCGTATCGCGAGGGACGAAGAGCGGCACGCCGCACTCGCCTGGGAATTCACGCGATGGGCCGTCCTGCAGGGCGGAGACGGCGTCCGAGATGCCGTCTCGCATGCCGTGGACGGCGCGATCCGGGGCACGCTTGCCGCCGAGGTGCGAACTTACGACGACGTCGACCCCGCTGCGTGGCACGCGCACGGCCGCGTCACCTGCGCCGAGGCGCGCGAGGTCGCCGTGCTGGCGATCGAGCGCGTGGTGCGTCCGGCCCTGGGGGCCCTCCTGGTGTGAGGCTCACCGAGCCAGCTTTTCCACCTCGGCGTGCCTGAAACCGCTCGGCGCCTCAAGGCGTACAGGCACACGTTCACGTCTCGTCGAGAATGTCACCACGCGGCAGGTTCCAGCATCCGTCATTGCTGCATGTATGCTCTGCGGTCGAGGAGCTCACCCGCCGTCGAGCGAACCCATGGCACTGGTCGTCCTTCTGAGAGGGGTCAACGTCGGGGGTCACAGGACCTTTCGACCCACGGCGCTCGTGGAGCAACTGAAAGACCTCGACGTGGTCAACATCGGTGCCGCGGGAACGTTCGTGGTTCGCCGACCGGTTGGGCAGAGGCGACTCCGCGCCGAGCTGGCGCGCGTTCTACCGTTCGAAACGGAGATCATGATCTGCCAGGGCAGCCGCTTCGTTCGCATGGTGTCGGGCGATCCGTTCGCGGACCATCCCGTTCGCCCGGATGTCGTTCGCTTCGTGAGCGTACTGTCCCGGCGCCCTCGCCTGGCGCCCCCGCTGCCCATCTGCCTTCCAGCCAACGGGAAATGGTCCCTCCGGATCGTCGCGACGGACGACCGCTTTGTGTTCGGGCTTTACCGGCGGCACATGAAGGCCATCGGCTACCTCGGCGGCCTGGACCGGACCTTCGGAGCGGCGGCCACGACCCGGAATTGGGCCACGATGACGGCGATCGCCAAGGTGCTGAGGAACGCCGCACCCTAGGCGCCGCGCTCGATCTCGGACCCGCGCGGACGCGCAAGTGGAGGGTCGCGCACTTGGCGGGGGAGGGAAGCCGTGGGGGGCCGAGACCCTGTGCAAGCGCTTGCACAGGGAGTGTGCAGTCGTTTGCACCGATCCTCGAGGACCCGCCTGCGCGTTCTTGTCCTTTCCCTCGAAAGGAAAGGCCAATGCAGCGGAGCGCCCGCGCGGCACACGCGGTGCACGAGGGTCGGCCATGCGAAGCACGCTCCTGGCCCTTGTCCTCCTCGCCATCCCTGGCCTCCCCGCCGTCGCGCGCGCAGACGAGCCGGACGCGCCGAAGCCCGCGCGGACGTACGATTACCTCTTTCCGGGTGGGGGCAACGCTCAGATCACCGCCGCGACCGGCCTTCCCTATGCGGCGCTCGGTGAGATCTCCGTCGGAGTCGGCGACCGCTTGGCGGTGGGCGCGCTCGTCGCCGGCGGCCCGTTCCTCGGCGGCTTCGCCACGGGCATCAACCCGCGCGTCGACGCGCTGCATGCGGGAGCGATGCGCGTGGTGCTGGAGGCGCCGGTCATCTGGTACCCCGGGCTCCAGAACGACGACAACTGGATGCTCGTGCGTCCGATGGTGCGGGTCGAGGGGAATACGGGCAGGTTGCGGGTCCACGGGAGCGTCGGGGCGATGTGGGCCTCGATGCTCGGCGCCTCGCCGGTGAGCGGCCCCATCACGCCCTACGGCGGCGCCGGGCTGCCCTCGGGCGTGCAGCAAGGCTCCGTGTGGAGCACGGCCGGCGCTGGCGCCGCGCTCGCCGTATCGCCGCGCACCGCGGTCTTCACCGAGGGCTTCCTGATCATGCGCGGCGTCGACCTCGCGGGGCCCGAATGGTTCGCGCTCCCGTTCGCAGCCTTCGCCGGCGTCTCGACGACGCTCGGAGGATGACCATGAACCGCTCCACCTGGATTGCCCCGGTCGCCCTTCTCTTCGTCGCCCTCCCCGCCTGCACGCCCGTGAACGACGCCCTTCCCTCACGCTGCGAGGCCATCGAGATCGACGCCGCGCGCGAGCTCACGGTGACCGACCCTGCGATCGTCGGCAGCCCCCGGCTCGGCTTCGCGCGCGTGATGGCCGCGGTGCTCGGAGACGATCCGGACCTGTCCGCGCGCGCGTGGATGGACGCGTGGAGCGCCGTCCCTGGAGAGGCCTCGCTCGCCGACGAAGTGACGCAGCCCTGGGCGGCCGCGAGTGCGCGCGGGCTCGATCTGTCCCGCGCCCCCTTCGAGCTCGTCGCGGTCGCCAACCGCATCGATCTGTCGACGCTGTCGACGCCGACGTCCACCCGCGCCGGCGAGCTTCGCTTCGTCTACGGGCTCGTGACGGCCAGCGCGCGGCGCCCCCTCACGGTCATCCTCGAGCTGCAGCTCCCGGCGTCGAAGAGCGTCGCGGAGTGGGCGTCGGCGTGGCACGCCCTCGGATCGCTCGATGGAGACGCCTATCCGCAGGGCCTCCTCGCGCTCGTCGACGCCGTCCTCGCCGAGCCGCTACGAGGTCAGGTACGCACTCAGGACGCGCGCCGGCAGACCCCGCTCCTCCTCGAGTTCGACCTCGGCACGGGCGCGCCGCTCGCGCCGAGCGCCCTCTTCAACCAGCCCGCGGGCGACGTGGACCCGACCGCGCTGGAAACGTTCGTCACCGCAGAGCAGCAAGAGGTGCTCGCGGGCACGCTGGTGCTCCCCCGGTCCATGCTCGCCGCATCGGTCACGACCGTCCGGCCGCCCCCCTTGAGCGGCGTCCCCTCGAACGTCGCGGACGCCTTCGTGGACACGACGTGCAGCGGATGCCACACGGCCGAGCCCACCGTCGACGGCACGTTTCACATCTCGCCGCTGCGCCGCGGCGCCGACGCGCTGTCGCCGTTCCTCAGCAACCCGAGCGGCCCGCCGGACGAGCTCTCGCGGCGCGCGGAGATCCTGCGCGGGCTCCTCTGCGGGTCCTGAGCGCGATCTGCCGCCTAGCCCGAGCTGCCTGACCCGATCCCTGTCAGGGTCTCTGCCTTCGCAGCTGACAGCGGCCGCAGTAGACGCTGCGGGCAGGTCGGCGACCGGTTCTTCGCCGCCCGCTCCGAATCGCCGTGCGGCGCCGCGGGTCTTTCGGCTACCTTCCGCGGCTCGACGGAGGGATGAACATGACCGGCTTTTCCCGAACGCTTTGCGGCGGAGTGCTCGCCTTCGTGGTGATGGGCTGCGGCCGACCCGCCCTGGCCGACACGCCACCGAAGGACGCGCACGCGAAGGACGACACGAAGGCCGAGGCCAAGGTGAACCCGCCGCTGCCGCGTCACTTCTCCCCCGAGGAGAGAGACAGCACCGGGAGCGTCGTCGTGGGAAGGCAGCGGATCGATTACCGCGCCGTCGCCGGCACCCTCGTCGTCCACCCCAAGGGCTGGGACGACGTCACCGCGCGGCTCGACACCGAGGAAAAGCCCGCCAAGCCCGAGAACGAGGAAGGCAAGCCGGCCCACAAGCCCATCACCGCCGAGGCGTCGCTCTTTTACGTCGCGTACCTCAAACAGGGGGCGCCGTCGCCGTCGCGCCCCGTCACCTTCCTCTACAACGGCGGTCCGGGGTCGGCGACGATGTGGCTCCACATGGGGGCGTTCGGGCCCCGGCGCGTCGTCGTCTCCGGCGACCAGCACGTCCCCGCCGCGCCGTACGTGCTCTCGAACAACGAGGCGAGCCTCCTCGACGCGAGCGATCTCGTGTTCATCGACGCGCCCGGCGCGGGGTTCAGCCGGATCGCCGGGCAGGACCGCGAGAAGGCGTTCTACGGCGTCGACCCCGACGCGTACGCCTTCGCCGAGTTCATCACCCAGTGGCTCGGCAAGTTCGGCCGGTGGAACTCGCCCAAGTACCTCTTCGGCGAGAGCTACGGCACGACGCGGTCGGCGGTGCTCATCAACGAGCTCGAGTCCCGCCGCCTCGTCGACTTCAACGGCGTCATCCTGCTCTCGCAGATCCTCAACTTTCACCTGAGCCCCGACCGCGCCGAGAGCGATCCCGGCTTCGATCTGCCGTTCGAGCTCGCGCTGCCGACCTTCGCCGCGACCGCCTGGTATCACAAGAAGCTCGGCACCGACGTGCCCTCGGATCTGAAGGCGCTCCTCGCCGAGGTGGAGCGCTTCGCGCTGACCGACTACGCGCTCGCGCTCCAGCAGGGCTCCGCGCTGCCCGAGGCGGACCGCACGCGCGTCGCCGAGGCGCTGCACAAGTACACGGGGCTCCCGGTGGCCTACATCCGCAAGGCGAACCTGCGGATCACGGGCGGGGACTTCCGCAAGACGCTCCAGGACTCCGCCGACGACTCGACGGGGCGCCTCGACACACGCTTCAGCGGCCCGGCGATGGACCCGCTCGAAAAGAACCCCGACTACGATCCCTTCCAGGCGTCGATCGGCTCGGCGTACGTGAGCGGCTTCAACGACTACGTGCGGAAGGACCTCAAGTTCGGCGAGGATCGGGCGTTCTTGCCGAGCATCCCGGCCTACAAGTTCTGGAACCTGGAGCACCAGCAGCCCGGCTCCGACGTGCCCGCGCGTGATGGGCTCAATGTCATGACGGATCTCGCGTCGGCGATGAAGCACAACCCGAACCTCAAGGTCTTGCTCAACGCCGGGTACTACGACCTGGCGACGCCCTTCTTCCAGGGCGTCTACGAGATGCAGCACCTGCCGATGCCGGACCGCCTCCAGACGAACATCGAGTACCGGTTCTACGACTCGGGACACATGGTCTACGTGCAGGAGGCGTCGCTGAAGGCGCTGCACGACAACGTGGCGGACTTCATCCGCCGCACGAGTCACTGACACGGCGGGGCGCCGGCGGGATATCGTCGCCCCCATGCTCACTGCCCATCCCTCGTCCGTCGTGACGGGCGCCGCCTCCGGCCTCGGTCGTGCCATCGCCTGCGAGCTCGCGTCGCGTGGCGCCCGCGTCGTCCTCGCGGACATCGACGAGGCCGGTCTCGCCGAGACCGCGCGGCTCGTCGAGCAGCGCGGGGGCACGGCGCGCGCCGTGAAGTGCGACGTCTCGAAGATCGACGACATGCGCCGCCTCCACGGCGAGGCGACGTCGTGGCTCGGCGATGTGGACCTGCTGGTCAACAACGCCGGAGTCGCCGTGGGCGGCCTCGTCGGAGAGGTCCCGCTCGAGGACTGGGCATGGATCGTCGGCATCAACCAGTGGGGCGTCATCTACGGCTGCCACCTCTTCTTGCCCGCGATGAAGAGGCGCAGCACCGGCCACGTGCTCAACGTCGCGTCGATTGCCGCCTTCGCGTGCGGCGCCGAGATGGGCCCCTACAACGTGACGAAGGCGGCCGTCGTGGCGCTGAGTGAGACGCTCGCCGGCGAGCTCGCGGGGTCGGGCGTGGGCGTCACCGTGCTCTGTCCGTTCTTCTTCACCACGAACATCGCGAAACACTCGCGCTCGCACGGCACCAGCGTGTCCCCGCAGCTCGTCGAGGACATGATGAAGAAGACGTCGGTGCAGGCCGAGGGTGTCGCGCGCCGCGCCCTCGCCGGCTGCGAGAAGGACCGCCTCTACGTCTTTCCCCACCGCGAGGCCAAGGCCATCGCCGCCATCAAGCGCGCCCTCCCGGAAACCATGCTCCGCAGAGTGGGCCCCGCCGTCGCGAAGCGCGCCGGGCGGTGATAGGTTAGAGGTCTGCCAGGCTCTCGCGCGTTCTCCATGACGGGCGGCAAGGTCACTCCGGAGCAGCTCGCGGTCATCCTCGGGGTCCGCCTTGCGGAGGTGCGGCAGATCGTCTCGGGCGTTGCCGGTCGGTCCCGACGCTCGAGTCGCTCCTTGACGTGGCGCTCCGTCGAGCCGCTGCTCGACCGCAAGCAGCGCGCTCGCCTCCTGCGCGCCGAGCGCGAGCACCGCATGCGTCCGCACGGCTCGAAGTACTGGGTTGCGGGGTACCCGGAGCTCGTCGCCCAGTGGCACCCGACGAAGAACGAGGGCGTCTGGCCCGACGAGGTCCGCTTCGGGGCGCGCCGCCGCCTGTGGTGGAAGTGTGCCGAAGGCCCCGATCACGAGTGGCAGGTGTCCGCCCACGCCCGCGTCGGGGGCAGCACGCGCGGCTTGTCGCGCTGTCCGTTCTGCCTGAACCTGCGCGTTTCCGTGACCAACTCGCTGGCGAGCCGAGCGCCAGGCGTGGCGCGCGAGTGGCACCCGACCCGCAACGGGGCGCTGCGCCCGAGGGACGTCCCGTACACGTCCAACCGCAAGCACTGGTGGAAGTGTCCGAAGGAGCCCGACCACGAGTGGCGCACGCCGACGCGGGACCGCACGCGCAGAAAGAGGGTGGGTTGCCCGTACTGCGCCAACCAGGCCGTCTCGGTGACCAACGCGCTGGCCGCGCGCAGCCCGAGGATCGCGCGGGAATGGCACCCGACGAAGAACGGCCGGCTCACGCCGGACGACGTCGTCGCGAGCTCGCAGCGGAAAGCCTGGTGGCAGTGCCGCAAGGACGCGCGGCACGTATGGAAGGGCGTGATCCGCGACCGAACCCAGCGCACCAAGGGGTGCCCGTTCTGCAGCCACCGTCGCATCTGGAGCGACATCACGCTCGCCGCGCGCGACCCGCGCGTCGCCCGGCAGTGGCACCCGACCAAGAACCGGGCGCTGACGCCGCGCGACGTCATGGCCGGCAGCGCCCGCGCCGTCTGGTGGAAGTGCCCTGCGGGGCCGGACCACGTGTGGCGCGCGCGCGTCTGCTTCCGCACGCGCGCCGCGAAGCCCGTGGGGTGCCCGTTCTGCTCGGGGCTGCGTGGATCGACGACCAACTCGCTCGCGGCGCTCGCGCCGGCGGTGGCTCGTCAGTGGCACCCGAAGAAGAACGGCACGATGCGGCCGAGCGACGTCACGCTCGGCTCGTCGAGGCGCGTGTGGTGGAAGTGTCGCCTGGGGCCGGACCACGAGTGGTGCTCGAGCCCGCGTACGCGCACGTCCTCCGGTATCGCGGGGCGGTGCCCCTTCTGCACGGGGCGTCACCCGTCGGTGACCAACTCGCTCGCGGCCCGGGCGCCGGCCATCGCGCGCCAGTGGCACCCGACGCGCAACGGCGCGCTGCGGCCGACCGAGGTGACGACCGGCTCGGGCAAGAACGTGTGGTGGCGGTGCGGCAAGCGCCGGGGTCACGTGTGGCAGGCGGAGGTGAAGGCGCGCACGGGGTCGACCTTCCCGGGACGGTGCCCGCTCTGTGCGGGCGTGCGGGCTCCGGGCGGCGTGAAGCGCACCGTGTTGCGCGTGACGAGGGCGAAGGCGAGCCGTCCGTGACGTTCGCGTCTCTCGAGCGCCGCGTGGCCGCCGCGCTGCCCACGAGCGCATGACGCCGAGTGCGCCACGTCACGCGCGCGAGCCGACCGCGCCTGTAGCCGCGTGGGGCTCTTGCTCCTGCCCCGTCGGCGCGGGCGTCAGCCTCGACGCCCCCTGCTCGGCCCACCACGCGGCCGCCTGCTCGCTGCCCCACGTGGGCGCGACGCCGCACCCCGCGAGCGCCACTTCGAGCTCGCGCGCGGTCTGGAATCGAGCCGCCGGATCCTTGGCAAGGCATCGCAGGGCGATCGCGTCGAGGTCGACGGGGACACGCGCGTTGCGCTCCGAGGGGCGCGGCGGATCGCTGGCGAGGTGCGCGACGCACAGCTCGAGCACGTTGCCGCGGAAGGCGGGCGCCCCCACGAGCAGGTAGAACGCGACACCGCCCAGGGCATAGACGTCGCTCCGGGCGTCGGCCTCCTCACCGCGAATCTGCTCTGGCGACACATACGCGGGCGTTCCGAGGATGGCTCCGCGCCGGGTGAGATGCGCCAGTGAGGAGCTCATCGAAGCCGAGAGCGCGTCGCCGTCGCCGGTCCGCTCGTCGATCGCCGCCGGGAGCTCGGTGAGCGCCCGATCTTGCACGAGGCCGAAGTCGAGGATCTTCAGGAAATCGTGCAACCCTCCGCGCTCGCACACGAACAAGTTGGCGGGCGTGACGTCGCGATGGATGAGCCCGAGCGCGTGCGCCTCGGCGAGCGCGCCGCACGCCTGGCGAAGCAGGTGGATGACCCTCCCGGGCGGAAGCGGGCCGTGCTTCACGACCAGCTCCTCGAGCGTCATCCCAGGAAGGAGCTCCATCGCGTAGAAAAAGGTGCCCTCGTCGGTCCGGCCGTAGTCGTAGATCTCGACGGTGTTCGGGTGCGTGAGGCGGGCCATCGACTGGACCTCGCGCTCGAACCGCGCGACGTGCAGCGCGGTCGCCCGGCCCTCCCGGATCAGCTTCACCGCGCACGGCCGGCGCAGGTGCCGGTGCTCGGCGAGGTAGACGGCGCCCATCCCCCCGCGGCCGATCTCGCGCACCAGTTTGTACTGGCCGACTTGTCGCGCGTCGAATGCCTCACGGCGGAGGGAATCGAGCTTGTGGCAGCCGTAGAGGCTCATCGAGGCGAAAGCGGCCATCCCGTAGGACGTCAGAAAGAGGATGCTGCCCAGCATCGGACGTACGACGGGGTTCTGTGTCGCGGCCAGCGTCTCCGCGGCGACGGGCAGCACGACCATCAGCGAGAGGATCGCGGCCGCGCGGCGCCACGTGTTGGGGACGATCACGGCGTAGCCGACGGCCAGCAACGCCCAGCTCGCGACGATCCTCGCCTCGAGAGCGACCTTGAAGGCGCCCATCGAGAGGATCGGCGTGTCGCCCCCCGCGACGACCCAGAGACGGTCGCGCGCCGCCTCCTCGAGGGCGGGTGAGACCGTCCCGCCGACCGCCTGGCCGTGCGCGAGCCACCCGTACGACGACACGAAGAGCGAAAAGGACAGCGCGAGCAGCACGGAGGTCTCGACGCCGCGAAGCAGCCGGAGAGACGGGGCGCGGCGCGTGAAGAGCAGCACCGTCATCGCCGCCATCCACGCCGCCACGGAGGGCGCCACCGCAGCCTCGACCCGCGGAAGGTTGCTGTTCAGGTCGGTGATCGCGAAGACGTGCACGAGGTGCGCCGCCATCACCGCGTCGGCCAGGAGCGCGAGGAACTTGAGGCGCTTCTCGAGCAGCGCGCGGACCTCCTCGCTCCAGCCCTCCCCCGAGGAACCGAATACGAAGTCGATGACGCGCACCCTCGCTGTGGTCGCCACGGCCGGCGCTCGGGCCGAGCTCACCGGTCGGGTTCCGTCGTCGGGTCGCGCCATCAAAGCGCAATCGTTTCGCGGCAGCATCGATCCGTCAACCGACATGCCCTCGCCATGAAGGTGCCGTCGGGAGGGTGCCCGATCACTGCGCGGAGACGCGCCCGCGCGAGCGTCGGAACGTCCAGAGCAGCAGGAAGGAGAGGGCCGTCACCAGGGCCGAAAGGGCCGCGTAGCGATCGTCGACCCAGTCGAACCGCAGCGCGACGAGTTGCGTGAGCGCCAGCGACGCGAAGAGCGGGAATTCGAGGGCTCGCCGTTCGCGTGTCAGCAGCGCTGCCAGGACGAGGAAGCCGTAGTAGTAGCAGGCGACCCGCGCGAGGAAGACGACGAGCGACTGCGCGAGGCAGCCGGCGACCCAGAGGGACTTGGTGCGTCTCGCCACCCACGCGAAAAGGAGTAGACCCGCTGCGCCCAGCCCGTACGCGACGATCCGCAGGCGCTGGAATTGCGCGGCTCGATCGGCCTTCCACGGGTCCGCCTGGGCGACCGTCTCGCCATTCGCGACGTCTTCGAGGCGCATCGAGAAGGGGTGCACGACGGCCACCCCGAGCCCCATCAGGTTGCTGGTCCACGTACGCTCGTGCACCACCAAGGTGCGGTGCGCGAAGCCCGCCCACGCTTCCTTGCCACAGACCATCGTCGATGCAGGCACGAGCACCGCGAGCGCCACGAGCGCCCCGAGGAGCACGCTGCGATGCGCGCGGGCCAGCCGCCTGTGACGCCAAAGCTCTGCGCAGATGACGACGGCCCATCCGGCGGCGATGAGAGCCGGGAAAACCCGCAGCATCGAGGCGTACGTTAGGCTCGCTCCCGCAGCCGCGAACCGACGCCTTCGGGCCAGGCACATCGAGAACACGAGGAAGAAGAGCCAGTCCTGGCGCAGGAAAGCGCCGCCGGTCCACTCGAAGTTGGCCGGCGCCTGAGATCCCCACGTGATCGCCGCCACTCCGGCGACTCGCCACCCGAAGGCCCACGCGATCGCGGCGAACATGCCGACCAGGTATGTGACGTCGACGAGCGCGAGACGCTGGAGGTGCTGGATGCTGGCGGGCCCGATCGACGCGAGAGCGTGCCCGAGAAGGATCCAGGTCGGCGTGGCGTTGAACCCGTGATCCTGCTGCATGCGCTCGAACGCCTCTCTGCCAGCGGCGACGCGGAAGAAAAGGACGTCCGTCTTGAACGCCTGCCACCTCTCCGGCGAGAACTGCTCCTTGCAAGCCCGAGCGTCCTCGAGCACGCCCATGTCGCGGACGCGGACGAGCCGGTTATCCCCGTCGATGTTGCGGAGGGTACGTTCGGGGTCGCGTGCCTCGGCGGTCAGGTCCACGTGCCGGGCCAGTCCGTTCGGCGTCACCGTGTCGATCGCGCCGATCTCGTCCTCGGCGACGATCGAGCAGCGGTAGAGGTTGGCGTAGCCGAGCTCCCGGAAATAACGCGCCCCAAGGAAGTAGTGGTACTGCTCGTGGATATGAACGAAGCTCGACCCGAGCTTGAACTCGCCTGCGTAGGCGAGCAGCGCCGCGGCGGCGAGGACCACGCCGACCGCGCTCTTCACCCGTGCCCGTACGGGTCGGCGCGCTTCGACGGCGACCGCCGCCGCCGCGACGACGGCGACCGCCGCCTTGAGGATGGTGACGGTGCCCAGCCTACTCGCTCCTCAAGTACACGGTGATTGGGTGCCGGTACAACCGGCCGGCGTAGTCGGCGGCCGTCATACAGTAGCGGTGCGGGAGCGCGCCGCCCCACTGTAGACAGCCGACCTCGCGCTCTCCCGTGCACGGGCCGACGGCGTCCAGCCCGCAGCGCGCGCCGCGCTTCGTGCAGACGCGCTCGGCACGGCCGACGGCGTCGCCTCCCGACCCGTCACCGGTGCCGCTGCAGGCCGCGCGCGTCGAGGGGCTCTCGAAGAGGTTCCCGAAGAACACCCCTTCCATGTAACGGAAGCCGTTCGGCGCCGGAAAGGGCACGTCCGGTCCCGCGATGGCAATCGTCACGTGGGCTCCAAACGCGTTCAGGTGAGCGAGCAGACATGCGCTGACGACCTGCTGGTCGTCGACGGAGAGCGGCTCGTCACGCCACCCGGGGCGCAGGCCGAAGTTGCCGTGCAGCACGCCGCCGGGAGCCGCGACGTCGCTTCCCTCTGGGAGGGCGCATTGAACCGCGTAGCGGAGCACCTCCTCTCGCTCCTCGGGGTTAGCTGCGATCCAGCTCCGCCACGCAGGCGCCAGGTTGCAGAGGCCTTTGCTCCCGGGGGCGCACAACGGCGACGGCGCGGCGACGGCGTCGCGCGCGCCGGACACGCGGCTCGAGACCGCGGCGCAACCGTTCGCGACCGCGAGCGACAAGATGCCGACGAGGGAGCCGTGAAGTCTCGCCAGGGACGGATCCTACTGCTGTACGCGGGGCGCTTGCGCGAACGGCCCTCCGCGGACGAACGCGTCGGGCTGCAGTCCGTTCGAGCCCGTTCCACCCGCGCGGGAAGGTGCGAGGGTCTGGCTCGGCGCCAGCTTCGCGCCCTGATTCCGGGATGCCGCGCCGCACCCGATCGCCAAGCCAAGACCCCCGACCACCAGAACCTTCAACCATACGTGCGACATCCAGGCCTCCTGGGACGTTGGTGGTTTTTCTGCGTTCGAATCAGCGGAACGGTTTACCGCGCGACGCCGGGCGCCTGCGCGAGCGGCTCTCCGCGGACGAACGCGTCGGGCTGCAGTCCGTTCGAGCCCGTCCCACCCACGCGGGAGGGTGCGACGGTCTGGTTCGGCGCCAGCTTCGCGCCCTGAGTTCGGGATGCCGTCCCGCACCCGATCGCGACGCCCAGACCCACCAGCACGAGAAGCTTGATCCACCGATTGGACATGTCCGCCTCCTTTGGAAAACGCGTTCCGTCCGACGGCTCAGCCTAGCCGGCTCTTTCCGTCCTGGAGGGGCGCTCAGCCAGGGATCAGGGAACCATCAGGAAACCCGATCAGCTGCCTCGCGCGCCTCGCTTTGGCGCCCTCCCGCAGCGAGCTCGTTCGCGAGGCCGAGCTGTTCCAGGAGCTTCCCGCCGACGCGGGATTAGCGCGCCGCGCCCTCGACCATCAGCTCGCGCACGTGCCCCGCGTACCCCGGCGGGAACCGCTCCTCCATCGCCGCGACCACCTCGTCGGCCCACTCCGCGGCGAGCCTTGCGTCTTCGGCCCTGCCCGCACGACGGAGCGCGAGCACCGCGGTCAGCACTCCTTCGAGGTATCCGGTCTTGCTGTTCTCCACCGCCCACTGGGCGCGCGACGCGCGCCGGGCGTCCTCGAGGGCGGGACGATTGGACCGCCCGAGCGCGACGAGGCCCGCCTGGTGGAACAGTCGCGCGTCAGGGGGCAGGCTGCGGGGCCGACCTGGCCTGGCGACGAGCTCCTCGAGGCAGGTCCGCAGCCATGGCGGGCTCGCGCCGCGCGCGTCCAGGACGATGCACGCGCCCGTCGCCATGGTCGTGGCCCACAGGGACGGGCCGCTCCGCTGCGTCAACGTCGGCAGCAGCCGCCGGGCGCTCTCGATGCAGCTCATCGCCTTCTCGACCTCGCCCGCGACGGCGCACACGAAGGCGAAGTCGCCCGCGACCCACGTCCGGTACACGTCGGTCGTGCACCCGGCGTAGGCGCGCTCGTACGCGAGGTCCGCGCGGCGGCGGTCGCCGTCGATCTGCGCCATCGCGGCGACGGCCGCCTGGACGAAGGCGTAGTGGACGGTGCCGCGCATGGCCTCGGCCCACCGGGCGACCTCGGGGCGGCGCTCGTGGCGTGCGGCGTACTTGTAGACGGCGATCGTCGCCGCCATGCGCGCGACGTTGGCGGTGACCGCGCGCGAGCTCGTCGAGAGCAGGTCGACTGCGCGCAGAACGTCGGTCTCGAGCGCCTGCACCGACGGCTGCTCCGGGATGATCGGCTTCTGCACGAGCTGCCGCGCCATCAGGCCGACCACGAGCACGACCGCCCGCTCCTCGTCGGTGTCCGCGACGCGCTCGGCCGCGCGAGCCAGTCGTTCGGACGCGCCGTAGCGTCCGATCATGTGGCACGCGAACGCTCCATTGATGAGCAGCTTCGTGAGCACGTGGTGCCGGCCGAGCGGCAGCATCGTGAGGATGCCCGGAAACACGAGGCCGTAGCCCTGGTCGTCGCCGGCCACGAACGAGTAGACGCCCATGAGCCAGAAGCAGCTGCCGAGCAGCTCGCGACGTCGTCGGTCGTCCGGCGCGAGCGGGCGGGCGCGCGCCGGGTCGCCGTGCCCGAGCGCGAGCGCCGCGAGGACCCTCACGAGGTAACTCGCCACGTACAGCTGGCGCGCGCGGGGAGAGCGCGGAACCCGGGCGCCCAGCAGCGCGGCCGCGTCGCGGACCTTCTCGACGCCCTCCGCGGGCCGGCCCGCGGCCCCGAGTGCTTCGGCTTGCATGCGACAGATGCGCGCGCGCTCGAAGGGCTCGGTGCGGCGCGCAAGCTCCTCCCCGGCGATCGCCAGCAGGCGGTCGAACTGCCCGAGGGCGGCGAGCAGATCGAGCAGCCGGTCGACGGCGCTCCGCCGCTCCGCCTCGTCGCCTCGTCGCTCGGCGAGCTCTCGCAAGCGCTCGCAGTTGTCGACGGCCGCGTCGGTCGCGAACGTCTGCTCGGCGAGACGCGCGGCGCGCTCCGCCCACACGCGCGCCTGCTCCACGTCGTGCGCGTGCCAGTAGTGGTGCGCGCGTTCGATGACGTACTCCGTGTCGCCGCGCGCCGCGCGTTCGAGCACCCGAGCGACGGCCGCGTGCCGGGCCGGACGCGCCGAAGGAGACATTCGCGCGTCGAGGAACTCACGCAGCTTGTCGTGGGCTGGGCGAAACCGGCCCGCGCCGGCGGCGACCGCCATGTGCCGCTCGACCAGCGTCCGCAGCGCTTCGTGGACGCCGTCCGTCCCCAGGCCGCTCGCCTCCGCGAGGAACGCCCGCGGCATCGGCTGCACGTAGACGGCGAGCCACTCGAGCACGTCGCGCGCGCGCGCGTCCACCGACGCCAAGCGGCGCTCGAGCACCGCCGCGACGGTGTGAGGGAGCTCGATGTGGGCGAGGTCCGAGCGCGCGGCCCAGCGGCCGGCTTCCAGGCGGACGTCGCCGCGCTCCATGAGGGCGCGCATCACCTCCTCGACGAAGAACGGATTGCCGCCGGTCTCGGCGGCGACCCGATCGGTGAACGGCCGGGGCACGTCGCTGGCGCCGAGCATCGACGCGACGAGCTGCGCGGTGTGGGCCGGGGGGAGCGGCGCGAGCGCCAGCGTGAGGCGGCGATCCGGGCCGACGGCGGTGAACAGCTCTTCGAGCGGCACCGTCGCCTCGTCGTCGCGGTGGGTCAGGACGACCGCGAGCCGCGCGGCGCGGCCCGCGTCCTGCCGTGCGGCTCGACGCTCACACAGGACCTTCAGCAGGTCCGTCGTCGACGTGCGCGCCCAGTGCACGTCGCCGATCGACAGGACGATGCCGATGTTTCCGGAGAGGTCGAGGACGAGATCGGCGAGATCGCGCAGCGCGGCCGCGCGCGAGCTCTCCTCCTCGGCGAGGTTGCGGGTCGGCGGTGCGGCGCCGGCCACGAGCCAGTCGAGCGTGGCGCGGTAGCGGTCCTCGAGACCGGCGACCCCGTACGCGCGTCCGAGGCGCACCGCCGCTTGGATCGCGTCGCGGAGCGGCCCGAGCTCGTCGAGCGCCGCCTCGTAGCAGGTGGACTCGAGGACGGGGACCCCGGCGAGCTGCAGGCTCCTCTTCACCTCGGCGACGAGGCGCGACTTGCCGACGCCACTCGGGCCCGACACGCAGGCCAGCACGACGCTGTCTGCGGGCTCCGCCGCGGCGGTGTGCGCGATGCAGTATCCGAGCAGCGCCTGCTCCTCGGCGTCACGCCCCACGAGGCGCGCGCTCGAGACGTAACTCCGCTGCGTCTCGGCGGTCTCCGGCGCGTACGCGCGTCCGGTGGCGGCGGCGAGCGCCGCGATGACCTCCTCCGCGGTGCGGAACCGATCCTCTGGTCTCTTGGCGCAGAGCCGCGCCATGACGGCGCGGAGGGCGTCGGTCGCGAGGCGGTCGTCCTCGGGGAGGGGAAGGGGCTTGCTCGCGTGCTGCGCGAAGACCTCGAGCACGTTCCGTCCCGAGAACGGCAGCCGGCCGTAGATCATCTGGAACATCGTCACGCCGAGCGCGTAGAGGTCCGCGCGCGCGTCGGCTGCGACCCCGGTCCCGAGCTCGGGCGCCATGTACGCCGGGGTCCCCAGCAGCAGCCCCGCGCCGGCGGCGGCGCTGAGACCGAAGTCGAGGACCTTCGCGCGGCCCGTGGGCGTCACGATGACGTTCTGCGGCTTGAAGTCCGCGTGCGTGACGCCGCGGCTGTGCAGGTACTGGAGCGCGCGGCATGCCTCCACCACCCATTCGACGATGCGCTCGAGCGGCGCGTCCATTGCCGCCGCGGCCAGGTCGCGGCCCTCGAGGAACTCCATCGTGAAGCAGTACGCGTCGGTTCCCGCGATGCGTTCGAAGTCCCACACGCGCGCGATGTTCGGGTGCGAAAGCTCCGACATCGTCTGGAACTCAGCGCGGAGCAGCCGCGCGCGCGACGCGTCGACGACCGACGGCGACAGCGTCTTGAGCGCCAGGTCGCGGCCGGGGTGCAGCGCGTCCTGCACGCGGCACACGAGACCCATGCCGCCCTCGCCGAGGACGTCCACGACCGTGTACCGCTCGTTGAGGACGTCCCCCGGTTGCCAGCGCCGTACGGCGATCTCCGCCTCCGGCGGCCACGGCGCGTCGAGCAGGCTCCCGCTCGCCAGAGACCACGGCACGAGCCCGGGGCTGCCGGCGTCGGGCAACGTCCGCAGGAACAGGGAGAATCGGCCGGCGTCGAAGGCGGCGGGGGCCGTCATTCGGGTCGGTCGCCGTCCAGCGCTGCGCGTACGAGCGCCTTCAGGCCGCGCGCGGCGTCGCCCTCGGCGCTCGCCAGCGCCGTGAGCGACTGCTCGAGCAGCGCCCGCCGCCGGGTGACGTCGCCGTCGAGCGCCGCGTAGCCCAGCGCAGCCTCCGCGAGCTGCTGCGGGCATCGGAAGGTCTCCGCGAGGACGGCGGCGTCGAGGAACGCCTCGCGCGCCTCGCTCGGCGGGCCTCCGCCCTCGAGCGCCTTCGCGAGGCCGAGCTGCACGGTCACGCGGCGCGCATCGCCGCCGGACAGATGCGAGAGCGCGGTGGCCGTACGAACCCAGAGCTTCGCGGCCTCCTTGTATCGCCCGAGCTTCGCCTGTCGCTCGGCCGCGCGCATCCCGAGCTCGATCGCGCGCTCCGGATCGGCGCCCGGCAGCCCTCGCAGCAGGTGGTTGGCGACCTGCCCGGCGTACGCGTCGATCGCGTCGCCGTAGTGGGCCAGGAGCGCCTCGCCGACCCGGCGATGGAGCGCCACGCGCTCCGCGCTCGACACCCTCCTGTAGAGGACGTCGCGCACGAGCACGTGCGAGAAGCGGTGGCGCCCTTCGCCCGCCGGAACGAGCACGCTGGCGCGTACCGCCTCGTCGACGTGATCGAGCAGGAGCTCGGGGGCCAGCCCGCTCGCGACCGCGAGCTCCGCGAGCTGGAACTCCTTGCCGAGGACGGCCGCGAGGGTGAGCAGCTCGCGGCCCGGCCCGGACATGCCGTCGAGGTGGCGGCCGACCGTCTCGATGAGCCCACGCTGCAGGTCGAGCGTGCTCGCCAGTTCCTGCGCGGCGACGCGGAGCGCGCCCTCCGCCCACTCCGTCTTCAGGAGCTGCTCGAGGTAGAGCGGGTTGCCCCCCGAGCGATCGAGCAACGCCTCCGCGAACCGCGAGGAGGGAGGGGTGCCCGTGTGCACCTCGACCAGGCGCGCGACCTCCTTCAGAGAGAAGCGGCGCAGCGGGATGGCGAGGCTGCCCGTCGACGCGATGAGCCCTCCGAGCGCGTGGCCGCGGCCGTCCGGCGGGACCGCGCCGTCGCGGTAGGTGGCGGCGATCAGCCACGCGTTGTGGCGCACCTCCCGCGCCAGCAGCTCGAGGAGCCGCAGCGAAGGCTCGTCCGCTGCGTGCAGGTCGTCGATCACGACGACGAGCGGGCGCTCGCGCGACGGGTCCGCGAACGAGCGCGACACGGCTTCGAAGAGAGCGAAGAGCTCGCCGGGCTCCTTCGGCTCCTCGCCGCGCAGCAGCGGCCCGGCCGCGGCAAGGAGCTGCTTCGACGCATCGTCGCTCCGGTCGCGCGTGTGCTTCCGAACGAGGTCCGCCCACAGTTGGAGCGGCGGGACCTCGATGCCCAGATGGGCGTGTGCCGTGAGGACGGTGGCGCCGCGGCCCCGCGCCATCTGCGCGATCTCGTCCGCCATCCGCGTCTTGCCGATGCCCGCCTCGCCCGAGAGCCACACGAGGCTCCCGCGCCCGGGCATCGCCTCGGTCAGACGCGCTCCCACGGCGGCGAGCGCCGCCTCGCGGCCGACGAAGCTGCGATCGGGCGCTGCGGCTTGCGTCTGCGTCAGCGTCGGCGCGTGCGTCGGTGCCTCACGAGCGGCAGCGGGTGACTCGGTTACGTTGGCCGCGAAGCGGAAGCCGCGACCCCGCACGGTCACGATGGTGCGCTGCTCGGCGTCGCCGAGCGCGCGACGCGCCTCGAGGACGACGCGCCAGATGGACGCCTCGCTCACGGTCACACCCGGCCAGAGGGTCTCCAGGATCTCGCTCTTTTGAACGATACGATCCCTCGAGCGAACGAGGACCAGCAGCAAGTCCAGCACCTTCGGCTCGATGCGGACCTTGTCGCCGGCCCGCCGGAGCTCGAACAGGGGCGCGTCGAGCTCGAAGTCGCCGAACGCGTAGACCGTCGCCGGCGGCGACGCCGGGGCGTCCGCGGTCGTCCGTTCCTTGGGTGTGCCTGAGGGAGCCATGAAGTTGCGTCGGTTCGGCGACCCCCCGGACCATGTTCCTTCAGCGGGCGCTTCCGCTCAATAGGCTGTCTACGCGGGCGCGGCTATGGGGCGTCCCTCCGAGGGCTCACCTGCTCGCGACGGGCCTTGCGACGCCTGCGGCGCCCGCGCTGTGCGAAGCGAGCGCCCTGGATTCGAGGTGCCGGCCGCCGATGCCCCTCAACCATCGCCCGGGTACGACCTCAGTGCCTCCAGCACTGCGAGATCCACCGGCTTGACCAGGCGTTCGTTCGGGAGGCTGGGAACGCGCCGCTCGGAGACCAGTCCGCCCCCCGTCATGAAGATCACGTGTCGTGCCTGCGCCGGGCAGATGGTGGCGATCCTGGCGTGCAGCTCGAAGCCGTCCATCTCCGGCATCCGTATGTCCACCAGGATCGCCTCGTAACGCTCGCCGGCCTCGATGCTCGCGATCGCTTCGTGGGGCCTCATCGTGCCGAGCACTTCGGCGCGCCCATGGAACGCCGCGACGATGGCTTCGAGCAGCAGCGGCTCCTCCTCCACGACGAGGATGCGCGGAGGGCGCCGTTCGATTCTGCTCTCGTCGGGCCGAGGCCGCCGGGGCTCTTCGGGCATGCGGTGCGCGCCAGGAGCATGCGGCGTGCCGCGGCCACAGCGCCGCGCGGTGCGCGGCAAATCGCGCACCTGCGATGCACCGGGCTCGCGCGTCGCCGCCTCGTCGCGCGCGAAGTTGCCACACGCCTCACGGGCGAAGTGGGAGCTGGACGCTGAACGTGGTCCCCTCCTGCGGCGTCGAGCGCACGTCCACCCGCCCGCGGTGTGCGAGCACGATCTGCTCGACGATGTAGAGGCCCATGCCGAGCCCGCCGTCGTTCGAATGCCCATCGCGCAGGACGAAGGGCATGAAGATGCGAGGGACGAGGTCGGCTGGAATGCAGCCGCCGTTGTGGACGGTGATGCAGACCCCGTCATCGCGTGGTGCGACGTCCACGGACACCGGCTCTTCGGGGTCCCCGTGTCGCACGGCGTTGCCTACCAGGTTCGAAACGACCTGCTCGATGCGGGTCGGGTCCCATTCCCCCTCGGGGCACGGCTCGGCTGTCAGCGTGATGGATCGGCCTCTGCTCGCCACCTGTTGCTCGACGACGATGCGCTCGACGATGGCGCGTGGGTCGGCGCGCTTGCGGTCGATGGGAAGCCCATGCCCGAGGCGGGCGCGTGCGAGGTCGAAGAGATCGTCGATGATCCGCGCCATGCGCAGTGCGCTGGACCGGATTCGCTCGCCCGCCCGCTTCGCGTCCGCGTCGGGAGAGTTCCGCGCGAGGAGGTCCGCGCTGAAGAGCACCGCGTTCAAGGGATTCCTGAGGTCGTGCCCCACGGCGGCTACGAACGTCTCGTTGAGGCGGAGCATCTCCGCGATCGCCTGTCGCTGCCTGTGGAGCTCGAAGAACGTCGCCGTCTTGTGCCGGAGAACCTGGGGCTCGAGCGGCTTGATCAAGAAGTCCACGGCGCCCGCGTCGTAGCCCTGAAAGACGCGCCGCTGCTCGAAGGGGTTGGCGGTCACGAAGATGATGGGCACGTGCCGTGTCCGCGCCGACCCGCGCATCAGCTCCGCGAGCGCGAAGCCATCCATCTCGGGCATCTCCACGTCCAGCAGCGCGAGCGCCACGTCGTGGGTGAGCAGGAGTTCGAGCGCCTCGGTGCCGGAGCGTGCCGTGAGTATCTCGAGGCCTTCGCGTCGCAGAAGCGCCTCGAGCGCGAAAAGGTTCTCCTCGCGGTCGTCCACGAGCAGAAACTTGACCGCCCCCTGGGGCGCTGCCACGACGGGTGCGTTCATCGCTGCTGATACCACGTGCCTTCTCCATGGATCTGTTCGAACCATTCGCTCTCTGACGTGAACTCCAGGGTCTCGTTCGACCCGAGCCCGAGGAAGCCCCTCCGCGCCAGCGCGTCGCGGAACAGCCCCACGGCCCGGTTCTTCAGGTCGCTGTCGAAGTAGATGAGGACGTTGCGACAAGAGACGACCTGCACTTCCGCGAACACGCTGTCGGTGGCGAGGCTGTGATCGGAGAGGAGGACGTTCGAGCGCAACGACCGGTCGAAGATCGCGCGACCGTAAGCGGCCGTGTAGTGGGCGGAGAGCGCCCCCTTCCCGCCAGCCTGGACGTAGTTCTCCGTGAACGCGGCAACGCGCTCGAGCGGATACACACCGGATTCGGCCTGCGAGAGCGCCTCGGCGCTGATGTCGGTGGCGTAGATGGTCGTTCTGTCGAGCAGGCCTTCTTCCCGAAGCAAGATGGCGAAGGAGTAAACCTCCTCCCCCGAGCTGCATCCCGCGACCCACAGGCGGACCGAGGGATACGTGCGAAGCTCCGGAACGATGCGCTCGCGGAAGTAGCGGAAGAAGGGAGGATCGCGGAAAAGGTCGCTCACCTGCACCGTCAGGGCCTCGAGGACCTTCGAGAACGTCGCGGGCTCGTGCAGGAGCTTTCCCTGGAGGTCCGAGACCGTGCAGCACTGGGTCCGATCCATCGCCATGGCGAGGCGCCGCTCGAGCGACGTCATCGAGTAGTTGCGGAAGTCATAGTGGTAACGGAGGTAGATCGCCTCGAGCAGCAGCCGGATCTCGATGTCGCGGGTGGACTTGGAGTCGCTCATGGGTCATCGCGGCATCCACACGCGGAGCAACGAGAGGAGCACCTCTACGTCGAGCGGCTTCGCGATGTAGTCGTTGGCACCCGCCTCGCGGCATCGCTGCTGGTCGTCTTTCATCGCCTTGGCGGTCAGGGCGATGACGGGCAGCTTGGCCCACGCGGCTCGCTTGCGGATCTCGCGCGTCGCTTGGAGGCCATCCATCTCGGGCATCATGATGTCCATGAGCACCAGGTCGATCGGGGCCTCCTTTTCGAGCAGCGCGAGCGCCTCGCATCCGTTGCGAGCGATAAGGACTTCCGCTCCGCGGGGCTCGAGAACGCTGCTCAGGGCGAAGATGTTCCGGACGTCGTCCTCCACGACGAGGATGCGGCGCTGTTCGAAGATCGCCTCGCGGTCGCGAGCGTGCTCGAGCATCTTGCGGCGCTCGGCAGGCAGGTCCGACTCGACCTGATGCAAGAAGAGCGTCACCTCGTCGAGCAGGCGCTCGGGTGAGCGCGCGCCCTTGACGATGATGGAGCTCGAATACCTGCGTAGCCGCTGCTCCTCCCGGGCGCTCAGCGAGCGTCCCGTGTACACGATGACCGGTGGAAAGCCGCTGGCGGCGTCGGCAGCCATCCGCTCGAGCAAATCGAACCCCGAGCCCCCGGGCAGCATCAGGTCGGTGACCAGGCAGTCGAACGTCGTATCGCGGAGCGCGTCGAGCGCTGCTTCGACGCTCGTGACGCCGCTCACCTCGACGCCGTCGCCTCCGAGGAGCTTGCCGAGGCTCTCGCGCTGGACCTGATCGTCCTCGACGACGAGCACCCGCCGCACCTTGCGCGTCAGGCGTTCCTCCAGCTTGCGGAACGCGCCGACGAGGTGATCCCGTGTGGCCGGCTTTACCAGATAGCCTACGGCGCCCATCGCGAGGGCGGCCTTTGCGTGGTCGGCGACCGAGACCATGTGCACCGGGATGTGACGCGTCGCCGGGTTGCGCTTCAACCGTTCGAGGACCGAAAGGCCCGACTGATCGGGCAACAATACGTCGAGCACGACCGCGCTCGGTGCGACTTCGCCCGCGAGGACGATCGCCGACTCGGCGTCGGGAGACACCACGCACTGGAAGCCTTGCTCGCGCGCGAGGTCGCGCAGAATCTCCGCGAAGATCAGGTCGTCCTCGACGATGAGAACGAGCGGCTTGCTGCGATCGATGCAGCCGCGGTCGTCGGCAATGACGGGTCTCGGGGACGCGGCGGCGCCAGCGGCTACGGAGCGCGGCGGCTTCTTCGCCGAGTGGGCGGCCGATCCGTTCAGGCGTGCCGTCGACGGCCGCTCGACCGACGTGGGCAAGGTGAGCGTGAAGATGCTGCCTCGGCCCGGCTCGCTCTCGACGTCGAGCGTGCCTCCCAGCAGATAGGCGAGGTCGCGAGAGATCGACAAACCGAGCCCCGTGCCGCCGTGTCGGCGAGTGCTCGCTCCATCGCCCTGGCAGAAGGCCTCGAAGATCCGCTCCCTCTCCTCGTCCGGAATGCCCACGCCGGTGTCGCGCGCGGCGAAGCTCACGACCTTCCCGTCGCTCGACACACGCAGAGAAACTTCGCCGGAATCGGTGAACTTGAGCGCGTTCGAGAGCAGGTTCTTGAGGATCTGCTCCAGGCGCTGCGCGTCGGTGTCCATCACGCGCGGCGCCGAGTCCTCGACGTGGACCGCGAAGCGGAGGCCCTTGTCGCGCGCCACCGGGTCGAACGTGCGCGACAGGCTGGACGCGAGTCGTTCGAGCGAGACGCTCTCGATACGAAGGTCCACCTTGCCCGCCTCGATCTTGGAGAGGTCGAGCACGTCGTTGATGAGGGCGAGAAGCTCGTTGCCGGCCGAATGGATCGTCTGCGCGAACCGCACCTGCTCCTCGGTCAAGTTGCGCGTCTTGTTGTCGGCGAGCAGCTGAGCCAGGATCAACGTGCTGTTGAGCGGCGTGCGCAGCTCGTGCGACATGTTCGCGAGAAACTCGGACTTGAAATTGCTGGCGCGCTCCGCTTCCTTGGCCTTCTCCGTGGCGCTTTGCTGGGCCCTGCTGAGGACGTTGCGCTGTTCGGAGAGCTCCTCGTTGGCGGCCTGCAGCTCCTCCTGCTGCGTTTGAAGCTCTTCGGCCTGTCGCTGGGCCTCCTCGAGGAGCTCGCGCAAGCGTGCCTTGTACTCCGCCGAACGGACGGCCATCGCGATGGTCTCGCCGACGCGCCCGAGCAACTCTCGTTCGCGCGTGTCCGGCCGCCGGAGGAACCCGAGCTCCACGACGCCATGGGTGGAGCCCTCCACGACGGCGGGGGCGAGCACGACCTCTGCGGGGGCCGATTCGCCGACGCCCGAGCGGACCCTCAGAAAGCCGGGCGGCACCTCGGATAGCGAGATGAGCGCCTTGCCCTCGGCGACGCGACCGACGAGCCCCTCGCCCGACGCAAACGACTCCGGACCGGCCCAACGGGAGTCCAGGCCGAAGCTCGCCCGGCGTCTCCAGCCGCCCGGTTCGGCGGTGAACACGGCTCCGACTTCCGCGGAGACGAGCGGCACGAGCGTCTGAAGGACCCTTTCGCCGAGCTCCTGCAGCGTCAGGTCGCCTCCCATCCGCTCGGCCACCTTCGTCTGGCCTGCGCGGATCCACGCTTCGTCCTCCACGGCTGCGCGCGCCGAACGCTCGCCGGCGAGCGCGCTCTTGTACGTGTGGGCAACGGCTGCGAGCTGCCGGCGCGACAGGAAGGCGAGCGCGAGACCCGAGACGACGAAGAGGCCGATGAACAGGTCGCGCGCCATCCGGGTCGATCCGGCCGCCATGGCAGCCCGCTGCGCGCGCATGGACCGCTCGGCATCGATCACGGAGGTCAGGGCGGTGCGCACGTCTTCCATGCGTTGCTTGCCCTCGGCGAGCCAGTCGTAGGAGCGCCCATCCACGGCCGGGGCTCGCGTCGCGGCCGAGGCCCCGCTCGACCAGAGCGTGAAGCGCCGCGACACCTCGTCGACGCGGGCGAGGCTCGGCGGATCAGTCGCGACGAGCGCGCGCAGGGCAGCGAGCGACTCGAGGGGACGGGCGTCGTCGTACGGGCGAAGGAAGCGGCGGTCGTTGGTGAGGAGGTAGCCGCGCAGCCCCGTCTGCTGGTCGAGGATCTGCGTCTGCACGTCGTGGGCCTTCGCCAGGATCTCGTCCGAAGCATCGACCCAGTGCGCGTCGTCGGACATGCGTACGAGCTGCACGGCGAGCACGCTGCCGGTCGCCACGAGCAGCAGGATCGGGGTGAGGAGCGCGACCAGCAGGCGGCGCGACAGGACGTTCTTCTCGGTCAGCTCGCGTTCCAAGGGCAGCCCCCGTCGACGGTCGCCCGACGGGTACAACGGCCGCGCGACGACGACCAGCTGAACGGCGCCCTATTTCTCGTGCAACCGAGGTCAGCCAATCCCAGTGCTGTGCCTGGGATCCCATGCGGGACCATCACGCGCGCGCCACGTGCGTCTGAGCAGCGGCGCTTCCAGTGCTTCCACGCGGCCCCTTGCGAAGGTTGCGGAGTCCCTTGTGCGTGAGCGCCGAAGGCGAGGGACAACGCCGCGTGCATCCCGAGCGCGGGCGCGAGCACGGCCAGCTCGAGCGTCGCCAATCAGCCAAGCACCGCGCATGCCGTTCAAAACGGAAGACCCGGAACCGGACGGTCACTCCCCCTTCACCGTTGTCATGATCGCGCAACGAGGCCGCAAGACCTGGGAGCCACTCTGCCTGAGAGCTCGGCATTCGAGCCCCCTCAACGGAGTGAAGTCATGGCCATGTCAAACACCCGGACCCTCGAGCCTTCGAACGCCGCCAAGACGACGGCCCGCCCGCTCGTGGCGCGAGAGATTCAAGACGTCGAACGGCGCATGGAGGACGCGTCGCGATGGATCGCGCCGCTCCATCGCGAGATGGGGAGGGTCATCGTCGGGCAGCGAGGGCTCGTCGAGCGCCTCCTGCTCGGCCTGCTGACGAACGGGCACATCCTCCTCGAGGGCGTGCCCGGGCTCGCCAAGACCTTGGCGCTGAAAACGCTCGCCGGTTGCATCCAGGGGGCGCATTTCGGACGGATCCAGTTCACCCCGGACATGCTCCCCTCGGACATCACAGGGACGACGATCTACCACGGAGCCACCGGCACGTTTCAGGTCAAGCACGGCCCCGTCTTCGCGAACCTCGTGCTCGCCGACGAGATCAACCGCGCGCCCGCCAAGGTACAGAGCGCGCTTCTCGAAGCGATGCAGGAGCGGCAGGTCACTCTCGGGGAGGCGACCTTCCCGCTGCCTGACCCGTTCCTCGTCCTGGCGACGCAGAATCCCCTCGAGCAAGAGGGCACCTATCCGCTCCCCGAGGCCCAGATCGATCGGTTCATGCTCAAGGTGCTCGTGACCTATCCGGGGGTCGCAGAAGAGCGAGCCATCCTCGACGCGATGGCCGTGAGTACGCCGCAACTGGCGGTGTCGCCGGTGGCAACGCTCGACGCCATCGCAGGCTCTCGCCGCGTCGTCGACGAGGTGTACGTGGATGACGCGATCCGCGACTATGTCGTGCGCGTCGTGACGGCGACTCGCTCGGCGGACCACTCCGGGAGCCCGCTGCGGGGCCTCGTGCGTGCAGGCGCGTCGCCGCGCGGCACGATCGCGCTGACGCTGGCTGCGCGCGGCTGGGCCTTCTTGCAGGGCCGAGGTTACGTGGTCCCGGAGGACGTCAAGGCGCTCGCACCCGACGTGCTCCGGCACCGGATCATTCCGAGCTTCGACGCCGAGGCGCAGGGCATCGACGGGGACGAGATCGTACGGCGCGTCCTCGCGACCGTGGTGTCGCCGTGAATACGAGTGCCTCACGGTCCACGGCCGAGCGCATCTCCGACAACGTCCGACGTATCGAGATCCGCACCCGCCGACTGAGCAACGACTCCTTTCAAGGCGGCGTGCAATCGCGGTTCCGGGGTCGCGGCATGGATTTCGACGAGCTCCGCGAGTACGAGCCCGGCGACGACGTTCGCGCCATCGACTGGAACGCGTCGGCGCGGACGGGCCGCACCTTCGTCAAGAAGTACCGCGAGGAGCGGCAGCTCACCGTGGTCTTCGTGGTCGACATGAGCGCGTCGGGCGCCCTCGGCGCGGGAGAAGCGACCAAGCGGGAGCAGGCCGTCGAGATCGCGGGTGTGCTCGCGCTGGCGGCCCTCCGCAGCGATCACCGCGTCGGGCTGCTTCTCTGCACGGACAGCGTCGAGAAGTTCGTCCCTCCCGCGCGCGGCCGTGCCCACACGCGTCGACTGGTGCACGACATGATCGCGTTCGAGCCGAGCGGACGCGGAACCAGGCTCGACGCGGCGCTGAAGGTGCTTCGTCAGCGGCTGCACCGGCGCGCCGTCGTCGTCGTGCTCTCGGACTTTCTCGTGAAGCACGACGACGCGGCGGAGACGCGCGTGGAGCTCGCCGGGCTGGCACGGAGGCACGACGTCGTGTGCATCCGGATGGGGGACAAGCACGATCGCGAGCTCCCGTCCGTCGGTCTCCTGACGCTCGAGGACGCCGAGACAGGCGAGGTCGTGGAGCTGGACACGAGCAGCGCCCGTCAGCGCGCCGAGCTCACCGCGGCCATCCGCAGAGCCGACCAGCAGATCCGCGCGCTCGTCCGGAGCGCGGGCGCGGACTTCCTCGAGGTCGACACGCTGCAGCCGTACCTCGGGGCGCTCATCGGATTCTTCAAGTCGCGAGGAGCGCGGTCGTGAGCCCGATGCTGGCGCTCTCGCTCATCGCGCCGGCCGCGGCCGACGACATCCGCGACATCCGCGGCCTGATCCCGATCCCTGCCTGGTGGCATCGGCCGCTGGTGATCGCCGCCGTGGTCGTCGTCGCGCTCGGCGTCGCCCTCCTCGTGCGCTGGTGGCGGGCGCGACCGGCGCGCGTGGCTTCGCCCCTCGAGCTCGCGCGGCGTGCCCTCGCCGCTGCGGAGACGCACGCGCTCGCGGGGCGGGCGCACGAGTGGGCAGACATCGTCGCGGAGACGACCCGAGGCGCTCTCGCGGCCCGCCTCGGCACCGAGGTCCTCCCCCAGACGACCACGGAGCTCTCCGAGGCGCCGTGGGCACGGCCGCCCGTTGCCGCGGAGGTCCACGCCGAGCGTCTTCTCGAGCTGCTCGAGACGTGCGACCTCGCACGGTTCGCCAGGGCGAAGCTCGACACGAAGACGCTCCTCGCGTCCACCGCAACGGCGGGCGACCTCGTCGAGCGTCTTTACTCGCCCCCGCGGCGACCTCCGCCCCGTTCCGAGGTCCCCAGCCCCACGGTGAGCTCATGATCCCGTTTCCCCACCCCGCGCTCCACTTCCTCTATCCGGCGGCGCTGCTGCTCCTCTTGCCGCTGGCGCTCGTGGCCTTCTGGCTCGCGCGGCCGGGTCAAGCAGCCGCTGTCGCCTACTCCAGCGCCGAGCTAGTCCGCAGCGTCGCCAGTGGGCGTCGTACCCGGTGGGGTCGGTTCGTGCCAGCGCTACGCTGGCTGGGGGCGGCCCTCGTCATCGTCGCGCTGGCGCGACCGAGCATCGAGCATCGGAACGTCACGGTCCAGGCGTCCGGCGTGGACATCGTGCTCGCCGTCGATGTGAGCGGCTCCATGCAGGCGCGTGACATGGTGACGACGTCTGCGTCCGAGCCCATCAGTCGTCTGGACGCGGCCAAGGAAGTCGTCAGCAGGTTCGTTCAGGCGCGACCCAACGACCGCATCGGGCTCGTCGCGTTCGCGGGGGAGCCGTACCTCGCGAGCCCGCTCACGCTCGACCACGACTGGGTGCTCCAGAACGTCGCGCGGCTGGACCCGAGCCAGCTGGGTGACGGCACGGCCATCGGCTCCGCGATCGCCGCGGGGGTGCGTCGCCTCGACGCCAAGGGTGCCAAGTCGAGGATCCTCATCGTCCTCACGGACGGCCAGAACAACGCAGGCAAGATCCAGCCGAACGTCGCCGCCGAGGCGGCGAGGGCGCTCGGCGTGAAGATCTATGCGATCGGCGTGGGTTCGACGGGCGAGGCCCTCGTGCCCGTCAGCGACGACCACGGGCACGAGCAGCTCGTTCAGGCGCGCGTCGACGTCGACGAGCCCGCGATGAGGCGGGTCGCCGAGCTGACCGGTGGGAAGTTCTACCGCGCGACGGACACGAAATCGTTGAGCGACGTCTACGCCGACATCGATCGCTTCGAGAAGACCACCCGGACCGCCGAGATCTTCACACGACACGACGAACGGTTCGCGTGGTTCGCCGTGCCCGGTCTCGCTCTGGTGCTCGCGCAGCTCGGCCTTTCGGCGACGCGCTTCCGGCGCGTGCCCTGACTTCGAGAGAGAGAGAACGAACATGCGATTCGCTGATCCTCAATGGTTGCTCGTCGGACTCACGGCCGTGACCCTCCTCGGCTTGGTCCTCATTCGTGCCGAGCGCCTGAGGTCCCGCGCTCTTGCGCTCCTCGCCGGAGCGCGGGTGCGCCCGCCACTCGCCGCGTTTTCACGCGCGCGCCGGTGGCTCCGAGTGGGCGTCGTGACGCTCGCCGTGGCGATGGGTTTCGTCGCGCTCGCACGTCCCCAGCGAGGGATGCGCTGGGAAACGATGAAGAGAAACGGGCTCGACCTTCTGCTCGTCGTGGACACCTCGAGGAGCATGGACGCGGACGACGTGAAGCCGTCGCGGCTGGAGCGCGCGAAGTTGGCGATCCGCGATCTGGTCGAGCGGTTCCCCGGTGACCGCATCGGGCTCGTCGCCTTCGCCGGCGACGCCTTCGTGCAAAGCCCGATGACCCTCGATCACGCCGCCTTGCTCGAGACGGTCGACTCACTCGACACGTCGGTCATCCCACGCGGGGGGACGAACCTGGGTCGCGGCATCGACGTGGCGGCCGAGGCCCTGGCGACCGAGCCGGACCGGCAGAAGGTGATGGTGCTGCTCTCGGACGGCGAGGACTTGGAGGGCCAGGGGCTGGCCGAAGCCAAGCAGGCGGCCGCCGCGGCGATCACCATCGACACGGTGGGCGTCGGGACGCCCGCCGGAGAGCTCGTCCCCGCGCACGACGCGCAGGGTGCCGCGGTCGGCGTCGTGCGCGACGAGAGCGGTGTGCCCGTCCGATCCCACCTGGATGAGGCCGGGCTTGCCGCCATCGCGCGAGCAGCTCACGGCGAGTACCGCGCCCTCGGCGCAGACGGAGGGGGGTTGCAGCGCCTTTACGACGAATCGCTCGCCAAGCTCACACACGTGGAGGCGTCATCGCGTACGCGCCGCGTGTATTCGGAGCGGTTCCAGATCCCGCTCGGGCTGATGCTCCTCGGCCTCGTCGCGGACTCGTTGCTCGGGCGCAGGTGGCGTGGGATGAGGTTCCGGTCGAGGCGCCGGCACGCCGTCGCGCCGGCGGTTGCGGCTGCCGCGGCCGTGGTCCTGGTGCTGGCGGTGCCCTCGCGCGCGCATGCCTCGGTGGAGAGCGCGGCGAAGTCGTACGCCGCGGGTCGTTACGATGACTCCGCGAAGGAGTTCACGCAGCAGAGCGCCCGCGCGCCGAAGGACGCGCGGCTGGCCTTCGACGCGGGGGACGCGGCGTATCGCGCGGGCCAGTACGACGTCGCGGACGATGCGTTCAAGCGCGCGGTTCCCAACGCCGACCCGCGTCTGCAGCAGCGGGCGCTCTACAACGACGGGGACGTCCTCTATCGGTCGGGGGAGGCGCTGAAGCCGGAGGCGCGCGAGCAGACGATCGCGAAGTGGAAGGCGGCCGTCGAGGCCTACGACGGGGCGATCGCTCTCGACCCGGGCGACGTGGACGCTCGCTACAACCGCGACTTCGTCCAGCGAAAGCTCGCCGCGCTCGAGCAGAAACAGAAGGAGCAGCCGAAGGACGACAAGAAGGACAAACCCGGATCGCAGAGCGACAAGAAGGACCAGTCCGGATCGCAGAGCGACAAGAAGGACCAGCCTGGATCGCAGGGCGACAAGAAGGAGCAGTCCGGATCGCAGGGCGACAAGCCAGGCGTCAACCAGGGGGGCCAGGGGCCGACGCCTGAGCAGGGCGCGAAGAATGGGCCATCGGGTGCGAATCCGACCCCGGCCGGGGCGGGCCGAGTGAATGAGGCCCAGGTCGGTGACGGCTCCCAGCGGCAGGCGCAGGAGCCGACCCGACCCGGGCAGCTCTCGGCACGCGAGGCGCGCGCGCTGCTTGGCGCCCTGCGCGGGGAAGAGCGGCACGGCCTCAGTCACCGAACCGCCGGGGCGCCGCCCACCGACGACTCGCCACGAAAGGATTGGTGATCCCATGAGCCGCACGAGAATTCTCGTCAGCGCCCTCGGTGCCGTCGTGCTGACCACGATCGCCGGCTCGAGCGCGCATGCCGCGACCCAGGGCACGACACCGGCTCCGGCGGTGCAGGCCATCGGCGACAACCGGGCGACCGCGCACGCCTGGCTCCGACTCGACGTCCCGCGTACCAAGGCGTGGGTGGGGCAGGCGCTCCCCGTGACGATCCAAGCCTATTTCCGCGGCGCGGAGGGCGTGACACTGGAAGGTGTCCCGCAGCTCACGTCTCAGGGCATCTTCACGTCCGATCTCGCCAAGGAACCTCGCCAGTCCAACCAGCTGGTTGGCGGCGAGCCCGTCCTCGTGGCCACCTGGGCGGGGACCGTGACGCCGTCTTCCGCGGCACCGCTCGGTCTCGTCGCAGAGCTGCCCGTGCGGGTTCGCTACCGAGAAGCGGCACCGCACGTCGATCAGCAAGAGAACCCGTTCGGCGACGATCCCTTCGCGGGCTTTCCTAGAAACCCGTTCGACATGTCGGCGATCGACCAGTTTTTCAAGCAATCGATGGCCCAGGCCATGGGTCGCGTTCGCGAAGAGGTCGTCACGCTGCGCGCGTCCGCACGACCGATCGACGTGCAGGAGCTGCCGACTGTCGGGCAGCCAGCCTCGTTCACGGGCGCCATCGGTCGGTTCAACCTGAAGGCGTCGGTTCCGGCAGCGATCCTTCACGTCTCGGAGCCCGTGACGCTCCGGATCGTCGTGGATGGTGAGGGCGATCTCGATCGCGTCGAGCTCGGGGGTGTCGCGGCGTCCGACAATTGGAAGACGTATCCCCCGAAATCCACCGTCGAGCCCGCGGGTAGGGGACGGCAAGCCCGCAAGGTGTTCGAGCAGGTCCTCGTCCCGCTACGCGGCGGTGAGCTCACCGTGCCGACGGTCGCACTGACCTCGTTCGATCCCGACACGGGCCACTATGTGACGCGCGGGACGCCACCGCTCGCCGTCACGGTCGACGGCGCCCCCGTGGCTGCGCAAGCGACCGCTCCTCCTGCTGCGGATTCGCCGCCGGTGACCGCGGCGCCACCTCTGGGGAATGTCGCCCCGCCGGCCATCCCCCGGGAGGCCTCACCGTGGAGAGTCGCTCTATGGCTGTCGCCGTTGGCGCTCCTCATCACAGTGGCAGGCGTCTCGGCGCGCGTCCGCCGCCGCCGGGGTGAGCGGGCGCTCCTCCGGGCGATGCGCAAAGCCGCGTCCCGGGGAGAAGCCATTCCTTTCTACAAGGCGGCCCACGCCCTCATCGAAACGCGGCTCTCGAGTCGCTGGGGCGTCGCCTCCGAGGACGTGAACGCCCTCGCCATTCGGGAGCGCCTCGGCCCCCGTGGTCATCCGCTGGCCGAGGCTCTCGCGGCAGACGAGGCCTTGCGCTTCGGACGTGCTCGCCTCGTGAACCCGGACCTCCTGCCGCTGTGCACCTCGATCGAGCAATCGCTCGGAGGTGCGTCGTGAGCCGGTTCATTCTCGGCCGCATCGCCGTCGCGATCGTCGCGTGCGCGGCGCTGGCCGGCACAGCCGTCTTCGCGCAACGGCTCCTCGCGGAGGAGACCGCCCGCGCTGCGGCGTTCGTGGCCGAGGGGCAGCACGCCCTCGCCGAGGGCGACCGTGGCGCCGCCGTTCTCGCGCTCGAGCGGGCGCGCTGGCTGGCGCCTCGCGCGGGGTTCGTCCGCACTGCTCTCGCCGCGGCCCGCGTCGCGGACGCCGAGCCCGCGTTCCCGCGCGCTCTGAGGCTCGTGACCGCGCGGGAGTGGTCCGTCCTGGCGATCGGCGCCGGATGGATCGGCGGCCTCGGCGCTGCGACGCTGGTGGCCCGCCGGCGTCGCAACGGTGCTCTCTGGGTCGCGCTCGCGGCCGGGGTGGGCTTCGTGGTAGCCATGAGCGGGGTCGTGGAGTCGAACGCTTCGTTGCCGGCGATCGTCACGGGGACCGACGCGCGCGTCCTGGTCGCCCCCTACGCCACGGCGGCGCGGGACGACACGCTCGCTCCTGGCACGATGGTCCTCCTCGGCGCTCCTTATGCCGAGTTCGTCCAGGTGCGCCTACGCGACGGCTCGAGCGGCTGGGTCCCGCGCCAGAGCGTCGAGGGCATCGCGAGCCCCGGGAGCTGAGCCGCCATGCACGTGGTGCTCATCGAGGACGACGAGAAGATCGGAGGCTTCGTGAGCCGCGGCCTCAAGCAGGAGGGGCACGTCGTGTCGTGGGCCCGGACGGGCGACGAAGGGCTCGCGCTTGCTCGCGACGCGGGCGCAGATCTGGCGGTGATCGACGTGATGCTGCCCGGCAAGGACGGCCTGTCGATCGTGCGCGCCCTCCGCGAGAAGAAGAGCGCGATTGCGATCATCATCCTCAGCGCGCGCGCGGACGTCGACGACCGGGTCCGCGGCCTGGAGGCGGGCGCCGACGATTACCTGACGAAGCCGTTCTCGTTTGCAGAGCTGCTGGCCCGGGTAAGCGCTCTGATGCGCCGCGCCGGGCCCAGAGCGGACCCGGCGCTGCGGCTCCAGTTCCACGATCTGACCCTCGACGTGATCGCACGGCGAGCTCAGCGCGACGGAAAATCGATCGAGCTCCAGGCCAAAGAGTTCAGCCTGCTCGAATACTTCATGCGCAACCCCAATCGCGTCCTCTCGAAGACGATGATCCTCGAGCGCGTGTGGGACTATCACTTCGACCCGCAGACGAACGTCGTCGACGTGCTGGTGAGCCGCCTCCGATCGAAGGTCGATCGAGACTTTCCCGATAAGCTGATCCATACGATACGTGGCGTGGGATATGTCCTCCGCGCCGAAGACTAGACGCGCGGCGCCTGCTTCGCGCGCGTGGCGCACGCTCGGGCTGCGACTGGCCACCTGGTACGTTCTCGTCACGCTGGCGTCCTACCTGGCGCTGGCCGCCATTCTCCCGCTGACGGTTCACGCCTGGGCCGAGAACGAAGGGCAGCGCTCGACCGAAGGCGCCCTCGATCGCTATCGTGGCGCGCTCGAAAACGGCGGGACGGACGCGCTGCGGGCAATGTTCGATTGCCACGCCGACGCGCGACCCAGCGTGGCTGTCCGGCTGAGCGACGAGCACAACGTGGAGCTCTTCAGCGCCTCGTCGGACGAGGCGTCTGGCCGCATCGCGGCGGCCGTTGCTGGAGAGCGCGGCGTGGGCAACCCGCCGCGCAAGGCACCGAACGGGTGGCACCTGGCCGCGGCCACCGTCTCCGAGGGCCGGCAGCTCGAGATCGTGCTCCACGACGACCTGGCGCCGCGGCTCTGGAGTCAGGCGCGCACCGCATCCTTGCTGCTGCTCGGGTGCGGTCTCGCCTCGGCCATCGTCGGCGCCTTCGTGATCACCCGTCGCGCCCTGCGGCCGATCGCCGATCTCGCTCGGGCGACTCAGGACATCATCGACTCGGGCGACTTGGCGCTGCGAGTGCGGACGCGCGGCACTCCCGATAGTCTCGATCAGCTGGGGGCGCTCTTCAACCAGATGCTCGCGCGCAACGAGGCGCTCGTCCGAGCGATGAAGGAGTCGCTCGACAACGTCGCGCACGACCTCCGCACCCCTCTCGCGCGGCTCCGCGCCGGGGCCGAGCTCGCACTGAAGGAGAACGCCGACGCCGCACAGGCGCGCGAGTCTCTCGCCGTGACCATCGAAGAGTCCGACCGCGTGCTCGGGATGCTGACGACGCTCATGGACATCACGGAAGCCGAAACCGGTGCGATGCGCCTCCACAAGGCCACCGAGGATCTGGCGACGATCGCCCGCGAGGCCGTTGACCTCTACGAGCTCGTGTCGAGCGAGCGCGGAGTGCACATCGTGACGCGGCTCGCGCCCGGGGTGCTCGTGTCGGTCGACCGGGCGCGCATCCGGCAGGTTGCCGCCAACCTGATCGACAACGCCATCAAGTACACGGCCCCGGGCGGACGCGTAGAGGTCACGGTGGCGAGCGACGCGACGGCGGGAGTCCTCACCGTGGCCGATACCGGCATGGGCATCGCGCCGGAGGAGCGGCCTCGCGTGTGGGACCGCCTCTATCGGGGCGACCGCAGCCGGAGCGAGCATGGCCTGGGCCTCGGACTGTCGCTCGTGAAGGCCGTCGTCGAGGCCCACGGGGGCGAGGTCCGTCTGCAGAGCGAGGTCGGCGTGGGCTCGACGTTCGAGGCGAGGCTACCGCGGGCGGAACAGGCGCCGGCAACGTAGCGCTGGCCTCGAATTCGCATGACCTGCGCGCGACCTCCTCCGAGGTCGACCGCCGAAGGATTCGAACGGACGCGGAGAGGAGCCAGCGACGAGTGGCGCAACTAGGCAGGACGATCGGCGAGCGAATGAGCCACGGCTTCGCCCTGCCGTTTCTCGTCCTCATGCTCGCGCTGCTCGTAGGACCGCCGCTCGCCAAGAGGGCGCGTCTCCCTGCGACTGTCGGGCTGGTGCTCGCCGGAATGCTGGTGGGACCCCACTGCACGGGCATTCTCAAGGGCGACGAGATCGCGCTCGTGGCGTGGGGAACCTTCGGGCTCCTTTACTTGATGTTCTCGGCGGGGCTCGAGCTCGACGTCGGGCTTCTTGCGCGTACGAAGCGCTTCGCGGTCACGTTCGCCCTTTTGTCCTTCCTCGTTCCCGCGACGTTGGGCCTCACCAGCGCCCGTCTCCTGGGGTACCGCTGGCCAGCCGCGCTGCTCCTCGGCTCCTGCTGGGGGTCGCACACGCTCGTCACGTACCCGATGCTGCGCGCCGTGGGGCTGGGTCGCAATGGCGCGGTGACGACGGTGGTCGGAGGCACGGCGGTGACCGATACCCTGGCGATGCTGGTCTTGGCCGCTGTCTCCGTCCGCACGAGGGGAACGGGAAGTTTGGCGGGGGAGGGCCTGGCCATCGGCGTCGGCCTCGTGGCTCTCGCCGCATGGACGCTCGTCGTGCTGCCGCACATTGCTCGCTGGTTCTTCGCCAAGCTCGGGAGCGAGCACTCCGATCGTCTCATCTTCGGGATGCTGGCCTTCCTCTCCGGGGCCGCGCTGGCGGAAGCAGCCTCCATCGACGCCATCATCGGCGCCTTCTTCGCCGGAATAGGCATGGGGCGCGTCATCCCCGTACGCAGCACGCTGATGGATCGCGTGCAGTTCTTCGGCTCGACGCTCTTCATCCCCACCTTCCTCGTCTCGGTCGGTGTCCTGCTCGATCCGAGTGTTCTGGTCGTCCACAGGACCCTGTTGCTCGCCGGCGTCTTCACCGTGGTGGCGCTCGGCGGCAAGACCTTGGCCGCGCTCATCACCGGTCGCATCTGCCGGTTCACCTGGGCCGAAGTCGGAGTCATGTCCGGGCTCTCCGGATCGCAGGCAGCTGCGACGCTCGCCACCACGCTCGTCGGCGTACGCCTCGGCCTATTCGAGAGCCGGACCGTGAACGCCGTCCTCATCGCGATCTTCGCCACGCTCGTCGCCACGCCGGCGCTCGTAAGCTTTTTCGCGAAGAGGGTTGCGCGCAGACAAGTGGCGTCCGAGGCACTCGGAAGCTCCGTGCTGGTCTCCGTTCGAGACGCGCAGACTTTGCCGCTGCTCGGCCTCGCCGCGAGCATCACGACGGCCGACGGCGGCATCGCTGTCGCCGTGAGCATCGCGACCGATGACGCATCCGAGGCCGAGCTGGCCGCAGCGCGACGACTGACGAGCGAGGCCGACGCATGGCTCGCCAAGGCGGGGTTCGAGTGTCGCTCGGCGTTTCGAATTTCGAGCTCGGTCGAAGGCGGCCTTCGCGAGGCGGTGCGCACCGAAGAGGCTACCCTTCTCGTCGGAGAATGGCGGTCGCCGCCGCTCGAGGACGCGGCAGTTCGTGTCGCGAGACTGGCTCCCGTCCCGGTTCTCCTCGTGCATGGCGGCGTCGGGCCGGCCGGGCGATTGGTCGTCGTGGCTCAGCCCGGGCAACTGGACGAAGAGCAACCGGGGCCGGATCTCGTTCTGGCAACCGTCATCGTGCGCCGGCTCGCACGAAGACGCCGCGTCACCTACGTGGGGCCGCCGGCAGCGCCGCTCGCTTCCCTCTTCGGGCCGCGGCTGCACCTCGAGCGCATCGAAACTCGCGAATACATCGAATGGCTTCGCGACGAGGTTTCGGACTCCGATTGGGTCGTTCTCCCCGGGCTGGACCTCGCATTCGACGTGTTGCGACGAGTCCCGGAGCTCGCCGACCGACGGTTTCTCGTCCCGGTGGCCGCTCGCCGCTCCGCCGCCAGTCGCGACAAGCACCCTAGTTCCCGCGGCGGTCCGCTTCCGCGGCGGCCTTCGGGATCGTGCGCACGACGTGGAAGTCGTGCTCGGGGTCGACGACGGTCACGTCGCCGAAGCGAGCCAGCGGCGCGGCGACGACGTCCGCGTCCCCGGCCACGACGATGAGCAGGTGGCCCGGCGCAAACATCCTCGCCGCCGCCGCGTCGACGTCTGCCGTGGTGACGCCGCGCAAGGCCGCGCGGTACGTGTCCCAGTAGTCGTCGGGGAGATTTAGCTCCCGGAGCTGCGCCACCATGTCCGAGATCGCGCCGATGGTCTCCATGCGCACGGCGAAGATCCCGCTGAGGTAGCGCTTCGCCTCGGCAACCTCCTGCTCGCGCGGCGGCGACGAGCGCATGCCCGACAGCGTGTCGAGCATCGCCTGCACGGCTTCCGCCGTCTTCGGCGCCTGCGTGCCGGCGTACGCGAAGAGCGGCTGCGCGTCGTGCGCGAGCTCTACGGGGCGCGCGCTCGCAGAGTAAGCGAGCGACTCCTTCTCCCGCACGTACTCGAAGAGCCGCCCCGTCAGCCCTCCGCCGAGCACGTGCAGCGCGACCCGGTCGGCGGGCCACGTCGGCGAGTGCAGCTCGGGTAGCAGCTGCGTGACGACGATGTCGCTCTGCACGCTGTGCGGCCGGCTCGCGACGACGACGCGGGTCGCCCCGGGGGCCTCGGGCTCCGGGAACTCGACGGCGGTCGACGCCGGGGCCGCGACCGCCTTCCAGTCCCCGAAGACCCGGTCGATCGACGTGCTCACGGGTTGCGTCTCCACGTCCCCGGCCACGATGATCTCGATGTTCGACGGGACGTACAGGCGCCGGTAGAAGCCGCGCACCGCGGCGTCGTCGACCTTCGCGATCTCTGCGGAGACCGGCTCTGACACGGCGTACGGGCTCACCGCCGGATAGAGGGTCTGGAAGAGGATTCGGTTCGCGCTCCACGTCCCGCTGGAGCGCGCGTCGTCCCTCGCCTCGTCGGACATCCGCGCCTTCACCCGGGCGAGCTCTGCCCCGTCGAAGCGCGGCGTGCGGAGGACCTCCCCGAGGATGTCCAGAGCCTGGTCGAGCTGCCCGCGGACCACGCCCATCGAGAGCTCCGTCGCGTCCCTCCCCACGCTTACGCGCAGGCTCGAGCCCAGGGTCTCGATCCGCCGGATGACCTGGGTCGCCGTGTGCGCGCGCGTGCCTCCTTCCTCGAGCATCGTGGCGGTGATCTCGCCCACGGCCGGCGGGCCGAAGCCCATCCCGGCGTGGACGACGACGCGCACCTCGATGACGGGGAGCGCGTGTGATTCGACGACGGACACGCGCAGGCCATTCTGGAGGGACCTTTTCGCGACCGCGGGGAACGGCGAAGGCTTCGCCGCGAGAGGCGGGGGAGGCTGCTCCTTGCCGCCGGACGCAGGCGAGGCGAGCGGGGCCAGAGGGCGCACTGCTGCGGTCGTCGGCGGCGGGACGGGGCTTGGCGCGGGCGACGAGCCACAGGCGGCGAGCGTCATCGTGATCGTGGCTGCGCGGGCGAGTCGGAGCGGCTTCACTGGTTCCTCCCTTCGTGAGCGGGCTCGACCTCGACGCGCGAACGATGCGTCGGGACGAGGTAGCGGGCCACGACGCGCGAGACGTCCTCCTTCGTCACGGCGAGATAGCGATCGAGCTCGTGGTTGAGGAGCCCTGCGTCGCCCCAATACATCTCGAAGGTCGCGAGCTGCGCGGCGCGCGCGTGGTTCGACGCCAGCCCGAACAGGAAGTGCGACGCCATGCCGTTTCGCACCTTCGTCATCTCTGCTTCCGTGGGCGGCGTCTTCGCCAGCGACGCGATCGCCTCGGCGAGGACCCTCTCGACCTCGGCCACGGTGCCCTTGCCGGAGACCTTCGAGCTCATCTCGAACGCGTCGGGCCCCCTGTGATCTTCCGTCCCGGCATCCACGTCGATCGCGATCGCGCGGTCGTGAACGAGCGTCTGGTAGAGCCGCGAGCTCTCGCCGCCGGCCAGCACGCTGGCAGCGACCTCGAGCGCGTAGTGATCGGGTGTGTGCGCCGCGGGGATGGGCCAGCCATAGAGCACGGCGGGGAAGCGCACGTGCGCGTCCTCGACCACGTCGCCACGCGGCGCCGTCTGCTCGGGCATCGGGCCGGGCTCGTAAGGAGGCGGGGTCACCGGCTTCGCGTCGCCGAAGTACGCCCTGGCGCGGTCGAGCGCCACGGCGGGGTCGAAGTCGCCCGAGACGACGAGCACGGCTTCGTTGGGCGCGTAGTAGGCAGCGTGGAACGCCTGGACCCAGCTGAGCTGGGCGGCGTCGAGGTCCTTCATGGAGCCGATGACCGGGTGCTCGTACGGCCAGTAACCCCCGAAGACGAGCTCATCGAGGCGCTGCTCGGCCGGAGCGTAGGCCGCGTTGAGGACCCGCATGCGGTACTCCTCCTCGACGACGAGCCGCTGGTTGTCGAGGTTGGCCTGCGAGACGTCGAGGGACTTCATGCGGTCGGCCTCGAGCCACAGGCCGAGGGGGAGCTCGCTCTCCGGGAGGAGGTCGAAGTAGTTCGTCCGGTCGGAGCTCGTGTTCGCGTTGAGCGTGCCGCCGTGCGAGGCGACGAGCTTCATGTGCTCGCCCTTCGCCACGTCGGCGGAGCCCTGGAACATCAGGTGCTCGAACAGATGGGCGAAGCCGGAGTGGCCTCGCTCCTCGTTTCTGGCCCCGACGTCGTACATCACGTCCACGGCGACGGTGGGCGAGGTGTGGTCGACGGACAGCACGACCCGGAGCCCGTTCGGCATGGTCGATCGCTCGACGTCGAGGTGGAGCTCCGGGATGCCGGGCCGGACGGGAACGGGGGGCGTGGGGACCGCACCGGAAGAGGACGTCGCGAAAAGCGGCCAGACGAGCGCCGCGACGACCAGCGGAGTCATCCGAAGGAGAGCGGACATGACGTGCGTCCTAGCGAATCTCGATCCGCCCGCGCGCGTCGCTCGCAAGACCGTGCTCGTCGCTTTCCCGGGGCTTCTTCCCCGGCATGGCTTGCGCCTGCACCATGTTGAGGAAGCGAGGTCCCCGCAATGCCGGTGCGCGGCCCATGAGCCACGGACGAAAATCGCGGTTCGCCGCCGGCGGGGCGTCGACGCGGGGCGCGCTGCTCCTGGCGCTGCTCTCGGTCCTTCTCGGCGCCGTGGCGGGCGTCGGGGCTCTCGTATTTCGGGGCCTCATCGCGCTCTTCCACAACCTCTTTTTCCTCGGGCGTCTTTCGCTCGAGTACGACGCGACCCATCACACTCCAGCGGCGCCCTGGGGGCTCGCGATCGTGCTGGCGCCCGTGCTCGGCGCGGTCGCCGTCGTCTTCCTCGTGAAGAACTTCGCGCCCGAGGCGAAGGGCCACGGTGTGCCCGAGGTGATGGACGCCATCTACTACGGCAAGGGCATCGTCCGGCCCGTCATCGCCGTCGTCAAGTCGCTCGCGTCGGCGCTCTCGATTGGCAGCGGAGGCTCTGTAGGGCGCGAGGGGCCCATCGTGCAGATCGCTGCCGCCTTCGCGTCGATCCTGGGACGCGTGGCCCGCGTTCCGCGCTGGCAACGCGCGACTCTCGTCGCGGCCGGCGGGGGCGCCGGGATCGCCGCGACCTTCAACACGCCGATCGGTGGGGTGCTGTTCGCGGTCGAGGTGCTGATGAGCGAGGTCAGCGTGCGGACCCTCGTGCCGGTCGCGCTCTCGACGGCCACGGCGACCTACGTGGGGCAGCGGTTCTTCGGCAACGCGCCGGCGTTCGCGGTTCCCGCCGTCCGGGCGTCGCTGACCGCAGCCGTGCTTCCGGCGTACGTGGTCCTCGGCGGCCTGATGGCGCTCGTCGCCGCCGTCTTCATCCGTTCCCTCTACGGGGCGGAGGACTGGTTCGATCGAGTCCTCTCACGAAATGATTACGTCCGGCACGCGGCCGGGATGCTCGGCGTCGGCGTGACCATCACACTGCTGATGACGCTGACTGGTCACTACTACGTGGAGGGCGTAGGCTACGCGACGATCACCGACATCCTGACGGGCAAGCTCACCGGCGTCGGGTGGCTCTGGGGCTTGTTCGCGCTCAAGCTGCTGACGACGTCGCTGACCCTCGGCTCCGGCGGCTCCGGGGGCGTCTTTTCCCCGTCGCTCTTCATGGGCGCCACCGTCGGGGGGGCGTTCGGCCTCGCGCTCCGCGCCGTGTTCCCGCACGCACCGTTCGACCCCGCAGCCTTCGCACTCGCCGGTATGGCCGGGATGGTCGCCGGGGCGACCGGCGCGGCGATGACGAGCATCGTCATGATCTTCGAGATGACCCTCGACTACTCGGTGGTGCTGCCCATGACTCTCACCGTCGCCGTGAGCCACGGCGTGCGCCGGCTGCTCCTCGCCCAGAACATCTACACGATGAAGCTCGCGCGGCGCGGGCACGTCATGCCCGAGGCGCTCCAGGCCAACGCTCACCTCGTGAGCCACGTGGGCGACATGAAGATGGCCACGGCACGGTTGGTCCGAGCCGACGAGCTCGCGCGCCTCATCGCGACGGACGGGCTCGGCGCGGCCGACTACGTCGTGATCGTCGACGGCGAGACGGTCGCCGGCGTCCTCGAGCGGCAGTGGGCCGTCGACCACGGCGCGGCGCTTCTCGAGGCCGCGTCGCCGGCGAGCCTGGCGCGCCGCGACTTCGTACTCGTGGTCGGGGACACGACCCTCGTCGAGCTCATCGCCGCCATGCAGAAGGCGAAGGCGAGGATCGCTGTCGTGCGTGCCGAGGAGGAAGTGGGCTGGGTCGCCGGCAACTTGCTTGGCGTGGTGACCGAGGCCAACGTCATGGAGGCTCTCGCCGAGGGAATGGAGATCTTCGGCGATTGAAACCGGGAAATCACATGACCCACGCGCACCAGGCCTCTCCTCTGCCCGCGGGTGACGCGCTCCGAGCAGCTCACACGGGAGAGTCGTGGACCTGCCCCATGCACCCGCAGGTCGTGCGGAGCGGTCCCGGCACGTGCCCGGTCTGCGGCATGGCGCTCGAAGTCCGCACGATGGCAGCGCCGGAGGGTGACAACTCCGAGCTGCGCGACATGTCGCGTCGCTTCTGGTTCGCGGCGGCGGTCACCCTGCCGCTCCTCTTCATTGCGATGAGTGATCGCGTGCCCGGCGACCCGATCGGGCGTGTCCTGTCGATGCGAGCGCGCATCTGGATCGAGCTCGCCCTCGCCACGCCCGTTTGCACGTGGTCCGCGTGGCCGTTCTACGTGCGGGCGCTCGCGTCCCTCAGGAACCGTAGCCTCAACATGTTCACGCTCATCGGCCTCGGCGTGAGCGTGGCCTACGTCTACAGCGCCGTCGGCGCTCTGCTCCCCGGCGCGTTCCCCCCGTCGTTCCGCGACGAGTCCAGCCAGGTCGCGGTTTACTTCGAGGCGGCAGCCGCCATCGTGACGTTGATCTTGCTGGGGCAGGTTCTCGAGCTTCGCGCTCGAAGTCACACCGGCGCCGCCATCCGCAAGCTCCTCGGGCTCGCTCCCAGGACCGCCCGCAGGCTCCGGACGGACGGAACCGAGGAGGACGTGCTGCTCGACGCCGTTCAGATGGGGGATCGTCTGCGCGTTCGCCCCGGTGAGAAGGTTCCCGTCGATGGCGTGGTCGTCGAAGGCACGAGCGCGGTGGACGAGTCGATGATCACCGGCGAGCCCATCCCCGTGGAGAAGGTGCCAGGCGATCCTGTGGTCGGGGCGACGATCAACGGAAACGGTGCGCTCGTGATGCGTGCCGAGAAAGTCGGAAGTGAGACGCTGCTGGCTCGTATCGTCGCCATGGTCTCCGAGGCGCAAAGGAGCAGGGCGCCCATCCAGAAGCTGGCGGACGTGGTTGCCGGGTACTTCGTGCCTGGCGTCATCGGCGTCGCCATCGTGACCTTTGCCGTCTGGGCTCTCGTGGGCCCAAGCCCGCGCATGGCCCACGCGGTCATCCAGGCGGTCGCCGTTCTCATCATTGCCTGCCCGTGCGCGCTGGGTCTGGCGACGCCGATGTCGATCATGGTCGCCATGGGTCGAGGAGCGACCTTCGGGGTCCTGTTCCGGAACGCGGAGGCGATCGAGGTGCTGCGCAAGGTCGATACCTTGGTGGTCGACAAGACGGGGACGCTGACGGAGGGCAAGCCCAAGCTCGTCACGGCGAAGGCGACGTCGGGCTTCGAGGAGAAGGCGATGCTTCGTCTTGCTGCCGGTCTCGAGCGAGCCAGCGAGCACCCTCTTGCCACGGCGATCGTGCGCGGAGCCCAGGAGCGGGGTGTCGAGCCAACCGAGCCGGCGCGCTTCGCCTCGGTCCCCGGCCGTGGCGTGCGCGGTTTCATCGACGGCCACGACGTCGCCGTCGGGAGCCGGCTCCTCATGGCGGAAGTCGGCGCCGAGCTCGACGCGCTGGCCGACGAAGGCGAGGCGCTCCGAAAAGACGGGCAGACGGTCGTGTTCGTCGCCGTCGATGGTGCTCTTGCGGGCATTCTCGGGGTCGCGGATCCCGTGAAGGCCACGACGCTCGAAGCGATTCGGGCCCTGCAGGACGAGGGCCTGCGAGTCGTCATGCTCACGGGCGACAGTCGTGCGACCGCGAACGCCGTGGCGCGCCGTCTCGGCATCGACGAGGTGATCGCGGAGGTGCTCCCGGATCAGAAGGCCGACGTGGTGCGTCGGCTCCAGTCCGAAGGGCGCGTCGTCGCCATGGCTGGCGACGGCATCAACGACGCGCCGGCTCTTGCGCAGGCAGAGGTCGGCATCGCGATGGGCACGGGGACCGACGTCGCGATGGAGAGCGCGCACGTGACTCTCGTGAAGGGAGACCTCCGCGGCATCGTGCGAGCCCGTCGTCTGAGTCGCCGGACCATCGCGAACATCCGGCAGAACCTCTTCTTCGCGTTCGCCTACAACTCGGCGGGCGTGCCGATCGCCGCGGGGGTCCTCTACCCGTTCTTTGGCCTTCTCTTGAGCCCAGTCATCGCAGCCGCAGCCATGAGTCTCAGCTCGGTATCCGTGGTGGCCAATGCCCTGCGGCTGCACCGAGCCGACGTGTGAGGCAAGGGTGATGGTCGATCCGTGGCGGTGTCGCGGCCTCGCTTTCGTGGCCATGTGTCTGGCCGCCGTCGCAAGCAGCTGCTCGCGTCCCACCCTGGCGCCAGACGCGCCGGGCGACAGCGCATCGAGCGAGACGGGATCGACACGCGCCGCACGCGCCGCGTGCGATGGATCCGATTGCACCGCAGCCGCCGTCGTCGCGGCGGGGAAGGACGCCCGCCCGACGGCCATTCCCATCCTCGACGCCGCCGAGCTGGGCGCGCTCGAGCCAGACGGATGGAGAAGCACGGGCCTCGGCGACTGTGCCGCCGTCCTCGAGGGCCAGGCAGATGCCGCCACGGCGGCGCCCACCGCATCAGTGCGTGTGCTGGCGACCGCCAGCGCGATCTACCTCGAGGTCCACGACGATGCCTTCTCCACCGCCATCGACGGGCTCCGCATGGGCTTCTGCGGTGGCGACGGAAAGCCGACCAGCTGCGAGGCGTGGAGCCTGAGCATGGACGGATGGCTCCTCGTCACCGGCCCTCCCCGGCAATCGGCGACGGGCGAATGGACCGAGAAGAAGCTGTCGCGCCGCGCCGACGTCTCCCTCGTGAGCCCAACGGTGCGGCGCTTCCGGCTGAAGCCCCTTCCTTCCTCCTCCCACCAGGGAGAGGCCAGTTTCACCTACCGGAAGGCGGCCGACGGCGGCTCGCCGCGCACGGTATTCGAGGCGATGCTCGACTTTCAACCGCCGGCGACGGCCGTCCATTGCCTCGCCGACGCCGGGGCGCTTCGCAGGCTGCACGTCGGGCTCGAGGGCGGCTCGGGCGAGGCCCTGAGTCCTTAGCCGCACCTGCCCCTTGCCTGCGGAAGAAGGCTCGGAAGAACGAGCGACCGGCTCCTGGCGCGCGGCGACAATCGCGTTGCGCTTGCGGTCAATCCTCCGGGCGCGCGCGCCTGATAGCTCCTTTCCAACCCAGGGTGTGTACGAGCCAGGAGGTCGCCGTCATGAAGTGGTTCCATGCGTCGTCGAGGATTACGGGCGCGGCGGCGGGTCTGGCGCTGCTTCTGCACGCCCCCACGGTCTTCGCCTTCGTGGAGGACGTCTGCTTCCCCAGCGGCGGCGGGACGCCCTTCAACTGCGCGCCGCTTCCCCAGGCCTGCCAGCCTCTCGGCACCACCTCGGCGGCGTGCCTCGCCGCGGCCTCCCTCGAGCTGGTCGGTGATCAGACCGTCGGCGCGAGCCAGATCGGCGCCAAGCGCAGCATGATCCACGCCGACAGCGTGAACCTGCTGGCGCAGGCGGCTGGCTTCTCCGTCGACGACGCCAACTGGATCTCGGCCTACGGCGAGGTGCCCGACTACGGCCAGTTCGAACCGACCGACATGCAAGGCCAGCCCCTCGGCACCTATCAGACGGCCGATCTGGAGGGCTTCAAGCGCACGAGCTTCGCGCTCGGCGGCCCCCTCTTTCATTACATCCCGCTCTACAACGGCGGCTCGGCGACGGCGCCCGCGGGCGTCGACGGCCTGCACCCGAGCACGCAGGATGCCTCCACCGAGTACTTCCTCACGCACGTGCGAAGCTGGGCGATGGCCGGCGGCGGCACTTCGCCGCCGATCTGCACCGCGGGGCTGACGGTCGAGAGCGCGAATGGCGACTATGCCACCGGCAGTACCTGTTTCACGCAGGGGGGGCAGCCGGCGCTCATCGACTGGACCTGGGACTTCCCCGGCACCAACTCGTACACCTTCAACAGCGGCCTGCAGGTGCTCGACGAGCCGGACGGGGGCGCCGTGGTGCTCTCCACCGACTTCGACACCGTCGTCGGCAACGGCGCGGCGCGGGTCGCGGACGCGCGCCTCGGCATCTACGCCCACGTGCTCGCCGATCGCATCTCGCACCACGCCTGCACCGACACCTCGTCGATGGCGGGGCCGACCGACGGCGGGTCGTCCACGTGGAGCGAGTCGGAGACCGCCTCCCCGTACTGCGCGCAGACCTATCACTCCCTCTTTCACGTCTGGGAGACCGGCGTCGATTTCACCGGCATCCCGTCGGCCGATCGCACGACCGAGGCAGCGCTCGATGCGATGTACGACGAGATGGTGGCGTTCGCCACCGCGCGCCAGACGCTGCGCCCCGGCGCGGGGGACGCCGCGACCAAGAGCGCGCTGGTGAGCGCGATGCTGACGGCGCTGGAGGTGTCGGCCGCGGACGCGCGCGTCACGGCGATGGCGCAGGTCGCCTGCGACAACGGCTACCAGCCGTTCCCCGGCGCGCCGGCGTGCTCGAGCTCCGGCGAAGGCGGCGCCGACGCGGCGGGCAGCGACGGCAGCACGGGCAGCGACGGCAGCACGAGCAGCGGCGGCGGCGCGCAAGACAACGGCGGCGGCAAGAGCGGCAGCTGCGGCTGCTCGCTGTTGACCGCCACCAGCTCGCTGCCGATGGTCAGCTTCGCGGCGTGGTTGGCGGCGCTGGTCGCGCTGCGGCGCCGGGCGCGCCGGCGGTGAGACGGTACTCGGCCGGCGTCTTTCCGGTCCAGCGGCGGAACGCGCGGTAAAACGCGCTCGCGTCGGAGAAGCCCAGCAGAAAGCCGACGTCGACGGCGTTGATGCGGCGATCGGCCAGGTACGCGTCGGCCATCGCCATCCGCACCTCGTCGACGAGCTGCTGGTAGGTGCGGCCTTCGTCGCGGAGGCGGCGGTGCAGGTTGCGCGCGCTCATGCCGAGCCGGCGCGCGACCTGCGCGGCCAGCGGCACCTCGCCGCGCAAAAGGCGGGACATCTCGAGGCGCACCTCGTCGAGGAGGCCCGAGCACGACTCCAGCTTGGCGACGCGCTCGCGGGCGCAACGCTCGAGGATCGCATAGAGCGAGGGGTCGGCCGCGACGTTCGGATACGACAGGACGGCGCGGTCCACCACCACCTCGGCGCGCGGCTGCCCGAACGACACCTCGGCGCGAAAGAGCTTCCGGTAGGGGCTGTCGTCGGCGGGCGGCGGGTCGCGCAGCGAGACCGACAGAGGATTCCAGTCGATGCCCGAGAACGCGCGCGCGCGCACCACCAGGGTGCCGAGCGCGTACTCGGTGGCATGGCGGGAGAAGCGCATCCCGGGCGACCCGTTGTGCACCACTCGCGCGACCTGCCCCTCGACGTGCAGCTCCATGGCGACGCTGTCGAAGAGCAGGCGCTGGTAGCGGATCATGTTGCGGCAAGCGCTCCCGAGATCCGGGCTGTTGCGCCCCACGTAGTCGACGAGGTCGAAGTTGAGCGGCGTCGGCAGCATCGCCAGCCGGATCCCGAGCGCCGGCTCGCGGGCGCGCGCCGCGAGCTCGTCGAAGAGATCCATGTCGAGCTGGCCGGGGACGACCGCGTCCGGATCGGCGAGGACGCGGTGGTCCACGCCGTGGCGCTCCAGCACGTCGTCGAGCGAGACCCCGTACGCCTCCGCGAGGGAGCAGAGGATGCGGCCCACGGTAGTCGAGGCCAGCACGTGGAGAGGGTAACAGCGCGGGGCCGCGCCGATCCACCCCGTGCGCGGAGGAGATCCTGCGTCCGCCCAGAGCCGCAAGGGCGTGCAATCGTTCGGCCGACGAACACCATGCGTTCGGGCGCCCGAACGGCAGCCCACGTACCTCTGGATGCTCAAGCGGGACGGACGCTTCGCGTACCGCGAGCGGCTCTGGGAGGACGACCCGATGAGGCCCGCCCGCGGCCAGCTCGATGCCGGCCTCTCGCTCGTGTCCGAGCTCGCCGGGCAGATCAACCCCGACTACGCACGGCCGGCGAGGCTTCGGCAGCTGCTCGCAAACCGGAAGAGGCAAGGCGGGGAGCTGGGGTTCATTGACGACGTGACGCTTTGAAGGCCTGAGCGGGCGACGACCGCCGCCGCGATCTCGCGGCGCAGCCCGCCAGCCCGAGCGCAACGAGTAGGATCGACGTCGACGGCGTGTCACCGCCGATCGCCGTGCGGCACCCGCACGACCCGCTCGCCGGACTCGAGCCATGATCCGCAGCGGCATCGGCCGCGCCATCCGTCTCGCCTGCATCCGCCGCCGCGCCGCCTCCGTCGCCGTGGGGCGATGGGCCTGCGTCCCCGCCGCCGCCGGAGGGCGCGTCGCCGGTGGGCGTGCAGCACTGCTCGCTGGCAGGCCCGGGGCACAAATCCGGCGTCGAGACGTATCCGGGCATGGTCGCGCAGACGGCGGTGTCGATGCACGTGCCCGCGACGCCGCCCGCCGTGCACGACGGCGGGCCGGACTCGGAGGCCGCGTCGGCCGGCGAGCCGCCCACCGTGAGGCCGAGCAGGGCGCTCGTGTCGCCGTTGAACTGGTCGAGGTCGGCCATGCCGTTGCTGTTCGGCAGCCCGGGCGCCGTGCCGGTCAGGCTGTATTGCCAGAAGGACCACGCCGTGAACGGCGCGGGCAGATCGGGGCACGTCACGCCGCGGCTCGCGACCCAGAGCTGCGCGTGCCCCGCGAGGCTCGCCGTGTTCTGGAAGTTGCTGAGCACGTTCACGGACGTGTAGAGGATGGGCAGCGTGCCGGTCGCCGACGCGACCGCGTCGAGCCACTGGATCGCCATCGCGATGCCGGTCGACGCGGTGCACGTCGTCGTGTCCTCGAAGTCGAGCGAGGGCGGAAGGTCGCCCGGCTCGAGCGCGCCCACGACGCCGAGGAAGAAGGTCGCCTGCGTCGCGGGATCGGAGCTGCAGTGGAAGAAGTGGTAGGCCGAGCGGACGATCCCGGCGCTCTTCATGGCGGGCCAGTTGGTGGCAAACTCGGAGTCCGCGAAGGTCGCCCCCTCCGTGGCCTTCGCGATCCCGAAGGCGCGCCCGCTCGCCTTGACCGCCGCCCAGTCGACGGTGCCGTCGTAGACCGAGACGTCGACGCCCTCGAGCGTCGTGCCGGCCGCGCAGGTGTCCGCCTGCTGCACCGTGCCGAGGGGCTCCCCCGGCCCTCCGGCGGAGCAGCCGGCGAGGAGCGCGACCGATGCGACCCATGCGACCCACGTGAGAGCGCGGCGCCCGACGGACCCGAGGTGCAGCGAGGCGAGCGCCGACATGCGTTCTACGATTGCTGAACGATCGGCGGCGCGCAAGATCACGAAATCCTCACGATCCCGGGCCGGGCGTCGGGCCTACCATGGCTCCACCGGTCCGTTCGGAGGGAGATCGCCCATGTCCATCAGCGAAGCCGAGGCCGTCGCCGGCCTGCGCATCCTCGTCGCCATCGCGAAGGCCGACGGGACGATCCACGACGACGAGCGCGCCGCGCTGACCGCGGCGCTCGACGGGTTGAAGCTCCCCGACGGGACGACGGTCGACGATCTCCTCGCCGAGCCGGTCGACGTCGAGCGCGTCCTCCGTGCCGTCGCCAGCCCCGCCGCCCGCGCGGAGATCTACGACAGCGCCTACGGAATGGCGAACGCCGACGGGCGCTGCACCGCCGAGGAGAAGCACCTGCTCGTTTTGCTCGCGAAGGCGTGGGATCTCCCCGAGCGGCAGACCGATCTCGTCGCGCGCCTCTTCGCCGAGACGAAGGACACGGTGCTGCCGAGCCACATCCAGCCCGTCGCCGACGCCGCGAGCCGCGCGCGCGAGATCCGCGAGGACGTGCTCAAGTACTCGCTGCTCAGCGCTCTCCTCGGCGCCTTCCCCATCCCCGGCGTCGCCATCGCGACCGACCTCGCCGTCGTCGCCCTGCAGGTGAAGATGGTGCGCGACATCGGCCAGTACCACGGCCACCAGGTCGACCGGGAGTCCGCCAAAGGCCTGCTCTACGGCCTCGGCCTCGGCACCGGAGCCCGCATGGCCGTCAACAACGTGGTCAAGCTCGTCCCCGGCTGGGGCAGCGCGTTCGCCGCGGTGACGTCGTTCGCGGCCACCATCGCGCTCGGCAAGGTGATGGACAGGTACTTCATCGACGGCGGAAAGGCCGACGCGGCCGCGCTGAAGAAGGACTTCGCGGCCGCCGAGAAGGAGGGCAAGGCCGCCTATGCGGAGCACAAGGGAGGGCTCGACGCGCTCGCGGCGCGTGAGGGCGGACGGCTCCAGCAGCTCGGCGAGGACCTGAAGAACGGCGCCATCAGCGCCGAGGAGTACGAACGCGACGTCGCCGCGCTGGGCTAGGGCGCAGGCTCGGCGAGCAGCTGCTCGATCGTCGCCTTCATCTTCGCGTGGTCCGCGTCGCCCTCGACGTACTGGCCGCCGGGGTGCACGTGGCGGATGACGCCCTTGCGGTCGAGCAGGAACGAGACGCTCGTGAAGCCGGTGTCGGCGCCGTGGAGCCAGCGCTTCAGCGTCGTCCAGCTCGGGTCGAACGCGACGGGGAAGGTGAAGCCGTACTGGCGGGCCGTGGCCTCGTAGACGCGGGGCTCGAACGGCTCGTCGCCCTTGTGGTGGTACATGCCGACGACGACGAGGCCGCGCGAGGCGTAGTCGTGGTCGAAGCGTCGGAGGGCCGGCGCCGTGTCCGAGCAGAAGGGGCAGCCCGCCGTCCACCAGCGGACGAGCACCACCTTGCCGCGCAGGTCCGAGAGGCGGAGCGGTGCCGTGTTCATCCACCGCTCGGTCTGCCATTCGGGCGGCGTCTCGCCGACGAGTGCGTCCGCAGCGGCCTGCTGCGCGGGGGTGATCGCGGGCTGGGAGACCGCGGCGAGAACGGGGACGGCGGCCGGAGGCGGGGGACCCGCGGCAGACGGCGGGGCGGAAGCGCTGCACCCGAGCGCGAGGGACGCGAGAAGGACGAGCGGATTGCGCATGGGGGCAGGGTAGCGCCGGATGGGCGCCGCGGGATGCCCGTGCAGCCGCGGCTCACGTCCGGTAAGGGCCGCGACCGGCGGGGGCGCGGACCAGGCCCTGGCGCATGTCGAGCATGGAGCGATGGGTACCGCGGCCCTCGGGCCCTCAAGCGGGTCTCTTCTCGTTGCGCGCGCTCGTCACGAAGGCCCTGTCCACGTGGACCCTGTGCGTCGACGCGTAGTACGGTGACGCCGTGGTCGCCGAGCTCGAGAAGATCGGCATCACGGCCAAGCTCTCCGCGTACTACCGCCAGTTCTCGGACATCGCCTTCGCGTCCGAAGTCGCGGCCCTCATCGGCGCGGAGGACGCCTACGCGACGCTCGCCCGGGACTACGGCCTCGACCGCGACCAGCTCACTTCCTACGCGCCGATGTTCGAGGCCCGCTACAAGAGCGTCAGCGAGCTGATTCGCAAGTCCGGCGCGTCGCAGATCCTCGAGCTGGCGAGCGGCTACTCGATGCGAGGCCTCGATCTCACCCGGAGCGGCGCGTTGCACTACGTCGAGACGGACCTGCCGGGCGTCATCGCCACCAAGCAGGAGCTGCTCGACGAGGTCCGCCGGTGTCATGACATCGCGCCGAGCCCCCGGCACCGCGTGACCGTCGCCGACGCGCTCGACGTCGAGCAGCTCCGCGTCGCGGCCCGCGGGCTCGATCCGCGCCAGCCGCTGCTCGTCCTGTGCGAGGGCCTCATGGGCTACCTGACGAGAGCCGAGACCGAGCGCGTGGCGACGAACATCCGCGCCCTGCTCGGAGACCATCGCGGCGGCTGCTGGATCGTTCCCGACTTCACGTTCGTCGCCGAGCTCCGGAACCTGCCGCCCGAGCGGCTCCGGCTCCGCACCGCCGTCACGGGGATCACGCAGCGACAGCTCGACGCGTCCGCCTTCGAGGACCACGACGACCTCGTGTCGTTCTTTCGAGGTATCGGCTTCGACACGCGCGTCTCGAGTCAGATCGACGAGACCCCGTCCTTCGCGTCGCTCGCGTCCCTCGGCCTGCCTGCCTCGCTGCTCGATCGGCTGCGCCCGGTCCTCCGCGTGTGGGTCATGACGCCGGCGGTGACGTGATGGCCGCTCCGTTCCTCTGTAGGCTCCGCCAATGACGACCGACGACCTTCCCACCACGTGCTCCGGCTCACGAGCGACGAGGAGCAACGAGCGCCAGCGAGCGCGATTCTCGATGGATCTCGGACGGGCGGCGTAGCCGCCGTCAGCACCGCGAGCGTGAGCGAGCGGTGAGCCGCGCCGCTTGCACACGGCACTCCGCGCCGCGAGCTTGGTCGCTCACCGCTCGCTCACGCTCGCGGTGCTGATGCCGCTGGCGCGGCAACGGGTGGCGTTTGATCGACAATCGCGCGGCAACGGGTGGCGTTTGATCGACAATCGCGCTGCACCGGGTGGCGTTTGATCGACAACGCGCTGCACCGGGTGGCGTTTGATCGACAATCGCGCTCGGTCATCTAGAACGCTCGGACATGAACTTTGTCGCTCCGCGTCACCACGACACGTATCCCGCGATCCAGCGCGCCGACCAGCGCGGGCGCGTCGTCTTCATCACCGGCGCCTCGCGAGGGATCGGGCGGGCCATGGCGGTGTCGCCGGAGACAAGCTGAAGATGAGGATGGTGTTTTGAAGCGGTGCGCGAGCGGGACGTCCCGGCTCACATCCAGCCGCGCTCGCGCAGCATCGCGCGGGACGCTCGAAGGTCGACGCCGAGCTCCTCGAAGCCGGGGAGGATCACCTCACGGAGCGATCTCCGGTACACGTCGGCGCCCGCACGCGGGCCGAGGTAGGCGAGCGCCTCGAGCCGCGGATCGTCGGCCGCCTGCGCCTCCGGCGACGGCCCGAGCACGCCCTGGAACGTGCGCTCCAGCATCGCGGGCAGCGCTTCGCCCAATCCGTCGATCGGCCCGCCGCGCGATCGCTGGGCCAGGTACGCCCAGCCGACGCGCCCGTGGTCGATCTCGTCCTCGAGCAGCGACTCGATGGCCTCGCGCGCCACGACGTCCTTCGTCCGCGCGAGCATCTCGGTGAAGTAGACGCCCGTCAGCGTCTCGCTCATGCAGCACATCTCGACGACGTGAAAGAGCACGCGGTCGGCCCGTGTCGCCCGCGCGTGCATCGGCACCTTCGGGAGACCGCGAAAGCTCGCCGGCACGGCGCCCGGTCCCAGGAGCTCGACGGCGAAGCGGCGGCAGATCTCCGCGTGCCTCACCTCGTCGCACGACGCGCGCGTGACGAGCGAGAGCACCACGGGCTCGCACCCCTCCTCGGCGAGCTCGCGCGCGAGGAGCGCGAACGCGCCCACGGCGAGGTGCTCCTGCTTCATGCGCCCGAGCCACGTCGCGCCGACGGTACGCCGTCCCTCGTCCCCGAGCGTCTCGGCGTCGAGGTTCTCCCACGCGAGCGCACGCCGCGCGCCTCCGCCGGTCGATTCGAATGCGCCGACGTCGCTCACGGCGACGCCGTCTCCTGAGGGAAGCCCGTCTCCTGAGGGAAGCCATCCGGTTGGGCCGCGGCGTCGCCCGCATCGGACGGACTCGTGTCGAAGAAGCCGGCCTCGAGGTTTGGGCCCTCCTGGGGAAACGCGTCGAGCTGCTGCGCCGTCTCGTTGGGAAACGCATCCGGCAGAGCCGGACCCTCCGAGGGGAAGGCGTCGAGCTGCTGCGCCGTCTCGTTGGGAAACGCATCCGGCAGAGCCGGACCCTCCGACGGGAACGAGTCGGCCCCCCGGCCGGCATCCGTGGGTCCCGTGGAAACCGAGCCCCCGCACCCCACGATGAGCCCCGGCGTGGTCGCCGAGAGCGCGATTCCGCCCGCGACGATGACGCGAAACATCCGGTCCACAGTCGGCATGCCGCGGGCCTTTGCACCCGCGATACCAGGCAAGAACCTCGGGCAATCCGAACCTCGGCCTGTGCCAGTCCTGGCCACACCCGCTCCGGACGTCAGTCCCACCGGGCGGCCAGCACGGCGCGACACGCCGCTCTTGGCGGACAAACGCGCGAGCACGCGCCGTGCACGGCGAGGCGAGGCTCGGAGGCCAGAATGGCGCTGTCGCGGTGGACACTGATCGTGGGGACTTCGTTGGCGGCCTGCGGCGGGAGCACGAGCGAGCTGTCGGGCGACTCGGGTGCGGTCGACGCTCGAGGAGACAGCGCTCCCGGCGACGATCTGGGCGACTCGGCCGTCCCCGACGTCTCCGCCGGGGACGCCGGCTACCTCGCGTGCATGAGCGCTTCGGGGCAGGTCGACGACTCGCTCGAGACCTGCCAGGCGGACACCGACTGCACCCTTCGAGAGGAGCAGACGGACTGCTGCGGCTCGATACTCTACGTCGGCATCAACACCGCATCGGCCGCGGCGTTCGGCGCGTGCGAGAGCGCCTGGGTCGCCCACTTCCCCGGCTGCGGCTGCGCGCCGGGTGCGTCGAAGACGGAAGACGGAAAGACCGTCGGCTTCGGCTCGGACGCGTCCGCGCCGCAGGTGCACTGCGGCGACTTCACGATGAGCGGAGGCATTTGTCTGACGTACCTGCCGTAGGGGGCGCCCTCCGCTTCGCGTCCACCAGCAAGCCCGCGAAGACCGCCCCGAGCACCGCGAGGCCGGCGCAGGCCAGGAGCACGGTGCGCACGGCGCCCACGTAGGCTTCGACGAAGGCCTCACGCAGCACGGCCCGTAGCCCCGGGTCCATCGGCGCGGAGAGATCCGCGCCCGCGAGCTTGCCGCGCTCCACCGCGACGATTTCTGCCACCGACGGCGGCAAGGACATGCCCGAGAGCCGCTCGTCCAGAGCAGCCCCGAAGCGTGACGTCATGATCGCCCCGAGCGCGGCGATGGCGAGTAGCCCGGCCGCCCGCGCGACGGCGTTGTTGATGCCGGAAGCGACCCCCGCATGCCGGACGTCCACGGAGCCCATCACCGCGGTGGTCAGCGGCGCCACGGCGAGGCCCATGCCCAGCCCGAGGACGACCATCCCCGGGAAGAACGTGCTCCAGTACGACCCTCCCGTCGTCGGTCGCGCGAGCAGCGCGAACCCCGCCGCGGACGCGAGGGCGCCCACGACGAGCAGGGGCCGCGCGCCCACTCGCGCGGCGAGGCCGCCGGCTCCGCGGCTCATCACCGACACGAGGAGCACGAAAGGCAAGAGCGCCGCGCCGGCGCCGGCCGGTGAATACCCCTCGACCTGGATGAGGTCGAACGGGAGAAAGAAGAACGCGCCACCGAGCGCCGCGTAGAGAAACAGCGTGAGCAGGTTCGTCCCCGAGAACGTCCGCGATCGGAAGAGCGAGAGCCGCACCATGGGCTCGACCCGGCGCGCCTCGACGACGACGAAGACGACGAGCGTCGCCAGGCCGAGCCCGAGGAGCAAGAGCGTTCGCCCTTCTGCCGGGCTGCCGGAGGACTCGATCAGCGCGTACACGACGAGCCCGAGACCCGCCGTCACGAGAGAAGCTCCGACCCAGTCCATCGACCGGGGCGCCTCGTCGTCGCGCGACTCGGCCACGTTCCGGCGGGCGAGCACGACGACGGCCAGGGCGACGGGCACGTTGAAGAAGAACAGCCAGCGCCACGAGGCGTGACCCACGACCCACCCTCCCGCGACCGGCCCGATGGCGCCCGTGATCGCGCTGGACGCGGACCACGTGCCGATGGCGGAGCCGCGCAGCTTCTCCGGGTACGCGGCGCTTATGAGCGCCAGACTCCCCGGCACGAGGAGCGCCGCGCCGACTCCCTGCACCGCCCGCGCGACGATGAGGACCACCGGCCCGGGCGCGAGCCCGCAGCCAGCCGACGCCGCCGCGAACAGCACGATGCCCGCGAGGTAGACGCTCCTGCGCCCGAGCCGATCCCCCAGCGCGCCTCCGACCAGCACGAGCGACGCGAGCATCAGCGCGTACGCCTCCACGACCCACTGCGCGACACTGACGCTCATCGCGAGCTGGCGCTGCATCACGGGCAGCGCGACGGTGACGACCGTGCCGTCGAGGAACGCCATGCTCGAGCCCAGGATCGCGACCAGCAGTGTTCCGCTCCTGGACACGCGCGTCACTCCCCCCCCACAGCGCCCGCTGGTCTCCATGCCTTCACGTACTTCGCGGCCAGCCGGGCCGCCCCCGCGATCGTACGTCGCCTGAATTAGACGGCGCGCTTGGCCCAGCCGCGCAGGCCGTCGCTCCCGCTGCGCTTCGGGAGTCGAGGCGTGCTGCGCGGCTTCGAGAGCTCGTAGTCGAGCGCGAACGAGAGGTCGGTGATCTGAACGTCGTACGCGCCGAGCTTCTGGGTCAGATGGCCCTCCACCTGCGCCGGGTCGAAGTCCCGGCACGAGTAGACGTCCATCACGAAGAAGGGTCGCAGCGGCCAGGTGTGGATCGCGCAGTGCGAGGTCGAGAGCACGCAGACGCCCGTCACCCCACCCTCGTCCTCGAAGGGCTCGACGCCGAGCTTGGCGATCTCGGTCTCCACCTCGTAAAGGTGCGGCTCGCCGAGCAGGCGCATGCCGAGCAGCTGCACGAGCTCACAGAGCGTCGACTCCACGGTCTTGGCGTGGCCGAGCAGCTCGGGCGACCCGCGCCCGAGAACCTTTACGTGACGACCGTGTGCCATTTCCGAGACCTCCGCGCGACGTTGTGGCGGCAACGAATACGGCCACTTTCCGCAACGATCAACCCGAGACGACACGGATCCGTCACACCAACGGCGCCCGGCGAAAGCGTTTCGGTCGGAACTACTGAACGGTTTGTTACGAGCCGGAGGGACACGTACCGCTCCATCGGAACGGTCTCGGCGAGCCCGTCGCGCCTTTCGCGCTCGACGCGCCGTTCTCACCGTCGACCCGAACGTCTTTCGACCTCGGACGCACACAGTTTTCACGGGCGTCGCCAGCCGGACCTTCGCAGGTGGGAACGCAATGGTCCCCATGAAGCCCACCACGCTGCTGGTTCCCGCGTCGGTCATTGCGGCCGTCGATGTCCCTCGCGTCGTCGCCACCGTAGAGCACCAGACCGGTCTGACGCTGACCGTCGCTCCGCTCTCGTCTGCATCACTTCTGCCTCAGATCCTCGAGCGCTCGCCGGAGGTCGTCGCCTGGGCGCCCTCGTACGTCGCGTTCGTCCTCGAACGAATGCATCTCGCCATGCCGCTCCTGACCGTCGGCTACGCCGGCGCGGGGCTCCGGAGCGCCGTCCTCGTCGGACGTCGCGGCGTCAGCGGCCTGGTGGACCTCCGTGGCCGACGAATCGGCTGGGTCTCGCGCTTCAGCATCACCGGCTACGACCTGCCACGACTCTATCTGGAGTCGTTCGGCATCGCGCCCGACACGCTCTTCGGAGCGCAGCGCTTCTGCGGCTCCCACGCGGCCTCCGCCGACGCGCTCGTTCGCGGGGACGTCGACGTCGTCGCCACCCACTCGCGAGCGATGCGGTCCATCTTCGACCGCACCGCTGCTCGTGTCCTGGCCACCATCGGACCGGTCCCCTCCGACGTGATGGTCGCCGGAACCTGCGTCCCCGCGGCTGTCCGGGAGCATCTCGTTCGACAGCTACGCGCGACGAGGGTGGGCGCCGTCGAGCTCGGCCACGCCCGCGAGGGCCATCTCGATCTCTTCGGGATGCTTCGCCGCCATGCCTGGGACCTCGGCGGCCGGCCCTCGTCGGCGGATGCGGCGGCGAGCCTGCTCCAGAGTGCCGCCTGGACGTCACCCGCGCAGGTCTCGCCCAGATAGGAAGTTAAACTTGCAAGTTGGACTTCCAGCAGACATGCTGCTTTTCATGTCGCGAGACGTCCCGAAGCGGGCAGAGTCCGCGGCCGACGAGCTGAGCCAGGTCGTCGGGGCGCTCGTTCGCCGGCTTCGCGCGGAGACGCCCTCCGCAGAGCTGAGCCACTCGGAGCACCTGGTGCTCAAACGCTTGATGCAGCTCGGCCCGTCGACGACGGCCGACCTGGCGAGGGCCGAGCTCGTGAAGCCGCAGTCGATGGGCGTGACGCTCGCCGCCCTGGAAGAAGGGGGCTTCGTCGTCCGCAAGGCGGACCCGGCGGACGCGCGGTGTCGCACGGTGTCCGTCACCGAGAAGGGCAAGCGCGTGATCCTGGAAGGAAGGACCGCGAGGCAGGCCTGGCTCGCGCGGGCCATCGCCGAGAAGCTCGACGGAGACGAGCAGCGCACGCTCCTCGAGGCGGTCGGTCTCCTGCGGCGGGTCGTCGCCTCGTGACCGCTCCAAGCCACGCCGCGCCGCGAGGACCCGAAAACGGCGCGCCGGGCGAGCCCGGACGCTCGGCGGTTTCGCTCGCGCTCGCGCTCGCGCCGGGCACCTTGCTGGCGGGGATCGCGGGCGGAATCGCCTTTCCGATCTTGCCGATCGCGGGCCTGCGCCTCGGCCTGTCGCTCCCCTTCATCGGGGCGATCCTGGCGGCCAACCGCGCCGTGCGCGTGGTCTCCGGCCCCTTCGTGGGCGTCCTCGCCGACCGCCTCGGGGGCCGCCGCACCCTGCTCTTCGGGCTCGTGGTGCAGGTCGTGGTGCTCGGGCTCTACGCGCTCGGCGTCGTCTCCCATCGCGTCGGGCCCTTCTTTCTCGGGGGACGACTGCTCCACGGCGTCGGCTCGGCATGCGTCTTCATCTCCGCGCAGGCGCTGGCGCTCCACGCCGGAGGTGCGTCGCACAGCGGGCGCTCCGCCGGGACGGTTCGAGCGGCGATGGTGCTGGGAATTCCGATCGGGCTGGCCGCCGGGGGCCTGCTCTCGGACGCCGTAGGGGACGCGGCCACGTTCGGAATCGCGGCCGCCGCCGTCGTACTCGCGCTCATCGCGGCGCACTTCACCGTGCCCGATCTTCGCGCGCCTCTCGGCCGGCGGCCTCCGCTGCTCGACACGCTGCGCGGGATGCGCGACCGGCGCCTCCTCGCCCTCGGCGCGCTGAACCTCGTGCTCAACTTCGGCGTCGGCGGGATGATCCTCACCACGCTCGCGCTCCTCGTCCATGGTCGCCACGTTTCGGTGCTCTCGCGCAACGAGCAAGGGACCTCGGGCCTGCTCATGGCGTGGATGATCGTCATCGACGCGGCGTTGACCCCCCTGGCGGGGCGCATCGGCGATCGATGGCGAGCGCACGCACGCGTCGCGGCGGCTGCGATGGCCTTCCTGGCCGCCGGTCTCGCGGTGGTCGGTCTGTCCGGCCGGGTCACGGGCCTCGCCGTGGGTCTCACGCTCGTGGGCATCGGCGGGGCAGGGCTCGGTCCCTCGCTGCTCGTGCTGATGGGAGGCATCGTTCCGCGCGAGCAACGAGGCACGGGCGTCGGGCTTTTGCAGCTCTGCGGCGACGTCGGAGGCGTCCTCGGGCCGCTCGTCGGCACCGTTCTGCTCGCGGGCAACGCCGCCGCGCCCTACCTCGGGACGTCCGCGCTGGTCGCATGCTTCATGCCGCTGGCCCTCTGGCTCGCGAGCACGGAACGGTCTCGCCACGAGTCGGCAGCAGCAAGGACGGGGGGCCTTGACGGACGGCGGGGCTCAACTTAGTTAACCAACTCACACGCGCATGCCCGAGCCCTACGCCGCCACCGAGAAGCGTGCCGAGCTGCTGAGAGCCGCGACGCGCTTGCTCCATGAGCAAGGCTTCCAGCGCACGACGCTGGCCGACGTCGCCGGCGCGGCGAACGTCCCGCTCGGCAACGTCTACTACTACTTCAAGACGAAGGAGGCGCTGGCCGAGGCCGTCATCGCCTCCCACGAGGCCGCTCTGAGGGAGCGATTCGCCGGGTGGACGGAGGCCAATCGCGACGCCCGGCTGCGGCTCCGCGCCCTCGTTCGTGCTCCGCTCGACTCGTCCGACGGCGTGATTCAGTTCGGATGTCCCCACGGCAGCCTGTGCCAGGAGCTCGAGAAGCTCGGCCCGGACGCGCCGCTCGCCAAGGCTGCGGCCCGCCTCCTCTCCGTCTACATCGACTGGGCCGAGGAGCAGTTTCGCGCTCTCGGGCGCGACCGGCGAGAGGCCCGCGCGCTCGCGACCGAGCTCGTGGCGGCCATCCAGGGGACGGTGCTCGTCGCGCACACCATGCGTTCGCGCGAGCTCCTCGCGCAGCAACTTCGTCGAGTCGAGCGGTGGCTGGACGAAACGGTCTCGAAACGACCGCAGCGGAGGCAGTCATGAACGACGACATCAGCGCCACGGCATTGCGGGATCGCATCGCGGAGTTCACGTCGGGCATGGCCAAGCACGCGCCGCCGGACGTGATCGCCACTCTCGGGACGGAGCTGAGGAAGCTCGCCGAGTCGGGGATCGCGAAGCGAGCGCTCCAGCTCGGCGCGAAAGCTCCCGACTTCACGCTGCCGGACGCACGCGGCGGCGCGGTGACCCTCTCCTCGCTGCTCGCGAAGGGCCCCGTCGTCGTCACCTTCTATCGCGGTGGCTGGTGCCCGTTCTGCGACCTGCAGCTTCGCGCCTACGAGGGCGCGCTCCCCGAGATCCGGAGGCTCGGTGCGGAGCTCGTCGCCGTCTCTCCGCAGACCCCCGACCGTGCCGTCGTCGACGTCGAGAAGAAGCAGCTCTCCTTCCCGGTGCTGACCGACGCCCACAACACCGTCGCCCGCGAGTACGGCCTCGTCTTCGCCCTCAGTGACGCCATGAGGACGCTGCAGACCCAGTTCGGAAACCCGACTCCGAAGTTCAACGGGGACGACTCCTGGGAGCTCCCGATGCCGGGCACCTTCGTGCTCGATGCGAGCGGCGTCGTCCGGCTCGCGCACGTGGATCCCGACTACACCCGCCGCCTGGAGCCGGCGGCGATCCTGGCGGCCTTGCGGGGAGCACGATCGTGAAGGCGACCCTCGTCGGCAGCCTGACGCTCGGCGCCCTTCTGGCGGTCGCCCCGGGTTGCTCGAAGGCGTCGGGTGCGTTGCCGACGTCGTCCGCAACCGCGGCTTCGTCCGCAGCAGCTCCCACGATGAAGGCTCTGAGCGCTCCGCCCGCGGATCGCGTGGGCGTGCTCGCGCCCAACACGGGCATCCCGGTCGGGCAGAAGGTCCCCGACGTGCACGCGCGCGACCTCGACGGCAACGACGTGGCGCTTTCGTCGCTCTACGCGAAGGGCCCCCTGCTGCTCGTCTTCTACCGGGGAGGCTGGTGTCCCTACTGCAACTCGGAGATCCACTCGCTCACCACGGCTTACCCCGACTACCAGAAGCGCGGCGTCACGCCCGTCGCCGTCAGCGTCGACAGGCCCGAAGCCGAGGCGAAGATGAAGGCGACGTACGCCATCCCGTTCCCCGTCCTCAGCGACAGCGACGCGACCGTGATCGCGGCGTTCCACGTCGTCAAGAACGTGGGAGATGACGAGCTCGCGAAGATGAAGAGCTTCGGCGTCGACCTCGAGAGTTACTCGGGCAAGCCGCACCACGAGATCGCGATCCCCGCCGTCTTCGTCGTCGACCGCGGCGGAATCGTGCGATGGGCGCACTCGGACCCGGACTTCAAGGTACGCCCGAGCACGGCCCAGTTGCTCGCCGCGATTGACGGCCTGCATCTCGGCGGGAACTGAGCGCGGGGAGGCAGATGGCCATGGGCAGCCGCTGGTCGCTCGATTGCAAGCGTGCCGTCGTGACCGGCGGCACCAAAGGGATCGGACGCGCGACGGCAGAGGCGTGACGGGCCAAGTCGTGCCCGTGGATGGCGGAATGTCAGTCGCCGGATTGCTCTGATCGGGATGCCCGAGAAAGGAATGACCATGGTGAAGGTAGGACTGCTGGTTCGGCTGCGAGCGAAGAGCGGCAAGGAGGCGGAGGTCGAGCAACTCCTGAAGGCCGGGCTCGCCATCGTTCAGGAAGAGACGCGCACGCCCCTCTGGTTCGCGCTGCGTCTCGACGCCTCGACCTTCGGGATCTTCGACGCGTTCGCCGACGATCCGGCGCGGCAGGCCCATCTCGCGGGGCGCCTCGCCGCGGCTCTCATGGCGAAGGCCGGGGAGCTGCTCGCCGAGCCGCCGAAGATCGAGCCGGTGGACGTGCTCGCGTCGAAGACATGAGGCTTTCTCAGGCCGCAAGGCGCACCGATACGTGATCAAGGAGGTCCGACGCCGAGGAAGCGCTCGCGCTCCCTCGGCGCCGGGACGTGCCGCTACTGCACGAGCAGCGACGTCGGCTGGCTCCAGTCGCCCTCACCGGCCGTCGTCAGGGCGCGGTAGCGGAAGGTCATCGTCGCGCCGGGCGTGAGCCCGGTGACGGTCGTCGTCGTCCGCAAGGTGCTCGGCAGGGCGACCCACGTCTTGCCCCCGTCGGCGCTGGATTGCCACTCGTACGACGCGCGCCGGGCGGCGGAGTCGGTGACGAGCTTCACCGAGCCCGAGACCGCGCCGGGCTTGGCCGCGAAGACGCGCGCCGGTCGCACGGCCGTCTTCCTCACCGCGATGCCGGCGCCCTGGATGATCGACGCGGCGTTCTCGAGGTTCGCGTCGGCCGCCTCCTGGACCTGGCCGCGGAGCAGCTGGAGCAGCCCGACGAGGGCCGCCCGCTTCTCGTTGCGCGTCGCGACCGCCCCCTTGGCCCGCCCGAGCGCCGCCGTCTCGGCCGTCTGCAGGTCGGTGATCGCCGCGCTCACCACCGCCAGCGTCGGCGTGGGCGCGGGGAACGCGGGATTGCCGGTCATCCCCTTCACGATGCCCTGCGCATACGTGATGAGCGCGGGGACCTGGGTGGGCAGATTGAGCGACGCCACGGAACGATGAGTCTTATTGACCGTCATGGGATACCTCGTGTCGAGAACGGGAATCGCCGACGCGGGCCGCGAAACGTCGCGGCGCCGCATCGTCGGTGCTCTCACCCTTGGTGAGCTGCTGCACGCGGTGCACGCGGTGTTGCATTCAGGGGGCCGAGGCCCTCACGGCCCTCCGCACCTCCTCCGCGGCGCAGAGGCCCCGCCACAAGGCCGGGACCCTCTCGCGAATCTCCGACAGCGGCACGTAGAATGCTCGCCCCGACCGGAGGAACACGACGTTTGCGCGCCGAAGGAGGCGCAGCAGGTTGTACGGGCGCATCCCGGCGACCCGAGCCAGCTCGGAGACCGTGTAAAGAGCGCGGACTTCGAGCTCGGGGGCCGTCGCTGCCCCGCGCGTCGTCGCGGGCGTCTTCATGTTGCCTCTCTTCATCGCCCGCCCTCCTCTTCTTCCCCCTGGTCGTCCGGCACGACGCTGGGCCCCCGCCCGCGCGCATGCTCGTAGGCGCTCACCGCGAGCGACGCGGTCCGCTCGAGCTCCTTGCGCCACTCGGCGAGGAGCCGCGGCGGGCCCTTGCGCACGACCTCCTCGATCCACACGGCCACGGTCCGCGCGAACGTCTCCCCTCGCGCGAGGGCGCGCAGATGTTCCACGCAGACCTGCGCCGAGGCCTCGGCCGCGCCGGCGAGGCCGTGGGGGAGCGCCTCCGTGACCGCGTGCGGGCGAGCGCGCTCGGTGTAGATGCCCTGGAGCAGCAGGACCGACGTTCTCGTCAGCGTCCGGAGGCGGGTCTCGATCTTCTTCGCGGCGTGCAGGGCCTCGGCGCGCCGCTCGAACTCTTCGACGCCGCCGGGCGAGACGCCGGCGAGCAGCATGCAGTAATTGGACGGCACGTCGGCCTCCGACTCGGCCTCGTTGAAGAACCACCGAAGCTCGGCGTCGGCGGCCTCGCTCGGGGAGACTCCCGCGAACCGCGGAAGGTGAGGGTGGGACGATGAATCGACGGAATGAATGGACGCGTACGGAGATGAATCGGCCATGAGGGCCTCCTCGATGCAAAGCGCGTCTGGCGCGTCGATGTCTATGAAAGGGGAATGGCACTCGGCGAAGGAAAACGTGACGAGAAATCGACATCACCTGCGAGATCGCCAGTTCGGGCCAAAGAGGCGATCCAGATCGGCGCTCATCTGCTCGGGCCTCGGACCGACAGGCGCATCGGAAGACGCGGGTCGTCCGCTGCACGGCGCACGGAGCGCAGCGGCGGCCGCCAGCGCCGCGGCAGGCTCCGGCGCGGCGGCGTCGAGGCGTGCCCGCTTTCCTCGCCCGGCGTGCGCCAGGAAGTACTCGATGCGCCCCCAGATGTACCGCACGCGCGGCGTCTGCTTCGACGTACGGAACGCGGCGTCGATCGCGTCACGCATCGCCTGGAGCTTCGTATCGCGGTCCCCGTCGATGGCCGCAGCGCACGCGGTCACGAGCGTCACCGCCTCGCCGTCGAACGCCCGGGACGCCGGCGATGCCGGGTGGGCTCGCTCGAAGTACTCGGCGAGCGCGGCGCACGCGATCGCGCGGTCGTCCTCCGCGAGGCCGGCGTCCCCTCTCTCGACAAGAAGAAGATCTTTCTTCTTGTCCATCGAGAGAGGAGAGCGATGTGCGCCTTCCGCGGGAAACGAGGCGGTACCCCCGCCCCTTTTCTCCAGGGGATGGGGTGAGCCCCCGGCGTTTTTCTCCGCGGGGTCGCCGTGCCGAAGGACTCCGAGCCGACCCAGCGTCGCCGGGCCGGGACCGTAGAAGCTCAGCTGGGCGCCCGTGTCGTCCTGCTCGCGGCGGACGACGAGGACGCCGTGCTCCACGAGGACGTCGACCCCGTCGCGAACGGCCCGCGCCGAATACCCGCTGAAGCGCGCGATGGTCCCCTTGCTCGGCCACGCCCGCGGATCGCGCTCCCAGTGGCACGCGATGCTCACGAAGAGCAGCCAGCTCCCGCGCGGCAGCCCGCTGAACTCCGGGCTCCGTCGCAGGCGGCACAGCGTCAGGCCGAGATCACTCATCGTCCGCCGGCTCCGACGGCGGCCTCAGCTCCGCGCGCAGCTCCTCCAGCGCGCGCCCCTTGCGCTTGCGCACACCCGTCCTCGCCGCCCCGAGCCGGTGCGCCTGTTCCACCGCCGTCTCGACGCCCGCGAGCACGCGCACCAGATCTTCCCCGCCTGGCCGCGCCGCGATGCGCTCGGCCACCTCGTGCGCGAGGCATTTCTGGAACGGTTCGGGATCTTCGTTCCCCGCGATGTCCGGCATCGTCTCGTCGAGCGGTTCCCCCTCCGTCTCGCCCAGCTCCGCGTGGACCGCCTGGAAGACCGCCCGCGCGGTGGCGCGCCCGATCGTCAGGAACAGGGCATGGCCGGTGCGAGGCGTGCGCGCGACCACCTGGAGGAAGGCCACGAGGAGGCGCGCGTCCCGGTCCTCTTCCGGCCCGTACTGGCGCCGGCGAAGCGCGAAAAGGGTCGGCCGGAACGCCTGCAGCAGGAGCGCCTGCCACAGCGGGTGCCGAGTCGT